>NZ_FPJE01000045.1 GCF_900119185.1 Sinomicrobium oceani | reverse complement strand
CGATTTTGGATTAAAAGGCTTAGATCATATCAATAGGCAAACGTTGATGGAAATTATCGAAGACAGGCACGGAAAACGCTCCACCATTATGGCTTCCCAGCTTCCTATAGAGGCCTGGCATCAAACCATCGGGGAACAGACTATTGCGGACGCTATTTTAGATCGCCTGGTACATACCGCACACCGGATTAATATTAAGGGAGAATCTATGCGGAAAAAACTAAGAAATAAAAGCTAACTTTACACCAAGAATGAATCGATTTTAAACACTTCATTTACACTGCTCACTTTTATCCGTTTTAGGTGGCTCACTTTGTCCGTTCTTTCCATACCAAACGGAAATACACTTCTGGAAGGAACTACCTGGTATTATCATAACATCAGGCCTGAATTTTATTGGCGATTATGGAGCAATTACATCGTACATAAAATTCACAACCGGGTTTTAGAGCACATAAAGAAAAATGCAGAACACGAAACCAAATGAAGTTCATATTCCTAAAATACCCCCCGCTAGTGCGCGATTGTATCGCGTTCTCTCCCTTCTTGCCAGTTCCACAACCGTACCACAAAATTTAGTAGCTTTAACCTATGTGCAGCAGCTACAAGTTCCACCATCCGGAAGGCCTGTATTTTGTGAGCTTTGCTATAGTGGAGTGGCTGGACGTTTTTGCAAAACATAAAAGATTTGAAAAAACTGGATGAAGCCTTTTTTGCTTTTGGCCAGTTCTTGAATACGAAGAAGTATGTGACATTGCTACCGCGTATCCACGCCTTTTGATAATCACAAAACAGGAATTGTCTATATTTATATGTTACACAATTTGGGATAAAACATGGAGGAAAATAAAAGCCGGTTTAAGCTATCCAGAGCCAATTGGATTTTTGCTGGAATAGTCATCGGGATCTCTGCATTAATCTTTTTGAGAAACGATGGGATAAATGCTTACAGTCTCGGGCATCTTCTCGGTTCGATAGTAACGGTGGGGTTAATTCCTCTGATTTTCGCTTTTTTAGTCTGGCTAATTCGAAGGCGGAAAGCATATGCCGGAACATATACCTTCAATTTTGTACTGGTCCTTATGTGTTTTGGAATGATTAAAGAAATAGGGGCCATCCGTAAAGAAAAGACGGAAAGTATGAATAACATGACCAGGTCTCTATCAGAGTACAAAGAGAAAATCAGTAACGAAGAAGACGCGATTAGTGCTTATGAGGAATTCTCTTCTAATGTTGATGAAAGTCTTTCAAAATTAATTCAAAACAGCTCTGGCAATGAACAGGAAGTTTACAGGAAACTTCAAAAGTTTGTAACTCTGAACAAGGAACAGATGACCAACTGGGAAAAATCTTATGATTCTGTAATGACCCCAAGAATCCTGGACTTTTCTGTTTTAAATACACCAGAAGAATACAATTACCAAATTGCCGTAATAGAACATTATCAAAATCAGTCCGAAGTATATAAACAATACTTTACTAACCGAAAATCTTTGGTAAGCGAACTTTTTAAAAATATCCCTAAAGACAATCAAACACTAAAAGGGGTAGTTAAAGGAATTAATAAAAAGGATTCTATTCAAAGGCCAGTCTTTATTCCGCTTATGGATACCCACATTTCATACAGCCGGAATTTGATTGACCTCCTGGCGTTGTTAAAGGAATATGATGGGACATGGGAATATCAAAATGATGAACTGATTTTTGAGAATGAAAAGATGGAACAAAGGTATTTGGCAATAATTCAAAAGGTTGCAGAAAATGAAGATCAAATAAACGAACTAACTGACAAACTGATTGAGATGATGTAAAAAACCGATCTATAAAGTGTATGCTGAAGGCGCTGCGACTGTACATTAAAACAATACTGTGACCAAACCAAGCTTTGACATAAAAGTAAATCCTCACTACAAACTATACGTTTTTCAAAAGGACCAAATAATCTTTGAATCCGAATTGCGGAAAAACGGTATAAAATATTACGCAGATTTAAAGGAACAATCTTTTACCGATAGCGGAATCCGGTATTTCCTCTCTGTCTCTGATATGCAAAAAGTTGACCGGATATTAAAGAAAAACAGCATTGTTGCCAATACGGAGTCCCTTCTTATAGGAGATTTCAGGGACCGCAAGAAAATCCTGAAACTATTCGGTATAGTGATCGTCATAGTTACCGGGATTGTATTTCTGATTGTTCTGTTTGGGAAATGGTTTGGGTGATCTCATATGAGATAACGTATTAAACTTTGGCAAAAATTGGATAATTTGCCGGAAATTAACCGCCCGTGATAGCGTGGAATAAGTAATAAAGTCTAATGCATCCTTTTAAATCTTTTACAATAATATCGCTCCTCCTGCTTATGGCCTGTAATAAACAGCCAAAAGCTACGGACAAGGCCAATATGGAGTTCAGAGCCCCCGATTCTACCTATGCTATTCTCAACTATAAAAAAGACTGGCATTGGATATTTAAGGATGTACAACCTTCCACCTTATCCGAAACAGAACGCAGTGCAACGGAAAAAATAATACTCCGGGCCATCCGCGAAAACAACGAACGGCAAATAAAGGCCCTGGAGGGCCATAACCGGAAATACCCGGAACACCCGAGAACAGCAACTGGGTTTGAACTGCAAACAGAAGGATATAAACGACAATATGTACCGGTAATAAACCGGGAAGGACAAAAAATAGTTTGGATAAATTTCTTTTGTAACGATTGGATCGACGAGCGTTGGAAATCGGATATCGTGGATGTAGAAGATGGTGGAAACTGCTACTTCAGTCTGAAAGTAAACCTGGATACCGGGGCCTATTCGGAACTTTATATTAATGGGTATGCGTGATAAACAATAAATCTGCCCTTTACAGTTTTATTGTTTTCCATTTCTACATGAACAAAAATTTGACGTTTAAATTCGTCAGAACCGCTGGGGAATAATATGAATATGCCAGGGGAAAATAGAATTGTTTATATTTGAGGATGTTGATCTTGGCACTGAAACATTGGAAATCACTAAAAAAGACATTGAAAACCTAATCGGAGTGGAAAAGGAGGATACGTTCCTCCATCATCTCCGGACGGTTTTCCTACGTAACCTTCAACCTACCGGGGAGATTGGGAAACATCAAATTAAGATCTGGAGACAAAATACCTGGAACTCATCCTTCTACCCTATTTTCACCTTTAAACTCAATACAAATGATCATCTGGTTGACATTACCGATACACCAAATCCCGTAGGAAAATTGTTATTAGCCATTTTTATCATCGGATTCCCGGCTTTGATCTTTTCTGATGGTCTTATCGAATTTGGCCTGTTGGGGTATTGGTTCCCTGTACTGGTTATAGCCATCTTCTTAATGGTCGTGATTTACGCAGCACGCCAAATATATAACTATGAGAAGCAAAATCAGCTAGAGGAGATATTTGAACTTTTGGATATTGAAGTCGAAGAAAAAGGCCCGGAAAAAGAGTGGTCATTGAAAAATATATGTATTCGGATATGCGCATATCTTTTTTGCGCATTCCTGGTCTTTCTTAATGTTACATTAATTATATCCCAAAAGGGCTATATGCTTACACTGGGAACGGCGATTTTTGTAATCCCATACCTTTATACGGATATAAAAATATGGTCTAACAAATTAAAGCAGAAGCATTAAGCCCGCTACCGCCAGTTTGCAACTAGTGGCGGGCATAAGTACGTAATGCACCTTAGCACAAAAAGCTATGATTTAAGAGTGTAGTTTTTATATTTTTAGGACATGAGCGGAAACTACAACCCTGCCGACAGGCAAGGTTTTATAACAAGGCCGGTGTCGAGGAAAGTATGCCCTATTGTAGAAAGGAAAAGGAATGGAAGTGCAGGCCTGCTGTTGTGGCCACCAGTTGCAAACCGGCGGTAGCGAGGGGGTATGCAGAACTGATTAGAGCAGTTGGTCAAGCGAAAATGTGACCGGATACATTAGTTGGATATTGCCAAGCTATTAAGAATATATCGATTACAAAACGGATTGGCTTTTTGGTCGAATTTCTTAATATTACGGGTTTGCAGCCTTTATTGATTTTGCAAAAAAACAGGTAAACAATAAATATAACTTGTTTGATCCACAGGGATTGGACGAAGGAGAATTTGTAGCAGAATGACGATTAAGGTTAAACATCAATCCGGGAGGAATTGTTAGACATATCAAATAAATAATACTGAAAAAGAAAATAGAAAAAACGGTATTGGAATGAGTGAAAACAAAGGAAATATCATCATTTACAACACTCCGGACGGCAAAGCATCTATAGCGCTTTACGCGCAAGACGGCTCGGTGTGGATGAACCAAAGCCAACTGGCGGAACTTTTTGACACCTCCAAGCAAAACATTGGCCAGCACATTAAAAACATACTGGAAGACAACGAGTTAAATGGAGATTCAGTTGTAAAGAATTACTTTACAACTGCCTCAGACGGTAAGCAATACCAGGTTACATTCTATGCACTGGAAATGATACTGGCCATAGGTTTCAGGGTGAGAAGTAAAAGAGGAACTCAGTTCAGGCAGTGGGCCGGCCAAAACCTTAAAGAGTACATGATTAAGGGTTTTGTGATGGATGATGAGCGTCTGAAAAATCCGGATGGTCGCCCCGATTATTTTGATGAATTGCTGGAGCGTATTCGCGATATACGTGCTTCTGAAAAACGATTTTACCAGAAAGTACGGGACCTGTTTGCTCTTAGCAGTGATTATGACGCCACCGACAAAGCTACCCAAATGTTTTTTGCCGAAACGCAAAACAAGTTGCTGTATGCTGTTACCGGAAAAACAGCCGCCGAAATCGTAGTTTCAAGAGCAGATGCCTCCCAGCCCAATATGAACCTTACTTCCTGGAAAGGCAGTATTGTACGGAAACAGGACATATTTATAGCGAAAAATTACCTCAGTCATGATGAAATAGACATTCTCAACCGGCTGGTGGTACTGTTTTTGGAAAGTGCTGAACTTAGGGCTAAAAACCGAAAAGACATTACCATATGGTTCTGGCGGGAGAATGTAGACAGAATTCTGGAATTTCAGGACAAGAAAGTCTTACAGCATGCCGGTAGCATTTCTAATGCCTTGATGGAAAAACAAGTGAGGAAAATTTACGCCTTGTTTGATGAAAGACGAAAAGCGGATGAAGCGCAAAAGGCGGATGAAGCAGATCTGAAGGAACTCAACGGGCTGGAAGAAAAATTGAAAAAAGGGAAATGAAAAAATAGGATTCCTATAAAGATTCCGGCATTGAATGGATTGGGGAGATTCCGAGCCATGCTCTACGAAGTGTACTTAAAAAGCGATACGCAATATAATGAGAGTTTTAAATGATGTTGTCTGGTACTAAAATGAACATCCGCTGATTTTCATAACCCCCGCCCGGTAATGGCAAGATTAAAAAGACTACCTAACATTTATAAAACGTTAGTATGAGTTTGTTAAAAAATATTTTCCGAAAAAAGGAAGCCACCGTAAAAACATACCATGATTTCTGGAATTGGTTTGAAACAAATGAGCACATGTTCTATGATGTTGTAAAAAATGAGAAAAACATTGAGAAAAATTTCCTGAATAAGTTATCTGCCAGACTCGGTGAACTCAGAGACGGATGTTATTTCCTCACAGGAATGTACGACTCCGATAAAGCCGAATTGATAATAACACCTGACGGTCTGTAAATTAAACTCTGTCTGATTGTTCTCCCCTTCGGGGGGGCACCTGTAAGATGCAGAACATCCCCCCGCTAGTGCGCGATTGTATCGCGTTCTCTCCCTTCTTGCCAGTTCCACAACCGTACCACAAAATTTAGTAACTTTAACCTATACGCAGCAACTACAAGTTCCACCATCCGGAAGGCCTGTATTTTGTAAGTTTTGCCGTAGTGGAGTGGCTGGACGTTTTTAGCAGGAATGTGTATAAAAACCTATTGTTGGAAAGTTTGGCATTTTGCCAAAGAGAGAAAGGTATAGAAATAATAGCCTGGTGCATCATGACCAACCACGTGCATTTGGTCTTCAGGAGCATAAAGGGTCAACATCCGGCCTTGCTGTTGGGCGACTTTAAGCGGTTTACAAGCAAAGCCGTGGTAAAGGCCATACAGAATAACCCACGGAGAGCAGAAAAGAGTTTTTGTTGGAACAGTTTAAAAAAGCGGCGGAAAAATCGTCCAATGTAGACGGGCATCAGTTTTGGAGACATGACACAACAAGCCTATTGCATTGTGGAGCAACAAGGTTATACAGGAAAAGGTAAGCTATATCCATAACAATCCGGTGGAAGCGGGCTTGGTTTCCAAGCCACAGGATTATCTTTACAGCAGTGCGACGGACTATGCAGGAGGAAAAGGGCTGTTGGATCATATTATTGTTTTTCAGTATTTTGGTTAAAGAAAAAAACATAGATAGTTTAGGCCACACGATACCATCGTGCGGTAGCGGGGCGGTAGGTGGTGAAAGTGGAGGCGGTTGAAGGGATAGGAAAATAGCATTTAGTGGGTGATTTTGGATCCAGGATGAGCCTAAAACTTTTTAAACAGCCTCATTTTTACACTTTTCGTCAATAAAAAAGCCCAGAGAAAATCTGGGCATTTTTACTTTTTTAAAGTGCAGTACTATGGCAAATGCATAGCTGGGCACTGTAATTCTTAATGCAAAGATACAAAAATATAACTTATAGCTTATATTTTATAGATAATATTAGCAAAATTCATACCCTATTTTATTTTCAATAATCTCCTTAATTTCTTTATTTTGTTTGTGTTGAACGTATAATTCTTGTATGTCCTTTTCTAAATCCACTTTTCGGTTTGTCGAAATTCTTCCTAAAAAATATATAATAACTTGAATGGCTGTATTTAAAGAATGCCTGTTATTTCTGTTGATTTTAATAAGGGGAGTAGGTTTAACAGCCAGGGGGGTATTGGCATCATAAAGCAGTCCACTATGAGCACAGATATTTCTGATAAAAATAATAGTTCTGAAATAATTGATAAATACATCTACTTTCTTGATGCCATAGTATTGAATTATTTTCTTTTTTAAATCATTGTCTTTTAGGTTGTAAAAAATACTATAGATGCTACCAAAGGTCAAAAACTCCATAGTTTTCCATGCAGGAGCATAAATATCATTTATGTACTTATTATGATGTTCTTTTATTGGTTTATTGTTATCAATAAATTTTTGGTTATAAAATTTTGGAAAATCGTCAATGAATTTTGATTTCATTACTTTATGGTCTGAAAACCAGGTAGGGCTGTTTTTATAATGATTCGAAACCATATAGATGATTTGAGTTCTAATGTTAATTTCTATTCTATTTAAAGCCCTCATAAGTAAAAACCTTAAATCGACATCCAAGTAGTATAGATTGATTACTGTTGAAAAATTTGTGCCTCTTTTAAAGTTATGTTCATCATCAATTTCAAAAGGATTCCAATAAAAGCCAAGTCTATAATAGCCAATATCCAACAAGTGCTCTCTAACTTTTTGTTCTCCGCAATCTAATATTAACCCTCTGTCTGTGAGCAATTTTATCTGTTCATCAACTGTTGTAGCTACTTTTCCCATATTGTCCGACCGTATTTTAAACAATAACAAAGATAATTTATCCTTCCAATAAATAATTTTTTATAAAATTCCAACCATCCCAAAGACATGCATGCTTATGTTACCCGGTATAGACCCCACGCTGGTGAGCGATTGTATCGCGTTCTCTCCCTTCTTGCCAGTTCCACAACCGTACCACAAAATTGAGTAGCTTTAACCTATGAGCAGAAACTACAAATTCCACAATCCGGAAGGCCTGTATTTTGTAAGTTTTGCCGTAGTGGGGCATACAGGAAAAGGTAAGCTATGTTCCTAATAATCCGGTGGGAGCGGGCTTGGTTTTCAAACCACCTAACCTAAAGCATTATGAATTAATCTTAAAAGGAAAAACTCACTTTTAGAATGAATTGAGAAGGCCTCAAATTATAGGTACTCTGTACGTAAGATGTCCCGGAATTAAAAACATTAGTGAATTCTTTAGTATTGAGTACATTATACCAATTTGCTTCTATGTCTATTTTTTTATTTACTATAGTGTAACGATACAATAAGTGGAGAAAATAATTGCTACGGTTTTTTGGAGAAATATTATTATGGTAGAATTCAGAGTTTATACCTAAATATTGATTTTTTGCCGGGAATATGTTTAAGTCAATGTGATGTTCTTGATTTTTTATTTGGTCAAATGCTTGCCCCTCCCAGTTAGTATATATGAAAGAAAGACTATTTTTATATTCCGTGGTCAACCAATCAGTAATTTCGGTGTTAGTCTTCATCCCTATCCTGATGAATTGATTTCTCACCTCTGACAATACTCCATTTAATACTTGGTTTCTTTTTTGAAATGAGGTTGACGCTTCAGCAGAAATAGTTGTTTTAATTTCGCTAAAATATTTACTGCCCCTAAAATTCATATCGTGAATAGTAGTATAGTTGTCTTTAATCAATGTTTCTACAATAGTGGTTCCTCCCTCTTCATAAGTATAATCAAAAAGAAAATTATTTTTTACATGAGCAAAAGAATAGGAAGCATGGGCAAAAAGAGAGATTAAAGGGTTTCTGTATCGTAATAACATTCTGTAATTTTGTCTGAGGCGTTCCGCTATGGGGGAATTATATCGGCGTATGTTTCTGTAATTCGTCAAAATATATCCGTAATATAGTTGATCCATGCTTCCAAATTGGTTTTCAACACCTGCAGAAAATGTTGTTTTCCAAAAAGCTGTAAGATCATTGGTAAGAGAAAGTCTGGGGTTGAAGGTAAATCTGTTTATTTTCTGCTTTTCATCCAAAGGGGCATCCTTTGCGTGAAAAGATTGTAACTTGAAAGGCATTGAAAATCTCACCTTCCAAGATTTGTTCTTGTATTCTGTACTTAGAGATGCATACATTGAAGATTGATAAAAATCGAGATTGTTTTGGAAAGAATTAGCTAAAGCCTCTTGGTTGTCAACAGTATAAATCCTGCTATTTAAATTCTGGTTCCGTAGCAGAATGCCTACTTTTGGAGTAAAAGTAAATTTTTTATATCCCTTTATAATACTTACTGAATTGTGGGTATAAAAACCTCTTTCATATACATCTTGAGCAATACTGTCAAAAGCTATATGATTATTCAACAGATTTTCAAACTGCCCTGGAATCACTTCCAATTTCTGATTTGATTCAGTATAATTAAGAACTGAATTGAAGGTGACTAATTGTTTCCCTATTGGAATAATCCATTGCAGTTTATTATGTATCGATGAAAACGGAATTTTGGCCTCCTGTAATATATGGGAATCATTACCTTCAATAAAACCACGTTGTGCGTTCCAACGATGAGTCAGTTCCAAATCATTTTTCAGATATTCTTTCTTTGTGTTTTTGGTTAATGAAAATTTTCCTTGTAAGGAATTTAAAAACAAGTCATTACTCGTATTCTCAAGAATCTTTATCGTATCTCCAGGGATAAATATCCGGGTGAAAGTATTACCGGTTTGTTGTTGATAGTCATTCAGGTATGAAACATTCGTTTTTAGCTCTATATCTTTTTTTAAACGAGTCAGGTAATTGGTACCTAGCAAATGAATATTGTTATCCCGCCACAACCTTTCTGAAAATGAAGGAGTAGATAACTGCTGTATTCCTGTCCATTCTTTATGGACAGATCGATCTTCCCGGTCCTCCAAAATATCCTCAATAGTGAGTTCTTCCAACTGACGGGACACATCATTCCCTGTATTATTGGTTTGGTAAGAGGTAATCATCTGCTGCTTTTTGGTAAACAGCATAGGGGTAAGATTAATATCCCATAACAAAGGAGAAAAGCCTATCCCAGCCTGTGCCGTCCCGGTAACGGTAATGTTATTTTTGAGTTTGATGTTTAAAGAAGCTCGATCTGAAAAGACCAGACTATCCAAGATTTTTACGGGCTGGTGATTTTCCAATATTTGAATCCCGGAAACTGCATCGGCGGGGAGATTTTCATTTGCCAAATGATATTTTCCTCCCAATAAATCCAGACCTTCTATATAATACTTTTGAATAGGACTTCCTTGGTATAGAATTCTACCATTAGCTTCAACTTCTATGCCAGGGAGCTTTTTTAAAACATCACTTATTGACCTATCTTTCTGATCTTTAAAGGCATTGACTGCATAATGAATAGTATCTCCCTTTTGATGTATAGGTAGAGCCTTTACTTGAACTTCTTTGAGTTCTATATCCGTCTCTGAAAGCTCGAAATTCAAGATTTGATTTTGATTGGGGACAACTTTTTCCTCGGCTGCATACCCAAGATAAGATACCCTGATTTGTAAAGTATCTAAAGTGGAATTTATTTTTAGAGTATATTGCCCTTCATTATCTGTAATGGCATAAGACAAAACTGTGGTATTTTCTATTTCCGAAGCAGTAACATTCGCTGAAGACAAAAAGATACCATTTTGATCAGTAATTTCTCCATTAATAATGGTTTGTGAACTCCCTGTAATACAGAACAATATGTAAAAAAGAAAAGAACAATATCTTTTTATTATAGGCATATATGGAATTTTTCTTTAAAACCACAACTAATCTATTATTAACTCAATAGGATTGTTTTCTCTTTTAAATCGTTCTTTGACCTTTCGGTCCTGTTCCGGACCAGCAGAAAACCCCATTTCGGCATAGCCCTGTACCGGATTTTCTCTAAATTTACGATATGCCTTATAAACCTCCTTTTTAGATGTTTTAATAGTTTTTAACTCCGGTGAAATAAAATGGATATGAGTACTATTGTTAATCTTTTGGAGGCTGTTCAGAGTAAAAACATAATGATTTTCTATATCTGAAATTTTCACAATCAGCCCCGGTAATCCTGAAAATTTGTATGGGCCGTCGTTTATAGGAATTTCATTGGTGAACCAGGCTATATAATTTCTCCCTGCAAAATATCCCGTCGCTTTTTGACATTCGTAACCTGATATAGTTTCTTTATCCGATTGGATATTCCAATTTATTTTATCCATTTCTTCCTCATACAAAAAAAAATTCCCAGGAATCTTATCTACGATTGTTATTTTGCCTCGGGGATAATTTTTATAGATGCTATAATGAAATTTCGTTTTGGGGGAAGTCCGAATAACTTCTGACGCTTCCTTAAGAAAAACAGCCTTATTCCCTTTATTACTTTCTATTATAGCTTTCATGAGCGAGTCACTATACTTCTTGTTATAGCTCTCAAACTTTGAGACGTTCTTTTTTCCTATACTCAATACCATGAGTTCTTCTCTTATATTTTCGGCATTAGTGGAGTCTATCTGATATTGCAAAGTATAGGTGCATCGAATTCTTTCAGAGTCAAGAATTTCTTGGGAATAGGAATAGAAAGAAATCATAAATAAAAATAAAAACTGAAACTTACTCATATCAATATTTTTTAAAAGGAATAAAGCTACTTACTGAATGAAATTGTCAAAGCAAATAAATATTCTTCACTAATTCTACCCCGGTTTTAATGGAGGCCGGGGCAGAATTAATCAGAATTTTACTTAGACTAACAATCGCAATCGTCGCACATATAATCATCAAATTCCTGTATTCGTACAACAACTTCTACTTCAGACTCTTCCTCTTCAAAACAAATAGTTCCTGATCCCCCGCAAGAAAAATTATGGTTAACACAATCCCAATTATACTCCAATGAGTTTTCTTCCTTTGCAAAAGTTAGAACCGTGGCGAATACAAATGTCACCGATAAAAGTAAATTTTTCATAATACAATGAATTTTAAGTTAAATAAAATTGGTTAAAAAAAATGGAAATAATTTCCGTGAAAAGGTTACCAAAATATTAAAATAATACAACAAATACAAGAAAAATCTGTGTAGTTAAATCTTTTTTAACACATAATTTTGAAGAAATTTCGGTAAGGATACAAAAAAGTCCCTAATCAATTAATATAACTATGGGACTATAAATATTATGGTTTTCCTTTTCTATAATGGAGATTTTTTTTGCACCGAATACCTCTTTTGTATAAAACTGTAAAAAAGGAAAAAACAGAGGCAGTCACTTCCCCCCACTGGTGCACGATTGTATTGCGTTCTCTCCCCACTGGCGCTCGTTTGAGCAAAGCGGAAACGAGTGCCTATCGTTCCGGGCGTTTGCAACGCCAGGGAAAGGACTTGTTAAGACGGCTGGAAGAAAGCGCGAAGCATGGGGCAGGAAGCACGAAGTGTGAAGGATGGAGTGGGAAGTAGGGAGCATAAAGCAGGAAGTGAGGGTATTGGGGATTAAGTGTATTGTGGGGTCTGTGGAATATTTAGAAAGCACCTACTCTGCCGAGGGTGTAAACTGAACTCTGTCTGAATAGATTTAAATTATTAATTTTATTCAGATAGTAATTATGAGCAACGAAGCACAATCAGATTTA
The DNA here is from genome assembly GCF_900119185.1 of Sinomicrobium oceani. GTDB lineage: Bacteria > Bacteroidota > Bacteroidia > Flavobacteriales > Flavobacteriaceae > Sinomicrobium > Sinomicrobium oceani. The sequence goes on along the minus strand of NZ_FPJE01000045.1, from coordinate 211 downwards.
GAGAAAAAGATCCTTGAACAGTTTATGTCGGGGAAGAACCTCTTCGGGGAAGGCGGCGCCTTAGCCCCGATGTTAAAGAACGTGATCGAGAAGGCCCTGGAAGCAGAGATGGATGCCCATCTGGATGATCAGGAGCGTACCAAAGGCAATAAGCGCAATGGCAAGGGGAAAAAGACGCTTAAAAGCCGTTTTGGCAGTTTTGATATCGATA
>NZ_FPJE01000042.1 GCF_900119185.1 Sinomicrobium oceani | reverse complement strand
AGCTGGTAACGTTGAAAAAAAGCGATGTACTTGCTTACGGTATTACGGGAGATCCCCAACTGGGAACTGATCCGGCGCTTACTGACCCCGGCACTGTATAACTTGAATATCTTTTTTACTTTTCGCATTTCTATTTGTTTGTTGGCCATAATCTTTTTAACAAAAAAAGACTATTGCGCACACTTCAAATAGAATCGATTTTTAGTGGTTCACTTTCATCCGTTTTAGGTGGTTCACTTTCACCCGCTGTGCTATGCTCACTTTCACCCGTTTTTAGTGGTATACTATATCCGTTTTTTGCACTAATCGCAGGAACAAGCGGAATTGCTTCAACATTTTCTTGGATAGAACCTTTTAGACCTTATCTAATTGGAATGACAATTTTAGTTCTTGCTTTTGCTTGGTATAAAAAACTAAAACCTCAAAAAGAAATTGACTGTGAATGCGAAACGGAAGAGAAACCAAAATTCATTCAATCAAAAACCTTTTTAGGAATTGTAACTGCATTTGCAATTATAATGTTGGCTTTCCCGTACTATTCAGGAATTTTTTACCCAAACACGGAAAAGCAAATAATCGTAGTTGACAAATCGGATATTAAAACAACAGAATTTACAATCAGCGGAATGACCTGTGTCAGTTGTGAAGAACACGTCAAACACGAAGTAAATAAACTAAACGGAATTGTAGATACAAAAGCGTCCTACGAGAATGGAAACGCAATCATTGAATTTGACAAATCCAAATCTAATGAAACGGAAATCGAGAAAGCAATTAACTCAACAGGTTATAAAGTAACCGACAAAAAAGAAATCAATTAGTATGAAAGAATATGATGTATTTATAATTGGTTCGGGAATGGCAGGAATGACCATCGCAAATAAATGTGCCTCAAAAGGGCTAAAAGTAGGAATAACGGATGAATTACCTTATGGTGGCACCTGTGCTTTGAGAGGTTGTGACCCAAAAAAAGTGATTATAGGCGCTACGGAAGTTCGAGACTTTGCTAATAGGCTTAAAGGAAATGGTATTGATACCATACCTAAAGTCAATTGGAAGGACATTATGGCCTTTAAACAATCCTTTGTGGATGAAATGCCACCAAAAATTGAAAAAGGATATAAAAAGAACGGAATAGACACCTTTCATAGTTCAGCAAAATTCCTGTCAGAAAACACATTGGAAGTTGGAACAGACAAAATAAAGGCTAACAAAATTGTAATCGCATCGGGTTCCAAGCCAAGGGTTTTAGAATTTGAAGGTGGTCATTATGCAAAATCCAGTACCGATTTCTTGAATTTAGCAAAATTGCCAAAATCTTTAGTATTCATCGGTGGTGGATATATCGCTTTTGAGTTTGCACATATAGCGGCTCGATGCGGAGCAGAAGTCACTATTGTTCATCGTAGAGAAAATCCCTTGGAAAATTTTGAACAGGATATTGTAAAACATCTTGTTTCTGCCACAAAAGAGTTAGGCATAAAACTCATTCTTAATACAGATGTTACGGCTATTGAGAAAGTGGATAGCCAGTATCGAGTAAAAGGTAAATCTCAAGAGAAAACAGCATATTTTGAAGCTGAAGCTGTTTTTAACTCTGCCGGACGACCACCAGCCATATTTGATTTGGAATTAGACAAAGCGAACATAGCCTTTACTAATAAAGGTGTTACAGTGAACAAATACTTGCAAAGTACTTCAAACCCTCATATTTATGCAGCAGGCGATGCTGCAGATTCAGAAGGTTTGCCCTTAACGCCAGTTGCAGTTCTGGAAGGTCATACGGTTGCTTCAAATATTATTAAAGGCAATTCTAAAGAAATAAGTTATCCGCCAATGCCAACAGTGGTGTTTACGTTACCAACTATGGCTTCTGTTGGATGTACTGAATCGAAAGCGAAAGAGCTGAATTACAATATTCGAATTAATTATAAGGAGGTTGGTAATTGGTTCAATGCCAAGCGTTTGAATGTAGAAGAATATGCGTTCAAAACTATTATTGACGAAGAAACTCAAACAATTTTGGGAGCGCATTTAATCGGACCACATACAGAAGAAACAATAAATCTCTTTGCAATGGCCATAAAAACAAAGATGAAGGTTAATGATATTAGAACAATGATTTTCTCATATCCAACTTTGGCTTCGGACATACCACATATGCTATAATAAAAAAATTGAATGGAAATTATATTAAAATCAGAAATTACTTGTCCAAACTGCGGACATAAAAAAGTAGAAGATATGCCAACAAACGCTTGTCAATTCTTTTACGAGTGTGAGAATTGTAAAACGGTTCTAAAACCAAACGAAGGAGATTGTTGTGTTTATTGCTCTTATGGAACTGTACCTTGTCCGCCAATTCAAGAAAACAAAAGTTGTTGCTAAAAAATTCGCCGACTCTGACCGCCAAATAGTATATAGATGCCCAGGCACAAAGAAAGTACTCTTTGAAAAAAATATTTTAAGTTCACTTTCTTTTATCCCCAGCCCCTTCATCAAAGGCTATCAAATTAAACAGTTCCCGCATCCGGCTACGGACACGGTTTCCGTAACGTTCTTCCAGTTCCTCAGCGTTTAGGTTTGTAGTTGCGTGAGTTTTGATTTTATGCTTGGTTTGAAGGTAAAGTTCATATCTCGAAAGTAAGACTTCACCCATCACATTCAGGTCTTTACCGTAGAACCTTCCGGCAGGTTCTACGCCCAGGTCGTCAAAACAGAAAAATTTTGTATTTCCATAATCCTCGATGGTCTTAAAACCAAGATGATTAAAACTGAATGCCACATTTCGGCAGGGGATCATTTCATAAGGTCTTTGCAATGGCACTAAATGGCGTAAAAGTTTCAATAAACTGGTTTTCCCGCACCCTACTGGGCCCGAAAGTAAAATACCTTTGTCAACATCGATCTGAAATTTTTGGCAGTTTTCCTTGTCCTTGATGAAGTAGGAACAGAGTTTCAGTAAAATATCCTTGTCCTTTTCATAGATTTTGAATTTTTCGCCAAAAAGCAGCTTGCCCTTGGCATTCAGGTAAGTCAGGATTTTCGGGAAATCGTAAAGCACACATTTCCCGTCGAATTTGCCCAGCGAATATTCTACGCCGCCTTCGGTTATTTTAGAGGGGTTGTCCATAATCCTTGGTTTTAGTGGTTTTGAGGTTGTCCCGATTTTGGGACGCTCCATTTTTGTTTGGTTTGTTTTCTTCGGTAAATAACTCGGTTCTATCCATCCAATTTTTAGCTAAAGCTCGCCAATCCCTGATCGTTTTTCCATCGCTTGTTTTCCAATCGTTGGCTTCATAATGCGCAAAGAATTTTTTTCCTTCATCAACATTAAAACTTTTTTCAATAAAAAAATCTAAAACGGCCTGCCTGCCCTTTGGTTGTTTATTAATGTTTACTTGTTTGGTATTGTTTATATTAGATACCAATGCTTGTCCACTCACGGGACGGTGCGGGTACACAGCTTGTCCGTTGGTGGGACGGTGCTGGTTCACTACTGGTTCACGTATGGGATGGTACCGTTCCGCAAGCTGTTCCAATTCGGGATTGTACCGTCCCATATCCGGTTCATCACTTGTCCCGATAATGGACATCTTGATCTTACTTCCTTTGTACGGATTATTCGATGGGAAATAAATCAGATACTCCCAAGAATCGAGGTCGGTTATGCAGCGATGATAAGTAGATTTGGAACCTATTTTGGCCACGCGCATCAGCTCGCGGCGGTTCACAAAAAACTCATCAGCAAATCGGCTGCTGTTCCATTCTTGGAACAGAGCCATATACAGGCTGATATGGGTTGGGTTCAAGCGGTCATCGAAGAAAAATTTTTCAAAAGCCGCATTGAGTAGCTTTATATAATTCATCGCTAAGAATTTAGTCCGTGCTGCACACGGTTTGCGGTCATTACATTCTGGATTTCCTCGGCATCATAGTAAATGATACCGCCCACTTTGGTGTAGGGCAATGTGCCATTGACGCGAAGGTTTTGGAGAGTTCCCGGACTTACTTGGAGTAAATCCATAACCTCGGAAGATTTGAGGTATTTTTTGAGTTTGCCGGTCGCTTGTCGGGATAGGAGCTTTTTAATGTCATCGAGCAATTCCATTTTGAATTCCCGAAGATCGTCTGTGGTAATGATACTTGTTGGCATAATAGAACGGTTTTAAAAGAAAAGGACTACCGCCTCAGTCTAAACTAATTTGATAGCCCCTCGCAGGATTTGACTTTCGTTCTACAAATTTGGGGTAGTTTATTGGGTTTTATTCCCAAGTCACACCCAAGTTGGGTGTTTTTATATTCTCATTTTCAATGTGTTAAATTGGTTTTATTTGATTGTTTACCTTTGGAAGGTCAATACTAAATACCATTAAAAAAAATTAATTTTATTTTTCCCCAAGTCGCACCCAACTTGGGAGAAAATTTAACGTTTTCAGAGTCGCTATAAATTAACCGTCAGTTTCTTCCATCCTTTGTAAAAGCGTGGATTTTAGCCTGTCAATAAACTTGGTGGGGTCAATTTTTCGTTCACGTATTTCTAAAAAAGTTCGATACACATTTCCAAGATTAAGATCAAAAATACTTTCACAAGCCATAGCCATTTCTTTAATCCCTGCCGTTCCGCTTTTTATGGCTCCAGAGGCCTGCAAGGCATATATCAATTCGATCAAGTCTGTTTTTGAAGCAGTCCAGCTTAGCCGGTCCCCGTTTGCCAAGGTGTTTAATTTCCTTGGTTTTCCATAAGATAGATTCCTTAAATCTTCCAATTCCTGAATGTAGTGGTTGACCAAGAGGTCATACGCCATAATTTTGGCAACGGCGTTATCGTGGCTTGTAGAAAATTCCGCATCGGTGTAAAAGTGGGATGTATCTGAAACCAAGCTGATTTTGTCCTTTCCCCTCAAAAAATAAAATTCATCAAGAACGGTAGATCCCTCCCTATAATACTTTATAAAGTCCAAATGGCGGCGATTGCTTTCCTGAAGTTTTTTAATCTCACTATCTATGAAAATCTGTTGGGATTTAATGGTTCCTGCGGGCCTATTAATCAAAAAATTATAGAGTTTAGCATAAAATTTCAAACGGCTATACACATAGGGTTTGTGGTTTTTAAAAAATGTTATTTCTTCCTGTGGATTGCCGAACTCATTTTCCCTCACGCATATTCGTAATTTTTGAAGATACTGTCTGGAAATCGAGATTCCTTTTTCAACGACGCTGAAATCATTTAGGTTGGATTGCTCAATGGTTCTTATTTCTTTTTTGTAATCATCTATTATCTTGAGTAAAAGTTTTTTCAAATCTGATCTGGGTTTTTGATAAGCTTTAGTTTGGGGGCATTTAAAAGTGTGCGTGTTCTTACATTACAGTAAAATTCTTTTTTAAAAAACATTCATACCAAACCAATAGCCAATCAAAGCGGTCATACCCATTGCGATAGTTCCCCAAAAAGTAATTCTCAAAACCGCTTTTTTGACGTTAGAACCACCGGCTTTAGCGGAAATTGTACCTAAAACTATTAGGAAAAGTGTTGCGGAAAGGTATTGCACATATTCCATTCCATTCAAAGGGGCAAGCAAGGCCACTATTACAGGAAGTATGCCACCAAAAGCAAATGCTCCACAAGAAGACAAAGCCGCTTGTAGGGGTTTGGCTTGGGTAATCTCATTGATTCCGAGTTCGTCTCTTGCGTGTGCTTCCAGAGCATTATGGGCCGTTAACTGGTGGGCTACCTGTTTGGACAGTTCCTTATCCAAGCCTCTTTTTTCGTATATTTTAGCCAGTTCTTCCAGTTCTTCATCGGGAGTTTCCCGTAATTCCTGTTCTTCCCTTTTCAAGTCGGCAGTTTCTATATCGCTTTGTGAACTTACCGAAACGTACTCTCCTGCGGCCATCGAGAAAGCCCCTGCCACAAGGCCGGCAATCCCTGCAAGAACAATATTCTCTTTTGTTGCGCTCCCGGCAGAGACGCCAATAACGATACTCGCTGTTGAAAGTATGCCGTCATTTGCACCCAATACGGCTGCCCTCAGCCACCCGCTTCGTGATCCATAATGTTTTTCATCGTTCGTGTGTTTCATAATAGGGGGGTCTATTCTTCCTTGATCAAAGGGAATGCCCCTTTTGTTAAAAACTGGTCGTTATTTTTAAAATCGGAAGTGTTTTTGATGATCGTAAAGCCATTAAAAGCGTTGCCCGTCATTACTTCCCTTCTTTTGAATACATAACTGCTATCGGTTTTCTTCTGTAAAACCAATACGTAATCGGTATCATCCAAAGAAACGATACTTTGGGTGGGTAGTGCCTTTGCATTTTTTTGGTCCGTAATGATTTCGGCTTCCACAAACATTCCGGTGGCAAAACGGGTCTTTTTATCCTCATCCTTAAAATGACCGTGGACCTTTACCGTCCTCTTTTCCTCACTGATAGACGTGCCTACCAAATGTACTTCGCCCTCAATGGTATCGGTACTAGCTTCGGGAATGCTGAACCGTATTTCTTGGCCTTTTTTTAACTTCATCACATCTTTTTCAAAAACATTTAGCTCAAGGTGCAGGTGATCTGTATCAATAATCCGCATTAGTTCATCGGCAGCCGAAACATACATTCCCTTATTGATGTTCATTTCGGTAATACTTCCGGCAATAGGGGCGTAAATGCGTATAACGGAAGAAATAGTTCCGTTTTCAACCGCTTTGGGGTTCAAATTGAGCATCTGTAATTTTTTCCGCATCGACTGATATTTAGATAGGTTTCGCTTATACTCGCTTTCCGCTTTAAGGTAATTTTTTTCGGAAGTGATATTTTCTTCAATGAGGGCTTTTTGACGGTCGTATTCCGATTTTAAATACTTCATCTGCTCCATCGCATCCAGATAGTCCTGCTGCATTTGTACATAATCGGGATTTTCAAGACTTACCAAAAACTGTCCTTTTTTAACTTGATCACCTATTAACAATGGGGTCTCCTTCACGTAGCCATCTGCAAACGAACTTATTATTGCCTTATTCTCGGGCGGGACATCGATCATCCCCGTGGCATCCACGGTTACAGGAAAGGTATTTTCCTGCATTTTGCCCAGTTCCATATCGCTGCCCTCAAACTGTGCAAGGCTTACTTGTGTTCCGCCGTTATTGGCAGTAGAATCGGATTTTGCTCCGTTGCCCCCCGTTTCTTTAGAATTTCCTTCGGAATTTCCACAAGAAACAGCAACTATCAATACAGAAAGGGAAATGATAAATTTAAATATATATTTTTTCATTGCGTCAGGATTATAGTGTTAGGTAATTTATGCGGGTAACGATTTGGTTATATGCATTAAGGTTTTCGTAATAAGAAAGTATGATCGTATAGGAGTTTTCAAGGCTTTGGATGTATTCAAAAAAATCGATCTCCCCATTCTTATAACTTAATGTAGCGGTCTTAATAATCTCTTCAGAAAGACCTTTCCCTTCATTTTCGTAATACGAAAGTGCCTCTTGGTGCTTGCTCATTTGCTGAATAAGCTGGTTATATTCCGAATTCAAGCGCACCTTATAATCGGCACTTTCCTGCGCTGCGGCCCGTTTTGCGATTTTGGCCGCTTTTATTTTTGAAGAATTCCCAAAGAACAGCAGGGGAATATGAACACCTACTTGATAGCCTTGCAGGGGGCTGTTGATCACATCATTGTTCCATTGAAAATAGGTCAAGCTGATATCGGGCAATAGCCGCTGTTTCTCCAACCCGGCTTCGGCCTGAAAGTAGTCGCTTCGATCCTGATAATAATCCAGACCGGGATTGCCCTCGATCCCCATATTCTTTATGGTCAATTTTTGAAAAGGCTGTATTTTGACTACAATTTCCTCTTCCGTATTTAGCAGCGGTTTTAATCTTTCTCGGGAGATATCAAGTTCATCCCGGGCCTGTTTAAGTTGGGTTTCCAGTTGTTTTTGTTTGGACCGGGCGGTTATCTTTTCGAGGTAATTGCTTTCACCGAGTTCAAACCTTCTTTTTGCTGCATAAGCAAATTTTTGGTACAAACTGTCCAACTGCTCATACACTCCGATTTTCGCCTTTTCATATTGAAGTTGATAATACACTTGGGTTACGTCCCGTTCCAATCGCAATTTTTGCAGTTGGTAGGTACTTTGCTCCTGCCGAAATTTGGTTTTGTTCATCTTTTTTCGGGCAAAATAAACCGTTGGGAAATTGAAGTTTTGGGTCACGCCCAGCACGTTCAGCGCCTTGTTGTTGGAACGGTTGCTATCGTCTTTTCCAAAATAACCCTCTGTTTTATCGAAGGCAAAGGCACTCCCTATAAGCGCATCGGCCTCATCCACGCGAAGCGAAGAAGCTTTCAGTCCCAGGTTGTTCTCAAATGCCATCGCCTTCAATTCCTCCACATTTTCGATGGTCTTGACTTGTGTCTCTTGAGAATATCCCGAAAAACCGATCAGCAAAAGCACTACGCTCAAAGCCTTGATTCGATGATTATCATTCCCTTTTTTCGTATCCTTTTTCTCTTTGTTGAACAGGGCATAAATTACGGGCAATACAACCAGGGTAAGCAGGGTGGAGGTAATTAAACCACCGATCACAACGGTTGCCAAGGGCCGTTGAACCTCGGCACCCGCCCCTGTTGAAATAGCCATCGGCAGAAAGCCCAACGCTGCAGCACTAGCGGTCAATAAAACGGCACGCAAGCGATCTTGGGCACCGCTCACGATCAAATTATCGTCATTTTTCATTCCTTCTTCGCGCAGCTCTTTAAAATGTTCTATGAGAACAATTCCGTTGAGCACGGCAATCCCGAACAATGCGATAAAACCCACCCCTGCCGAGATACTGAAGGGCATTCCACGGATCCAGAGAAAAAGTATGCCCCCCACCGCCGCGAGCGGAATGGCCGAAAAAATCATCAATGCTTCCCGTATGGTCCCAAATGCGAAGTATAGCAATATAAAAATAAGCACCAAAGCTATGGGTACCGCAATTTTGAGCCGCGCCGTTGCACTCTGTAAATTTTCAAATTGTCCGCCATACGTAACGGTATATCCCGGCGGTAGGCTAATGTTGTCATCCACGATTTTTTTGATTTTATCGACCACGGTCTGCAAATCGCTGCCCCTTACGTTTACACCCACCACAATCCGTCGCTGGGTATTGTCCCGTGAGATTTTGGCCGCCCCTTTTTGGTAGGTAATGTCGGCCAATTCGCTGAGCGGCACTTTTTCACCGGAAGGGGTGTCCACATAAAGGTTCTTTAAATTTGAAATATCCTGCCGACTGTCCTTTTGAAGCCGCAGCACCATATCAAAACGTTTTTCACCTTCAAATACGCTGCCCATCGTTGCCCCCGAAAACCCCATTGTGACGATTTTGTTCAAATCTGCAATGTTCAATCCATACCGTGCGATTTTATCACGTTTGTAATTGACGTTCATCTGTGGGAGGCCCACAATTTTTTCAACGGTGATATCGGTAGCCCCATTTACGTCTTGGATGAGATTTTTTATCTTTTGTGCCTTGGCATTCAGAATATCCAGATTTTCACCAAAAATCTTTACGGCGATATCGGCACGTACCCCGGTAATGAGTTCGTTGAAGCGCATTTCTATGGGCTGGGTAAACTCTATTTCCATTCCCGGAATTACGGAAAGTGCCTTTTTAAATTCATCGGCAAGTTCATCTTTTGTTTCAGCGGTAACCCATTCATCTTTTGGTTTTAGGGATACAATAACATCGCTCTCTTCCATAGACATCGGATCGGTAGGTACCTCGGCCGCGCCTATACGGCTCACCACCTGTTCTACTTCTGGGAAGCTATCGATCAAAATATTTTCCATTCGGGTAGTGGTTTCTATCGTTTTGCTCAGGGAGGTACCAGTTTTTAAAACGGGTTGAATCACAAAATCCCCTTCATCCAGCTGCGGTATAAATTCCCCGCCCATCCTACTGAAGATAAATCCTGAAATTATAAGCAAGAGCACGGCGATCCCCAGTACAAATTTTTTTCTGCGAAGTGCCCAGTAAATTACTGGTTTATATTTTCGGTTCAGAAACTTGATGAGCCGTACCGAAATATTCTTATCAGAAGGTTCTTCCGATTTTAAAAATACAGCGGAAGCTACCGGCACATAGGTCAGACATAGAATCATCGCCCCAATGAGCGCAAAGCTGAAGGTAAGTGCCATCGGCTTGAACATCTTGCCCTCGACGCCGCTCAAGGATAGAATCGGGATAAATACGATAAGAATAATCAGCTGCCCGAAGATTGCTGAATTCATCATCCGGGAAGCACTATTGAAGGTAACCCGGTCTTTTAGATGGCGGAGTTCCTGTTTTGCAAGATTATCGTATTCCTTGTGTTTTTGGGTGATTTGGTAGGCGGTAAATTCCACAATAATTACCGCGCCATCTATGATGATCCCAAAATCGATCGCCCCCAGGCTCATTAAATTGGCGTCTATCCCGAAAATGTACATCAGGGAAAGCGCAAACAACAGACAGAGCGGAATAACCGACGCCACCACCAGACCGGAGCGGAAGTTGCCCAGCAAAAGAACAACCACAAAAATCACGATAAGACAGCCAATGATTAAATTTTCGGCAATTGTAAAAGTTGTACGGCCAATGAGTTCGCTACGGTCCAAGAAAGGTTTTATCACTACACCCTCGGGCAGGGATTCGGCAATCTTAGCTACTCGTGCCTTAACCGCTTCGATTACTTGATTGGAATTTGCGCCTTTCAACATCATTACCTGACCAAGCACAGTTTCGCCTTTCCCGTTGGCGGTAATTGCACCAAAGCGTGTGGCTTGTCCAAAACCCACCTCGGCTATGTTGTTGATATAAACCGGGGTGCCGTTGTCATTTTTAACTACGATGTTGCGAATATCGTCCAGCGAAGTGACCCGTCCCTGACCACGGATAAAATAGGCTTGATTTACTTTTTCTATATAACCGCCACCGGCAACGCTATTGTTGTTCTGAAGGGCCGTGAACACATCGGATATGGAAATGTTCATCGCGTTCAGTTTTTTGGAGTTGATGGCAACTTCGTATTCTTTTACATAACCGCCCCAAGCGTTTATTTCTACGACCCCCTTAATACCTGAAAGTTGTCTTTTTACGATCCAGTCCTGAATAGTCCTGAGGTCTTCGGCCGAATAACGGTCTTCAAAACCGGGCCTGGTATCCAAGGTATATTGATAGATTTCGCCCAGACCGGTGGTAATAGGCCCCATTTGGGGCTTTCCAAATCCATCGGGGATTTTTTCGGAAGCCGATTTTATTTTTTCGGCGATAACCTGTCGAGGTAAGTAGGTGCCGAGATTTTCCTCAAATACAATGGTAACCACCGACAGGCCAAATTTAGATACCGAGCGAATTTCTTTTACCCCGGGCAAATTGGCCATTTCCAGTTCTACAGGATAGGTAATGTACTGTTCCATATCCTGGGTGGAAAGGTTTTGCGAAGTGGTTATCACCTGAACTTGGTTGTTGGTCACATCCGGTACGGCCCCAATGGGGATTTGGGAAAGGGAATACACCCCAAAACCGATAATAAAGGCCGTAAACAGAAGAATGATCAGTTTATGGGTAATACTGAATTTAATAATCTTATCGAGCATAACGAAGTTGTTTAGAGATCACAAATCTAAATGAATTGCTATATGTTAATACATTGGCTTCCTTAAGATTGGCTTAAGATATGACGGTGAGGAATGTGAGTTAATCTATCATCTCTGCCAATAAAAAAGCCAAAGCCCTGAGAATGATCCTAGAACCTTGGCAATTCAACCATCAACACTAACCAAAGTTAATTTAGAGTTTTTCCACTTTAGTGAACGTATCCGCTTTTGCGAGCGTGATCTCACACCGCTCCGGTGCTTTATCTGCGTAAGTATTTCCGCATACGGGGCAGATATAATATACTTTGGCCAAGGAGTTTAAATGATCAGTTTCCAGATCGGCCAATGCGGCCTTATAGTAATCCCTATGTTTTTTTTCCACATTATAAGCATAGGTAAAGCTCATTTGAGCCATATAATTACCCTCGGCGTTTGCATCTTTTATAAAACCCGGGTACATTGATTTGGCTTCATAACTCTCGCCACCGATGGCGTTTTTCAGATTTTCCTTAGTGCCTTTAAGGGGGTAATCGGGCTTTACTTCTGGGACTTTAACGCCCTCCATTTCCATAATGGTCTGATGGTTTCCGGCGTGGACCGTCTCTGCCATTGATACCGCTTTAAAAAGAAGTGCAATGCCGTGGTATCCTTCTTCTTCGGCCTTTTTACTGTATGCCTGATATTTGGCTATTGCCGTTCCTTCCCCCTTATAGCCGTCCTGTAGGTCTTTGGCGGCCTTGCCATTGGGGTCGAGTTTTTTGTTCTCAATAGTTACGGTTGCACCGTTTTGTTGCTCGGGAAGGGCCTTGTTTTGTTCCGTGGTATCCCTAAGTTCTATTTTTTGGGGCCGGTCTTGGCACGATTGAAATAGCACCCCCAAGAAGGCCATTGCCATTACGCTTATTTTAACTGATTTTTTCATAATTATAGATTTTGTCAGGGAACTTTAGCTATCCCTAAATGTTATTGTACTTTTTCATTAAACTCAGGCAGTTTAAGCTCAAGGCCTGCTCCGTGTTCATAGACCAGCTCACCACCTTTATTTCCCGTATTTATTATGGAACCTACCAATGCGGCAAACAATAAAATGCCCACCCATTTGGTCCAAGGACGTTCATATTTAAAAAAGAGTAGGGCTGCACGGTAGATTGCGGTAATAATGGCGAGCCAAAGGGTTATGAGCGCCGCTTCCTCGTGGGCCTCGATCGCCTCGGCCAACCTTCCGGTCTCGATACCTTCGGCGGCATAGCCGCCGCTGATATAGGCCGCTATCGCTCCAACTGCACCCAGCAGTAAGAGGTAAAATGCTATTTTCCTAAAAAGGATTTGATTGTAAAACAATGCAATGATCTCAGAGAGAAACCCGACCATCAATAGCGCGATGGGAAAATGGATGATCATTGCGTGAAGGTGTACTGCTGACATTTTGTTTGTTTTTAAAATTCAAGGTAAAGGTATTGACATTGCCTACACCTTTGGTCAGCAGCACCTTAAGATTGGCTTAAAATGTAATGCGAAGGATAGTTCCCCTATGAAGTTCACTTTCTATGGAAAGGGTAGCACCTATGGCATCGGCAGATTTCTTGGCAATTGAAAGGCCGAGGCCGTTCCCGGAAATATGTTTATGCGCCAAAGCATCGGATCTGTAAAAACTATTGAATATTTTATCCATATCCTCTTTCTTAATACCGATACCTTCATCCTTGACGGAACACACAACGGAATCATTTTTCCTTTGTATTGAAATGAAAATACTACCTCCCTCTTCAGAGTATTTTATGGCATTCTGAATCGCATTATCCAAGATCAAATTGGCATAATACCGGGGCACTTGATATTCGATGGAATTATCTAAATCTGTTTTAATACGAAGCCCTTTTTCAAGGATTTTATCTTTGTATTTTGAAAGGATCCCATCAATTAAGATGGGGAGGATTTCGAGATCATCAGATGATACTTCCGAGGGGGTTTCCATTCTAGCTAATGTCAATAACTGCTCTAGCGTTTGTGTCATTGTATCGATAACGCCCAGGCTATACCCTATTTTCTTTTCGTATTCCAGTTGGCTTCGCTCTTTTTGAATGAGAACCTCCAAAGTTCCACTCAAAGAGGATAAGGGGGTGCGCAACTCGTGCGAAGCATCTGAGGTAAATTGCCGTTCACGCTCAATCGTCCTCTCTATTCGGTTCAGCAAATCGTTGATCGCAGAGGACAATTCGTGCAGTTCATCTTTTTTTTGAGGTAGTATGACCCGTTCGTTCAGGTTGTTGCGGGTAATGTTGTTTGTGGTCGAAATAATAGATCGTATAGGGGCAATACTGCGCCCGGCCAAAAAGCTGGAAATAAAAAACAACCCAAAAAGGACTATGGGGTAGATGATCAGTAATGTGTTGCCAAGATTATTGATTACCTTGATAGAACCTTCTAGCGACATTGCCGCTACCACATAGCCCTTCAGATCTCCATTTTTTTCGATGGGCAGTTGCACCTGCCGAAGGGGTTGATCAGCGAGAAGGGCATTGAAGTGTTGCCCAGCTTCCTGATCTGCGGAGGTGGTTAATTGGTTTTCTTTTAAATTGGGGGATTTATCGAAAAGTGTACCGTCTTTACCCGAAAGCTGAACAAATACCGGGTTTACCTGAACCTCGGTATGTTCCCGTTCTTCCAGTTCCTTTTTGTTGAAAAAATAGATACTGTCCTTGGTTATAGCGATTTCACGGGTATGTTTTTGTACTTCAAAATTGAGGTCTTTATCCAAGTTGGCATAAACGCTGCTTTTCACCACAAAAAAAATCCCCAGAAAAACGACCGCTATTATCAGCCCTGTCGCCACAATATAATGAAGGGCAATCCTATTTTTGAAATTAAGCTTCATTTTAAATAATCAGTATTTCATTAATCTTTTACAATGTATCCAATACCCCGAATCGTCTGGATATGGTTTTCCTGCTTCCCCAAGTCCAGTTTTTTCCGCAGGGCATTAATATAAACATCAATGATACTGGTGTCATAGTCAAAATAAATATCCCATACTTGCTGTATAATTTCGATACGTTCACAGACTTTCCCCTTTTTTTGAAGCAAATACTGCAACAGATCAAATTCCCTTTGCGTGAGGTGTACTTCCAGATCATTCTTAAAAACCTGATGGGTTTCCCTATTAAGCGCAATGTTTCCTACGGAAAGTAATTGATTTTCTTCCTGCGGGCCGCTACGCAACTGTACCCTCACCCGTTCCAATAATTCCTTGAAATGGAACGGCTTTTTTATATAATCATTGGCCCCGGCCTGCAATCCAATAATAGTCTCATCTACCGTGTCCTTTGCGGTCAAAAAAATTATGGGTGTGTTTTTGAATTTTTCCCTGAACCGGGTGCAAATCTCAATACCGCTGATCCCGGGTAGCATCCAGTCCAGTAGCAGTAACTTATATTCTCCGGTAAGCGCCAACTCCAGGCCTTTGACGCCTTCTTCCGCGACATCTAAACGAAAGCCCTTTTCTTCCAGACCTTGCTGGACGAAATCAGCGATTCCTGGTTCGTCTTCTACGAGAAGTATCTTCATTTTACAAATGTTGGTTTTAAATTGAAAATTTAGGTATTACTTTCCTTAAGATTCGCTTAAGATTTAAAATTCGGCAATGCTTTGTTAATTAAGACCTATATATTTGATTTTTTAAAAACCCAAAAAAGATACAAGAAAAAATAATACTATGACAGTAAAAAAAATAGCTATGGTTTTGATCTTGGCGCTGAGCTTCTTGAATGTAGCCAATGCCCAGGAATGGCAAAAAGATCTCAAAAAGGCCGAGAAGATCGCTTCAACCGAAGACAAACCTATTGTATTGGTCTTTCAGGGTTCAGATTGGTGCGCGCCCTGTATTAAACTGGATAAAGAAATATGGTCAACCGATGCCTTTAAAAATTATGCTAAAGAGCATTTTGTGATGCTCAAAGCTGATTTTCCGCGTCGGAGCAAAAATAAGTTGGCGGCTGAACAACAGGAAAAAAACAACAAATTGGCCGAAACCTATAATCCGGAAGGTTATTTTCCACTCGTTGTTGTTTTGGATAAAAGCGGAACGGTGTTGGGAAAAACCGGTTACAAAAAGACTACTCCTGAAGAATACATAAAAACCTTAAACTCCTTTCAGAAATAATTTGAAAAAATTCCTTCTCACCATAATAATCGCCACAATTTCTGTGAATTTACATTCACAAGAAATCCACAAACGCGTGCTCAAATTAATGGGCAGCCGTTTCGAAATTACGGTGGTATCAGAAAATGAGGCAAAAGCAAATGAAGAAATTGACCTTGCCATTTCTGAAATTTCCCGAATCGAAAAATTAATATCTTCTTGGGATCCAAATTCACAGACTTCCAAAATCAATAAAAACGCGGGAATAAAACCGGTAAAAGTTTCTGCGGAATTGCTTGAGCTTATAAAAAGGGCAAAGTCGATTTCAGAATTGACAGATGGCGCTTTCGATATTTCGTATGCATCGATGGATGCCCTTTGGAAGTTTGACGGGAGTATGACCAAAATGCCTTCCGAAGAAAAAATCAAAGCTTCGGTTGCCAAAGTAGGTTATAAAAACATTGTACTAAACCCTAAAGATCAAAGCGTTTTGCTAAAACTTCCCGGAATGAAGATTGGCTTTGGCGCCATCGGCAAGGGTTATGCGGCAGATAAGGCAAAGGAGCTTTTGATGAAAAAAGGAGTTGTTGCAGGTATTATCAATGCCTCCGGTGATATGAATACCTGGGGGCAACAACCTGATGGCAGCGAATGGAAAGTTGCCATAACCAACCCGTTGAACAAAAATAACGCCTTTGCATTGTTGCCAATTGATAATGAAGCGGTCGTTACTTCCGGTAATTATGAAAAGTATGTGATTTTTAACGGAAAACGCTATACCCACATCATCGACCCGCGAACGGGGTATCCAGCTACCGGGATCGTTAGTGCCACGGTTTTTGCCCCGAAAGCAGAATTGGCCGATGCTTTGGCGACTTCCGTTTTCGTAATGGGAAAGGATGTTGGGATAGACCGCATTAACCAATTGCCTGACATAGAATGTATCGTAATCGATGATAAAGGAGATATTTTTACCTCGAACAATATTAAAATAGATTCAAAATGATAAAAAAAGCCGCATTGCTCTTAGTGTTTATGGGCGGAATAACATCCTGTACCGCAGTCAAGGAGTATGAAAAAGTATATATCAACGATCCTGATATGGTCTTGGGAACAAAGAAAGTAGATCGCTACGAAACCAATTTCCATTCGTATCGTGAAGCTGCTTCTGGAGCCAATGGCGGAAAAACCGGAGGTGGTTGTGGTTGTAATTAATAAAGTGATGAAAATGAAATTTTTCTTAGTCAGTATATTGTGTGTTTTCTGTGGTGGAGCGCTTTCCGCGCAAACCCAAGATTCAACAAAAACTTATAAAAAGAGGGTACTCGAAAATACAGAAGTAGATGTATTGGCCAGTTATTATTCTCAGGATGGTGAAAATGCTGCCGTAAGCGGCGGGAAGGGAACAGAAAAGCTTACCGACATTGCGCCGAGCATTGTGGTTTCCATTCCGCTCAATGCGGACGACATTCTGAGTATAGATGCGAACGTATCGGCTTACACCTCTGCTTCTTCCAGCAATATCAATCCGTTTGACGGTAGTGGCGAGGCCGATCCTTTTGTAGCTTCCTCGGGAGCTTCATCAAGCGATGTATGGGCCAATGTGAACGCTTCCTATAGCCATAGTTCAGATGATCGGAATAAAATCTGGTCGGCCAATCTTTCGCTTTCCAGCGAATATGACTATTTCTCTTTTGGTTTTGGCGGAAGCTATACCCGGTTGTTCAACGAAAAAAATACCGAGTTGACCTTGAAAGCCAACGTTTATTTGGACACCTGGAAACCTATATATCCCTACGAATTAAGACCTTTTGCAGCAGGGGGGGATGGCCTTTCCAATGGTCTTTTCAGAAGCTATTCCATTACAGGGAATCAGGACTATAACCCCATATTCTCTGAATTTGGGAACAAATCACGGAATTCGTACTCTCTGGGCTTTAGTTTTTCACAAATACTATCCAAAAAACTACAGATGTCCCTGGAAGGCGATGTGGTACGCCAACAGGGCTTGTTATCCACCCCATTTCAACGCGTGTATTTTAGTGATGTTGAGGATTCATTTATACAGAATTTTCAATTGGCAGATGCCATTGAGCAATTACCCGATACCCGGAACAAAATAGCTGTGGGAGGCCGTCTCAACTATTACCTGAATGAAATTTTTGTGCTTAGGGGGTATTACCGTTACTACACAGATGATTGGGGAATTCAATCGCATACCGCAAGCTTGGAAGTACCCATTAAGATTTCCCAAAAATTTACTCTATATCCTTCCTATCGATATTACAGCCAAACAGCGGCAGATTATTTTGCGCCCTACGAAAGCCATCTTTCTACAGAAGAATTTTATACTTCAGATTATGACCTTTCAAAATTTACCGCCAATCAATACGGTTTTGGCGTAAGCTATACCGACATTTTTACAAATTTCCATATTTGGGATTTCGGGTTGAAAAGCATTGATTTAAAATATCATCATTATGCTAGAAACTCTAGTTTTCGAGCAGATATGATTTCGGGTGGTTTCAAATTTATTTTGGATGGATCGAAGTAGCATATAATGCTTTATTTGTTGCATTTCCTGTCCAAGTAATTTTGGAAAAAAGATTTGTCAAGTGAAGCTGAACAGGACGATTTGATGAAAATATTAATAACTGCATACGATAATGCCCTTCAAACTTCTATCTTCAATTATTTAAAGAATGAAGCCTATGTTTGTGAAGCTGCCCTAAATTTTCAGGAGGCTTCCGAAAAACTCTATTGCTATGAATATGACCTGGTCATCTTAGATTTTAGCTCAAGTAAAGAAATAGGCTTGAACCTTTTATCAGAGCAGAAGAAAAAACACGCATCTTCTGCATTCATAATAATTTCAGACAACTCATCTTTATCAGAGAAGATAACTGCTTTTGATTGTGGTGCAGATGATTATATGGCTAAGCCGTTGCATCTGCAAGAATTGCATTCTAGGGTAAAGGCAGTTTTAAGAAGGGGGAAATTAAATGGGAATGAGACCCTTGTTTTTAAGAAAATTAAAATCGACACCTTCGCCCGTGTAGTATACTTGGATAATAAAGCGATCTCACTCACCCGAAGGGAATACGAACTATTACAATACCTTATTTTAAATAGGGGAAGAGTACTGACAAAGGAAAGAATTGCCGAATATCTTTGGGGCGATGATAGTGATCTACTTGATAATTTTAATTTTTTGTATGTCCACATCAATAACTTACGTAAAAAATTAAATTGGCAAAGTTCCGGTTATATAAAGAGTATTTATGGAATGGGGTATATGTTGGTTCAGGATTGAGTGCTGTTATTATTTTCAACTTTGAGTAATAATGAAATTTGACCCTATTTATTGTTTTTTAGTTTAAGATATTCATATATCTTTGTTTTCACGAATAAAATCGAGGCAAAGGTTACCTATTCGGTTACCTCGTTTTATTGAAATAACATAAGTGTCTGGTAATTAAAATATTGTGGTTTGGTAAGTTAGTTCTGCCACCCCGACTTTTTAACATATCAGATGAATTCAAAACCCTGTTAATCGTATGATTTTCAGGGTTTTTGATTTTTTTTGATTTTTTTTGAAATCAA
>NZ_FPJE01000017.1 GCF_900119185.1 Sinomicrobium oceani | reverse complement strand
TGACCATTACGTCTATCGCCACATTGCTGTCGCCTTTCCTGACCCCGGTACTGATGAAGTTACTTGCGGGGGAGTTTATAGCCATCGATGTGCTGGCCATGATGTGGAGCATCGTTAAGATGATCATTATCCCTATCGGGGCGGGTCTGATTTTCAACCGGCTTTTGCACGGTAGGGCGAAGTGGCTGGACCGTGCGATGCCTGTGGTCTCCATGGCGGGGATAGCGCTGATTATCGTGGTGATCACAGCTGCGGGTCGCGATAGTCTTCTGGATATCGGTTTGGTGTTGCTGCTTTTGGTATTGTTTCACAATCTTTTCGGTTATACGCTGGGGTACTGGTATGCGCGTTTGTTCCGGTTACCGGAGCGCGATGCGCGTACGGTGGCCATAGAGGTGGGTATGCAGAACGGTGGCCTGGCATCGGGTATCGCACATTCTGTGGGTAAGATCGCCACGATGGGTCTGGCCCCTGCGATATTCGGTCCGCTGATGAACATTACCGGATCGGTACTGGCATCGTACTGGCACAAGAAAGAACCGAAGGGATCGGCCGAAAGCTGAATCAGTTGTTTTTCAGTTTGCTGGGGACAAAGCCGAATTTTTTCTTAAAGGCCGTAGAGAAGTGCTGCGGATTTTTATATCCAGTCATATCAGACACCTGACTTACGGTGAGTTTTTGTTCCAGCAGCAACTTTCGGGCCTGCGTCATTCTCAGGTGGTGAATACAACCGAACACCGTGGTGCCGAAAATGGTCTTGAAACCGCTTTTCAGTAAAAACTCATTAGTACCTATTTTCTTGGCGAGATCCTGTAAGGTGATTTTCTGCCCGTAGTTTTTCAGCAGATACGCTTTGGCTTTATATATTTTATCCCGGTCGGAAGGAGAGATATTTTTCAGGGCTTCCCCTTTCGGATCGCCATACTGCTCGGTCTGTAATAAAAGAAGCTCCAGTATCCGTGCATAGATCAATGGCTTTTTCGGTATCTCCTCCTGTAATGCACTCGTCATATCTTCGATCAGAAAATACATCTCCGGTGTTATCGGATAGTTTGTGTTTTTAATACACCCGGTCTGTCCCTGTTTTATCATATTCCGGAAAGCGCCGAAACAATTGTCCCAGGGAAGAAATTTATCAAAAAAATCACGATACAGCTGAATACACACAAATTGAAGTTCTTTTCCGTCAGGCTCGAAATAGCCACTTGCATGATTGCTGAAGAGGAGGTTGTGCGTATGCCTGTGAAATATATGCTGCTGCTGATCCTTGAAGTGCATAGCGAGATTGCCTTTGGTGATAAACAGCATTTCAAGTGCCCGACCGGAATAGGAAAAATGTATAACAGGTTTTCCCGAGAGTTTAAGGTTGACATTAATCACTTTGAAATCATTCAGTAGTGTTTCCCGGACCTGGCCCCGGATTTCCGGTTCGTCAAAATCCGCCGTACCACAGGTAATCCCGTCCACATGGTTTACAAAACACTCCGAGGCAAAATCAAAAGCAGATATTCCCGAAGTATTTATAGCTATTTTTCTATATCCCATGATTTTATGACCTTTTTCGTTTTGCGTACGTTTTCCTCCCTTTGGCGTACTTTCAAATAATTGTGTTGGCATAACTTTGCCCGCAAATATAATTATTTGAAATAAATCTAAATAAAAACAGTGTCAAATTCTTAAAAGAAAAAGATATGTTGATGAAAGGGAACATCCGGCCTCCTTACCTCACCGGGGAGCCGATATGGCAAAGTAGCAGAAGTATAGATGCTGAAACATACAGAAAATATGCCATTCAGGCACTTTGTATAGATGCAAACTCCAGGATACTGGATATTTTTTTCGGGACCCGGTCCTGGGTAGCGGAAATTACCGCAGAGGCATGGAAAACACACTATTTCGGTCTGGAGACTTCCGAAGCTCCGGTACGTAAGGCATCCCGGATGTTCAAATCGTATACAGAAAAGAGAAAAGCAGCTTTCAGCGTATATTCAGGAGAAAAGATCCCGTATGTAACCCGTTTTTTTCACCGCGTTTTATGCAGGCTCTCTGGTGCGGAACATATATCCGGTTACTTTTTTACCGAAGCATACCGCGTTCTTGGGTATGGGGGGATTCTCGTTGTCCTGTACCAACCCCGGAAAGCATTTGATGAAGCCGTATCGCTGGTTGATTCTGCACTGGAGGCAGGATTTGTTCTCAGAAATTTCGGGATGTACCACCTGGAATCAGACACGGATAAAAACATGGCTATACCACATGATGAGCATGTACTTATCACACTCGAAAAGCCTCTGAAAATCACAGATGCAAAATAGTAATACCTTAATGTAAGACTACACATGCCGCCGAATAAAAAATACCTTACCCAATCTCCCGTACAGCGTTTCGCCAAGATCTCAGCTGGTTTTGCAGGAGGATACGCTGTTACTGAAGCCTTCTGTATGGCCCTTGCTTCCTGGACACATGCCGGGAATGTCCTCATGACCCTTAGGTTTGCCGGGGCGATGTTGTGGGTTGCGTTAATGATCCTCGCTTTTCTTGCCAGGAACGGCTGGAAGATATGGGGGCTTTACCTTCTTCTGAGCGTATTTTTTTATGCGATGATCTATCTGGGAAATGATGTAAATCCACTGGTTTAAGAATGTCACAAAGAGTTTATAATATTATATTTCACACGCACACGATAAGCGGAATTTTTATCAGTGCATTGCTATATGTTATCTTTTTCACAGGATCGGTTTCTTTTTTAAGGGATGAGATCAACGCCTGGGAGCGCAATGAACCGATATCGGAAGGATACTTTGCCACTATCGACTTTGACAAGGCCTTCGGTGAGATGGAAAAGGAGGGGGCCTTGTACAGCCGGGATATACGGCTAACACACCGTTTTTACGAAAAACGGGTTTCGGTTTTTAAGTCATCACCCAAAGACACGACCATACGGGAAGAACGCGGAAGAGGAAGAAGAAGAAATTTTTTTTATCTGGATACCGAAAACCACATCAGGAGAGATTATGTTCAAAACTATTCGCTGGGAGAGTTTTTTTATCGCTTACATTTTTTTGCACCTTTAAATTTTCATAGCAGATCCGGTTATTACCTGGCGGGCCTGGTAGCGTTTTTATTTCTCTTTGCTGTCGTTACCGGGGTTATAGTGCACTGGAAAAAGATTATCTCCGGTTTCTATGTCTTTCGTCCCGGGGGCAAATGGAAGACAATCTGGACAGATGCCCATGTGGCCTTAGGGATGCTCGGACTGCCTTACCAGTTTATGTTTGCATTTACCGGGGTGTATTTTATAGTGGGATATTCGGTAATGCTTGCTCCGGTGTCTTCGGTATTGTTCAAAGGAAACGATGCCCAAATGGAAGAGGTTATGCGCTATGAGGAACCAAAAGACTATGATTTTTCGGGAGAAGCGGTAAACCGTGATTTTTCTTTTAATGATTTTGTGGCAAGAACAGCCGAAAAATGGCCGGGGGCAGAAATTAACGGACTTCAGGTTATCAATTACGGTGACGCGAATATGCATGTCAAAGTAATGGCAGTGCCTTCTTTTAAGAATAAACTGCTGGGTGGCGGCTATCAGACGTTCAGGGTTTCAGACGGACAAGCAGTAGACGAAAAAGATCCTTTCAACACCGTATCGTATCGCGAAGGCAGTACCAATCTTCTCGCCAGACTTCACTTCGGGGATTTCGGCGGATACGGTATGAAAATCATATATCTCGTACTCGGTTTTATCACCTGTTTTGTAATATTATCCGGAGTGTTGATCTGGCTGGTCGCACGAGATAAAAAGAATGTAGCCCCGGCCAAAAGACGTTTCAATAACTGGCTTGCCCGTATTTACCTTTCCGCTTGTCTTGCCATGTATCCCGTAACCGCATTTACCTTTATTATGGTGAAACTCCTGGCCGGAGATGATGGGACAGACAGGAAAGAATTTATTTTTTCGACTTTTTTCTGGTCATGGCTTGTGCTGACCGTTTTGTTACTTTTCAAAAAGAGTACTCATTTTACCAATAAAGCCACACTGATTCTCGGTGGTTGTTTAGCCCTTCTGGTACCTGTATCCAATGGCGTAAAGACCGGTCGATGGCCTTGGATATCCGTAGCCGACGAATATTCCCAAATCTTCGTAGTAGACCTGTTCTGGATTTCCCTTTCGGTAATTTCTTTTGCTGTAGTATTTAAGTTGAAAAAGAAATCACTGGCATGAATTCCTGTCTTCGGGCTTACTGTTTTGCGTAGCTAATTCTCCGTTTGACGTATGTTGCAGGCGAAGAAAAGAAATAGTTTTGCCGCTTTAAGAATATTAAGTCTAAATAAATATAAAATGTGTTTTCAAAATCATAGAATATGCAGTCTGTAAACAAGTGTGTGAGGTTGATTTGGTTGATATTGTTGGTGCCCTTAATGGCGGTTTCACAATCCGGGAATATTCTGGTCAGCGGAAAAATAGCTGATGCCTCGGGAAATGGAGTCTATGGCGCTACCATAATCGTAGGGAAGACCACTTATGGTGTGGTTACCGATGAAGAAGGAGCATTTGAGCTGTATCTTTCGGAAGGTGATCACCATCTGAACATTTCATATATAGGCTATAAGCCCCATTCCGAAGTTGTCCGGGTAAAGCAGGAAGGAATTTCCGGGTTGCGTATAGTGTTGGAAGAGTCTACTTATGCCCTTGAGGAAGTGGTCTTATCGGGGAAAAGTATAGTGCAGCAGGTAGAAGAAAAAGCATTTAATGTTAGTGTCGTCGATGCCAAAAAGCTGCATCATACGACACTCGATCTCGCACATGCCCTGGACAGGGTCTCAGGGATCAGGGTCCGGGAGAGCGGAGGAGTAGGGTCTCAGATGAACTTTTCCATAAACGGATTTCGCGGAAGACAGGTACGTTTTTTTGTAGACGGGATTCCCATGGATAATTTCGGGTCTTCCTACCAGCTCAACAATATTCCCATAAACCTGGCGGCGCGTATAGAAGTATATAAAGGTGTGGTTCCGGTAGGGCTCGGTGCCGATGCGCTGGGTGGAGCAGTCAATATCGTAACCAATACCTATGACAAAAGCCATGTAGATGCTTCATACTCGTATGGCTCTTTTAATACGCACCGCTCTATGGTTAATGCCGTATATGTGGCGAAGTCCGGTTTTATTGCCCAGTTGAATGCCTATCAGAACTATTCTGATAACAATTATAAAATGGATGTGGAGGTTTCCGACCTGGAAACCGGAGAATACTATCCGACGAGAACCGTAAGAAGGTTTCACGATACCTATCATAACGAGATGCTTATCGCCAATATAGGAGTGGTCAACAAACCTTATGCCGATAAGTTGTTGTTTGGGGTTACCGTAGGATCTGCATACCAGGAGATACAGACGGGAGCAAGAGTACAATCGGTTTTCGGGGCCTGGCACCGCAAGGGGAATATTATAATGCCCACCCTGAAATACAAAAAGGATGATTTTATTACCAAAGGACTGGATTTCCGGCTGAATGCCAACTTTAATCTCGGTCAGGAAAAAAACATAGATACCCTGAACAGGAGGTACAACTGGCTTGGTCAGTATAAAGAGTATGATACTCCGGGTGGGGAACGGTCTTATTCTCTGTATTATTTCCGTAATAATAACGGTCTGGCTTCGGCAAACTGGGATTATGCCATTAACAGTAAAAACAAGATTACGCTCAACAATACTTTCAACACTTTCGACAGGAAGGGAAGGAACAGGCTCGCCACGGACAGCGAGAGGTACGAACAGCCGCAAAAGACCATGAAAAACATCATCGGGCTGGGATATCAGTACGAATCGGATAATTGGAACGTCTCCGTATTCGGAAAGCAGTATTTTCAGCAGAACAAGTTTTCCACGAGGATCGATGTAACGGGCAGTGAATCGGAATACATCAAAAAAACGAATACGTTCAACTATTCCGGATACGGTATAGCGGGGACTTATTTTATAACGGATAATCTGCAGTTAAAGGGTTCTTATGAAAAAAGTTACCGCTTGCCTGACAACGAAGAACTTTTCGGGGATATTATCAACCTGGAAGGAAACATAAATCTTAAACCGGAGCACAGCCATAATTACAATCTCGGAGCAGCATACTGGTGGCGGTTTCTTACCAATCATCAGTTGAATTTCAGTGTTAACGGGTTTTACAGGGATGCCAACGACTTCATATATCGAAGGCTGAATACCAACCAGGCCATGCAGATTATGGATAACCTCGGAACCGTATCCAATACCGGGATCGAAGGTGAAATACGCTATCAGTACCGTAATACCTTGATGGCCGGAATGAATATCACCTATCAGCACATGCTCAACAAGACGAGAAACGATGTTTATAACGATCGTATTCCGAATATTCCTTATTTATATGGCAATGCGGATATTACTTATAATTTCTTTGACGTCGGGGGAGAAAATAACACCCTGAGTCTGGGCTATAACATGCTGTATGTTCACGACTTTTACCTGTTCTGGCCGAGTCTGGGGGGGAAGGATACCAAAAGAGGAATCCCGGAACAATTTTCTCACGACCTTAACGCTACCTACTCTTTTAACAATAAAGTCCAGTTTACCCTGGAATGCAGGAATCTGCTCGACAAAAATCTCTACGATAATTTCAGCCTTCAAAAACCGGGAAGAAGTTTCTATGCGAAGATCAAATACACATTTTTATAATTAAACCATAAACTACATAGTACAATGAGAAAACCATCCTATTTTTTAAGTCTTGTAATGCTCGGATCTGCAACCCTGTTTACGGCATGCAGTAGCAGTGATGATGATACTTCCGGAGGCGGAGGAGAAAATCCCGGATCGGACTCCAAATACGTTATAACGGCCACCCCCAATACTTCCGAAAGTGTAGCAGACTATATTCTCACAGCAGATCAGCTTACGGAAGGACGTATTTCCACGAAGGGCAACGGTGTAGAGCAGGACGGTACCTACAGGTATTACGTTACCACAAACAACATGTTCTTCAGTATGCTTTACGGGCAGGGAAATCCGGGTGCTGTTACGGCATACGAGTTGAATAATAACGGGGACCTGGAACGATTAACCAATTTTCAGTCAGAAACAGTACAGGCTTTTGCTCCTGTAAATGATGATATTCTATTAACCAAAATATCCCGTAATGCAGAGAGTCCGATGGCTTACTGGTATCGTTTCAGTACCGAATCTTTAACTTTTGTCGCCGAAGGACAGATCAATACCCAGGAGCTCGCAGATAAAGAAAACGGGGAAATTGCATTTTTTACCTGGATCACACAAGTAGGAGAAAAAGTGTACATGCCTTATATGACCGTAAAAGGATGTTGTAACGATACGTTCGGAACCGAGTATGCGAATGAAGCGAATATTGCCGTATATACTTATCCGGAGATGGAACTGGAGACTATTATCCACGATGACAGGACCAGTTACATAGGAAGATATTTTGTAAATGGCCTTACCGTTGATGAAAACGGGGATGCATACGCTTTTTCATCCGGCATCGCGACGACCAACGGAGAAGTAACTTCCGAAAAACCGTCGGCTATTACCCGTATCAAAAAAGGAACTACCGAATTCGATGACTATTATTTTGACCTCGAAGAGGCTACCGGGATGTACCTTACAGACCATGTATATGCCGGTAATGGTAAGTTTCTCGGTATCATGGAAACAGAAAAGACTTCGGCGTACAGCACGGGGAAAAACTTTGTTATTATTGATGCTTACAATAAAACAACGACTTCCGTAACCGGATTGCCGACTGCTTCGCAAATTCAACAGCTTACCGGTAGAAATAGCTATGTTTCCGAAGACGGTAGTGTCGTTTACGTGGGAATTACACTGGAAGGAAGTGAAGGAAGCTTTGTATATAGTATAGATGTCGATGCTGCAACCGCTTCACAGGGGCTGGAAGTAGAGGGTGGATTTATTACCGCCATAAGCAAACTGGATCCGGCAGAATAATACCTCATAAGAACTTAAGATAACAGGGGCTATTGATTTTTCAATAGCCTTTGTTGCTTTTAGTGGTCTCATTCGAAGTTCAAACCTATGTGCTTTAGTGGATCTCGCTTTAGCCTCTAAAAAAGTTATGATACGGATTGAATGGGTTTATCGGGTTAATATGTTATCGGATTGTTACCCGAATAACCTGAGAACGAGTAACCAGTATGGCCATTTTATTGCTTGTCGAAACCTATGGTTTAGTAGTCTTTACAAATATACTTCCTTATCATATATGGTGTAATAGCTTTAAGGGTTTTACCTGTTTCCGGGTGCAGACCGTGACCGGTGAAAAAATCAAGTTGGCCGGCCTCATTCTTTCCGTACCATATATTTTCCTTTCCGTGTTCCGTAAAAAACTCAGTATTGCAATCTGGTGTTATCTTTTTAAAGATCCGGATCCGTTCTTCCTTATATAATTTCAACGTACCGTGCTGAAGTTTCTGCGGATCATAGCTCACTTCTTCGTAATGTGTGCCCTGCCATTCCATCCAGCGTTGATGGGGCATCAGTACCTTAAAGGACAATAACCCTGCAAGTATACTCATAACAAATATGCCTGAAATGACAATACGTCTTTTATTCCAGGATCTGCGAGAAACAGTTTTTAATTCTTCGCGCTCTGTAGGGGAAGGTTCTGTATACTTATCCGTTAAGGGTACTTTAAAGGCTTCGTAGTCCGGATACCCGAGGTATTTACACAGGGCCAGAATAACTTCCGGTTTTTTGATCAGTTCGTCTTTGTGTAGTTCGATGAGGTTTCGGTACAGGTTTATAATACTCTTGGGCGAATACGTATATCCATATTCGGATATCACATCAGAAAGCACTTCGGCTTTTTGCTTTTTGGAGTGATACGAGGTGCCTGTTTTTTTTAATTCTTCTCTTGCCTTTTCAAAAGAAAGCTCAATAAGTCTGCGGTGTATTTGATGGTCGGTTATCATGCTTCAAATTACTAAAATTATTTCTTAAATCCCTGGAAAATAGTTGGAAAAACCAGGGAAAATACATGGAAAATAGCTTCCCGAAAGTTTCCCGATACTTTCTTTTTTCTTTCCCGTCCTTCCCGGAATTCCTCCTTTTATTTGCTTCAGAATCAAGGAACAAATTGCTGGCAATACGAATCCTGATCCTAATTAAAAAGAACCCCGGGCAGGGGGGAATGACTTCCGGGAAGTAGCCATACTTCTCTGCCCGGTGCGCTTCAAACTTCCCAAAAGAGAAAGACGTCTCTCTCATTTTTTTCAGCGCGTTGCTGCGCGATTACGATATCCGGGAATTTCCGGACAGCACGCGAATTTTCTAATTTTTAATTCTTACAAAATGAAAAAAATATGTGTAGTTATTCTTGCGGGAATCCTCAATCTGGGTCTTTTTTCCTGTAATCCCCACGACGAATCGGATGAAATTCCGGGAATAGAAGATACGCAGGGGTGCTGTGACGATGATGAAATAATTTTGCCGCCACCTCCACCGCCACCTCCCGGAAATGGAAATAATTAATAATTAGTTGCTATTTTAGAGGAATGAAACCTGCAAAAGATTCATTCCTCTTCTTTTTTGTCTGCATGGTGTTTATAACCATAGGTAGTGTTCGCGCTCAAGAGCAGACGGACAGTTCCTTTTATTATTACAACATTCTCAGGCAGCCGACAAATCATTCCGGATTACACGACGCTTATATTTACTTTGAAAACAACAGAAAGAAACGCCTTAGGGAAGGAGATTCGTTAGGTGCCATACTCTACCTGAGATATATAGCAGAGATTCAGAATAAACTGGGATTTTCCTATGAAAGTGAAATATCCATAGCCGAAGCCCTGAAACTTCTGGATAACCTGAACGGACAGGACACCTTGCCGGAACCGCGTATCGGAATATACAACCATCTGGGTATCTGGTACAAACAGCGGAACGATTACGATAAGGCACTCTATTACTATAACCGTATCCTTAACCTTACTACCGACGAACCTTATAGAAATGCAGCTCTGAACAACAAAGCCAATGTATATATAGAACAAGAACAGTATACACAGGCACTCGAAGAGTTACAGCAGGTATATCGGTATGCCCTTCGCGAAGGAAATGCGTTAAGAGTGGCAAGGGCCATGAATAACCTCGGGGTTGTCGAGGCAAAACTCGGAATGCCCGAAGGGCTCGCTCACATGAATAAAGCACTGGAAATCCGGAAGACAGAAAATCATACTTCCGGGATTATAACAAGCTATACACATCTTATCGATTACTATCGGGATCAGGGAGACCTGAAAAAGGCAGACTCTATGGCTGCGGAGGCCCGGAAAATTGCGTTTGCTTCCAAAAATCCCAAATGGCGGTCTCATGTTTTGTCCAAAATCATTGACCTGAAAGATGATGCGGATATCCTGGAATTCAAACGCTATACCGATAGTGTAACAGATGCAGAGCAGATGCAACGCAATACGTACATTTCTGCAAAGTATAATTTTGAGGTGCAGGAGCGAAAAGCCAAAGAGAGTGAATTGCAGCGGGTAAAAGAAAGGTCCCGTAGAATCGTATTTCAGTTCGTATTGCTGTTTCTTATACTGATGAGTATCTGGATCTACCGTTATCTCCGGATCAGGCAGAAGCGGAAGATCATCGAAGAAGTAAATGCCACAGAAGCTGCTATTTCCAGGAAGATGCACGATGAAGTCGCCAATGATATGTATCGTGTTATGATCAATCTCCAGACGAAATACGATTTACCTCCTGAGATTCTGGACGATCTGGAACGTATTTATAGCATGACAAGAAACCTCTCCAGGGAGATCCAAATTCCGGAACCGGGCATAGATTATCCGGAGGTATTAACGGGATTGTTATTGCAGTTCAGGACGGAGAAAGTAAACATCATACTAAAAGGACTATCCGATATACCCTGGGAATCCGTTAAAAAAGATAAAAAATATATGTTGTCCTACGTGCTCATGGAACTTATGGTGAATATGCGAAAGCACAGCGAAGCCTCTGTCGTACTCATACAGTTTCTACATTTCGGCAGGCATGTCCATGTAGTCTATAAGGATAATGGCAAAGGAAGTACACAGAAAAAGGGAAAAGGATTGACCAATGTGGAAACCCGTATGAAACTTGTCGGTGGTACGGTTAGTTTTGTATCGGAACCCGAAGAAGGGTTTTATGTAAAAATCATCATATAGCTTATGTTTAAAAAAGTAATGATCGCAGAAGACCAGGACGGTATTAATCAGTCGGTTTACAATGCACTTTCGGAACTCGGCATATCGGAAATAGCACAGACCCAGTACTGTGATGATGCCTTTATCAGGATAAAAAAAGCCGCTATGGATGGTAAACCGTATGAATTGCTGATCACGGATCTGTTTTTTGAAGAAGATCATCGTGACCAGAAATATGCCTCGGGAGATGTACTTGCCATGGCGTTGAAAAAAGAATTTCCTGACTTGAAAACGATTGTTTATACGGTGGAAGCCCGTTTCCAGAAGGTCAGAAGTATTATGATTTCCGGTGAAATCGACGCCTATGCATGCAAAGGAAGAAAGGGACTCGACGAACTTCGGCTGGCGATCCGTAAAGTATATGAAGGCAAATCATATATATCTCCCGATGTACGCGCCGCTATGGGAGACCGGTCCGATATAGAGATCAATGACTACGACATTACCATCATCCGTCAGCTGGCAGGAGGGAAGTCTCAACCCGAAATATGCAGGTATCTGGAACAGGAGGGGATTACCCCGTATAGCCTTAGCTCCGTGGAGAAGCGGATCAATAAACTCAAGGATATATTCAGGGCAAATACCCCTGCACATCTGGTGGCTTTAGCCAAAGATATGGGGCTTGTATAAAATACAAGCCCTATGGTATTTTTTAATCAGCGGGATAAGATAGCATTACCCTTCGGTTTGATCGGGAATTTTAAATGTAATGACGGGACGCATAGCATGATTCACGATATCTTCACTGATACTTCCGTTAAAGAAATGCGAGAGCCCTGTCCGGCCATGGGTGCTCAGGCCTATCATCCGCGCGTTTACAATGTTCGCAAAATGGATGATACCCTGTTCTATGGTATGGTCATTATAAATATTGAGTGAGTACTTTTTTGGGGTGCCGTTTTTGATAAAAAAATTCATACGCTCTTCAGCTTCACGCGTCGTGACAAAATTGTTTGGTGTATTCACAAACAGCAGGTGGAGGGTCGCTCCTGTTTTTTTGGCAAATTCCGAAGCTCTTTTATAAGGCTCTACACTTTCCCTGGAAAAATCCGAAGCAAAGATCATACTCTCCTCATCGCGGATCTCAAACAAGGACTTTACCGTAAATACCGGGACCTGGGCCATGCGTACTACTTTTTCCGTGTTAGAACCTATAAATACTTCCTTGAACCCCGTGGCTCCGCCCGAACCCATGATGATTAGGTCGATATTGTTGTCGGTGACCGATTTGGTAATGCCACTGGCAATAGTGTCCGATTCTACGATATCAAAAACCCTGATCCCTTTCAGGTACGGTTTATCGGTAAAAGATTCGAATTTCTGACGTGCCAGCTTTACAAAAAACAGGGCTTCCGGGAGCTCACTCGTTTCACTTGTGGCAAGATGCACCGGAAGATCAAGAACATGGAGCAAATATATTTCCGAACCGAATTTTCTGGCAAAATTTGCTGCTGTTTGTAGTGCAAATTCGGCTTCATCAGAAAAATCCGTAGGTACCAAAATACGTTTCATAGGCAAAAATTTATGTTTTGAATAAAGATATAAAAAAATGTAAGCACCCGGAATTCTGATCTCTAAAGCTGATAGTCTGCAATATGCGAAATTCCGTGAGCGACATAAGACCGGGTTTCGTATTTTGCGAATCTTTAATTGTGGGATAGCGAAGCCTTTATACCGCTTTTGTGAAATATTTTAGTACATTTGGACTGCTAACCGGATATTTATGATCGCACATATACAAGGAAAATTAGTAGAGAAGAACCCTACGGACGTTGTCATAGATTGTAACGGAGTAGGATATTTTCTGAATATTTCACTGCATACGTATTCCAGGATTCCGGATAAAGAACAATTAAAACTCTACACACATCTTCATATTCGTGAAGATGCCCATACACTTTTTGGATTTGCAGACAAGTCCGAACGTGATATATTCCGTCTTCTGATCTCGGTTTCGGGTATAGGAACCAGCACGGCACGTACCATGCTTTCTTCCCTTACTCCTGTCCAGGTCCGTGATGCCATTGCGTCTAATGATGTTGCTGCCATCCAGAGTATAAAGGGAATAGGAGCAAAGACAGCACAACGGGTGATCCTCGACCTGAAAGACAAAGTACTGAAAATATACGACCTGGAAGAAACCGCTTCGGGGCACAAAGGTACAAACGGAGAAGAGGCGCTGTCGGCATTGGAGGTTCTTGGCTTTACCCGAAAACAATCCGAGAAAGTTGTGGATAAGATTACGAAAGAGGCACCGGATTTAAGTGTAGAAGACATCATCAAAAACGCGCTTAAAATGCTATAGTTAATTGAAAACAATTACCAACCTTAAAAATACACCGTTAAGAGTTGTTTTCTGGCCCCTTTTCTTACTCTGCGTATCGGTATCATTCGCGCAGGAAGAAACAGAAACTCAGGAACAGGATACACTCAAAGGCACGGCCGGAGTACCCGGGGAAATACGACTGAAGCTTCCGGAAAGTATTTCCTCAAAGTATGTCTATGATCCTGTCATGGACATGTATATCTATTCCTCTACCATAGATGGCTTCGATATAGATCACCCTGTCATACTTACTCCAGAACAATTCCGGGAACTGGAACGAAAAGAGAGTATGAAGCGTTATTTCAAGCAGAAAATGGATGCTATTTCGGGCCAGAAAGAAGGAAGTGAAGAAGCTCAGAAAGACCTTTTGCCCGATTTTTATGTGAATTCCAGTTTTTTCGAATCTATTTTCGGTGGAACGAACATTGATATCGTACCCCAGGGATCCGTTGCGGTCGATCTCGGGGTTCTGTACAACCGTAATGATAATCCCTCGTTTTCACCCAGGAACCGCAGCACCATTACCTTCGATTTCGACCAGCGGATAAGCATGAGCCTTTTGGGAAAAGTAGGGGAGAAAATGTCCGTAATGGCCAATTACGATACTCAGGCGACTTTTGATTTTCAGAACCTGATCAAACTGGAATACGCCCCTACGGAAGATGATATTATACAGAAAATAGAAGTCGGTAATGTGAGTATGCCCCTAAACAGTTCGCTGATTACCGGGGCACAAAGCCTTTTTGGTGTAAAGACCGAATTACAGTTCGGAAAAACGAGAGTTACCGGTGTGTTTTCCGAACAACGCTCAGAGACCAGGTCGGTCGTAGCACAGGGAGGCGGTACCGTCGATGATTTCGAACTCTTCGCATTGGATTATGATGAAGACCGGCACTTCTTCCTGTCGCATTTCTTCCGCGATCAATACGATCAGGCCCTGGCAAATTACCCGTTTATCAACAGCCAGGTACAGATTACCAGGATAGAAGTATGGGTGACCAACAGGGGCATGCGTATAGATAATATCCGGAATATTGTGGGGATACAGGATTTGGGAGAAGCCGACCCGGAGAATACCAGGATCAATACCAATGCCCCGGGCGGATTTTTCAATCCGGGAACCGGAGGGTTGCTCCCCCGTAACGATGCTAATGATTATAACCCTAAAGATATAGGAGGCTCTTCCGTGCTTACCGAGCAGATCAGGGATGTTTCTACCGTGCAATCCGGTTTCGGAACCCTGAGTTCAAGAGTCAACCAGGGATATGATTACGCCATACTGGAAAACGCACAAAAACTTATTCAGGGTACGGATTTTACCTTCGATCCTAAACTGGGTTATATTTCCCTGAACCAGCGGCTGAGCAATGACGAAGTACTGGCCGTAGCCTATCAGTACACCTATCGCGGACAGGCCTATCAGGTAGGAGAATTTGCCAACGACGGGGTCAACGCTACCGAATACGAAACCGGGGCGAACGGGCAGGTAGTTGCCGTAAACAATCAGACCCTGGTCGTAAAACTGCTCAAGAGCAATGTAACCAATGTATCCGATCCGATATGGGATCTGATGATGAAAAACATATATGCAACCGGTGCGTATCAGCTCAGCCAGGAAGACTTTAAAATGAATATACTCTACAGGGACCCCTCTCCTGTAAATTATATAAAACCGGTTGACGAATCGTCCTGGCCCGCCGGCTTGCAGGACAGGATACTCCTGGATGTATTCAATTTTGACAGGCTCAACGCCTACAACGATCCTCAGACCGGGGGAGATGGCTTTTTCGATTACCTGCCGGGTATTACCATAGATCCCCAGACCGGGCGGATCATTTTTACCAAAGTGGAACCTTTCGGTCAGTACCTGCACACACTTCTCGGAGGAGGAGATTACGATCAGCCCGATTCGTACAACCCCAACCAGAGCAAGTATGTCTTCCGCAATATGTACACCCTGACCAAAGCCGCTGCTCTGGAGGACACGGATAAGAACAAGTTCCAGTTGAAGGGACGGTATAAATCCGAAGGAGGAGAAGGTATTCCCATAGGAGCGTTCAACGTGCCGCAGGGGTCCGTAAATGTCACTGCCGGGGGAAGAAGGCTACAGGAAGGTATCGATTTCACGGTGAATTATCAGACAGGGACCGTATATATACTCGATGAAGGAATCAAAGCATCCAATGTTCCGATCGAGGTTTCCGTAGAAAACAATTCCGTATTCGGGAGACAGACCCGAAGGTTTGCCGGAGTGAATGTGGAGCACCAGTTCAACAAAAATTTCATGCTCGGGGCCACGTTGCTCAACATGAGTGAAAAACCACTGACGCAAAAGGCCAGCTACGGGCTGGAACCTGTTAACAATACTATTTTTGGTGTTAACGGAAACTTCTCTACCGAAATGCCTTTCCTGACCCGATGGGTCAATAAACTTCCGAACATAGATACCGATGTACCTTCCAATCTCTCCGTTAGGGGAGAGGTTGCTTATCTGCTTCCGGGATCGCCGAAGAACGATAATTTTGACGGGGAGACTACCGTATATGTAGATGATTTCGAAGGTGCTCAGACCCTTATAGACATGCGGGCACCACTGGCATGGTCTCTTGCCAGCACGCCACTCGAATTTGTCCCCGGGGGCGAGCTTTACGGAAGTTCTCCGAATGATCCGGAGAACCTCAGAAACGGGTATAAGAGGTCCAAGATGGCCTGGTATACCATAGACCCCATTTTTTATACTTCTCAAAAGCCTTCCGGTATCAGCAACGACGATATATCCCTGAATCCGACCCGTAGAATATACATAGACGAAATATTCCCGGAAATCGATGTGTCACAGGGGGAAACAACAGTACAGGCAACCCTGGACCTTGCCTACTACCCTACGCGTAAAGGTCCGTACAACAACAGTCCGGAAAACGAGTTCGAAGGCTTGCCCTCAGAAGAGCGGTGGGGAGGGATCATGCGGGGGCTGACCAGTACCAACTTCGAGCAGGGAAATGTCGAATACATACAGTTCTGGGTTATGGACCCTTACGTGGAAGGCACGGCAGGTGGTCTGGGAGGAGAGCTGGTGTTCAACCTTGGTAATATTTCCGAAGATATTCTCAAAGACGGAAAGAAACAATATGAAAACGGACTGCCCGGCGTGGGGAGCAACGAGCTGGTAGCCGAGACTTCCTGGGGTAGAGTGCCTTCCGCACAATCTCTCGTGTACGCTTTTGATGCGGACACCCAGAACAGAGCCCTTCAGGACGTAGGGTTCGACGGGCTCGATGATGCCGCAGAGGCCGCTGTATTTACCAATAACCCCGGGCCCGATCCCGCTCTGGATAATTACGAATTTTACATCAGTGCCAACGGGAGTATCCTCGAAAGATATCTCAATTATAACAACCCCCAGGGAAACTCGCCGGTTAATGTCGGGAACAACAACCGGGGTTCCACGACCGAACCTAACGTAGAAGATGTTAACGGTGACGGTACCATGAACACCATAAACAGTTATTATGAGTATCGTATCCCGATAAAACCCAACATACAGCGAACCGACAGGTATGTGTCCGATATCAAGGAAGTAGAACGCAAAATGCCGAACAACAGGACGGTAAGAGGACGGTGGATACAGTTTAAGATTCCCGTAAAGGAATTTGACGATGCCATAGGAGGTATATCCGATTTTCGTTCCATGAGCTTTATGAGGATGTATCTTACCGGTTTCAGTGAAGATGTCGTCTTGCGTTTCGGTACGCTCGATCTCGTTCGCGGAGACTGGCGTACCTATACCCGAACACTGCAACCCGATGTAGATACCAATCCGGATGACGACGGAACCACGGTCGAAGTAAATACCGTAAACATAGAAGAAAACGAACAACGTACTCCCATTCCGTACCGCCTGCCTCCCGGTGTGATCCGGGAACAGCTTACCAACAACAATATGGTGGTGAGACAAAATGAACAATCGCTTTCCTTTGCCGTTTGCGGACTCGAAGGCGGAGATTCGAGAGGAGTGTATAAAAACGTGGAGATGGATATGAGGCAGTACAAACGACTGAAGATGTTTCTCCATGCCGAAGCTTACAAAAACAATTCGTTAAGAGACGGGGAACTCGTAGCTTTCCTCCGTATGGGGACCGATTTTTCCGAAAACTTCTATCAGGTAGAAATTCCGTTGCAGGTTACCCGTCCGGGGGCGTCTACTTCCGAAGAAGTATGGCCGGAACTGAACAATATGGATGTAGCCCTTAGTCTCTTTTCCAAGATAAAATCGGACGGAATTGCCAACTCTACCCTTTCCGAAATGATATTTTACGATGCCGAAGGAAACCGTGTGGAAGAATTCGATCCCCGGG
Organism: Sinomicrobium oceani; assembly: GCF_900119185.1. Classification (GTDB taxonomy): domain Bacteria; phylum Bacteroidota; class Bacteroidia; order Flavobacteriales; family Flavobacteriaceae; genus Sinomicrobium; species Sinomicrobium oceani. The sequence continues at coordinate 91,559 of NZ_FPJE01000017.1, read as the reverse complement.
AGCCCGGTGAATTGCGGGTAGGACTCAAGGGTAATCCTTCCCTCGGAAGTATCAGGGCCATTATGGTCGGGGTAAAAAACGTTACCGGCAACAGGATGTGCGGGGAAGTATGGTTTAACGAATTACGCCTGGCCGAACTCGATAATCAAGGTGGATGGGCGGCGATAGCACAGATCGATGCCAATGTTGCCGATTTTGCCAACGTATCGGCCACCGGAAGCATGAGTACATCCGGCTTCGGAGCCATAGACCAGCGACCCAATGAGCGAAGCCGGGAAGATGTGATGCAGTACGGGCTCAATACCAACGTGAACCTCGGACAGCTATTGCCGAAAAACTGGGGAATACAGGTGCCCCTGAATTATAGCGTGTCCGAAGAACTCATTACACCCGAATTCGATCCGGTTTACGAAGATCTGAAACTGCAGGATCGTATCAATGCCGCAGTGACCCAGTCCGAAAAAGAAGATATCCGCAGACGTGCCGAAGATTACACCAAACGAAGAAGTATAAACCTGATCGGGGTGCGGAAGAACCGGGGAGAAGAGCAGAAACAACGGGTCTATGATATAGAGAACTTTACGTTTAATTATTCTTACAATGAGGTCAATCATCGCGATTACGAGATCGAGGATATGCGCGATCAGAATATCCGAACCGGGTTTATATATAACTATAACTTTAAGCCGGTCCAGGTAGAACCTTTCAAAAAGAACGACTCCATACTGCGTAACAGGTATTGGCAATGGCTGAAAGATTTTAATATTAATCCCCTGCCCACCAATATATCGGTCAACTCCAATATTACGAGGAGTTTCAACGAGCAAAGGTTCCGTTCGGTAAGTATAGATGGAGTAGATGCCGAAGACCAGCTGGCCCTTCCGACCTTACAGCAACGCAATTTTTTATTTGACTGGCAATATACCATCAATCACAATATAACCAAGTCACTCCGGCTGAACTTTACCGCCTCCAACCATAATATTGTACGGAATTATTACGACCGTGACGAGGATGATAACAGGATCGTCCGTGAAGATTACGGTATCTGGGATGGCTTCTGGAACACCGGCGACCCTAACAGACATACCCAGCAATTGCAGATCAATTACGAGCTGCCTTTCAGTAAGATCCCCTTCCTGAATTTCATAGAAGCCAATTATACCTATACCGGCGATTTCGACTGGCAGCGGGGTAATGATGTGATCAATGAGATTGCCGGGGAAAATGTCAATACCATTCAGAACGCTTCTACCCATGTGCTGAATGCTTCTATGGGGATGGACCGTTTTTATTCGTACCTCGGCCTTAAAAAAGAGTCACGTCAGCGTCAGCGACCGGTCCGCCGGAGAGCGCCATTGGGAGACGATGGGGAAAATACCCTGGAGCCGGAAGAAGATAAAAGCTCGGGCCTGGCCAACGCGGGTATCGATCTTCTGACTATGATAAAGCGTATCGATGTAAGCTATACCGACAACCGGGGTAAGGTGCTTCCGGGATATACCGAGTCTGTAGGTTTTATCGGAACACTGCGGCCTTCCTGGGGGTTTGTATTCGGTGGACAGTCGGACATCCGTTATGAAGCTGCGAAGAAAGGCTGGCTGACCCGTTTCCCTGATCTCAACCAGCAGTATATGGAGCGGAACAGCAGTCAGCTGAATATTACCGCAAATCTGGAGCCGACCCCCGACCTCACTGTAGATCTCGTGGCAAACAGGCAGTATGCCGATAGCTATACGGAAAACTTTGCGGTGAATGAAGTGGGTAACCGGCAATTTGAGTATGAGAGTTTACTCGGTAATCAGTATGGTGACTTCTCCATATCTACCGTACTTATAAAAACAGCTTTCAGTAAAAGCGATGAAGTAAATTCCGAAGCTTTCGAAGAATTTCGTCAGAACCGTAAAGTCGTGGCCAACCGTCTTGCCGTTCAACGGGGTATTGATATTACCGATCCGGACAACCTGGACGAGGAAGGATATCCGAAGGGATACGGGAAAAATAACCAGGCAGTACTTTTACCTTCCTTCCTGGCTGCATATCAGGGCAAAAGTGTAGATAAAATGAGCTTCGGGGCCTTCCGTGATGTCCCGATCCCCAACTGGACGGTAAAATATACGGGCTTAATGCGGCTGGATTGGTTTAAGAACCGTTTCCGGAGATTTTCACTGGGACATGGTTACCGGGCCAGCTATAGTGTCAACTCCTTTCGTACCAATCTCGAATACAGTAAGCAGAACCCGGATAAAGTCGATCAGTCCGGTAACTTCATGAATGAATTGCTCTATACAAACGTAACCCTCGTCGAGCAATTCAACCCTCTGGTGAGAGTGGACTTCGAAATGAAGAATTCGATCAATATTCAGGCCGAAATTAAAAGAGACCGGGCATTATCGCTCAGTTTCGACAATAATCTGCTTACCGAAACTACCGGGAAAGAGTATCTCCTCGGGCTTGGATACCGTTTTAAGGAAGTACCTTTTACCACCGGGATAGGGGGAACCAGGCAGACCCTGAAAGGTGATATAAACCTCAAAGCCGATTTATCGCTCAGGGATAATATCACTATTATTCGTAACCTCGATCTCGATAACAATCAGGTGACTTCGGGGCAAACGATATGGAGTGTGCGGTTTACTGCCGATTATGCACTGACCAAGAATTTCACGACCCTCTTTTTTTACGATCATACCTTTTCCAAATATGCAGTTTCTACAGCATATCCGCAAACCACTATACGATCGGGCATAACCCTGCGTTATAATTTTGGAAATTAAACGGAAGGTGCGGTAAGTCCTCGTCTCTTCGGGGTTTTGCAGGTGGATGCCGGTGGTATGATGTAATATTTGTGCTCGTAGCAAAATAAAGGTATGAACACTGTTATTTTAACGGTAACAACTTTTGGATGCAAATACTTTAAAAGTTACATTTGTCGCAAAATAATTACATAACACATTATAAAATGAACATACCATCTGACTTAAAGTACACCAAAGACCACGAATGGGTTAAAATAGAAGGCGATATTGCCACCATAGGTATTACGGATTTTGCCCAGAGCGAATTGGGAGATATCGTATATGTGGAGGTAGAAACTGTCGATGAGACCCTGGACAAAGAAGAGGTCTTCGGTACGGTTGAAGCCGTAAAAACGGTATCGGACCTGTTTTTACCGCTTTCCGGAGAAATTATTGAGTTTAACACAGCTCTGGAGGAAGAACCGGAAAAAGTCAATTCCGATCCGTACAATGACGGTTGGATGATCAAACTGAAAATCAGTGATCCTTCGGAAGCAGATGATCTGTTGAGTAGTGAAGCATACAAAGAGCTTATCGGAGCATAGCAGTAAAATATTTTTGATATTGGCAATCGGATGGGTGCTGGCCATAACCATTCTGAGTCTGGCCCCGCCTTCGGATTTGCCCTCTATATCTTATCCGCATCTGGATAAAATCGTTCATTTCATATTCTACTACATATTTTTTATATTGTGGTATTATGCCCTTTGTGGCCCGCAACCGTTTAAAACTGTTAAAAAGAAGGCTTTGTTCATAGCTTTTGCTATGGCATTTACTTATGGTACGGTTGTTGAGGTGCTTCAGTACAGTATGGGAAAAGGTCGATCCGGTGACGTCTTTGATGCCCTTGCAAATACGGCCGGAATAATTTGTGGGATTTTTACAGTCATTCTGTGGAATGCCATAAATAAAACCATAAAAAGGGCAAATTAGTTGCTTTCATTTCAAATAAATAATTAAATTAGCGACCGATAAAAGATTTGGAGATGCGAGCGCGGCATGCGAAACACCCGGAAACGGTGCGTAGTTTGTGTGATGGACGAATAAAAAGTAAACCAAACGATAAAATTTGAATCAATGGAACCTAAAAAGAATCCAAAAGCCGATCTCACCAGGAACAGCGGCCTCTATTTCGCGATAGGGATGGCTGTGGTGTTGTTTTTGACCTGGCAGGGATTGGAGTGGAAACAGTACGACAAGGACGAGGCATTCACGTATAAGATGGATGTGGATGAAGAGTTGGAAGAAGAAATTCCGATTACTGAAATGCTGAAGACTCCGCCACCGCCACCGCCACCACCGGCAGCACCCGAAGTGATCGAGGTTGTAGAGGATGATGAAGAAATCGAAGAAACCGTTATAGAATCTACGGAAACCAGCCAGGATGAGGTTGTTGAAGTAGAAGAAATCGTTGAAGTGGAAGAGCCCGTAGATGTGGATGTTCCTTTTGCGGTTATTGAAGATGTACCGGTATTTCCCGGCTGTGAAGATGCTAAAGATAAAAGAGCATGTTTCCAGGAAATGATGCAGAAACACATCCGTAAGCATTTCCGCTATCCGGAAATCGCCCAGGAAATGGGAGTTCAGGGTAGGGTAGCAGTAATGTTTACCATAGATAAGGACGGTAGTATCACAAATATAAGAATGCGTGGACCGGACAAAAACCTGGAGAAAGAAGCACAGAGGATTATCGATAAGTTACCTAAGATGACTCCTGGTAAGCAGCGGGGAAGACCGGTAAGGGTTCCATTTAGTATACCGATTACATTCCGACTGCAATAAGATATATTTTTCGTTTTAAAACCCGTTCACATCGAACGGGTTTTTTTATATCCCGATGAGAACATACGCAGCTATGGAGCTGTGTATACCGGAGGTTTTTTTAAAATACCCGAAGATAAATATACACGTTCCGTTTTTTACTTCATGCTACAAAAGTTACTCTGGTACAGTTGTTGAGAAGTTGCTTTTATACTGTAATCGACGTCTCTAACAGTAGTATTTAATTAACCTTAAATTTTATAGTATGATACCAAAAAAGAATCCGAAAGTCGATATGGCCCGGAAAAGCGGACTGTTTTTTGCCATAGGGATGGCTACCGTATTATTCCTTTCCTGGAAAGGAATAGAATGGAAAGAATATGAGAACAAAAAGCCGGAAAAGGTGGATTTTAAAGCGGAAACACCGCTCGATGAGCCGGTAATCCCACTGATTACATGGAATACTCCACCTCCCCCGCCGCCACCGCCCGTGTTGACTATCCCTGAAGATTTTGAGCCTGTTGAAAACGACAGCCCGGTTAAGGAGTCCGAACTGGAGCCTTCTGATCTTATGCCGGACGATCCGGTTGATTTCGATGATATTCCGGTAACCGAAGATCCTGTACCCGATGAGATCATTCCCATTAATATTGTAGAAGAGGTTCCTGTATTTCCGGGTTGTGAAAATGCCGAAGACAAACTCAAATGCTTCGAAGAACGTATGAAACAACATATCCGGGATAATTTCCGGTATCCCGAAACTGCAAAGGATAGAGGAGTACAGGGAAAGGTTTATGTGAGTTTTGTCATAGACAAAGAAGGAAATATCACAGGCGTCAAAATGCGGGGACCGGATAAAAGCCTGGAGGCAGAGGCCGGACGTATTATAGACAGGCTACCCAGAATGACCCCTGCCAAACAGGGGAACCAGCGGGTCCGGGTTCCTTTCAGCGTTCCGATTACGTTTAAATTACAATAAGAGTTAGGAAAGACCCGGGTTACAGGCGGTATAAAGACAATTTGTTAAAGTTTTCAAAATAAAAAAAGAAATCATTACATTTACAACTGCATGACTACCCTGGTGAGTAGTGATAAATATTTTTCATAATCAGATATGAGCCTCTCGGATAACGGGAGGCTTTTGTTTTTGGGGTGTATGACTTAAATCCATTAGCTTCTGTAGCAGGCAACGGATAAAAACAACGTATATCTTACCCGGTTTTCTTTATATTACCCGGAGTGTAATTTTATGTATTTCAGATATTTATTCTTCTTTTTTAGAAAGCTGTAATGCCTGAATTAATCATGTAACTGTTTGGTCTTCTTCTAAAGCGGTGAACAGGCTCTTCTTTAAATAACCCAATAAAGCCAATACGCTACTCCCGTTAAATAATCATAAAGCTTGCTTCGTTGTGTTTTTTGTATGATTTAGCCTTTTTTTTGGTTTTTATCTCTTCTATTTTGCTTTTTTACTGATTTTATTTCTGCTTTTCGCGTCTTTTTATGGATAATAGGTAAAATAGTGTCAGGATCAGCTAATATTTAGGCATATCCCGGTTCCAAGTAATTATACTTTTACAAGTGTTTTATAAACACATTAAGACTTGAGTTAAAAGCCTCCTGGGGGTAAAACCTCAGATAGCTAACTAAAAACAAAGATCTAACCGGTAAAATTTTAATTATGGAACAAACTAACTTATCCGTGAAGTCGTACAACAGGGATAGTTTCAGGGTCAGGACCTGGTGCTTTATAGTCCTATTGTGCTGCTCCTTTACGGCCTTCGGGCAACAGCTTATCAACGGGACAGTCACAGACGACCAGGGCATCCCGATAGGAGGGGTGTCGGTACAGGAAAAAAACACCTCCAACGGAGCGGTGACAGATTTTGACGGAAAGTTTAATATCACCGTAAAACCGGGAACTTCCGTATTGGTGTTTTCATATATGGGGTTTAAAACCCTGGAAAAGGAAGTGGGCGAACAAACGACCATAACGATTGTTTTGAAAGAAGACCTTCAAAAGCTCGATGAAGTGGTGCTTATAGGATACGGTTCTCAGAAAAAGGCGGATGTAACCAGTGCCGTGGCCTCCGTAAAATCGGAAGATTTTATCCAGGGAAACGTTAAAGATGCCGCGCAGCTTATCCAGGGAAAGGTTGCCGGACTTACAATTTCTACCCCTTCGGGAGATCCTACCTCCGGGTCACAGATAAAACTAAGAGGAATCTCATCTTTATCCGGCGGATCCGATCCCCTGGTGTTGGTAGATGGAGTTCCCGGAAGCCTCAATACGGTAGCTCCCGAAGATATTGAGTCTATCGATGTGCTCAAGGATGGTTCCGCAACAGCGATCTACGGAACACGTGGTACTAACGGGGTGATTATTATAACGACCAAATCGGGCAGTTATAATATGAAGCCAACCATAGAGTACAATGGTTACGCTTCGCTGTCGACTATTGCGAGGAAGCTGGATTTTATGAATGCCTCGGACCTTCGGAAAAGATGGGATGAAGGCTATACTTTTATAGGAGCAAATATCCGCGATTACGGGGCCGATACCGATTGGCTGGACGAAATAACCAGGAATGCTTTTAGCCAGGTACACAACCTTACGTTCAGAGGAGGTAACGAAAGTACAAGCCTCACCGCATCATTGAATTACAGGGATATGGAAGGGATATTTCTGAAATCGGATAACAAGAGATATACCGGAAGAGTCAATGTGGCACATTCCATGTTCGACAACAGGTTAAAGTCTACAATAGGCTTTATTGTCAGTGAGCAGGTTTTTAATGCACTGGGAGACGGTACCAGTTTCAATCCGTATATCTACCGGCAGGCGTTGATCCGAAATCCTACCGAGCCCGTAAAGAACGAAGATGGTACCTGGATGGAAAGGGACGAGTATTTTTATGATAACCCGGTAGCTTATATTATGGAAACTCTCGGGGAAAACAGGGAAAGAAATGTACGTTTCGATTTCAGTACCAGTTATAAGATCAATGATAATTTTTCGGCCAAGGCCCTATATGCCCGAAGAGGGAACTCGAAAATAAGAGGGTTTTACCAAACCAAGAACCATGTTTCGACCGTAAAATACTCACAGGGAGGTTTTGCCTCCAGGGGAGCCGATAATTTTATAAATAATTACGGTCAGCTTACCCTCGATTATAACCAATCTTTCGGAAAACACCGGGTCAGTGCACTGATAGGATATAACTATGAAGATAATATGGATGAGGGATTCTGGGTCAACAACAGCAATTTCCCCACAGATGGTTTTACCTATAATAATATCGGTACCGGGAAATGGCTGGAAGAAGGCCGGGCCGGAATGGGAAGTTATAAGAACTCCAGTAAACTCATTGCATTCTTCTCCAGGGTTACATACAATTTTAACGATCGTTATCTGCTCATGGCCAGTTTGCGAAGAGAAGGGTCTTCCCGCTTCGGGGCTAATAACAAATGGGGATATTTTCCAGGAGTCTCCGCAGGTTGGCGTATGCACGAAGAATCTTTTATGGATAGTTTTACCTGGCTCGATAATCTGAAACTCCGGGCCGGTTTCGGTGTTACGGGAATTAATGCCGGTAGCAATTATCAATCGTTGAGCGGGCTTACCTATAGCGATTACTTCCTTTATAACGGAGAGTGGATACGGCAATTGGTGCCCAACAGAAACGCCAATCCGAATTTGAAATGGGAGAAAAAGGAAGAAATCAATTTCGGGCTGGATTATGGTTTCCTCGACGGACGCATAAGCGGTACCGTAGACTATTACAGCAGGAGAACCAAAAATTCCTTACATAATTACAGTGTGCCTACACCTCCTTATTTTTATAACGAGATGGTTGCCAATGTTGCGGAGATAAAAAACTCCGGTCTCGAAATACTGCTGACGGCCATACCGTTTAAGACCGACAATTTCCAATGGACAGCCAATTTTACGTATTCTGCCAACAGTAATGAGATCGTGTCCTTATCGAACAGTGAATTTCAGCTCACTAACGACTTTTTCGATACCGGTTATGCCAGTGAGCCCATACAGGTGAGTACACACAGGGTACAGGAAGGACAGCCGATCGGTAATTTTTTCGGCTGGAAAAGTGTGGATATCACCGAAGACGGGATATGGCTGATCGAAAACCGGGACGGAAATATTGTACCATCTACCGAAGCCACTACCGAAGACCGGCAGGTTTTGGGGAACGGACTGCCCAAGTCCTATTTTAGCTGGAATAACACCGTGAAGTATAAAAACTGGGATTTTAATGTCAATATCCGTGGTGCTTTGGGGTACCAGATACTCAATTTCCCCCGCATGTATTACGAAAACCCTACGGTCAATTATAATACGCTCAACTCGGCTTACGACAAAATCTACGGAAAAGCCGTATTAGGCGATGTCCAGCGACTGGTAAGTTATTATGTAGAGGATGGAGATTTTGTAAAACTGGATAATGTGACCATAGGGTACACCTTGCCGAAGTCTGCTTTTAAGTTTGTGGAAAACTTCCGGATCTATGCTACCGGATTAAACCTGGCCACTATAACCGGCTACAAGGGTATCGATCCTGAAGTCGATACGGACGGACTTGATCCCGGGAATGACGAAAGAGATAAATATCCCTCCAACCGGACTTTTTCATTAGGAATCAACCTCACTTTTTAAAATACGGACAGTTATGGAATTTTTTGTAAAATATATGAAGATAAAGAAAGCGAAAGTATGGATGTTAGCCATCCTGTCGGGGTTAACCCTGGGATGTACCGGGCTGGATGAAGAGGTGTTCTCTGAAGTTACCGAAGATAGTTTTGTTCCCGGAGAATCGGATATCATAGCCCTTATGGCCTCCACCTATACCCCGATGCGCTTCGTTATGGACTGGCAGGGATATTTTGACCTTCAGGAAGAGTCGGCAGATATTATCGTAACACCCACCCGGCCCAATGGCTGGGACGACGGCGGGGTTTACAAGCGGATGCACTGGCACAAATGGGATAACCTGCAGTGGCAGCCTACCAATACCTGGCGGTCTTGTTACCGGGGGATAAACAGTATCAACCGGGTTATTCTTCAGGTAGAATCCGGGCTGATCCCCGTAGATGAACAACAGGCAACAGACATTATCAATGAGATGCGGGGCCTGAGGGCATTTTACTATGCCATACTCCTCGATACACACGGCAATGTGCCTATTATCACCGATTACGGAGACGAACTTCCGGTGCAGCATACCAGACAGCAGGTATTCGACTTTGTAGAAGCAGAGTTGCTGGAAGTTATTCCGTTCCTTACCGATGTCGTGGGTGATGTTTCTTACGGACGTATGACCAAGTACGCCGCATATCATACCCTGGCCAGGATATATCTCAATGCCGAGGTGTATACCGGAACCGCCCAATGGGAAAAATGTATAAATGCCTGTAATGCCATTATCGATGATGGAAAATTCAGTCTCTCTCCGGACTATAGTGATATTTTTGCGACGAACAATGACAAAAATCCGGAGATGGTCTTTGCTATTCCTTATGATGCTATTTATGCCAAACAATGGACCGCTCACATGAAAATGTTGTTGCCGGATCACAGGCATGTTTTTGGTATGGAAACGCAGCCCTGGGGAGGTTCCAGCTGTAACCCGCAGTTTATAGACAGTTATGAAGAGGGCGATAACCGCCTGCAGGATACCTGGCTTATGGGAGATCAGCTCAATAAAAATAACGGAAGTGTGGTAATGACCCTCACCAAAGAAATGCCCAGTATTGAATTCTGTGATGCTACCCAGGGTTTTCGCTGTGGAAAATATGAAATAGAAGAAGGAGCAACAGGATCCCTGAGCAATGATTTTCCGTTCTACAGGTATACCGATGTCCTGATGATGAAAGCCGAATGCCTGCTGCGTACAGGGCGTAGTGCCGAAGCCGCACAGATCGTTACGGACGTCAGAAGCCGCTCTTTTGATGACCCGGATGATGCCGTGGTCACCGGTGCGGAGCTGGAAGGAGATACCACTATGGCCTACGGTACGCTGGATACGGAGGGTAATATAGATGAAGCCGGAGATCAGTCGCCCGTTGCATACGGCCGCTTCCTCGATGAACTCGGCTGGGAATTTGCCTGTGAGGCCAGGAGAAGAACAGACCTTATCCGTTTCGGAGTGTTTCAGACCAAAAACTGGTATAACCATAAGCCCCAGGGAGATCATACCATCATCTTCCCGATAGGACTGGAAGAACTGAATACCAACACTAATTTAGACCAGAATCCGGGCTATATAAAGTAGAAAATATATCCCGAGCGGATATATTTGATTCCTTGTTGTGTGAAATGTCAGAAAAAGCGAATGGACAACTGGGTCCATTCGCTTTTGCACTAATACTGCGATCGGTATTGTGAAGGCGTGACTTCTTTGAGTTCTTTGAATTTGCGGTTGAAATTGGTGATGTTCTGGAATCCGCACATTTCCGAAACAGCCGATATGGATAGTTCGGGGTTCCGGTAGAGCAGTTTACAGGCATTTTCGATACGTATTTCGATCAGGAACTGAAAAAATGTTTTGTTCGTACGCTTTTTGAAATAACGACAAAATGCATTTTTACTCATATTGGCTTTCTCTGCCACGGTATCCAGGGAGATCACTTCATTGAAATGTTCCATGGCGTGTTCAAAAACAGCACTCATGCGTTTCCCTTCGTCATCGGTGTACTTTTTTCGGTATACAAAAGAGGACAAAGGTGCTTTCTCCGCATTTATAATATGGTGCATGATTTTCAGTAACGACCCTATACGTTCCGTTTTGCTTTCTCCTTTCAATTTGTTGAAGCGCTTTATGATCTTTTTTTTGCCCGAAAGCACTTTGATGCCGTATTCCGCTTCTTTAAAAAATACGTTGGTATCCGTAAGATCCGGAATTAAAAAGAAATCTTTTCCGAAAGAAGTTTTGGTGAAAAACAGCGTGTACATGACAGAGTGGGGAGCAGCCTGCATGTCACTGCGGAATACATGGGGAATATTACCGCCTATGACCAGGATGTCATTCTTGCTGTAATGGTTGATCGTATCACCTACAATCAATGAGCCTGCTCCTTCGACAATAAGACTTATCTGTATCTCTTCGTGCTGATGGAGCTGGTCGTAAAATGCAGTTTCATGGTCTTCCTGGTAGACCAATGCTTCCTGTTCGGGCTTGGGGATTTTAAAGGGGAGGACTTTCAAAACATTAATTTTTTGTAAATATTACTAAAAAATACCTTTAGTGTCAATATATGTGGTAATATAGTGTAAGTATATGCTAATAATTGCGTATATCAGCTTTTTCATAACTGTTACTTTTGTTAAAAAATAATTCAAGATGACACTAAAATGGGAAGGCGTAATGCCTGCAGTAACGACAAAGTTTACTGATGACGACCAGTTAGATTTGGTCACTTTCAAAAAAAATGTTGAAGCACAATTAGCAGCCGGCGTCAGCGGTATTATACTTGGCGGAACGCTTGGCGAGGCCAGTACGCTGACCAGTGAAGAAAAAGAAACACTGGTCAGGGAAACGCTTGACATGGTCGGCGGAAGAGTTCCTGTGGTAATCAATATTGCAGAACAGACAACCAGGGAAGCTATCGAAGTAGCACAAAAAGCAGAAAAACTGGGAGCCAACGGGTTGATGATCCTACCTCCGATGCGTTATAAGGCTACGGATTATGAAACCGTGGTTTATTTTAAAGAAATAGCCAAGAGTACAGCACTTCCGATCATGATCTATAATAACCCTGTAGATTATAAGATAGAAGTAACGCTTGATATGTTTGAGGAACTCCTGGAGCTCGATAATATCCAGGCTGTAAAAGAGTCGACAAGAGATATTACCAATGTTACCCGATTTAAAAACCGTTTCGGGGACCGCTTAAAGATCCTCGGTGGAGTGGATACCCTGGCCCTCGAAAGCCTGTCTGCCGGTGCAGACGGATGGGTAGCCGGGCTCGTGGATGCCTATCCTGCCGAAACCGTAGCTATTTATAAGCTGGTAAAAGCAGGGCGTATGGAAGAAGCCATAGCCATCTACCGGTGGTTTATGCCGTTGCTGGAACTGGATATATCTCCGCAACTCGTGCAGAATATCAAGCTGGCTGAAGTAGCTACCGGTATCGGTACCGAGAATGTAAGAGCACCCCGTCTGCCTTTACAGGGAGAAGAGCGTAAAAGGGTACTGGCCATTATAGACGAAGCCATGAAAACCCGCCCGGAATTACCGGATTATTTGAATTTATAATAACCCTAAAACAAGAAAGCTATGATTACAGGAAAAAACTATATAGGAGCAGAGCTTTCCGCCAAAGGACAGGTAACCTACAAAACCGTAAACCCGGAAACGAATACGGAGAACAAAACCGTGTTTTACGAAGCTACGGACGAAGAAGTGAACAAGGCGGTTAACCTCGCCGTAAAAGCTTTCAGAACATACAAGAATACAAGCGATAAGGACAAGGCAACTTTTCTGGATGCTATAGCAACCCAATTGGAGGCCATAAAAGACAGCCTTACCGATATCTATATGAAAGAATCCGGTCTTCCCGGAGGACGTGCCAACGGCGAATTTGCAAGGACTACCGGTCAACTCCGGGCTTTTGCCACGATGCTCAGGGAAGGATCCTGGGTAGAGGCTATACTCCATGTTACCGAGGGGAAACCTGATATCCGACGTATGCAGGTCCCTGTCGGCCCCGTGGTCGTATTCGGAGCAAGCAATTTTCCTTTTGCATTTTCTACGGCGGGCGGAGATACCGCGAGTGCCCTCGCCGCCGGGTGTCCGGTGATCGTAAAATCGCACCCCCTGCATGCCGGGACAGGAGAGCTGGTTTCTTCCGCGATCATCAAAGCTGCCAAAGAAACAGGCATGCCGGATGGTGTATTCTCCAACCTCAACAGTAAAGGTATCGGGGTCGGCCGGATGCTGGTGCAGCACCCGCTGGTAAAAGCTGTAGGCTTTACAGGAAGCATCAAAGGAGGGACTGCATTGTGCAAACTGGCAGCCGAACGGGAAGAGCCCATACCGGTATATGCCGAAATGGGAAGTATCAATCCCGTCGTAGTATTACCATCTGCCTTAAAAGAAAAATCCTCATTCTGGGCAACGCAATACGCGGGGTCTATTACTGCCGGAACCGGTCAGTTCTGTACCAACCCCGGGCTGATACTGGGCGTTAAAAGTGAGGCTTTCGATACATTTACCAGAGCGCTGGGAGAAGCAATTTCCGATATAGCCCCCACCTGTATGCTGCATCCCGGTATCAAAGAACAATACGAAAAGACGAAACAGGAAGTGTTGTCTCAGTCGGGATACAGCGAAGTAGCCGCACCCCATACGAAGGTAAAAGAGAACTATGCCTTACAGCAGGTTATCGCGGTAGACGGAGCAGTGTTTTTAAAGAATAAAGCCTATCATAAAGAAGTATTCGGACCGTTTTCCGTAATTGTCCGGTGTAAGGATGAAGCAGAACTCACCGAAGTACTGGAACACCTCGAAGGGCAGCTTACAGGTACGATCCTCAGTGAAGATGAAGGCGAATTACGGCATTTTGCAGAAACTATAGAAGCCCTGAAAAGCCGTGTGGGACGATTGATTTTTAACGGCGTCCCTACGGGTGTGGAAGTAAGTGCAGCCATGACCCATGGCGGGCCTTTTCCCGCTACATCCGACAGCAAGTTTACCTCGGTAGGCCTGACTGCCGTTAAGCGCTGGGTACGTCCCGTATCTTACCAGGACTGGCCGGATGCCTTATTGCCCGATGCTTTGAAAAACAGTAATCCATTACAAATCGTAAGAACCATAAACGGAGAAGTGACTCAAAACGCTGTGTAGCCAATGGCGAGAAAAACCTTTTTTTGTGTAGATGCACATACCTGCGGGAACCCGGTTCGGGTAGTGGCAGGCGGAGGCCCCTTTTTGCAGGGAGCTACCATGAGTGCAAAACGTCAGCATTTTTTAAAAGAATATGACTGGATCCGCAAAGGGCTCATGTTCGAGCCGCGGGGACATGATATGATGAGCGGGAGCATATTGTTCCCGCCTTCCGATCCGCAAAACGATGTGGGGATTCTCTTTATAGAGACCAGCGGCTGCCTGCCCATGTGCGGGCACGGGACCATCGGTACCGTTACGGTAATGATCGAAGAAGGACTCGTTATTCCCAAAACTCCCGGTAGTCTGCGCCTGGAAACCCCGGCCGGACTGGTCAAAGTTACCTATACCCGGAAAGGAAATAAAGTAACTTCGGTAAGACTGACCAACATAAAGTCGTACCTGGCGGAGGAGAATATCACTGTGGAATGTCCGGATCTCGGGTTATTAACAGTCGATGTGTCCTATGGTGGAAATTACTACGCTATCGTAGAGGTTCAGGACAATTTTGCAGGGCTGGAGCATTACCAGGCCGGTCAGTTGATTGCCTGGAGCAGGGAAATGCGAAGCCGTATCAATGAGAAACATACCTTTGTACACCCTGAAGACCCGACTATTAATGGTTTGAGCCATATTCTGTGGACCGGAGCTACGCTGGATGGGCAAAGTACGGCCAGAAATGCCGTGTTTTACGGAGACAAAGCCATAGACCGTTCTCCCTGTGGTACCGGTACTTCGGCACGGATGGCCCAGTGGTATGCCCAGGGAAAACTCAAAAAAGGAGACGAGTTTGTTCATGAAAGTATCATAGGCAGTAAATTCGTGGGGCGTATCGAAGAAGAATGCGAACTCGCCGGTCACAAAGCCATAGTGCCCAGTATAGAAGGCTGGGCCAAAGTAACAGGGTACAACACGATTATTATTGACGAGGAAGACGACCCGTATGCCCATGGGTTCCAGGTTTTATAAGTAAAGCACAGCGCATTGAGAAAGACAATTATCATAGGTGGTGGAATAGCCGGGCTCTGCTCGGCATACTACCTGGTTAAGGAAGGCCACCAGGTTACTGTTGTAGACCGGAGCAATATTTCGGGGGGAGCCTCTTTTATAAACGCAGGGTATCTTACCCCGAGCCATATCATCTCCCTGGCCGCACCCGGGATGGTCACCAAAGGCCTGAAGTGGATGTTCAACAGTAAAAGCCCGTTGTATATAAAACCACGTCTTGATCCCGATTTCATAAAATGGGGACTGCTGTTCAAAAAATCCGCTACGGCACAACGCGTAGAAGCCGCTATTCCCGTAATCAAGGAACTGAACCTGAAAAGCCGGGACCTCTATGAGTCCATGCTGGATACGCTCGATTTCGAATTTCATTATGGCCGTGAAGGGGTACTCATGGTGTATAGCAGTGAAGAGGCGGAAGAAGAAGAACTGCATCTTGCCGAAAGGGCAATACAAGAAGGCCTGGAAGCAAAATGTCTGAGCAAGGATGAACTCCTCGACCGCCAACCCGTATTTTCCGGGCATGTACGAGGAGCGGTACTCTACGAATGCGACCGGCACATCACCCCCAACGAATTCATGCAAAACCTGAAACAGTGGCTCCTTAACAAAGGGGTGGCGTTTCAGTTGGACCAGGAAGTTCTCGATATCCGGGTGTCCGGAAATAAAATAACAGCCGTACATACCACCAAAGGAACTTTCGAAGCCGATGAATTTGTGCTCGCTGCCGGAAGCTGGACATTTCCCCTGGCTAAAAAACTGGGACTGTATATTCCGGTACAGGGAGGTAAAGGGTATAGTATGAATGTAAAACGGGAAACCGGTATTACCATGCCCGCCATTCTCACGGAGGCCAAGGTAGCCGTAACCCCCATGCAGGGCTTTACCCGGTTTGCCGGGAGTATGGAGTTTTCCGGTAATAACGATTATATACGAAAAGAACGGGTAGAAGCCATTGCCGGTGCCGTAAAAAAATACTATAACGGCATTGAGATCAATGCCGGGGAAAAAGCAGCTGCAGTTTCCGGGTTGCGCCCCGTGTCTCCGGACGGGTTGCCTTTTATCGGGAAGACGGCAAAATACAATAACCTCACTGTGGCATCGGGCCACGCCATGATGGGATTCAGTCTGGGGCCCGTAACCGGTAAACTGGTCAAACAATTGGTGACCGACGAAAAACCGTTCATGGACCTGTCGGCTCTGAAACCCGAACGTTTCCGATAATATCTATACGAACCGCATAGCAGGCCGGAGGTGTTAAAAAGTACGGAAAATCATATTAAAATATCACAAATACATATCTTGATTCCGTATAGCTGTTAATAAAGTATAAGTTTTGGCTAATATACACGTACAGAAAGCGAACGATTATTTATAGGTTTATAAATAATTATTTTGCGATGAAAAACCGACTGAAATTAAGTGTATTATTAGCACTTTTAGGTGTGGTCCCCTCGGTATTCGGACAGGGCACACCGGAAGAATATAAGAGGTCTCTGGCGGTAGATACCCTGTTTAAAAACAAGGTCTACAACAGCCCGGAACTTTTTCACTGGCAGGGGGATAGCCTGTGCTGGTACAAAAATAATACCGCCAAAGGAACAGAATACCTCCTGGTTTCCACCGGAGACTTGTCCAGGAAAGCCGCTTTCGACCACGGTAAACTCGCATCCCGCCTGAGTGATCTCACAGGAAATGATGTGAATGCTGCAAACCTTGGCATCAGTGATCTCCTGATAGAAGATCGGTCATTTGTATTTCATACGGACAGCCTGAAGATCCGTTGCTCCCTTCCGGATTACCGCCTGGAAGTACTGAAAAAGATGGACCGGGAAGAAGATAGAAGGCGTAAGTACTGGGGTGGGCGTTTCGATGAAACCGGGAACGACCCCGTGATCTCCCCGGACAGTAGCTATGTGGGTTTTATAAAAAACAGTAACCTTTATATAAAGAACAGAAATACGGAAGAAGAAACCCAATTGAGTTTTGACGGTTCTCCCGGTTTTTTCTATTCCTCCTATATCCACTGGTCTCCGGACAGTAAAAAAATAATGGCCTACAAAGTACGGCCCGGGGGAGACCGCAAGATCTATTTTGTGAGATCGGCACCCGAAAACCAGTTTCAACCCGAACTCGAATCACGCGATTATCTGAAGCCCGGTGACCAGTTGCCTTTTCGCAGTCCCCAATTGTTTCATGTAGCTTCCGGGAAACACTTCCCGCTCCACACCGGTCTTTTTGCCGAACAATACGGGCTTTCCGGTTTTTCCTGGAGGTCGGACAGCAGCGCTTTTACTTTTGAGTATAACCAGCGGGGCCATCAGGTGTACCGTGTGCTTTCGGCCGATGCCGACACGGGAGAAGTCCGGGCAATTATAGAAGAAACCAGTCCTACCTTCATCGACTATAGCAGCAAAAAATACCGCTATGATACCGAAAATGGAAAAGAAATAGTATGGACATCCGAAAGAGATGGCTACAACCATCTCTACCTGTATGACGGAGAGACGGGAAAAGTAAAAAAACAGCTTACCAAAGGCAACTGGCCTGTGCGTAAGGTCCTGGAAGTCGATGAAGAGAACCGTCAGGTCTATTTTACCGCAAGCGGAATGGATAAGGATCAGGACCCCTATTTACTGCATTATTGCCGTGTAGATTTCGACGGGAAGAATTTGGTGCGTTTTACCCGGGAAAACGGGAACCACGAGGTTACTTTTTCACCCGGTCACGCCTATTACATAGACCGGTATTCCAGGGTAGATGCACCGCCGGTAACCGTGCTAAAAGATGCAGCGACACAAAAAGAAGTGCTCCCCCTGGAAAAAGCGGACGTCAGTGCCCTGATGGATACGGGATGGAAAACGCCCGAAGTATTTACCGCTAAAGGGCGCGATGGAAAAACGGACATCTGGGGGATCATCGTCAGACCAACGAATTTCGATCCCGGCAAAAATTATCCCGTTATCGAGTATATCTACGCGGGCCCTCACGATTCTTTTGTGCCCAAAAGTTTTCGCACCGTGTATTACGGCATGACCAATCTTGCCGAGCTGGGGTTCATCGTCGTACAGATCGATGGTATGGGAACATCCAACCGCTCCAAGGCCTTTCATGACGTTTGCTGGAAAAATCTGAAAGATGCCGGTTTTCCTGACCGGAAATTATGGATTAAAGCTGCGGCAAAGAAATATTCCTATATCAACAGCGACATGGTCGGTATTCACGGTACTTCGGCAGGGGGGCAGAATGCCGGGGCCGCGGTAGTGTTCAATTCCGATTTTTATAAGGTGGCGGTGGCCTCCTGTGGCTGTCATGACAACCGAATGGATAAAATATGGTGGAACGAGCAGTGGATGGGATACCCTGTCGGCCCCCATTATGCCGCCTGTTCCAATACCGAAAACGCGGCCTCGATGGACGGAAAGCTCATGCTTATGGTCGGAGAGGTCGATGATAATGTAGACCCGGCCACCACTATGCAGTTTGCCGATGCCCTGATCAAAGCCGGGAAAGATTTCGAACTGGTGGTACTGCCCGGACAGTCCCATACCTCTGGCGGAACATACGGAGACCGCAAGCGAAAGGACTTTTTTGTAAAGAACCTTTTAAAAGTTACCCCTCCGTCATGGCAGGATATATATGAGTAAGAAACCTGTCGGCAACAACAAAAAGAAAATCAAAACTATAAACCATTTCAGAAAACAATTTAAAGTATGAAGGTCTTCAACATGACATTGGCGAGAACAGTTCTTTTTTTTACGGTTCTTGCAGGCTGTGCAATATCGGCCCGGGCACAAGGCGGTGATCAGATCCTCGACGGGATAGGGGAGACCGGGATGATCGCACGATATATATTCAACGGCGACAGCAAAGACTGGTCCCGTAATAATTTACATGGCAGAATTCACGGCCCCGGCGCAAAATTCCGTAAAGATGAGCAATTCGGCAAAGTGCTGTCACTTCCGGGAGACAATGAGTCTTTTGTTTCCCTTCCCGGCGAAGCCCTGACCGGGATAGAATCCTTAAGTATAACCGGATGGATCTACCTGCATACCGATGAAAAAGGAGTGCATTTTTTCGATTTCGGTAAAGATACCGGCAATCGTTTTGCCATGACGCCCTCCGGAACAGCAGACCGGGAAGGTTGCGGAGTAGCGGTTATATCCGGAGAAAATCAGACCCGTGGTCCCGCATCACCCGCTTTGCAAACCGGTCGTTGGGAGCATGTGGCCGTGGTTCTTGATATCCCTTCAAAATCTATACGAACATACATCAATGGTAAACAGGCAGGAGAACGTAAAGAAGTACCACTTGATCTGGCGAAGGTCTTCGATAGTGAGTCGGGTAAAAATAACCAGCTTTATATCGGTAAATCACTCGTACAGGGAATTCCTTATCTTTCTGCTGACCTATACGATTTCCGTATCTATCGAATTCCCCTGAATGAAAAACAAGTAGGGCGGATTTACAATAATGCACTCCGCGGCGACCACGGAAGTTCGGCAGGGACAGAAAAGCCGGAGGATGACCTCCCGGTATTTTCCGAAAACGAACCCGGGCTTTACAACCGGTATCTCTTAAGTGTCGCCGATGTGGAGGTAGAGACGGAAGCAGGTTACCTGCCCCGCTTACCCCGCTATCTAAAGGGGACATACAGCAAAGGTATGGAAGGCCCGGAAGTGCGTGTGTTATGGCCGGCGCCGACCGATAACAGCGAGGTGCTGAAACCCGGCCGCTATACAGTAACCGGCCGTATTCCCGGCACCGGTTTGCAACCGAAAGCTACGGTAACCGTTAAAGAAGCAAAAGAAACAGCTACTCCCCGACGTGTACTCGATGTTTTTCCCCTGGACCAGGTTTCCTTAACTCAGGGTGCACATGGACATGAAACCAAGTTTACAGAGAACCGGGACAAGTTTATCATCACGCTGGCCAAAACAGATCCGGATGCTTTCCTGTATATGTTCCGTAACGCTTTCGGGCAGGAACAACCCGATAGTGCAACACCCCTGGGCGTATGGGACAGCCAGGAAACCAAGTTGCGCGGGCACGCTACGGGACATTACCTGACAGCGATTGCACAGGCTTATGCAGGTACGGGATATGATAAAAGCCTGCACGACAATTTTGCGGACAAAATGGAGTATATGGTAAATACCCTTTACGAATTATCGCAAATGGCCGGGAAACCTGCAGAAGCGGGAGGCACACATGTATCCGATCCTGTTGCGGTGCCTCCGGGCCCCGGAAGGCCGGATTACGATTCCGATCTCAGTGAAGAAGGGATCCGTACCGATTACCAGAACTGGGGAGAAGGCTATATCAGCGCCTATCCCCCGGACCAGTTTATCATGCTCGAAAAAGGGGCGAAGTACGGCGGACAGAAAAACCAGGTCTGGGCGCCTTACTATACCCTTCATAAAATTCTGGCCGGGTTGATGGATGTTTACGAGGTGAGTGGTAATCCCAAAGCCCTGGATATCGTCACCGGGATGAGCGATTGGGTACACGCCAGGCTGAGTCAGTTACCTACGGAGACCCTTATCGGTATGTGGAATACCTACATAGCCGGTGAATTCGGCGGGATGAATGAAGCCATGGCACGTCTGTACCGCATCACGGGCGAGTCGCGTTACCTGGAAACAGCCCGCTTGTTCGACAACATCAAGATGTTTTTCGGTGATGCCCGGCATTCGCACGGACTGGCCCGAAATGTAGATTCCTTCCGCGGACTGCATGCCAATCAGCATATTCCGCAGGTCGTCGGTGCCATAGAAATGTACCGCGATTCCGATGCGCCCGAATATTATCGCGTGGCCGATAATTTCTGGTACAAAACCGTTAATGACTACATGTACAGTATCGGAGGCGTTGCCGGAGCCCGTAATCCGGTCAATGCCGAATGTTTTATCGCCGAACCCGCCACACTCTATGAGAACGGGTTCTCCGCAGGCGGACAGAACGAAACCTGCGCCACCTATAATATGCTGAAATTAACCCGGAACCTGTTCCTGTTCGAACCACGCGCCGAGCTGATGGATTATTACGAACGGGGATTGTACAATCATATTCTCGCTTCTGTGGCAGAAGACAGTCCTGCCAACACCTATCACGTTCCCCTCAGGCCCGGTTCCGTCAAGCAGTTCGGTAACCCGGACATGACGGGCTTCACCTGTTGCAACGGTACCGCCATAGAGAGCAGTACCAAACTCCAGAACGCTGTTTATTTCAAAAGCAAAGATAACCGGGCCTTGTATGTCAACCTTTATGTTCCTTCCGTCCTGCAATGGGAAGAACGCGATGTTACCCTGACCCAGGTTACCGACTTCCCGAAAGAGGATCAGACCCGTTTAACGGTGAAGGGCAGTGGTAAATTCGATATCAATGTACGCGTCCCCAAGTGGGCAACCCATGGATTTGTGGTGACGATAAACGGCAAAAAGCAAAAACATAAAGCTGTTCCCGGTACATATCTGACCCTGAACCGGAACTGGAAAGACGGAGATGTCATTACATTACAAATGCCTTTCGGGTTTCACCTGGAACCGGTGATGGACCAGCAAAACATTGCCAGTCTGTTCTACGGTCCCGTATTACTGGCGGCTCAGGAATCCGGACCACGGAAAGACTGGCGAAAAGTAACCCTGGATGCGGGGGATATAGGCAAGTCCGTAAAAGGAGATCCTGCAAAATTGGAATTTACCATCGATGATACGGTTTTTAAGCCTTTTTACGAAACCTACGGGCGCCATTCGGTTTATCTCGATGTTACGTTAAAGTAAGTCTGCAGGACTCACGGATGTGAATTATAAATTGTCAAACCTCATTAAACCTTTGCTATGATAAAACGAATAAGCGCTCTTGTCATTTTTATTTCCATGTACACTACGGGGCATGCCCATGAGATGATCGATGCCGTAGAAAGCTATCAGGCGGACAAGCGGACGTTAGATGCCACCTATACGATCCGGGAATCCGAGACGTATTACCAGCGGTTCGGTACCTTTTATAAAAACTGGAACAAAAGACTGGAAGCTATCCGTTTTGAGGAGTTGTCCCGGGAAGGGAAAGCCGATTATATCATGCTTAAAAACCGTATAGCCAAGGAAGATTATCATTTGGAACTCGCGTATGAGGCTTATAAGAAAGTAGCTGATGTAACCGCTTTTGCGGGCGATATCTATATATTTATCAGGGAGCGAAGACATGGTAAACGTCCGGATGCCAAACAACTTGCTGCCCGGTTTACGGCCGTATCCCGACAGATCGTTAACAAGACGGAAGCGCTGAAAGCAAAACCTTTCGAAGACTGGGTGCAGGCCGAAAAAGCGGCAGCCGTGGTCTCTTCATTACATAAGGCCCTGGAAGAAGCTTACGGTTTTTATTTCGGTTACGATCCCGAATTTACCTGGTGGATGGAAAAACCTTATGAAGAACTGCATGAAAAGCTGTCCGCTTACGAAACCTTTTTAAAAGAGCACTATGCCGATAACAGCGTAAAGGATGACGGAAGTGGTATTATAGGAAAACCCATAGGCAGGGATGCACTGTTGAAAGAGCTGGCTTTTGAGTTTATTCCCTATACCCCTGAAGAACTCATTGCTACCGCAGAGAGGCAATTCGACTGGTGCAAACAGGAAATGATAAAGGCGTCCCGTGAAATGGGGTACGGGGACGACTGGAAAACGGCCCTCGAACATGTAAAGGATACCTATGTTCCGGCCGGGGAGCAACCACAGGCTATCAAGGACCTTTTTGATTATTCCGTTAACTTTATCGAAGAAAGGGACCTGATCACACTGCCGGACCTGGCCAAAGAAACCTGGCGGATGATCATGATGACGCCGGAGCGGCAAAAAGTAAACCCGTTTTTTACCGGTGGATGGGAAATCAGTATCTCCTATCCCACGCAGGATATGTCGCAGGAGGATAAACTGATGAGCATGCGGGGGAACAACCCCAACTTTTCTTTCGGTACCGTACAGCATGAATTGCTGCCCGGGCATAACCTGCAGTTTTTTATGAATTCGCGGTACAAGAGTTATCGCCGGGCTTTCGATACCCCGTTCTGGATAGAGGGCTGGGCCCTGTACTGGGAGATCATTTTGTGGAATAAAGATTTTGCACGGACCCCCGAACAGAAAATGGGAATGCTCTTCTGGCGTATCCATCGCTGTGCCCGGATTATTTTTTCCCTGAAATTTCAGCTCGGCGAAATGACCCCGCAGCAATGTATAGATATGCTGGTGGATAAGGTCGGACATGAATACGCCAATGCCGAAGCCGAAGTGCGACGATCTTTCGCCACCACCTATACGCCGCCGTTATACCAGGTAGCCTATATGATAGGAGGACTGCAGTTCTACGCCCTGCGAAAAGAAATGCTCGAAAAAGGGTGGACCGAAAAGCAGTTCCACGACCGGGTGATGAAAGAGAACAGGATGCCGGTGGAGGTCCTCAGGGCCGTATTACAGGATAAGCCATTGACAAAGAAGTTTTCGACGCAGTGGAAATTTTCCACGGATTTTAAATAAAAGAAATGCGAAAGGCTGGCAATGAGATTAAAACAATCGTCACCGCGAGCATAGCGCGGCGGTCTCTTGGCGCGTCTGAGCCTGCCATTGAAGTATGCCGTCTACCCCCTAAGATTGCCACGCTATGCTCGCAATGATGCTTGCTTGTAGAGTTGCTATATATGAAGTTCCTCCCTTCATCCCGATGATTATCGGGAGAAGGGAGGTACCCGAGTGATAACGAAGGGGGGAGGGCTTTGAGAGCCCGAACCATCAGGATAATCCCGGGCGCATGAGAATATCCGTGGATATCCGGAAAGGCCTGTTTAAGCATGGTTTACAGCTAAGAATAAAAATAAGAGCACATGAAAATAAAATACCTCTTCATCTCCCTTTTCCTTGTCTTACAAGGCTGTGGAGAAAAAAAGGAAGCAAAGCAGCAACCCGAAAAAAGGAGCCAGGAAGAGCTCCGGGGGAGTATCACACCGGAGCGAAGCTGGTGGGATGTACAACGCTATGACATTGCTATAACCCCCGATTTCGATACCAAAAGTCTGACGGGGAGTAATAAGATCACCTATAAAGTGGTAGAAAAGGACCATTCCGACTATATGCAGATCGATCTGCAGCCGCCTTTGAAAATAGATAGTGTCTTCAGCGATGACAATAAAAATCTGTCCTTTACCAGTGACGGTAACGTATGGTATATAGAAACCGGGAAACAGGCCGAAGACCAGGAGAATTCCCTAACCGTTTATTACAGCGGTAATCCCCGCGAAGCTGTCCGGGCTCCTTGGGACGGGGGATGGACCTTTACCCGGGACTCCCTTAATCGTCCATGGATGACAGTAACCTGCCAGGGACTTGGAGCCTCCGTATGGTACCCCAATAAAGATCACCAGAGCGATGAGCCCGACCAGGGTGCATCGCTTGCCATGACCGTCCCCGATGACCTCACCGCCATAGCTAACGGCAGGCTCAGCGGAAAGACTTCTGCAAACGGAAAAACAACCTATACCTGGGAAGTGAAGAACCCGGTAAACAATTACAATATCATTCCCTATATCGGGTATTATGTCAACTTCGGAGAAACCTATCCCGGAGAAAAAGGAGAGCTCAATATCGACTACTGGGTGCTCGATTATAACCTCGAAAAAGCCAGGGTATACCTGCCTGCGCAAGTACACAATATGTTGAAAAGCTTCGAATACTGGTTTGGGCCCTACCCGTTCTATGAAGACGGCTACAAACTGGTGGAAACCGAGCATACCGGTATGGAGCACCAGTCGGCCATAGCTTATGGTAACCACTACAAACCCGGTTATCGTGGGCGCGATGCCTCCGGAACAGGCCTGGGGATGGAGTGGGACTTTATCATCATACACGAAAGTGGTCACGAGTGGTTCGGTAATAACATAACCAGTAATGACCTGGCAGACATGTATGTGCATGAAAGTTTTACCAATTACAGCGAAACCCTGTTCGTGGAGTCCATGTTCGGAAAAGAAGCCGGTAACCAGTACAATTACGGAATCCGTAAAGGTATTCAGAACGATACGCCTATAATTCCCGAATACGGGATCAATGCCAAAGGAAGCGGCGATATGTATCCCAAGGGAGGAAATATGCTCCATACCGTAAGGCACAGTATAAATAACGATACCCTGTTCCGGGAGATCCTTACCGGTTTGAACAGTACGTTTTATCACCGGACTGTCGACGGCGTCGAAATACTGGACTATATCTCACAAAAAGCAGGATACGATTACAGCAGGGTTTTTGAGCAGTACCTGACCACCACACAAATCCCCCTGCTGGAACTCCATTACGATAGCGATAAAAAAGAGATGCACTACAGGTGGGGCGATATTGTAAAAGGTTTTGATTTACCCTTATCTTTACAGAACAAAAAAGCGGAGATCCGTATCATTCCGTCCGGAGAATGGCAAAGTGTAAAGGTCGATGAAGATCAGCGTGCCCTGTTCCTTCCGGAAGCTATAGAAAAAATGTATTACATCCGGGTAAAAGAGACGGACGTTTTACCCTAATCGATAAAAGCAGTTTATTTTTATGTTTTCAAAACAGACGTATCAATCCAGAAGACAACACCTGAAGAAAGAAGTAAAACAAGGTATCTTGCTGTTCCCGGGCAACGGGGAAAGCGGGATGAACTACAAGGACAACTGGTACCCTTTCCGGCAGGACAGTACCTTTTTGTACTATACCGGTATTAATAATATCCCCGATATCTACTTTGCGATCGATATCGATGAAGACCGGGAAATCCTTTTCGGGAACGACCCTACCCCCGAAGAAATGGTCTGGACGGGCGCCGCAGACCCGTTGGCAGATTTGGCAGGTAAATCCGGCATTGCCACAGTAAAACCTTTCGGAGAACTCGCCGGTTTTATCAGGGCACAAAAACAAAAAGGCAGAACAATTCACTTTTTACCGCCCTATCGTGCCGAAACTACCGTACAACTCAGCGACCTGCTCGGCATTCCCGTAGGGGAAGTGGAAAAACACAAGTCGGATGCCTTTATCAAAGCGGTGGTCAAACAGCGTTCGGTAAAGTCCGGTGAAGAGATAGAGGAAATAAACAAGGCTGTAAACATTACGGCACAAATGCATACCTATGCGATCCGGAATGCGGTACCGGGCAAAACAGAAAAGGAGATTGCGGGAGATTTACAGGCCATAGCCATCGGTGGCGGGGGAAATATATCCTTCCCGATCATCCTGACCAAAAACGGGCAATACCTCCACAATCACGCTACACAAGCCGTCATTGGGGAAGGCGATCTTATCCTGTGCGATTGCGGTGCGGAAACCGCCATGAACTATGCGGGTGATATGACCCGTACCTTTCCTGCCGGTAAAACCTTTTCGCCCTTGCAGAAAGAAGTATACAATATCGTACTCGACGCCCATAATTCCGCCGTAGAAGCACTAAAACCCGGAATCCGTTTTAAAGACGTACACCTTCTGGCCTGTACCCGGCTCACCGAAGGACTGAAGGGCATGGGACTGATGAAAGGAGATACCGAAGAAGCCGTAGCGGCAGGGGCACATACCCTGTTCTTCCAGTGCGGACTGGGGCACATGATGGGTATGGATGTGCACGATATGGAGAACCTGGGAGAAGCTTATGTAGGTTATACCGACAACCTGAAAAAGAGTACCGAGTTCGGACTTAAATCGCTTCGTTTAGGCAAGGAACTGGAAGCGGGTTATGTACTTACCGTAGAACCGGGGATCTATTTTAATCCCTTCCTGATTGATGCGTGGAAGGCACAGAAGAAATATAGCGATTTTGTCAATTATGATGAGGTCGAAAAATTCAAAGGTTTCGGTGGTATCCGTGTAGAAGAGGACTTCGTAATCACGGATTCCGGTAGTACGCTGCTCGGAGATCCCCTGGCCAAAACCCCCGAAGCGATAGAAGAACTCAAAAACTCATAAGACAACGTGAAAACGATACACAAACTACTGTTGACCCTGCTGTTGTCAGGCACGGCGTGGCTCGGCGCACAGGAGACCGGTCCGGAGCTTACCCTGGACCGTATTTATAATTCCTCCGAATTCCGTGCAGAGCGGCAACGCCCTGTTTTCTGGGTCGAAGGCGGTACAGCTTTCGTAACCATAGAACGGGATGAGAAAGGAGCAGACCAGTTGATAAAATATATCAGCAAAAATAACAAGAGCAGTATATATCTTTCCGCATCGGCTATCACACCGGAAGGTGCGGATAAAGGCCTGAATATCGAAGATTTCACCTTGTCTCCCGACGAATCCAAAGTGCTGATCTTTACCAATTCCAGCCGCGTTTGGCGCTCCAATACCAAGGGCGATTACTGGGTATATGATTTCGATAGCGGTAACCTGAGCCGTATAGGAAAAGATTTCCCTTCCTCTTCCCTGATGTTTGCCAAGTTTTCCAGGGATAATGCTTTTGTGGCTTATGTGCAGGGATTTAACATCTACAAAGAAGACTTTACAACAGGAGAAGTTACACAGCTTACCAAAGATGGTGACGGAGACATCATCAACGGTACGTTCGATTGGGTATATGAAGAAGAATTTGGTATGCGCGACGGGTTCAGCTGGAGCCCGGATGCATCAAAAATAGCATTCTGGCAACTCGATGCCTCGGACATCGGTACTTTCTATATGATAAACAATACCGATTCGGTCTATGCCAAACCCGTTCCGTTGCAATATCCCAAAGTAGGGTATGACCCTTCCGAAACCAGGGTGGGTGTAGTTGATGTGAATTCCGTCGAAATTACCTGGATACCTGTTCCCGGCGATCCCGTACAGCATTACCTGCCGGCCATGCAATGGGTGGATGAAGACCTGCTGCTAATCCAGCAGCTCAACCGGAAACAAAACGAACTCCGTATCTATACCTATAGCCCTTCGTCCGGCGATCTGCAAAAGATATATACCGAAACCGAAGATACCTGGGTAGACCTGCGGTATCCGGACATATCTTCCAATCAATGGGGGAACAACGATTTTCTGCTGACCGATAACAATACGTCACTCCTGCGGATGACGGAAAAAGACGGATGGAGGCATATCTATAAAATAAGCCTGAAAGACGGGAGTAAAACATTGCTTACCCCGGGGGAATACGATGTGGCTGCTTATTATGCCATTACCGGTAAGGATATGCTGTTCAGCGCTTCGCCTGACGATCCGGCTCAGCGTTACCTGTACAGTGTGCCGCTGAACGGTGAAGGTACGCTGAAGCGCCTTACCCCGGACGATTTCAGCGGGGTGAATACCTACAATATAGCACCGGATGGCAAATATGCCATTCACCACCATACCGATGCCGAAAGCCCGATAACTACCCGGCTCGTACGTTTACCGGACCATAAGACCGTAAGTGTCCTGGTGGATAATAAGGTATTAAAAAATAAACTGCAAACGCTGGACCGTCCGTCTGTTGAGTTTTTCCGGGTCACAACCTCAGAAGGTGTAGAGGTAGAAGGACGTATGACGAAACCTTCCGGTTTTGACCCATCAAAGAGATACCCCGTAATATTTCATGTATACGGAGAACCCTGGGGACAGATGGCTACCGATAGCTGGATAGGTCTCTATGATATTTTCCTGGCCCAAAAGGGATTTGTTATTATCAATATGGACAACCGCGGTACACCCTCGCTTAAGGGTAGTGCATGGCGCAAGAGTATTTACAGGAAATTGGGCGTAATCAATGCGGACGACCAGGCACTGGCGGCAAAAGAAGTGCTGAAATGGGACTTTATAGACAAAGAAAAAGTTTCTGTCTGGGGATGGAGCGGGGGAGGTTCCATGACGCTCAATCTCATGTTCCGCTACCCGGAAATATACAAAACGGGAATAGCCGTAGCTGCTGTAGCCAACCAGCTTTTTTATGACAACGTCTACCAGGAACGCTATATGGGACTTCCTCAGGAAAACCCGGAAGATTTTATCGAAGGTTCCCCTGTTACCCATGCCGGGAACCTCGAAGGAAACCTGCTCATCATTCACGGTACCGGCGATGATAACGTGCACTATCAGAACATGGAATACCTGGTTAATGAGCTGATCCGACAGAACAAGCAATTCCGGATGATGGCCTATCCCAACCGTTCGCACGGTATCTATGAAGGCGCAAATACCCAGTGGCATTTATATACGCTGATCACGAATTATCTGCTGGAAAATAACGGGATGACACAATAAGCCGTAGTTCTCCGGAATGCTAAAAAAGCAGCTGATATCCCCCGTGCACGGAAAGTGTCGGGGGATTTTTGGTATACAAAATTACCTTGTGGTCTATGCGGTCATTGGTAAAGCCGGATAAAAAATGTATCTTACCTTAAAAAAATAATGAATGACCCCTGGCATCTTTACCTGATGGCTGTGCTTTATGTGTTGGCCGGAATAAACCATTTTATCAACCCCCGCATGTATATAAAGATCATGCCCCCGTATATTCCTGCACATCGGGCTATGGTATACTGGAGTGGAGTAGCAGAGATCCTGCTCGGTATGGCTCTGTGTTTTCCGGTAACCAAAGACTATGCGGTTTACGGTATTATATTGATGCTCCTGGTATTTTTCACCGTTCACTTTCACATGCTTTCCTCCCCGGAAGCCGGGGCCGGTGTTCCACGCTGGTTGCTGATATTGCGGATACCCTTACAGTTTTTACTGATATGGTGGGCCGTAAGCTATCTCAGCTTATAAAGAAAAAAGGTAAAAAAAATAATCTCCCGTATACACTAAAGAAACATCATATCGTATGAAGGCCTCATTGCTTATACCAATTCTGATTTTTATAATAAACCCCGTCACGGCTCAGAAAATCTCCGGATATATCGAACGTCTCGACCCGGATCTTGATGCCATTGTTAAAACCAATGCCGAGATAGCGGTTATAGCCGAAGGTTTTACCTGGAGTGAAGGACCCTTATGGATAGAATCGGAACAGATGTTACTGTTCTCGGACGTTCCGGAGAATACGATATTCAAATGGACGGAAACCGGGGGGAAAGAAGTTTACCTGCGTCCCAGCGGTTATACCGGAACAACACCGAGCAAGAGTAAAGAGCCCGGCAGTAACGGCTTGTTACTGGATACCCGGGGAAATCTTGTGCTTTGTCAGCACGGTAACCGGCAGATGGCGCGTATGAAAGCCCCGCTCAACAATCCGAAACCCGTGTTTGAAACCCTGGCCGACCGGTATAAAGGCAAAAAATTCAGCAGTCCCAATGATGCGGTATATAACAGCAGCGGCGCATTGTTCTTTACAGATCCGCCTTACGGCCTGCCTATGCAGAACGATGACGATCCGGCAAAGGAAATTGATGTTAACGGAGTGTATAAGCTAAAAGAGAACGGGGAAATCGTATTACTGACCGGGAAGATTACCAGGCCTAACGGCATTGCCTTTTTTCCCGGGGAGCAAAAGCTCCTCGTAGCCAGTTCCGATCCCGGTGTGGCCAATTGGTATCTTCTGGACCCGGAGAAAACCGGACAAGACCCCGAACTGTTTTACAGCGCGACGAACGAGCGAAAAGGACTCAAAGGACTTCCGGACGGATTAAAGATTGATAAAAAAGGGAATGTCTATGCCAGCGGCCCGGGTGGAATATGGATATTCGATAAAAATGCAAAAGTGCTGGGGAAAATAAGACTGGAAGAATCTGCTTCGAATGTAGCTCTTTCAGACGATGAAAAGATATTGTATATTACGAATGATATGTATGTGGTGAGGGTAAGGTTGAGGTAGGATATCTTTAGGCGTCTAAAAAGTTTTTTCCACGTGACGTGAGATTTGCGTATTTGAGATTTTTCTCGGACCTACCCGAAAAAAACGAGGCTGCCTTTTTAGACCTTTTTTATTATACTTAAACGTGGGTCATACTGGATTCGAACCAGTGACTTCCACCCTGTCAAGGTGACACTCTAAACCAACTGAGTTAATGACCCAAAAACGCATCAGGATGTCCTGAGGCTTTTCGTAATAGCCTTAGCAAAACAATTTTCGAACCATTTTTTGGAGGATTTGAAGCGATTAGCAATGCCCAAACCCTAAAATACTAAATGGCTCAATATACGACTAATGTACCTGTAAAGCTACGGCTATGACAAAGGCAGCGATTTTTACAGTCCATTCTTGTTTTATCAAAGTACATCCTTCAAAAGATGGAAAGGGGTTTCCCTAAGTCTTCTGAAAGGGAGCCAAAGGTACATAAAATTTACAATAATGATGGAAAAAATAGGAAAGTAAGAACAGCTGATATTAATTCTTCTGCTCTGTCGTAGAAATTACTCATATACTTGTCGTTGTCCGATTAAATATTGACTAATTCATTTTATGTAAAGTATCGTCTGAACCGGTCAGTATGGAAAATGTGGAAATAAACACCTTAGGAAGTCAGCCGTAGGTGAAGAGGAATGGAATGTAGGGGAATGGGCCGAAGGAAAGTACTTATAAGTTTAATTCCTAATAGACAGAGAAGCATCCTTTGTTTTATTACAAAAAAATAGAAAAACAACTCTTATTTTGTTACAAGAAAATTGTATTTTTGGGTTTATTTCATTACAAATTGATGGGCTGTGAGCTATAAACGAGAACTTACGGTAGAACTTGACAGTTGGAAAAAAAAATCCAATAGAAAGCCCCTTATCATAAGGGGGGCCAGACAAGTTGGAAAAACGACATTGGTCAGGGACTTTGCCAAAACGTATAAGCATAGCATTTACCTGAATCTTGAAAAGAAAGAGGATAGTAACTATTTTGAGCAAACCGATGATGTCCATACCATCCTTGAGTCCTTATTGATATCCAACAATATTACTTCAAAGGAACTGGGCAGTACCTTATTATTCCTTGATGAAGTACAAGGACAGCCCAAAGCCATTCAGCTATTACGTTATTTTTACGAAGAAGTACCGGAACTTCATGTGATAGCGGCAGGTTCCCTACTGGAATTTGCCTTAAAGGAAGTACAAAGTTTTCCCGTAGGGAGGGTAGAATTTCTATATCTCTATCCTTTTAATTTCAGGGAATATTTGGAAGCTATGGGACAAAAGGCCGCACTTGAGGCCTTAAGTGAAATTCCCATAAAACCGGCGGCACACCATACCCTTTTAAAGCTGTTCAATCAATATACCATCATAGGAGGAATGCCGGAGATTGTGGATGCCCATATCAGTGGGGAGCTTATTTCCGACCTTGCCACCATTTATGAAAGTATCTGGGGAGCCTATATAAGCGATACCGAAAAATATGCAGGCAATGCCACAGCGAGGAACATACTGAAACATATTATGGCAACTGCAGCATTCGCAGTAGATCAACGGGTCAAGTTCCAGAATTTCGGAAATTCAAATTACAGATCCAGGGAAGTGGGGGAGGCATTCAGGAACTTGGACCTTGTCAAGATCATACACCTCATTTATCCGACCACCGCTATTGAGCTACCTATACTCCCCGATTTAAAAAAGCATCCACGCTTACAATTTTTGGATACGGGAATACTCAATTATATCCTGGGCATTGCCTCCAAAATGGTTATGATGGAGGATTTAAGCGAGAGTTATAAAGGAGCCATCATTCCCCACATCATCACCCAGGAACTTATTTCCATACGGTCCCGAAAGCAAACGATACCTCTTTTTTGGGTTCGGGAAAAGAATCAGGCTTCAGCAGAAGTAGATTTGATTTATGAGACGAAAGGACTGGTAATTCCCATTGAAATCAAATCAGGGAGTACGGGTTCGCTGAAATCACTGCATCAATTTATGGACAGCGTGAACCATCCGTATGCAGTTCGCGTCTATGCCGGAGAATTTAAAGTGCAAAAAAGTACAACCCCTAAAGGCACACCTTATATTTTAATGAACCTCCCGTATTTCCTGGGGACAATGATCCCGGAATATTTGGATTATTTCATATCGCAATACCAATTATAAAACAGGTCTACATATACAAAAATAAGCACCATAAGTTAATGTGGTAGATACTTATGAAATGCCCATTAACAATTCGAGCAAACCAACCGATAATGTTCTTAGGGAATTCCCTGCTCTGCCGGCAGGCGGGCATCTGACCTAATTAAAAACAATTGCGAAGCACATCAATGAACTCCGCTATAAAATAAACGATAAGTGGATTAAATAAAAAAGAAAATGAATCGGCTAAAGAAAAATATCCTTATCTGTTTACAAGACATCAAAGGCAGTGGGAAATTTGCAAGCATCCGCACAGCAGATTTTTTATTTCCCGGTCTGGAGGTCGAAACGATAGGCGAAATAGCCTATCCGATAAATCAACTTCAGGCAAAGGCGTTAATAGAGGCTGCACACAAAGCACCCTTTGGGAAGGGCAGCCAAACCATAGTGGATAATAACGTGCGGAGTGCCTGGGAAATTGATGCCGATAAACTGCATTTCAACAATCCGAACTGGAACGGTTTTTTAGAAAAAGCCATCAAGAATATCAAAACCGACCTCGGACTGGAAAATTGTATCGTTACGGCACATCTTTATAAACTGCTTATTTACGAAGAAGGCGATTTTTTTCTATCGCACAAAGATACGGAAAAAGAAAAGGGAATGTTTGGTTCGCTTGTCATTGGTTTGCCTTCCCAATACACCGGCGGAGAATTGATAATTCGTTTTGATGGAAATGAGGTAACTGCCGATTTTGCCAATACAAATCCCGGTCATACCTTAAACTACGCCGCTTTTTACGCAGATTGCGATCACGAGGTAAGACCGCTTACTTCGGGCTATCGTGTTTGCCTGGTATATAATCTTGTCCAGCAAAAGGCAGGAAAAAAAATCGAACCGCAATCTTTGCAAAGCCACGCCAGCAGGATCGCCGGATTATTTGTCGAAAACAATCCGCTGAATAATCCTTATATCATCTTACTCGGGCATCAATACACTCCCAAAAGCTTTTCGAAAGAGACATTAAAACTGAACGACCGTGCTAAAGCCGAAGCCCTTTTACTGGCAGCAAAACAGGCGGGGTATTATACAAAATTATGTTTGGTTACATCTTATCTTACCGGAACTCCGGAATATGACGGATATTATGGAGATGACGAGAGCATCGAAATGGGAGAAGTATATGACGAATACTTGTCGATAGAACACTGGCTGGAAAACGAACTGCCGGCTTTCGATCAGATGGATTTTGAAGAAGACGAATTGATAACTTCCTTTCTTCTTAACGAAGGAGAACCTCTCATTAAAGAGTCGACAGGCTATATGGGCAATTATGGCCCCGACATCATGCATTGGTACCACTACGGGGCAGTAATGATTTGGTCGCCGGAGACGAATGCAGAATTATTGTATGCTCAAAATGCGGCAACCCAACTCAACTGGATTGCCTTTTTCAATCGTACACAGAAAATAAGCGATGCGGAAGTTGCGGCGGTGGAAGATATGTTAACCAGCGGATTAAACGGCAGATCCCGGTCGGACAAAAAAGAAAACTATAACGCTGTAGCCGACTGGCTTATCAATAGAAACGAAAAGGTCTTTCTGATGAAATTAGACCTGGAGCGTTTGCAATTCTTTTTTAAAAAAATAGATTCGGATCATTGGGTTAAACTCTTTCAATTTCTGCCTGTTGAGAACGCAATAATAGTGTTTGAAAAAATAGCAGTGGATATTACATTTCCGGTTCTGGAAAAATTGCTTGGCGTGCTAAACGCAATGACAGATACCGGTGCTTTAAAGTCTGTTGCCTTGCAACAAATAGCATTGTTGCCCAATCACTTTAAAAAGTTGTATGCCAATACTAAACAGGGGATTAATGCAGTAGCACTTTCCAATTTGTTTCAACTGTCACAAATTCTAACCGAAAAAGAATGGATAAAAACAATTGTTGAAGCCCTTACAAAAAAAGCGCAATGGGAATACATGCACAAAGTGATGGTCCCTAAATTGTTAACTACAACAAAATCATCTGAACTTACGGAAAAGCTGTTTTCATTTTGTCGCGAATACCTGCAACAACGTGTAGATAACAAACCACAACCACCTGCCGATTGGAGCCGCCCGGTACCTGATACAACCGGGTATTACGGGGCGCAATGGAAAATATTAAAAGCCTTTTTGGAATCACCCGATGAAGTGGTCTTTGACTTTCGTAAAAAACAGGATGAAAGAAACGAAATGGTATCGGCTATAAAAAACGTCGTCATTGATTTGAAGACCGAAACCATCAAAAAAGGCTCGCCACATACACTTCGTATTACCAAAACACAAGATGCCTATAACCGCTTGATGAAAAACTGGTATAAAGATGTGGCTTTGTTAGGGAAGATGAAATAAACACAAATGTTGGTTAGTCAACAACCTTGGGGTAAGCCCACGAGACATGAGTCGGAAAACCTGAAAAAACATTTCGACAGGGCTCATTGCAACGCATTTCTTCGACGCAAGCAGGGAGAGAAATTTCGATGGAAACGGTTCGATGAGTCCTTCTAATGCTCCAAAAACTCTCCAAATTGGTAGTTTTGAGGGCAGAAATTTTTTCTGCATCAACTTTTCGATATTAGTTGGCTCGTTTATTGGCTCATTTTGTGAGAAAAATCCATTTTCTTCACTAAAAAACGAGGGGTCATAAAACGCCGAAACCCCAGTGTTTACTGAGGTTTCTTCCGTTGTAGCGGGAACTGGACTCGAACCAGTGACCTTCGGGTTATGAGCCCGACGAGCTACCTACTGCTCTATCCCGCGATGTTTGCGGTGGCAAATATACGAGCTTTTTATGGTTTACCAAATAATTACCGGGTATTTTTTGAATATATACATTTAAGCGTTGTATAGGTGTTGGTTATGAGTGGTTTAGGGAGGTCATTTTTTTGAGAAAATTTCCAAATGCCTCGTCCATTAGTATTTTAATCAAAAATCACCTATTTTGTGCAGGCCTATCACAAATAGTCGACGGGTCGGTAACATGCTAAAAGCAATCTGCATATAGAATACGACATGGACAATTATGGTTTTCTCTCCGTTTTACCCCCGGTGCTGGCGATTATCCTGGCTTTGCGCACCAAACAGGTATATCTCGCCCTGCTTTTCGGGATCTGGTTTTCATGGCTGATCATGAGCGACTGGAATGTACTGGACGGTACGCTGGCTACAATAGAGGGTTTTGTAGATGTATTTAAATCGCCCGGAAATACGAGGACTATCATGTTCAGTGCCCTGGTGGGCGCTTTGTTGCTGTTTATCCAGTATTCGAGAGGCGTGGAAGGTTTTATCATACAGCTCAATAAGCTTATTGCCTGTGTGGAGAAAAAACAGAAAGGGTATAGCCGGATCATTGTGCAGTTATTGGCTATGGTAACCGGGCTTTTACTTTTTGTAGAAACCAATATCAGTTCGCTTACCGTAGGTACGTTATACCGGCCGGTGTTTGACGAATTGAAGATCCCCCGTGAAAAGCTGGCTTATATTGCAGATTCGACCTCCGCACCTTCCTCTATTCTCATTCCGTTTAATGCCTGGGGGGCATTTATTATGGGATTGCTGGTCACGCAGGGAACCGAACAGCCGTTTGCACTCATGCTGTCGTCTATTGCCTATAATTTTTACCCTCTCATTACAATACTTATTGTCCTGGCGGTAATTGTGTCCAAAAAGGATTTCGGTCCGATGGCCCGGGCGGAGAAGCGGACACGGGAGACCGGAAAACTGATGAACGACAATGCAAAGCCCATGCTTTCCGATGAAGTTACCTCCTTTAAATCAAAGGAAGGCGTAAACCCCAGGGCTTTTAATATGATCGTTCCGCTGGCCGTCATGGTTTTTATGATGCCTGTTAACCTCGCGTATACGGGGTGGGATAATGTAGAAGACCCCACCGGGCCCGGCGATCATATCTTCAGGGCTATAGGGCAGGGGTCCGGATCTTCTGCCGTGCTATATGCCGTACTTGCTTCCCTGTTAACGGCTATGGTCATGTACAGGGCACAGGGAATTATGCGTACTAAGGAGATGATCGACATTACGCTAAAGGGGATCAGTGAACTTATGCCGCTCGCACTACTTATGCTTTTTGCATTTGCCATTGGTAATGCCTGTAATGCATTGGGTACCGGGGCGTTTGTGGCTGATTTTTCCAAAGATTGGCTCTCCCCGCAGTTTTTGCCGGCGATAATCTTTATTATCAGTGCATTTATCGCCTTTTCTACAGGGACCTCATGGGGTACCTTTGCCATTATGATGGCTATTGCCATTCCTATGGCAGAAATACATCAGGCCGAACTTACCCTGGTTGTTGCCGCAACACTTGGTGGCGGGGTTTTCGGTGACCACTGTTCGCCGATTTCAGATACATCGATCATATCCTCCATGGCATCGGGAAGCGACCATATCGACCATGTAAATACCCAGTTGCCCTATGCATTGGTGGCGGGAGTTTTAACCACATTACTTTATCTGGGATTCGGAATGATCTTTATCTGAGATTACGAATCCGGTATTTTTTTTATTACAAAAAATACAAGAAAAAAGCAACGCAGGCTTCTCACATTCTGTTAAAATTTTGTTCTGTATATAAAATTGTTCTCGAACACATTTGTTTTTTAGTAAAAAATTTATTTCTTCGTAAAAGAAATTAATCCGGAATACTTTAACAAACCATAATACTGACTGAAATGAGTTCAAGAAGGGATTTTATCAAAAAAACAGCCATAGCGGGGGCTGGTATTTCCGTTGTGCCCAATATGTCTTTCGGGAGCATATACGGCAAAGGAGATACTAAACTCCGGCTTGCATTTATAGGTGTGGGGCTTCGCGGAACGAACCACCTTAACAATGCGTTACAGCGAAAAGACGTAGAGATCACAGCGATCTGCGATGTAGATCCGGAACGCATTAAGATTGCCGTGAAGAAAATAGAAGATGCCGGTTTTAAAAAACCGAAGCTCTTCGGTAATTCCGACCACGACTATCGTAATCTTCTGGAGTTGAAAGAAGTCGATGCTGTTGTTATCGCTACACCGTGGCTGTGGCATACCCGGATGGCGGTAGATGCCATGAAGGCCGGGAAGTACACGGGTCTCGAGGTTTCTGCAGCCAATACGCTCGAAGAATGCTGGGACCTTGTGAATACACACGAAGCCACAGGCTCGCACCTTATGATCCTGGAAAACGTCAATTACAGGAGAGACATCCTGGCCGTACTTAATATGGTCAAACAAAATGTCTTTGGCGAACTCGTCCACTTCCGCTGCGGTTACCAGCACGATCTCCGTGAGGTAAAATTCAACAACGGCAAACAACCGTATGGCGGGGGAGTGGAATTCGGGGACAATGCGATTTCCGAAGCCAAATGGAGAACCTGGCATTCCGTACTCCGCAACGGGGATACGTATCCCACACATGGCGCAGGACCTATAGCTGTGATGTGCGATATCAACAGGGGAAACCGTTTCGTATCACTTACCTCCAACGCTACCAAAGCTATCGGACTCCACAATTATATCGTAAAACACGGTGGAGAGGATCATCCGAATGCGAAGGTGAAATTCAAGCAGGGAGATGTGATTACAACCACCATAGAGACCGCTAAGGGCGAAACGATTATCGTAACACACGATTGTAACCTTCCGAGGCCGTATTCGCTCGGTTTCCGGGTTCAGGGCGCAAACGGGCTTTGGGAAAATGACGGCGACCGCATCTACATAGAAGGGAAATCCGAACCACATCGGTGGGATTCCGATAAGGAATGGCTTCGTAAGTACGATCACCCGCTCTGGAAGAAGTATGGCGAACACGCTACGGGGGCAGGCCATGGCGGAATGGATTTCTTCGTGCTGAACGCTTTTGTAGAGTCGGCAAAACAAAATATAGCACCGCCTCTGGATGCCTACGATGCCGCGGCATGGAGTGCCATAACACCGCTTTCCGAAGCTTCCATAGAAAACAACGGGGAGCCCCAGGATTTTCCCGATTTTACCAGGGGAATGTGGGTAAGGAGACAACCCTACAACTGGATTAAAGACACCTATTAACTGATCTCACAGCAGCTTTCATCCGGTCGTGCACCGGGTAAAGGTTGTTTACTTTTAAACTACTAACTCAAACTCAGATTTTATGAAAAATGTATGGATCTTTTTGGTCTTCTCCTTTTTCGGTTTTTTATGTGTTCGTGCACAATCTAATTTAACCGTAAAAGGAGTGGTTACGGACGATACCGGGGTTCCCATTATGGGGGCCAGTGTGGTCGTCAAAGGGACTTCTGTCGGAGCTTCCACTGGGATGGACGGAGAATATTCGATTACGGTTCCCGCAGAAGGCAAAGCCCTCGAAATATCGTATATCGGTATGATTACCCAGGTCATTACGATAAACGGACAAACCACTATCGATGTACAACTCAAGGAAGATGTTTCGGAATTGGATGAGGTTGTCGTGGTTGCCTACGGTACCCAGAAAAAGTCGGATGTAACCGCTTCGGTACAAAGTGTAAGTTCCAAAGAGCTTACCGACATCACCTCACCCGATGTCTCTACCATGCTTCAGGGAAAAGCCTCCGGGGTACAGGTTATGCAGGGTTCCGGACAGCCGGGATCGCTTCCTTCCATCCGAATTCGGGGACTTGCTGCCATTAACGGAAATGTAAGTCCGCTGTGGGTTGTGGACGGGGTCATTGTTCACGGTACGCCCAATCTCAATCCCAACGAAATAGAGTCGGTCTCCGTGCTGAAAGATGCTTCGGCGACTTCGCTCTACGGTTCCCGCGGAGCCAACGGGGTTGTCGTGGTGACCACCAAACAGGGAAAAACAGGGAAAAGTCAGCTTACGCTCTCCTCCAAGACCGGTTTTTCCTTTTTTAACCAGGGGAATTTCGAAGTGATGAACGGCAACCAGTTGTACGATTATTTCGGAAAGTTTACCAATCCCGGTAATATTCCCGACTGGTTTTCGGAAGAGGTGTTGCAGAACAATTACAACTGGATAGATAACAGTACCAAAACCGGAACCGTACAGGATCATACCCTCACGTTTACCGCCGGTACCGAAAAATCCAAAACATTTATTTCACTCGGATACTATGATGAGACCGGAACGGTTAAGGACTACGAATTCGATCGTCTGAGTTTTCGTCTGAACCACGACTACAAAGTAAACGACAGGCTTACGCTGAAGCCCAAATTTGCCGTAAACTATAACACGCGCGAAAACAGGCAGCATTCCCTGTACCAGATGTATCTCAACCTGCCCTGGGATGCTCCTTATGACGGGGAAGGAAACCTTATTAACCCAAGAGATTTTTCCGGGAGCTGGTACGGAAGGGACCAGAGTAATTACCTCTATGACCTGCAGTGGAATTATACGAAGGGCACTGAGTTTAACCTCTATTCCAATTTCGACGTCGAATTTGAAATACTGCCTAATCTGAAATTTATTTCTACCAACAGCTATACGCTTTTCCGCAGCGACAACAAGTCATACACCGATCCGCAATCTACTTCCGGGCAGGCTGTAAACGGTGAGCTTTACCAGTTCGATTCCAAAAGGATCACGCGGTTTACCAACCAGATGCTCCGGTACTCCAATACCTTCGGCGATCACAGTATCAATGCGCTTGTGGCTTACGAATACAACGATTATGTATATGAAAGCATGTCGGCAACGGGGCGCGGGCTTATCTCCGGCGATGAGGTTCTCGGAAATACCGTTACCCCCGGAGCAGTAGGCGGCACCAAGAACGAATATGCATTACAGTCCGTTCTTGTCAATGCCAATTACGGTTATGCTGATCGTTATCTCGCCCAGGTTTCCCTGCGTAGGGACGGAGCGTCCAACTTCGGGCTGGATAACCAGTACGGAACATTCTACTCCTTCAGTGGAGGATGGAATATTCACAACGAAGATTTTTTTAATGTCGAAGCGGTAGATCAGTTAAAGTTAAGAGCCAGTTACGGCGCCCTGGGGAACCGGCCGGACAACCTGTACCCGCAGTTCGAGCTGTATTCTGTGGATAACCCTTATGACGGACGTCCCGCTGCTGCCCTCAAGCAACTGCGCAATGACGACCTGGCCTGGGAGAAGTCCTATCAGACCAACATCGGTTTAGATACCAGGTTTTTCAATAAACTGAACCTTTCCCTGGAATACTATAACAAAAATACTTCCGACCTGCTCTACTTCGTCAAGCTACCTGCATCTTCCGGGTATGACGGTTACTGGGAGAATATAGGAGGCGTAAAGAATATCGGATATGAAGCTTCCGCCTCTTTCGATGCTTTTGCTACCGATACCTTTTCCTGGAGTGTAGGTTTTAACATCGGAACCAATAAGAACGAAATTACCGAGTTGTTCGAAAACCAGGATATTATAAACAACGATACCAAGATCTTCCGTAAAGGGGAAGATGTCAATACCTGGTATATGCGTAAGTGGCTCGGTGTAGATACCCAGACCGGGGATCCGTTGTGGGAAGTAGTCGATCCGCAAACCGGTGAAAAATCACAGACTTCCGATTACAACAGTGCAACCCGGCAGAAAGTAGGAACGGCCTCTCCCGATTTCTACGGAGGGTTCAATACCAGGCTGGCTTATAAAGGGATCACTTTTTCAGCCAATTTCGTATTCAGTAAAGGTGGGAAAATATACAATTCGAGCAGGGAGCTTTACGATGCGGACGGGGCATACCCCACCTACAATCAGCAAGTGCTTGCCGACGGATGGAGCAGGTGGGAGCAGCCCGGTGACGAGGCTACACACCCCCGGCTGGTGTATGGCGGAAACAGCCTGTCCAACAAGATATCGTCCAGGTACCTCGAGGACGGGAGTTATCTCCGGTTGCGAAATATAAGGGTCGGATATACCATTCCGCAAACCTGGCTGAGTTCGGTAGGGATCACCAATGCCGAGTTGTACCTGTCCGGTGATAACCTGTTGACGTTTACCGACTTTTCCGGAATGGATCCGGAAGTGGGGGTAGACCCTAACAACCCGATCCAGGGAGTGGGGTACTACAGTATGTTATATCCCGTATCGCAGCGACTGACACTGGGGATAAACCTTTCATTTTAACGTAAAGCCGAAAGACACATGAAACGCATTATATATACCATCTTTACGGCGGTCACCCTGGTCGCCTGTAACGTAGACCGGTTTCCGTATGAGGATATCCGGGAAGAAGAACTTTTTGAGAACGAAGGCGCTATTGAGGCCGTGACCTTAGGAAACTATTCTATCCTTAAAGGAGATCCCGACGGTTATGGTTTTGCCCCGCAATTGCACCGGTACACCGAGTACCCCGGTGATAACATTGCCCTGAGCGGAACAACGACAGACCCGTTGTTTTATTCGTATAATTATCAGAATATCGTAAACAGCTACCGGTCTAATGATCTCTGGTCTTCGGGTTTTCGGGCTGTCGTAGGGTGTAACAAGGTCATATCGCTGATCGCCGAAGGAGAATCGCCCGAATCCGATCAGCTCATAGGGGAAAACTATTTTCTGAGGGCCTATGTGTTTTTTGAAATGGTAAATATCTACGGCAGACCTTACAACCAGGGAACTTCCAACCTCGGAATACCCCTGAAACTCACCGCCGATGTAGAAGACCTTCCGGACAGAAATACGGTAGGGGAAGTCTACGATCAGGTAGTCTCCGATCTGCTCAAGGCAGAATCCCTGATGACGCTCGACAAGTCCAATGCATACGCCACCAAAGAAGCTGCACAGGCCTTGCTGTCCAGGGTGTACCTGTATATGGGCGAGAATGAAAAGGCCATAACCTATGCCGATAAGGTGATCGATTCCCAGCGCTTTCAGTTAGTACCACAATCCGAAATGGGAAGATATTTCGTCAAGGTCCCTGAAGATAATACCGAAACTATTTTCTGTTTACGCTATCGCAAGGAGTCCGATTACAGCAATGGGTGGTACACTGTAGGGTCTCTCTATGCTTCGATACAGAATGTAGGATGGGGAGAGATGTATGCATCGTGGTCTTACCTGCAGCTAATCGATGAGCACCCCGAAGATGTGCGAAAAGCATTTATAGAAGCCCAGTACCTTACCGACGAAAACGGCGACCGTATCCCTGCGGTATACTGGGTGGATACGGATTATAAATACCAGTTCCGCAGAACATCCGAGCAAAACGGAACGACCTATTTTACCGAAGACGGAAGCAACGTGCCTGTGCAGTCCGAAACCGATGGTGATCTTACCCGGTATTACATCGAGTACGGCGGGGAAAAAATATACGTGATCAAAGATTACGATATGGAGAAACGTAACGGCTATCCGAAATTCTATATCCTGAAAGCATCCATGCAGGAAAATATCCCGCAATTATGGTCGCCCGTCGTATC
The DNA here is from genome assembly GCF_900119185.1 of Sinomicrobium oceani. Classification (GTDB taxonomy): domain Bacteria; phylum Bacteroidota; class Bacteroidia; order Flavobacteriales; family Flavobacteriaceae; genus Sinomicrobium; species Sinomicrobium oceani. Next base: position 47,727 of record NZ_FPJE01000017.1, on the reverse strand, counting down.
CCGGCTGGCCGAAATGTACCTTAATAAGGCAGAAGCCTATGCCAAGGCGGGAAATGCGGGAGAAGCGATAAAGAATGTCGATATCATCCGGGAGCGTGCGGGTATACCGCAATACGAAGATGTGTCGAACATTCCGTCCGGAAAAGACGTACTGGATATCGTTCTCGAAGAACGCCGTCTGGAGCTGGCCTTTGAAGGGCACCGCAAGTTCGATGTTTTCCGTAATAACAGGGTGTTGAACAGACGCTATCCCGGAACCCACCTCAATGGTAACAAACCGTATTTCGAAGTACAGCCTACAGACAAACGGGTCATAGAATTTATCCCGGAAAACCAGATCAATGCACAGCCGACATTGACACAGAACGATTAACCAAAAACCACTTATGTTATGGCTTATTATCTTATAAAACAATGTTATGTACTGCTGGTGGCAGGGCTCTTTGCCTCCTGTATTAACGGTAACGGCATTCCCGGCAATACCGATGAAGAAACCGAAGTGCCGGAATACACCATTCGTATTCCCCCGGGCGGAAACAGTTGGATCGTTAACGATACAGGGGCCAATGAAGACGTAATTTTCGATTCGGGGGTCCATAACTGGACCGATACCGGACAAGTGATCCGGACCTGGTTTAAGGTGACTGCTCCGGGTGAGATTTATGTAGGGCTCCATGCCAAAGCACCAACCGGTGCATCCGTACTGAATGTGACCCTCGACGGTGATACCCGGGAGATTACCCTCGAAAATACGGATTACGAAGACGTTTCCATCGGGAAATTCGAGGTGGAAAATCCCGGTTATTATTATGTGGAATTACAGGGTAAGGAAAAGACGTCCGATTATATCGCCGATGTTAATGAGGTGTTAATCGGGGGGAGTGCAACCGAAGATACCGTATATTATGTAAAGGACGATTTTTACTGGGGACGCCGGGGGCCTTCCGTTCATCTGACGTACGATGTGCCGGCCTCTTCCGATATTCTTTGGTTTTATAACGAAGTTACCGTACCGGAAGGCGAAGATGTCCTGGGATCTTACTTTATGGCCAATGGTTTCGGGCAGGGATATTTTGGTATCCAGGTCAATTCGGAGTCGGAACGCAGAATATTGTTTTCCGTATGGAGCCCTTACGAAACCGATGACCCCTCTACCATTCCGGATGATTACAAGATTATTCTGCTCGATAAAGGACCGGATGTACAGACGGGAGAATTCGGTAATGAAGGTTCCGGGGGACAGAGTTATAAAAAATTCATGTGGACAGCCGGAACAACCTATAAGTTTTTGCTTAAAGGAGAGCCCTCCGTAAACAACTCCACCGATTTCACGGCATGGTTCTATGCCCCCGAGACCGGGAACTGGCAACTTATAGCGAGCTTCCGCAGGCCGCATACCAGCACATACCTGACCAGACCGCACTCGTTCCTGGAAAATTTCCGTACGGAAACAGGCTTTAAAAGCCGAAAAGGAATGTACGCCAATCAGTGGGTAAGAGATGTGTCCGGTACATGGCACGAACTCACCAGGGCGAAATTTACCGCCGACGCCACGGCCAGGAAAGAGGCCCGGATGGATTATGCGGGAGGAGCCGAAGGTAACGCGTTCTTTATGCAAAACTGCGGCTTTTTCAGTACGAATACGGAAATAGACAGCTATCACACCCGCGAAGCTTCGGGCGTGCCGCCTGTGGTGGATTTGTCCGGACTCGAATAACAATGCAATGTTTGAACTTTGTTTTTTAGTTATTTTGATTTGATTAGTTAAAAGCTGCCGTAAAAGGCAGCTTTTATTTTTTTATGGTTATCGCAAGTGTGCAGGGCGGGCGATGGGTAGTGTGGTATTCTCATCGAGGATTCAGATAGCCTGTGCGGGCAACCACAGCTCTTGTATGGCTGACGCCAAACCGTATAAAACTTAACACGCCCTCTTTTTGGAGGGCGCGTAGTACGGATTTTTTATGGTGTAACGGATTGTCTTTGCGAGGGGATTATCCCCAATGGAGTTCCGGAAAATGTTTTTCCAGGTATCTTTTAACGTCGACGATATCATCTTTGGCCGTAAGGTCCGGAACGTGTTCGGCAAAGGGAATACCGACAGCGGTTCCCGGAAAATCATGGACCATGTTGAGTAAGGCGGTAGGCAGCTCTTTTTCGTTGCGTTCCGGGTGGATCGGGCAGTTTTTAAGGTAGGGATAAAAAGCTTTTCCTTCAAATTTAAAAGCATTCATACTCACCCTTATCTTTCCCTTTTCATCCGCGTATTTCGGAATGTCTTCCACGGCTGGCTTTTCTACGATGTTCAGCAGGGCATTGTCGTTGTCCATGTGGGCAACGGCAAACCTGGAGACCCTTTCGTGCGGGAATTCGAGGGCATCCCTGTCATAAGCGATAAAAGCATGGGGCGCCCGGGATTTCCGGAGCTCCAGGAAAGCCTCGGCCGAATACAGGTTATCACTGTTGCAAACGGAATAAAACTGTTCGTTCAGTTCGGGAAACTGTGTTACGGCCTGGAACAGGGCATCAGCCGTTCCGAGAGGTTTTTCACGGCCTTCCGGGATATACTGTATGGCAAATGAAATGTTCATGCCGTGAAAATCGTTGTCTTTCAGTTGGCTGCCGTAGAACTCCTTAAACAATGCTCCCTGCTCGCTGATTACGATATAGATGTTTTTATACCCTGCTTTTCGGGCGTTATAGAGGACATAGTCGAGCAAAGGCCTTCCGTTGGGTCCTACGCCGATAAGTCCTTTACTCCGTTCGTTAGCCTGGTTGATCTCATCTTCCGACAGTGCGGTAGAAGTCGATGGTTTTTTCATCCTGGAGGAAGCTCCTCCTGCTAAAATAATCAGATTGTCGTGCATGTTTCTGGTGGTTTATTATGGTTCTAATACGTTGTCCGGTATGCGGGCACCCCGGTCTACCGACACGCGGTAAGCATCCTGGGCCCCGGCCAGACGCAGTGCTTCTATAACGTTCTGTTGTTTTTCCGGTGCGATGACCACGATGCTGCCCCCGCCTCCCGACCCTACGATCTTGGCTCCGAAAGCCCCGGCCTCCAGGGCGGCATTGACCATGTCATCTATACGGGGTACCGTGATGTGGAGCAGGTCCCGCAGAATCGCATGGTGCTCGTTCATCAGCCCGCCAAGACGTTTCATGTCGGGTGTTTTGTGCTTCAATATCTCCAGGGCCTGGCGGGTACAGGCATGGTTTTTTATCGCAGCCTCAAAGAAGGGGTGCAAAGCTTCGGGCAGGGCGTGAAGATATTTTTCGATATCTTCAGGTGCTGTGTGTGCCAGTATGAAGTCCGGATATTTGGTCCTGATGTGTGCCACGGCATCGAGCGCATTGTTTTTCAGGCGGCTCAACGTTCCTATGGTCTCTTTCGGAACCCCCGATTCCGCTACGATCAGTCCGTCAAGGGCATGTCCGATAATGTTGCATGAAAAGTGCTTTCCTGTTTCGATATGTACGATGTTACCAACCCCGATACTGTACTGGTCCATTTTGCCGCCCGGTTCTCCGTGTTCCGTAACTTCCGCTTCATAAGCAATACGGGAAAGCAGTTCGGGGGTAAGAGGTTGATTGATGCCAAAGGTGGAAGCCAGGAAGTTGATCCAGGCCACAACGACGGCAGTCGAACTCGAAATCCCCGCATTCATCGGTACATCACCGCGTATTTCGATGTCGTAACCCCGGTCCGGTACACAACCGTAACGGTGAAGTACCCGCAGGGACGATAACAGGTAATCCCTGTACTGTAATTTTTCCGTGGAGACATCGAGGTTAATGGTACGTTCTTCTCCAAGGTCTTTCAGGTTGAGGTGAAATACGCCACGGTCATTGGGGACCGCCCGGAGCTTTACAAAACGGTTTATTGCACAGGCAATGACCGGAAGACCCAGGTAATCCTGGTGGTCTCCGAAAAGACAAACCCTGCCCGGGGCAATGGAATAGATATCCTCTCCTGGATTGATATGATTGGCCATGTATAAAATGGTTATGGATATGATGACAATATCATAAAATTAAAAGTATCTGTAAAACGATCTATGCAAATGTAATAAAATATGTGCTCGAGCACAATTACTCGAAGCTTTTATTTTATACTTTTTTATTATTCTTGTATCATGTTGATTTAGTTTGTTTTAAGGTGTGTTTGAAAGTTTGTTTGCCATAAGTTTTTCGGTTTGTAACCATGTGTTATATGATAATTGTGGCGTCATATTCTGAAATATATTTTCCTGGAATCCAGGAAACGGGTGATATACCAGAACATAAAAAGCACGAATAAGGCGTTGAATACGAGGATCACACCTTCCGGAATGCCCAGGGGGGAGAGGAGGCCTCCGGTAAAGATCATACCAAATCCCCGGAACCATTGTATGCCGACAGTTTCGGAGAAGAGATAAATAAAGATGGAATTCGTTCCGACCGCTGCAAATATATGAAGCCATTTGTAATGATTGCCTTTGAGGTCTATAAACCAGTAGCAGAAAGTGAGTGCCCAGATGGCAATTCCGCCCGAGACTAAGGTAAAAGACGTGGTAGCGATCCTTTTGATGATCGGGGTAATGTGCATGAGATCCAGGAGTACTCCCGTACAGCACAGTAGTGCTCCTGCCACGAGGAAATACCGGAGCTTATAGCGGTGCTTTTTGCTGTCGGACAAAAGTATTTTGCCACATATAACACCCCATATCGTATGGGCTGCCGTAGGGATGAAATTGATAAAGACCCAGTGCCCGCTGTTGGTCTTTCCCATAGTGAGCAGGTCTGTAAAGCTGCCGAAATTGGTTTCCTGTCCGTACGGATCAGACGGGTTGTAAGCCCTGTAAAGTATTTCGGTAAGTACCAGCAGCCCTGCAGAAATGGCCCACTGCCAAGGTGCGGAAAGTTTCATAATACCGTAGGCAATGAGTATGGTAAACGCCATCTGGACCAACACATTCCAAAGTTCCCAGACCAGGGCATGGCTGTACACACAATGCAGGAGGACCCCGAAAGCAAACAGGAGAAAACAGCGTTTCAGGATATGCCGGGTTGCTGCGCCCTGTGTACCGGGCCGAAGTCTTTTCCGGAGTGAAAACGGCATGGCGACACCGACGATAAACATAAAAAAAGGCTGGATCAGGTCCCAGAACCGCAGGCCATGCCAGGGATGATGGATCAGTTGTTCGGCCAATCCCCTGAACGGAGTATGTTCTGACCAGGCATAAAAATGTTCGTGAAACCCCGCAGCTTCGGCGATCAGTAAAAACATGGTGGCTCCCCGGAAAATGTCAAGTGCGTAAAGTCTGCCAGATTTTTGTATGGTATGGTTTTGCATCACATAAGTAGATTAAAAGAAACAAAAACAGGGCCGGGAAAAACCTGTTGCAGCGTATTCCCGGGACACGCCTATGGTATACAGACATGTCCTGTATCAGGTGATAGGAGCTTTGTTTTGGTTTCTTAACGGTTTCAGACGGTTGGTTTTTGGGTTGTAAAAATGTTATTTATACGAATGTAAACTTTGATTTGATTAAAATCAAGAATTTCAGGCAGAAATGTTGTCGAGCACACTTAATTGTATGCAGATGCAGGTATTTTATTTCCGGTTGACTTATATTTGCGGGCCCGCGAGGTTTTCAGGCCATTCGGGGTGTTGCAATCCGGGTTTACGGATACCTGTATAACAGTATATAAGGTATGGACAGACGGTATAAAACAATATTTTTTATATTTGGGATATAATTGTACACAATGAGTAAGAAGAAATATACCATAGCCGATATCGCTTATATGGCAGGTATTTCCAAGGGGACGGTGGACCGGGTAATACACAAGAGAGGAAAGGTCTCTAAAAAAGCCTATGAAAAGATCACCCGTATCCTGAAGGAAATCGATTATCAGCCCAATCTTGTGGCCCGGAATCTCAAAAAGAACAAAACATATACCCTATATGTACTGCTTCCCGATCCGGAACAGGATCCGTATTGGGCGCCCTGTGTGGAAGGGATCAACGCAGCCTCGCGCGAATTCCAGTCCTTCGGCGTGATGGTAGAGGCCGTTTTCTTTGACCCTTCCGGTACAAAAAGCTTTAACGCCACCTGTAAGCAGGTGCTCAAGCAGGAGCCGGACGGTGTAGTATTTGTACCGTTGTTTTACCAGGAATCCCTGGCATTTGCCGAAAAGTGTGTAAAGAAAAAAATAGGCCTGGCCACCTTCAACGGTTCCTTGCCGGAAGGCCAGGCCGGGAGTTTTATCGGGCAGGATCTGCACCAGAGCGGGAGGGTAGCCGGCAAACTGCTGCATCAACTCCTCGGAGACGATAAGAAAGTCGCGGTTATCCATGCCGATGAAGCCTACCAGAATGCCATCCACATGCAGGAGAAGGAAAAAGGTTTCCGGGATTATTACGAAGGATTGAAGGGTAACACAACCATTATCACCCAGACCCTGCCGCATAAGGATATCAAAAACGTGGCACAATCCATGAAGCATTTCTTTGCGGAGCATCCCGATGTTTCCGGGCTTTTTGTGACGACCTCCAAAGGGTACCTGCTGGACGGTGCGCTGCCGGAAACACATGCCGGCATCCCTGTAGTAGGGTATGACCTTATCGAGAAGAACATCAAAGCCCTGGAGTCTGGTGTCATCGATTTTCTCATACACCAGAACCCGAGACAACAGGCCTATCTCGGGGTGAGCTATCTCTCCGAATATTTCGCATTCGACAAGAAAATTCCGGGAAAGAAACTGTTGCCTATAGATATCGTGAATTCCGAAAATTATATACATTACTTGGAGTAGACGAATCTGGGAGAAGCCCATGTTATCGTTCAGCGGACTTCTTTTATATTCCTGTTTGGTGATATGGACATTCTATGTATAGAACTAAAAAACAACAGATTTATTAAATCTTACATAGCGGGTAGGTTAATACGTGTTTTTTAGTGCTATTGCATCGCGTTGCGTGAACATAATAGGTAATGTTGTGTTCGAAAAGATATTTTTTATTAAATATTTTCTCATTATATAATTTACTCTTACAAATGACGTTGTAGGAACTGGACATTTTTAATTGTTTTTGTAATTAGAGAATACTATTTTTATAAAATTCGATTATAAATTTTATACGATAATTCCTGTTAAATAAGGAGTAATGGATGTAAATATAGCCGGCAAAAGCTATACCATAGTGATTCAAAATTGGTTTCCCAAAAATAATTTACAGAAATCGGATAAAAGATAAGTTAATTGCAGGAGAGAAGATTATATGGGAAATAATTCGCAAAAAAGACACATAGTAAAAGCAATGACCTGGCGTATTATAGGTACAATAGACACTATGTTGCTTTCCTGGATTATTTCAGGGAATCCCATGGCAGGTCTTAAAATAGGACTTACGGAAGTGGTCACCAAAATGGTCCTTTATTACTTTCATGAAAGAGTTTGGTTCAAGGTAAACATGCCGGACAGCAGAAAACGACACTTGTTGAAAACCGTGAGTTGGCGGGTTGTGGGAACTATAGATACCATGATTTTGGCATGGATCATTACCGGTAATCCTACAACAGGCATGCAAATAGGACTGGCGGAAGTAGTGACTAAGATGCTGTTGTACTATTTTCACGAGCGGGCCTGGTACAAAATAGATTATGGTTTAAATAAAAGGAGACGGTTAAAACGATGGAAAAAAATGTTGTAAAACATCATTACAAGGTTTCGAAAAAGGAGAGAAACACAGGTAACGGACACAATTCCTTTCTGATATGGTTTACCGGCCTATCGGGTTCCGGAAAATCTACCATTGCCAATGCCGTGGAGCAAAGGCTTCACGATGAAGGAATAAAAACCTATGTCCTTGACGGCGATAATATAAGAAGGGGGATTAACAGTGACCTTTCTTTCAGCCCGGAAGACCGCTCGGAAAACATTAGGAGAATTGCTGAAATAGCTAATTTAATGGTAGATGCCGGCCTTGTGGTACTGGCTGCTTTCGTATCTCCCTATAAAAAAGATAGAGAATTTATTGCAAACACCGTAAAACCCAGTAATTTTGTAGAGATTTATGTGAGTACGAGTCTGGAGGAATGTGAGCGCCGGGATGTCAAAGGGTTATATAAAAAAGCACGTGAAGGGAAAATAGGTAATATGACCGGTGTTTCGGCTCCTTACGAGGTCCCGGAAAACCCGGATGTGGAGATCCGTACGGAAATAGAATCGATTCCCGAAGCTGTGGAAAAAGTATTGAATGCTATTAAAATTAAATTAGAAAGCTAAGTAAAGATCATGAGTAAGTATTATTTGAATTACCTGGATGAGCTCGAGTCAGAGGCTATATACGTGTTACGGGAAGTATGGGCACAGTTTCAAAACCCCGTAATTCTTTTTTCGGGCGGGAAGGATTCTATTGTGGTGACCCATTTGGCCCGTAAAGCATTTTTCCCGGCTAAAATTCCTTTTGCACTGATGCATGTAGATACCGGTCATAATTTCCCGGAAACCATTCAGTTTCGCGATGACCTGATAAAAGAACTGGAGGGGCGGCTCATCGTAGGTTCGGTACAGGAATCCATAGATAACGGACGTGTAGCCGAGGAAAAAGGAAAGAATGCTACTCGCAATGCCCTTCAGATCACTACTTTGCTGGACGCTATAGAAGAAAACAAGATAGACTGTGCCATAGGGGGAGGGCGCCGTGACGAAGAAAAAGCCAGGGCCAAAGAACGCTTCTTTTCGCATCGGGACGATTTCGGGCAGTGGGACCCCAAAAACCAGCGTCCGGAGTTATGGAACATCTTCAACGGTAAGCATTTCGAAGGAGAGCACTTCCGGGCATTCCCCATAAGCAACTGGACGGAAATGGATGTGTGGAACTACATAAATAGAGAGAATATCCGGATTCCTTCCCTCTATTTTGCCCATGAAAGAGAGGTCGTGTGGCGCAACAATTCCTGGATACCCAATTCGGAATTCTTGAAACTGGAGGAGCACGAAGAAGTAATCACCAAAAAAATACGTTTCCGTACACTTGGCGATATTACTATTACCGGAGGAATAGAATCCGAGGCAGATACCGTAGAGAAAATTGCCGAGGAAGTTTCGGCCATGAGACAGACGGAGCGTGGTAACCGTTCGGATGACAAACGCTCGGAAACGGCTATGGAAGACAGAAAACGACAGGGGTATTTTTAATATAACCAACGATTTAAAAAGAAAGAAGATAATGGAACTTGATAACAGTCAATTATTACGATTCACAACAGCAGGTAGTGTAGATGATGGGAAAAGTACCTTGATAGGGCGTTTATTATATGACTCCAAATCTATATTTGAGGATCAGTTGGAAGCTGTGGAAGCCACCAGTAAGAAAAAAGGGCATATAGGTGTGGATCTGGCTTTATTTACGGATGGACTTCGCGATGAACGAGAACAGGGAATTACCATTGATGTAGCGTATCGTTATTTTACGACACCTAAACGGAAATTTATTATTGCCGATACTCCCGGGCATATTCAGTATACCCGGAATATGGTTACCGGTGCCTCTACGGCCAATGCGGCCATTATCCTTGTAGATGCCCGCCATGGGGTGATCGAGCAGACCAAAAGACATGCCTTTATCGCCTCTCTTCTGCAAATACCACATATCATAGTTTGCATTAATAAGATGGACCTCGTGGATTTTTCGGAAGAAGTATTTAACAACATTGTGAGCCAGTTCGAGGAATTCTCTTCCAAGTTGCTGGTAAAAGACATCCGCTTCCGGCCTATCAGTGCCTTGCTGGGGGATAATGTGGTGAACCGTTCGGAGAATATGCCGTGGTATGAAGGGGCAACTTTGTTGCATACGCTGGAAACGATGCACATAAGCAGCGATATTAATAAAGTTGATGCCCGTTTTCCGGTGCAAACCGTATTGCGTCCTCAGAGTCATGAGCACAGGGATTATCGTGGTTATGCGGGCAGGATGGCCAGTGGTGTGCTTCGTCCGGGAGATGAGGTTACCGTATTGCCGTCCGGATTTACATCAAAAATAAAAACCATAGATACGCTTAATGGTCCGTTGACAGAAGCTTATGCCCCGATGTCTGTTTCTGTTACGCTGGAAGATGACATAGACATCAGCAGAGGGGATATGATAGTGCGTTCTAATAACAAACCCGAATCGTCCCAGGATATTGAAGTGATGCTTTGCTGGCTGAACAATAGCCCCGCAAAACCAAGGGCAAAGTATTCGGTGAGGCATACGACTAATGATCAGAAAGCTATGATCAAGGAAATTTTATATAAAATAGATATCAACACCCTTGATCGTAGTCCGAACGGAGAAGACCTGAACATGAATGATATATGCAAGGTGAAACTCCGTACTACCAAACCGTTACTGTTTGATTCTTACAGGGATAACCGTACTACCGGAAGTTTGATCCTTATAGATGAAGATACCAATGAAACCGTAGCGGCAGGAATGATCCTGTAAATATTTTTAATATATGGAACTCAACAAGCTTTTGGAAGTTGCCATTAAGGCGAGTCTCAGTGCAGGAGAAAAAATAATGCAGATATATGAGACCGGAGATTTTGAAGTGGATTACAAATCGGATGATTCCCCTTTAACCAAAGCGGATATTGCTTCACACAATGAAATCATACGTTTTCTGCAGGAAACCGATATTCCGGTACTCTCCGAAGAAGGAAAGGAACTCCCCTATGAAGAAAGAAAACTGTGGGAAACCCTTTGGATTGTCGACCCGATAGACGGGACAAAAGAATTCATTAAAAAAAACGGGGAGTTTACGGTAAATATTGCCCTGGTAAGAGAACAATCCCCTGTACTCGGGGTAATTTATGTACCGGCTTTAAACGAACTCTATTTTTCGACGATAGAAATCGGAGCCTATAAATGTACGGATCTACCAGGCTATGAGACCCTGGAGGATTGGAAGTCTGCTTCGGCAAAATTACCTGTGGAACGTAATGGCAGAATATATACTGTAGTGGCAAGCAGGTCTCACCTGTCCGGGGAAACTAAAGATTTTATCGATTCGTTAAAAGAAAAACACGGCCAGGTAGAGACCATTTCCAAAGGCAGTTCCCTTAAACTTTGTATGGTAGCCGAGGGAGAAGCGGATTGTTATCCCCGTTTTGCCCCTACTATGGAATGGGACACCGCAGCCGGGCAGGCGATCTGTGAACATGCCGGTTTTAAGGTCATCGATTATACCACTAAAGAAGAAATGAAATACAACAGGGAAAACCTGCTGAATAACTGGTTCCTAGTGCAGTAAATAAAGGTATAGTCATACATGAAAAGCCGTTTTCGCACAGGAAATGGCTTTTTTTGTGAGATAGCATACCGGGTATTCTGGCCACGGATACACGGATATGGTATTGTGTCACATTAAAGCCATAGAAGAGGCTGTGTGCCCCGGCTCCGCCGTGTTGTTCCTGTCGAGTTCCGGTTTCTTTTACTTTTTCCCCGTAACCTAACGTCCATATATAGCCAGAACAGAGGTGGCTGAGTGTCCCGGCTCCGCCGGTATGTACCGAAGCCACCACCTATTCCCAAAAAATTCACATGGGTTCATTATATATTTATACATTTATAGGATCAATGATGACGGTAAATAACAAAAAGGAATAGTATGAAGGGAATTGTCCTGGCCGGGGGTTCCGGTACCCGTTTATACCCGGTAACCAAAAGTGTCTCCAAGCAGTTGCTTGCTATTTATGATAAACCCATGATCTATTATCCCGTTTCCGTACTTATGCTGGCCGGGATAAGGGAAATACTGCTGATATCCACCCCCGAAGACCTCGGGAATTTCAAAAAACTGTTGGGCGACGGTTCCGAACTCGGCCTTGAGATACAGTATGCCGCACAACCCAGTCCGGACGGATTGGCACAGTCCTTTATTATAGGGCGCGATTTTATAGGCGACGATAACGTATGTCTCGTCCTCGGCGACAATATTTTTTACGGGCAGGGACTTACCGGGTTGTTACAGAAGTCCGTACGTCATGTCGAAGAAGAAGGTAAGGCTGTCGTATTCGGATATTATGTCCAGGACCCGGAACGTTACGGTGTTATCGACTTCGACAACCGGGGCCATGCCCTGAGTATTGAAGAAAAACCCCTGCACCCGCGTAGTAACTACGCTGTTACCGGGCTGTATTTCTATCCCAATTCCGTTATAGACATTGCGAGCCGGATACATCCCAGTGCCCGGGGCGAACTCGAAATTACCTCGGTAAACCAGGAATACCTGTCCCGCGACCAACTGAAAGTAGAACTCATGGGAAGAGGGTACGCCTGGCTCGACACCGGGACGCACCAGTCCATGATGGAAGCCTCCAACTTTATCCAGACCATAGAAAAACGGCAGGGCCTCAAAGTAGCCTGTCTCGAAGAAATAGCCTTTGACCGGAAATATATAAACAGTGAACAGTTACTCGCCTTGGCAGAACCCATGCATAAAAGTGCGTACGGACAGTATTTATTGCGAAAAGTGAATAGGAGTGGAGAACTGTAAAAATGCAGGGTTAAAAGTGTATTTGGTTTTAAGTTAACAGCAAATAAGTTCCTTCCGTAAACTGAGTACCGCTCTTTTAGTTGTGAGTTTTGGAGTGAGAGTTATTTGATTATTTAGGCAGTATGCTAGAAAAAGGCATATAAAAAAAGCTCCTCCCTTGTGATGAAGGCGTTGTGCTGAGCGAAGTCGAAGTAGAGGTACCCGAGCGCAGCTACGGGGTGAGGGTTTTGAAATCCCAAATCATAGGGATAACCGCAAACGTTAAGGCAAATACGCCAAAGTTCAGGCTTATCAAAACTCCCCGTCCCGCAAGCGGTCCACTCCTCTTCATCACAAGAGGGGAGCTCTGTTGAGTTATAACGGGGCAGCTGCAGAAGAAAAAAACAAAAGGCTCCTCCCTTTAGATAAAGGGAGGTACCCGAGCGTAGCGATGGGGGGAGGGTTTTGAAATCCCGGACCATAGGGATACTCCCAAACGTTAAGGCAAATACGCTAAAGTTCAGGCTTGTCAAAACTCCCCGTCCCATAAAGCGGTCTACCCCTCTTCTCCCGATCCCGATCCCGATACACATCGGGACCATCGGGACCATCGGTATGAAGAGGGGTGTTTAGTTGGATTTATTATTGGAAAGCAGCTGCCGGGAGAAACGAAATAAATAAAAACATATACATGCTTATTTCAGATAAAGAAAGCCGGGGGCTTTCAGAACAAGGGCAGTGACTTCTTACTAAGTAGTATTAAAATCGGATTTTGTCAAATACTAAAAAGAGGTGATCTTTGTGTATAGAAAAACACACGGGTGTAAAGGATAAAACAATCCCCGCTTTAACCATAATCAATTACAATACAGGACAAATAAACAATTCGTGTATCCGTGGCCCTGTAAAATATAAAAGACCCGAAGATATTAAAAAACACGAGGGGGGCCGGACACATAACCCGTTAAAGAATAAATAGAATATATGAACTTTACCCGAACCGAAATACCGGAGGTCATTATCTGCGAACCCGAAATACACGGAGACCACCGGGGGTATTTTATGGAAAGTTTCCGGAAGGACCGGCTTGAAGCCTTTACAGGATTACCACTGCATTTCTGCCAGGACAACGAATCCAGGTCCGCCCGGGGTGTGTTGCGCGGACTCCACTACCAGCTTCCCCCTTATGCCCAGACCAAACTGGTGCGTGTAGTCGAAGGCTGCGTATGGGATGTATCGCTCGATATCCGCATCGGGTCTCCTACCTTCGGGCAGTGGGTAGGCATAAAGCTTTCCGCGGAAAATAAGAAACAGCTATTCATTCCGCGGGGATTTGCGCACGGTTTTGTCGTACTCAGCGAGACTGCCGTTTTTTCCTATAAAACCGATGCCTACTATCATCCCGAAAACGAACGCGGGATACGTTTTGACGATCCCGAGCTACAGATCAACTGGAAACTACCCGAAACGGCACTGACCCTGTCCGCAAAAGACCGGAAGCAACCCCTTTTCAGGGAAGCCGAATATTTCGAACCGAAAACAGCGTTATATGAGTAAAATACTGGTCACCGGGGCTTCCGGGCAGGTAGGGAGGGCCCTTGCAGCATGGTCTGCGGGGTGTGAGGAAGATTTTATCCTGGTCTCGCGGGATACCCTGGACATTACCGATGCCGGACAGGTAGCCCGCTTCCTGGAAGAACACCCTGTAAAAGCCATTATCAACTGTGCCGCTTACACCGCTGTAGACGCCGCAGAAGACCACCCCGTAGAAGCCGAAAAGATCAACAGCCATGCCGTAGCCATCCTTGCCGAGGCCAGCAAAGCATACGGACTGAAGCTGGTACATATCTCTACCGACTATGTTTTTGACGGACAAAAGAACAGCCCCTACCTCGAAACAGACCCCGTAGCTCCTCTGGGCGTTTACGGTAGAACGAAATGGGAAGGGGAGGCAGCGATGCGGGCAATCAATCCGCCGCAGTCCGTAATTATTCGTACCTCCTGGGTATATGGTCTTCACGGGAACAATTTTGTAAAGACCATGCTGAAACTCGGCAAAGAACGGGATACGCTCCAGGTTGTAGACGACCAGGTAGGAACCCCCACGAATGCCGCCGACCTGGCCGCAGCAATTCTAAGGATAGTACCGCAATCAGATCACGACGGGGTAAGAACCTATCACTATACCAACGAAGGCGTATGCTCCTGGTACGATTTTGCAAAGGCGGTCATGGAATACGGTAAATTACCCTGCAAGGTCATCCCCGTTCCGTCTTCCGAATATCCGACCAAAGCAAAAAGGCCGAAATTTTCCGTGTTGAGCAAGCAGGCTTTTAAAAGGGACTTTAAAACAGATATCCCGTACTGGAGAGATAGTTTGAGGGAGTGTTTGGAAGGGGTGGGGTGAGCTTGAAATTCCGTTACCCCCGGCCCTAAAGGGAGCGGAATTTCGGAGAAGGTTTTGTATAGGGAAATGAGTGCAGCTAGTTGTAGAGATGTTGATTTCCCTCCGTCCCACCCTTTAGGGCTGGGGTCCAGGACGGAGGGGGCAGAGGATACGAGTTTGAAATTCCGTTACCCCGACCCTAAAGGGAGCGGAATTTCGGAGAAGTTTTTGTTGAGGGAAATGAGTGCAGCTAGTTGTAGAGATGTTGATTTCCCTCCGTCCCACCCTTTAGGGCTGGGGTCCAGGACGGAGGGGGCAGAGGATACGAGTTTGAAATTCCGTTACCCCGACCCTAAAGGGAGCGGAATTTTGGAGAAGTTTTTGTTGAGGGAAATGAGTGAAGTTAATATGTAGATATGTTGATACCCCTCCGTCCCACCCTTTAGGGCTGGGGGTCCGGGACGGAGGGGGCAGACGATATGAACTTGAAATTCCGTTACCCCGACCCTAAAGGGAGCGGAATTTCGGAGAAGGTTTTGTTGAGGGAAAGAGGCAAAATTAATAAATAGAGATACTGATTCCCCTCCGTCCTACCCTTTAGGGCTGGGGTCCAGGACGGAGGGGGCAGGATACGAGCTTGAAATTCCGTTACCCCCGGCCCTAAAGGGAGCGGAATTTCGGAGAAGGTTTTGTCTAGGGAAATGAGTGCAGCTAGTTGTAGAGATGTTGATTTCCCTCCGTCCCACCCTTTAGGGCTGGGGTCCAGGACGGAGGGCGCCCAGGTTACTATAAACAGATTTTATGGTTTAAACAGGAAATGAACAAAAAACACCCATATCACGATGAAAGCATGTGGAAAGGTGCCTTTGCTCAGATTTTTGCGAGAGCTAAAGTCTTAAGGGAGAGCATGACCGAAGCTGAAAAATTGCTATGGGAAGAATTAAAAGGAAATAAATTGGATGGATATAAGTTTCGGAGACAACACCCCATACATAAATTTATTGCCGATTTTTATTGTCACAAACTAAAGCTGGTTATTGAGTTGGATGGTGAATATCATAACAACCCGGAACAGAAGAAACTGGATTTGGAAAGGGAGGAGTTACTTACATTCCAGGAAATAAAAGTTATTAGATTTACAAACGATCAGGTTTTAAATAATATAGATACGGTAATGCTGGAGATTAGAGAAATGATATATAATCTTAATGCGGAATGAAGAAATAGAGAGTGTTTGAGGCGTGAAATTCCGTTACCCCGGCCCTAAAGAGAGCGGAATTTCGGAGAAAGTTTTTGTCATGGGAAATGAGTGAAGCCAATTATGGAGATATTGATTCCCTTCCATTTCTGAGGTCCGGGACGGAGGGCAAACAAAAAAATAAACAAGAGACATGTCTGAAAAAAAGAACATATTGGTTACCGGAGGATTGGGCTTTATAGGCTCCAATTTTATTCCCTATTTCCTGGGAAAGTACCCGGAATATCATATCGTCAACCTGGATATCGTTACTTATGCCGGGGAAGAACAGAACCTGGCGGAGCTGAAGGGGCATCCCCGTTACACCTTTATCAAAGGCGATGTATGTGACCGGGAATTACTGGAGACTCTTTTCCATCGTTTTGATATCAAGGGAGTCATCCATTTTGCCGCCGAATCTCATGTGGATAATTCCATCAGCAACCCGGCCGTGTTTATAGAAACCAATGTCAAAGGAACATTTACCCTGCTCGATGTGGCTTACAAATACTGGATGATGGCCCCGTTTTCCTGCAAAACCCCTTACGAAGGTTGTCGTTTTCACCATATTTCCACCGATGAGGTCTACGGAAGTCTCGGTGACACGGGGCTTTTTACCGAAGAGACCCCGTATGCCCCCAATTCACCCTACTCGGCCAGTAAAGCGTCTTCCGATATGATTGTACGGAGTTACCGCCACACTTACGGGATGAACACAGTGATTACCAATTGCTCCAATAATTATGGCCCGAAGCAGCACGATGAAAAACTGATACCTACCATTATTCGTAAAGCGCTGGCCGGGCAGCCTATACCTATTTACGGAGACGGTAAAAATATCCGGGACTGGTTGTATGTAGAAGATCACTGTAAGGGTATAGACCTGGCTTTTCACAACGGAGAACCGGGAGCAGTATATAATATAGGTGGTAAAAATGAAAAGGATAACAATGCGGTAGCCCGTACCATTTGCGATGTGCTCTATGAAGAATGCCCGTGCGAAACAGGCACGTACCGGGACCAGATCACTTATGTAGAAGACCGGGCCGGGCACGACATGAGGTATGCCATAGATGCCTCCAGAATAGAAAATAAACTGGGCTGGAAAGCCGAAGAGAATTTTGAAAGCGGTATCAGGAAGACGGTAGCGTGGTATGTAGAGAAGTACCGGGGGGAAAATTCCGGGGCGTAAGGGCTTGTTAAAACGACCCGTTTTTAAAGTATCTTACGGATGTTAGGGTTTATCGGTGGCGGAAACTACCGGGGTTTTTATTCCCCGGCAGGCCCGGATAGCCCCATGTAAGAGGTTATGTTAACACCGGACCAGGATGGGTTAGCGGCTAAAGCAACCTGTTTAGCGGCGGACTTGATTAAGTTCGCCGCTTTTGTGTTTGGGTACACGGCACAGGCCATTGGTTTGACCGCTTAACCAACTGGTTATGCGGTCCACCTAATCAGTTTAGCCGTCAAAGCAACCTGTTTGGCGGCTCAAGAGAATGGTTTAGCCGCTCAACCAACTTGTTATGCGGTCAACGTATTGGGTTAAGCGGTCCACCTAATCAGTTTAGCTGTCAAAGTAATCGGTTTAGCGGCTCAAGGAAATGGTTACGCTGCTCAACCAACTACTTCCGCGGTCAACGTATTGGGTTAAGCGGTCTACCTAATCAGTTTAGCCGTCAAAGTAACCGGTTTAGCGGCTCAAGGGAATGGTTACGCCGCTCAACCAACTGGTTACGCGGTTAACGTATTCGGTTAAGCGGTCCACCTAATCCGTTTAGCCGTCAAAGTAACCTGTTTAGCGGTTCAAGAGAATGGTTTAGCCGCTAACCCAACTACTTCCGGTGTCAAAGAGATTGCTTTAATGGCCGTTTTTCGGACTTTCAGCCGGGGATTCTTAACAGGCTTTCCGTATCCGGATATGCCTTGTACATGCTGCCAATCACAGTTTGTATATAGGATTTAAGAAATGTTCCAACCAAAATCAGGTATGTCACTGCCAGCCTTAGGTCCGTGCTCAGGGTGGGCTTTAGCTCCTTTGGTCGATGGTTCCTAAGCTTGCAGAAGGGCTCCTGGTAAAGATGATTATTTACTGTGGTTTATAAAAAGATCACAAATCGAAATCAATACGTCACTGCGAGTGAAACGTGGCAGTCTGGTGGCGGGTTTGCACTGCCACCCGGAGTTGCAGTCACCCTACATAAGATTACATCATCCTGGTGATAAGGGTCATTTTTATGCGGAACGCCCCTTGAGAAAATTGCTGGTCGCGTTCCTTTGAAAATGTCTGGCAGTCCTTGGTTTCCCGTAAAACTTCTGTTCACTTTTTAATAAATTGTAACGTCTTTATTAAATCTTATCGTAAAAGTAGGAGAATACGTAATTTTTTAGTACTGTAGCGTTGCGTTTTGTCACTTTAAGGCTCTCGCTATGATTTGCTCTTTTTGGGTAGGAACACGGAAGTTTTTCAAATTGTGTAATGCGGAATATAATTTATGCCTGAAATGCCCGTTGTAGGTACTGTGATTTTTTAATTGCTTTTGCCAAAGCATAATGGTACTTTTGGGGTTTTGAATATTATCTTAAAAAAGTTCAGGAAAAATCTGATCATAGAGATTTTCAAAAAGAGTGAAGAATACGATTATCAATATATCCACATAAGTTCAAAAATGAGTAAAAAAATAACCAAGATCTGTTGTATAGGAGCCGGTTATGTCGGAGGGCCTACCATGGCCGTCATAGCCCAGAAATGTCCGGATGTTAAAGTCACCGTTGTAGATATCAACGAGAAGAGAATAGCGGCCTGGAACGACGAGGACCTGGGTAAACTTCCGGTTTACGAACCGGGACTGGATAAGGTTGTCGAAGAGGCCCGCGGCAGAAATTTGTTTTTTTCTACCGAAGTGGATAAGGCTATTGATGAAGCGGAGATGATCTTTATTTCGGTAAATACACCGACCAAGACCTACGGAAAAGGAAAAGGAATGGCTGCAGACCTGAAGTTTATAGAGCTTTGTGCACGCCAGATCGCCAGAGTAGCTAAAGATGATAAAATTGTGGTAGAAAAATCTACCCTTCCGGTACGTACGGCACAGGCGCTGAAGAGCATCCTGCACAACACAGGGAGCTCGCCTGCCGGAAAGGAGGGCGGGGTACAGTTCGATATCCTCTCCAACCCGGAATTCCTTGCCGAAGGTACTGCGGTAGAAGATTTACATGCTCCTGACAGGGTGCTTATCGGTGGGGATAACCCCGAAGCCATACAGGCACTGGTAGACGTTTATGCCCATTGGGTGCCTGCAGCAAATATCCTCACCACCAATGTATGGTCGTCGGAGTTGTCCAAGCTTACCGCTAATGCTTTTTTGGCACAACGGGTATCGTCGATCAATGCGCTTTCGGAACTGTGTGAAAAGACTGGGGCCGATGTCAATGAAGTAGCACGGGCCATAGGAACGGACAGCCGTATCGGGCCAAAATTCCTGAAGGCTTCTGTAGGTTTCGGAGGGTCTTGTTTCCAGAAAGATATTCTCAACCTGGTGTATATCGCCAAGTCGTACGGTCTGCATGAAGTGGCGGACTACTGGGAACAGGTCATCCTGATGAACGATCACCAGAAGAGAAGGTTTGCCGATAATATAGTGACCACCCTGTACAATACGGTATCCGGTAAAAAGATCGCTTTCCTGGGCTGGGCCTTTAAAAAGGACACCAACGATACCCGGGAGTCCGCGGCTATCCATGTGGCGGACTACTTGTTGAATGAACAGGCGGAGATCGTGGTATACGATCCCAAGGTTACAGAAGAACAGATCTATGCAGACCTCGACTATTTAAATACCCGCGATGAAAAAGAAAACAGGAAGCTGGTTACCGTGGTGAATGATCCTTATAAGGCCACTGATGAAGCACATGCTATTGCAGTATTGACGGAATGGGATGAATTCAGGGCCTATGACTGGCAGAGGATATATGATTTGATGCTGAAACCTTCGTTTGTGTTTGATGGAAGGGCAGTGTTGGATAGAGAAAAATTGAAAAACTTTGGTTTTGAGATTTATATCATTGGTGTGGGAAGCTGTGGATGAGTAATGTGGAAATGACAAGACCATTTTTAGAGATAGTATCTAGTGTTAAGATTATTTTTTGCTTTTACTTGTGATTTTCTTCCTTCAGGAAAATAGTGAGTTAGTGTAGAAACAAGATTTTAAGTAATTAAATTTATAGCTGTAATATTTATTAAGAATTGAAGAAAGAAGTAAGTTTATCTAAACTCACGGGAATTTATATGATAGGGAATTTTTCGTCTAGAATAATTTCTTTCGTGTTGGTATTTTTTATGACCTATTTTCTAACTAAAAAAGAAATGGGTGAGTATGATTTAATATTAACCACAATATCTTTAATTGTACCATGTGTTAGTTTACAATTTGATTCATCTTTATTAAGATGGTTGTTAGACAAAAATGAAAAAAATAGGAAAAAAGAGATATTTAAAAATGTCTTTTTTGTTATTGGGGTTAATATAATTATCTATTCAATTTTTTATTTTATAATTTCTTATTATGTGAATTTTAATTATAAGCTTCATATTTATATACTTTCTTTATTTATGATACTTTATCCTCTAGTACAACAGGGGACAAGGGGGGAAGGGAGAAATAAATTGTATGCTTTTAGTAGTGTTTTTTATTCATTTTTATTTGTTGGATTTACCATTAGCTTCTTGTATTTATTCAACCTAAAAGTAGAAGGGATCTTAATGGGAAATATCTTAGCCATTTCCATTATTATTATTTTCCTTTTTATAAAAAATAATTGGATTGATTATATTGGTTTAAAGGGGTATGATAAGTATTTAATTAAGGATATGATTAAATATTCTTTACCTCTTTTACCTAATACTTTAAGTTGGTGGTTAATAGGTTCCGCAACGAGATACGTCATATTATTATATTTAGGTGTTGATGATAATGGTGTTTTTGCGATATCCTATAAGTATCCCACTATTATATTGATGCTTTCGAATGTTTTTACATTGGCATGGCAAGAAAAAGCAATTATAACATCGGAGAATAGTGGGTCAATGGATGTGTTCAGTAGTGTGTTAAAAAAATATATTAAGCTATTATTGGGAGCACTTATTGTTCTGACTTGCATGTCTAAATTTTTAATGGGATTTGTCGATGCTAATTTTTTTGAAGCGTGGAAGTATATACCAATTTTGCTATATGCAGTTTTTCTTAAGGCCATATCAGCTTTTTATGGGGTTGGGTACTTAACTACAAAGAAGACAAGAGGTGTTTTTTATTCTTCCTTGATTGGAGGGATAATAACAATTGCTCTATCATTCATATTGACACCGCTTATTGGCTTATATGGTGTGAGTATTTCTATTTTAGCCGGTTATTTTATCTTGTTAGTGCTAAGAATAAATGACATGAAAAAATTGATCAAGATTAACTTTCCTTATGATTGGTTTGTAATTTTAACTATTATTTACATATTGTTTAGCTTGACCAATTTGCTTCATAATACTTTCTTTTTTATGATTACAGTCTTTTGTTCTTTGATTTTATTTGCATATCTGAACTATAACCAATTATCAATTATTGTTAAAAAAATATTTAAAAAATGAAAGATGTTAAATATGCTGTTATGGGTTGCTCGAGAGAAATTACCAATGTTGGCGATTTTGTTCAATCGATAGCAGGTAAGCAATATCTACCAAAAGTAGATATGTATATGGATAGAGATTTAGACTTGAAAAAATATGAAGGAGAGAAAGTTAAAATGATAATGAATGGATGGTATATGCACCAACCAGAAAATTGGCCACCTTCTGACGATATTGATCCGTTGTTATTGTCTATGCATATAAATGCGTCAGTATATGATAGTATGACATCTTCGGAAAGTTTAGCATATTTTAAAAAGCACGAACCTATCGGTTGTCGAGATAAAGGGACTATGAAAATCTTAAATAAAAATGGTGTAGATGCGTATTTTTCTGGGTGTTTGACTTTGACCTTGGGAAAATCTTACAAAAGAGAAGAGAAAAATATTACAGATGAAGTGTTGTTTGTAGACCCATTATTTCACTACTGGTCATTAAAAACGATGTTATCCGATTTAAAGAAATTGGGAGCAAGGATTAAAAAGAGACGTTTTGCTGAGTTTTTGTTGAAGAAAAAGGTGCTTAGAGAGAATTTTACGACAGAAGTATTAGAAAAGGCCCAATATATAGATCAAACGATACCAAGGACCACAGTTGAAGATAATTTTAGAATTGCTGATGAATATCTAAAAAGATTATGTAATGCAAAGTTGGTGGTTACTTCTAGAATTCATTGTGCTTTACCTTGTTTAGCGATGGGAACACCGGTTGTGTTTTTAAATGGTGGCTTTGGAGGAAATAATAATCGATTTAATAGTAGGTTCGAAGGGTTAATCGACTTTTTTAATCGTATAGATATTGATGATAATACCAATGTAATCAGTCGTAATTTTGACTTAAAAGGTAAAATTGGACTAGATAATTTGCCAACAAACAAAACCCTGCACATTCCTTATGCAAAGGATTTAGTTGAAAAATGTGAACAATTCGTAACGAACTTTCAAAACTAAATTCTTATTTCATGAGTCAAAAACTTATTCTTTTGACAAAAAGGTTTCCTTATTTTAAAACGGAAGCTTTTTTGGAAGCGGAAATAAAAATACTGGCAAATGCTTTTGAAGAAGTAGTAATTGTTCCGGCAGAAATTAGCCAGGAAAGAAGGCAGCTTCCGGATAATGTTAAGGTGAATAATGATTTTTCTGTTTATTATAAAGATAAAAGAAAAAGAGTTTTACAAACCTTTTTCACGAAGATGTTTTGGAAATCTCTTGTAGATAATAAGAGTCAATTACGACAACCTGAGGATATATTTTTGCTTTTTAAATTTGTTTCTTTTGCTACCACTTATATGAATTTTTTCAAAAAGAATACATTGTTGAATGAAGATGTGGCGATTGTTTATTCGTATTGGTTTAATGCTGCTCCATATGCAATGATTAAAATTAGAGAGGGGTATGATAAAACGTATAAAGTAGTATCAAGGGCTCATAGATATGATATATACGAAGGAATTTCATCTACTCCTAGATTTTGGCCATACCGAAAAAATATATTAGAAAGCATTGACTGTGTTTTTTCCATTTCTGAAAATGGAAAAACATATATCGAAGATAAATATGAAGTTTACAATAAAATAAAGGTTGCAAAATTAGGAGTTTTCGATCGGGGTAATATTTCTCCCGATACAGATGATGATGTAGTGAGTATTGTTTCTGTTTCCCGTGTTGATCCAATGAAACGCGTTGGGTTAATTGCGGAATCAATTACTAAGTATGCGTCAAAATATACTCATAAAAAAATAGTTTGGACACATTTTGGGGATGGGAGAGAATTACCGGAAATTAAAAGGGCCATTCCTGAATTAAGTAATTTAAAGACTAATTTAAACGGAGCGGTACCAAATAGCCAGATTTATTCTTTTTATAAGGGTACTCCAGTTTCAATATTTATGAATCTCAGTAGTTCAGAAGGAATACCGGTTTCTATTATGGAAGCACAATCATTTGGAATTCCGGTAATTGCTACCAATGTTGGAGGCAGCGGAGAAATAGTCAATCGGGAAATAGGTATACTCTTACCATCCAACCCAACAATACAGGAAGTAGTTGAAGCTATTCATGAATTATTAGAAAGAAATCTCAGTAAAGGTAAAGTGAAAGAGGTATGGAAAAACAATTTTAATGCAGAAACAAATTATAATAAGTTTATAAGCGAATTAAAGACATTATGAACTTTATGAAAAAAAGAATAGCTTTCATAGTAGCCACGCAATATGATAATGTTGGGGATTTGTTAATAAATAAATGTCTGATAGATGAACTATCCAATTATGCAGATGTTTATTTAGACACAAAAAATGTCCCTGATTCTTTTAAAGAAAAATTATTGTTCGGTACTCAAAATGTTTTTGAGCTTGATGAGCTAACTCCTTATAGCTTTAAAGGAGTAGGAGTAGCTAACTTGTTTTTTTCCAGAACAGGAATTACACATGTTTTTAAAAGCCCTGGACCTTTCGGGAGCGGGGGAGACACAAAAAAATTTTTAAGAAATATATTAATTGGGCTTATTTTTTTTGCCTTTAGATTAAAATCTACAAAATCATTTTTGGTAGGCAATGATTTGTTGCATAAGCATAAACTGGATAAAATTGGAGCGAGATTTTTTTCAACAAGTACGGAAAAAATTTTATGTCGCAGTCATAACAATATTGAGGAGCTAAAGAGTTTGGGAATTAAAAATGTGAATTACATACCCGATATGTGTTTCGGGCTAAAAACCGAACCAATCCACAATTTGGAAAAGAAAAAAATAGGAATTTCTTTTAGGAACTTGAAAGATGAAAAATTACACGAATACATTGTTACATCGATAAATAATTTAATCACCTATTATAAAAATTCAGATGTAGAGATTGTTTTTTTTCATCAAGTTAAAAGCGATTTTATTTATACTAAGGAATTGTACGAAATATTTCAGAGTAACAAAAATATTTCATTTGAAGAAAGGTGTCTGGAATGGGAAGACTTGTCTTTTTATAATGATTTTAGGTTGGTGTTAAGTAATAGGCTACATGTGCTTTTATTAGGATTGGTATATGAAGCCATCCCTATTGGGGTGTTAAATTCGGATAGCAAGACAATGAAAATATTTAATATTTTTAAGGGAATCGGAATCGATAATTTACTTTATGAAAAACTGTCCGTTGAGGACATTGATAGGGTGTTCAGTACGGAACGAGATCTATTTAGTAAGATAAAACTGGTGCGTTCGGAACAAAAGAAACTGCTCAGCAAAAGGATTTCAGAATTGTTTTGACAGAATTAAAATGGAAGCTTATTTTTTTATATTGACAATTCTGCTTTTTCTTCTTGTTCTTAAGGTCAAGAATGTGATTTTAATAACTGCATTGTTGATTTTTATAGCGACTTTTAGGGACGTTTCTGTTGGTGTTGATACAATGAATTATTTCTATAATTATAAGTATCAAATCAAGGAGGGTACTTTTTTAAGTTATTTAATGAAAACGGAAATAGGGTGGATGCTTTTGAACTTATTTGTTAAAAAATATTTTGACAATTTCAATGTATTACTTTTTTTATCTTCCAGCCTAACTATAATTCCATTATCTTATACCTTTAAGAAAAACGCGTTTAATCCCGTATTGGCTTTTGTTCTTTATGTGTTGCTTTTTCATTATTTTTTTTCTTTCAGTATTATCAGACAAGCTATAGCCGGAGCTTTTTTTGTATTAAGTGTGTATTTTCTTGAAGAAAGGAAAAATATAAAATTTATACTTTCAATAGCAGTTGGTGCTTTGTTTCATTACTCGGTATTAGTATTACTACCATTAACACTTATTTTAAAACGAATAAACCTTTCTTATAAATGGTACTGTTTAATTTTAATAATTACCTATATATTTGGTTTTTCAGGTTTTTTTGATACTGCCCGAACTTATCTCGAATATCTTCCATTTGATAAATATGCACATTATGTAGATCACAAGATAGATGTGGAATTTAACAGGGTAACAAGTTATTTGTTTATATTACCTAAAACGATATTCTTTGTTTATACTTTTTACTACGTTAAAAAGTATAAATTAAATATTAGTGATTTACAAAAGAAACTGTTTTGGTTGGGTATGGTTGTTCTGAATTTGTTTTTATCAGTTCCTCAAATCTCAAGATTTGTTTGGTATTTATCCGTTTTTGAAGTGTTTATAATTGTTGGGATGATGCGTTCTTTACCAAGGAGTAAAAAACTTGAGGGAGGTGTTTTTTATATTATTTATTCCATAGCCTATTTTGTATATTATTTGTTGTCTAATAGGTTTGGAGTTGTACCATATGTTTTTAGTATATAAAATAATTTTCTTATGGAAAAGTATCGAATGCAATAATTTTATGTCCGTAGAGAATTCTATAAATAAGGAAGATGAAAAGTAAAATTTGCTTGGTATATAATTATGCCCAACACTATCGGCTGGGTATATTCAAGTTGTTAGATAAGGAGTTAGGGTGTCACTTTTATTTTGGGGATAAGTTGATGGACATAAAAAAAATAAATTATAAGGAATTGCCTCATTTCAAAAAAGAATTAAAAAACATTGTTATTTTACGTCCAATATATTGGCAAAAAGGAATTCTCCCTATTTTTTTTAAAAACTATAAACACTATATATTACTTGGAGAATATTTTTGTTTATCTACATGGTTAATCTTGTTGCTTTCTAAATTTACAAATAAAAAAACCTATTTGTGGACACATGGCTGGTACGGAAATGAGGGGGTATTAAAAAGAGTAATAAAAAAGGTGTTCTTAGGGTTAGGTGACGAGATTTTGTTATATGGTAATTATGCAAAAGAATTATTGATAAACAATGGGATGGCAGCTCAAAAATTGACTGTTATTTATAACTCCCTAGATTATAATAAACAAAAAGAAATACGGGAGAATTTTAAGCCAACCGACATTTTTAAAAAGAAGTTTAATAACAATAATCCAACATTAATTTTTATAGGGAGATTAACTAAGGTAAAAAAATTGCATCTTTTAATAAAAGCACATCACTATCTTGAAAGCAAAGGCTGCAATTGTAATTTAGTTTTGATAGGAGAAGGAGAGGATAAAACACAATTAATTGAATTATCGAAAGAAAAGAATACACATAACTCAACGTGGTTTTACGGTCCTTGTTATGATGAAGAAAAAATAGGAGAGTTATTGGGAAATGCATCCATTTGTGTTTCTCCTGGAAATGTGGGGTTAACCGCAATACATTCCCTGATGTATGGGACTCCTGTAATAACACATTCTGGTTTTAAGTCTCAAATGCCTGAATTTGAATCGATAATGCCTGGTAAGACAGGTGCTTTTTTTGAGGAAGATGATATTCAAAGTTTGGAGGATACTATTGTAAAATGGTTTAATGTGAAAAACAACAGAGAAAAAGTAAGGCAAGAATGCTATAGTGTAATAGATCTGTATTATAATCCATATTATCAATGTCAGATGATTAAACAAGTTATTGATAAAAATGATAAAAGATAAGGTAAGAAAATATTATAGGACGGCTAAGATGTTCTTTTATAGAAAAAAATTTAAGCTTAGTAATGTCCATTCCACTTTTTATATGGGAGGTGAATCTCAAGTATCTCCAGATTTGGTAGCTGGAGTGTATTCCTACATAGGTAAGGGATGTTTGATTTACCCAAAAGTAATAATAGGTGATTATACTATGCTAGCACATAACGTTTCTATTATTGGAGGAGATCATGCTTTTGATAAGGCAGGAATTCCTGTCATTTTTTCGGGACGAGGAACCATAAAAGAAACAATAATAGGTAAGGATGTGTGGATCGGGGCATATTCGAGAATCATGACAGGCGTTACTATAGGAGATGGAGCAATTATTGCGTTGGGTTCGGTTGTTACGAAGGATGTTGAGCCTTTTGCTATATACGGTGGAGTGCCGGCAAAAAAAATTAAAAATAGATTTCAGAGTGAGGCTGATAAGCGTGTACATATTGAAATGCTCGAGAAGAATTTCGAACAATTGTCATTTGGACTCAAGGACTTATGCTAATAGAGTTCGATTTATATTGTTTGTTTTTGGAGTTCCTAGAGTATTATAAGAATCTTAAGAGGGACTTTAGACAATTTAGGGAGCGAATTAATTAAGAGAAAGAAATTATGAGTTACTTAAATACAAAAAAGAAAATAAAGATTGTAAAGATTGGGTTTAGTGCTTTATTATTAAGTTTTTCTTTTTTAAGTTGGGGACAAAGTAAATTAGATCTTTTATTTATACAAGATCCGGATATAAAAGGACAAAAAACATTTGTTCAAGAAAATGAGTTGTCGACCTATACCATATTTTATCAAAACTTTTTTGTTACCGATAATAAAGTTGATGAAGCTAAGTTAAAGAGGCAAATTGAATCAAAAATTCCTTCTGAAACTGCAACTGGTTTCGCAGTTTTAGATTGGGAGGGGGAGGCTATTAAAGTTTTTCAAAATCAAGACGATCAGGAGAAATTAGATTTCTATATAAATGAATTCCTTAAGGCCATAAGATTAGCAAAAAAACTTAGACCGAATGTCAAATGGGGGTATTATCATATACTTTACATTTCGTATTGGGGCAAAATTTCAGATTTTAGAAAACAAAATAAGAAATTGGAGCCAATAATCAGGGAACAGGATTTTATAGCACCTTCACTTTATGTGTATAATACTGGATTGAGATATAAAATCAGCGGGCATAAGTATTTGAGAAAAAAATTATTACAAGCCTTAGAGATGGGAGACAAATATAATTTACCTGTTTATCCTTTTGTATGGCACCGCACTCCTAAAAAGACGGGACATGAATTTATTCCGGTCGAAGTTTTTGAACATGTGGTTAATTTGATTTCGAGTACAGAGTATAGTGGAAAAACGGCTAAAGGAATATTTTGGTGGCATTCAGAAAGCTATTCTTACAGAAATAGAAAACGATTTGATGTTGCAAAAAGAGAATATTTCAATGTAAAGGATTTGGATACTTATCAATATGATATGTTTAAGGAATATTATGGTTCTATTGAAAAGTATATACATAAAAACTGATGATGAGAGATAAATTAAATATTGGTTATAACCAATTATCGAAGTAAATGGATTTGGTTTAACTTTTTCGATTTGTAAGCTTGAATTTTGCAATAAAAATTATTTACAATTTAATATTGATATATAGGGTTAAAAATTTTTGAAGCTTGTATGAGCTAAAAAGCAATTTATTGTGTATGAAAATTCAAAATAAGATACTATTAATTACAGGGGGGACTGGGTCTTTTGGCAATGCGGTTCTAAACCGGTTTTTGCATACTGATCATTTTAGTGAAATCCGCATTTTTTCCAGGGATGAGAAAAAGCAGGATGATATGCGTAATACATTAAATAATCCTAGATTAAAATTTTATATAGGTGATGTACGCAATTATGATAGCATAGAACGGGCCATGCGTGACGTAGATTATGTTTTTCATGCCGCAGCTTTAAAACAAGTGCCTTCCTGCGAGTTTTTTCCTTTGGAAGCCACCAGAACCAATGTGTTAGGTACACAAAACGTTATTGATGCTGCAGCCCATAACAAGGTGCAAAAAGTGATTTGTTTAAGTACGGACAAAGCCGCGTATCCCATCAACGCCATGGGCATATCCAAGGCCTTAATGGAAAAGGTAGCTGTTGCGGCATCTCGTAACCTGAAAAAGACCACGGTTTGTTTAACCCGGTATGGTAATGTAATGGCATCGCGGGGTTCGGTCATTCCCTTGTTCTTAAAACAGATAGAGGAAGGTAACCCTATAACAGTGACGGATCCGGAGATGACCCGGTTTTTAATGTCTTTGGAAGAAGCTGTGGAATTGGTACTTTTTGCCTTTGAAAACGGGAACCCGGGAGATCTGTTTGTGAATAAAGCCCCTGCGGGTACCATTGGAAATCTGGCACAGGCGCTTAAAGAGATATGTAATGCCAAGAACCCTGTGAAAGTAATAGGGACAAGGCATGGAGAGAAGTTGTACGAAACGCTCTGCACAAGGGAAGAGATGATCAAGGCCGAGGATATGGGTGATTTTTACCGTATCCCTGCAGATAACAGAGATTTGAATTATGCACAATATTTCTCAGAAGGGGAGCAGGCCATTTCCAAGATTGAGGATTATAATTCCCATAATACCGAACAACAAGATGTGGAAGGAATGAAACATCTGTTGTTAAAACTTCCTATTGTTCAACAGCAAGCTTTCGACTCTGAAATATCTACAGAATCTAAATAAAGACGGGAAAATAAAATTGTAAATAATGGAGTTGCCTGAATTGATCAAAGGAGGTTGTTATGAAGACGAACGAGGTAGATTGGATTTTAATAATGATATTAACGCGCTTCTGGCAAAAAGAATATATATCATTCGAAATGTCGATAGTGAATTTGTCAGGGCCTGGCAGGGTCATAAGATAGAACGCCGGTGGTTCTCTTCAATAAACGGGGCTTTTGAAATAAAGTTGATCCGAATCGACAACTGGGAATCTCCTTCTAAAGATCTGCAACAACGGATGTTTGTGCTCAAAGGAAATGGAATGGATATCTTAGCTGTTCCTCCTGGATATGTCAGTAGCATTCAGGCTTTGGAGAAAGACTCGAAATTATTGGTTATGGTGGATCACGCTTTAGGAGAAGTCAAGGATGAATACCGCTATGATGTAGATTATTTTAATGATTAACGGATACATAACCATAGTTGACAAATATAATTGCTATGATAAAAGTAGGTATAACAGGACAAAACGGATTTGTAGGAAGTCACCTCTACCATACATTGGGGCTGTGTTCCGAAGAATTTCAAAGAATTGAATTCAGAAAAGAATATTTCGAAACCCCAGAAAAGCTAGACGAATTCGTTAAGCAATGTGATGTTGTTGTACACCTTGCGGCGATGAACCGCCATCAAAGCCAGGATTTTATTTATGAAACCAATATCAGGTTGGTAAAACAACTTGTCGCTTCACTGGAAAGAACAGCTTCAAAAGCTCATGTACTGTTCTCTTCATCATCTCAGGAGGAAAGAGATAACCTTTACGGTAAGTCCAAAAGGGAAGGAAGAGAGTTCTTGATAAACTGGGCTGAAAGTTCAGCTGGAATTTTTTCGGGAATGATCGTTCCCAACGTTTTTGGTCCGTTTGGTCAGCCTTACTATAATTCTTTTATAGCTACATTTTGTCATCAATTAACACATGTAGAAACTCCGAAGATCGACAATGACGGAAGTGTAAAACTGATCTATGTAGGTGAATTGGTAGAAGAGATAATCCGGAAAATACGGAAACGTAAAAACAATTTTTCTTATCAGGTTCCACACACGGCCTCTGTTAAGGTTTCAGAAGTGCTTTCACTGCTAACCGATTATAAAGAGAAGTATTTTGAGAAAGGGGAGATCCCACAACTCAACTCAACCTTTGAGCTTAACTTATTTAATACTTTTCGATCTTATATTGTCCCTAAGAACTATTTCCCTGTTAAGTTTACGCAGCATACGGATGACAGGGGATCTTTTGTGGAGATTATACGTCTGGGAATTGGCGGACAGGTATCTTTTTCAACCACTGTTCCCGGGATTACCAGGGGGAACCATTATCATACCAGGAAGGTTGAACGGTTTGCCGTGATTAGGGGGAAGGCCCTGATTCAATTGCGAAAGATAGGAACAGATGAGGTTCATGATTTTTATTTGGACGGAGATGAACCTGCTTATGTGGACATGCCTATCTGGTATACGCACAACATAAAAAATATCGGAGATGAGGTGCTCTATACCAATTTCTGGATCAATGAACCATATGACCCGGAAGATGCGGATACCTATTTTGAGGAGGTTTGATAAGGTCCACTGAAATTTAATTTCAGGTTTTTTGAACAAGTAAAGATAAAAATAAAAAAGAGGTCTGTAAAGATAATTATTCTTTAAACACATGAAAAAACTAAAAGTAATGACGGTGGTGGGCACCCGGCCCGAAATTATACGTTTGTCCCGGGTTTTAGCCGCACTGGACCATTCTGAAGCTGTAGAGCATATCCTGG
This sequence comes from Sinomicrobium oceani, assembly GCF_900119185.1. Classification (GTDB taxonomy): domain Bacteria; phylum Bacteroidota; class Bacteroidia; order Flavobacteriales; family Flavobacteriaceae; genus Sinomicrobium; species Sinomicrobium oceani. Next base: position 15,861 of record NZ_FPJE01000017.1, on the reverse strand, counting down.
TACATACCGGGCAGAACTATGATTATGAATTGAATCAAGTTTTTTTTGAAGATCTGGGGATAAGAAAGCCGGATTACTTTTTGGAGGCTGCGGGGAAAAATGCTACGGAAACAGTTGGGAAGATTTTGATAAAGATAGACCCTCTACTTGAGGAATTGCAACCCGATGCCTTTTTGGTCCTGGGCGATACCAACTCGTGCTTATGTGCTATTCCGGCTAAGAAGCGTCATATTCCTGTTTTTCACATGGAAGCCGGAAACAGGTGTTTTGATCAGCGGGTTCCGGAAGAGACCAATCGTAAGATTGTTGATCATACGGCCGATATCAACTTAACCTATTCGGATATTGCTCGTGAATACCTCTTAAGAGAAGGATTGTCCGCTGATCGCATAATAAAAACAGGCTCTCCTATGTTTGAGGTTTTGAACCATTATTTGCCGCAAATCGAATCTTCTGAAGTTTTGGGAAGACTTGGACTGGAAGAAGGTAAGTTTTTCGTGGTATCGTCTCATAGGGAAGAGAATATTAATGCTGAAAAGAATTTCAGGGGTCTGATAGAATCGTTGAATACTATTGCAGGAAAATATGAATATCCGGTAATTGTTTCCACACATCCGCGCACGAGAAATATGATAGAGAAAATGAAAATTGAAACACGCCCTGAAATCCAGTTTCTCAAACCGCTCGGATTTCACGATTACAATGCATTACAGATGCGTTCCTATGCGGTATTGTCAGATTCGGGAACGATCTCCGAAGAGTCTTCGATCTTAAATTTTCGTGCTTTGAACATTCGTCAGGCACATGAGCGCCCGGAAGCAATGGAAGAGGCTTCGGTGATGATGGTGGGCCTAAAGCCTGAAAGAGTACTTCAGGGATTGGTGCAGGTCCAACAACAGCAAATAGGAACGGATAGAAATTACCGCCAGGTAACAGATTATTCAATGCCCAATGTTTCGGAAAAAGTAGTACGTATCATATTGAGCTATACGGATTATGTGAAACGTGTGGTCTGGAGTGAATAAATAAAGTATGAGAATATTATTAATAAAGCAATTATTTAACCCGGAGCCGACAGCGAAAAGTTTGGACTTTGCCCTTGAACTAAAGAAAAGAGGACATGAAGTACAGGTACTTACCGGTTTCCCTTCATATCCATTAGGGGAAATTTATGAAGGCTATAAACAGAAGCTTTGGAAACGGGAGGTTATGGAAGGTATAGAGGTAATACGTGTTCCTATATATCCCAACCAAAGTGACAATGGAATGAAACGAATGCTTCATTACCTTTCTTATGCTTTTTCAGCGTCTTTATTTGGGCCTTTTTTAGTGAAAAGACCTGATGTAGCTTTTGTATACCAAGGCGCCATTCCCGTAGGGATCCCTGCAACGGTTTTTAAATGGTTCAGAGGAATTCCCTTTGTTTACGACATTAATGATTTATGGCCCGAAACCGTAGCTGTATCAGGGATGATGAAAAACAAGAGACTTTTAAAATTGATTAATGCCTGGTGCGACTTTAACTATAGAAGAGCTTCCAAAATAACGGTCGCAACACCTGGGTTTAAGCAACGATTGATTGAAAAAGGTGTGCCGGAATCTAAAATTTCTTTTGTTCCAAACTGGAGCAGGGATAAGTACAGTACAGCAGGGTTGGATGAAGAACTTAAGGAAAACTATTTTCCTGGTGATAAATTCCACGTTCTGTACGCCGGAAATCTTGGAGTTGTTCAGGCACTTGATATTGTTTTGGAAGTGGCACAACAATTAAAACAAGAAGGTAATAGTAATATTCAATTTACACTGCTGGGTGGAGGTGCTGATGAAGCGCGGCTAAAAAATAAGCGAAAACAGATGGAACTGGATAACGTTCAATTTATTGAGCGGGTAGACGGAGGAGAAGTGACTAAGTATTTGAATTCGGCAGATGCTTTGTTGGTTCATTTAAAAAACACCGATTTGTTTGAAATAACAATCCCTTCTAAAATATTATCCTATTTAAGAACCGGGAAACCTATTCTTATGGGGTTAAAGGGAAATGCGGCGGAAATTATTAAAACATCGGGCGCGGGTTTTTTATTTGAGCCTCAGGATGCAGATGATTTAAAACAAAAATTAGATGAACTGTATCATTTGAGTAGGGATGAGAGAAAAAATATGGGTAAAAAAGGTATTGAATATTATGATAATAATCTTTCAATAGTTGCAAGTACTGAAAAATTGGAAAAAGCGTTTTTTGAAATATTAAAACAATGAAAAATCCTCCTATAATTATCATAGGCGCCGGCCGTTCCGGAACCAATATTTTAAGGGACAGTATCTGTTCTATACAAGGGTTTGAAACCTGGCCCTGTGACGAGATTAATTATATCTGGCGTCATGGAAATATTGCCAAAAATACGGACCGTTTTACGGCCGGGGATGCCCGGCCGGGGGTGAGAAAGTATATAAAAGGGGCATTTGAGAGTTTTGAAAGAAAATCAAAAGCAGAACATGTGGTGGAAAAAACCTGTGCCAGTAGTTTAAAAGTGCCTTTTATAGAGGCTATTTTCCCCAATGCAAAATATATTTTTCTGATACGGGATGGCAGGGATGTGGCCAGTTCGGCAAAACAGCGATGGACGGCGTCTTTAGAGCTTAAATATATATGGAAAAAGGTGAAATATGTTCCTGTGAGTGATATACCTTATTATGGCTTTCGTTATTTTATCAATCGGATTAAGAAACTTTTTTCCAGTGAAAAACGACTGGCCTTTTGGGGGCCGATTTATCCTGGAATGAAGGAAGACCTCCAAAAGGATTCTCTAATAGAGGTGTGTGGTAAACAATGGGCAACATGTGTAGAAGCTGCATATGAGGACTTATTGCAAATTGATTCTCACAGGGTTCATATGATGAATTATGAAACTTTTGTAGGCAATCCTGTGGAAGAGATGGGAAAGGTAATGGATTTTATCGGGCTCGAAGCAAGCGAGAAGGAAATTAAAGGTTCAGTCAACAAGGTATCTACCCGGAGTATTGGGAATTATAAAAAATATATAACCCCTGATGATCTTGAAAAATTGAACAGGATTGTAGAACCCATAATGGTTGATATATACCATAAAATAGAAAAATAATGACGGGATACCAGCGATTTCAGAAAAGAGCTTTTGATGTAGTGGTTTCATTTTTCGGGTTGTTGTTTTTGTGGTGGCTTATAGTTGTGGCTGCTTTATTGGCTTATATAGATACGGGGCTAAGTGGTTTTTTTAAGCAGGAACGGGTTGGAAGGGATGGTCGGTTATTTAAGGTGATAAAGATAAGAAGTATGCGCCCTGTATCAGGAGTAAATACTTCTGTTACAACGGATAAAGATCCCCGTATATCCAAAATCGGACGTTTTTGGAGAAAAACCAAAATTGATGAACTTCCTCAACTTTGGAATGTTCTTATGGGAAATATGAGTTTTGTGGGGCCTCGACCGGACGTTCCCGGTTATGCAGATAAGCTTGAAGGCGAAGATCGGTTATTACTTAGCATACGGCCGGGCATAACAGGTCCGGCGAGTATTAAGTTTAAAAATGAGGAAGAAATTTTGGCCTCTCAACAAGATCCGGAAAAGTATAACCGTGAAGTCATTTGGCCTGAGAAGGTGAAAATAAACCTGGAATATATTAAAGATTATAGTTTGTTCAGGGATATCGGTTATATTTTTAAAACCGTATGCTGATTTTAATAATTTGAAATCTAAGAGAAAGAAAATAAAAGGTAGTCATGACAAAAAATAAAATATGGCTTTCTTCTCCTCATATGGGAGAGAATGAGCAAAAATATATAAAAGAAGCATTTGACCATAATTGGGTTGCCCCATTGGGGCCTAATGTCAATGGTTTGGAAGCAGACCTGGAAGGCTTTCTCGGAGAAGAAAAAAAGATAGCGGCGGTAAGTACCGGTACTGCGGCTTTGCATTTGGCCCTGATCCTTTTGGGGGTTAAAGCCGGTGATGAGGTAATATGCCAGAGCCTGACTTTTTCTGCCTCGGCCAACCCTATCGTATACCAGGGAGCTACTCCTGTTTTTGTGGATAGTGAACCGGATACATGGAATATATGTCCCGGTGCTTTGGAAGATGCCATAAAAGAGAGGACAGCTCTCGGGATGAAACCCAAGGCTGTTATTGCGGTACATCTTTACGGGATGCCTTATAAAGTGGAAGAGATACATGCAGTTGCAGGCAAATATGACATACCTGTTATAGAAGATGCGGCGGAAGCCCTGGGGAGTCATTACAAGGGGCAAAACTGTGGTACTTTCGCGCCAATGGCAATTTTGTCATTTAATGGAAATAAGATCATTACAACCTCGGGTGGCGGTGCTTTGGTGTGCCCGGATGAAGATTTAAAGAAAAAAGCGGTGTTTCTGGCTACACAGGCCAGGGATCAGGCGCCGCATTATCAACACAGCCATATTGGGTATAACTACAGGATGAGCAATATTTGTGCCGGGATAGGCCGGGGACAAATGGAAGTGCTGGAAGAGCGGGTAGCACAACGCCGGGGGATGCATGCTTTTTATACGGAGATCTTCTCGGGTGTTAAGGAAATTACACTTTTGAGAGCACCTGGTACAGATTACTTCTGCAACCACTGGCTGACGGCGATCCTGACAGAAAGCTTTGAACAACGTGAAGCCTTGCGTTTAGCCCTGGACGAAGATAATATAGAAAGCCGGCCGGTATGGAAACCTATGCACCTACAGCCGGTTTTTAAGGACGTACCTTATTACGGAGGTCGGGTTGCTGAAGATATCTTTGACAGGGGCCTATGTCTGCCTTCCGGCTCTAATCTTACAGATACGGACAGGGAACGTATTCGTTCGGCAATTACAAAATTTCTAAGTATATAGAACTACTCCCATTGACTTTCTGCTTATTTGCTTTAGGATTTTGCGGTATACGGATTCGGGATTGAAATGAGAACTTGAATGAGGTATAGTGCACATTGCTATTGGTATATTTCCTGATAGAAAGGAAGTTTTCTTAGTAGATGTCAAAAATAGAATTTCGACAATTCTTTGATTTGTTACCTCAGCCCTAAAGGGAGCAACGACAAATATTTTTTATTATCCGTTTTGCTTTGTAAAGAAATAAATGATGCCCTTAGAATTGTAGGATATTTATAGGGTAGGGAGCAATATTTTTAGTATGAGACGTTTTTATATTCGGGATAGGCTTGATATGTTTTACCGGTCCCGGATACATAGGGTGGAGATTAACGATATTTACTGCAATTGACCTAAAAAACCAGAGAGTAAGCAGTATTGAAATGATCTCTTCCGGGAAACTACCGATATTTGGTTGGATATTTAACAGTAGGGAAGAAATATGTGGTATGCGATTTCATAACACGCAATTCACCGTATCTAAACGTATATAAAGAAAAAAATCTTTTTTAGAAGGAAATAAGACGCGTAATTGAAAGAAAACACAACACGTTTAAAAGGGTGTTTTTCCCTTTTTATAAGGTTTTCTATTTGATTTTTAGATTAATTTTAACAAAACAGGTATTTTTTTAATATCTTTATTCATTGTGAAGGTCAAAAAGTACTTGTTTTTTGAGTTTTACCGGGCAATTTTCGTAATGTATGAAAAAAATAAGTTGGGATAAGTTGAGACGAGGGATGAAACTGGTGTTTCAACCCGGGAAGAGAAAACTGGACTTAAAGAACATAGGCTACCTGCCGAGGTGGATCATTCTGGGAATCGACATCTCCATACTGGTATTTTCAGCTATAGTTACTTATGTGTTGCTCCAGGGGCTCACGCTTAGTTTTTATACCCGCCTTACCCGCCTGGAAGAATTGCTTATGGTGGTAGGAGTGAATATCGTGTATTTTCTCCTGTTCCGAACCTATGCCGGTCTGATACGTTACTCTTCATATATAGACGGGTTAAAATTACTGTTTTCTACATTTGCTTCTTTTGTTACCCTGGCGGGGATTAGTTATACCAGTTATTTTATCACCGGGGAAAAGCTTTTCCTGGTCCCCGGGTTATTCATGTATTTTATCATTTCTTTTGCTTTCCTGTTCCTGTTCCGGGTAGTCGTAAAGCAGGTATTTCATGCTTTTTTCGGGGAGACAAGAAAAGAGGAAAAGACAAAGGTGCTTATCTTCGGGGCGGATTCCAATGCTATATCGGTGGCCAATGCCATTCGCACGGAACAGCCGGTCCGGTTTAAAATATTAGGGTTTGTGGATAAGAGCAATCACAATACTACCAAACGTATCCTGGACCTGCCTATACTCAGCAAAAACAAACGGATATCCGTACTCCTAAGGGCGCACGGTGCGCAGGGGGTAATCCTTGCGGACAAACACCTGACCAAGGCGGAAAAGATAGAATTGGTAGACGATTGCCTGGAAAGCGGGTATAAAGTGTTCACGGCTCCACTGATATCCGATTGGGAAAATGAACAGGATTTTTCAAGGCAGATCAAGAATATACAGATTGAAGATCTGCTGGAGCGAAAACCCATAGTCCTGGATAATAAAGGGATCTCCAAAGAACTGAAAGGAAAAAGGGTGCTGGTTACGGGGGCTGCCGGTTCCATAGGGAGTGAGATCGTACGGCAGGTGCTGAAATACAATCCGGAATTACTTATTATCGTAGACCAGGCCGAAACTCCCCTGCATCAGTTGCGGTTGGAACTGGATAACCTGTCCGGGAAGGTGCAGTACGAGACGGTAATAGCCGATGTGCGTAATTATGAACGGATGAACCGTGTTTTTGAAGCTTTTGCTCCCCAGATGGTCTACCATGCGGCCGCCTATAAGCATGTGCCGCTTATGGAGGAAAATCCTTCGGAGGCTGTTTTTGTAAACATCATGGGGACCAAAAATATGGCTGACCTGGCCATTAAGTATAAAACGGATAAATTTGTGATGGTCTCTACGGACAAAGCGGTTAATCCCAGTAATGTTATGGGGGCCTCCAAGCGTATCGCGGAGATGTATGTACAATCCCTGTACTTTTCCAATAAAGAGAAAAAAAAGAAAACTACACGGTTTATTACCACGCGTTTCGGTAATGTGTTGGGATCTAATGGTTCGGTAGTGCCCCTGTTTAAGGAGCAGATTGCCAAAGGTGGCCCGGTAACTATTACCCATCCGGATATCATCAGGTACTTTATGACGATACCGGAAGCCTGCAGACTGGTCTTAGAGGCCGGGGCTATGGGGAAAGGCGGTGAGATCTTTATCTTTGATATGGGGGAAGCCGTAAAGATTATGGACCTTGCCACGAAAATGATACGCCTGGCCGGTTTTATTCCCCAATCCGATATTGAAATAAAAGTGACAGGGCTAAGACCCGGTGAAAAGCTTTATGAAGAATTGCTTAGCGACAAAGCGAAAACTTTACCCACACATCATGAAAAGATCATGATTGCGACGGAAACTGCTGAGGATTATAACTGTATCCATACCGCTATTCAGGCTATTTATAATGTGGCTGTCGAATACAGGAATGATCAGACCGTAAAACTTATGAAAGAACTTGTTCCGGAGTATAAAAGCATGAATTCCTTATTCGAAGCTCTGGATCATCAATCGGATGTCCAGACCTCAAATACTACCCCCGGAGAAGCAGAGAGTAAAACGTTATTTGAATCTAAGGACTCGGAGGTAGGGTTTTCGGGTTGAAAAATATGGCAATATACAATCACTTTTTTCAACCTATAAATTTAATTTGTAGGTAAAATTGTGTAATCCCCCAAGAAATTTAATTCTCAAATATTATATTTGCAGCTGTGAATATACGCTTAAGCATGTTTTGAGCGTTAAAAAGTAACGCTTGTAAAGAATAGAAGATGAAAGTAAAACACTTAATGTCTTGTCCTTATATCTATCCCCGGTTTTTAATATGTTTTGTTTTGGTGTTGCTTACGGTGTCATGTGCTTCGCGTAAGGACATCGTGTATTTCCAGGATATTGAAGACATCGATAAGCTGGCAAGCCGTGTGATCTATGATCCGGTACTACAGCCTGATGATTTGTTGACAATTACGGTATCGGCATTAAATATGGAAACCGTGATGCCGTTCAATCTACCGGTAGTGGCATATATGGATACCGGACAACGTGCAAGCGGAACGCCGCAGTTACAAACCTATTTACTGGATAGTCACGGAAATGTAGAGTTTCCCGTAATAGGGACAATACAGTTAGGTGGATTAACCCGTAGTGAAGCGGTGAGTTTATTGCGTAAGGAAATCTCTCAATATGTGAAGAACCCGGTGGTGAATATACGGATTATGAACTACCGGGTGACGGTACTGGGAGAAGTGGTGAGGCCCGGGGCTTATACCATACCTAATGAACGTATTACCATTATGGAGGCTATAGGACTTGCCGGCGACCTGACGGTATATGGTAAACGCGATAATATCCTGATCATTCGGGATAAAAATGGCGAAAAAACCTACACCCGGGTAGATATAACCAAAAAGGATATTCTGGAATCTCCTTATTATTACCTTCAGCAAAACGATGTGATTTATGTAGAACCCAACAAGGCCCAGGTACAGGCTTCTACCTATAACCGCAACGCCACCGTTGTAATATCCATAGCCTCCGTTATTATTGCTTTAATTTCTGTTTTAACCCGATAATTTTTTAGTATATAAATGCATTCAGAGCAACAAATACCTCCGTTACGCCCGGCGGGCGATGAAGAAATTAATCTCAGGGATCAACTGGATGCGTACCTGGTACACTGGAAGTGGTTTGTGATTAGTGTAGTACTATGTGTGGCCCTGGCATTTGTTTATTTGCGTTATGCCACGCCCCAGTATAGTGTGTCGGCCACCATTATGATCAAGGATGATAAAAAAGGTGGTATGATGAATTCGGAGCTTTCGGCTTTCCAGGATATTGGTTTGTTTGGCAACATGACCAATAGCATAGATAATGAAATGGAGGTGCTGCGTTCCCGCACCCTGATGGAAAATGTGGTGAAAAAACTGGGTTTGAATGTGGTGTATTATACAAAAGGGAGCATTCGTACTTCTGAGGCTTATAAGAGTACTCCTGTTTCTGTGAACTTTTCTTTACCTGATTCCGTGCTGCATAAAGCGGATACCAGTTTTACGGTAAAAATAAATTCTAAAACCGGTTTCCGGATTTATAATCAAGGTGGTGATGATATCGGTGATTATGGTTTTGGGGAAAAAGTGAATTTTCAGGATGGTAAGATAACAGTATTGCCAAGGTTTGAGAATCTGGAGGAGCTTAATAGCAGAGAGGTCCTTGTTCAGGTTAAACCTTTGGCAAAAGTGACTCTGGCTTACCAGGAGAAAGTACAGGTAGCACCGGTAGATAAGAATACGAGCGTCATAAAGTTGAGCTTAAACAGTGCAGTGAGACAAAAGGCCGAGGATGTATTGAACACGCTGATTGAGCAGTATAACATAGATGTAGTTGCGGATAAGAATTTGATCTCTGAAAACACGGCACGGTTTATCGAAAAGCGGTTGGCACTGATAGAGTCTGAGCTTGGAGAAGTAGAACAAAGTGCAGAGAGTTTTAAAGAATCTAATCAGTTGACCGATATAGCAGCAGAAGCAGGAATCGTACTGGATAATGCCAGTGATTATGCCAAGCGTATTGTAGAAGCAGAGACACGCTTGCAGCTCACAAACTTTCTGATAGAATATCTGGCGGATATAGAAGACAACAGTGTGCTGATACCTGCCAATGTAAGTATGGAAGATAATAGTGTTGGTCCCATGATTATGGACTACAACAAACTGGTGCAGGAACGTAACCGCCTGATGCGGGGGTCGACGGAAAACAACCCGGTGATTGTAAACCTGGACGGACAAATTTCAGCACAGCGGCAGACGATAAAACAGACATTGAATAATGTTAAAAGTTCACAGCGTATCGCACTAAATGAGCTAAAACAGCAGGAAAAGCTGTTGAGCTCTAAAATATCCAACGTCCCCGGGCAGGAACGGAAGTTCAGGGGGATACAACGGCAGCAGCAAATTAAGGAGACTCTATATCTGTATCTGTTACAGAAGAAGGAGGAAACCGCTATATCCCTGGAAGTTACGGCGCCCAATTCCAAAATTATTGATAGTGCTTACGGATCGGATATCCCGGTATCACCTAAAAAGGCAATAGTGCTGTTGGGATCTTTTGTTTTAGGTTTGCTTATCCCATTTGGAGTTATATACCTAAAGGACTTGTTGGATACTAAAGTACAGGGCAGAAAGGATATCGAAGGAAAGCTTTCCGTACCCTTCTTAGGAGATATCCCGAAATCCCATTCTAATGAGGAGGTGATTTCCATGGGAAGCCGGACCAGCGCCGCAGAAGCTTTCCGTATCCTACGGACCAACCTGGATTTTATGCTGGCTAATGCTGACAGGGACAAGGCTAAAAAGATATTTGTAACCTCTACGCTATCCGGGGAGGGAAAAACCTTTGTGTCTATTAACCTGGCCGGAACTTTGGCGTTGTCGGGGAAAAAAGTATTATTGATAGGTATGGATATCCGGAACCCGAAACTGGCAGAGTATCTCGATTTGCCGCACGGCAGGGGGATTACCAATTATCTAACTAACGGAGGAGCAGATCCGAAAGACCTGATCTTTAAGTTCAGTGACCAGGAGCATAAAAACCTGGATGTGCTGGCTTCGGGAGCTGTACCGCCTAACCCGGCGGAGTTGCTGATGAATGATAAGGTTGGTAGTCTGTTTGCGGAACTGGAAGATCTTTACGATTATATCGTGGTGGATACGGCCCCGGTAAGTCTGGTTACCGATACGTTGCTTATCAGTAAGTATGCCGATGTATTCGTGTATGTCTGCCGTGCGGGATATCTCGATAAGCGTTTGCTTGTTATTCCGGAAAATCTTTATAAGGAAAGACGTCTGCCAAACATGTCTATACTCGTTAACGATACAGATTCCAAAAAAGGCTATGGTTACGGTTATGGCTATGGTTACGGGCAGGAGACAAAGCAACCTTGGTGGAAGCGCTTTACAAAACGATAACTGGTTATTGAAATATATAAAATAAAAAAATCCGGATCGTATATTGCCTCCGGATTTTTTATGTCCTTGTCAGATACGCGGTTACGAGAGTTTGAAGTTTATTTCTTCCTGAGATAGGTTTCGTAAGTAAAGGCGTAATCATGTCTTTCGTCCTTGGGATGATATTCGGATGCGACCGGTTGCCATTGCCCCGGATCTATATCGGGAAAGAAGGCATCGGCTTCGAACCGGTGATGAACCCGCGTAAGTTCGATCTTATCTGTGTAGGGCATGCCCAAGTGGTAGATTTCCCCGCCGCCGATGATAAAGGGCTGTGGATCTTCTTTGGCTAATTCAAGGGCTTTCTCTATGGAGTGTACTGTAATGCAGCCTTCTTTCCGGTAATCTTTTTGCCGTGTAACGACAATATGTGTGCGGTTTGGAAGAGGTTTAGGAAATGTTTCGAAAGTCTTTCGTCCCATAATGATATAGTGCCCGGTAGTAAGAGCCTTAAAGCGCTTAAAATCATCGGGAAGATGCCATACCAGGTCCTGGTCTTTTCCGAGCGCATTGTTTTCTGCGGCAGCAGCTATGATTGTTACCATGTTGTTTTGATAGATTCACTGATTAGAAATAGGATGTGTCTCATAACCAGGATAAGGTTATGTGGGATAAGTACATCCACAAACAGGTCAATTAACAGATTTATTCCGTTTTATCCAGGTCTGAATTCAGAAATTCCTTTTGGACATCTTTTTCGAGTTGTGCAATGCTCTCCCGTTGCCGGCGAACAAGTTTTTCCCGTTGTGTTCTTTCCCATTCTTTTCCCATAAAGCGATGATTGACGAACACGTTAAAGAAATGGATGGCAAACAGGAATCCCCAAAAGGTTATGGCCCATACAAACCAGTCGTATTCCTCTCCGTATTTGAGTACCTTATTGATCACAATAAGAAAGACACTACCTACGAGAAAGATCACAAAATGATAATACAATCTTTTTTTCTGACGTATCCGTGCTTCTGCATTCTTGAGAAGTTCGTACTGGTCTTCGTCAACCCTCTTGGTCTTTTTGCTTTTGAATAACATAAGATGAGTATAATATTAGTTCGAAATAAATCCGATAGTTCCAAAAATGTCACTGTGATCCCGATGTACTGATAGCTATCGTGACCGGAAGTGGCAGTATCCTGTGGGGATGCACTTACCATTGGATACTACTGCCAGCCTGATGAGATTGCCATACCCTGCTTGTGGCAGGATTCGCTCCCGATGGTTGTCGGGAGACGCTTTGATAGTGAGGTTTGGGAAACATCCATATCAAGATTAATACGTCACTGCGAGCGAAGTGCGGCAGTCTGGTGGTTGGAACGTGCTTTCCACTGGATTTTTGTTGCTACCCCATGAGATTGCCGCGTTGCCTCCTCGCAAATACGGGTTCAGGATACATCAAATATCCATCCTTCGGACAAGTCTTTCCATTCGGTGTTTGTTTTCTGTATCAATATCTCTTTTCGCTTTCGATTTCCCTTTTTTATCTGTTTTTCCCTGGCAATAGCTTCGTTGATGTCTGAAAACTCTTCAAAGTATACCAGTTTATCACAGTTGTATTTAGCTGTAAATCCCTTATATGCTTTTGTTTTATGTTGATATACTCTTTTAATGAGATCACTGGTTACTCCTACGTAAAGAACGGTGTTGCGTTGGTTGGTCATAAAGTATACATAGCTCTTTTGTGTCATTATATAAATATAAAAGAAGTGTCACCGTGATCCTGATAGCCCCGAGATCTTTGGCAGCCTTCCCCGGGCGGGTTTGCGCCTGTCATTGGGGATTGTTACCTTCCCTGTGAGATTGCCACACCCTACTTATGGCAGGATTCGCTCCCGATGGTTATCGGGAGACGTTTTGACAGTGAGTTTGGGGAAATATCCAACTCAAGATCAATACGTCACTGCGAGCGAAGTGCGGCAGTCTGGTGGCTGGAATGCGCCTTCCACCGGAGTTTGTTGCTATCCCATGAGATTGCCACACCCTGCTTGCGGCAGGATTCGCTCCCGATGATTATCGGGAGACGCTTTGACAGTGAGATTTGGGAAACATCCATATCAAGATCAATACGTCACTGCGAACAAGGGCTGCTGTCTCCGGGCTTGACCATTACTCTTATACGTATAACAAATGTACATATTTTTTGATTGAAAAATCCTAACCCGGGCTTGCGTGTTATCTTGTACTTTTGCGTGCCGCGGAAAACAAAATAATTCTCTATATGGCTACAGCACCTTTGATATGAGGATGCGGATCGTAGTTTTCGAGTGTAAAGTCGTCAAAGGTAAAATCGAAAATATTCTTCACTTCCGGGTTGAGTTTCATGGTGGGCAGTGGTCTCGGATCCCGGCTCAGTTGCAGGTTGACCTGCTCCATGTGATTGTTGTAGATATGAACATCGCCGAAGGTATGTATAAAATCGCCCGGCTGGTATCCGCATACCTGTGCAACCATCATGGTAAATAAAGCATAAGAAGCAATATTGAAAGGTACTCCGAGGAAGACATCTGCACTTCGCTGATAGAGCTGGCAGGACAGTTTGCCATCCGCCACATAAAACTGGAAAAAGGCATGGCAGGGTGGGAGTGCAGCTTTTCCGTGAGCGACATTTTCGGCAAAGGAAACGGAAGTGTCCGGTAATACCTCCGGGTTCCAGGCCGTAACGATCATACGTCTGCTGTCAGGGCTGTTTTTAAGGGTATCTATAACTTCGGATATCTGGTCGATGTCCCTGCTGTTCCAGTTGCGCCACTGATGGCCGTAAACCGGGCCCAGATCACCATGCTCATCGGCCCATTCGTTCCAGATACGAACGCCATGATCCTGGAGGTATTTGATGTTGGTATCGCCTTTGAGAAACCAGAGCAGTTCGTGTATGATGGATTTCAGATGAAGTTTTTTTGTTGTCACCAGCGGAAATCCCTCACTTAGGTCAAAGCGCATCTGGTATCCGAAAACACTTCGCGTTCCCGTTCCGGTACGGTCTCCTTTGTCAATGCCGTGCTCTAAAATATGGTTCAGCAGTTGATGGTATTGCTTCATCTGTTTGTTCTTTTTATTGTTCTTCCCTGGTTTTCCCGAGGGGGAGCCGAGGAGCATGTATTTGCGTTATGTGATGTTGTATGGTGGTTTTAAAAATATAAAACCATACGTTCTGTTTTACAGAACCCGGGCACAAAATTATCCATAATTTATGAACTGTCCTTGCCAAAACATTCTTAAATCCATCGGGGTTATGTGTAATAAGTTTTATTAAGTAAACCGAAAAGATTACTTTTGTGCGTTTTGGATGAATAAAATAACACTATGGATATCGTTATTAAACTGAGTCAGTTTTTATTGAGCCTTTCGCTTCTCATCGTTCTGCACGAGTTCGGACATTTTATTCCGGCCCGGCTTTTCGGTACGCGGGTGGAAAAGTTCTTTTTGTTTTTTGACGTAAAATTTGCCCTTTTCAAAAAGAAGATCGGAGATACGGTTTATGGTATAGGATGGTTGCCGCTGGGCGGATATGTGAAAATATCCGGGATGATCGATGAGAGTATGGATAAAGAGCAGATGGAACAGCCCCCGCAACCGTGGGAATTCCGTTCCAAGCCCGCATGGCAGCGTCTCATTATCATGCTTGGGGGAGTTACGGTCAATTTTATACTGGCTTTTATTATATATATTGGTATAGCCTATACGTATGGTGATTACTATATTAAAAACAGTGATGTAAGTAACGGGATATGGGTGACCAATGAAGCTATGGAGGAAGCCGGTTTCCGGACCGGAGATAAACTGGTATCTATAGACGGGAAACCGGTGGAGGACTTCTACGGATCTACGGAAAGCCTGTTGATGGGAAGAGTGATTACGGTAGAGCGCAACGGAGATCTGAAAACCCTGACGATGCCCGTGGACTTTATAGACCGTTTGATGAAGAGCAGGGAAGAAAATGAGAAAACCATGCTACTGAACCTGCGCATACCTTTTGTGGTGGCGGGGATTGAGGAAGGATCTCCCAATACAGGAGCCTTAAAAACCAGGGATATCATGGTAAGCCTCAACGGGAAGAAAGTCGCTTTTGCCGATGAAGTGGTGAGCGAAGTGAAAAACCTGAAGGGCCAAACCGTGCCCGCAGTGGTATTGCGTGACGATAAAGAAGTTGCTGTGGACCTTAAGGTTAATGAGGAAGGGAAAATGGGAGTGGCGTACGCTTCCAGGCTTGGGTTTACCGATCTGGAGCGCTTGGGAGTATATAATGTAAGCCGTGAGGAATACAGTTTTATGGAGTCTATTCCGGAAGGGATCAGCAGAGGGAAGAACAGACTGGTGAGTTACGGAAAACAACTGAAAATGATCTTTACTCCCGAGACCGGGGCATACAAAGGTGTAGGAGGTTTTAAAGCGATATTCGATTTATTCCCGCAGACCTGGAGCTGGCAGGCATTTTGGGAGATTACAGCACTGCTGTCTATCATGCTCGGGGTGCTCAACTTGTTGCCTATCCCGGCCTTGGATGGCGGGCACGTTATGTTCCTGCTCTACGAGATGATCTCCGGAAGAAAGCCGAGTGATAAATTTTTGGAGTATGCCCAGATTGCCGGATTTTTCCTTTTGATGGCGCTTGTTTTGTTTGCTAACGGGAACGATATTTACCGGTGGTTATTCAAGTAATTTTTCCTCTTTAAAAAAATATTTTATTTGCTGGAAAAAATAAAAATAATATATATATTTGCACCCGCCTCGAGAGAAGCACCGTGATACAAAGCGATACGACCGGTTTGAGGCAGACAGTTTTTGA
>NZ_FPJE01000041.1 GCF_900119185.1 Sinomicrobium oceani | reverse complement strand
GATCTTTTTCTCTAAATCTGATTGTGCTTCGTTGCTCATAATTACTATCTGAATAAAATTAATAATTTAAATCTATTCAGACAGAGTTCAGTTTACACCCTCGATTAAAGTTGAAATCGAGGGTTTCAACAACATTATTACCTTGTATGATATCAACAGCAACAGACAAAGAAGCATCATTGCTATAATTGTCTATATTTAACGTTTCAATGGCTACCGAGACCGTTCCTGATTTCTCATGGGTGAACGACTTTAATACCGAGCCCGGAGCTGCTGTCCCGCCTGTTCCGTATGACTCTTTTTCGTAGGCATCATAATTTACGGAAATATCTATTTCCGGAGACTCTTTTGATACTATACATTTTGCTATCAGATGTTGGCCATTATATCCCCACAAATATGCATTATACAGTTCGTCATTCTTTAGAATTCCCCGTATATTACCAAATGAGTCGTATCCACTATAATTTAATTTGGCGCTTGATATTCGATTGTTTTTTGACGTTAAAATTTTAAATTTCGGCTTTAAAATATTTCCGTTGAATAAACTATAAGTAAAAACTTCTTCCTTTCTAAGTTTTTCGTCTACATAATCAGATATTGTGGTAGGTATTCCAACCATATTTTTTTCCATAAAATGGAGATAAATTGGATCCTCGGAAATCATCTCATGAACATATTTATATTCAGTAAGATATGTCGTTCCGGTATTATATATTATTTCTTTTGATTTTAATTGGTTAAATAAATTATAATTATAATTCATTTCATTTATTATAGTCTTATCATCGAAATATTCATAAACTACTTTTTTCTTTAGATAGGGATAAAACGTATAAATAGGGTATGCTATTTCAACAGAATTCGATGGGTCTAAACCTAAATAGAGTTTTTTTCTTACACGAGCGTACTCATTATACTTATCTTCATCGTCATTATAAAAATAGCTCATCTGCTTTATCAAATAATTATTTTTATCAAAATATTTGGTATTTAATAAAAGTCCTCGTTCTATATTTAACTTACCAAATGCATAACTCTTTTTCCTTTTAATTATTCCACTAAGGGGATCAGATATAAAAAGTGGATCCTTATCTAAATAACCATTATCAGAATTAGAGTACGTATATACGGTGTAACCATTTCCTGTTATTTCCTCTTTCACTTCCGAATAAGTAATATGGTTTCCATTGGTAGTATTCGAACGAGAAATCGAATTTGAACTAAAAATAAATTCATCACCTCCATCATATTCTTCATAATACGATGGTCTTCCCATTAAAACCCCCGAAGAAGTTCCCCCTCCATTCATACTATTATTTTTATAATAATACTTTTTCTCTATAAGCTCCCCATCACTGGAATGCGATAAAATTTTACTCACCCGTAAGCCACCGGCTATTTCATTTATATTCAAATTCTTTATAGAAATAGGATAGGTATATTTAACCTCTTTACTAAAATCATTGGCTTCAAAAAAAAATTCAGTATAACCACCCGTAGGATAAATTATTTTCTGTAACATTTCAGCTTGCATTAATACCGGGTTTGTCTGGCGCGAATCATAATATTGATCTAAATTAGGGATATCCATAACTCCTTGAAAAATTTCGTTATTCCAAAAATTCGTTCCATTATAATATCCCCAATGATCCACTTCTCCTGAATCATAATCTGGTAGTTTTAAGTTGTTGTATTCAAATAAATAAAGCCCTTCTGCATTCTCAAAGGTGTTCTTTCCGTAAAACTTTATTTCTCTTAACTTCAAACGTTCTGAAGGATTTTCTATGTAAGAAAATCCAAATTTCATTTTTGTTTTATTATTATATCTGACTTCTAAAGAAGTTAGCTTTTTATGCTCCCATATATTATTATAATTATCCAAATTTGATGATGACTTATATAATTCAAATGTAAGTTGTGTATTTCCCCCGAATGTCCCCTCTATTTCAAGATCATTAGCTTTGGAAGAATTAAAAATGCATTCAACTCCATTATCTAAGACGATTTTTTTAAGAATCGACGAATTAATTAAACTTTGGCCTTTTACATTCCTATTATATGAATGTAGATAAGGTCTTGGAGCGTAAGCCCTATACCTCGAAATTCTAGTGTTTACTACCTGATTTATTGAGTAGTATTTTTCATACTCAAAATTCACAACTCTATTCGACGAAGAAATGATTTTCTTTAGGTGCCATGCGGTTGAAGTTATCCCTTGAGTGATTTCCTCTTCTGTATTATATGTAATCATTGATTCTGGTCCGGGAGGGCCAGTTGAGTTATACGGAGCAACCATTATTGGCAAAGGAGGCCTTGAGAATTCTATGGCATCTTTATCTCCTCCAAAAATGTATTTAGTACCATCCTCTGTAATGATAGTAAAACCTGTTATAGTTTTTACTAATTGCAAATGAGAACCATTAATATCCTCTAATAAATAGTCTTCTTCTATATTAGGAATTATTCTCATGCTTCTATTATAACTACCTTTCACTACCCATTCATTTTCATGATTTAATAGAAATGTTCCTGAAAAACCTAGGAAATTGAAACTATATTCACCTGGAATAATTGAATTATTAGATAGCTCTTTAGTAATCCAATCATCTCCTTGCAACTCTTCGTTATAGTCGAAATAGCTTTTAGGAGATTGTAGTCCACGGTACACATACTCATCGTTACCAGATTGCCTTCTGATAGCCCCTCCCACATTCAATGACATATTAAGTCCTACCCAACTAGGTTGAGAATATACCTTACATCCACTACCATCATACAGAACCTCAATTGGTATCTTAATATCTCCACACTTCACTTCTGTTAACCCTAAATTTATTTCTGGTACTCCTGTAAAATGAGACACAGGAATTTCTCCAAACCTTCCTAAGTTCATTACATTAGGACTGGCGATTGACTCTGTAGGATCTGTGGGATCAATTTGAGAAAAGGAAATTTGTACAATAAAGAATAAAAAGAAATATTTTTTCATATTTAAAAAACAATTAAGACTGAGACTATTTAATAATTTTTGGTATTCAAGTACACAAACCTATATTTATATAAGAAGCTTAACTACCTCTAAATCTATATTCAATTAGAAAATGTTTAATTTATTTTTTTAAGGCTTTTATGTATTCATGCTGTTGAATAACATAAAGCGTCAACTCCTCCACCTTTTCAAGTAACTTCAGGTTCATTTCCTTCAGGTTTACCCCGTCTGTTTCCATCTCTTTGGCAGAAGGAATCCCGGGTAAATGGCCATTCTTTTCAATGAATGCCTGTACGTCTTCCAGGGAACGCAGGTTATAGTCTTTCTTAAAAACATAGTCAGGTGCTACGGCTCCGTTAAGATCTACCTTGACTTCCCGGGTATGGATATTACCTTTTACGGTAAGTTTGGCATCGGGAGACACGGTACCTATCCCTATATTACCATTCCTTTTTATAACCATATTATCCGTGGCTCCTGTCTCATCAACACTGCCAAACTTTATATCCCCGGCTGCCGTACCTATACGGATGGTCTGGGAACTGTATATTTCATTAGGATCTATAATCATAGCATTGCTATTATCCTTAATCGTCAGGTAGCTGTTTGAAGGGTTCCATTTTGCCCCGATGGTTCCCGTATTATTCACTTGCAACTTGGCCTCCGGGGAAGTGGTTCCTATACCTACATTGCCGGAAGCCGGGAAAGTATTGGTCTGGGCATAAAAAGTAAAAGGGAGCAAAAGGAACAAGACCCCCACCCTAACCCTCCCCACGGGGGAGGGGACAAATACTGATATTTTTTGGAGTGTGTTTCTCATATTACGGCTTTTTAAGTGCATCGATTTCTTTACGGAGCTGTTGGTTTTCTTCCAGGATGGTTTCTATTTGTTTTTGTTGTATATCCATCATTTTTTGCTGCTGAATAGCATACAAAGTCAGTTCTTCAATCTTTTGCAACAGTTTAGCGTCCATTTCTCCCAGCAACACCCCGTTTTCTTTAACTTCTCTGGCACCGGGAATATCCTTGAGATGACCTTTTTCCTTGATGTGGGCCTCCACTTCTTCGAGGGTAGGCAGGTCATAGTCTTCTTCGAAGACGAAATCGCTCCAACCGTCCAGGTCTACTTTAACTTCTTTGGTGTGGATATGCCCGTTGACCGATAATTCCGCATCGGGATTCGTCGTGTTTATCCCTACCCTCCCTGCATTATTGACTATGAAAGGAATATGATCCAGGGTCCCGTCATAGTTACGATCGGTCCTGACCGCAAAAGCATCTTTGGCATCATTACCGTAAATATCCACTACAAAGTGTCCCATGTTTCTGCCCCTGATCCCGGCAGCCTCATTGGTTGCTCCGGGATTGAGATCGGTTACGAAAAGTCTGGGGCTGATCAGGGTTCCGCCGGATCCTCCAAGCCGTAAGTTTCCCTCAACATCCAGCATTTCTTCAGGAGCTGTGGTACCGATCCCCACCTTACCATCATTCTCCACGGTAAAGCGAACTCCCTGATTGGCTGTATAGGTCCCACTGGATAACCGTAAAATCGGTCCGGTCCCTTCCTGGTTTATATATACCGGGGCTCCTGAATTATTCCTGGTGAAATGATGGTAATCGGTATTTCCCTGTGGAGTACGAAAATATCCGGTGTAGTTCTGGGTATACCCCGTTAGGCCGGAGAAAAGAACACAAATAGTTAAAAATCGTAATTTTTGCTTCATCTCTGCTTTATTGTTGTTGTAATAATTTATCCAGTTTATCTTCCAGTACTTTTATTCCGGAATTCTCTTCTTGCAATTTTTTTATTTGTTTGTCCTGATCGAGGATATACAAGGTCAATTCCTCGATCTTCTGCAACAGCTTCGCATCCATCTCTCCCAGCAACACCCCGTTTTCTTTAACTTCTCTGGCACTGGGAATATCCTTGAGATGACCTTTTTCCTTGATGTGGGCCTCCACTTCTTCGAGGGTAGGCAGGTCATAATCTTCTTCGAAGACAAAATCGCTCCAGCCGGTTTCTACTTTAATTTCCTTGGCACGTATATTGCCATTCACAGCCAGCTTCCAGCTGCCCGGGTTCAGCGTACCGATACCTACACTCCCGTTAACTGCCAAATGTGTACCTACAGGTATTCCTGACGACACGGGGTAACCGATCCCCACTCCTCTGTAATGGGTTTTATTTCCCACATCCGGTTGCAGATGCATACTCGAATAATATTTACCATAAGTCAATACTGTATTATGCCTTGCAAGCAGCCATACTCTCCTGGCATTTAATGCCCTGGCATTCCCGATCTCCAAACCATTGTTATAAGCACTCCAAAGCTGCATAATATTTCCCCTTTCTGTCGTAGTAGGGTACGCTGCATCTCCCGAAGGCAAGTGTATGCTAAGTGGCGCTTTTGGAGAACCTGTTCCGATTCCCGCGTTTCCCGATGCCGGAAAAGTGTTGGTCTGCGCATAAAAAAACCAGGGAAATAATCCGAGGAATAGCCCCAAAACTGCTTTACACGGGGTAAAGCGGTAACAACTGTACTCCTGTTTGCCTATTTTTTTGATCATCATCTTTATATTTTTATTTCTTGAGATTATCTATTTCTTCCTGTTGTTTCTTATTCTGGAGCAACAGTGTTTCTATCAATTTTTGTTGCTGAATCGTGTACAAGGTCAACTCCTCGATCTTCTGCAACAGCTTGGCGTCCATTTCTCCCAGCAACACCCCGTTTTCTTTAACTTCTCTAGCACCGGGAATATCCTTGAGATGACCTTTTTCCTTGATGTGGGCCTCCACTTCTTCCAGGGTAGGCAGGTCATAGTCTTCTTCAAAGACAAAATCGCTCCACCCCTCCAGGTCTACCCGGACTTCCTTGCTGTGTATGACGCCGTTAACGGCTAAAGGGGAATCGGGTGACATGGTGCCTATACCTACATTTCCCTCATAGAATAATGTTCCATTTCCGGACTCCCATCCGTCAGAACCGGTCACCTGGTACAAGCCTTCATAAGGAGATGTCGCCTCCGGGTGAATAAAAAACAATTCGGATACACCCAATCGGCCATCTCCTGCCGAACCGGTATAAAACGTATACCGGAGTTTGATATATCTTCCGCTTTGAGCGACCTTGGCCACAAAATCATTTCCGTTATAATCGGTCCCGGAATAATCTGCCAGAACACGCCAGCCATTTGGTGTACCGAATGTATCATATCCTTCGATCTTAAAACGGACTGCTCCCCAATGACGGGTTGACCATCCTACCCATCCTCCGACCTGGGTATGAACAGCTGGTAATCCCTCGATAAGGATTACTGTCGGATCAGAAAAACCCGGGGGTGTTGATGTGTAGTTTACCGTTAGTTTTCCATCAAACAACCTGGCTGTCGGCAACGAGGCCGTACCGGTCTGTGTTACGGTATACCGGTTCTCTGCACGGAATAAAATATTGTGTTCGAGACCTACGGGATTTCTGTTTGTGGTAATCACCTGCGCATAAAACGAAAGAGGTCCCAGCAAAAGAAATAATAAAATTCTTTTCATAGAAGTACGGATTTATATGATGAATATGATCTTTTAAAAAAAATACAAAGCCAGGCCATGTCCGGATGGCGGAATGGCTGTTACGGTCTGGCTGCTGTTCATTATGCGGGGGAAGAATAAAAAACAGTGGTACAAGCACGATAAAATTCGGGGGAAGTGTAATTTTTATTTCATTAGCCGCTACGGTTGGTTTTTAAATGAGTTAGACGGTGTTTAATATACTTTAGGAAACAGATTCTTTGCTATGGTTCATGTTACTTTTACGCCAAAAAATTGTAAACACGATAAAGTAACCGTAAAGAAAAAACATTTGTGGGTTAACACAGCGGATATCCTGTGAGCAATTCCAAAAGCTAAAACTACTTAAAAAAACAGTTGTACAACCGTTATAACCCGCCCCTTGAAATCCGTACGACCTGTATGTAACTCCTCATCATTCGTTTTTTCTCCGTTTCAAATAAACGACCTTTTCATCAAAAAACCTTACGGAAACCCCTATTTTTTTTCACAGTGCATTTTTCTCTTCTTTCGCTACCCCATTGCACCGTTCCGTATAAATACGGAATATCCTATTTGGTATGATCTACGGATAGCCACTTCCGGATAAATCCCGCTATTTGTAATACATACCCGGGAAGATCATGTAAAACAACCTAAAATACTGACCATGGAAACCATAGCTGTCACTGTGCCGTTAGCGGCACGTTATCAAAACGAATTTATCAACATAGAAAAAACATCCTGTACAATTGCCCTGCCTCTCGAGCCAGGATCGCACACCGCGGTTTCCGATCCGGTCCGGATCGGTAGCCTCAGCCTCCTGAACAATCCGGGCATTACAGCACAACTACAGGTATCGTATGAGTATGACAAGGACCGTAACATACTCACGTTGTACGGCACCACCTATGTCTCGGAACAGTCTACACGCCTCAAAACATATCTCGAAGGCACTGACGAATACTGTTTACAGCAAATGGACGGGTGCTATACCGGGAAAAACCGGGAGCAGGACTACAATGCTCAATGGAACTACACTTCCCCGCTCACACCGGGGCTCGAAGAACATTTTAAAGAAATCATCCGGGATGTAAACCATATCGTTTTCCGGGCTGCAAAAACGGTAGAAGGACTTACCATCCGGGTAAAAACCCCACCGCCGCAACTCACGCAGACAGCATACAAAAACCTTCTGCTGGTTTATAAAAACGGGATATTCCAGGGATTGTACGACCCGGAAAAACATTATGATGACAACTTTACATTCAAGTCCATACAATCGGTCTGGGGTGGTACAGTGCATTTTTATTACGGCGAAAACTTTGCGAACGTTATCGGAAGTACGCCCGACCCGAAGATAGGAGGTAATTCCTGGCTCGGTCTATGGCGGAACCAGTTTGGCAACCCAACCATCTGTACCTCCTATCAGTATGGCGGTTTCCAGTGCAATAACTATCTCGTCGGGGGACATATCATTCTCGGAAAAAAGGCCAGTGTAGTTCCAAGAGGATCCGACAGCGTCTATATCATGCCCATCTGCAATGCACATAACAATAATGATAATGTCTACATGGCTGCCCTTCAGTATCTCGATGGTATCTGGTTAAAAAATTATCTGAATTAAACCACAATACCTCACTCCTGCCATAGGACCGTAGCCGGGTGAACCGCCTTCTCTACCCCGATCAACGTCCCTTTTTCCACTCCGTGGTGAAGGGACGTTCCGTTTTCAGAGGTTTCCCTGTACCCCATTAAACTATAGCAGGAGCACACTCCACACCAAACACATAAGTATAAACTTACACATCAAACAAGTTAAAACCTATTTAAATACTTTGCTAAAACGTTTTAATGCTTATTTTTGATTCCATTAACCTCAAAAACCCAAATCTTATGAAAACGTTGCGTATGTATCTTATCCGGGCATTTTTTGTATCCGGTGTACTTGCCGGATGTGCTAAGGCAGATCCGGACGAACCCGGTAATCCCGACCATCCCGGGAGTGTCCTCCAGGAAACCGATGTTACCGATCAGGCTGTCATGCAGGTAAGCCTGGAGAACGATCTCGGGGAAAACAGTGCCGAAGGTTCTCCGAAACTCATAGACAATGACACCCTGACCAAGTTTCTCGTACAGGATATCGGGAGCGGGCTCACGGTAACTTTCGAATATCCGGAACCCGTACAGGTTGCTGCATACGAGATTACTTCCGGGAACGATGCGGATTACCGCGATCCGTTGATCTGGACCTTCAGCGGGTCCGACGACGGACAAAACTGGGCGACCCTCGATGAGCAGGCCTATGAAGCCTTTGCCAACCGCTACCAGACCAGGAGATATTCGTATATCAACCCAACGGGCTACACCTACTACAGGTGGCACATTACCAGGCTATACGGGGGCAGTGAAATGTTCCAGGCCTCGGAATTCCGACTGTTCAGCATACCGGAAAGCGAACAGGTGATCAGTCCCTTTTCGGAAACAGACACCTTACAGCAAGGCGATCTTACCCTGCTTTTCGTCAATAAGTCCGAAGGTTTCCCGGTTTCCCTGAAGGAGGATATGATCGGGACTTTCTTTACCAATTACCCGTTACTGATGCAGGATTTTAATCCAGATGCTCAGAAAACAGTAGCCTTCCGCATAGAACCCAGTTATAACGGTGTAGCTTATGTATTCGGCGGATTTGCTACGTACGGTACGTCATATATCACCAATAATCCGCAGGACACCGATGTTGTTACCCATGAAATCATGCACCTGGTACAGTCGTACGGAGGGAATTCCCCTTCCTGGATCAGTGAAGGTATAGCCGATTATGTCCGGTATGTATACGGACTCAACAACCAGGCCGCCAACTGGAGTCTGCCTGCGTATAGTCCCAATCATCATTACACCGATGCCTACCGGGTTACCGCACGTTTCTTCGCCTGGCTGGAAAACCGGTACGAAGGTATTATCCGGGAGCTCGACAGCCAGCTGAGAGCCGCTCCTTACCAGGACACATTCTGGCAAAATTATACCGGAAAAACGGTAGATGTCTTATGGCAGGATTACAGCCAGGATCCGGACCTGTAACTTAGGGTAAGAAATACCTTTTTAAAATACCCCCGACAATTGCCCGGCACACGGCGAAAGAAATCATCATCTTTCCCGCTACCGGGCTTTTGTTTATTACGGAGTACTTTTCCTGCTTCCGGATCAAACCAAAACTTAAATCCTCCCTCCTGTCATCCTCTCCTGCTGCCTCCGGTGCCTGTTCATATATCCCACGTAGCATCCCGGAAACATTACCATTTAACAGCTTAAAACATTCCTTAAAAAAATATAGTGCAATCGTATGCATTATCATAATCCTCTATACCTTTGCAGTCAAAACCGATACGCGACTAACAAACCGGGAACTATGTCTTTTAACACTGTTTTTTCTGCTGCGAAACATCATTCCAAATTACAGATTGCCGGTTTCGTGTCTTTTACGTTCTTCGGTTACCTTGGTATAGGACTTCCGCTGGCCGTTCTCCCGATTTATATTCACAAGACGCTCGGCTTCAGCGAAATTGTCGCGGGTATTGTGATCAGTCTTCAGTATATATCTACGTTTATCGTCCGTGGGATATCGGGCAAACTCGTAGATACCAGGGGGCCAAAAATAGCCGTGGTTTTAAGCATGAGCGGTTTTCTTTTCAGTGCCCTGCTGATGTTCTCCGCTTTCGGAAGTGAAGCCGACAGGATGCTCTGCCTGGTATTACTTGCCGTAACCCGTCTTATTACAGGATGCGCGGAAGGTATGATAGGCGCCAGTCCCATTAACTGGGCCATGCTGGTTGTGGGCGAAAAACATACGGCTACTGCCATTTCCTATAACGGTATTGCCAGCTACGGTGCCCTCGCGCTCGGTGCTCCGCTCGGTGTACTCATAGCCGGGCACTGGGGGATTGCATATATCGCCCTATGGATGGCTGTGGCTGCACTGGCAGGATTAGTGGTAGCGGTTTCCAAAAAAGCAATCACCGGAAACTTTCAGGCCAAGCCCATACCCTTTTTCAAGGTCTTCCGGCTTGTGGCTCCTTTCGGGATATGTCTGGGCCTTGCCGGACTCGGTTTCGGGGGACTTTCTAACTTTATCACCCTGTATTACGATCATTTCAACTGGTCGGGAGCCGCATTATGCCTGAGCGTGTTCAGTATTTTATTTATCCTCGGACGCCTGTTTTTTGCCAACCAGATCAACCTGCGGGGCGGACTACGGGTTGCCTTTTTCTGTCTGATCACCGAAATGACCGGGCTTGCCATACTTTTCCTTGCCCCCCACCCCCATGTAGCGCTGATTGGGGCTGCTATCACGGGATTGGGATTTTCCCTGGTATTTCCGGCCCTGGGTGTGGAAGCCGTGAGGCTGGCCCCGGCATCCAATGCAGGTGCGGCCCTGGCATGTTACGGACTGTTTATCGATATTTCCCTCGGAGTTACCGGTCCGCTCGAAGGTACGGTAATCAATATCTTCGGGATGAAATATCTCTTCCTGTTCTGTGCACTGGTTCTCCTAATGGGTGTCATCATGGTGTGGAAACTGATGCAGCAGAAAAAATAACGGATGCCGGCCGTAATGGCTATAAAATGGTTGTAAAGGTTTGTCCTTGGCGCTGTATTCCGGAAACCCAAAAAGGCTCAGTTGAAGGACATCCGGAACTGTAATGGTGAAATACTGGTTTTCTTTTTAAACAGTTTGTGAAAAGATTGCGGGTATTCAAATCCCAGGCGATAGGCGATCTCAGCTACGGACAAATTACTTGCCGTAAGGTATTCCTTGGCTTTTTCTATCAGTTTTTCGTGAATGTGCTGTTGTGCGTTCTGCCCGGTCAGTGACCGTAGCATATCACTCAGGTAATGCGGGGTTACCCCGAGCTCCCCGGCCAGGTACTCCACGGTGGGTAATCCGTTCTGCAACGTTTTCTCCCTGTTAAAATAATTATGCAGCAACTGCTCCATCCTGATCAGGATATCATGGCTCACGGCTTTTCGCGTCATGAACTGCCGCTCGTAAAAGCGATTGCTATAGCTCAGCAGCAACTCGATCTGCGAAATTATGATAGCCTCGGTATGCCGATCGATATGCTGGTATTCTTCTTCGATATTCAGGAAGATTTCTTCGATATTTTTCTCTTCTTTTTCCGAAAGGTGAAGCGCTTCATTCACGGCGTAGGAGAAGAACCCGAACTCCTGTATATCCGAGGCAAGCCGGTGGCCCAGGAGAAAGTCCGGGTGTATCTGCAGCGCGTAGCCTATACCACACTCTTTGTTGATGGCATTGATTTCTTCGATTTCAAGCGACTGGATCTGCCTGGGTGCTATGAAGTTCATAACACCCCGATCGTAATCGTAGTAATGCCGTCCGTATTTTACCCGGGCCTGTACATTCCTTTTCATGGAGATACTGTAAAAACCGGTAAAAAACCGTTGCCAGACCGGGGTGTACCGAAAACGCATATCGGACACCCTGATAAGGCTCACCAGTGGATGCAGGGGCTCAGATAAGGATAATAAACGGTGAAACTGCGATATGGTAGCTATCTTTTCGGGCATACTTTTTATTTGATGTTACGAAGTTAGGGATTAATCTGTTATGGTCATCGCCCTCATCTGCTTACGAAAAGCTTCGTTCCCTATCTCCCGTTGCCTGGCATACATCGTTCTGGCATCTTCTCCGGCTATATAACGAACCTGGTCTTTTCCGTCCGTTGCAGCTTCGTAGACCACTTCGGCTATCTGTACCGGCTCGGCAGCATCCTGCATCATCTGTTCCATCGTGGAAAACAGCTTTTCTTCCATACGGCTATATGCAGGAAGGGATCGGGTATCGAGAGAACGCCCTGAAAAATCGGTAGCTATAGCTCCCGGGGCAACGGTTTTGATGCCGATACCAAATGTTCCCAGTTCATACGACATGCTTTCCGACCAGCCTTCGAGGGCAAACTTGGTGGCGTGATACACCGATCCCAGCGGAAAGGTCAGAAATCCTCCCATAGAGGTTGTGGTGATAAACAATCCTTCTCCTTTCTCCCGGAAATACGGTATAAACGCCTTGGTTACCCGTAAAACGCCAAGCAGGTTGGTATTGAGCTGTCTGACGATCTGTTCGTCGCTCAGCGCTTCCACTGCACCGATAAGTCCGTAACCCGCGTTGTTGAAAACAACATCTACAGCACCGGCAGCCAGGACCTGCTGTACAATTTCCGTAATCTGTCCGGAGTCACAGACATCAAGCTTCAACAGGGAAACATTGTCCAGTTTACGAAGTTCTGTTTCGTTTTCCGGGTTGCGCATGGTAGCTATCACTTTCCATCCCCTCGACTGAAACAGAATGGCCGTGGCTTTTCCGAGTCCGGAGGAGGCTCCCGTAATAAAAATGGTCTTTTGCATTGTTTTGTATATTAAAGATTACACTGCAAAATTGGTAGAAAAGACCACAGGAAAAGTTTCCAAAATGAAGTTTATGGTATCCGGAATACCGGTGAAACGCTCCTGCAACGGATTTACATCCCGTTTTTTTCTGTGAGGTACTTCCAATAACGCCTGGGCACATGTCGCAGGTGAAGTTTCATATTCCGCCGCGATTCGATATTGGTACTCTTGAAATACTGTTGCCACAACTGCTGAAAATGCTCATCGCGTTCGTCGAGTGTAATAGCTATATGATGAGGAGACAACGCATCTTTTTCGGCGGGAGTGAGCTGTACTTCCGCCACGGTATTGCCATCGTACCACAAACCGTATTTTCTGCGTGCGTCATAAATGAGCCAGGGCTGGTCTGCATAGCGTCTTTTAAAAAAACCGGAGATCAGTGGTAATACATTAAAGTCGGGTTCCACTATGGCAAAATACATCCCGTCACTACTCTTCTGAAACCGGATAAAAGCCTTCATACGGTGACGCTCACGGCCCACTTTTTTGAGGGTTTGTGCAAAGAAGATCACATCATTGTCCCCGAAATCGAGCATAATTTCCGGTCCCGTATCAAAAATACGCAGGATCATACGAAAAGCTGCCTGCCAGGCTTCGGGATCTTCGGAGAGATATACCCGGAAAAAATCCATCGCACGGTTGCTGTCCAGTTTTTTCCGCAATCCGCGCTGTACGCGTTTTGCCTTTGCCGCATCGGTAATCACTTCCCTGTTGTCCCTGAAAAAATCGCCCGTAAAACGATCGGAAGTAATCGGTGTCACCGAAAATTCGCGATGCTCGAAACTCTCGAATACGCACGTCAGAAACCCGGCATAACTACCGTCAAACAGGTAATACATAATCAGAACAGCGTTAATTGTCCCGTGGGCAGTTTTCTCTTATACGTACTGTTCCCGTTTTCCAGGATACGTTTTTTAACGTGGTCCATAGCCATATTTCCCAGGGTAAAAGGCGTATCGGCACATACCATAAAATACCGCGCCCGGTTAAAGGCAATACCCATTTTACGGATCTGGTATTCGCGTAACTTACCGAATTTCCGGGCATTGACGATCTTCATGGCAGACTGCCTGCCGATTCCAGGAATACGGATAATCATCTTATAGTCGGCCTTATTGATATCTACCGGGAAAAAATGCGGATTGCGGAGAGCCCAATCCAGCTTGGGGTCTATATCCAGTTCGAGGTTTTTATGCCCGGGATGCAGTATTTCATCGAGTTTAAAATCATAAAAGCGTAGCAGCCAATCCGTCTGGTACAATCGGTTTTCCCGGATCAGTGGTGGTGCGCTACCTATTTGCGGAAGTGCCTGGTGTTCGTTATTTATGGGGATATATCCGCTGTAATACACCCTTTTGAGTTTGTAGTTCTTATAGTATTCATCGGCGACATTCATGATCTCGAAGTCCGATTCGGGTGTGGCGCCGATGACCATTTGCGTGCTCTGCCCGGCCGGAACAAAAGAAGGTACGTGCCTGATGAGTTTCGACTCTTTTTTGTACGACTGCATTTGTTCGTTGACAAAGGCCAGCGGTTTCCTTACGGACTCATGATCTTTTTCCGGGGCCACCATTTTCAGTCCGGCTTCGGTAGGAAGTTCCAGGTTAATACTCATACGGTCGGCATACAGCCCGGCTTCACGGATCAGTTCTTCACTGGCCCCCGGTATGGTCTTCAGGTGGATATAACCGTTATACCTTTCCTCGGTTCGTAGTTTCTTTACGATTCTCAGCAGCCGCTCCATCGTAAAATCGGCATTTTTAAAGATTCCGGAACTCAGAAAAAGTCCCTCGATATAGTTTCTCCTGTAAAAATTCATCGTCAGGTCCACCACCTCTTCTACCGTAAATGCCGCACGTTTTACATCGTTACTTTTACGGCTCACGCAAAAAGCGCAATCGTAGATACAATGGTTAGTCAGCAATATTTTCAGCAGCGATACACAACGTCCGTCCTCGGTATAGGTATGACAGATCCCCGATGCCGAAGCATCGCCTATTCCTCCTTTGTTCTTTCGTTTACTTCCGCTCGAACTGCAACTTACATCGTATTTTGCCGCATCGGCAAGTATCTTCAGTTTTTCTTCTATCCTGCTCATTATCTGCCTGTTGTTTTGCAACCTTACCTTAAGATATCCGTTCTTTTAACGGTGTATAAAGTTCCGGTAAATTAATCATTTTTACGGTCAGTAACCTGTTAAAATTAATATACGGATCCCCTGACCGGATGTCGGAATATGAAGTATCTATAATACCTGAATGTTTTCCGGAAATACTGTTATGGTATGGACCGAAAAGAGAAAACCTATTTTTTTCTGAAGAGGGCCAGCAGTTTTTTTACCCCTCCCACAATGAGAACCATAACAATCCCTGCGATCACCCCAAAGACCAATTCCCGGACAAGTACGGGAAGCCCCGGTAACAGATGGTGCAACGCATCGATATGGTGTATAAAAATTCCGCCCGAAACCAGGATAAGGGCAATGGTACCGATAACGCCCAGCAAACGGATAATTACGGGAAGTGCTTTTATCAGCAGGTTTCCCAGCCAGGAAAAAAATCCCTTGTCCCCGGAACGCCTGACGAGTTTGAAACCGGCATCGTCCATCCTTACAATAAGGGCCACAATGCCATATACCCCTATTGTGGCGATAAAAGCCACCAGGGTTACGGTAATGGCCTGCACGGTCAGGTTCCTGTGTTGCACCGTGCTTAGGGCAATAATGACAATTTCTATGGACAGGATAAAATCGGTCACTATGGCCGATTTTATCTTGGCTTTCTCTGCTTCAGGACCTTTTTTTTCCTTTTCCGCGATCACCTCGTGCGGCTTTTTATGGCGGTGAAAGAGAAATTCCACAATTTTCTCCATCCCTTCATAAGCCAGGTAACACCCTCCTACAAGCAGCATTATAGTAACCGCCACAGGAAAAAAAGCATTAAGTGCCAGTACTACGGGAATAATAATAAGCTTGTTCACAAAAGAACCTTTGGTGATGGCCCAGAGTACGGGCAGCTCCCTGGACGACAGGAATCCGGTGGCTTTTTCGGCATTCACCGCAAGGTCGTCTCCCAGTATGGCTGCAGTTTTACGGGTAGCCACCTTACTCGTTACCGCAATATCATCCATCAATGCCGCGATGTCATCCAGCACCGCAAAAATACCTGAAGCCATATTTCCTGTTTCTTTTAGGAAATAAAAATACTATTTCCGGACGAATATATCGGTTAAACTTTGAAACATCACCTCTTTTCGGTTTTCAAAACGATATGCACAGCCCCTATTACAGCATTCACCAAGTATCCGGTCGTGGAAATCTTCCGCACCGCCGTCTCCCTATCTCACGGATTCCGGGTATATCTTATCCGGATATTTCCGTTTAATTTTATCCCTTTATAAAACTTTGCCCTTTCCGGCGTTATTACTGAAGCTACTGCGATCTCCCGAAAAAGGATGATATCACAGCAGGTCTACTAAAACACACATATATGGCAACATTCGAAAGCGATACATTTTTCCGGGTATTGTTTTCCAGAGAAGAAGACACCCTCCTGGACTACCTGAAAAACCTGGACGGAAGTATTCCGGCGGAACAACTGGATAAACTCTTCCACACCATTATACAGAACAAATACTGGCATACACTCGAATATGGTATCACACAGCACAGGATAGAAACCGACCTGTTCGAATACGAGTCGTTCGCCCGTACACCTGTACACACACTCCTGGTTCCTCTTTTTCTCAAAGAAGAAGACTGGCAGGTCTATTTGCCGCTACTGGGCCGTTTTCTCCGTAATATCGATGACATTGACGAAGAAGTTGCCGGGCATAACCTGTTGTCGTATGCCATAGAAAACAAATCGCCCTTACCTGTACTCAGGGCCCTGGCCGATGCCGGCATAACCATGAATTACCGTTCGCAATACGGTCTTACCTACCTGCACCAGTATTGCCGGCAATTGCGTATGCCTCCGCCCGACGCTATGGAGACCTTGCGGTTTCTGCTGGATTCGGGCGTAGATATCAATGCCCGCACCGTAGCACAAACGACCGCTTTGTTCCAGGCCGTCGAATGCGCTCATATTCCGGCAACAAAGATGCTCCTCGAAAACGGGGCCGATGTTAACCAGGCAGATACCAAAGGAATTACGGTTTTTTATATCGCTGCGGTACATCAGCAAAACCCGGAAATGTTCAGATTACTGCTGGAGTACGGCACCCCCGATGTCACCCACCTTACCCGGGAGGGGGAAAATCTGCTCAACGCTTTCCTGAGGTTTATACAGCCCAATACAGGGTCTCTGGAGATCCTAAGGCTCCTGCTTCTTAACGGGGCTTCGCTTACCGATACGTCCATGTACTACCATAAACCCAAATCGGGTATAGACTGGGTTGCGGAAAAGCCATCGGAGATACTCGCTTTTCTGCTCGATGAGGGTGCTATGGCTGTCAACGACCGTGACAATGCCGGAAACACCATACTCATGAAGGTGTGCGCATACCCCAGTAACCACGAAGAGCCGAAGGCTAAAGACAGTTACCGGAAAGTAAAAATGCTCCTGAAAAATGGAGCGGACCCCGAACTGGAAAACACAGAAGACAAGAAAGCCGTGGATTATGCTATGGAAGACCAGTTGAAAACAAAGATCGTTCAAGTATTATTAGGAAGATAACCATACTATTATGTCTCATTCATTTATCATAGCCTGCGAGGGCGGTAAGAGAAAAATTGCCGAAATCCTGATCGAAAAAGACCAGGTCGACGTCACCTATACCGACGAGAAAGGACGTACAGCCCTGCATTATGCCGCATACCAGGGCTACACCGATATTGTAAAACAGCTTGTCGCTGCCGGAGCGGATATCGACTACGAAGACCATAACGGGGAAACGCCGTTGTACTTTGCCGTGCTCAACAAACAGAAACAAACCGTACTACAGCTATGCGATGCAGGGGCAAAAACGACAATCAACGATTTTGACGGCAACAGCCTGTTGCATATCGTAGCCCGTACCGGCCAGCAGGATATCGCCCAAAAACTTATTGCCGACGGGCTCGATGTCAATGCCCTTAACAAAAACGGGATTCCACCGCTGTTGATTGCGGTTAAACACCGCTTTCCTCCCCTGGTAAAACTACTGCTCGACAACGGTGCCGATGCGGATTTTACAGATGCATCAGGCCAGACCGCCCTGGCCATCGCCATCCAGGCCAATATGGTTCCTGTCGTAAATATGCTTCTCGATAACGGGGCATCGGTAAACCTCGCAAACGATCTCAACGAAAGTCCGCTTTTACTGGCTGCCCGTTCCGGGAACCGCATCATCGCGGAGAAGCTTATTGCACAGGGAGCGGACATTTTTTCCGGGTCCAGGGAAGGGATCTCCCCGGTCTGGTATGCCGTAGGAGCCAACCAGAAAGAACTGGTCGATATTTTTCTGCACAAAGGACTTTCCCCGGATTATGCCCGAAGTACCGATGCCTGGGACGGCAAAGACGGCCATTATATCAATATGCTTATTTCCAATACGGGGACACGTACCTTTATCCTCGGTTTTGAGCCGCACTATGCCGGGGAAACCCTGCTACAGACGGCTACCAAATCGGGCTACCTGTCGCTCGTCAAATTATTACTCGACCACGGGGCAGATATAAACAAACAGGATGCTTCCGGAAATACGGCCCTGCATTACGGGGCGGCATACGGAAAAAAAGATACCGTACGGTTCCTGCTTACACACGGGGCTCATACCGATATAGCCAATGTCCTGGAACAAAAACCTATCGATTATGCCAACATGAAAGGGTATAACGAGATCACGGCCATACTCATCGACTTCGGCGCCAAAACCAATGCCGTAGAAGAAGGGCAGACCAAAGTGCAGGAAGTACAGAAGCCTGCTCCCGCTGCTATGGATATGTCCGAAAAAAAGAAGGCCCTCTTTGACCTCAAGGAGCTTCTCGATGCGGGGATTATCACGGAAGAGGAATTCCGGGAACAAAAACAAAAGATACTGGGCACATCATACTCATAAGGATGTAGCCACGGATACACCGATCGTAGAGATTACGGCATCCGTGGCTACCTTACCTACCACAAAAACGACCAACAATACGGGCTATCCGGTTTTTTCCTTTTCGTCCTTCGGTTCTTTTTTGTGCCAGTACGATGCCAGTACCGATCCGGTAATGTTCATCAGCGGACCGAATATCGCAGGGGCCAGACCCATCGTGGCGATCTTACCCACAGAATGTGCGATACCCGATGCCAGGCCACCGTTCTGCATACCCACCTCTATGGCCACCGTACGCGCATCGCGCTCCGGTAACCGGAACAAACGCGCATACCAGTACCCCAGCGTATAACCGAAAAGATTGTGAAACAATACCAAAAGCAGCAACACCAAACCGATATCCAGAAGACTATCGCGACCCGCAGCTGTGATCACTACGATAATCAGCGCTATCCCCGCCATGGAGACCACAGGCATCGCACGGTCCAGCCACTTCGCCCTACCGTGCAAAAGCCGGTTGAAAATCAGACCCGCCCCGATAGGGATAATGATCATCTTAACGATGCTCCACATCATGGCCAGCACATCGATGGCTATAAACTCCCCCGCAAGTAACTTCATCAGTACCGGGGTCAGGAAAGGCGACAGCAATGTGGCGATAGACGTAATGGTCA
>NZ_FPJE01000013.1 GCF_900119185.1 Sinomicrobium oceani | reverse complement strand
AGTAGGAGTTGTTCAGGCTGATGGCAGCGTAGTATATCAGAATATCTCTTCGGAGAGTGTAGACGGAGCGGACCTTTCCGTATCCGAAGGCATCGTCTTTACCGGCGGAACCGATGGAACGGGCAAACTGCTTGCCGCCGCCGGAATAGGGATCGCCGACGGTGGTGTGACTACCGATAAACTTGCCAACGATGCGGTGACCAATGAGAAACTTGCCGACAATGCGGTACAGACCGAAAACATTGCGGACGGAGCTGTAACTCCCGGAAAAATGGAAGCAGGAAATGCAGACCAGGTTATGATTACGAATGCAGCAGGAAATGTAGAGTGGATAGATCGTTCCGAATTTAATGCCAACATGAATAAAGGAAACGTTACCCTCGTATCGGGTGATGGTACGGAAAGTAATCCTTTTTTAGTTGATGTGAGCGTAAACAACGGGCTTTCTGTCGCTGATGAGCATATTCAGCTTGGAGGTAATCTCGTCAGGGAAACAACGATCACTCAGAACAGCAATACACTGGAAATAGCCACCGGTGGCAGTGATCTTGCCGTAACGGGGCTGCCTGCCGGAGATGCGGCTGCTGATAATATTGTAGCTATCGATCCTTCCTCAGGAGTATTGAAACAGTTAAAAGCAGCGATGCCTAAGTTCTTTTATATGCCTTCGGTTGTTTTTGATGTTTCTGCTTCGGGAACATTCACCAGAAACTTACATCAGGAATATCTGGATCAATTTACCGGGACAGGTCTGGTAGGAAGTCAGGGAGCCCCTTCGAGCATACCTAATCTTCCGACAGCTACGGATCTGTACTATTATATTACCTATTACGACAATACCGTATTCTCTAATATCGCTATAGATCAGAATGGGGTATTGACGTACACGGTCAACTCCGGTGCAACTGTTACCGAAGGCTCATTTATGAATATAGTATTCGTAGTAAAGTAAGATAGAACATGAAAAAAGCCGGAATACAATATTTTTTGCATATATGTAGCTGTTTGCTGTTCCTGTTGTTTGCACAACAGGCAACAGCACAGTTTACGATCACCAATGACTTTAAGGGAAATGGTTCTCCGGATATTATAATAGGAAATAATGCCTATCTGACATCGGGAGTAGATGATCCGGTAAATGCGGGATGGTTGAGACTGACCAAGGCACAGGGAAACCAGAAAGGTTATGCTTATATCAACAAATCCTTTCCTTCTACACTGGGGGTACTGGTCGATTTTGAATATACGATGTGGCGTACCATGACTAATGCACCGTACTATGGTGCGGACGGATTCAGTATATTTTTATTTGATGCCTCTTATGGCCCCGGAAACTTTGCCCTTGGTGCATACGGAGGGTCACTGGGATATGCGAATAGTACTGCTTCCAGCCCTGCTACTGCGGGTCTCACAGGCGGGTATATCGGTATAGGGTTTGATGCGTACGGTAACTTCGTGAGGTCTTCAGAAGGAAAAAACGGGGGGTCTTCAAATGTAAGTCCAAATTCCATAGCCCTTAGAGGAAAGACCACATCGACCAGCGCTTCCGATACGAATACCAATAAATACCTGGACGGAGTAACCCTGTTTCCTGACGGGAGTACGGCAGACGCTCTTTTGATGTCGGGGAATGCACAGGAGAATGTAGTAGACTACAATACACCGACTTCCGTACGGCCTTCTTACGGTACGTTTTACCGCAGGGTTCAGGTTGAAGTTACTCCAACTGGGACAGGGTTGTATACTATCCAGGTCAGATGGGCCAAAAGCCAGGGCGGAAGCTTTACGCAGTTGCTCGAGTATACAACCCCAGATGCGCCTCCCAACTTACTGAAGTTAGGATTTGCGGCTTCTACCGGTGGAGGGTATAACTATCATGAAATTCGTAATATCCTGGTCACAACACCCGGAAATCTCAGGGTGAGTAAGCTGGCCAATAAGGATGTACTAAGATCCGTAGCCGGATCGGGCAGTGAAAACAGGGTTAC
Organism: Sinomicrobium oceani; assembly: GCF_900119185.1. Lineage (GTDB taxonomy): Bacteria > Bacteroidota > Bacteroidia > Flavobacteriales > Flavobacteriaceae > Sinomicrobium > Sinomicrobium oceani. The sequence continues at coordinate 178,806 of NZ_FPJE01000013.1, read as the reverse complement.
ATACAAACTGGAAGTAGTCAATGATACGCCTGCAGATCTTGCCAATATAGAGGTGGAAGATCAACTGACAGACGGGGAAGGTGTTCCCATACCCGCAGGAATGTTCAGGATTACCGGAATATCCGCAGATTCCAACTTTATTCCCGGGTCTGTAAACCTTCCTGATCCCACTACTTCTTCTCCTATAAATTCCGGGAATTTTTCGGGAGTTGTGGGACTTCCCGCCAATACTACGGGGATCATCACGGTAACCGGATATCTCGACGCACAGATACCCAAAGGGAATTTGTTGCAGAATACGGTAACGGTCAGAGATGACGAAATTACAGATCAGGATCTGGAAAATAATACGTCGACCGTCCGTACGCCCGTACTGGCAGAAAAGGTGGACCTGGTCGTTCATAAAACAGTAGATGAGTACTGTCTGGATGCCACCAACGGGAATGCATTTACCGTAACCGTGGCCAATATGGGGACCTTACCTGCAGAATACAATACGACCAGTAAGATCAGGGTGACCGAAACCATACCTGCAGGAGCCACGATGTCAGGGTTGTCTTATCCGGGATGGGAAATGACGCAGTCCGGAAATGTATACACATTTACCAAGACCGGAAGTGGTTCTTTAGGGTCGGGGATATCACTGAGCCCGATTAAATATACTATAACCCGTAGTAGCGGATACGTCAATACGGCCGAGGTAGCTTTTGTAAATAATTCGACGGGGGTAGTTCTGGAACCTGTAGAAAACAGGAATAATAATACGGCGGAAGTGGAGATAAATTCCAGACCGCAGGCTCCTGTGGTCAGCTCACCTGTCTATTACTGTCAGGGTGAAGTTGCCGATCCGTTGACCGCCGGTGTTGTTTCCGGAAACAGAATATACTGGTATACCGCCGTGGGAAGTGCACCGCTGAACAATGCACCTGTGCCCAACACTTCAAGTCCGGGAACCGTAACGTACTATGTAAGCCAGTCCGATGGCGGATGTGAAAGCGAACTGGCAGCCATTGAAGTAGTCGTTCTGCCCACACCCCAGGCCGGATCTATAACCGGTGGAGAGGAAATATGCAGAAATACCCGACCCGGACCAATAGCCGGTAGTGCTTCCGGAACAGGTTTCGGGACAGTATCCTACCGCTGGGAAAAAGCAGATGAGAATGATGACAACTGGGAGGAGATCGCAACGGCAAACGGAGCAACTTATCAGCCCGATGCAGTGACTGATAATACGAAGTACAGGAGAATTACCGTGGCGACCAACAGCGCAGGGTATAGCTGTGAATCGGTTCCTACCAACGAAATTCTTATAACGACCAGGAGATGTATGGTTATCACAAACCCTATGCTTCCCTCAAAAGCAAAACAATAAGGATATGAAGACAAGTACGGCAATAAAAATAATGATTTGTACGGCCTTTATCTTTCAGGTGTTTCCCGTATCCGGACAAACGGTCAACACCGGAACAGTAGTCATAGCGCAAGGAACGGAAGTGTCTACGATGGAGGATTTCGATAATAAGGAAGGCGCAACGGTACATAATGACGGGACATTTTTTGTCTACGGTAACTTTAACAACGACGGGCTGGTGAGTTTTACGCCGGGAGCAACAACCGGTAATACCCTTTTCAGAGGATTATACGGAGCCCAGAATATCAGCGGTAATATGCCTTCGGATTTCTTCAACGTACTTTTTGACAATCCCGCGACACAACCGGCATTTCATCTTTCCGGAGATATCGGTGTATATGGTAATGCGGAATTCCGGGACGGTATTGTCGATGGAGATATGTATGGCGGGCTGGTAACCTTCTACCAGGGAGCTTCGCATCAACAGGTTTCCGATATCAGTTTTGTAGACGGAAAAGTAAGGAAAACAGGAAATGAACCTTTTGATTATCCCATAGGTGACGGAGGATACTATCGCAGCGCGTACATGTCCGAGCCTTCGGAGCTCTCCGATCATTTTACGTCGCAATACATCCTTAAAAATTCGAATACCCTTTATCCGCATTCCGATAAGGAAAACAATATCGAAATCATAGATAACGGGGAATACTGGGAAATAAACCGTACCGCAGGGATGTCCGATATCGTGCTTACCCTGACCTGGAATGAAGCTACGACCCCTTCGGATATACTCCGTAAAGAAGAAGGAAAGGCTATTCATATCGTACGTTGGGATGCCGTAAACAAACGTTGGAAAGATGAGGGAGGAGTTACCGATAATGAAGAGAAAACAGTTACGACGGCAGTATCGGGATATGGTATTTTTACGTTTGCCAAAGTCCGGACCGAAGAAGAACCCACCGGTCTTGTGATCTATAACGGCGTATCACCGAACGGAGACGGAAGAAATGACTTTTTCTATATAAAAGGACTGGAAAACTACCCCGAGAATACGGTGGAAATATATAATCGCTGGGGGGTAAAGGTCTACGAGGCCAAGGGGTATAATAATACCAATGTCCGGTTTGACGGATATTCTCACGGACGTGCCACACTCAATAAGGGTAAATTGTTGCCTACGGGAACCTACTTCTACATCCTGAAGTATAACGATAACAATCGATTAAGGGATCAATCGGGATATCTGTATATCAATTAGTATCGGTGATGAAGAACAGAGATCGGGAAAGATTTTTTTCCTTTTCGAAAATGAAGCTTTAAAAAGATAAGAACAATGAAGAAGTTTTTTTTGATATTGGGATTGTTCGGAACCTGGATCGGGTTTGCACAGCAGGAGTCTCAATACACACAATATATGTACAACACCGTAAGCATTAACCCTGCTTATGCAGGTACGAGAGGTGTTACCAGTGTCCTGGGAACGTACAGAAGGCAATGGGTAGGGCTCGAGGGAGCGCCAAAGACGGCACAGTTTTCCATACATTCCCCGATAAGTTACCAGGGGCATGGCCTGGGACTATCCGTAATTAACGATGAGATCGGTCCTTCGCGGGACACCTATGTCAACGCCAGTTTTTCCTATAAACTGCAGCTCGGATATGATACCTGGCTGAACCTGGGGATTACGGCAGGCGGAAGTTTTCTCGATATCAACTATGACAAGTTGAATATTTATGACGAAGGAGATCCGCAGCTAACAGGGAGATTGAGCAGGTTTTCCCCGAATATAGGAGCGGGAGCTTATCTTCATGCCTCCAATTGGTATGCAGGAATATCGGTACCCGCGTTACTGGAAACCCGCTTTTATGACGATATAAAACAATCCGTAGCCAGCGAGAAAATGCACTTTTATCTCATCGGGGGTTATGTGTTTGATCTGAATCCCACATTGAAATTTAAGCCGGCGGCTTTAGTCAAAGCAGTAAGCGGTGCTCCGTTGGCCGTAGATGTTTCCGCCAACTTTATGTTTAATGAAAACCTGATTCTCGGAGCTGCCTATCGCTGGGATGCAGCAGTGAGCGTGATGGCAGGATTTAATATCACAGAAGGCCTGCAGATCGGGTATGCCTATGACTATGAGACTACCCGGTTGGGAAATTACAATTCCGGGACCCATGAGCTCTTTGTGCGCTTTGAGTTCATTTCTTCCTCCCGAAACCGTATGCTCTCTCCGAGATTTTTCTAACCAAAGCACGATATGATGAACAAAATACTACACCTGATATTGTCCGTAATATTATCCGTACCGCTTTTTGCCCAGGAGGTTAAAAAAGAACGTGCCGATAAAAATTACGATAAGTTTGCCTACATCCGGGCTACCGAAATCTATGAAAAATTGCTGAAAAACGGATATGAGTCCAAAGATCTCTACGGGAAACTCGGAGATGCCTACTACTTCAATGCCCGTTATGAGCAGGCACTGCCTTATTACGAAAAAATGTTTGCTTTGGAAGGAGAGATCGCCCCGGAATATTATTACCGTTATGCACAATGTCTCAGGGTTGGTGGACAACAACAGCAGGCAGATAAGGCCATGGAGACTTTTTACACCCGGGTAGGTTACCCGGAAGAACGCTTGAAAACTGTTCATAAAAGCCTGGAAACACTTAGGGACGGAACCCCGAGGTATGTTCTTAATGATGCAGGGATCAATACGGATTATGCCGATTTTGGCACCGGTTTTTACGGCAGCGATAACGTATTGTTTGCCTCTGCCCGCGATACGGGGATTTTTATAAAGCGGACTCATAAATGGAATGAAATGCCATTCCTCAAATTATACGTTGCCACCATAGACAGTACAGGCAGGCTGACCAATCCGGAGAAACTCAAAGGAGAGGTGAACTCCAGGTACCACCAAACTACGGCAGTGGTGACCAAAGACGGGAAAACCATGTACTTTACAAGAAACAATTACCGTAACGGTAAACGGCGCAGATCGGATGACGGGACCAACTACCTGAAAATATATCGTGCTACCTATAGTGATGGTGAATGGAAAAATATCGAGAATCTTTCTATAAACAGTGACGATTATTCTACCGCTCACCCCGCATTGAGCCCGGATGATAAACACCTGTACTTTGTGTCTGACCGACCGGGAACTATCGGTAATTCCGATATATTTGTCACAGAGATCCTGGATGACGGAAACCTTGGTCCGGTCCGGAACCTGGGAAGTAACATCAATACTCCGGGGAGAGAAACTTTCCCATTTGTGGATGAAAACGGTATATTGTATTTCTCATCCAATGGCTATGACGGTTTGGGCGGACTGGATGTCTATGCCGTGGTCAAAGACCCTTTCGGAAGCGAGCACATTGTGAATATGGGAGAGCCGATAAACTCTTCCGGTGATGATTTTTCGTATGTCATGAGAAATGACGGGAAAGGATTTCTGTCATCCAATCGTGGCGAAAAAAGCGGTTTTGATAACATTTATTCCATATCGCAAAAAGAAGTTATCGCCCTTCATGCAAAGTTGTGTGGAACCGTAGTGGATAGCCTTACTCAGGAACCTTTGAATGGCGCTTTGGTAACACTTCTGGACAGTGATAATAAAGAACTTTCTAAGGTCCGGACGGACGATTTGGGTAATTTTTGTGTAAAGGTGTGGCCTTTTTCTACATATAATCTCAGGGCGGGTAAAGACGAATACCAATCTTCGGAAAAATGGATAAGCGAATTGAAAAACGAAGAAGAAAGGAATGTAGTCATCGAGCTCGTAAAAGACGGTATACGGGTCACAACAGGAGATGACCTCACGGAGAAAATGGGACTGAAGCCTATTTACTTTGATTTTGACGGTTCAGGCATCCGGAAAGTCTCCGAAATCGAACTTGGCAAGGTTATTGAGGTTATGAAGGCATATCCGAATGTGGTCATAGAAGTACGTTCTCACACGGATAGCCGTGGAAGTAATGCCTATAATATGGCACTTTCCGAACGAAGAGCAAAAGCTACAGTAAAATATATTATAGAAAAAGGAGGGATTTCCCCTGATCGTATCACGGGTAAAGGGTATGGGGAAACCCGCCTGGTAAACTCCTGTGCCGACGGGGTTTCTTGCTCCGAAAAAGAACATCAGCAAAACAGGAGAAGCGAATTTATATTGATGAAGATGTAACCGGAACTGATATTTCCAGGACTTAAAATTACAGTTTTTCAGGATATCAGCCCCGTTGCATTTATCCTGAAAAACTTTTTTATTTTTTCAGGGTTTCACAAGGTTTTGAAGTCTCTGTATAGCACATTCTTTTTTATAGAGAACTTTAAAACCGTAGCCGTAGTTTCTTCGTATATCTGCACGGTAAGGATGCAGTACATGAGCTGCATACGTACTTTTACATGTTGTAACAGCGTAAAACTTTATTTCGTAACGAAATAGTGAAGGGTTTTATATCCGTTATGCCGAAACAGGGACTCACCCCATCCATTTAAGACCATGTTTTCGGACTATTTGCTAAATGTGAAGATAATATGACGAAAAAAGAAAAAACAAACAACCGGATTACTGAAAACAATGTAGTCCCCGGAAAAGAAGCATTGAGTGTAAAGGAAGTACTGGGAAACCTGAAGGAGCTCCTGAAACTTCGGACTAATAAGGAACTATCCGATGTATTGGGGGTAAAATCCAATACGATTTCTACATGGAAAAAGAGAAACAGTCTGGACTATAGCCGTCTCGTGGCTTTTGGTAAACAGTATAAACTGGACCTCAATACGTTGTTTTCCAATAATGTGTACGAGCCTCATTTGGAGAAGGATATTATCGCAGTGCCCCGGGAAAGACAATATCAGTATGTGTCGCAACATCAGAATGTAAAATTCCTGGAGACACTACCGAGGTACAGATTTCCTTTTCCGGCCCGGGATAATTTCAGAGCTTTCCAGACGTCCTCTCTGCAACCGTCATCTGCATTCAGGGGAGTTTGTTATGCAGTGGGTACTCCGATGGAAAATATAAAAGACCTGATAACTGGAAAAATGTATGTAATCGTAAATAAGGAACAGGGCATACTGGTAGGAATAGTGCGTAAAGAAGAAAATAACGCTGATAGAATATACCTCACCGGAAACACCCCGGGATTGTTGCCCGATGGAATAGGAATAAGTATCGGGGGAATCACGGAGGTCTGGAAGGTAAGCAGTCTTTTCTATCAGGATTTTGTAGAGGAATAACTATCGGTTTTCTAATGCAGATCCCGATACCCGTAGCAGCCATGTCTTCCAAAAAGGTTTTGGGCAGGCTTCTTGGGTAAATAAGCTGGTGCAAGCCGGTTCGGATGAGGAGGATCAGGTGAAAAAGGAAAGGGAATATCTTTCCTTTTTTATTTGTAACTTGAAATCGTTTTTACTGGTTTTCCGGGATGTCGGGAATCCAAAAAGGGGTCTAATACTAATCCGCTCTAAATCCGATGCACGAATCCTTTTTTATTCAGGCTTTCATATACCTGGCAGGCGCCGTACTTATGGTGCCGATAGCACAGTATTTCAAACTGGGTGCTGTCCTGGGATATCTTCTGGCAGGCATTATTATAGGCCCTTCTTTTCTGAAACTGGTAGGAGAAGAGAGCCAGGATGTAATGCATTTTGCCGAATTTGGCGTTGTTATGATGCTTTTTGTCATAGGACTCGAACTTGAACCGCTCCGTTTATGGCGGTTGAGACGTCGTATCATAGGTCTGGGAGGCGCCCAACTCCTCGGTACGACCCTGATTGTGTTCGGTATTTGCAGCCTGCTCGGTTATTCCTGGCGGGTATCCCTGACCCTGGGAATGATCATAGCCATGTCCTCTACAGCCATTGTATTACAGATACTGGAAGAGAAGGGGTGGAACAAAACCGTAGCCGGGCGGAGTGCATTTGCTGTTCTCCTGTTCCAGGATATGGCCATTATTCCTATTCTGGCCATACTTCCGCTGCTATCCGTATCCGGAAAGACCGTAACCGAAGGCGATACGACGTTGCTGAGTCATCTTCCTGCATGGGGACAAACCCTTGCTGTTATCGCGGCGGTGGCTGTGGTTATTGTTGCCGGAAAATATCTTTTGTACCCCATATTCCGTATCATGGCCAAAACACGCCTGCGCGAAATGTTTACCGCCATGGCATTGCTGCTTGTAGTAGGTATAGCACTCCTGATGCATGCAGTAGGCCTGAGTCCGGCCCTGGGCGCTTTTCTGGGGGGAGTATTACTGGCCAACAGTGCCTACAGGCATGAACTCGAAAGTGCCATAGATCCTTTTAAAGGACTGCTTCTCGGACTTTTTTTTATGACGGTAGGAGCTACTATAGACTTTGATCTGGTGGTGGAGCAGCCCGGGACGATCGCAGGAGCCGTATTGGGTATCATAACACTTAAAGCCATCATTCTTTTTGTGTTGGGAAAAATCTTCAAAATACGTATGGCACAGAATTTTATTTTTAGTTTCGGCCTGGCGCAGGTCGGAGAATTTGCTTTTGTACTGCTGAGTTTCAGCGCGGGAGAAGGTATCATCCCCGATACGTTAAACGGCCTGATGATGGCTATCGTAGCTATTTCCATGGCACTTACCCCTTTGCTGATGATGCTCAATGAAAAACTCATTCTTCCCCGGGTATGTGCTGTAAGTACGGATGACAATACCAAAGATTATACCGATGTGGAAGCCGAAGAAAACCCGGTGATTATCGCCGGTTACGGACATTTCGGTAATACCATAGGACGTTTTTTACAGGCCCATAATATTCCTGTAACGGTGTTGGACTATGATAGCGATAATGTCGATTTCTTGCGTAAAGTAGGGTTTAAGGTCTATTTCGGGGATGCAACCCGTCACGATTTACTGGAAATTGCCGGTGCCGGCAAGGCACAAATACTGATTATTGCCATAGGAGACGAAGAGAAACGTATGGTACTTATCGAAACGGTAAAAAAACATTTTCCGCATTTATATATGCTGGTCCGTGCCAAAGACCGGGACGAAGCATATAACCAGATGAATGCGGGAATGATGCATATTTATCGTGAAAGTCTCGATACCAGTCTCCGGCTCGGCGTAGATGCGTTGAAAATACTGGGACATAAGAAGCACGAAGCTGTCAGGGCTGCCAAAACCTTTTTTGTACACGATGAGAAAACATTAAAATACCTGTCCAGTATACGTAACGACGAAGCCTATATTGCCGCAGTCCGTGAAAAAATGCAGGAGCTGGATATCCTCATGAAGGCCGATCAGGACGAATTTCGGGGAGAACGCCCCGAAAAGGAATACCAGACTTCCTGAGGATATTTGGCACTCTTGTTAAATATTTGGTAAATCTCCCTGGTTTTTTTGCACCTTTCCCGACAAAAGTTGATTAAGCCGGAAATAAACGATATATTTAGCTTACATCTGTCACATTACAAATTTGCTATGGTAATGGAGGAGATCACAATACATACGTTTTAAGCATACAAAAGATGCCTGCAAGACCCGTATATCTCGATTATAATGCTACGACCCCCTGCGATCCGGAGGTGGTTAAAGCGATGCTTCCGTTTTTTTCGGAAAATTTCGGCAATGCATCCAGCAGGGATCACGCCTATGGCTGGTCTGCAGATGAGGCCGTGGCGTTCTCCCGTAAGAAGGTCGCAGGGCTTGTCGGGGGCAATACATCCGATATGTTCTTTACCTCAGGGGCAACCGAAGCCCTGAACCTGGCTTTGAAGAGCCTGATGACGTCCCGGAAAAAGCATATTATAACATCGCCCCTGGAACATGAAGCCGTGCTGAACACCTGTGAATATCTGCAGGGAGAAGGGCTTCGGGTGAGTTACCTGAATGTCGATGAAGATGGAAATCACGATCTGGAAGAACTCGAAAATAACATTCGTCCCGATACGGCAGCTATAGTGATGATGTATGCCAATAACGAAACAGGAAATATAAATCCGGTGGCAGCTATAGGCAGGATCGCGGAGAAAAGAGGTATACCGCTGATCTGTGACGCGACCCAGGCCGTGGGGAAAATAAGAGTAGACGTAGTAAAAGATCATATAGACTGTCTGGTGTTCTCTTCCCATAAAATTTACGGGCCTAAGGGAGTCGGTGTGTTGTATATGAACAAGGAGTTCCGTAAAGGTATGATACCACTGATACACGGAGGTCAGCACGAGAAAGGGATACGGAGCGGTACATTGAATGTTCCCGGCATAGTGGGTTTTGGCAAAGCTGCTGCCCTTGCCGCACGTTATATGGACGAAGAAGCCCGCCGCCTGGAAGCACTGCGTACTATACTGGAGCAAAAATTATGTGCCCTTGGAGGAGTACGGGTGAACGGGAACCTACAAAACAGGCTTCCTCATGTATCCAATATGGGTATCACCGGTATTGAAGGAGAAAATTTTGTATTGTCGCTGGCCATGGATCTTGCTGTGAGCAGGGGAAGTGCCTGTTCCGGAAATGTACATTCGCCTTCGCATGTACTCCGTGCCATGGGAAGAACGCCCGAAGAAGCCGGAAATTCGATCCGTATAAGCCTTGGGAGATTTACCACAGAACAGGAGGTGATTTTTGCCGCTGAGACCATAGCGGGGAGAATACGGAACAGAAGGGAAAAGCAGCTACAGGGACAACCCGAAGTGTAATAACCGAAAAATAAGAAAGTAATATTGAGCCTGACCAAAGAAATAAGAGAGATTATAGCGTCTTACGATCGCGCTTCGGCACAGGGAAAGAGAACGGCCCTGGCTACGGTGGTGGATGTCGAAGGATCTTCCTATCGTCGTCCCGGTGCCCGGATGCTCATTACCGAAGAAGGCGAACTGACCGGGGCTATCAGTGGCGGATGCCTGGAAGGGGATGCCCTGCGCAAATCCCTGTTGGTTATCATGCAGGACGATCCCATGCTGGTTACTTACGATACCTCTGATGAGGATGATGCTATTTTTGGTGTAGGCCTGGGATGTAACGGGATCATCAGGGTATTGATAGAACCTGTATCGGCTTCTTCCGAACCTCATCCCGTAGCGTTGCTCAGACAATTGGCTGCAGACAGACAATCTGCCGTATTACTCACCCTTTTTTCTCTCGAAGATCACAGGAGCAGTTTACAGGGTACACAACTTCTGGTAAAGGAAACCGAAGTGCGCGGGAATACCGGGGAAAGTTTAATGCCCCGTACGATATTGCCGGAGTGTTATGATGTACTGAAGATGGAGAGATCGGTTATATACCGGTACCAGTGGCAACAGGAGGAAATACACGTTTTTTTACAATTCGTTCCTCCGGCGATAAGCCTTGTGATCGCAGGGGCAGGGAATGATATATTTCCTGTCGTGGATATGGCAGGTCTCCTGGGATGGGATGTTACACTGGCAGACGGCAGACCTGATTATGCGAGCAAACAACGTTTTGCCTCCTGTAATATTGTTATCGGAGAACCGGAGAAAGTTCTGGAGCGTATAGCCGTGGATCAACGTACGGCTGTGCTGTTGATGACACATAATTACAATTACGACAAAGCCCTTTTACGACAGTTGCTGGTCGGAAATGTTCCGTATATAGGGATGCTGGGACCGGAGAAAAAGCGTATGCGAATGCTCGAAGAACTCAGGGAAGAAGGTATGGAGATTACCGGGGTGCCTGCCAATGTATTCAGCCCGGTGGGACTGGATATCGCGGCGGAAACGTCCGAAGAAATAGCCCTTTCCGCAATCGCCGAAATAAAAGCGGTATTTCATCGGAAACAGGGCGGGCACCTCAGAGATATCAAAGGAAGTATTCACAGGCAAGATCGAGATATAAAGATAGAGGTGATAAAGACGTAGAACGCCGTGCAAAACCATAGTAATAACCCGATACCATAGTTATGGACCGTAGTGCATATCATATTATAATTCTTGCGGCAGGAAGCTCCGAAAGGCTTGGAAGGCCCAAGCAATTATTGCAATATCAAGGGAAATCCCTTTTACAGCACGCTATCGATAAAGCCCTGGCGTCTATAGCAGACCGGGTAGTGGTGGTCCTCGGGGCGTATGCAGAACGTATCCGGGAGTCCGTAAAAGGCAGGGAAGCCGTGTTTATAGAGAACCCCGGATATACGAAGGGAATGGCCTCGGGCATAGCCCTGGGTACAGCGTATTTGCTGAATAATACCGGGCGGGAGATCGGAGGTATCCTGATTATGTTATGTGACCAGCCTTTTGTAACTTCGGAACATCTGGACCACCTCTTTAAAAAACAGAAAACGACAGGAGCTCCGGTAGTGGCCAGTTATTACAGGGCCAGAAAAGGCGTTCCCGCCGTATTTCACAGGGATCTTTTTCCGGAATTGATAAAACTCGAAGGAGAACATGGAGCACGGGATCTGATGCGGAAATACAAAACGGAAACCATCGGTTTTCCCGGAGGAGCTGTCGATGTGGATACTTTGGAAGATTACCGTCGTCTGACGAAAATTATAATGTAAAACAGATATATGATAAAGGATACATACCATAGAACACATGATTATTTGCGTATATCACTGACGGATGTATGCAACCTGAGATGTTTTTACTGTATGCCGGAGGAAGACTATGATTTTACGCCCGAATCCAGGCTGATGCAGGTCGATGAAATTACCCGTATAGCCAGGACGTTTGTGGATATGGGAGTTACAAAAATAAGGCTTACCGGGGGAGAGCCCCTCGCCCGTAAAGACGCCGCGGAAATTCTGAAACAACTTTCGGATCTTCCGGTAACCCTGACCATGACAACAAACGCTACCTTGTTGCACCGTTATATGGATATCCTCGAAGGATGCGGAGTACGATCCCTCAATATCAGTCTGGACACCCTGAAACCCGAAAAATTTTTATGGATAACCAGGAGAAAGCAGTTTCGTTTGGCCATGGATAATATTCACGAGGCCGTCCGCAGGGGCTTTCATGTAAAGATCAATGCCGTTATCATGAAAGGACTCAATGATAACGAACTTTTGGATTTTGTATCCTGGACCCGCGACTACCCCGTGCATGTCCGGTTTATCGAATTTATGCCTTTTAACGGTAACCGGTGGACGAGCAACCAGGTCTTTACCTGGAAGGAGATGCTTGAGGTTATCGCAACAGAGTTCCCTTATGAACATCTCCAAAAAGAACCTCATGATACGGCAAAAAAGTACCGGGTTCCGGGCCATAAAGGAACGTTTGCCGTGATCAGTACCATGAGTGCCCCTTTTTGCAGCGGATGTAACCGCATGAGACTTACGGCCGATGGTAAAATGAAAAACTGCCTGTTTTCCAGGGGAGAAACCGATTTGTTGTCTGCCTTGCGAAACGGAGAAGATCTGGAATTCCTCATCCGGTCCAATATTTTGCAGAAGGCCAGAGGATTAGGCGGGCAAATGGGAGAAGACTTTAAAAAACTGGATGGGGAAAAGATCGATAACCGCAGCATGATAAGCATCGGGGGATAAAAACAGAAAAAATGATCGGCGTAGAAGAAGCACTGAACATATTAGAAGACAATGTTACTTCCTTACCGGGTGTACAGGTGGATGTAGACAGGGCGGTAGGGTGTGTACTTGCAGAAGACACGTATGCCACCTGCGATATACCTCCCTTTAACCAGTCGTCGATGGACGGTTATGCCTTTGCCTTCAATTCCCGGACCAAAGGGGAGGCGATGGAGGTAAAGGGTGAAGTTCCTGCTGGAGACTCGGGAAGCATTCGTGCAGAGACGGGAAAAGCAGTACGTATATTTACAGGAGCACGGGTGCCGGAAGGGACCGATACGGTAGTCATGCAGGAAAAGACCCGGCAACAGGGAGATTTGTTATATATAGCAGATGAAGGCCTGCAACCGGGCGGAAATGTACGGCAACAGGGGGAGGAGATCCGGCAGGGAGAACTGGCCCTGCCCGCAGGAACGCTATTAACTCCCGCAGGGATAGGTTTTTTGTCGGGTGTAGGTATCCGGGAAGTCAACGTACATCCCCGGCCTTCGATAGCCATTATCGTTACCGGGAACGAATTGCAAAAACCGGGGGAGTCCTTAAAACCCGGACAGATATACGAATCCAATTCCTCTATGCTCAGGGCAGCCTTGAGTGAAACCGGTATGCACGACGTAATGGTGTACACCGTTGAGGATAATCTGGAAAAACTTTCTGCAACTATACATGAGTGCCTGAAGGTACACCATGTAATATTGCTCACCGGTGGCGTCAGTGTAGGAGACTATGATTTTGTCGTGCAAGCGGCTACTCGGTGCGGGGTAACCCGGAAATTCCATAAATTGAGACAACGACCGGGAAAACCGCTGTACTTCGGTACTAAAGAACAACAAGTGATTTTCGGCCTGCCCGGTAATCCTTCATCGGTGCTCACTTGCTATTATGAGTACGTCTGGATGGTATTGCAACGGCTTTCCGGTACAGAAAGGAAACTCACCCGGGTCCGGGCCACTCTCGGAACTACTGTGAACAAAAAGAATACACTCACCCAATTTCTCAAAGGGAGTTACGCAGGTGGGCAGGTCATACCGCTGCAGGGACAGGAATCGTTTCGGTTGAGATCGTTTGCTACGGCAAACTGCCTTATCCGGTTGGGGGAAGAGGCCAGGATGTATGAAGAAGGGGAGACCGTAGATGTACATCTTCTTCCCGTGTATCGCTGAAAATAAACAACTATTCAGATAATACCTTAAAACAAAAAAATGAAAATATTGGTTTTCGGACAACTGACGGACATTTTTGGAGATTCTTTTGTACGTATGCGTGATATCCCGGATACCGATACGATGGTAAAGAGGCTGGAAGAAAACTATCCGGCCCTGAAAAAAATGAAATACCTGATCGCTATCGACAAGGAGATCGTGCGCGAAAATACGCTCCTGTCCGAAAGTTGTGAGATCAGTCTTTTACCGCCTTTTTCCGGAGGGTAACAGGAAGATCAGGGCACTCCCGTATTTTTTCCGATATTTTTTATTCGAATTATGAAACACACGCTTAAAAACATTTTTCAACACGGGGCCATCCCCGCTTCCTTTGTGGGAGACAGTATAGCAAAACACAGCAGTAAAACAGGGATAGGCGCTCACAGCATCTTTCTCGGCCAGGTGCGGGCCGACGATGTCGATGGTAAAAAAGTTACGGCCATAGAATATACGGCCTATGAAGACATGGCCCTGAAGAAGATGCATGAGATCAGGGAAGAAATCTTCGCCAGGTATCCCATAACCTGCATGCATGTACATCACAGTCTCGGAAAAGTACAGACCGGGGAGATCTGCCTCTTCGTATTTACGTCCTCTCCCCATCGCAAAGCGGCTACGGAAGCCTGTAACGAACTCGTGGAGCGGATCAAGGAAGAACTGCCCGTATGGGGAAAAGAATTGTTTACGGATGAAGGATACCGCTGGAAAATAAATCACTGATCCCGGTGAAAACAGGGGTTTCGGATTTCCCGGTCTTTGAGGAATAGCTCTTCGGTTCTGCAGGAGGCAGAAAAGAACATAAAATAGTTTTAATAATAAGGGGAGAATAACTAATTTCACGCTTTGATTTCAATATGCTCAAAGTTGTCCTTTCCGGGACGGTTAAACGGCCCTGATCTCCCGCCGGAAGACGGGAAAACTACAGGCCGGAAATAAGCATTCGAAAAAGATCGGATTAACAGTGGAAAAGTACTTACAGGAACTTAATGATGCACAGCGGGCACCCGTACTTCACGTGGAAGGCCCCCTCATGGTTATTGCAGGAGCAGGATCGGGAAAAACCAGGGTATTGACATACCGTATAGCCTACCTCATGAGCAAAGGCGTGGATGCTTTTAATATACTCTCGCTTACCTTTACCAACAAGGCTGCCCGGGAAATGAAAAAACGGATTGCCGATATCGTCGGTAACAGTGAGGCCAAAAATCTATGGATGGGGACTTTCCATTCCATTTTTGCCAAAATACTGCGGTTCGAGGCCGATAAGCTCGGGTATCCCAGTAATTTTACTATCTACGATACGCAGGACTCCCAGCGCCTTATCAATGCCATCATCAAGGAAATGGGCCTGGATAAGGATGTGTACAAATACAAACAGGTGCAGAGCCGTATATCGTCTTATAAAAACAGTTTGATCACCGTAAAGGCCTATTTTAATAATCCGGACCTGGTCGAAGCAGATGCTATGGCCAAAAGACCCAGAATGGGAGATATTTATGCCGCTTATGTAGAGCGTTGCTTTAAGGCTGGAGCCATGGATTTTGACGATCTGTTGCTAAAGACCAACGAACTGCTTACCCGCTTTCCGGAAGTCCTCGCCAAATACCAGGAACGTTTCCGGTATATACTGGTCGATGAGTACCAGGATACCAATCATTCCCAGTACCTGATCGTCCGGGCATTGAGCGATAAGTTCCAGAATATCTGTGTAGTAGGGGATGATGCACAGAGTATTTATGCATTCCGTGGGGCCAATATCAATAATATTATGAATTTCCAGCGCGACTATGACGATGTAAAGGTCTATAGGCTGGAACAAAACTACCGCTCTACGAAGAACATTGTGGAAGCGGCCAACTCCGTGATCGAGAAAAACAAGACCAGGCTCGATAAGGTCGTGTGGACATCCAATGAAGAAGGAGGGAAGATCAAGGTCAACCGCAGTATTACCGATGCCGAGGAAGGCCGGTTTGTAGCCGGATCGATTTTCGAGATCAAAATGCAGCAACAGCTTGCCAACAACCAGTTTGCGGTGCTGTACCGGACCAATTCCCAGTCCAGGTCTATAGAAGATGCCTTGCGGAAACGCGATATCCCGTATCGGATTTACGGGGGCTTGTCTTTCTATCAGCGTAAGGAAATAAAAGATGTACTCTCCTATCTGCGATTGGTTATTAACCCTAAAGACGAAGAAGCGCTCAACAGGGTGATTAACTTTCCGGCCCGGGGGATCGGGCAGACCACGCTTGAAAAACTTACCGTGGCGGCCAATCATTACAAGCGCTCGGTGTTTGAGGTCATGGAGCACCTGGATAAGATAGACCTCAAGATCAATGCCGGAACCAAACGGAAGCTCGAAGATTTCGTAACGATGATCAAGAGTTTTCAGGTAACCGCTCAGAGTGCGGACGCTTTTGTCCTGGCCGAACACGTAGCCAAGAAAACTGGGATCTTACTCGAATTTAAAAAAGACGGTACCCCCGAAGGTATTGCCCGGATGGAAAACGTAGAGGGACTGCTCAACGGTATCCGGGATTTTGTGGAAGGCCAGCAGGAGATCGACGGGGCTACCGGGTCGCTTGCCGAATTTCTCGAAGATGTCGCCCTGGCCACAGACCTGGATAACGATACTTCCGATGACGATCGTGTGGCCCTGATGACCATACATCTGGCCAAAGGACTCGAGTTTCCTTACGTTTATATCGTAGGAATGGAAGAAGACCTGTTTCCCTCTGCCATGAGTATGAATACCAGAAGTGAACTCGAAGAAGAAAGAAGACTGTTTTATGTAGCCCTGACCCGGGCCGAAAAACAGGCGTACCTGACCTATACCCAAAGCAGGTATCGCTGGGGAAAACTCATCGATGCCGAACCGAGCAGGTTTATCGAGGAGATCGACGAAAAATTTCTGGAATACCTGACCCCTCCGCTCGATTCTTCCTATCGCTACAAACCGATGATCGATGCGGATATTTTCGGTGATGTGGACAAAAGTAAACTGAGACAGAACAAGCCCGTAAGCGGAACACCACCGGATAAAAAAGGGCCTTCCGAAAACCAGCTTCGGAAATTGCGAAAAGTTAAACCCGACCTGGGTAGCCCGGTAGGTAACGGCGATGCGGTCTCCTCAGACCTGGAGGTCGGTAGCCGTGTATCGCATTCCCGTTTCGGGAACGGACAGGTTATCAAGCTGGAAGGCGTAGGCAATGACAGGAAAGCCGAAATAAAGTTCGATAACGGGGAGTTGAAAAAACTGCTTCTGCGTTTTGCCAAACTCGATATTATCGCGTAGCAGTATATTTCCCGTCGGTAAGAAAAACCTGAGATACCAACACCACAAAAAAATCCCGGACCTTAAAGAATGAGGTCCGGGATTTTTTATGCTGTATTCCAAAGCGCATCAGAAGAGATAACGCTCGGCTTCACCGTTCTCATTGAGAATGATCATCACATTTCTTTCGTTGGGATTAATGGTCGCCGCAATTTGCTTTGCCTCTTCCGCATTCCGGATTTCTTTTCCGTTAATACCTACGAGGATTCTTCCTTCCAGATTGGCATTATTGAGATAAGGAGCAGTACGCGTAATTTTTACGCCTCCTTTGATCTTGTACTTTTTCCTGTCCTTATCCGAAATATTCTTCACCTGCATACCCAGTTCGTTCAATGTAAAACTATTCATTTTGGTAAGAGTCACAGGAATAGTCTTCGTGCTGCCTTCACGCGCTATGGTAACCTGGATAACATTTCCCGGCCTTTTGGAGTTGAGATATCCGGTCAGGTCTGCAAACTTAACTATTTTGATGTTGTCTACGTTTTTAATGATATCCCCTTGCTGAATACCCGCTTTTTCTGCGCCGGAATCTTCTTCCACACTGTTTACGTACAGCCCTTCGATATCATTTAATCCGTTTTCTATGGCATACGCAGAATTTTTGGTAAGGATGGAAACCCCAAGCAGTCCTTTTTGTACATTTCCGAATTCGAGGAGATCTTCTACCACCTTTTTGGCAATATTACTCGGCACCGCAAAAGCATACCCTATATAGGTTCCGGTACGCGAAGTGATAGCCGTATTGATACCGATAAGATCACCATTGGTATTTACCAGGGCACCGCCACTGTTACCGGGGTTTACCGCAGCATCCGTCTGTATAAAGGACTGGCTGTTGCTACCACTCAGATCGCGCGATTTGGCACTGATAATACCAGCGGTTACCGTAGAGGTCAGGTTAAAAGGGTTTCCGACTGCCAGTACCCATTCCCCGACTTTGGCATGATCCGAATCTCCGAAAGCGAGATAAGGCAATTCCTCTTCCGTATCCACTTTAATCAGGGCGATGTCCGTAGAAGGGTCAGACCCCACAAGTTCGGCAGTATAGGTCTTGTTATTGTTCAGTGTAACAGAAAGCTCACTGGCTCCGTCGATCACGTGATTATTGGTTACGATATAACCGTCCGGAGAAATGATCACCCCCGAACCGGTTCCTACCTGGGTACGTTCGCGGGCATTCCCGAAAAACAGGTCTTGTATACTCGAAGGCCCCCTGCTTGTGATCTTGTTGGTAACGTGCACTACGGCATGCACTGTTTTTTCTGCCGCATCGGTAAAATCTGTAGTTTCGGCCGCAGCGAGCGCAGAAGGGTGGTAACTCGCCGTGACAAAATTCGGTGTATTGTCTTTATGCTCGACAACGAATTCCCCTTTTTCAAAAAAAGTTTTGTAGATCCCGAGTGTAAACAATCCTCCCAGGACAGACACCATAAGTAAACCGATAAATTTTTTCATAGGTTTTGATTTTATGATTTATGTTATTAATACGTGTTGTTTTATGAACCGGTCGAAGAGGTGGGGCCCGGAATGTCCCGGTGCTTGCCTGCTGTACTTAACAGCGTAAACTCTTTGCCGGAATAATCAAGTGTTTTTGTAATTTACCTTCCGGAACCTTGCCCGAAAGCCGAATTTTAACATTCAAATTTAAGCGTTTATTATTTTAACATTTCAACTTTAACGGCAGTTTAACAGGCATATAATTACTGTTAAATTGTATATTTGCCATAGATGATCAACCGTCGGTCGACCGACTTAAAAACAAATGAATGCACTTGATATTTCATAAATACCAGGGAACGGGAAACGATTTTATTATGATCGATAACCGCCAGGGAGAATTCCCCAAAAATGATACCAAACTGGTTGCCAGGTTGTGCGACCGAAAATTTGGCATAGGTGCTGACGGGCTGATATTACTCGAAAATGACGATAGCACCGATTTTCGCATGGTGTATTACAATGCGGACGGCGGAGAGAGTACCATGTGTGGTAACGGAGGACGTTGTATTGTGGCCTTTGCCAATTTCCTGGAGATTATTGGTGAATCGACCAGTTTTATCGCTATAGACGGGATGCATAAGGCATCCGTAACAGACGGAAGGGTACGCCTGCAAATGACCGATGTGGATACGGTAACCGTATTCGAAAACTATACATTTCTCAACACCGGCTCCCCGCATCATGTACAGGAGGTAAATGCTCTGGATAATTTTGATGTAAGAACCCAGGGCGAAAAACTCCGGTATGGCAAATACGGTAAAGCCGGAAGTAATATCAATTTTGTGAGTCCTGTAAGCAAGGATGAGTTTAAGGTGCGCACCTACGAAAGAGGTGTGGAAGATGAAACCCTTTCCTGCGGGACAGGTGTAACTGCAGTAGCCATAGCTATGCACAGTACCGGAAAGACCAGTGGCAATTCTATAAAGTTGCAGACGCCGGGAGGGGTACTTACGGTATCTTTTGAGACCGAAGACGGGAAATACAGAAATGTTCATCTCGAAGGTCCTGCAACGCGGGTTTTCGAAGGCAAAATAGATATATAGATACACGGTGATCCCTGTTTAAATTGGTATGAAGATGCAGACCCTGACCGGAAAGAACATATTTTTGAGAGCCCTCGAACCCGAAGACCTGGATTTTCTCTATCTGCTGGAGAATGACGAAACCATTTGGGAGGTGAGTGAAACCCAGGTACCTTATTCGCGTTATATACTCAGGGAGTATCTCAGGAACAGCCATAAAGATATTTATGAGGTAAAACAGCTACGCCTGGCTATTTCCGGACTGGATAATACGCTGCTTGGCTTTATAGATCTGTTCGATTTCTGCCCGAAGAATAAAAGGGCAGGAGTAGGCATTGTCATCCTCGATGATCAGAAAAGAAATAGAGGGGTGGGTACCGAGGCACTCGGACTGTTAATGGATTACGCATTTGTACACCTCGGACTTCACCAGCTTTATGCGAATATTGCAGCAGACAACACGGCGAGCATACGCTTGTTTTCCAATCTCGGTTTCGAAAAGGCAGGGGTGAAAAAAGACTGGAATTTTTCCGGTGGCCATTTCAGGGACGAATTGCTCTTTCAGAAAATAAAAAAATAATGCCGGGCACTCCGGAGGAGCCCGAATGATATATTGATCATGTATATAAGAAAAATAATAATAGCTGTTTTACTCCTGGGAATTATCGTTGGTCTGGTATTCGTATATCGTATATATACGGCAATCTTTGCGCCCAATACTGCTTTTAATAACGAAGAAGCTTACATTTATGTATCTACCGGGGCACCCTTCGGTGAGGTCAGGGATCAGTTAGAACCCTTGCTCAAAAATATCGGTACTTTCGAAAAAGTAGCGGAGAGAAAAGGATATGCTTCATCCCCCAAGGCCGGAAAATACGTGATTAAAAAGGGAATGAGCAACAACGATATCGTCAATACCCTGCGGAGCAGAAATACTCCCGTAAAGGTATCATTCAATAATCAGGAAACCCTGGAAAAGCTCGCAGGACGTATTGCTGCCCAGATAGAGGCAGACAGTGTATCGCTGGTAGAAGCTTTCCGGGACAAGGCTTTTCTGGATAGCATTCAGTTTAAAGAAGATGAGGCGCTGGGCATGTACATTCCCAACAGCTATGAGTTTTTCTGGAATACCTCAGCGATGGACTTTCGGGAGCGTATGCTGAAAGAATACGACAGGTTCTGGAATGAGGAACGATTGGCCCGTGCCCGCACTCAAAATCTGACAAAAGCTCAGGTCATGGCATTGGCCGCTATCGTACAGAAGGAAACTGCAAGGGTGGACGAGCGGCCGAGAGTGGCCGGGGTTTATCTTAACAGGCTCCGGAAAAATATATTGCTGCAGGCAGACCCCACGGTAATCTATGCCTTGCGAAGACATACCGGCGATTACGATACCGTCATCAAAAGAGTGTTGTATAAAGATCTCGAGATAGACTCTCCATACAATACCTATAAGTATGCCGGAATTCCGCCGGGACCCATAGCTATGCCCGATATTTCCGCCATAGATGCCGTGCTGCACCCGGAGAAACACGATTATTTTTATTTTGTGGCCGATATCAATCAGCCCGGTTATCATAAATTTTCAAAAACACTTGCGCAGCACAATGCCAATAAAAGAGAATATGTGAACTGGCTGAACAAGCAAAATGTGAACCGGTAAAAAAACTTTTTCTATTGATTTTTCCATTATATTTAGTATAATAAAGGGCAAAAACCTCCTAAACTCGTTTTTAGAATACTTTAACATTTTGAATATCAGTTTAATAAAAAAATCGTATATTTGCCCTCGCTAATTTCGAGCACGATTTCTGTTTTTCTCCGGAAGGCAGAGATGGATTTTTTCCGGTCTGTAAGTCTCGAAGAAATTAAATTCGATGGGAAAGAATATTCTGAAATATTCTGTTTTAATTATTCTTTTAACATTTATTAGTTTAGGGTTTACGTCTACCAGAGAAGTAAAAGTTAATGATAAGTTCAAAGTAAACGGACCGTTATTGACCACGGTTCCTACGGCAGACGAACCGCTAAGCAGAACCACTCCTCCCTTTCTCGGGAAATCTTTTGTAGGTTTTAAGGAAGCTTTGGGTTTCAAAGAGTCGAGAGGGAATTATTTTGTTACCAATCATCTGGGGTATATAGGGAAGTATCAGTTTGGTGCTTCTACTTTAAAACTCATCGGAGTTCATAATGCTTCCGATTTTCTGAGTGATCCGGAATTACAGGAGCGTGCCTTTATTGCCAATACCGCAAGGAACAAGTGGGTGCTCCGAAGGGATATCGTCAGATGTGTCGGAAAAAATATAGGAGGCGTTTATGTTACGGAATCAGGGATACTTGCTGCCGCGCATCTGGCAGGTCCGGGTAATGTAAAAGCTTATCTTCGCTCCGGAGGAGCCAGGGGATTTAAGGATGCTAACGGAGCTTCCATAAGGTACTACATGAGAAAATTCTCCGGATATGATACCTCGTATATCTTACCGGACCGGAGAGCCAAAATTTAATTATTTGTTGTTAGACATAGTTTTTTAAAATCCCGGGCTTCTTTGAAATTCCGGGATTTTAACTTTTTATATATAAGCTCTTCAGGTCAAAAAAAACTATGGCATGGGGGCGTTGTAGAGCGTACAGTAGTCATGTGGACTTGCCCGGGAAACCCATCTGAAGTAATCAAAAAGCAATGTTACCGGGCGTGAAATATAAAGATACAGGGCCTTTTATGAAGGCTCTCCGTATTCCTTTTCCATTGCGCGGCTGTCTGGGTGCGTATAAATTCGGTAGAGAGCGTGATGTCGCAGGCCACACATACTTTCGTATCATTTTTGAGTGTGGTAGAGAGGTCGGCCAGAAATTGTTCGTTACGATAGGGGGTTTCTATACATATTTGTGACTGCTGTAATTCTGAAGAACGTTTTTCCAGTTTTTTGATCTCCTGTTTTCGGGCTGCTTTATCTATAGGCAGGTAACCGTTAAAGGCGAAACTTTGTCCGTTCATCCCGCTGGCCATGAGTGCAAGCAGAATAGAAGAAGGACCTGTAAGGGGAACCACGCGAATACCTTTTTCGTGGGCAAGAGCCACAACATCAGCTCCGGGATCTGCAATTCCCGGACAGCCGGCTTCCGATATCACCCCTACGGAAATCCCCTGGCTGCACGGATCGAGAAAAGCAGGGATCTCTGCGGGTTCCGTACGCTTGTTAAGAACACTGATGTGAAGGGAATGTTGCGGTTTGTCCGGGCATATACTTTTGATGAACCTCCGCGCTGTCTTTTCGTTTTCTACGATATAATGGTCTACAGCTTCTACAGTACGCTTTACGGAAGCGGGAAGTACCTGCAAAGGGTCCTGTTCTCCAAGTGTTGTAGGGATCAGGAAAACTTTACCGTGTGTGTCTCGTGCTGGTTTCAAAACAGTGATATGGAATATTAAGATTGCGGAGCCAAACGTTCCGTGAGTATATTGCAGGCGTTGTCGAGCATGTCAAACACGTCACTAAAACCTCGTTTGCCGCCGTAATAAGGGTCGGGAACCTCCAGGTTTTTACCCGGATAAGCAAGGTTGAGAATACGATCTACCTTGTTCCTGTCTTCTGCATTTCTGGCGAGGGCGGTTACGTTTTCGTAATTGGAGTTGTCCATAACAAAAATATAATCGAACTCGTCGAAATCGGAAACCGTGAATTTTCTGCACCGTTGTGTGCTGATATCGATATGATTTTTACGGGCGATGTCCACAGATCGGGGATCCGGTGCTTCACCCACGTGATAACCCGCCGTGCCGGCAGAATCTACAATGACATTTTCCAAAGCCACCTTAGCACGTAAAATACCTTCCGCCAGGGGAGAGCGACATATATTACCGAGGCATACCATGAGGATCTTGGTTTTCATACGTAAATGAGCTTGTAGTGACAATATTGAAATTTATGCGCAAAAAAAAAGAGATGGGGTAGTAAGTTCTGACACGATTTTATTGCGAGAACTTTTTGGTAAGGTCTTCCAGGTGCTTCCGGAACTGTTTATCTGTTTCGGCGAGATTGTCAACCGTCTTACAGGCGTGGAGCACTGTAGCATGATCGCGTTTCCCGATCTGGGAGCCGATGCTTGCCAGGGATGCCTTGGTGTATTTTTTTGCAAAAAACATAGCGAGCTGACGCGCCTGCACAATATGCCGCTTCCTGGTTTTGGACTGTAGCGTAGCAACGTCCATCTGGAAATAATCGGATACCACTTTCTGAATGTAATCTATGGAAACCTCCCGCTTGGTATTCTTTACAAATTTTTCAACAATTTGTGTGGCGAGCTCTATGGTTACTTCTCTCTTGTTAAAGGAAGACTGTGCAATCAGGGAGATAATAGCTCCCTCGAGTTCCCTGACGTTGGACTTGATATTTTTGGCGACGTATTCGATAATATCTTCAGGCATATCCACACCGTCCCGGTACAGTTTATTTTTGAGGATAGAGATTCTCGTTTCGTAATCGGGAGTCTGGAGTTCGGCGGACAGTCCCCATTTAAAACGGGATAACAGTCGTTGTTCGATATCCTGCATGTCTACAGGGGCCTTGTCTGAGGTAAGGATAACCTGTTTGCCGTTTTGGTGCAGGTGGTTGAATATATGAAAAAATACATCCTGTGTTCCGGATTTTCCGGAGAAAAACTGTACATCATCGATAATGAGTACATCGATAAGCTGGTAAAAATGAATAAAATCGTTTCGGGTATTTTTCTTTACCGACTCTATATACTGTTGAGTGAATTTTTCCGCAGAAATGTATAATACGGTTTTTTCCGGGTATTTATCTTTGATATCCACCCCGATAGCGTGGGCAAGGTGGGTTTTTCCGAGACCGACACCTCCGAAGATCAGCAGGGGGTTAAATGACGTCCCACCGGGTTTGTTGGCTACTGCCAATCCTGCCGAACGGGCAAGACGGTTGGAGTCCCCTTCCAGAAAATTATCGAAGTTGTAATTGGGGTTTAGCTGAGATTCGATTTTGATATTCCGGATACCGGGTATTACAAACGGATTTTTCAGCTCCGGGTTCTTGTGCTTAACAGGAACATCCAGTTCCTGAGGTTGCAAATTCGAACGGTTGCTGCTGGGTATCTTTTCGGTGAACGGGCGTTGGTTGCCATAGGTGTTTTCCATTTTGATAATGTACACCAGTTTGGCACTCTCTCCCAACTCCTTTGTAAGGGCTACTTTGAGCAGCTTTACATAGTGCTCTTCGAGCCATTCGTAAAAAAACTTACTCGGAACTTGGATACTCAGAGCGTTATCGGTAAGTTTGACAGCTTTTATCGGGTCAAACCAGGTTTTGTAAGCTTGGGGCTGAATGTTATCCTTTATGAATGATAGACAATTGTCCCATACCGATTGCGCAGTCAAATTCATTACCTCTTATAGTTTATTCAGTTAGATTAGTGATTATGAAGAAGATCGAAAATACTATATCTTCCCGCCTTAGGTTGAACAAATATGTGAACAAAAAATTGAAAAAAAAAATGAAATACCGGTTGAATTTTCAGTTTTTTTTTCGCATGCCTATTAACATTAATATTACCTTATCTTAACACGTAAAATATACGATATTTTTTTATGAAAACACATGAAATTCCGATAAGAATTCGATATGGTGAAACCGATCAGATGGGCGTGGTCTATCACGGAAATTATGCCCAGTTTATGGAGATAGGAAGAGTCGAATGGCTAAGAAACATCGGGGTTTCCTATAAATCAATGGAAGAAAAAGGTGTGATGCTTCCCGTGGTTTCCCTGCATGTGGAATTTAAAAAACCGGCCCGTTATGACGACCTTATTCTGGTAAAGACCACCCTGGTGGAAAAACCGGGTGTAAAAATCGTGTTCGACTACAAAATTTACGCCGAAAACGGGGAGGTTTTAACAGTCGGAAATACCGTGCTTGTCTTTGTGGATATGAAGTCCGGAAGACCTGTCAGATGCCCCGATCACATCCTGAAAAAAATAGAAGAAAAAATGAGTTTCGACTAACTCTTTTTCTGTAAAAGGGCCATATAAAAACCATCAAACCCGGAAACGGAAGCAAGTATTTTATGGTCCTTTTCCAGCTGAAAGTTTTTTCCGTTTTCACTTTTCAGAAAAGTACGGATCTGCTCCTGGTTTTCCGATGGGAGGACGGAACAGGTCGCATAAACGAGTTTACCTCCCGGCCTGACCATTCTGGAGTAACTTTGAAGGATATCCTGTTGTGTCTTACGAATGTTGTCTATAAATTCCGGTTGCAGTTTCCATTTGGTATCCGGATTTCGCCTCAGTACACCAAGCCCGCTACAGGGGGCATCGATCAGTACACGGTCTGCTTTGTCGTGTAGTTTCTTGATCACCTTATTGTTTTCGATGATGCGGTATTCTATATTAAAGGCACCGTTGCGTTTGGCACGGGTTTTCAGCTGTTTCATTTTGCTCTCGTACAGGTCCATGGCAATGATCTGCCCTTTGTTTTGCATGAGAGAGGCGAGATGCAGGGTTTTTCCGCCGGCTCCGGCACAGGCATCTACCACACGCATTCCCGGTTGCACGTCGAGAAGCGGGGCTACCCTTTGGGAAGAGGCATCCTGTACTTCAAAGAGTCCTTCCCGGAAGGCATCCGTAAGAAAAACATTGGCGCGTTCTTCCAGAATGAGTGCGTCGGGATACGCCTTTAAAGTCTTGGTTCTGATCTCTTGTTCGGCGAGGATGTTTTGGAGACTTTTTACATTGGTCTTCAGGGTATTGACGCGAAGTACCACGTCTGCCTGCTCGTTTTGGGCTGCAATTTCCTTGTCCCAGGTAGCTTCTCCGAGCTCTTTTGCACCGGTCTCGTCCATCCAATCGGGGATGGATTCACGGAATTTTCGGATTTTGGAAAGCTCCTCGAACCGTCCTTTGATACGGCGGGTGGGCGTGCCTTCCAGCTGTTTCCAGTCGGGTATTTTATATCCGCGAAGAACGGCCCAGACGGCAAATATCCGCCAGAAGTTGTCCCGGCTGAAGGGCTCTTTCACATCGGCAATCTCTGCATAAAGGCGTTTCCAGCGGACGATATCGTAGATGGTTTCCGCTACAAATCGCCGGTCACTGCTTCCCCAGCGTTTGTCTTTTTTCAATGCCTTTGCAACCACTTTGTCGGCATACTCCCCTTGGTTAAAAATAAAATCGAGAGCATCAATTACGGTAAAAACCAGGTTTCTGTGGAGTCGCATAGGTGAAAAAAATTAGTCGGCAAAGATATTAAGATAATCGGGATTTTCATGGGTAAAAACAGATTTCCGGTAAAATAGCCGGAAAACAGGGTATAAGGTCCGGAAATCTGTATGTGTTGGAGGATACCGGTCGGATTTTATCAACTATTCGATGTTTTGCTCGGGCGAACTTCGATCTTGCTCGGGAGTGTCCTGGCCGGCATTTTGAGCAGGTCTGTGACCAGTTGCCCGATATCCTCGGGTTGTATTTTCCAGCTATCGGAAGCATCCGGGGTATTACCGTTGAAATGAGTGGCCACTGATCCCGGCATAATGGTGGTGACCTTGACATCATAAGGACGGAGATCGAGCATTATGGCCTGCGAAAATCCTACAAGCCCGAATTTACTTGCATTATAGGCCGCGCCTTTGGCGAAGAAATTGGTGCCGGCCAGACTGGCTATGGTAACAATATATCCTTTGCTTTTTTTTAGTTCGGGAATCGCTGCTTTTACCGTATTGAAAACTCCTGTAAGGTTGGTAGCTATGGTGTGGTTCCAGTCTTCCGGAGCCAATTCGTCGATAGGAGCAAAGACCCCGACACCCGCATTGGCAATAACATAATCCAGCGTGCCCCAGGTATCGATCACCTTTTTTATCGCAGCCTGCTCCGAAGCGTAGTCGGTAACGTCCGATTCGATAACGAGATAGGCATCGCTGTTATCTGTTATACGCTTCATGGCGGTCATTCCCTGGTCTTTGTTGCGGGAGGAAATAGCGACCTTTACGCCTTCGCGGAGCAATGCCTCCGCAATTCCGAGTCCTATTCCTTTTGATCCACCTGTAATGTATGCTGTTTTGTTTTTCATCGTTGTATGGTATTTTACAATTTTCAAGTTACTGAAAATTTAAAAAGACAGAAAACGAATGACTTCCTTTTATAAAGAAATCCTTTATAATATCCTGCCAAGTCATTTCACAAATGTAAAAGAAGCGTTATTTGCCAAACAGTCCGTCCAGTAATCCGCCGTTTTTTTTGCCACCGAGAGCCATCCCTGTAATATCATCTATAACACTGCCGTCACCGTCGGCATCGAGTATCGAAGTGAGGAGGTTTTGCTTTGCTGAAGACTGTCCGCCCAGAAGGTTCCCCAAAAGCCCGGAAAGTCCGTCTGAAGAGCTGACATTTTGTTTTCTTGCCTGTTGTCCGAGATATCCCATAAGTATCGGTGCAGCTATCTTTATGATCTTGCTCACAGTACCGATATTTACACCGGTTTTTTGACTGATGGCTTGCTCTGTTGCAGTTTGTTTGGTACCGAGGATATGTGATAAAATACCTTCTCCGTCCTGTTGGTCTTCCTTATCGACTCCAC
Source organism: Sinomicrobium oceani (assembly GCF_900119185.1). Lineage (GTDB taxonomy): Bacteria > Bacteroidota > Bacteroidia > Flavobacteriales > Flavobacteriaceae > Sinomicrobium > Sinomicrobium oceani. The sequence continues at coordinate 150,295 of NZ_FPJE01000013.1, read as the reverse complement.
CCCCGAAAAAACCACCGAGGTTTTCGAGAATACTGCCGGAGTGTTTGCTTCCGGAAATAGCGCCCAGAATATTGGCAGCTCCTTCGGGTGAAGATGCGTTTTTTTGCAGGGCGCCCATCAACACCGGTAAGGCGAGATCCAGCACACCGGAAGTTTCCTTTTCCGAAGTCCCGGCTTCATCGCTCACCCCACGGATGATCTGTTTTCCGAGATCACCATTCAGTAAATCAGTTATATTCTTCATCGCTTGTATATTTTAGGATTAAAAAATTGAATTCTAAATATACAAAAAAATCCTCCCACAAGGCGTGGAAGGATTTGCAGGAATTACCGGAAAATCGATAATTAGACCGTTTCTGACTTTAAAATGCTTATTATTTGTTGTGCCAGTTCTGTTCCTATTCTGTCCTGTGCCTCATTAGTGGCAGCTCCGATGTGAGGAGTCAGGGAGATTTTGGAGTGCATCAATATCTTTATTTCAGGTGTAGGCTCGTTTTCAAACACGTCAAGTCCCGCAAAAGATACTTTACCGCTGTCCAGGGCACTTACCAGGGCAACCTCATCCACAACACCTCCGCGGGAAGCGTTGACGATAGCCACACCGTCCTTCATCAGGGCGAGTTCTTTTTTACCGATCACATATTCCTTCTGAGCCGGAACATGCAGGGTAATAAAGTCAGATTGCCTGTAAACCTCTTCGAGCGGTTGTGTTTTTACTTCTACCTTTACAGACTGTCCGTCGAAAAAGTCGACAATAACATCCGCTTTATCTACAAATTTATCGGCAGCTATAACTTTCATACCTACCCCGATAGCTATTTTGGCTACTTCGATACCAATACGTCCCAGACCTACGATCCCCAGGGTCTTACCGCGGAGTTCCGTACCGCCTGCGTATGCCTTCTTGAGCTGGGCAAATTTGGTTTCGCCTTCCAGCGGCATATTGCGGTTGGCATCGTATAAGAAACGTACTCCGCCGTAAAGGTGTGCAAAAACAAGCTCTGCAACAGATTGCGATGAGGAAGCCGGAGTATTGATAACGCTGAGTCCCTTGGACCTTGCGTATTCCACATCGATGTTGTCCATACCTACACCACCACGTCCGATAACTTTGATGCTGCTGCAGGCATCGATCATATCTTTTCTCACCTTGGTAGCCGAACGCACCAGGATAACATCGATTTTGTTTTCGTTGATATAAGGGATGAGCTGTTCCTGAGCTACCTTGGTTGTGATGACCTCGAAACCTGCTTTTTCAAGAGCTTCAACTCCGCTTTTTGAAATTCCGTCATTAGCTAATACTTTCATATCTCTTTTTTTTGTATTCCCGGCAAACGGGAATGAAATTTTAATAAGGGTTGTTTACGATAGGGTTACCCGACTTTTTTCTCCAGTTCCTGCATAGTTTCTACCAGTACTTTGGCACTTTCTACGGAAAGCGCATTGTACATGGATGCACGATATCCTCCTACACTTCGGTGACCGTTAAGACCGTTGATGCCGGCTCCTTTCCACAACGCATCAAAGGCATCTTTATGCGCTTCGTCGACAAGGTTGAAGGTTGCATTCATCGAACTTCTGTCTTCTCTGGCTGCAAAACCTTTGAAAAGCGGGTTGCGGTCTATTTCATTGTACACCAGTGAGGCTTTTTCGTTGTTGATTTTTTCAATAGCAGCGATACCTCCCAGATCTTTGAGCCATTGCAGGGTAAGCATGGAAACGTAAACGGCAAATACAGGAGGGGTGTTGAACATACTGTCTTTATCCAGGTGAACTTTATAATCGAGCATGGATGGAATGGCACGCGATACTTTGCCTAAAACTTCTTCTTTAACAACCACAAGAGTGGTTCCTGCAGGCCCCATGTTTTTCTGGGCACCGGCATAGATCAGGTCAAATTTTGAAAAATCGAGTTGTCTGGAGAAGATATCCGAACTCATGTCACAAACCAACGGCACAGCGGTTTGCGGGAAGTCCTTGATCTGTGTTCCGAAAATAGTGTTGTTGCTGGTGCAATGGAAATAGTCCGCATCTTCGGGAATCGTATATCCTTTTGGGATATAATTGAAGTTGGCATCCTTGGACGAAGCTACCTCTGCGACTTCCCCCAGAAACTTGGCCTCTTTGAGGGCCTTGCTACTCCATGTACCGGTATTCAGGTAAGCGGCTTTTTTCTCCAGCAGATTGTAAGCAACCATCAAAAATTCAAGGCTGGCACCTCCCTGCAGAAAAAGTGCTTTATATCCCTTTCCTTCCAGGCCTAACAATTCGATGGCCAGGGAACGGGCATTCTCCATAACTTCTATAAAATCTTTACTCCTGTGGGAGATTTCTATCAGGGAAAGGTCTAAACCGTTGAAATTGATAACTGCTTCTGAGGCTTTTTTGAGTACCTCCTGAGGAAGCACGCAGGGACCTGCGCTAAAATTGTGTTTTTTCATCATGTGGATTTGACAATGTTGTGTTGAATGTTCTATGCAAAAATGCTAAAATTACGAGGAAAAACAGTTATAAAAACGATAAATATTTGTTATATTCTTAACAGGAATTCAATAGTGTCAACACCGTCCGCATAATCTGATAATGCAGGTTTTTGCGTGTTTCCGAAACCTGTCTCTCCCGTGATAAACCCATTAGAAACCACACATTGTATTTTCTCCGAATCGACCTCCAGTTTTTTCTTTAATTCCTGCCCGTTCTCATAGGTTTCATAAAATAGGGTCGCAATCGGAGAAGCATAGCCTTCGTCCTCTTTGAGCATCAGGAACCCGTTTTCGAGCATCTCAAAAAGGCTCATCAGGTACACGGCCTTATTATAGTCGTAGTTATTGGCGTATTTGGGGATTTCAATAATATCGCGATAGGCGTATATAGCCTTGAAAAACTGATCGAAATTATACTGTTCCGGGACAAATATCTTGGAGACATTCCGGCAACCAAGGCCGAAATAACGAAAGATGTCTTCCCCGAGGGCCTTGAGTTCTTCCGGGGTTTCCTTACCGGTGAGGACAGCGACAGAATTTCTGTTTCGCCGGATAATATTCGGTTTTTTTCCGAAGTAATATTCAAAATACCGTGCGGTATTATCACTTCCCGTAGCTATGACCGCATCAAAATTTTCGAGTTTATCCTCGGTGAATGAGATCCGGCCTTTTAATGTCGGCTCTGCGTATTCCAGGTACTTCGAAAGGTAAGGCAACAAGTGCCTGTCATTGGACGACTGTTTTACCACTACCGAATGTCCGAGCAGGAGAACCGCCAGAAAATCGTGAAACCCTACCAGGGGAATATTTCCCGCCATAATTACAGCCACACGGTTAGGGGTTATGTGGCGGGTATCATATCCCGAAAGCCACTCCAGGAGATGTTCCCGGGTCAGGGCCAGGCTCCATTGCTTCATGGCAAAAGACAGGTTTTCCCGGATAAACCATCCGTTGTGCTCTTCGGCAAGTTTTAACTGGTGCAGAAAACCATCATAAAACATATCGTTATTGGCAATACCTTCTTTTCTGACAGGTGTAGTATCACAGAACTGTTCGAGAAATGCCCCCAATTTAACAAAAGCGTCTATGTTTTTTTGCAGTACATGCATAGGCTTAAAAATTATTTTTTAGTAAAAAAACGAGGATATTCAGTGCCTTATACGGTCTTTTATGTCCCCGGTCGAAAGCAAAGACCATGAAAAGTCTACTTTTTTTGTATAGAATTCCTTTTCGCCTTATTTTTGCTGGACAAAGTTACACGAAAAAGGAAGAAATCATGGCAATTATCATAACAGATGAATGTATAAATTGTGGCGCTTGCGAACCGGAATGCCCGAATACGGCTATATATGAGGGAGCAGACGATTGGAGATACAGTGACGGTACATCACTCGGAGGAGATGTGGTGTTGCCGGACGGAAAATCTGTAAATGCTGATGAAGCTCAGGAACCCGTTTCCGATGAAATCTATTATATCGTCCCTGATAAATGTACCGAGTGTAAAGGATTCCACGAAGAACCGCAATGTGCTGCGGTATGTCCCGTAGATTGTTGTGTTCCGGATGAGGATCACGTAGAAACAGAAGAGGAGTTGTTGGGCAAACAACGGTTTATGCACCCCGAATAGGGAGTTGTATTACTGTACTATATGATAAACGCTGATCTTCTGAGGTCAGCGTTTTCTTTTTCTACGAGCTATATATTGCTGTACGGCTTCTTTGGTGGTAAGCCAGTTTCTGCCTTCTTTATAAGCATCTATCTTACCCTGCCGTGCAAGCAGGCTGATGTATTCCTGCCCGTAGGGCATATTTTCTTCTTCGACAAGGTCGGATATTTCTTTATATTCGTAATCACTGCCCGGTAATGCGCCGATATAAATATTCAAGGTGCGTTCGAGGGCTTGTGAGACGAGTAACATCAATTTGTGATATTTTCCCCGGTTGGCCTGGTTGAGAGCCTCATAATATTTTTTGTGATCGTTTTTGAGGATGATGGCAGGAGGAAACCCCTTGCGCATGAGCAGGAGATTCATAGCCAGACGAACGGTTCTGCCGTTGCCGTCGAAAAACGGGTGTATCCATACGAATTTGTGATGAAAAACAGTAGCGAGCTCTATATCGTTGAGTGCTTCCGGATTTGTTTTCACGAAGGTAATAAGCTCTTCGACCAGGTCCGGAACTTTTCTGGCATTAGGAGGTGTAAAATTGGCCCCGGAGATACGAACCCCTCCGTTGCGAAGACGGCCCGCACATTCGTCTTCGATACTGCGCAGTATATACCCGTGAAGCGATAACAACTCGGAACTGCTCAAAGGAGACGATGTGCCTTCGGCAAGCTTGTATAAGTGGTTTATGGCACTTTCGTGGTTCTTGGCCTCGAAGTGTTCGCGCAGCGATTTTCCTTTTATGGTAATGTCTTCCTGAAGAACCATTTGTGTCTCGCGGAGACTAAGGGTGTTTCCTTCTATACTGTTGGAATTGTATGTCCACTCGATCATGAGGCTTTCGCGGATTTTGCGCAGGGCAACAGCAGGTAAGTGACGTTGATTCTGGAGGACTTCCTTTTTTTCTAAAAGTCTGTCAAAGACTTCCTGCAAATCGTTACGGTATGTTTTGTCAATCTCCCACATACCTCAAAGGTATAAAATCGTTTGTGGTTTTAAAAGTTTTATCCGATATTAAAATGCAAAATAAAAGCCCGAAAAGCATCCCGTTTTGACAATGGGAAGCGACAAACGGCGGAATTCCGTCAGCCTGTTCTGAGTTTGCCAAAACCCGGGTTCAGCCTGTGCTGGTAATAAGGTATCCTGTAAAAATAAAAAGCTGCCTGTGGGCAGGATCTTATGACCCTGTTTCAGGCAGCTTCAAATATGATATTCGGAACTCTTTTTTTTATTCCCGTCCGTTTAGAATCCCCGGAACCTTCCACGACCCCTGCGTCCTCCCGGACCTTCTTTTTTACCCCCGAACTTGTCCAGTTTACAACTCAGGGAGAACATGACATACCGTTTTAACACTGTGTTTTCCACATCCTGTATGTAAGAATCCGTAATGTTTCGCATCGTACCTACATTCTGGTCGAGCAGGTCATATACCTTGACTTTGAAAGTCATTTTGTCCTTCATGAAATTATACCCGATACTGCTGTTCCACAGCCAGAATGATTTCCGGAAACCATCGGCGATATTAGAGTTGTAGGTGTAACCAAAATCATTTCCGAAAACGATATTTTTCGGCCAGTATGAAGTCGTCAGTATTTTAAAGGAATGGCGGAAGTTAGATGTCCGGTCTATGGTATAATTGGTATATCTCGATTCGTTATAGCTAAATCCGTAACTGGGTTCCAGGGTGAACAGTTCGCTGTATTCCCAGGTGAATGCGGCCGAAGGGCTCAGGCTCAGATTATGGGCCTGGAACTTTTCATTGTTGGTAATTCCCCGGTTCATGGACAGGTTGCTATTGATCCCCACACGATATTTAAAGGTGTGTTCTTCTTTCTTTTTGCTTGTGTTCCAGTTCATACCCAACATGGCGCTATACGTGCCGTTAAGGTTCTGGAATGTGGTGGTCCTTTTGAAGTTTTCATCAAAAGTAGTGACATTTACGATCTTGTTTTCGTCATAACTCAGGTTACCATAGGCAAAAAAACCGGTTCTTTTGGCAAAATCGTAATTGTTATAGTTGAAATAAACCGAATGCCCGCGGGTAGGATCGAGGTCCGGGTTACCTATGGTCGTGCTCAAAGGGTTCGATAAATCCTCTACGGGAAGTAACTGGGAAGCCGATGGCAGGTTTACCCGATAGTTGTAGTTGACGAAAAAAGATTTTCCCTTGGAAAGGTCATAACGGAGGTTGGCACGTACCGAAGGATAGATGTATTGTTCCTTGAGTTTGGTCTGTTCTCCCAGGTAAAGGGAGGTATTGTCATAATCCGTAATGTTGGTCCCGAGATTCAAACGGGCGTGTATCTTGCTTTTTCTGAGCCGTAAACCGATTTCCGGGGTCAGGGTATTGGTTTTGGATTCGATAAAGTTGGAGAGCGGATCATTACGTCCCGTATAATCATCCGTAGCTTCTTCAAAATTGAATGTTTCCCTGTTGTTTGTCGATTTGTTATTTTCGTAACTCACTTCCCCGGTCAGGCTCAGTGAGTCTGTGATGGGTTCGGTATATCTCAGGTTCAGGTTATAATTATCGGTCTGGTTGTCATTGATCTCTTTCTGGTTACGGATATCATCCGGATCGTCATTCTGGTAAAAGATCGTTGACGACCGGTTTATCCCTTCCGAACCGTCGGAAGAATTATTATTGCCGAACCGCAAATTCATGTACCTGCCTTTTTTGTTAAACCTTCTGACTACGAAAAGGTCGGAACGAAATGATTTTCTGGTGCTTGAACTGTTGTTTACAGATTCGCTTTCATTGAGCAGGTCTCCGTTTTCATCTACAGAAAACTGGGTCTGGTTCGAATTGAAGTCCGAATCCGTACGTGTTATGGTAGGGGAGAACCCTATAGAGGTCAGGGAATCGATTTTGTACTCGAAATTGGCATTGAAATTATGATCCCTCGATTCGTTTTCCGTAGAACTTTCCGAATTGGAAGTAAATTCACCTTCCGGGGTCAGGTTGGTTTGTTCCGTACGGTTGTCATTTTCGCGGTTGGTTTGTGTAAAGAAATAGCTTGCATCGGTTTCCATCTTCTTGTTTAAAAGATCGTCTGCGAAGGTAAGCCCTCCGAGATGAGAGGTCGTAATTCCCGATCCGGTAGACCCGAAAGATACGCCGTTAACATTGATGCCGCCTCCGCTGTTGCCCCAGACATTTCGTCCGCCTCCCATAGCATCGAATATCTCATCCATCGAAAACCCTACACTATTTATATTATTACTTCCCCCGAGCAGGCTGACACGCTGACTGCCGTTGAAGTAATTGACAAACAGATTGGCTTCATAGCGGTCGTCCGTGCCGTAACCTCCTGTGGCCCGCCCGAAGTATCCCTTGTTTTTACCTTCTTTAATGGTGAGGTTAATGGTTTTTTCGTCGGAACTCGCATCCTCTCCGGAGAGCTCTTCTTCTTTGGTTTTGGTGTCCGATACCTGTATTTTATCAATAATATCCGAAGGCAGGTTCTTCGTGGCAATCTGTCCGTCATTTCCAAAAAAGGGCTTTCCGTCTACGAGAACTTTATTAACTTCTTTACCATTTACCGTAATCTTTCCGTCCGAGGCTACTTCCACACCGGGAAGCTGTTTCAGTAAGGTTTCAACGTTAGCATCGGGACGAACCTTAAAGGAGGTTGCATTAAACTCCAGCGTATCTTTTTTTATTTGTATCGGAGCCGCTTCTCCCTCGACTACGACTTCCGAGAGTTCGTCGACATTTTCCCGGAGCTGGATAACGCCAAGATCGATCGGATCATTGAGGTTTTCCAGAGCTCTGGAATATAAACGGTAGCCTATAAATGATATTTTAATATATGCCGGTTCTGCAGTTTTTCGGACTTCGAGCGAAAATGTACCGGACAGGTTGCTGATGGTATAGTCCAGTACCGTAGAGTCTTTCTGGGAAGAAATATACACGGTTGCAGATTCGAGCGGAGACTGGTCCATGGCATCCACAATTTTACCTTTGATCTCTATGGTGTTTTGTGAAAAAGCAATAGAGGCCCAAAACGAAGCCACTACAATGAGTAGAAATTTACAATGCATTACGGTTGATTGTTGGTTAAAACGATTAAGCTATATTACTGGTATTATCAGGTATTTCCTATCGTGTTATAATAATTTAATACTTTTTAACAGAAGTTTAATGCTTCCGTTTGCGCTCTTAGACCCCGGTAACATAAAGAAGTTTAAGCAGGGGTCCGGTTTTAACAATATTTTAAATGCTAAAGACAATATTTCCGGGGAGGATTAGAAAGAAAAAGTTATCGGAGCGGATTAATAGCCTGCTGCCTTATCGTCTCCGCGTTTGTCCGCACCACCTTCGAGTTTGCCGTCCGGACGGACAAGAATGGCATCGACTTTGCCTAATATGGGAGTACGGTCTTCATTGATAAAGTAACCTTTTTGTTTCAGGCTGTCGAGAATAGCCGGAGAAAATGCCCCGGGTTCAAAAGTGATGGTATCCGGGAGCCATTGGTGGTGAAACCGGGGTGCATTTACCGCTTCCTGCATGCCCATATCAAATTCGCATACATTGAGTATGGTTTGCAGTACGGAAGTAATAATGGTAGACCCGCCCGGTGTCCCGACAACCATCCATAACTTTCCTTCTTTCTCTACGATAGTAGGGGTCATGGAACTCAGCATACGCTTTTCCGGAGCTATACTGTTGGCTTCGGCACCGGTAAGCCCGAACATGTTGGGCGTTCCCGGTTTGGCACTGAAATCATCCATTTCGTTATTGAGAAAAAATCCGAGTTCGTCACTGTAAACTTTAGAACCGTAGGCCCCGTTGAGGGTTGTAGTTACGGAAACAGCATTGCCAAAGGCATCCACGATCGAATAATGTGTGGTCTCATTACTTTCCGTAACCTGAATTTTTCCATGAGATACCTCGTCCGAACGGGTAGCCTGTCCAAAAGAAAAATCGGCCATACGCCCACGGAGATATCGTTCGCTGAGCAAGGTACCCTGAGGAATATCTGTAAAATCCGGATCGCCCAAAAAATAGTTCCGGTCGGCATAAGCCCGCCGTTCCGCTTCTGTAATCACCTGTATGCTCCGAACCGAATTGTGTCCGTATTCCTGCAAAGGAAAGGGCGCGATCATCTGCATGATCTGCCCGAGTGTGATTCCGCCGCTGCTGGGGGGAGACATGGAGATGACTTTGAGGTTTTTGTAGTTGAAAATAACAGGGATCCTCCATTTGGCCTGGTATCTCGCCAGGTCTTCTTCGGTAATGATACCTCCTTTTTGCCGGATCAGGGCAGTCAGTTTCTTAGCGGTTTCTCCGCGGTAAAAACCGTCTTTCCCGTTTTCCTGAATACGTCTCAGCGTATGGGCAAGCGCCGGATATTTAATGGTATCTCCGCTGCGAAATGGTTTGGCAAAGAAGGTACTGTCTCCATTGACTTCAATAAAGAGGTTACGGTTTCGCTCCAGTCGCTTTGCCTGGTTTTCGGTAACGACAACCCCTTTTTCGGCCAGGGCGATAACCGGTTCGAGAATTTCACGGAAAGGTAAAGAGCCGAGTTTGCGGTGTACTTCCGCAACGCCTGCTACTGTTCCCGGAACTCCTATGGCCATGGCACCGAGCGTACTTTTTTCGGGAATGACATTTCCCAGGCTGTCGAGATACATGTCTTTATGAGCGGCTAAGGGAGCTTTTTCGCGATAGTCAAGTGCGCCTATTTCGCCATCCGGAGTACGATATACCATAAAACCACCTCCGCCCAGGTTTCCGGCAAATGGGTAGGCCACCGCCAGGGCAAGTTCCGTAGCGACCATGGCATCAAAGGCATTTCCCCCTTTTCTGAGAATTTCCACACCTACGGCAGAAGCTTCTTCACGGGCCGACACGACCATGGCTTTATCGGTAATCAATCCGGATGTCCCGTTGTTGGTCTTGCATCCGAAAACAAGAACAGCACTGAAAAAGTAAAGACAGGCCTTGAGATATGTTATCTTCATGAATTGAATTTTTGGTTGAACGGATTTTAACGCTTTTAAAGCTCCCCCTTTTCCGTTTTTCCCATCCGCTTTACTGATCTGCCTCGCGGATCTTTGCCCTGGTAAATATAAGCAACTCTTTAAAAAAAACAGTAAACTCTTCCTGAAAGGCGGTGTAGTGTGCCCGCAGGTCATGTACGGCCAGGTGCATGTTCGATTTATAGGCTGTTCTCCGGTTCATTTGCGTGAGTATCCTTTCGAGACCCTCCAGGCTGGCATAACTCAGGAGCCAGTTTTCTCTTTTCATATACGGCAGCATCCCCAGGGTCCGCTCCGGAAGTATATCCCGGTGGTTTTCCAGGGTAGTGTAGAACTCATCGGCAAAAACGTCCAGGGGCACATCGGAATAATCGCCCCAGTTAGCAGCCAGGAAATGATCGTAGTACATATCGACAATGACCCCGCTGTAATGGCTGTAATTGGCGTGAAGCCTCCGCGTGCTCTGTCTTACCGTCGGGTGATGGTCCGTATAAGAATCGATCTGCCGGTGAAGCAATATGCCCTGCTGAACGCGTTTCGGGAACATCGTGTATTTGTTGCCCTTAATACTGTCGGCAATAAAATTTCCGATCCGTAGCAGCTCGTCGTCACCCGATAAATAGATGTGTGCTAAAAAATTCATTTTTCGAATATACGAATAAAGCGCTGTGGTAAGCAGGAGGTTTTTTTGTTTTTTATACCGAACCGGAGAAATACATATTTTTTGGATATTGATGAAAGAAAATAAAAGTCCGGAGCAGACCGAGCTGACGGGGGGAATCGATACCCGGGTATATCCGATCGGACGAAATGATAATCCAAAATCACATTCCGAAAGCATATAATTGTATATTTGTTCTGTTTTCAAAGGCAATAAAGGAAAACGGGATCCCGTTTTCCCCTTCAAAAAACAGGTATTAAACAACAACACTTTATATTCATGACATTAATCAAATCCATATCCGGAATACGGGGAACCATAGGAGGTGTACCCGGAGATAATCTAACTCCTATAGACACGGTGAAGTTTGCGGCAGCTTACGGAACCTGGCTGAAAGAAGAGAACCGGGGTAAGGAAAAGCTCAAGGTCGTTATCGGGAGAGACGCCCGTATCTCGGGTGAAATGATACAGGGATTGGTTATTCAGACCCTGACCGGATTGGGGATTGATATCGTAAAACTCGATCTGTCCACAACTCCGACCGTAGAGGTAGCCGTACCCCTGGAGCATGCCGATGGGGGAATTATACTTACGGCAAGTCATAACCCGAAACAATGGAATGCCCTGAAGCTGCTGAACCACAAAGGAGAATTTCTCAATGCAGCACAGGGAGCCAGAATACTCGAGCTTGCGGCAGAGGAAAAATTTGATTTTACCGATGTGGATCATCTCGGTAAAGTGACACGCAATGAAGCTTACATAGATATACATATCGACGAGGTATTAAAATTGCCGTTGGTCAATGCCAAGGCTATAAAGTCTGCCGGATTTCACGTGGTAGTAGACGGCGTAAATTCTACCGGAGGCATTGCCATTCCGAGGTTGCTGGAGAGACTGGGAGTCCATGTTACGCCTTTGTACTGCGAACCCAACGGGCATTTTCCGCATAATCCGGAGCCTCTTAAGGAGCACCTGACCGACATCTCGGAACTCGTGGTTAAAAAGAAAGCCGATTTTGGTATTGTAGTCGACCCGGATGTGGATCGCCTGGCGTTTATCAGTGAAGACGGGGAAATGTTCGGAGAAGAATATACCCTGGTGGCCTGTGCCGATTATGTTTTGAGTAAAACCCCCGGAAACACAGTTTCCAATATGTCATCTTCCCGGGCATTGCGCGATATTGCCGGTAAACATGGCGGAAGTTACCAGGCCAGTGCCGTAGGTGAAGTCAATGTGGTTGCGCTAATGAAAGATACCGAGGCCATTATAGGAGGAGAGGGTAACGGGGGGATCATATATCCCGAACTCCACTATGGCAGAGATGCCCTGGTCGGGGTAGTGCTTTTTCTCTCGCTTCTGGCTGAGAAGAACATTAAGGTGAGTGAGCTACGTGCCTCGTATCCGTCGTATTTTATGAGTAAAAAGAAAATAGAATTGACTCCGCAGATCGATGTGGATGCTATTCTGAAAGGGATGGAAGAAAAATACAGGGGAGAGGAGCTATCTACCATAGATGGAGTAAAGATAGACTTTGCCGAAAACTGGGTACACCTGAGAAAGTCCAATACCGAGCCTATTATCAGGGTCTATACGGAAGCGAAGAGCCAGGAAGAAGCAAATGCGCTGGCTGATAAAATTATCTCGGAGATCGAAGACCTGGTAGCCGTTAATGGTTAAAAGCAGATGGGTATGAAAGATACTTATGTCGTCGTTTCCGCGGAAGAGGAGGATTTCGATGAGATCGTGGAGGTGTGGGAAGCCTCGGTAAGGGCCACACACCATTTTCTTAAAGAAGAAGATATCGGTTTTTTCCGCCCCCTGATACGCAGTACATATCTGAAAATGCTGGATGTGCGGGTTATTAAGGGACAGGACGATAGCATTCTGGCTTTTACAGGTATTTCCGGATCGAGTATAGAAATGTTGTTTATACATCCCGATACCCGTGGAACCGGACTCGGGAAAAAACTTCTGAACTATGCTATTGCCGAAGCGGGAGCTTTCCGGGTCGATGTCAACGAAGCAAATTTTCAGGCCAGGGGTTTTTATGAGTATATGGGATTCAAGGTTACGGGAAGATCGGAACTGGACAGTACGGGAAAGCCTTATCCCATACTGCATATGGAATTGAATTCAATGAAACACACATACACCACACATAGTTAATATATTGTTTTATGGTAGCTACAGCAGAGGAATCTAAAATATTCAGGACAGAACTCGAAGCGTATTTCAAACCGTTCCGGGATAATATCATAGGAATAAACCAGGAATTCGAATCGCCATACGGTACCCGACGTATTGTGTATACGGACTGGACGGCAAGTGGCCGTTTATACAGGCCGATAGAAGAAAAGCTGTTACACGATTTTGGGCCTTATGTAGCCAATACGCATACGGAGACAACGGTTTCGGGAACGGCTATGACCCTGGCTTACCATAAGGCAAGACATATCATAAAAGAACATGTAAACGGTAATCAGGATGACATCCTGATCACTTCCGGAAGTGGTATGACCGGCGTTATTAATAAATTCCAGCGTATTCTCGGACTTAAAGTCCCCGAAAACCTACGGAAACATACGCAAATACCGGACGATATGCGCCCTGTGGTATTTATTACGCATATGGAACACCATTCCAACCAGACTTCCTGGCTTGAGACCGTGGCCAAAGTAGAAGTAGTTCCTGCAAATGATGAAGGATTGTTTTGTATGGATAACCTGCTCGAACTTCTCGAAAAACATCGCGACAGGCCTTTGAAGATCGCTTCGGTTACTGCTTGCAGTAATGTAACCGGGATACAGACACCTTATCACGATATCGCCAAAGTCATGCACCGTCATGGCGGGGTTTGTTTTGTGGATTTTGCCTGTTCCGCACCTTATGTGGAGATCGATATGCACCCGGAAGACGAGGAAGCTGCCCTGGATGCCATATTCTTTTCGCCACACAAGTTTCTGGGTGGCCCGGGAACCTCAGGTGTACTGGTCTTCAATAAAAAACTCTATAAAAATATGATCCCCGATTCTCCCGGAGGAGGTACGGTAACCTGGACTAACCCCTGGGGAGAGCATAAGTATATCGATAATATCGAAGAACGGGAAGACGGGGGGACCCCCGGATTTCTGCAAGCCATAAAAACAGCCCTTTCCATTCGCCTGAAAGAAGATATGGGTGTGAAAAATATACTGGACAGAGAGCATGAGATCCTGGAACAGGTTTTCAATTTTCTTTCGGATGTCCCCCATGTAAATATCCTGGCCCCGCAGCACAAGGACAGGCTTGGGGTTCTTTCCTTTTTTATCGATGACCTGCATTATAACCTCGGCGTTAAATTGCTGAATGACCGTTTTGGGATACAGACTCGGGGAGGATGTAGCTGCGCGGGGACTTACGGGCATTATCTGCTTCATGTAGACCAGGAGACATCGAGTAAACTGGTAGAAGAAATTACGCTGGGCGACCTTATCAAAAAACCGGGATGGATACGCATGTCCATTCATCCTACCCTGAGCTGTGATGAGATACGCTACGTATGCGAATCGATCCGGGCATTGGCGGAACATCATACGGAGTGGGCTGAGGATTATGTGTATGACAAATCCCGGAATGAGTTTCTCCATAAAACCTATAGTGCGGATACTAAAAAAGAAGTGAACGCCTGGTTTGAGTTTTAAAAAGAAAATAGCGGGTTGGGCGTATGCGCTTCCCGCATTATTTCTTCCATTTCCCTGATAATTTCCGGATGCTCCCCGGCTATATTGTATTGTTCTCTGGGGTCTGTATCCAGGTCGTATAATTCCAGCGGTGCGTTTCGGTTTTTCCTGACATTGAGCCTTACCGCTTTCCACTTTTGTTTTCGGACAGCTTGTTTACCTCCCTGCTCATAGAATTCCCAATAAAGGTATTCGTGTTGCGATTGTTCCGTTTGTCCCAGTAATTCGGGAACAAAGGAGATACCGTTTATTCCGGCGGGTTTACCGGGAATCCCTGCTATCTCCGTTAATGTAGGTAACACGTCCCAGAATGCTGCAATGTGGTCACTGCGTTGTGCCGGTTTTATTTTACCAGGCCAGCGGGCGATAAAAGGCTCATGTATTCCGCCTTCATATACTGCTCTTTTCACCCCTTTGTAAGGCCCGCTGCTTTTAAAGAAGGCAACATCTTCGGGGCTGCGCCCCCCTTCGATATGTGTACCGTTGTCGCTCGCAAAGATCACCAGGGTATTTTTATCAATGCCTTTGGCCTTCAGACATTGCATAATGCGTCCGGTATAAGAGTCGACACTGCTTACCATAGCAGCATAAGCGGCTTTGGGATAGGGTTGGGGGCCGTAATGCTGGCCGGGTGCCCAGGCGGTTTCCGGAGCAAAAATACTCTGACCCGATGCGTCCAGGTAAGGACGCATGTATTTTTCAGGTGCAAGGAGCTCTGCATGCGGAAGCGTAAAAGACAGGTACAGAAAAAAGGGCTTGTCTTTTGGTTGTTTTGTGATGAAGTCAAGAGCATCTTCGGTGAATATCTCGTTGCCATAACGACCTTCCGGGATGGCAAACTTTAGCAACTTCCCCTCTTTTATACGCCATAGGGAGTCCGGTTGCTGGTCATGGGCTTCTACATGATGCAGGTGCCCGGTAAAACTATTCCAGCCTTTATGCCGCGGGTCTCCCGTAGAACCTTGCAGTCCAAGTCCCCATTTACCGAACATACCGGTAGTATACCCATGCCGCTGCAGAAGTTGGGGAATAATGGTATCGGTTTGTCGCAGCGGATATTCCCCGTTTCCGCGGATATGAACGATGCCGGTATGTTGCCCGGTCATCAGACTCGCCCTTGAAGGCGCACAAACGGTACTCCCCGCATAAAAATTCGTAAAACGCATTCCTTCTGCTGCCAACCGGTCTATGTGTGGAGTTTTTATACGTTGCTGTCCGTAGCACCCGAGATCGCCGATTCCCATATCGTCCGCAAGAATAAAGATAATATTGGGAGGCTCGCCGGGCAGAACACGATCCGGATTTTCCCTTGAAGATTTATGCTGGCAGGCCATTAATAATAAACTCCACGGAAGGAGATAGCACAGTACACGAATATTGAAAAATAACATCATTTTAATTATTTCCTTAAAGGTATAAAAATAAAATGTGTTCGTGAACTATTGCTCTTATTCCAGGAATTTTGCTTTGAGGCCGGGGTCGGCGGGGATCATACATTGTTCCTTTTTTCCGTACCATTTGTAGCGGTTTCGGGCTACGAAATCATAGATACGGTCGCGAAGTGACAACGGAAGGATATACTCAAAAATACGAAGTATCGGCCATCCACTACCGAGATCCGAAGCTATTTCTATAGCCGCCTGCGATTTGAGGTAATAAGCAACCCCGGGTTCTATAAGGACGATCGAATCGGTAGTTTCCCGGTCTATACCCCGTTCCGCAAGCAGGCGCTGCCCGGTTTCACTTTGCAACGAAGCAAACCTGAACCGGTCTTTTTTATCCCGTTGAATCACAAACTGTACCGATTGGTTGCACAGGTTGCACACCCCGTCAAAGAGGATAATTTTTTTATTGTCGTAGGTAGTATTCATAACTGATTTCAAAGATACTGCAAAAAGATGTGCAAAAGGGTACGGAATATGCCTGTACTATTACCTTTATTAGGGTTGCCGGTTTTATCGAATTTCCCGGTGGGCGGAGTATAGGTCCGTACCCGGATTACCGGGGAAGTTTACACTTCCGGAATTGTATTTCTTCACTATCTTTAGGGCAAAATATTTTCAAATCAATAATAACTAATTCAGCATTACCATGAAAAAACACATTGTATTATGGTGCGGCCTCGCTTTAGCTTCTGTGATGGCCACTGCCCAGGTAAAAACGCCTGCACCGAGTCCGTCTTCCAAAGTAGAGCAACAGGTAGGACTTACCGATATAAAGCTGGAATATTCCCGGCCGGCCATGCGTGGAAGGACAGTTTTCGGAAATTTGGTACCTTACGGTGAGGTATGGCGTACCGGAGCCAATGAGAACACCAAAATCACATTCGGGGATGATGTAAAAATAGGAGGGAAGATCCTGAAAAAGGGCAGCTATGCGCTGTACACCATTCCCGGTAAGGCTTCGTGGGAGGTGATCTTCTACAGTGATACCGACAACTGGGGAAATCCTCAGAAGTGGGATGAAAGCAAAGTGGCCCTGAAAACAAAAGCCACACCTCAAAGCATGCCTTTTGACATGGAGACATTTACTATGATGTTTGGCGACATCACCAATAATTCCGTAGAACTGGGTATACTCTGGGAAAATGTTTATGTAGGTATTGAGATCGAAGTACCTACCGAAACCAAAGCCATGGCAAGCATAGAAAACACGCTCAATGGCCCTTCGGCCAGGGATTATTTTGCTGCTGCGGTCTATTATCTCGAAGAGGGAAAAGATATTAATCAGGCAAAAACGTGGGTCGATAAGGCATTGTCCATGCAAGAAAATCCTCCGTACTGGATGTTGCGTCAGAAATCATTGATCTATTATAAAGCGGGCGATAAGGCCGGAGCTGTAGAAGCAGCAAAACAATCGCTTGCAGGTGCTGAAAAGGCGGGTAATCCGGATTATGTAAAGCTGAATAACGATGCATTAAAGGAGTGGGGAGCCCGATAGTCTTTTCTTCTCTTGATGGCTGACTTATCATTTCGGGCGAATCGGGATGTTATAGGTGTGATAAACTTCCTGCCTCCCCGATATGTCCGGAATGATATTTTCAGATTATCCTGCTGATTCCATTCTTTTCTCAAAAAAACGCTCCGTTAGTTTACCGGCTAACAGGGCTAACCAGCAATCAGAAATGTCGGATTCCGAAACATTCAAAGCTCACCGAATTCCGGTACCTTCCGAATTCCGGGAGGTGTTTACGCATTTCTATTTTGCGGCAAACCATTCGGGAGAAGTTATACGGAAAAGCTTTTTGCCTTCGTATCAAATCATACTGATTTTCAGTTTTGGCGAAAAGATATCAATACAGTCGGGAGAGCAACAAACAGTTGTTGAAGGATGTTTACTGCTCGGACCTGTAAAAAAAGCTTTTGATTACACCCTTGTCCCCGGCTCGGAAATCCTGGTCGCCAATTTTAAGGGGGATGCTTTTTATCGTTTTTTCGGGAATGCTTTAATGGAAAAAAGCATAAAGGTACACCCGGATCATCTCATGACGGATCATTGTTTCTCCTGGTTGTGGTCCGAACTGAAAAAAATAACGGTCCATAAAAAGCGGGTAGATTTTATTCTCGATTTTTCCCGTCCCTATTTACGAGACAGACATCCGCTCATAAACCGCCTGACCCGTTTTGAACATAAAAATCTCGATGTTGTAAAGACATTGGCCGAAGAGACCGGGCAGACCGAAAGGAACATCCAGTTACTGCATAAAAAACAATTGGGGTATTCTGCAAAGGAAATACACCGGTACTACCGTTTTTTAAGAGCTATCGAAATGTTGGAGCAGTATACTTCCGGAGAACAGGAGATCAACTGGTTTGATCTGATCCACACATGCGGATATTATGACCAGAGCCAGCTTATTCACGATTTCAAATATTACCTGGGGCTTACCCCGGTAAGCTATCTCAAATTCCAGAGGGAGATCTGCAATCCCTTAGGTTAAATTTCGTTTTCTTACAATTCCGGGATTTTCATGTGGTCTACTTTTACGGTATCAATATTCCATACGACTATTGATAAACGATAAAAATAAATATATGAAACATTTGATTATTTACGCGCATCCCAATCCGGAAAGCGCAAATGCATGGTTGAAGAATAACCTGGAAAATCATCTGCAAAACACCGGTAATGAGGTTAAGGTAAGAGACCTGTACCGGCTTCAGTTCCATCCGGTACTTTCGGCGGAAGACATGAGGGGACAACGGATAGGAACTGTCGCTCACGACGTAAAAACCGAGCAGGAATATATTTCACAGGCAGATTGTATTACATTCATTTATCCGATATGGTGGACCGGTCTTCCGGCAATTCTTAAAGGATATATAGACCGGGTATTCAGCTATGGTTTTGCCTATCGGTATGACAAAGGGGTGCAGAAAGGGCTTCTTCACGGGAAAAAAGTTGTGATTGTAAATACGCATGGAAAATCTGCGGAAGAATATCGGCAAACAGGAATGGATAAAGCCTTATCACTTACTTCCGATGAAGGGATTTACAGCTATTGCGGACTGGAAATCGTAAAACATTTTTACTTTGACAAAGCAGACCGGGTAACGCAAACCGAACTCAAAAAGTGGAATGAGTGTTTACTTGAGGTATATATATGAAATTATCGCATTCCCGGTTAAGGTCTGAGATGGTCTTTTTAAAAATAACATGGCGAGCCTCTGTTACGGTACAATCAGCAAGTTAAGGATGTATTTGGAAATAGTGTGCCGGATAAAGGGAATTTACCGGATAGTCACTTTTTTGATCTTTCTGGCGTAAGACGGAATGTTTAGCATGTCATCGTCCGAACCGCTGCCGTTTATTTCCTGGACGGAAACTCCTATGTTATAATTGCCGGGTGTAGCACTTTCCGGTATCAGGACTTCTTCACTGATGAACTGAGAAGCCGGAAAATTTTTATTGAAGTACCACTGATTCTGTCCCTTGCCGTTTTCCGGTTCGAGAAAAAGGGTGACGTTGTAATACGAATTGCGTATGGACGAGGTACGTACTTCAAACCTTACTTTGCTTCCCCGTGTCAGGGTTCCGGGATTTTCCACGGTTTCAACAGTATAGCGGAAAGTGTCTATGCTGACATCATTTCCCGACGCATCATCATCCCCCGAGCAGGAGAGCAGGACCAAGCCCATAAACAGGCAGGTGAGTATGTTTTTTATTTTCATAATTTCCGTATCATGGCTTAAAAAGTTTGTGAAATGATGAAGTTATATCATTTTAAATGAATGATGAGGTTAATATACGATTTTTTTTACCGTATGCTTTATCCCCGTAAGCTACTTGGGATGGTTTTAAAAAAGCCACCCCAAGAGGATGGCTCTTTTGCACTAAACCTAAAACAAAACATGGAGAAATTTTTCGGAGTAAAGGAGGAAATCAGCTATGATCTCCTCTTGTCTTTTTATCAAAAACCCGTAAAATCTTTCTGCCTATAGTTTGTCACACTATTTAATCATTAGAGTAATAATTACCCTGCATGAGCAAACGGAACCGGGCATCCGCGGCACTGGTCAACGAATAGGCCGGGTTGGTATATTGAGATTCAAACCGCCCTTCCCGGCTTACATAAAAACCTTCGGGGGAACAGATCAGGTCTATCAAACCAGGGTTGAGATTCTCTTCCATATAGGCCCCATTGTCATTTTGCGGCCCGTGATATGTAAAAACGACCTTCTTGTCTTTATAGGTGTAACTGATATTATAATTGCAGTTAAACCCTCCGACCCGGACTAATAGCAGGTTCGAACGTTCCGGGTCCGTTTCTCCTGCCAAATTGAATATCAGAGCAACCCGGTCTATTTCGAATATGGGATTCCTTTTTTTCAATTCCTCGTTTATTTCGGCTATAAGCATAGTAAAAACAGAGGAATTCATCGCATTGGAAAGTGCATTATCGGTCAGATCTCCCCGGTATGTCAGAGAATATGCCGTAGTTCCGAGGTCTTTATAATCGTTATTGATATAAGCGGGTTCGTTCGAATAAATGATCTCGGCGACGGAGCCTTCGGTCCGGGATACAAATGTTCTGTTTTCTTCATCCCATGTAAAGTCCGTATATGTATCCGATCCTATTTCCAGAGGCGGATTGAGGACCAGGCCCTCGGGGGTGAAACCTACGCCAAATGATAGCTCTGTAAGTTTATTGTCATCCGTCGGGGTTTCGGAACTTACAAACCGCATCAGCGCATTATAGTTGAAATTATACAGGGTACTCTTCCCGTTTTTCGTGATTTTTATGACCTGGTAAACAGGGTCTTCGGGGCCGGAGATGATGTTGTTTATCATTCCCCTGTTTTGCACAATAAGATTATCCCAGTCTTCTGCCGTAGCTTTCTCAAAAGTAATTTCGACATTGTTTTTAACGCCCCGGAACGTTATCATGTCTTCATTGGCACCATAGAAACTAAATTCGTTATCGCCTTCGAATCCGGTTCCTTTGAGTACTTCCGGGACATAGGAGTCATTGAGTTTATGGATGTGATTTTTAGTTGAGAACGTAAGTTTTACCGTATTTCCGAGATTAATATCGTATATACTTGTCTTCTCTTCGGTATCCTCATCGATGTCGGAAGCCATCTTCACATAACCTTTTTCATCGAAATCCATTAACAACGTAAACCCTCCGAACCGGTTGGGATTTGTAAAGTATATAGCTTTCCATCCGTGGGGAGCCGAAGTCAGAAGATTTTTGAGTTCCTGTTCCCTTTCACTGATTCTCTTTGTAGCCGTCTCATTAAAAAGTTCCTGGTCATCGTCATTTTTACAGGCACAAAATAAAATTGAAATCACACACAGGACATATACATTTTTGATTATTGTTCTCATTTTCCGGCAGTTTTATGGTTAGTTACGATGTCTTTCATTGCAGTGGTCGTCTTTTGCTGCAATTCATAGATATCAATATCCCATTCCGATTTGAAATAGTCCACGACAAAAGCTTCTTTCTGTCTGAGAAAGGCTACTCCTTTCTTAGCTTCTTCGAGCTCTATTTTCAGGTCGTTTATATCGGACTGTACGGAAGCGTCATCGTCTGCATCTTCCTCGAGTTCTTCCAGTTGTCCGTTTATGACATTGACAAGGAGGTTTACCTGGTTATCAAACTCTTCTCTGGACATAATGAGCATGGCAGAGACCATCTCGGCGAAATCCTCAAAATCATTGGCTCTCGCATACCTGCTGATATATCCCTTTTTCAGGGCTGTACGAAGGGAATAGCTGCTGCCGTTTCCAAACCACTGGGAAGTGTATCCCGAAGGTGTGATTTTCGCATAGGAAGGATCATAAGGTTTGGTCTGGTTAAGGATATGGCAGTATTCATGTTGGATGGTATGAAAGTACTGTTGTGTATCTTCCAGGTCACTCAAATCGAGCTGATCTACATTGAAGAGCGCTATCTTTAACCCCTGTTCTGCAAATCCGAGGGTTATGGTACCCGATTCGTTGACATTATATCCCCCGACCAAAATCAACTGCCGGGGAGCAATGTTTTTAATAAAGTCCTCACCCGCAATTTCATTATAAGGCTTCATCCATACCTCAAGCACTACGTCCAGTAATGGGCGTACATTTTCTAATGTAGGGGGGTACAGGTATTTATTGAGATCTACCTGGTTGTCATCCCATTTATAAAGAATGTCTATATTGTATGGGGCTACAAAGTTTTCCCTGATCCAAATATCCAATTCGGAAAGTGCAGGGGTTTCGGTATCCAAAACACTTTCCGAAGAAACCGGTTCCTCTCCGGAACAGCTATCACACAGGATTATGAGGGCCAAAATGTATATATATTTGAGTATTCGTTTCATTTTTCTGATGTTTTTGTTAAGATGTGTTCAGGAATGTTTACCTGGGGTTCGGACTTATTCCGCTTGCCCTGGCAACCGCCGGTATTTGTAATTCTCTCCTCGGATCGTCTTTGGGGAGCACGGTAGCATTTCCGAAATAATCTTCGTGGGTAACCGCCATGTTCCACCTTTTGTGGTCCAGCCATCGCATACCTTCGTGATAAAACTCTAATCTTCTCAATTCGGACAGGCACTTTATGAGGGACTCGGCGGACTCCGGAATAGGATAAAACGGAGAAAATTCATTGTCCTCTGCATTGTAAAAGGTATCGATATTATTTTTGTTTATGGTATGCGTAGCCTCAGAATAATCTGCTGTTTTTTTAGACAAAAAGCTATTGATATCCCTGACGGACTCATCTTCTCTTCCGGTCATTGCCAGGGCCTCTGCCCGGTTAAGGATGACCTCGTCATAAGAGAAAAGGACGCACATCAGATAGGCGAGACCGGTCTGGGCACTGATATTGGTAGTGATAAAGTACTCCGTAAATTTCGGAACATTGTTGTTGTAATCTCCGCTGGAGAAAACCGGATAACTCCATCGACCTCCCGTGGGATTTGTGTTTCCGAAAAAGAGGGAAGTACTTAATCCTGCACTCAGGGCATATCTTTCATCATCAAACAGTCTTGTATATGTAGACTTTGCCGAGGCTATCAGTAAATTAGATTTTTCTCCGGACGACTGATATTGAATGCCGTATTCTCTTGAGGTGCCCAGGCCTGTATAAGTTTCCTGGTTCCAGGGTCGAAGGTTTACGGCGGGATCCGAGCCCAGCACGTCATTGGCGTATGCTATGACGTTGTTCCATTCGCCTTTGAATACATAGAAGCGGGAGGCAAAAGCCTTTGCCGCATTTACGGTAAAGTGAAACTTAGGCTTTTCGTAATGGTCGGAGATAAGCTCCAGGCCGAGTTCCAGATCTTTTTCGATCTGTTCGTAAACTTCTTTTACGGTACCTCTTTCATAATCTTCCAGAACCACGGTTTCCGGTTCCAGTACAATGGGAATACCCGGGTCGGAGTCTGCCGTATCCGGGTTATAGGGTTTCGACCAAAACGCGACTAACATAAAATGTGCATAGGCACGGGCCAATAAGGCTTCGCCCCGTTGCGGCGACAGGTCTTCCCCATTGTTTTTTTCCAGTTCTTCTGCTGCAACAAGGGCGTGGTTGGCCTGTGCTATGGCTTTGTAGCAGGCATTCCAATAGTACGTAGGCGTATCCTCAGTTTCGTCGTTGAGGTCCCTCCAGAAAAACATCTCGGTATTTGTCCGATCATTGGTGATAGCATTTGGTCCTTTATCCGCAGCATTGTCACTCATACTTTCTGCAAACAGAAAATAAGTTCCGGTCGGATAAGCTCCGGCGAGAAGTTCGTCAATTTTTTCTTTGCTGTCTATTTCCGTTCGGTTGTCAGGCACCTCGTCCAAAAAAGAACTACAGGAGCTATGGAGCACCGAAATCCCCATACTCAGAACGATGTATTGTATATATCTTTTCATCATTTTTTGTTTAGAAACCTACATTTAATGTTAAAGTATATTGCCGGGTTATGGGATAAGCTACCCCTCCTGACCGGAAAAATTCGGGATCCTGGCCGTTAAGGGCAGCATCGGAATAGATCAGGAAGGGATTTGTGGCCTGGATCCGTAACAGAAAAGATCGCATTCCGAGCTGTTCGGTCAATGTTTTCGGAAAATTATAGGTCAATGCTATATTTTTCATTCGTACAAAAGAGCCGTCCACGATCCTTTCCGTAGAATAGTTGTAAGCATTATAGGCCCGGGACAAGGCCCTGCTTTCGTAATTGTTGATGGTCCGGTTCGAAGCAATAACCGGAACATTGGTTGTATTTTCATCTCCCGGTATAAGCCATCTGTTTTTAAATTCTTCGGGGAATACACTGAGGTCCGTATAGGAATCGCTGAATACGGGAGTGAGCCTTATTTTATTTCCGGCCTGCATGGTGATAAGCGTGCTCAGTTCCCAGTTTTTGTATCTGAAAATGTTGGAGAGTCCCCCTGTCATATTAGGCTCTACAGGACCTTCATATTTCAGGTAATCCATAATACCTTCTATTTCCTGAAAATCGATACCTGTTACGGAATTGCGGTCGTCTGCAAAATTATAAGTGGGGATCCCCTCGTCGTTAAGACCGGCAAAATCGAAAGAAAAAATGGAGTTCCGTTGATATCCTACAACATTTCCTCCAACATCCCGTACCAGGTTAAATGTGTTGGGCTGACTTTGTATTTTGGTGATCTTCTGATCAAACCAGGCAAAATTCAATGTGGAATTCCAGGAAAAATCCTGTGTTACGATATTCCTGGCAGACAAGACGACCTCTATCCCTTTGGTCGTCATATCCGCATTATTGGCGAGCTTGATATACTCTCCGCCAATCCCGGAGGTTTTGACGAAATCGATAAGGTCATACGATTTTTTCTGATAGATATCGGTACTTAGCGAAATGCGGTTATTGAATAGTCCGAGATCGATACCTATATTGGCTTCATGTAGTTTTTCCCAGGTGAGTTCGCTGTTTTCCAATTGGTCCAGGAGGATAATGTTTTCCCGGTCATTCGGATTAAACCTGTTGCTTATGCCGTTCCTGAATATGGCCAGGGCATTACTGGCAGTTCCCAATCCGGCGACTAAGCCGTACCCAGCCCGGACAGACAAATTGGAAATGATGCGGTTGTCATTTAAAAAATCTTCATTGCTCACATTCCATTTACCACTGATATTCCATGTGGGTAACCATCTGGAACTATTGGAGGATTTTCCCAGTTGATTGGATCCTTCATAGTTCCCGGTGGCACTGATGATATATCGATTATCAAAGGCATAGGTGCCTTGTGCAAAAAAGGCAACACCTCTTTCCCTGGTTTCCGTTTTTCCGAAATAGTCATTAGATTCCAGCAGGTTTTTTTGCAATATCCTGTAATCGGTAAATGGGATTCCCCCCCGACTGTATTGATAACCGAACCCGGTGAAGAAGTTATTGCCCCTGTCCGTGTAGCGGTATTCCTGTCCGAGATATAGCTTGATATCGTGTTTGTTATTTAGCGTTTTCGAGTAATCAAGAGCATTTCTGAAATAAAAGCTTTGCAGGTTGTCTTCGGCAAGATTATAGATACCACCGTTGGGTAGCGCTACCTGGGGAAGGGCCAGGGGATTGTCGGGGTCCCTGTAAAGAAATATATTCTGGTCTGCCACCACCTTGGTTTCGTTGGCCCTGTAGGCTGCTGCTACATTGGAATTTTCGGAAATATTATGTTCCTTGGTGCTTTTTACGTAGCGTACCGAGCCGAGGAAGTTATATTTCAGGTCTTTATTGAACTTGATTTCCAGTTGTCCCTGTAGCTTTAAATCCAGCACCTTGAGATCTATAGCATTGTTCTGCATTTCGTTGAGTACATTAAAAGGGGCCCAGTTGAACCGGTAATATTCCAGGTTGCCGTTATTGTCCCGGGGTCTCAGGGTTCTCGAGGTATTCAATGCATAACTAAACGGATTGATATCAAAATCTCTGGTGTATTCGCCATCCACCGTATTGGTTTGACGGTTGTACGTACCCGGAGCCTTTTGATCCCGTATCGATCCCTGTACCAAAACTCCGGCAGTTATGACATCGGAAAAATGATAGGTGTTTCTGAGGTTTCCGGTAATCCTTCGGATGCGGTCTGCAATGCTCCATCCGGGGTCGGTAAAGTATCCTATAGAAGCGTATTGCGAAGATGTTTCTCCCCCTCCCGAAAAACTGAGCGTATGGTTTTGCGTAGGCGTCGATCGGAACAGCGTCTTAAACCAATCGGTGTTAGCCATTTCATACTGTCGGAGAAACTGGTTCCTGCTTTCCGGGGTATTGACCACATTAAATTCACCGGTTACCGGATCGGGATTATTTATGGCCCTGTACATAATATTGTAAACACCTCCGTACCTTCCCTGTGTAGAGGAAGAAAGGTTGAGAAAACCTTTTCTTTCCATTTCCTGATACACACCCATCGTTTGCTGGGAGTTCAGCAAATTGTAATCGCTGTATACCGGGATGCTCCGTATGGTAAATTCTGCCTGATAAGACACGGTACTTTTTGCATTTCGTTTACCGCTTTTCGTGGTAATAATCACGGCACCGTTGAGCGCACGTGCCCCGTACAGCGAAAGGGCAGAAGCGTCTTTTAGGATTTCGATAGATTCGATGTCATTGGCGTTGAGTCCGGCAATAGCAGAACTTACCAATGTGGTCGCATCCCCCGAAACCAACTGATCAAAAGACAGGTTGACGATCTCCTCCTGTACGGCCCCGTCCACGACCCAGAGCGGTTTGGTATCTCCGAAGATAGACGACCCTCCGCGTATGGTAATTTTCGGTGCGGCTCCGAATGTTCCTGTGACGTTTTGTACGTTCACCCCGGCGGCACGCCCTTCGAGCATACGGCCTACATCGACAATACCGTCAATTTTCATCTCTTCGGCCTTGATGGTCTGCGATGCCCCGGTAAATACTTTTTTGTCGATATCCTGATAACCGGTAACGACCACACCCTGAAGTTCGGAAATGTCCTGCTCTAATGCTACGTCTATCGTATCTTTCGATACGGTGACTTTTTGAGAACGCATGCCGAGGTAGCGGAAGATCAATATATCCCCTTCTTTGGCGCTTATGGTATAATTCCCGTCAAAATCGGTAGTAACACCGTTTGCGGTACCTTCCACGATAACGGTGACACCGGGTAAGGGGACGCCCTCGGTATCCGTTACGACTCCCGATACCTGAAATTGCGATAACGGTGCCGGAGTGCCGGAGAATACAGAATTCCCGTTTTCTTTTTCCATGAGAAAAACCCTTTCGTCCCGGATCGTAAAGGAGATCGGCATTCCCCGGAGTATCAGGAAAAGGGCCTCATTGAGCACAACCTGTTTTACATGCAGGGACACCTGTTGTTCCGGATCGAGTATATCTTCCCGGTAGAAGAAGCTGTAGCCTGTTTGCTTTTTTACTTCCTCCAGGGCCTCTTTGACCGGAACATTTTCCAGGTCGAGGTCTATTTTCTTCTGCCCGTATCCCGAATAGGCCGTAATATGGAAGATAGAAAACAAGATGAAAAAGAGTGATAGCTTCACTTTTAAATGTTTTATTTTCATAACTTTGATAAGCTTTTTTTAATGGTTTCGTGTGGAATAAGTAAATCATTAATGAAGTGTACAAGGGGAAATGTTGGCGCATTTTCCCTTTTTTCGTTAGTATCGGTTTATATCATAGGCAACTGTTTTTAAATGATAAGGTTGTTCGGATAGAGACGGTTGCATAAGGAGGGAGGCTATTTTTTAATGGTTACCAGGTCGCCTTTTAGCGTATACTCAAAGATTTTTATGGTCGTAAATGCTTTGAGAACATCTTCGACACTTTCTTTATCGACATTAAAATCACCGTAAAAGCGTACGTTCTCTAAGTTTTTATTTTCGTTGACGATCCGTACTCCGTAACTGCGTTCTATTTTTTTGATGACTTCCGAAAAAGGCTCGCTGATAAATACGAGTCGGTTGTTGGTCCATGCGATATCATTTTCTATACTGATATTTTCAACGGTGACTCTCTTATCACTGCTATGATAAGATGCAGCTTCGCCGGGGACGATAATCACCGGTTTTTCCGGGGTGTTCACAGGGTTTACCAGCACCGATCCTTCCTGGAGGGATGTTTTCGTTACGTTTTCTTCGTCATAAGCTTTAACATTAAATCTCGTGCCGAGTACCTGGACTACGATGTTTTTCGTACGAACGAAAAAAGGTTTGTCCGGGTTTTTGGATACGGCAAAGAAGCCTTCCCCTTTCAGGTACACCTGTCGTTGTTTTTCACCCCGAAAGGAAACCGGGAAGCGCAAGGTTGATCCGGAATTGAGAAAAACTTCCGTACTGTCCGACAACAGTACGTTAAAACGTCTCCCGCGGGGTACCGTAAGTTCGTTGTAAACGAGCGGGTCTCCGGCATCGGACTTTTCATGCAGGTAATCCAGGCGGTCTTCCTGCTGATTGATTATCGTGTGCCCCTGCTTGTCCGTGATTTCGGCGTGGTCATTGTTACGGAGCTCCCTGACCGTACCGTCACTGAGTTTTAGCGTAACGAGATCGGGGCTGTAATCCAGCTTTCCCTCCTGCTGCTTTATAAACAGCATATAGTATACACCAAGTCCCGCAACCACGATGGCTGCATATTTCAGCATCGGTTTTATCAGGGAAATGACTTTAGGTCTCTTTTTCTTTTTCCCTGCCTTATTGCGAATGGTCTCCGGTAATGTGGCATCCGGGAGTTCACCGGACCAGGTATCTATGAGGTAGTGGTCTTTGATGAATGCCTTGAAATACAACTCATTTTTTTTGTCCCGGGACAGCCATTCCTCAAGACTTTCCAATTCACGGTCTGCAATGGTATGATTTAAATATTTGATTATGATATCTTCCATAAATTATGTCAATTCAAAAGACTATTTTAAGGTTAGACCGGAAAAACATAATAAACCCTTAAAAAATTTTTATTTTTTTTTAATCTTTGCGAAAGTGGAATGGTGAAATATTTCACAAACTACCCCCTCTCAGTTTATTTTTGATATTTTTATCAGGATCAAATAATGTGCGCCCGGAATATCACCCGGTTATGACAGTGCAAAGCAGTTTCAGGATATATGGATAAAAAAGCATCAGCATCTTTTTTGGAATATGGCGACAGTAAAGGATTTACGGAAATCTTTAATACGTTTTATATTCCGCTGGTAGCTTATATCATGCAATACACGGGAGACAGGAGTGAGGCCGAGGATATTGCACAAAACAGTTTTGTAAAGTTGTGGGAAAAAAGGGGAGAGCTTCAGATAAAAACATCCCTGAAAAGTTACCTGTACAGTACAGCCTATAATCTATTTGTAGACCGTTACTGGCAACATAAAAAAACGCTCAACTATGCAGAGCAACTCCGGGAAGAAGCGCTTGAAGAGGTGACACAGTTAAGCGAGGCCGACCTGATCCAACAACTGGAGGTCCTGGAAAAAGCCATTGATGAGCTTCCTGCGAAATGCCGCCGTATCTTCCTGTTGAACAAAAAAGAAGGGCTCACCTATAAAGAAGTCGCCCGACAGTTGAATATATCGGTAAAAACAGTAGAATCGCAGATGCGGATAGCGCTTATAAAACTCAGGGAACGCCTGAAAGATTACCCCCTTGTCATGGCCCTGATTCTGAATAAAAGGCTGTAGCAGACCTTTTCGGGGATCATCACGTTATATGTGCTGCGGATAATTTATCAGTCTTCCGCATTTATTCTGTCTCCGTGCGATTCCGGTTCGGAAATGACGATAAAATGAAGATCGCTCTCTTCCCGGTTTCGGATACGGTGTTTTTTTCCGGGTGGGATATGAAAACCTTCCCCGGGTGCAACCCGATATTCGTTATCGTCGATGATTATGGTGGCCATACCACTGAGAATATAGAACAATTGCTGGGTTTTGTTGTGATAATGCAATTTCTCCTCGGTACCGGGAGGCATTTTTTCCTGTATGACCGTGAGGCCCGGAGACTTCAACAGGAACCATCCGTCACAACCGTCGCCCCAGGTGTAATGTATGGCATTGTCAAGGGTTATTTTCATAAGTCTTAAAATATATTAGCGTGTATATCCTTAATTGCGGTGAGCTCAGATGGTATCAAAGGTATCAAAACCCGGGAAATCGGAGAGGTGCTCCCGGCGTACTTTTTGTCGTGTTTTTTCCCTGATCTCCCGTAGATGGCTTTTCGCATATTCGGGGTCTTTATTTTTATAAATGGCGGCCCGGACGAGCGTGAGGTACGTATGGTTTTCGGGCAGAACGCCGGCAACGAGGTTCAGGAGGCGTATAGCCTCCGCATCGTTTCCGGCACGGTAGTAACAATACGATACATTGAGCCGTACTATGGGAGAATCGGTACATTGAAGCAGCATATTGTACAGCCGGATGATCTCCTGCCAGAAATCTTTGCCATACGACGATGTCGTCATATACTTCCCGGCAATCAGGGCTTCGATATAGTACTGTTGTAATTCGTCCGGCTTTTTAAGATAGCGGAAACCCATAGCCATAAAGTCCCGGTCCCATTGTGTTCTGTCCTGCTGAAAAAACGGGACAAAACGATGGTTTCCGGTCTTTGCCGGAATCCTGGAAATATGAAAGCAAAAAAGTGCGATGAGGTTGGATGTCGGGGTTCTCCGGTATTTCCGGTGTAATATCCCTGCCAGGGCCAGAGCTTCCGCACACAGGTCGGGATTAATAATCATTTCTGATTTTTCACGGAAAGAATCGAAACCTATATTGAATACCCCGTAGAGGATCTCTTCTACCAGGGCTATTTCCCGGTCGGAAGCACGGTTTGCTGCTTCCTGTACTTCGCCCGGGCCCGAACTGTTGTACAGTAGCTTTCTGCTCCTGTTGATACTCTTGTAAACAGCTTCGGAAGCGTGTAGCGTATTTTGCGCTATTTCGCTGACACTGAGACCGAAAATGTTTTTCAGTACAAACAGTACTTTTGCTTTTGTATTAATATTCCGCCGGCCTGCCAGGAACAGTAGTGTCTGCAGGCGAAGATCCCCCGCCGGGAGATCTTCGTGCACAGTTTCTGCTATAACGGTAGTGTTTTTTACAAACCTGCCCTGATGCCGCATCTGATTAAGGAGGTCGTTCCGGGCTACGATATAGAGCCAGTTTTCCCGGTTTTCCGGAATATTTTCTGTCCCCCAGGTTTTAATACTCCTGTAAAACGCATGCTGTATGGCATCCTCGATACAGGCCGAATATGCCGACCCGAACTGTTGCAGAAAAGCGGCATACAATTTTCCGTAAAGCATGCGGTAATCAGTAGCTATTGCCGGGTGAGGATCAGAGCTCATATTCCATGATCGGTCTTATTTCGGTAGTGCCGCCCCAAAGGTGGGTCGGGCACTCCTTTGCAATCCGGATTACAGTGTCAAGGTCACGGGCCTGTAAGAGGTAATACCCCCCTACGATTTCCTTACTTTCCATATAGGGGCCGTCCTGTACTACCGGTTTCTTCCCGGTGATCCGTACCCCGCCCTCTTCGAGTCCGTCTCCCGAAATAAAGTGCCCGCCTTCTTCGAGCTTCGCTGCCCATTCGTAATGTGCTTTGGCCAGTGCTTCCATCTCCGCCGGAGATAAGTGCTGCAGGGTCCCTGCATTTTCGTGTAATAACAAAAGAAATTTTTTCATTGTTGTATAGATTTGTTATACCCTAAAGACAATAACACCTCCCGGAATTGGACAATTTCGGGAAAAAAAATAAAAAATAATATAGTTTCCGGTTAAAAAAAACTCCTGGAGGTCCCGCGAGCGCATCCACGAAAAAAGCCCGGTGCGGGACCGGGCTTACTCAGGCTTATAAATGTTGCCGTACACGTAATTTTAAATATACATTCCTCCCGATATTTCGATGCGTTGTGCATTGATCCACCGTGCTTCCGGGGAGCATAAAAATGCTACGACACCCCCGATGTCTTCCGGGAGACCTACCCGTCCGAGAGCAGTAGCTCCGGCCACATTGTCGTTTACTTCTTTGTTATCCCTGACATGTCCGCCTCCGAAATCTGTTTCGATAGCACCGGGAGCCACGACATTGGCCGTTATTTTTCGCGGTCCGAGTTCTTTGGCGAGATATCTCGTCAAAACCTCTATAGCGCCTTTCATGGAGGCATAGGCCGACGAACCGTTAAGTGAAAAGCGCGCGAGCCCCGATGAAATATTAATAACTCTTCCGCCGTCATTTAAAAACGGTAATGCTTTTTGAGTGAGAAGAAAAACGCCTTTGAAATGAATATTGATCATATCGTCCAGTTGCTCTTCCGTGGTTTCGGAGAAGGGTGCGTACAGTGCCGTACCGGCATTGTTGATCAGGAAGTCAAAATTGGGACGGCCCGTTTCTTTTTCGAGGTGATCGGACACCTGGCCAAAGAATTTGTTAAACGTGCCGGTATCGGCCGTATTCAGAGGAAAGATAGCGGCTTTTTGTCCGAGCTTACGTATTTCGTCGGCGACCTCTTCTGCTTTTTCACGGTTACTGTTATAGGTGAGGATAATATCTACACCGTTTTGGGCGAGACGGAGCGCCATGTCTTTTCCCAGTCCACGGCTGCCTCCTGTAATCAGGGCAATCTTTTGAGTGTTCATATCTGTTTTTAATTTTGATAGAACAAAGTTCATACATTTGGCAGGGAGCGGTGTTGTCAGGATCGATCTGATATTTGCAAAAATCAAATAAAAAGACCTTACCGGAACTGCAAGGGGGATACGCCGGTTTGTTTTTTGAAGAAATTGGAAAAATGAGCGACTTCTTCAAACCCGAGACTGTAAGCGATTTCCGAGATGTTCCATTCGGTTTGTCTGAGGAGTATTTTGGCTTCCTGTACGATCCGGCTTCGTATGATCCCCGAGGTGGTTTGCCCCGTATTTTCTTTCAGGGCCTTATTGAGGTGATTGACGTGGATGGCCAGGCGGTCTGCATAATCCTTGGCAGTCCGCAGTTTTAATCGCTGTCCTGTCGACTCTATAGGAAACTGGCGCTCCAGTAACTCAACAAACAGTGAAAGAATACGTGCCGAAGCATTCTTACCCGAATACAAAGTAGCTGCAGGCTGAAGTTTCTGTCCGTAATGGATGAGTTCCATGACGTAATTGCGAAGCAGGTCGTATTTGTATTCGTAATCCGAGATCATTTCTCCTTTGATCTTCTCAAAAATCTGTCCGATTTCCCCGGTCTGTTGCTCCGTAATCTCAAAAACCGGGTAGCCGCCCGACCGGAAAATGGGGAGTTCGTCCAGGATAATTCCTGTCTTGTTTTTTACCATAAACGCTTCGGTAAAAATACAGAAGGCTCCTTGTTGCTCATCGTCCTCAGGTACCCAGTGATACGGTATTTTGGGAGACCCGAACAACAGAGCATTCCGGCGGACGTGGATTACTTTGTCTGCATATTCCGCCCGGTTTTTTCCCCGGATCAGGCTTATCTTGTAGTAGGCTCTTCGGTTGTAAGGCATGGTATGTCTGCGTTTTACAGAACGTATGGTCTCGGCGATATCAAAAATATTAAAATGCCCCACATCCTGCTGTATACCGTTGGGTAGCAGGCTTTCCAGGGGTTTTCCGGTAAAGGCTTCAGCCTGTTTGTAAAACTCGTCCAGTGAGGTGTGTTTTTCTTTCATATTTTTTTGTATAAATCAAATATACAATATTATTTGTTTAGCGATGCATAGCCAAAAGACGGAGTGGTATACAGGGGACAAAGATCTTTTATGGTTTTACTGCCGGCGATTTGTTGTTACCACAAAAAGAAAGGAAATGTACCGGTAATGACTTGCTGTATTTCATCCCTGATTTCCGGTATAATTGCCATGTTTTAACGTTTTGTAAAGAAAGTAAGAGGTCCCCGTAGGATGAAGTTTACTATTTTTGTCGAGGTCAGGCCCGCCCGGAATACCGCTAATGTTTTTTTAAGGAATTTAGTCCGGTAAGATCTGGTTTTCCGAAACGACCTTTTTATAATTAAACTTGTCTGTACAATTTATGGAACCTATACGGAACGATGAGAAATTCGCCTTCGGGAAGCCCGGAAGCTGGATAGAGCAAATGGATGACGAACAATTGAAATCCAAAATAAAGGAATCTGCTTTTTCCGGAAAACAAGCCGAAGAAGGACGTGACTACTGCTATTTTCTGAATAAGATCTTCTATACCGAAAATGAGAGGGAATCAGATTACGTCTGTATGGCCTATACGCTCAACGAACCTGCGAACCTGGAGTATGCTTCGGCTTACGATATGGTACTGGAAGAAAATGAGCGTTACCGGATACACCGTATCAGTGTTTTACGCGACGGGCAGCTTATCGACAAGATCCCGGATACCGGTATCAAGGTGCTCGACGATGAAAACCGGAGTGGTGGCGGAATACTCAACAGTACGAAGAAGATCAACGTATCGATCCGCGACCTGCGGCTGTATGATGTACTGATCCTGGAAGATTCCCGGGAAAAGGTGTTTACCGACCGCGATTTTATGCGTAAGGAATTCTTCAAATATGTTTGGGTGGGCTCCCACAGCTACTGGGCCTACGGAGAATACAATTTTAGCTTTATCAATAATAGAGATAAAACGATAGCCTATAAAAAGGCATTTTTCCGGAATAAGGAAGGCCATGTACAGGAGCCCGAAACCGGATACCTGAAAAGCGGAGAGACGTTTGAATTCCGCCAGCAGGAGTATATCAACGATACCGACACGGCAAGGGAGATCTCACCGTTTATAGATTTTGCAACAGAGCGCAACTGGAAAGACCTTTCCGATTATATAGCCCCGTTTTATGAAGAGGCCTATCGGCGCGAATCTCTCGATCAATTTGCTCCCGAACTGGTACAACAACTCGCAGCTATCGGAGATGCGGATGAAAAACTCAAATATGCCCTCGATTTTGTGCAGAATCATATATACTATGTCTACAATGCACATGAAATGAACGGGCACAAGCCACAATGGCCTTCGGTAACCTACACCAACAAACAGGGAGACTGCAAAGCAAAGACCGTTTTGCTAAAAGTAATCCTGGATCACCTCGGAATAGCCTCTTCGGTAGTATTGGTGAATTATAATACCGATTTTTATTTCAAATACTATCTGCCGTCTTTATTGTCGTTTAATCACGTAGTGGTCAAGGTCGATTATAAAGGAAAGGCCTATTTTGTGGATGCGACGACAAGAGATGATTCCGGCTTTATCGAAAACCGCAATTTCATAAACTTTTTACACTATCTCGAAATAAAACCGGGGCAGGAGTTACAATCGCGGGAACCCTTCAGGTTCCCGAAATACTGCATCGACGAAAACGTGGAGTTTCGTGTGGAAAAGGACATAGGAACGTTACAGCTTACCACCGTCTTCCGGTATAACCGGGCCAATAACATGAGGCGATATTTTAAGAATACCAATAAGCGGGAAATTATAGATAGTTGGAACAATATTATGTTTCACAACCTCAATTACAACAACGACAGGAATAATACCGATCCGAGGGTGATTTTCCGGGATGCCGCTATCGGGATCATCAAAGACGATAAAGACCTGAACGAACTTACGGTACAGTATTCGGCCACGATAGACAATCCGTATTATACCGATGCCAAGGGAAACCGTTTCCTGATGTATTTTGACAGGAGCGTACTCAAAAATACGGCTCGTGATTTTATTCATAAGGATATGACCTTCTGGCATAATTTTGATAGCGAACGTTATGAAATACATCTTTATACCGACCAGAAGATAGATATGAAGGAGCGGTACACTATACAGGAAAGTACTATAAACAATAAGTTCTTTACCTATGAAAGCCGAAAAAAGATCGAAAAGAACGGGGCAAGTGTTTTTATCACCTATGATCCTGTAGTAAACCAGGAAATCCCGTTCGAAGATTTCGAAGATTTCAGGTATGCTCACCAGGTTGTGGCAGACAGCAATTTCGGACTTGGGATCGACATTATCGAACCCGGTCTGATCAATTTGCTGAAATTCAATTTGAAAAAGAATTTTAGATAACCGAAAGATCGTGTCGGGATCGATGTACATATCAGGGAAAAGAAATCATGTCTTTTCCCTTTTTTAATGTATTCTGAGAAATAAAGTATGGTGTAAACGGGCCTGGATATTTTATATCTTTCTTATTTTCAATCCCTTTTTTTTCAATTTGGAAAAATAACGTAAAGTTGGCTTATTTAATTTTGTTTATAAACCGTTGGCCATTATTTTTGCCGGAGTGAGAAGCCTTTCCATATACATACTCGTGTTGTTAATGCATGCCAACTGTTGTTTTTTTCACCAGTTGACCAAAATTCCCGTGCTTCTCCAGCATTATGCGGAACATCAGGAAGGTGCGCATGACAAACTGGACTTTTTCGACTTTCTCACCATGCACTACTGGGGTCAGGATATCGATGACGACGATGACGACCGCGATATGCAGCTTCCTTTTAAAAAAATGGATCATGGGTCAGGGCATCACGTCTATGTGTCTGTTCGTGCTTATAGCAGTCCTTTTACACTGATATCCTTCTTTTCCGTAGGAAAGATCAATTACAAAAAAATACTTCAGTCCAATCCCCATTTGGGAGATCTCATCAAGCCTCCTATGGCATAATTTCATATCGGTTTATTTTTTTGAAAATGGTTCGGGATAATACGATATGCCGGAACCATATTCTCTTATGTATCCAATCTTAAGAAATTATGCTTGATAAAATAATTCAGTTTTCTGTAAAGAATAAACTGGCTGTCGGGATATTTACACTATTGTGGATCATCTACGGGGTGTATGAAGTAACCCAACTGCCTATCGATGCCGTACCGGATATAACGAACAACCAGGTACAGATCATCACGACAGCCCCTTCTCTGGGAGGAGAAGATGTAGAGCGGCTGATTACTTTTCCCATAGAGCAGGCTATGAGCAATATTCCGGAGCTCCAGGAAAGCCGTAGTATTTCGCGCTTTGGTTTGTCTGTAGTGACCATTGTTTTCAATGAGAAAGCAGATGTGTACTGGGCCAGGCAACAGGTAGCGGAACGCCTGCAAAAAGTCGAGATCGATGAAAATGCGAATACTCCCGAAATGACCCCGGTAACTACCGGTCTCGGAGAAATATATCAGTATGTGCTCAAACCGGAACCCGGTTTTGAAAATAAGTACTCGCTGACAGAGTTACGGACGATCCAGGATTGGATGGTACGGAGACAATTACTCGGTACTGCCGGGGTGGCGGATGTTTCTACTTTCGGAGGAAAGCTTAAACAATATGAAGTAGCGGTAAACCCGGCTCGGCTCGAAGCTCATGAGCTTACCATAAGCGATGTTTTTACCGCACTTAACAGAAGTAACCAGAACACCGGGGGAGCTTACATAGAAAAAGGGCCTACGGTATTGTATATCCGAAGTATCGGGCTGGCACAGAGCCTCGAAGACATCGGTAATATCGTAATCCGTAATACGCAGTCCGGGACACCCATACTCATAAAGAATGTTGCCGATGTAAACATCTCTTCAGCTATACGCTACGGCGCGCTGACCACAGACGATACAGGAGAGGCTGTCGGGGGGATCGTGATGATGCTCAAAGGAGAGAATGCCAATGATGTTGTGGATCATGTAAAACAACGGGTAGCCGAAATTCAGGAGATTCTCCCGGAAGGCCTGCGTATTATTCCATTTCTGGATCGTACCAAGATGGTGGATAACGCTATCGGAACCGTGGAAAAAAACCTTATCGAAGGCGCACTTATCGTAGTGTTGGTCCTGGTGCTGTTTCTCGGGAACCTCAGGGCTGGGTTTATCGTGGCTTCCGTGATCCCGCTTTCCATGCTCTTTGCCATAATTATGATGAATTTTTTCGGTGTCAGCGGAAACCTGATGAGTCTCGGGGCCCTGGATTTCGGTCTTATCGTTGATGGTGCCGTGATTATAGTCGAAGCTATTCTTCACCATTTGCATACCTCCAAAAAGTATAAGGGGGCTACAGTGATCGCTCAGGAGGAGATGGACAAGGATGTATCCGGTTCGGCTTCGCGTATGATGAATGCTGCGGTGTTCGGGCAGATTATCATTCTTATCGTGTATCTGCCTATTCTTTCGCTGCAGGGTATCGAAGGGAAAATGTTCAAGCCTATGGCGCAAACGGTGGCCTTTGCAATTTTAGGGGCCTTTATCCTGTCGCTGACATATATACCCATGGTCAGTTCCCTGTTTATCAGTAAAAAAATAAGTTATAAACCTAACTTTTCAGATAAGGCTATGGCCGTATTGGAGTCTTTCTATGAAAAGTGGCTGAAAAGAGCATTAAAAGTACGGAAAGCGGTTTTGGTCGTTGCCCTGGCTTTATTTGCAATTGCCGTTTTTATATTCAGCAACATGGGAGGCGAGTTTATTCCGCAGCTGGAAGAAGGGGATTTTGCCGTGGAGACCCGTTTGCTTCTCGGAACAAACCTCACAACTACTACCGAGACTATACAGAAAATTTCGGCAGAACTCCGCAAAAAATATCCGGAGGTCGAGCAGGTCGTTTCCCGGATCGGGAGTGCCGAAATCCCGACCGATCCGATGCCGATAGAGGGTGGGGATATGATCATCGTGTTAAAGGATAAGTCCGAATGGACCAGTGCCTCTTCTTTCCCGGAACTGGCAGAAAAGATGTCAAAGACGGTACAGGAAGTAGCTCCGGGGGTAACTACGGGCTTCCAGTTCCCGGTGCAGATGCGGTTTAATGAGTTGATGACCGGGGCTAAGCAGGACGTGGTGTGTAAGATCTATGGAGAAGACCTGGACAAACTTGCCGAATATGCAGAACAACTCGGAAATATCAGCCGGACGGTAGGCGGTACAGCCGATCTGTATGTGGAAAAAGTGACCGGGATGCCACAGATCATCATCGACTACAACTGGGCTGAAATGGCGAAGTACGGTTTGTATGTACAGGATATAAACCAGACGGTGAACGCTGCTTTTGCAGGAGCCGTGGCCGGTAATATCTACGAAGGCGAAAAGCGGTTTGACCTTGTGGTTCGGGTAGAGAACAAAAGGCGTAAGAGTATAGATGATGTCCGCCGGTTGCTGATCTCTACACCCACCGGGGCACATATTCCGCTTTATCAGGTAGCATCCGTAGAAGAAGTGGAAGGGCCGAACCAGATACAGCGGGAAAATGCCAAACGTCGTATTATTGTCGGTTTTAATGTCCGCGGAAGGGATGTGCAGAGTATAGTGAACGAACTCGAACAAAAAGTAAAAGAACAGATGAAACTCGATCCCGGATATTACATCACTTACGGC
The DNA here is from genome assembly GCF_900119185.1 of Sinomicrobium oceani. Taxonomy (GTDB): domain Bacteria; phylum Bacteroidota; class Bacteroidia; order Flavobacteriales; family Flavobacteriaceae; genus Sinomicrobium; species Sinomicrobium oceani. The sequence continues at coordinate 111,028 of NZ_FPJE01000013.1, read as the reverse complement.
GGAGCATTCGAAAACCTGCAACAGGCCAAGAGCAGGCTTTCCATAGCTGTTCCGGTAGCCTTATTGCTCATCTTTATCCTGTTGTACTTTGCCTTTAAATCGCTCAAGGAAGGAATTATCATTTTCACGGCCATTCCGTTGTCTGCCATAGGCGGGGTATTTGCTCTGGCCTCGCGGGGTATGCCTTTTAGTATATCCGCAGGGGTAGGGTTTATCGCGCTCTTCGGGGTTGCGGTACTCAACGGGATCGTTCTGATTTCCGAATTCAACCGTATCCGTAAAAAGGGAGAGGTCACCTCACCGATGGACATCATCATGCAGGGTACGCGAAACAGACTGCGCCCGGTATTGATGACCGCTGCGGTGGCTTCACTCGGGTTTTTGCCCATGGCGCTCAGTAACGGGGCAGGGGCCGAAGTACAACGTCCCCTGGCTACGGTGGTCATAGGCGGACTTATTACAGCTACGCTGCTGACACTTTTCGTATTGCCGGCAATCTATCTGATGACATATCATACCGGTAAGTTCATGAAAATGAAGAAGCAAAAAGGAAAAGGGTTTGCTGTACTGCTCATCGGTCTGCTTTCCGGTTCGGGGAGTTTATATGCCCAGGAAGCACCTGTATTGTCCCTGTCGCAATCTATAGAAGTAGCTATGAAGAATAACCATCGTGTAAAGGCAGCGACCTATTACGAGACTTCCAGGGCTATGCTCGGCAAATCCGCTTTTGATATTGCGAAAACCGAAATAGATATGGACTACGGTAAATTCAACAGTGTCTACAACGATACCCGTTTCGGTGTAAGCCAGACCTTCAGCTTTCCGACGGTGTATACCCGAAAGAAAAAGGCGTTGCAGGGCGAATACGAAGTAGCCAGGGCCCAGGCCAGACTTACCGATCAGCAGGTCAGGGCCGATGTACGTACATTATTTTACGAATTGTTATGGCTCGAAGAGAAGCGCCGACTGTTGCATTATGCCGATAGTATTTATCACCTGATGGAGGACAAGTCGGAGCTTCGGTTTGAGGTCGGAGAAACCAATATCATCGAAAAAAGTGCTTCGCGATCTGCACGCCAGTATTATACCAACCAGCTCAATATGGTGGCCCGGGATATTGAAATAACCCGTAAATCTTTTAATACCGTATTGCAGGACAGTGTAGAGCACATTCCGGCATCTGCAGCTTTAAAGATAGATACAGGCAGTCTGCCGGAACAACACGATGCAGCGAACCTCCCGGCAGTACGGTTATCGCAGAGCAGGGCAGAAGCGGCAAAATGGAACTGGAAGACGGAAAGGGCACGTATGCTTCCGGATATTACCTTAGGGTATAACAATATCAGTATTATGGGGGCACAGACCAATAAAGCCGGTGAAGAAGTCTTCTTTAACAGCAGTGACCGTTTCGGCTATGTTACTGCCGGTCTGAGTATTCCGCTTTTCTTTGGGAGCCAGACGGCCAAAAACAAAGCGGCACGGGCCGAATGGGAACACTATGCAGCCAGTGCCCGTGCTACGGAAGCCGAGATTTCCGCACAAGTATCCAATGCCTACAAAGAATTACAGAAATATGAAGAAAGCCTTGATTATTACGAAAGCGAAGGGCTTGCCAACGCCCAGACTATTATAGATGCAGCTAACAGTCAGCTCGAGAACGGCGATATCGATTACCTGCGCTGGGTACTTGTGGTAAACCAGGCAATTACCATAAAGAACGAGTACCTGGATACCGTAAATAATTATAACAAGGCTGTAATTGCCGTATTAACCTGGAATAATTTGTAATTGCGCATACGTATAAAGTCTTTGGAGAGACCTCAATTTTTCGCAGATTTTTCTGCAGGTAAAAAAATGGAACAGATGAAAAAATACATAGCAATTTTAGCAGTGGCCATATCGGTTATGGTCTCGTGCAGTGAAAAGAACAAGACAGCGAAAGCACCCGAACGCTCACCTGTTGCCGAGGGAATATTGGAACTCACCCCGGAGCAGGCCGGAAATGCCGGTATAGAGGTTGATACTCCCGAAGAGAAGGAGGTCAGTGGCATTGTAGACCTGCACGGTACGGTGGTTGTCCCTCCCCAGAGTAAGGTGAATGTTACCGTACCACTCGGAGGCTACATCAGAAAAACGAATGTCATGTCAGGAATGCAGGTGCAAAAAGGGCACGTACTTGCGGTTATAGAGGACATGCAGTATATCCAGTTACAACAGGATTACCTGACCGCAAAAGAGCAGTTTTACCTGGCCGATAAAGCATATACAAGACAGAAAGAACTCAATGCCAAGAAGGCGAGTAGTGACAAGCTTTTTGAGCAGGTAAGTACAGAACGGGAAACACAAAGGATATCCATGGCCTCACTGGGGCGAAAACTCGAACTGCTCGGTATAAACCCCGGAAGGCTGACCGCCGGTGGGATCATTAGTTCCCTGCCGATACGGTCTCCGGTGACGGGACTGGTGTCCAAGGTCAATGTCAATGTAGGGAAATATGTGTCTTCCACGGAAATGCTGTTTGAAGTGATCGATATGAAGGATGTCGTTTTTTCGCTTAATGCTTTCGAAAAAGATGTACCGTTTATAAAAGCCGGACAGCAAGTCGAAGTGTTCTCCAACAGTAGTCCCGATAAGAAATATGCGGCTAAGGTCCTGTACCTCAATCAGAGTCTGGACAACGACCGGGCAGCCGAGGTGATCTGTAAACCCGAGAACTATGATGATGCCTTGCTTCCGGGACTATTCCTGAATGCCGAGATCAGTATCGATAATAAGAAAGCCATGGTGTTATCCGTGGAGGGAGTGGTTAACTGGCAGGGAAAAAGTTATGTCTTTGAGTCAAAGGGTAACGACCAGTATGAAATGATCCCTGTAGAAACCGGTATAGAACATAACGGTCTGCGGGAGATCCGTTCGGAACGGTTATCACTCACTTCGAAGCTCGTGGTAAAAAATGCGTATACATTGCTGATGAAAGCGATGAACAGCGAAGAAGAATAAAACAGGCCGTCAAAAAAAGGTTTACACAGCGAGGGCGTCTAAAAAGTTTTTTCAACCCCCTGAGATTTGCGTATTTGAGATTTTTCTCGGATACCTACCCGAATAAAAATGAGGCTGCCTTGACTTTTTAGACAGCCTCTTTTTCATTAGCACCGGGTAGGAATCCGGAGCGCATACTTTACAGGAGCTGTAAATAAGGCTGATCTTCCTGATTTTTTTTATGCGGTTGAAAAAAAGCGTAACGTGATATAAAACTAAAATGTACTTTCGAATAAATTTTTAAAAATGAAGAGATATCTTTTACCTGCACTTCTGCTTATTGTCTCCAATATCTTTATGATCATAGCCTGGTACGGACATCTGAAGTTTTCGGAGTGGAAGTGGTTTTCCAAACTGGGGATGTTCAGTATAATCGTTATCAGCTGGGGCCTGGCCTTTTTTGAGTATTGTTTCCAGGTACCGGCCAATAAGATGGGATTTTCCGAAAACGGCGGGCCATACAGCTTATGGCAACTCAAGGTAATGCAGGAAGTTATTACGCTGGTGGTTTTTGCCGTTTTTTCCGTCATTGCGTTTAAAGGCGAAACCCTGCGCTGGAACCATTTTATAGGTGGCGTTTTCCTGGTACTGGCCGTATATTTTATCTTCAAAAAATAAAAGCCCGTTGCCTCGGTATCTTCGCTATTCTTTTATAACGAACGTATACGTACCGGGCCTTAGGGACATAGAGCATGACGACTCCGAATTTGGATCGGGGGCGATCCTGTTTCCGTCAAGGGTTACCTTTCGGCCGTTCAGTGTTACCCGGGCCGTACTTCCATTAGGAATACTACAGGTATATCGTATCGTATTTCCTTCTCTTTTCCACGAGGAAATAATGGTTCCGTAAGGACTTTCATGCCGGGCTTCGAAGTCCGGAAGGTCTTTTACGAAATGGGGTGACAGTATGATATTCCGGAACCCCGGTTCTTCCTCATCCGGGAAAATCCCACCCAGTCCGGTATAAAACCAGCCGCTGATGGCCCCGAACATGATATGGTTCCGGGAAAGGTCCGAAGCCGCGTGGATATCCCAGTTTTCATAGAGGGTAGTAGCCCCGTTTCTTATCCACCATCCCCAGGAAGGGAATGTCTCCTGTGTGGCTACCGTAAAGGCCAGATCGGCATAACCGTTCTGGCTGAGGGCTCCGAGTATGGTACGGGTTCCGAGCAGCCCCACATCGATATGATCGTCAGCCCGGTGCACCGCTTCCGCCAGCCTGTCTGCTACCTTCTGCCGTAGTGCATCGGGTACGACACCCCAGTACAGCGGGGCACTGAGTTCGGTCTGATAACCACTTCCGTAGATACCCGTTTCGGGGTCGAGATATTTGTCGTTAATCGCATTTTTAATACGCTCGGCGAGCGCAGAATATTTCTGGTGGTCTCTATCGTTTTTAAAATGTTTGGCCGCCATGGCAAGAATGTGCGCATCGATGTAGTAGTAGATCGAGGAAGTCAGTTCTTTGGGGGTTACGGATTTTACAGGCACCCAGTCTCCGAGTCCCCAGTCTGTCAGGCCGTTCTTATCGCTGATCGCAGTGATATGGTCTACGTATTTTTTTATCGGTTCGTACATGTCGCGCAAGATATGGTCATCACCGTAAAAACGATAGAGTTCCCAGGGGATAATAGCTATGGTACTGGTCCAGTCGGGGCCGTTACCCCAGTCGTAACCCCATCCGCCCCAGGTGGGGATGATAGCGGGGAGCACCCCGTCGGGTTGTTGTTCATCGCGATGATCTGCCATCCACTTTTCATAGACGGTTATGGCATCGAAGTTATAAAGGCCGGTCTGTATATTGATATGGGCATCACCGGTCCAGCCGTTTTTTTCGCGTTGCGGACAATCGGTAGGATAACCGAAGAGATTGGAGAGGTAAGAGGCATTGGTGGCTTCCCATATTTTGCGAACGAGGGTATCGGAAGTTCTGATCTCTCCTGCGGGGGCCACATCGGTATGCATAAAAATACCTGTAAGGCTGCCCGGTTCCAGTACTATGGGATGGTCGCTCTTTACCGCTACATATTGAAAGCCTTTGTAATTGAAACGCGGCGTAAAAACCTCCTCTCCGTTACCACGGAGTGTATAGATATCGGTCTGAAAAGGGTCGAGAGTATCTTTGGGCCTGTAGTGGACATCGATATTGGACAGGTCGATATGGCCCGTGCTGTCCAGTTGCTCCGCATGGGTTACCCATACCCGTGTGCCTTTCTCTCCCCGTACCCTGACCCTGGTAATCCCTGAAATATTCCGGCCCAGGTCGAAAATATAGGTTTTATCGTCCCGCTTATCCATACGTACCGGGGTTATTTCCAAAATATTTCTTACCGGGGGAAGAGCCTGTGCCGTGATCTTGTCTGACGGCGCGGCTACGGCTATGGCCGCATCCCAAGAAGCATCGTCAAATCCGGGGCGGTCCCAGCCGGGTTGTTCTTTACGGGCATCGTAGTGTTCTGCGGTATAAATACTATTAAATACTACAGGGCTGAGTGATGTTTTCCAGGAAGTATCGGTAGTGAGGGTCTCCGTACTGCCGTCCTCATAGGTCAGACGGATATTCAGGCAAAACCTCGGTCTGGCCCGCCAACCGGCCTTGTCAAAATCCCATACGGCAGTAGACTGGTGATTGTACCATCCGTTTCCGAGTAAGACACCGATGACTATATCTTCATCCCGGAACGAGGACGTAACATCGTAAGTGACATATAGGTTTCTCTTGTCGAACCTGGTATAGACCGGGTCGAGCAGGTGATCACCTGTTTTTTGGCCGTTGATGTACAATTCATAAAGCCCTCCGGCTGCGATATAGGCGCGTGCTTTTTTTACTTTTTTGGGCAGCCTGTATGCTTTGCGGAAATAAGGAGCCGGTTTGAGCGAAATATCCGTGGTATCCGTGATCCACTGTCCTTTCCAGCCGGAAGTGTCCATCATTCCCGTTTCAAAACCGGACACGGATAACACTCCGGGGACACCGTGATTATCGGTGATTTCCACTCCCCAGTAATATTTGGTAAAAGGTTGCAGGGGCTTGCCGTCATACACCGTATGGCATACCCCGTCCCGACTTGAGGTTTTCCAGTAATTTCCCTTACGCCGGGCTACATCGGCCGAGTCTGTACCTACATAAATAGTATAGGATTCCTGTAATACGGAACGCGCTCCCTGTGCTATTTGCCAGGTAAAACGCGGGTTCGGATTGTCTATACCCAGGGGAGTACTGAGATGTTCGGTACGAAGGTTCACCGGGCGGGCAGGCTCCTTATGGTTACAGGACAGTAATACCGGTACAAAAAGAAAAAAGAGGATATTCCTACGGAGATTCATGAGATCGGGTTTAACAGTGTTATATACTGCCCGGAGGCACACCCTGTAAATATACACAAAAACACGGGGGCGGAATATGGTAAAGACGGAAGATCTTTTTCTATAGCACAGGCGAGGTTTATGCCATGTAGGTATATATCATTCCGACAACGCCCAGCACAAGCCAGATGATCCCCCATATATTCAGCGGGATGTAATAGAGGTCGTGCTTCCTGTTCGTTTTTTGCTTCAGCAGTATCCCGGAGATCAGGGTCAATATCCCCGAAAAAATAATACTGCCCATCAGAAGTTTCCGGGAGGCATTACCGTCATTGCTAAAAAGAAGCAGGCCTGCGATTATGGAAAAAACAGGAATAAGAAGGGCTAATATACCCCATCCTCTGAAGATAATCATACGCTGATTTTCGGGTAAAAATAGAACTCCCGGGGGAGAAAACCATGATCTTTTCACGGATTTGCAGGGTATAGCGTCTAAAATAACGGTTTTCAGGGAGATTAATGTTTGTGGAGCGTGATGTTGGTATGCAACGCGATGATTTCCATAACGATATCGAAAAAGGTTTGACCCTGTCCGTTTTCGAGGGCTGTGAGTCTTTCCCGGATCAGGGTGGAGTTGAATTTTTCCGGATATCTGAGTTTTTCCCTGTACCAGGTAACGGTAGTGTCCATACCCAGCGCCAACCTGCTTTTGTCGAAATCATACCAGGTCAGTTTTACGGGTTCGTTCCCCGATATCTTCCCCGTACCTCCGTAGAGGATGTCATCGAGCGCATCGAGACTTTCGCCGATCTTCCAGTCTTCCCCGGCCATAAATACCCGGTTTATCTCCTCGTAAAAAGAAGGAATGTCGTGTATATGCCGCCCTTGTATATCTATGTTTTTGATGTGCACTCCGGTAGTGTATTTTTAAGGGCCAATTTATAAAAAAGTCTGCTTCCTAAAGTCCCGCTTTATATTCTCTTTAGAATTCACGGTTACATTTACACGGCGATCTTTATAAACGGGTGGTGCGGGGTGCGACCGAAAAAAACAAATATGAAAGGATTAAAATACGGTACCGGGAATTTCCTTTGGTTTCTTACGATCTGTATGGGGATGATGTATGTACAAACCCGGGCCCAGGGTAATGTTTTATCGGTTTCCGGGGCTATAGACAGGGACAGCACAGCACTAAAATTTAAGTATAAGGCAGTTGTAGTCCCGGCGGTTATGATAGGTTACGGACTCGTTGCTACCGAGAGTCATACACTCATGACTATCAACGGAGGGATCAAGGAAGAGATCAATGAACATATCGATGAGAAGTTTACCATAGACGATATTTCCCAGTATTCCCCGGCCCTTGCCGTTTACGGACTCAATCTTTCCGGAATTCACGGAAGGCATGATTTTAAAGACAGGACCGTAATACTCGCTACAGCCTATGCCATTATGGGGGCTTCCGTGTTTGGTCTGAAGACAGTAATGCGTGTTAAGAGACCCGATGGCACGACGCGTAATTCGTTTCCGTCCGGGCATACGGCGACGGCCTTTATGGGAGCGGAGTTTTTGTGGCAGGAGTATAAGTACAGGTCGGTATGGTATGGTATTGCCGGGTATGCCGTGGCTGCGGGTACCGGTTTCTTCCGGATTTACAATGACCGACACTGGTTCAGCGATGTTGTAGCGGGGGCGGGCATAGGCATACTAAGCACAAAAATAGCGTATTGGATACATCCGTTATTCCAAAAAAAAGCAGGTAAGGAGGTAGCGGAAGAAAAGAGGTACGACTCTACCTTTTTCCCTTTTTATAATGGCAGGGAAGCCGGAGTGGGAATTGTCATTCGGTTTTAGCGCAACAGGGAGCAGTTTTTCCGGTCCGGGTTTGCGGTCCCGGTCCTTGTATCAAAAAGAAATAGTAATTTTAGTGATATGAAAGTACTCATAGCAGAAGATGAATTGTCGCTTCGGGAGTCGGTTGCTGCATACTTGCGTAAAGAAGGGTATGTATGTGAGGTTGCAGCAGATTACGACGAAGCGTCTTACAGGCTTTCCCTGTACACATACGATATTGTCGTCCTCGATATCAATCTGGTAACAGGCAGTGGGATCGATGTGCTGAAAGCTTTGAAAGCAAGCGGAGAACACGGTACAGCGGTTGTCATCATCTCGGCAAACAATGCTCTCGACGATAAGCTGGAAGGGCTGGACCTCGGTGCCGATGATTACCTGACCAAACCCTTTCACCTGGCCGAACTGAATTCCCGGATGAGGGCTGTACTCCGGCGACGGAAATTTGACGGTGGACATGTCCTTAATTTTAATGAAATTTCGGTAGATACGGCAGCCAGGCAGGTTTGGGTGGAGGCAAAAGAAATTATCCTCACCAGGAAAGAATATGACCTGCTGCTCTTTTTTATGACCAATAAGAACAGGGTGCTTTCCAAAGAAATCATCGCCGAACACCTATGGGGGGATAACAGTGACCTGGCCGATAATTTCGATTTCATTTATGTACACGTCAATAACCTGAGAAAAAAAATGACCGGGGCCGGGGCAAAATATATCAGGACGGCTTATGGCAGCGGATATAAATTTATGGACGATTAGATGGATAAAGCCAGGAAAAAAACAGGACTTCTTCAAAAAACATCGCGAATTTTCGTCATGCTCAGTTTTTTACTGATGTGTTGCAGTACAGTAGTGCTTTACTTTTACGTACGGCATATATTGCAGCAGGAGATCGAAGAAGAGTTATATGCGATTACCGACCGTATTGAAACTTCGCTACAGCAAGGAGAAGCTCCTTATTCCATGCCTCCGGTGATCGAAGTAGTCGAAGCTGCCGCAACCGGACAAAAAATACTCCGGGATACCTTGCTTTACGACGATACCCAGGGCAAAATGGAACTGTTTCGCGAGCTTGTGAGTTTCAGGACCGCAGGAAACAGGACCTACCGGATCACCGTACGGGATTACGTACTGGAGTCCCAAAAGATACTGGCAGCTATAATTTTTTCGTATGTATTGATTATTGCCCTGGTATTTATACTCTTGTTTTACCTGAACAGGGCAGGGAACGCTTACCTTTGGCGGCCTTTTTTTGAGACTCTGGAAAAGATCGGGAATTTTTCACTTATTGATAAAGAACCGCTGAAACTGCAAGATCCGGATATACGCGAATTCAGTCAGCTCAACAAACAGGTTAAAACACTCACCGAGAAAGTACGGGACGATTACCGCAACCTGAAGCAATTTACGGAAGACGTATCGCACGAATTACAGACCCCGCTGAGCATTATACAGATGAAGGTGGACAATATCATTAATTCGGCCCCGTTAAGTGACGAACAGTATAAACAACTCACCTCCATACAGAAAGACATCAAGCGGGTTACCCAGATGAATAAAGGGCTCACCTTACTCACCAAAATAGAGAATAATCAGTTTAACCTTGTAAGAGAGATCGATCTTTCCGAAATGATACGCGATAAAATTGCGGATTTCGAAGGCCTTTCTAACGATAAGATTGAGCTGGTCTGCAGGGACACGCTCGTGGTGAAGATGGATTATCATCTCGCTGAAATATTGTGTAATAACCTTATATCCAACGCTATCAAACATTGCTCGGATACCGGGAACATTCGTGTGGAAACAACGTTTTTAACTTTAACGGTGATCAATCCCGGAGATCGGGCCATAGTGCATGCCGATCAGGTATTCGAGCGGTTTTACCGGGAGAATAACAGTGTCAGGTCTACCGGGCTGGGGCTGGCTATCGTAAAGAAAATATGCGACCTATATCAATTTGATATTGCATATGCATTTGTAAAAAATATGCATGTCTTCACCGTCACGGTCCCGGGAGATCCGGTACTCCTAAGTGTGAAAACCCCGAAGGCAAAACTTTAATTTTTCTTTAGATTCCTCTTCTACTTTTACAACCGAATTCTGAGTTTGTAAAGTATGAAACACTATTTTTTTACGGGCCGCTTTGCACTGTTGCGTGTCTTTGTCGTATTCTTCCTGTTACTTTCCTTTATCGTACGATGTAGTCTTCTGATATGGGACTTCCGGGAGACCGATACCGGGATCATCGATCTGTTCAGAATATTCGGTACCGGTCTGTTTTTTGATCTCGGCACGGTTTCTTTTTTCGCCGTACCCTACGCGTTGTACCTTATCCTGATGCCTGCAAAATGGACGGGAAGTCTGCCGGACCGGATCATGACCTATACGGGATTCGGCCTGGGCGTATTACTGCTTTACTTTTCTTTTTTTGCCGAATTTACCTTTTGGGACGAATTTCACAGGAGGTTTAATTTTATCGCGGTAGATTACCTCATTTACACCTACGAGGTGGTAAAGAATATTAACGAATCTTATCCCATACCGGTACTGATATGCGCTATGCTCATTCTTATGGCCTCCACGCTGTTTACGGTATATCGCTTTTCTGTTTTCCATCAGGTGTTTTTATCGGCCGATACCCTCGGGAAAAGAGCTATGAACGGGGCGCCATGGTTGGTATTGCTGTTGCTTTTTGGCATATTTGTTTCTAACGAAGATGCCGAATGGTCTTCGAACAGGTACGATAACGAGTTGTCCAAAGCGGGTATCTTTTCGTTCTTTGCTGCCTTTCGTAACAACGAACTCTCTTACCCGGAATTTTACCGGACGCTCCCCGAAAAACAGGCTTTTGAAGAAGTAGCAAACCGATATAAAGACCGGGACCGTATTACAGACGCCGGGAGTAACCCGGTTTACCGTTATATCAACCGTCCCGATAGCGCCAAGGCCCCACTAAAACCCAATGTTATTTTTATTTGCGTGGAAAGTCTCAGTGCCCGGTTTCTGGGGAGTTTCGGAAACCGGAAAAACCTGACCCCAAATCTGGATACACTCGCAGCCGAGGGTATACTTTTTACAAACCTGTACGCCACGGGAACGAGAACCGTAAGAGGCATGGAAGCCATAACGCTCTCCATCCCGCCGACACCCGGAAGGAGTATTGTAAAGAGGGCACATCATACGGATATGTTTACCATAGGAGAGGTCTTCAGGCAGCAGGGATATACCAGGCATTTTTTCTATGGAGGTGACGGGTATTTCGATAATATGAATGCTTTTTTCAGCGGAAACGGATTTGATATCGTAGACCGGGGACGCGGGTTTCTGATGGGGGACGGCATCCGTACAAACCGCACCAATATAAACGATGAAGAAGTAACTTTCGAAAATGCCTGGGGGGTTTGTGATGAGGATATTTTCAGGAAAGTGATACGGCAAGCCGATATACAGGAGGCACAGGGAAAGCCTTTTTTCGATTTTATCATGACGACTTCCAACCATAAACCTTATACCTATCCCGAAGGAAAAATAGATATCCCTTCCGGGACGGGCAGAGAAGGGGCCGTGAAATATACCGATTATGCCATAGGAGAATTCGTCAGAGAGGCCCGGAAGAAACCCTGGTTCGAACATACGGTCCTGGTGATTATGAGCGACCATTGTGCAAGCAGTGCAGGGCGTTGGGAACTGGATGTGGACAATTATCATATTCCGGCACTTATTTACAACCTTCCGGGAAGTACGCCCGCCAGACAGTCGGGCTTGTGTTCGCAGATCGATCTGTTCCCGACCTTGTTCGGATACCTCAACTGGTCGTACACCTCGTCATTTTTCGGGGAGGATATACATACTGTACCTTCGGGACAGGAGCGTGCTTTTGTGGGAAATTACAGAAAACTGGGATTGCTCAAAGGCGACCGGATTATGGTATTGGGCGACCGGAAAACGGCTAATTTTTATCGGTGGGACCCGCATACCGATGCCCTGCTGAAACAGGAGCCGGACCCGGATTTTCTACTGGAGACCATTTCGTTCTATCAGGTTGCCGAGTCGCTCTATACCGGAGGAAAACTCGATATGAAAAATCAGGAATAATGAAAAACATCCATTTTATAGTCAACCCGATAGCGGGCCGGGGAAACAACGGCCTGGACAATGCCTTGCTGGATACCTATTTTCCGGGGGATGCATATCTCGTGGTGGTGAAGTATTCGGAACGTAAAAAACATGCGATAGCCCTGGCAATAGCTTCCCTCAAAGAAGGGGCCTCGGTTATTGTGGCCTGCGGTGGAGACGGAACAGTAAATGAGGTGGCTTCGGTACTCGTAAATACTGATATCCCCCTCGGAATAATCCCCTTGGGGTCGGGAAACGGACTCGCTTCTCATTTGAGGATCCCGGCCGACCAGGCCCTGGCCCTGGACATTATAAAAAAGCAACTGTCCGCACGGATCGATGTGGGATGTTGTAACGGCGCCTATTTTTTCAGTAATACAGGAGTGGGTTTTGATGCAGAGGTCATACGGAATTATGAAGGAGCCGGTAGCCGTAAATTAACAGCCTATACCAAAGCCTGCATCAAGGCTTTTTTCGGCCGTGAGAAAGCGTGTCCTCTCGAAGTTTCCGTAGACGGCGGCAAGTATTACAAGGACCCTTATCTCATCTTTATATCCAACTCCAACGAAATGGGATATAGTTTCAGCCTTACCCCGGGAGCCTCGTTACAGGATGGTCTTCTCGATGTTCTTATAGTTCCCAATATGAATAAGATCAGGTTTTTATTGTTTGGCATATTGATGTTGTTCAAAAAACATGTAAGCCTGAAAGGTGTTGTCAATTATCAGACCCGGCAACTGAGGCTGAATCGAAATGATCACAGCTTTTTCGGTTTACAGATGGACGGAGAATACAAAATATTGCCCACCGGGGTTATTACCATAGAATTACTGCACGCCGCTCTGTCTGTGATTAGCGGATCGGTTTAGGAAGCCATGTCTTTTCCGGATGGATAGTCCGTTTTTCTGGTTTCCGGCTTTGCAACTATTGTATTGACCACAGGCGTGATGATGGTGCCCAATACATCAAGGATCCCGAAAACACCGAGGAACCGGTAGTATTCGTCTATGCGTCCGAAGTTATCTGTAATGGGAAGAATCAGCATGATACCTACGAGGATAATAAAGACTATAGTAATGAAGAGAAGGGACATCACAACATTGTTCACGGGTTTCAGGTGCAGGAGCAATGCGATATGAGCAAAGACGGTAGCCAAACCATCATAATCAGTACTCCCTTGTGTGGTCTATGTCGATCGTTTCCCACACGGCCAACAGGTTGAGCAGGTAGCCGCTTACCGCTGTTGCGATGCCGGCAAGTGCAAAAACGCGGTACCTTTCTTTTTCATATAAGGAGGAAACGCAGAGCCCGGACAGGCTGTACCCGATGAGTGCCAGGGTGGTTAACGTGATCTTCAATTCCATATTCCCGAAATCATCCGACAGCAATACATAGATACCCGTAGCAGCTCCTATACACAGTGCCGCGATGAGTATTACGAGAAAACGTTGTTCATAAGCAGTCTTTTGCATAAAAACAGAGGTAAGGCAGGACACTTACGAAAACTTTTACAGCCCTGTACTTTATTTTACAGTGCCAAAGTAACCGAAAAAGTATCAGGGGACCTGAAACAGTATCAAAAATACCGGGTTTCCCGTAGTCAGGGATATCGGAAAGTATAAGACACTTTGTTAGCAAAAAAATTGATATATTTATAAAATCATTTATCAGGCGTTGATAACCTTTAAAAATGTGCTCGATAACATATCGGGCTCTGCTACGGCGTTCAAGCCCGGAAATGGTACAAACACCAGGGGTATTCATTTACCTGAAATTATAACCGATAACCAAAACTTTTACTATGAGAAAAACAATTACGCTAAAAGTATTCTTTACATTTTTGTTGTGGTACGGAATTCACGAAGAGGCATTTTCACAAGCGGTTTATGACAGTATTTCCGGCCGCATCCGGAGCGAGTTACTGCTTACAGGGGCTGTGAGTTCGCTGGATGCCACTGTCAGCGACTACCTGAATACGGTTCAGGCCGATGGTTCCTGGACGGATATCGATTATCAGAGCGACGCACGGACCATGTGGCCCGCGAATGTGCATCTTGTCCGGTTAAAGGATATGGCGAGGGCCTATACCATTCCGGCGAGTAGTCATTACGGAAGCGGTACTTTGCATACCGCTATCGTCAATGCTCTGGATTTTTGGGATACCACCGATCCGCAGAGCGATAACTGGTGGTATAACCAGATTTCGAGTCCGCAGGGTCTGGGACAAATATTACTCTTGTTAAGAGCCGGGAGCACGCCCGTTCCTTCTGCGTTGGAAGCCGGTCTTATAGCACAGATGAACCGGGGTAACCCGGCTTCCTGGACCGGAGCAAACAAATTGGATATTGCGATACATTACCTCTACCGTGCCTGTCTGCTCGAAGATGATGACATCATGCAGGTAGCCATAGATGAAGCATTTTACCCGATTGTGCTGACCACCGGAGAAGGGCTTCAGCACGATAATTCCTATATGCAGCATGGTGCCCAGCTCATGATATCCAGTTACGGTTCGGTCTTTCTCGACGGGGAATACCGTATAGCCGACTGGGTACGGGATACGCCCTATGCGTTGTCCCCCCAAAAGAAACAATTGCTCTCCGGGTATTACAAGGACACGTATCTGCGCACTATCCGCGGAAGTTATATCGACTTCAGTACGGAAGGCCGGGGGATAAGTCGGCCGAACATACTTCGGAAAAGTGGCGAAAAAGGCCGTCTGGAGAGGGCTAAAAAAGTCGATCCTGCGAATAATGCCGCCTGGAATGCCGCTATTGCCAGAACATCCGGAGCCGCGGCCCCCGGTTATATGGTAGTCCCCTGGCATAAACATTTTTACAGGGGCGATTACACCGTACATCAAAGACCGGGCTATCTCTTTAATGTCCGTACGGTATCATCCCGGACCATCAGGACGGAGAGCGGTAATGAGGAAAATCTCAAAGGTGTTTTTCTGCCGGATGGCGCTACCAATATTCAGCGCAGAGGCGGAGAGTACTACAATATTATGCCTGTCTGGGAATGGGATAAGATTCCGGGTACGACTTCGGCAGCTTATACCGAGGTACCGCCTACGGCTACCTGGGGAGAAGCGGGAAGTACGGCTTTTGCAGGGGGTGTCACGGACAGTGTGTATGGCATCACGGCTTATCATCTGAACTTTAAGAATACCACAGCAAGAAAGGCCTGGTTTTTTCTCGATGATGCCGTAGTGTGTCTCGGAGCGGGAATCAACGGTTCCGGCACTGCCGATATTACCACGACGATCAATCAGTGCTGGCTCAGCGGCGATGTCCTGGTCTCCGGCACGGGGGGAAGCCCCGGGGTACAAACCTCGCAGACCGAGGTGTTTTATACCGATCCGCAATGGATACTGCACGATAGCATCGGCTATTTCATACCGGAGGGTGGGAACGTACGGGTCAGTAACCGTGAACAAAGCGGGAGCTGGTATGGCATCAACCATAGCTATCCGGACGATATGGTATCTGGAGATGTGTTTAAGATGTGGGTAGATCACGGCACGGCACCTTCCGATGCTACGTATGCTTATATCGTTGTTCCGGGGATGGCTTCCGGGGCAGATATGCAGTCGTACGACCTCTCGCGTATCCGTATCGTGGAGAACACACCGGCAGTGCAGGCGGTGAAATATGAAGATGCCGATATGATGCAGGTCGTTTTTTACCAGGCAGGAACGCTTTCGGACGGCGATGTCTCCCTCACTGTCGACCGTCCCTGTACGGTGATGCTGAAGGGATTGGAAGAAGAAGAGGTAAAGGTGTATATAGCCGATCCGGCTCAGCAGCAGAGTACCGTAACCCTTTTTGCAGACGTACCGGGTATACCAGGAACCCGGCAACTGGAATGTCCCCTTCCGGCTGCCCCCCACAGCGGTGCAACCGCATACGTTGTCATAGATGAAAACACGCCCGAAGCCGGGGAGATCCTTACCGGGCTGCCCATCATACAGGTTACGGCCAGTGCAGACGACGGGAATGTTCCCGCGAATACCATCGATGATAACCTGGGAACCCGTTGGTCCGCAGAAGGCGACGGCCAGTGGATACGTTTCGATCTCGGCACTGTACACACCATAACCGGGCTGGGGGTCGGCTGGTATCTCGGAGACCAGCGATCGTCTTCTTTTGATGTGGAGGTCTCGGCAGATGGCACCGGCTGGACGGATATCTATAGCGGAACATCGGCAGGAAATACGACTGCACAGGAAAATTATGACCTTCCGGATACTTCCGGAAGGTATGTGCGTATTATCGGGCATGGCAATTCCTCCAACGACTGGAACAGTATTACCGAGGTGGATATCTTCGGGTACATGGATATGGCGACGGCAACTTACGGAGCTGTAGGCGATGCTTTTGTGAGAGACGGGAGCTATGCAGATACCAATTACGGGGGAAATACAAGCCTTATACTTAAAAAGGACGGTACGGGATATTCGAGAGAAGTGTACCTGCAATTCGATCTGGACAGTGCACAACTCCCCGTAAGTAATGCAGTGCTCCGTTTGTATTGCAGTTACGGTAACACTACTGCCGAGAGTTCGCAATGGCAGCTGAGTCTCGTCCCGGATAACAGTTGGACGGAGAGCGGTATTACCTGGAACAACAAGCCGGCCGGAACGACCGTACTGGATACCCGTCCGGGTACGGCGACCCCGGGGTATACGGATTGGGATATCACCACGGCGGTGAATAGCCTGTCGTCGGGCGGATTGCTGTCGCTGGTACTGGTATCGACCGTTGGTGGGCAAACTACAGATGCCGGTTTTGTTTCCTCCGAAGCACTGTCTGCCGCGCAACATCCGGAGATTATCTGTACTTATGAAAGTCTTCCGGATACTTCTGCCAGGGTTTCTATGCTGCCGGAGGTGCAGGAGCTGCAGACGACGGAAGAAAACACCGTACTCTTCCCGAATCCGCTGTCTTTCGGAAAAGGCACGATCAGTTCGGATGTGATTATCCGGTCTGTTAAGGTCTACAGCAAGGACGGTCGGCTCGTTCAGCAGACGGATCGGCTGAATACGACCGGATATGAGCTGGATCTGACCGGTTTCGCCCCGGGATTCTATTTCGTGGTAATATCGGGAGATACGACCGAAGTCACAAAGAAGGTCGTAAAGCCTTAAAGAAGTATCCGAAGACCGTGCATCGTACTTTTACAGGAGATGTACGGTCTTCGTTTTTCCTGATCAACCGGGAAGATCCGGTGTTCCCGGTAACAAAAATCCTCGTGTATTCGCCCCTACATTAAAAATTAAAACCGAACGCCCTCTTCTATAATATTTCCAGGGATACTTCTTTTGATCTGTTGGGAACCCGGATGACCAGGCATCCGTTATGGGGCATGTCATAAGAGACCACCTTGCCATTCACCTTTACCTGGTATTTTCTATCTTCCTGCATGGTTACTATAACCGCAGAATACCCGTCTTTTTTTTCGGCCCGTATCAGTTTGGCATGCAGGGACGAATGATCGGGGGCAAACTTTTTTTCCCTGATCCAGAAGTCATAACCCGTAGTAATGATCCCTTTTTTATAATAGGCCGAAAACCAGTTGACCACCGGGCTGGAGAGTGCACCGAACTGATGCCATCCGGCTCCTCTGCCCGTATCGATGATAAAGTGCTCCATACAATTATAGGTAGCTTCGGTTTCGCGTTTCCAGGTCTCCAGTGCGGTTTTTGCTATCCGGTAAGCAAAATCTGCTTCTCCCATATCGAGCATTGCTTTAAAGAAAAACCATTGGTGGGGCATCCATACGGTACCGTTCCAGTAGCCGTCGTTACGGTAATAAGAAGCGGATTGGTCTACCGCGGACAGCCCGGCCTTACTCCACAGGTGTTGATCGCTGCGGAGTTTTTGAAGTAACTGTTCTTGCTGTTTTTCCGTACAAATCCCGGAGATGAGGGGAGAAGCCCCACCCAATCCCATATTGAGGTTCTCGCCTTCTGCTGTTTTTAATATTCCGGCAGGTGTATGGTGCTCCGTATGGGTTACATAACCGAAATAGCCGGAAGTTTCGTCCCATGAAAAAGATTGCAGGGCCCGGGAAAACCGTTGTATATCCCTGTCGTATGCTTTAACGTCTTTATCCAGCCCCAGGAGTATAGCAGCCTGTTTCATGATTTTGGCTGTACGTATGGCATGGGCCGTATTGATCACAGGAGATGTGGAGCTTTGCAATTTATTCTTATGCACAAACGCTTGCGGGGGATAATCGTCCCAGCCTCCGGAATTGTAAAAGTAGTCCCATGTTTTCAGCAATCCGGAATGCAGTATATCTGTTGTAGAACTACCTTCATGTCCGGCCAGGAAGTCGTGATATCTTTTTAACTGAGGATAGAAGGTTTTGAGAAATTCCAGGGATTGCGTCCGGTTCCAGATTTCCCGGTACAGATAATGCTGTACCGGAAGTGGGGTTCCGTGGTGTAAAAAAGCAGACGGATTGTCCGTATCCATCAGGTAGGCCCTGAGGTTATCTATAGCCTGTCCGGTATCCATGTCCAGGAGTCCCAGCCCTATAAAACCGGAATCCCAGGTGTACAGGCTGTCCCACCACCGTCCCGGGGTACGGTGCCTGATGTAACTTTTTTGGGTGTACACGGGGTAAACGACATTGGTGGCGATAGTAGCCCGCATGAGCTGATCGCCGAACAGGTAAGGTTTTCCATCCGGTAGCAAATTTGCGCTCCGGGTTTTCGACTTTAATTCCCGGTAATGTTGTTCCAGACGGTCCTTATCCCACTGCCCGGCCCGGAGCGCATTCGTCACCTCCTGCAGATTTCCGGTATACACCCGCCCGTAGAGGATCTTCCCGGAGCGGGGTTTAAGCAAGACAGGCTTCATAAATACGTTGGTGTAATGTCCTTTATTATCCCCGCGAAGTTTGGTGGCGACATGATTGTTCGTCGCTCTCCGGAAATACACATCGAGATCATTGTCCAATACTTCCCGAAGGACATAATCGTCATACGTCCAGTGTATCCCGTAATACTGATCGATGTCTTTATATTTGAGTATAACGGTATTTTTTACGGAGGGTATTATAATTTCCGGGGTGCTGTTCCATTGGTGGTCCCTGAATTTTAATTGTGCCCTACTTCCCTTGGGGACGATAGCAATGCCGTCCCACTGAATTTCTGCCCCTCCCAGGGATGTGATCGTCAAAGAAGTGTTTTTAACCCCCTTTTGGTGTAGGGGCACGGATAGCAATTCAAATGCTCCGGTACCTGTCATCGCTATGGTATCGTTTAATACTCCCGATAATACGACACGTACTTTTTCATCTTTCCCGATGCGGTACCTGAACACTACGTCGTTGTCCGGTACTTTTAGATCCGCGATTTCAAATCGTATTTTATCGCCTTTTGCCTTTCCAAAACCGTGGCCTATACCGCTTCCGGAGACCAGTCTGTTGGCCCTGATCTCACCTTTAAGCATACCGTTATAAACCAGGTTGTCCTGTGGTGTCTTCCGGGTAAAATGTATCTGGCTGTAGTCGGTAGCATCGATCCATACTCCCGCAGGAGGGAGGACAACCTCCGCATGGTACAGCGGGGTATCGGGCTGGTATTCCCGCAAAGAAGGAAAATGAACCGAAGCCATAAAATTCATGGTAAGATTCTGATCTATATCGGTATTATTGACCAATTCCATCCGGACCAGCCTGGAACTGTCATCGGAAATTTTCAGGTATGAGATATCCGCGTAGACCCTGTCTTTCCATTCCAGTTCATGACGGAACGAGAAAAAATCCAGGGCTGCCGTGGCTTCCCACGGGTGGTAGTTGGTCTCGAACATCACATTGGGCACTTCTACCTTACGCCGGTAAAAGCCCGGAAAAACACTCAGGTCAAAACGTACTCCCCGATCCGCATCGGGAATATGGGAAAGGCCGATGTAGTTTTTGGTATAAGGTCCCCATGGAGGAAGGTTCAGATCGTGCTGCCGGGAGAATGCCGGTATTGCGGTCTCTCCTCCGGATTGTGCGTGTAAGAGGACGGGGGCAAGCAGTAATATAACGGTTACAAGGAGTAGTGGTGTGGTTTTCATAGGAGGTGATCGTAGTTTAAGAGTTTCGGATTCCCGTGCTGATATCCGGTTTGGGTCACCGTAAAAAAACAGATTTCAGGACAAGTCCCCGACATCTGTTTTTCCTGTTTTTTCGCAAAATATATGTTTTTCTGTTTATTGGCATACGTTTTTTACGGGGATCTTACGCATCAATAAGGATATGACACGCCTGGTCGAAAAATGAACGTATTTGCCGAACAAAAAAAGGATAGGGGGAAGATAAATTTCCCGGTCCCTATCCTTTTTTATAAATCCGAGGTCATTTCGGCAAACTATTGCTGATACCCGGGATTCTGTTTCAGGATATTTTCATTGTTTACCTTGAGTATTTCCGTTTCGGGTATAGGAAAGAGATTGTGGTGTTCTTCTACCTTAAATCCCTTGGCTGTCATTACCGTAACATACCTGTTTGTTCTCACCAGGTCGAACCATCTCAGGCCCTCGGAGGCAAACTCTACCCGGCGTTCCTGCGCTATGGCCAGGCGGAATTCCGTCTGACCCGGAACTTCTTCGGTAGTCAGTTCGTCCAGTCCCGCACGTTTCCTGGTCCTGTTCAGCAGGGAGAAGGCTTCACCGTCGGGCACATAACCCTGCTCGTTCAGGGACTCCGACAACATCAGAAGCACATCGGAATAGCGGATGACGGGCCAGTCGCTTTCTCCCAGTCCGCTGGGTGCGGGCCCGTATTTATAGATCAGGGTATCGGTCAGGGAGACCGTGGCATTGATGGTCTGTTCTCTGCGTACATCGTCAGCCTCATAAGCGTTATAGAGGTCTGTAGTGGCTCTGTTATCCGGTTCGTTGATGTAGGTATAGGCGAAATTAAACCCATTCCCGTTGACGCCGTCGTTTGTCCAGCGGACGGCAAAAATGATTTCTTTGTTATATTCGTTGGTAATGTCAAAGACATCGGCGTAGTGTTCCAGCAAATCTACGACACTTCCTTCGAGGGCAGTTACTTTTCTGAGGGCGGTTTCCGCTTCTTCAAAATTACCGGTAGTCAGGTAGACCCTACCCAGAAGTGCATTGGCAGCCGTGCTGGTCGTTCTGCCGACATCGGCTCCCTGTAATTCCACCGGGAGAAACTCCACCGCCCGGTCCAGGTCTTCCACAATCTGTATATATATTTCCGCAGGATTGCTCTGTGGAAACTCAAGGGCTTCAGGGCCTTGTATTTCGTGTAAAACAAGCGGAACATTACCATAGATCCTCACGAGGTTAAAATATACCAGTGCCCGTATAAACAGGGCTTCCCCTTTGATCCTGTTTTTGGTTGGCTCTTCCATTTCAATGGCATCAATCCTGTCGAGGATGGCATTGACCCTGCTGATGGCATTATAACTGTTATTCCACCTGCTTTCGATAGCGCCGTTGGCAGGTAAAATGGAGAAATTGTCAAAATCAGCTCTGGTGGTTACGGAACCCGAGATAAAAGGTTTGGTATTATCCGACCGAATATCTCCGTAAAGCACGATATCTCCGAATTCTCCGCGCAGGCTGCTATAGGCCCCTAATATGGCCTGTTCGAAATCTGTAGGGGTCTGGTAAAAATTCCCGGAACTGCGTTGTGACTCCGGGGCCAGATCCAGCTTGTCATCACATCCGGCAATAGACACGGACATGGCAAACACTATTAGTATCTTTATTGTTTTCATTTTGGTGTTTTTATGGTTATAGTCCGATTTTTACGCCGATGCTGACTCTTCGGGACAGGGGATAGGTACCGTAATCGGAACCCATGTTCAGCGGATTTCCCCCGCTGAGGCTGACTTCGGGGTTATACCCGGTATACTTGGTGAAATAAGCCAGGTTGGCGATGTCGGCAAAAATCCGTAGAGAACTTATATGTATTTTTTGCGTAAAGCTGCCCGGAAAAGTATAGCCGAGTGTTACGTTCTGTATCCGCGTAAAGGACCCGTCTTCCACCCATCGGGAAGATTCAGCTACGTTGTTGTTACCACTGGTGGAACGGTTTGCCCGCGGGGTGGTACCGTCTCCCGGTTCGCTCGGGGATTTCCATCGGTTCAGGGCTTCGACGGTCTGGTTCTGGTTTCCTTCGAGGTTGTTGTAGAACCTTCTCGCCACATTGTGTACGAGGTTCCCCGATACGCCATTGATCACGACCCGCAAATCGAAATTCTTATAGGAGAAGCTATTGGTAAGCCCCCATACGAAATCCGGGTTATTGCTGCCGATGACTACCCGGTCGTCACTGTTGATCACCCCGTCGCCATTCTGGTCCTTGTACTTGACGTCGCCGGGGTAAGTGCCGTTACCCGTGGCCCAGGTGGCACTGTTTTCTATTTCTTCCCGGGTCTGGAAGATACCGATCTGTTCATATACGGAAAACGAGGCGATCTGTCCGCCTACTTCCGTAATGTAGATACTGCCTGCGCCGCTGCCCGAGCGTATGGGATCGCCTTCGGGGCCCAGTTCCAGGACTTTGTTATCGCTGAAGGAAATATTAAAATCGGTACTCCACGTAAACGTATCTACGAAGTTCCTGGTGTTCACGCCAAATTCCCATCCTGTATTTTTAACCCTTCCCAGGTTCTGAAGCGCAGAGCCAAAGCCGGTGATCCTCGGTATGGGCACATTGAGCAACAGGGCCGATGTTTCGCTGTTGAAATAATCTGCCACGACAAAGATCCGGTTTTGAAAGAGCCCGATTTCCGCCCCGATATCGTATTGCTCCGTGGTTTCCCAGGTGAGGTTAGGGTTGTTGATCGTCGACAGGTTCAGCCCGGTTACCCCGACGCCGTTACCGGCACCCAGGACGTAATTGGAACTGCTCACCAGGCCGAAAGAAGAATAGTTTCCTATCCGGTTATTTCCTGTTTGTCCGTAACTCGCCCGTAATTTGAGCATATTCAGGGTTTGGGAATCTGCAAGGAAATTTTCCTCGGAAATCAGCCATCCCAAAGATACGGAGGGGAAAGTCGCATATTTCCTGTTGGCACCGAACCTCGAAGAGCCGTCACGTCGTATGGCGGCAGAGACAAAATACCTGTCGTTATACGCGTAATTCATCCGCCCCAACAAAGACACAAGGCTCCATTTCTGAACAAAAGACGAAGCTTCCGTTACCGTATTGAAATCGTTGATGGTCCGTATGGCATCTCCGAGGATACCGTTTGCCGCAATATAATTGTTCTGTTCCCTTTCTTCCTGGTATGTAAACCCGCCGAGGACATCAAAACTGTGTTTGCCAAAGGATTTGGCATAGGTCAAGGTGTTTTCCGTAAGCCAGTTCCGCTGGGATAATTTCCGTGAATTTGCAGAGTTATCATCATTATTTCGCTTAATGATGGCCGGGTTGAACTCGTTTCTTTCAAAGTCGAAAAAGTCTACCCCGAAGCTTGTTTTAGCTTTTAGTCCGTCTGCAAGGTCTACTTCGAGATAGGTGTTGGCCAAAAGTCTCAACTGACTGCTTTCGGCATCGTATTCTTTGGCCGTAAGCACGGGATTTGGCGTGCCGCAACAGGTAAAATTAGGATCGTTATTTACAAACTCTTCGGCGCTTTCGTCAGGTTTGAGAAAGGGGTAATAAATGACGGCTTCGTTGATGACCGCGTTGTCTGCCCAGTGTCCTTCGGCATTCACTTCGTCCATGATGGAATAACTCGGGGTAATGCTCGTTCCGAGTCTCAGACGATCGGTAATGTTGACGTCAAAATTGGTTCGCAGGGTGAAGCGTTTGAAGCCGGAAGACAATACGACGCCGTCTTCATCGTGATAGGCCCCGGAGACAAAATATTTAAAATCCTCACTTCCTCCGGAAGCGGAGAGTTGATAATCCTGGACGATCGCATTTCTGAAGATCTGGTCCTGCCAGTCGGTATTGATCCCCCGGTATTGACTTTCGTTATCGAGGAACCGGGGAAATGGTATTCCGGGAGAGGTTGAAGTATCGGCATTCACATAGGCCTCCCGAACCAGGTCCAGAAGCTGGTCGCCATTGAGCAGGTCCATTTTGTTAATAACCGATTGTACGCCGGTGGTGACACTGAAATCCAAACTGTTTTTTCCCGATTTTCCTCTCTTGGTCGTAATAATGACCACCCCATTGGCTCCCCGTGATCCGTAGATGGCCGATGCCGAAGCATCTTTGAGTACCTGTATGGATTCGATATCATTGGGGTTAATGGAAGAGAGCGGGTTAAAACCCTGATCGGACCCTCCGATGTTGGTCTGTTCTACCGGAAATCCGTCGATGACATAAAGTGGGTCGTTACTTGCCGATAAAGAACCGCCGCCCCTGACACGAACCACAATATTTCCTCCCGGTGCCCCGGTGGTCTGCTGTACCTGTACCCCAGGCATTTTCCCGGTGAGTGCCCTCGAAAAAGCATCGTTCGATGTTTCTCCCAGCTCTTCTGCGGTGATGGAGGAAATGGCGTTTGTCACTTTCCGTTTGGTCTGTGTACCATAGCCCACGACCAGTACCTCGTCCAGGCTGGCTACACTCTCGGATAGGGTTATGGTAATGACGGATCTGTCGTTTACGTTGATTTCCCGGGAGGTAAACCCTATATAGGACACGACAAGTATGGCATTTTTGCCGGATACGTCCAGTGAAAAATTACCGTCAAAATCGGCCTGGGTCCCGTTGGTTGTCCCTTTTTCCAGGATGTTGGCCCCGGCCAGCGGTATCCCCCCGGTATCCAGGACGGTTCCGCTGACCGGGTGATTTTGCTGTGCGCCGGGAATGTTTCCGGCCGTAATTATAATTTTGTTTCCTTTGAAACGAAGTTCAAAACCGGAGTTCAGAAAAAGATCTTCAAGAAGCTTATGGACACGTATCTTTCCTTTTTTCAAATGTACCTCCGGAACATTTTTAAAGAAATCTTCCGGGTATATAAACGTAAGGTCCGTCTGGTCCTTCAGCATATCAAATACCACATCGATAGCGACGACCTGGTCGTTTTGTATGTGTATGAATTTGTGCTGTGATAACGATTTGCCTGGTGTAAAGCCGAATACAGAACAGCACAGGAGAAGTATTAGTGTTCTCATTACGCATGTAAGTAATCTTTTCCCATAGGGAATAAGGATTATAGTTAACCTATTTTTCATAAATTTGACTATGTTTTTGATGGGTTAATATTATTTTGACCGATTGAAGCAACGGGGGGAACCAAAGCGCACTACTGTCCAGGTATAGACTTTGTTCCCTCTGCTTATTTAATGTACACGTGTTTGTTCTTTATCTCATAGGCATTGATGGAATTGGTTGATACGATTAGATTGAGAATTTCCTCGATGTTTTCTTTTTTACTGATCATCCCGTTAAACTTTACGTTCCTGAGTTCGGGATTGGTGAAAATAATTTGAATGTCATACCACCGGTTCAGCACTTTCGCTATAGCTTCGAGGGACATGCCCGTAAAACTGAATATCCCTTTCTTCCAGGATATTTCATCGGAAACGTCGGTGACTGAAATATCCATTTTATGGTCCCTGAGGTCAAGACTGGCCTTTTCGTTCGGGCTGAGGATATAATGGATGTCTCCCGTACTGATGGCTACTTTACCCGCTACCAGGGTAGTAGCGATATGAGATTCGTCCCGGTAGGCCCTTACGTTAAATTCCGTACCCAGTACCTCGATCTCCTGTGATGGGTGGATTACCCTGAATTTTGTTCCCGTGTGCCGCGACGCAGGAGCCACATCAAAATAGGCTTCTCCGTAGAGCAATTCAACGCTTCTTGTTTCGCCTTTGATAAAAGCCTCCGGATATTTCAGTTTGGTCTCCGAATTCAGCCATACCCTGGTACCGTCGGAGAGTTTTATCTGAAACTGTCCTCCCCGGGGAATAGTGATATAATTATAGACAGGGGTAGTATCGTCTGCGTATCTATCGTTATACGAAAGGGTTTTACCGTTGTTTTTAAGCGTTGCTGTGGTTATGTTTTCTGTTGTCAGGTCCACATGCGATCCGTCCTGCAGGGTAAGGATGGCTTTGTCTGAGCCGGGTTTAATGTTGCTGACTTCGATGGTCGTTGTCGTAATGCTCCCGGAAGTTTTTTCGTAAAAACCTTCGTATACGAGGTAAGCTCCCCCGCAGAAGAGAAGCAAAACTGCCGCATATTTCATAAGGTGAACAGCGCGGCGCAATCGGGATGCCTGCTTTTCACGGTCTATAAATGCCAGGAGCTGCTCCCTGGATTTCGCAGTATTAAATTTTTTGATATTATAGTCAATGATAAAATTGATTTTTGCATAATTCTCAAATTCCTCCCGGGTATGCGGGTCCTTCATTTTTTCCGAAAGTTTGTCAAGTTCGGAAAGGGAGGCCTGACGGGTAAAGTATTTTACTATTAATCTCAGTGCCTGAATAGCCATATCGTATCAGATTTCATTAGTGAAACGTATCATTTCGGAAGAACCCTTGCTTTTTTGATATTTTTTTTTGATATTTTTATAATATTTGCAGGCAGATATGTAATTTTTTGTCAATGGAACATGATCTTAACAATACGGAACACCTGGTACGGGGGCTGAAAAACGGCACGTCCGAAGCCTATTCGTTTTTAGTGAACAAGTATCATCATACCCTGTGTACCTATGCTTTTACCCTGGTAGGAGATCATGACTCCGCGGAAGATATTGTGCAGAATGTACTGATCAGGGTCTGGAAGAAGAGAAAAGAACTGAAAGATGATCTCGACCTGAAAAATTATTTATACAAAAGTGTTTACAACAACTTTATAGATCACTACCGTAAAATGAGGCCTGCATTCGCCCTGGAAAAAATACATATCGATTCTCTGCGGGATTACATCCACGAAGAGCCGGATAATGCGATGGAAGCACTGATTGCCATAGTGAAAAGAGAAATAGATAACCTGCCCCCGAAGTGTAGGGAAGCCTTCTTGTTGAGTAAACAGGAGGGGTTGACCAATATGGAAATAGCGGAATACCTCAATATTTCTATCAAGTCTGTAGAAGGACATATCACCAAGGCATTTTCCATATTGAGAAAGGCTCTCGGAAATACGGTACATCATATTTTTATGTTTTTACTCCATACCGGAAATTTAAATACGGGGCTTACGCTGAAGACCGTGTAACACGGCTGTTTTGTCGGTATAGGGGGGCTTTGGCCGCAATTTTAAATTCTTTTACTACGTTTCTCTTAAGGCATATTAAGTCAGTTATTGCTATCAATAATTTATTTCTAACATTAAATATCACATTTTTGTGACATATTACATATATTTGCGCCATGCCAGATACGAAAACAAAAATTATAGCTGCGGCAGTAAAGTGCTTTCTGAACAACGGGTCGGAAAATCTGGAGAAAGTGGCCCAAGTAGCCGGTGTTTCCCGGAGAACGCTGCATCGGTATTTTAAAAACCGCCAGGATTTGATGGCATGCTGCAAAAAGGAGATGCTTGATAATTGCAATAAGGCTATGACGGAAGCTTATGAAAGTGATAAGGACCCCGTGAAGAAAGTGAGAAATATGCTTTTTGCTGCGATAGAGCAGGGAATCCATTATGCTTTTATAAAAAGGAGCTATGAACGCAGTAACTTTTCGGAGTTGGAGCGCCAAAAGGAATTTGAATCCGATGACGTTAAAGCAAAATGGTTAAAAATCATTGCAGAACTCCGGGAGGAACAACGCGTGACGAATGCATTGACGATCCCCTGGATTTTTAATTTGTTCGGGGCTATTATCGAAACTGCAATTTATGCTGTAGAGGCCGGAGATGTGGCCAGAAATGATTGTAAAAAGTTTGCCTGGATATCCTTTAAAGGAGCTATCGGATTAAAAGAATAAACATATTCCTATGAATCTATATACCACAGCACATCTGATCAAAAAAATGCCGGGTTTTTACAGCCATACTCAAAAAGTGAATGGTGTAAACCTTCACGGTGTCATCGGAGGAAACGGAGCGCCATTGGTTTTGTTACCGGGCTGGCCTCAGACCTGGTGGTCTTTCCGTCATATAATGCCTGTCCTGGCTGAAAAATATACGGTAATTGCTGTAGACCTGCGTGGGATGGGAGATAGCGATAAGCCCCCGGGAGGATATTCCAAGAAGGATATGGCGGGCGATATCAAGGAGTTAGTCATAGCTTTAGGATATGATAGGGTTCATATAGCCGGACATGATATCGGGGCCAATGTAGCCTATGCCTTTGCGGCCAATTATCCGGAAAGGACAGGCAAACTGATTCTTCTGGATACGCCACCGCCCGATGAAAACATGTACAGGCTTCCCATGCTACCCGTAGGAACCCCGGTATATCCCTGGTGGGTAGCCTTTAACCAGGTAAAAGACCTGCCTGAACAATTGCTGGAAGGCCGTTTCGGATTGTTGCTGGATCACCTTCTCGATAAGTTACTCATTAACCCGGAAGCTATCGGTGATTTTGACCGTGCGGTGTATATGCAACATTATAACCGCAAAGAAAACATAAGGGCATCCAATGCCTGGTATCAGGCCTTTGGTCAGGATATTTCCGATCAGAAAACCTATCCGAAAATCGCGAATCCGACCCTGGGGATTGCATCATCATCCAATTTCGGGATACTGGACGATTTTCTGTCTCACTATTTTTTATCATATCAAATGATGGAAGTAGAAGGAACCGGACATTTTCTTCACGAAGAAAAACCCGTACAAATAGCGAAGGCAATCTCAGATTTCCTGGAATGAACCGAAGGATACCGATGTACCGGGAGTAATCCGACAGGTATAAATCCGGGAAGGTCTTGTACTATAAGCTTCCGATACCAAAAAAGCCCGGTTCCGGACAATAAGCATCCGATCCTGGAACATCTCTAAGACAGATTAAGCTTTTAAACACCATCTGATGTTAAAAGTAGTACTTTGCTCAAGTAAACAGTGCTCGGAATTCCAGGGGAGTTTGTTGCGTTTTTTTCTTGAACATGGTACTGAATGACTGGGGATATTCAAACCCGAGTTCATAAGCGATTTCCCTGACGCTTAACCGGGTCGTGGAAAGTAGTTCTTTGGCTCTGTCAATAATGGATTCCTGAATGTGTGTTTGAGCGCTTTTACCTGTGGCATTTTTTAATAAATCACTCAAATAACTTGGGGAAACGTTTAACTTTTCAGCGAAAAAGTTCACCGTCGGCAGGCCCGAGAGTGTGGTATCGTTTTTTAAGTAGGCATCAATCAATTCTTCCATTTTTACTACAAGATCGTTATGGACGGTACTTCGTGTGATAAACTGCCTGTTGTGAAAGCGCTTTGCATAATGAAGGAGCAGGTCAATATGAGAAACAATTAAGTCCTGGCTGTAATGGTCGATGTTGTTTTTGAGTTCATCCTGCATTTGATGAAGCAGGGATATTATGATGTTATCTTCTTTTTCAGAAAGGTGCAGGGCTTCGGTGGTGGAATAGGAGAAGAAACCATAATCTCCGATTACTTTTCCCAAAGTGTAATGCCTGATCAGGTCGGCTTTAAAAATCATCATATACCCTGATACCGGATCATCCGTAGGATTGGTAACGGAAAAAATCTGACCTGGTTTGGTAAAACTCATTACGCCCTCATCGAAATCATAAGAACTTTGCCCATACCTGAATTTTCCCGAAGTTCCTTTTTTAATGGCTACACAATAAAAATCATAATAAAAGCTGCTCCAGATCTTATTGTCATCAAATTTCAGAAGCTCAAAGTCAATTACACTGATCAGGGGATGATCAGGCTTAGGTAAACCGAATAAACGGTGAAGTTTTGAAATAGACTCAATTCTATATGGAGCAGCTTTCTTCACACTTTAATTATTTAAAATCGGTAGATAAAGATAAGGATTTCCATTTTTCCATTTCTTTTTTTTCATTTTTACGTATTTCTAAGATGGCATGGTAACTATCCGAACCTAATGGAAGGTGTAAAGGAGGAATAGCCATTTCAGTAATTTTAAGTACGACTTCCGCTAATTTTTCAGGATCACCTAATTGTTTACCGTCAAAACGTGTAAACTGTGCTGTCTGTTCCTCTAAATTATAGACATCGATTTTATTTTTCGCAACGTTGAGGGAGTCCTCACTCATAAAATTTGTGCGAAATGTTCCTGGTGCCAGGATCGTCACTTTTATACCGAAAGGCGAGACCTCCTGCGCAAGTGCCTCAGACAATCCGATAACCGCATATTTGGAAGCACTATAACTTCCGTTTCCGGGATAACTCATATAGCCCATAATTGATGCTGTATTAATGATATGTCCCGACTTTTGTTTGCACATAACCGGGAGAACATTTCGAATGATATGGGTCACAGCAAAAAGATTTACATCCATGGTTTTCCGGAATTCAAAATCATTCAGCTCTTCGATATTTCCTAATAGATTATAACCTGCGTTATTTATCACTATATCTATTCGTCCGAAATGTTCTACACCTTTGGAAATGGCCTTTTGCACATCTTTTTCATTGGTAATATCTAACGTTAGGGGAAGTATATTATCCCGGTGATTTACGATTTTTTCCAAAAGCGCATCGGTATTCCGGGAAGTTGCAATGACTTTCCCCCCGCTTTCTAAAGCTGCTCTTGTTATTGCAAGCCCCATTCCTTGGGAAGCTCCTGTGATAAACCATACGTTCTCTTTCTGAGTATTCATATTATTTGTTTTTTACAAAATTACCGGGCGTACCCCATTATAAAGTATTCAAATCGAGGGTAAACGTATTTGAATTCAGGATTATAGTTTTTTGTGTAATCACTGCAAACGTTTTGTACAAGCATATTTCGGATAGATTACCCTTCGACCGGGTTAGCACTGGTGCGATAATCCGCAAGTATTAGCCTATCGGTATTTCTCGGAACGATGAAGGAAACTACGGGATTATGGATGTCCGGGTAAGCCTGAATAGAGCTATTTAAGGGAATGGGTTAGCGGCTAAACTATTCTCTTAAATGGCAATATTATTTCCTTTGGCTATCAACCTAATATGGTTATACGATAACCGAAATCCTTCCGGTGTTCAAGGGATTGCTTTAATGGCCGTTTTAGAGCTTTCCACGGGAAAATACCTAATCCGAATCTATGGGGTATTCGCAGTGAAATGTAGTAGTCCGGCGGTAATAAGGCGGAACTTCAGGAGGATTTCACAGATTAAATTGTAAGGCTCATTCTTGTCAGAAGTGCATTCTATGACGTAATTTTACAATCTGATAAAATGGACCTCATGCGCGATTTACTTAAGAAAACCTTGTTCTCCACTACATTAATGGCCGTTCTATTTCTTCTTTTTGCTTTTGCAATGGCCACGGCAACTTTTATAGAAACCTGGTACAGCATCGAAACTGCCCGTATTTATATTTACAATGCGACCTGGTTCGAGGCCATAATGGTGTTTTTTGTCATTAATTTTTTAGGAAACATTTACAGGTACAATCTTCTGCAATGGAAAAAATGGCCTGTTTTGATCTTACACCTTTCCTGGATACTGATTATTGCGGGAGCTTTTGTAACACGATATATCAGTTACGAGGGCATGATGCCCATTAGGGAGGGCCAAACGGAACATGTATTTTTTTCGGATAAAACATACCTCACAGCCTATATCGAAGGCGAGATTGAGGGACAGCCCAGGCGTAAGATTTTAGAAGACCATATTCTGGTTTCCCCGGAAGGGAAAAGGTCAAGTTTGCCCTGGAATGATGATTTCAACGGGAAGGAATTCAGAATTGAATATGTCGATTTTATCAAAGGTGCTAAGGAAGATCTTATTCCCGACGAAAATGGTCAGGAATATCTAAAAATTGTCGAGGCAGGAAACGGGCAACGACATGAACATTTTTTAGAGAACGGAACCGTCGTCAGCATCCATAATGTGCTTTTTGCTCTTAATAAAAAGACCAAGGGCGCTATTAACCTGTACAGCGGGGAGGGAGGATATTTTATAGAATCTCCCTTTGAAGGTGATTTTATAAGAATGGCTGATCAGTGGCAGGGAAAAGTGCTAAAGGACAGCCTTCAGGAAGTACAGTTACGTTCGCTCTATACAATGGCCGGAATGCAATTTGTATTACCGGAACCATTACGCAAAGGACACTATGGTGTGGTGAAAGTCGCCGATAATGAAATTACAGATCAGACTCAGGATGCGCTGGTAGTTGCCGTAACGGCCAACGGACAAACCGTAGAAAAGAAATTACTGGGGAGTAAGGGATTTTCAGATTTTGCCGCTCCGTTTACTTTAGGAGATCTGCAATTTTCGTTGCGATTCGGTTCTAAACTGTATCAATTACCTTTTGGTGTAAAACTCAATGACTTTATCGCGGAAAAGTATCCGGGGACGGTCAATGCTTACAAATCCTTTATGAGCAAAGTGACTATCGAGGATGAGCATTCCTTTGCTTATGATATTTATATGAACCACATTCTCGATCATGGTGGATACCGCTTTTTTCAATCCAGTTTTATGCCGGATGAAAAGGGGACGATCCTGAGTGTTAATCACGATTTCTGGGGAACATGGATTACTTATATAGGTTACTTTTTACTTTATGCCGGATTGATGGGAATTATGTTTTTCGGTAACACCCGATTCAAGGACCTGGGCAGAGCATTGGAAAACGTAAAAAAGAAAAAGGCAGAAATGGCAGCAGTGATATTATTACTGATGGGATGTTTTCAGGGATTTGCACAACCGGCACATGAGGAAAACCATAACACCTTACCCACTCAGGTACAAATAGATTCGCTTATCCGGGCCACCACCGTGACTAAGGAGCATGCCGATAAATTTGGAGAACTGGTCATCCAGGATGAAGGAGGGCGTATGAAGCCTTTGCATACGTTTACTTCGGAATTGTTGCGTAAGCTCAGTGGTAATGACAAATTCAGGGATATGAATTCCGATCAGGTATTCCTTTCCATGATGATAAATCCGGCCCTTTGGTACCATACCGAATTTATCAAAGTCGGTCAATGGCAAAATGATAGTATTCGCCAGGTATTGGGCGTAGAGAAAACGAAAAAATACATTAAACCGGTTGATTTGTTCGATGCTACAGGCATGTACAAATTAGGACCTTACCTTGACGATGCCAGTTCTACGACAAATCCTAATGAATTCCAAAAGGACTTTATCAAAGTCCATGAACGCCTCTCCTTGTTGGAAATGGCATTGAGCGGAGCTATATTGAAAATATTTCCATTGGTTAATGATGAGAACAACAAATGGATTTCTGCTTTAGAATTCCGTTCCGGTCAATATCCGGTGCAAGATTCCCTGTATGCCGGTTTTATGACAAATAGCCTGCCGTATTATATAAATACTTTACGGAGTGCCATTGTAACAGGAGATTATTCGGAACCTGATAAACTGCTGGAATCCATTAAACAAAATCAAAGAAATCATGGTTCAGAAGTGATGCTGTCTGAGAAAAAGATAAAAGCCGAAATCATTCACAACAAGTTGGATATCTTCAACCGTCTGTACAAATACTACATGATGGTTGGGGGGCTTTTGTTCTTAATTCTCATTTTCAGGATTTTTAAGGACGGGAAAATCTGGAGGGGCTCAACCTACCTCCTGAAAGGGTTGATCATCTTATTTTTTATTTCGCATACAGCAGGCCTGGTATTACGCTGGTATATTTCGGGCCATGCCCCCTGGAGTAATGCTTACGAAAGTATTTTGTACGTTTCCTGGGCCACATTGGGGATGGGATTACTATTTACCAGAAAAAGTGATTTAACCCTGGCTGCAAGCGCTTTTGTGGCTTCCATGCTGCTTTGGGTGGGGCACCAGAGTTGGGTGGATCCTTCCATTGCCAATCTGGTGCCTGTATTGGATAGTTATTGGGTGATGATCCATGTACCTATCATAGTAGGCAGTTACGGTCCCTTTACCGTGAGTATGATCCTGGGCGTAGTTTCATTAATTCTCATTATACTGACGACCAAAAAGAACAAAAAACGAATGGAAATTAACCTGAAGGAGTTGACCATTATCAATGAACTGGCCCTGACGGTAGGTTTAATAATGCTCACTATTGGTAA
This sequence comes from Sinomicrobium oceani, assembly GCF_900119185.1. Lineage (GTDB taxonomy): Bacteria > Bacteroidota > Bacteroidia > Flavobacteriales > Flavobacteriaceae > Sinomicrobium > Sinomicrobium oceani. The sequence goes on along the minus strand of NZ_FPJE01000013.1, from coordinate 76,619 downwards.
TTTTTTGGGAGGACAATGGGCCAATGAGAGTTGGGGGCGTTATTGGGGATGGGACCCCAAAGAAACCTGGGCATTAGTATCCATTATGGTTTATGCTTTTATATTACACATGCGATTAGTACCTGGCTTAAGGGGAAGGTGGATTTATAATTTTATGAGTGTAGCGGCCTATGGCAGTATTATGATGACTTATTTCGGTGTTAATTTCTACCTGGTTGGTCTTCATAGCTATGCTCAATCGGGTGCTGCCGCGATTACACCGGATTATGTAAAATATATTGTTTTCGGATTACTGATACTTGGAGGCATCAGTTATTGGAGATACCGGACAGTTTATAAAAAAACAGTGTAAAATCTTCCTGATAGTATAAAAACTGTAAGCCTGTGTAATGTCCGGTTTAGAAAGGCTACGCTCCATATCCGGCATCTCCGCGATACCCGGATTTTCATACAGGATTCTGAAAAGATTTTACTGGCCTTATTCCAAGTCAATCCTTACGATCCCGGTTCATATCCTTTTCAACTCTCAAAATCTTACTACCTTTGTAGACTTCCACAGCAAAAGAACTTTCTACATGCGCATTCGTAACGCCTATCAGAACAACCTTAAAAACATTTCCTTAACCATTCCTGAAAACCGTTTAATCGTGGTTACCGGGCTTTCCGGTTCGGGAAAATCCTCCCTGGCTATGGGGGTGATAGGCAATGAAGGCTATCGGTATTTTTTAGAGAGTCTGCCCGCGTACAATCATCAAAACGCAATTTCGATACCCACAGCGTCAGTCGATGATATCGCCGGGTTACCCCCGGTGATCAAGGTAGAACAATCCAGGCGTTTTCAGTCGATCAATGCTACATTCGGTACGTTGTCGGAACTGACACCCCTCTTCCGTATTTTATTCGCCCGTTATTCCGGGGAAGAAAGTATGAGCAAATCCCTGTTTTCGTTCAACCATCCCCGGGGCGCCTGTGAAGTATGCCGGGGAATCGGTGAGGCCGAATATATCGATACCCGTAAACTGGTAGGAGACGAAACCAAAACGCTGCGGGAAGGAGCCCTGGTAACCACTTTGCCCAACGGGTATATTGTGTATTCTCAGGTTACCGTAGAAGAGTTGAACAAGGTGTGTGAAGCACATGGATTTAATGTAGATATTCCGTGGAAAGACCTGACCCCAGAACAGCAGGAGGTGATCTGGAACGGAAGCGAGCGCATACAGGTGTACTATGGCAAACACAGCCTGGAATCGCGTTTGCGTTGGGAAGGTTTTAAAGCAAAACCCCGGGAGGTCGGTTATTACAAAGGTATCTTACCCGTGATGAGCGATATACTCCGGCTCGATAGAAATCCGAGTATTCTCCGGTTTACCAGTGCAAAGACCTGTCCCGGTTGCCATGGGGCACGTATCAAGGCCGAACATCTTAAATATCGGTGGAAAGGACTGAATTTCCGGGAGTGGATGGAGTTGCCCTTACCATCACTCTACCATCGGCTCCGCAATGCACAACATCAGGCCGGAGAGCAGGTTTTGGTCCACAAATTGTGTACGTCATTATACGATCAGATCCGTTTAGGGATGGACCACTACTGTTTAGGCACGCCCAGTATGGACATCTCCAGTGGAGACGGGCAGCGCATTAAGCTCATCAAGCAGGTAAACAGTAGCTTGCAAGGCATCCTTTATGTGTTTGACGAACCCTCCATCGGGCTATCACCCGCCTATCAGCAGCATTTGTACAGTATTTTACGGCGCCTGATCAGCCGGGGAAATACCGTCATGGTCGTAGAGCACGATCTGGATCTCATCCGGAAAGCCGACTGGATCGTAGAATTGGGCCCAAAAGCCGGGGTAGAAGGCGGGGAAGTGATCTTTAACGGCAAGCGAACAGATTTTCTGAATGCAAAGGACATAGAAAGCCCGACATTGGCCGAATTGCGTTCTCCCACCACTGGTATCCATAGCAAACGACAGCAACTTTCGGAAACGGCATTTCGCCCCGAAGCAAAGCAGCTATCCGTAGTCAGTAGGAAAACGGCAACTATAGCAGAGACCATACGAGCATACAGCAAAGAAAAAGCGTTGCAGCTACTCACCGTATCCGATCAGCCCATAGGCAAAACCCCGCGCAGTAATCCGGCGACCTATACCGGTATGGCGGACAAGATCCGGGATCTGCTGGCCAAAACGGACGAAGCCGGGGCCTTGGAGCTGAAGAAAAGTGCCTTTTCCTTTAACAACAAGGCAGGACGCTGCCCCCGTTGTGAAGGAGCGGGTGTCATAACCCTTTCCATGAGCGTCATGGGAACGATCAACCAGACCTGTCCGGAATGTAACGGAAAACGCTTTAAGCCGGAAGTGCTTCAGGTACATTGGAACAACAAGAATATTGCGGAGATTTATCATCTCAGTATCACAGAAGCTTATGATTTCTTTCGGCACGAAAAGAAGTTATCCGGCATTCTGGCTTTGATGCAGCGTTTGGGACTGGGATACATCAAACTCGGGCAACCGTCCAATACCTTAAGCGGAGGAGAAGCACAGCGTATTAAACTTACCAGGCACTTTGCGAAGCCTGCCCGGCAAACCATCTTGTTACTGGAAGAGCCCAGTGTAGGCTTGCACCAGCAAAATGTGGTACAACTGCTAAAGGCTTTACATCAGTTAAAACAGGAAACTTCAGGCATCGTATGTTTCGAAAATCATCCCTTGTTTCAATCGGGTTGTGATATATGGGTGCCCAATGCGGAAACCGTAACAACGTCGGATGAGCGTGTTCCCGAACGCTCGGCTACTGCTACCATCCATATCGAAGGAGCACGGACCCATGCGCTGAAAGACATCGATGTTTCGTTACCCAAACAGCGACTCACGGTGGTTACGGGAATATCGGGCTCGGGGAAATCTTCTTTGGTGATCGATACCCTGCACGGTTACGGATTGCAGGAGATGAGCAAACAGTTTTCGAGTTATCAGCAAAACCGTGTCGGGGTAGACTATCAGTTTGAGGCAGACCATATCTCGGGACTGACCCCGACGATCTGTATCACCCGGAAAGACCGGCAATTTTCCGGACGTTCGGATGTATCCCGGCAGACAGATATCGATAAGAGTTTGCGCTTCGCTTTTTCGCGTAAGGCACAATACGAAGGCAAGCCATGGTCGGCCAGTCATTTTTCCAATGCACACGAACTCGGAAAATGTGGTGTTTGTGACGGCATGGGACAAGAGTTGCTTCCCGATTTGTCCAAAATAGTATGGGATGAAAACCTGAGCATTGCCGACGGGCTCTTTGAGCACAACAAAGCCCTGTATTACTACGGGCAGGCAGGCGGACAGTATATGGCGATCGTCAGCGAAATAGGAAAGGTATACGGTTTTAGTCTGCACACGCCTTTTAAGGTCTGGACCCCGGAGCAACGCAGGATAATATTTCACGGAATTCCGGATAAAACCTGGGAAGCAGACTGGACTTTTAAAACCAAATCACGATCGGGGACCCAACAGGTAAAAATGGTGTGGAAAGGTTTGTTTACGTATTTGTCGGATGAGTACGTTCTCACCCGTAAGAACAAAAACATCCGGCACTTACAAGCTTTATTGACCCCGGAGATCTGTAGTCACTGCCAGGGTAGCGGATTACAGCCCGAACGTCTGGTAATAACCCTGGGCGGCCGGTCTATGCGGGATATCAAGGCGATGAGCCTGCAGGAGTTCGAAGCATGGCTGCATATCCGCCCGGGCGATACTGTAGATGCGGAGTTAACAGCGAAGTTACAGGAACACCTGCAACATATCCTGGAGCGGGCACGGCAATTGCATATCAATCATTTGCAACTCGGTCGGAAGTCCGATACGTTAAGTGGGGGCGAACAGCAGCGGGTTTCCCTGATCAAACAGCTGAACAGTCCGTTACACGGTATTACCTATCTGCTGGACGAACCTTCGGCAGGTTTATCGCAAGACAACATCCCGGACCTTATTGCATTGCTGAAAACACTCGTGGACAAAGGGAATACGGTTATCGTTATCGAGCATCATAAAGCCATTATCAAGGCAGCCGATCACCTCGTGCATATCGGCCCGGAAGCAGGGAGCATGGGAGGTGAAATTGTTTTTCAGGGAAGTGTCGCCGGATACCTGGCTTCCGAAGTATGTCACCCTTATATAAAAACAAAAAGCAGTGCAGTACGTTTACAGCCAGGCAAAGCGTATATTCATATAGAAGGCATCGCACGTCACCGTCTCCAAAAAGCACGGATAGACATCCCCGTAGGCGGTATTACAGCCCTGACGGGAAAGTCGGGTATCGGGAAGACTACTTTGCTCAAAGAGGTCGTCATGCCGGGATTGCAACAGCATCGTCCCGTACACTGCAAGCGTATAGACTTTCCCAAACCGTACCGGGGTGTACATTATTTTGAACCTAAAAAACTACAAGCCTATAACAGTACATTACTGGTTGATTACCTGGATATACTAAAAGTCATCACCAAAGTATTTGCAAAGGAAACAGGCAGTAAGGCCGCGTACTTTTCGTATAAAACCAAAACCAGCCAGTGCCCCCATTGTCTCGGAAGCGGTATCGTGGAAACAAGTCTGGATGTAGCCGCCAGGCAAGTGGAAACCTGTGATGTATGTAAAGGAAAACGCTATCGGGATGCTGTTCTGGAATATACCATAGACGGAAAACACATTGCAGCTATCCTGGCGATGAATATTGCCGAATTGTCCGCATGGATGGCTCCTTATCCCGGTACGGCCGCAGTAGTACGGCAATTGCAGACTTTGTGCGGTATAGGACTTTCTCATATACGGCTCGACCAGACGGTAAAATCACTGTCGTCCGGAGAAAAGCAACGTTTGTTGCTGCTCCGGTGGTTAAAGGACAGGACGAAAGATCAGTTACTGATACTGGACGAACCGAGTATAGGACTGCATTATACTGATATAGATCTGCTATACGGGGTATTGCAGCAACTCAGTGCGGAGAATGACCTTATCGTAATAGACCACAACCCTTATTTGTTGGAGAAAATAGGTGTGGGCCTGGTACTGGAGTGATGTAGCCTGATGAATACAGATGCTCTTTCGTAAGCCTCAAAACGCAGTATTTACCGCTGTTTGGTGATCTTACGCGGGCTACAAAACCTGCCAGGGTAAGGACGAATATATTGATCCCGATATCCGCGGTATCATCCCGGGAAATATGAAATACGGTTGAAGAGACCATGAGCAAAACAGTGCTGCACTTTCCGGCGGGCCGATGCGTTTCCCGCGAGGTGCCCGGGATTACTGATAAAACACTGTCCAAAGAATTAAAATTTCCGAAAGCAAATCTATCGGTCAGCAGGAAGGTGTATGCCAGTTTCCCTCCCAAAATAGAGTCTTGCATTACCCCGCACATGGCATGTCATTGGAAAAAGTGTTGAGAGAACTGTATTACTTGGGGATTATATCATCGTGAGATAGTTCTTGGAACCTGACATCTGATCATGATATTTGCGGTTTACAACAATCCCGATTTTTTAATCATATCTTTAAAAGTTATAATCCAGCCATGTCGGTCCGGGCTAAAATCTTTCAGGATCGACCGGGTCTCGTCCATTTTCATCAGGCCTGCGCAGAGATATTTCTCCGGGAGACTGGCTCTTCTAATGGAAAAAATGTCTTTTAGGGATATGGTACGCCCGAAAGATCCTGATTCCGGCAGGCTAAAATAGGGATATGTGTAGTTTAATTAAAATACTAAACTACATAATTTGCAGTTTTTCAGGTATATAAAGGTCCATTTATTTGGCTGTTAAAAATATAACAAAAAGAGTTTATCAAATTATCCTATTTATTCTATAGGATATATGTGATAATTAAAAAATATTGTACATTTGACACATTCTATTCTTTACAAGAAAACAATTGCTATGAAAACAGATTCTCTACTCCGTATCAGGACCTATGTCAGTGGTTTTATCCGTAAGTTCGTCCGACCTGTTAAAATGTACTTCGCAAAAGGGTTATACGGCATGTGGATGTGTTGATCGTATTTTCCTACGGATTTTAACGAAGCCGAAATCCGGATTTATCATTTTTCACAATATCTGAAGGGCACTGTTCCGGAAAAAGTGCCTGTATGTTTAAAGAGTGATTTTTTATCGCTCAGGGTAACTATTGTCCGGATTTTCCCATTCGGAAACCATAAATCAAAATATTCAAAATGTATTCTAAAAAAGTATTTCAGGCCCTGTACACCATAATTTTTTGTGTATCGGTCATAGGGCAGGCCTGGTCGCAGTCCCCTGCGGAGATCAGGGGTACCGTAAGGGCTTCGGATGGTATGCCCTTACCGGCGGTCAACGTAAGTATTAAAGGAAAGAGCGTAGGGACGGTCACCGATTTCGACGGTAACTACACCATTAGGGCACAGGCGGGGGATTTCCTGGTTTTTTCCAGCCTTGGTTTTGAGACGGTGGAAAAGGAGGTTTCGGGGCAATCTGTTCTTGATGTAACCCTGGAGGAAGATGTGGAACAGCTCAGCGAAGTGGTCGTCGTGGGGTATGGTACCCAGAAAAAAAGTGATCTAACAGGAGCAGTATCATCTCTTAAAGCAAAAGATTTTAATCCCGGGTCGAATGTTTCCGTGGATCAGATGATACAGGGCCGGGTATCAGGGGTACAAGTGTCGCAGACGAGTTCGGAACCGGGAGGGGGCATGTCGATAAGAATAAGAGGAGCGAGTTCGGTAAATGCCGGTAATGAGCCGCTGTATGTGATTGACGGTTTTCCTATAGATAACAGCCCAATGCTGGCCGGTGGCGGGGCTGCAGGGACGGCTGTAAATAACAATCCCAGAAATCCTCTTAATTCATTAAATCCTAATGATATAGAGTCTATAGAGATCCTGAAGGATGCCTCGGCTACGGCAATATACGGATCCCGTGGAGCAAATGGTGTAATCCTGATCACCACAAAACGGGGAAGTGCGCAGCGCATTTCTGTAAACTATGATGCTTATATAGGAGTACAATCTGTCGCTAAAAAAATGGATCTGCTCTCTGCCGGACAATATATGCATGGGATTAACGGTATTTCACAGGATGGTGGCGGAACGATCATATTTACGGATGAGGACAGGGAGGCGATCGGAAATGGAGTGGACTGGCAGGATAAGATATACCGGTCTGCCCCGGTACATAGCCAGAACCTTTCTGTTAGCGGGGGCGATGACAAAACTACCTTTTATACCTCTTTTAATTATTTCGACCAACAGGGCATCATCGATAATTCGGGAATACAAAAATATATAGGCAGAATAAACCTTACCCGTAAATTACACGACAAAATTGATTTTGGCATTAACCTGACCACGAGCCTGGTGGATGACAATAACAGTGTGGACGGAATGAGTACGAATGAAGATGCGGGACCTATTTATACCGCATTGTTATATGATCCTACAGCACCTGTTTATAACGATGACGGTTCGTTCAACCAGTCTTCCAATCTTACCATTAACAACCCGGTAAGCCTTATTAAAGGGGTGTCCAGTAAAAGTAAAACGAACCGGACCTTTGGTAATGTGTTTTTCGAATATAAGATTACGGATGCGCTCAAAACAAGGCTCAATTTCGGTTCGGACAGGCAGACATCCAGAAGGGATTTATACAATTCGACACTCACTTTTCGGGGAGATGCCGCCGGAGGGATAGCCAATATTTCCACTCTGGAGCGATCGAACGTGTTACTTGAATACACGGTCAGTTATACCCGTGCATTCAATGAAAATCACAGTATAGATGCTTTGGGAGGGGTTACCTATCAAAAGTTTAATACCCGTTCTTTCAGCGGGAATATTACCGGTTTTCCTTCGGATGATCTGGGGACCGATAATCTTTCACTCGGCGATACGAATAATGATAACCTGTACAGTAATCATGAAGAAAACAGCCTGATATCCTATCTCGGGCGGATCAATTACCAGCTTTACGGCAAGTACCTCTTTACGGCCACTCTGAGGGCCGATGGTTCTTCCCGCTTCGGAGACAATAACAAGTTCGGTTATTTTCCTTCCCTGGCACTGGCATGGAAACTCACCGAAGAAGAATTTGTCCCGGAGGTCTTCAGCAATCTGAAATTAAGGGCCAGCTGGGGGCAGACCGGTAATCAGGAGATCAGTAACTATGCGGCGCTTTCTACTTACGAGTCTTCTACGACTGCCATTATCAACGACGGAGCAGTTACCTCGTTAAGGCCTTCCCGCATCGCTAATCCCGATTTGAAGTGGGAGACTACCGAACAGTATAATATAGGGGTCGATGCCGGATTGTGGAAAGGGAGGCTGACAGGAGCGCTGGACTATTTTGTAAAAAACACCTCGGATGTTTTATTAAACCAGCCTTTGCCACAGTCTACCGGATATAGTACCATACTGTCCAATATCGGTGAGGTAAGGAACTCCGGGATCGAAGCCCAGCTAAGTGCCGTATTGGTGGAGAGCGATGATTTTACCTGGAATACTTCGGTCAATTTTTCCCGGATACGAAATAAGGTAACCGATCTGGGAGAGATCGGGGACATCTATACGGGAAGTGTGGCTAATGTGGGCAATACTTCTATTTTGAAAGAGGGACATCCGGCTTTCTCTTATTACGGTTATGTGGTCACGGGGATCTTCCAGGAAAATGATGATATTGCCCAGTCTCCCCAGCCTAATTCGCAACCCGGATATCCCGTATTCAGGGACATAAATGGCGACGGTTCCATTACCACGGCCGATCAGACTATTATCGGCGATCCTTACCCCGATTTCACCTATGGCATTCATTCCTCATTAAATTACAAAGACTTTCAGCTGGATGTTTTTTTTCAGGGGCAACATGGAGGAGATCTGTTGAATATCAATGTCATTGAAAGTATGTATCCCGGGAATTTCCGGAGAAACCGGCTGGCCGGACAGGTGCTGGACCGCTGGACACCGGAAAACCCTTCCGCCAGATGGCCCTCGGGCGTGGAACCGTCTTCTTATGGAGGAGGTAAAGTCAATACACTGGTGTTGCAGGACGCCACTTATTTCCGGCTGAAGAACATTCAGCTGAGTTATACGCTCCGTCCTGAAAAAATAGTTGATTCCGCGAGATTTTATATTGCCGGGCAGAACTTGTTTACCCGGACCGATTACACCGGGTTTGATCCCGAGGCCAATTCTTTCGGAAGGAGCAACGCACGAGTAGACTATAGCAGTTACCCGCTCGCCAGAACATGGATGTTCGGGGTTAATCTCAGTTTTTAACTATAATAATACAAGCAATGAAAATGATCCGTTTAACATATTTGACCGCCGTTTTATTTGTTGTCAGTTGTGAATCTGCCCTTGATGAAAAAGTGTATTCGGAGCTCGGTTCGGATGCCCTTAATTCGGAAGAAGGGGCGAATGCTGTTCTTCATTCGGCCTACGGAGAGGGGTCTTTACTGGCCATGGGGCTCGGAGGGGTAGGATATTATTTTACCTCTACGATGCCCTCGGGAGAAGCCTGGAACAAAGGAGGTAATGTTGAAGCGCAGCTCAATCCCCTGACGAATTTTACCTGGGATGCCAACCTCAATTATTTTAATCAGTGCTGGAGTGTTCCCTATGAAGCCATCAGGGATGCCAATCTCCTGATAGCAGGTATCCCTGAAACAGATTTGGAGGAAGGTCTGAAAACAAATATAGTTGCAGAAGCTACCTTTATTCGCGGGTTCAGTTACGCCCTGTTGTATAACTGGTTCGGACCCGTTCCGCTGGTAACCCCCGAGACTGCCGGGGATTATTATCCCGGGAGAGCTACGGATGAAGCGGTAAGAGCTTTTATCGAAAATGACCTTCGGGCAGCAGCCGGTCAGTTACCCGAAAGACAGGACGACTATGGGAGGGCCACCAGAGGAGCGGCTCTCGGGGCGTTGTGTAAGTTCTATCTCAATACCAGGCAATGGGAGAAGACCGTTGAGGTAGCCAGGGAAATTATTCAGTTGGAAAGACCGTATGAATTGCTACCTGATTACAACGATGTTTTCCGGCTGGATAACGAAGGAAATAATGAGTTGTTATGGACTTTTCCGCGTCATGCCCTGAATGGTGCGCAGTTTATTAATGCTCTTTCTTTTCCAACCGATTATCCGCTGGCTGCCAATCAGAGTGTGTATGCTGCCAGAACCTATTTTTTTGATGATTTTGTGGATTCATATCTGGAAACCGACAGGCGTAAAGATCTTTTTGTTAAAGAATACACCAATACTTCCGGAGAGCATATTCAGCTTTTCGGCAGTGATAAAACCCTGAGCCTGAAATATGAATTCGACCCCGGGGCTTCAGGGCCCGGTATGGGCAACGACATTCCCGTGATCCGTTATTCCGACATTTTACTGTCACTGGCGGAAGCTCTCAATGAACTTCACGGTCCCAACCAGGAATCTGTCGATTTGTTGAACCAGGTTTGGCAACGGGCCAACCAGGATCAGGCCGCCCCCGTAACACTGGGAGGTTTTACCAAAGAATCCTTGAGAGCGCGGATCTATCAGGAACGGGAATGGGAGTTTTTTTCCGAAGCCAAACGAAGGGAAGATCAGATACGAATGGGAACTTTTGTCTCAAAGGCAGTGGCCAGGGGTAAGAGAGCAGATGCGCATCACGTGGTTTTCCCTATCCCTCAGACAGAGATCAGCGCAAATCCCAATTTAAGACAAAACGAAGGTTACTGAATTATAAACGCTAAATGATAAACAATATGAAAAATATAAAATATTTCCTGTTGGCACTGCTGCTTGCTTCCGGAATTTCCGGATTTGCCCAGAAAGGCAAAAAGCCGAATATCGTACTGATATTTTGCGATGACCTGGGATACGGAGACCTCGGGGTATACGGACATCCGACCATTGCCACTCCCAATCTGGACCGGTTGGCTTTCGAAGGCCAGAAATGGACAAGTTTTTATGCTTCTGCTCCCGTTTGTACACCCAGCAGGGCCGGACTTGTTACGGGGAGATTGGCCGTACGCAGTGGTATGGCGAGTGAAAATCGCAGGGTTTTGTTCCCCGACTCCGGCGGAGGATTGCCTCAGGAGGAGATATCCATAGCCCGGCAATTGAAAAAAGGAGGCTATGCTACGGGCATCATTGGTAAGTGGCATCTCGGGCATTTACCGGAACATACACCTATAGCCCACGGATTTGACTATTATTTCGGGATCCCATACAGCAATGATATGGACAGGATCAAAGATGGAGAGTATTTCTCCACGGTCAAGGAGGCGGAACCGGAATATTTTAATGTGCCGTTAATCCGGAATACGGAAGAGATTGAACGCCCTGCGAATCAGAGAACGATTACCAAAAGATATACTGAGGAGGCTGTGAAATTTATTGAAAACCATAAAAAGGAACCTTTCTTTCTGTATCTCGCACATTCGATGCCACATGTACCTCTTTTCCCTTCTGAAGAATTCGAAGGAAAGAGCAGCAGGGGGGTATATGGCGATGTCGTTGAAGAAATAGACTGGAGTGTGGGCGAAGTCATACGGTCTTTGAAAAAGAATAGGCTGGACGAAAACACACTTGTTATTTTCACGTCCGATAACGGCCCCTGGCTGATTTTTGAAGAACAGGGGGGAAGCGCCGGATTATTAAAAGGAGGTAAAGGCGGAACCTATGAAGGGGGAATGCGGGAACCGGCCATCTTCTGGTGGCCTGGAAAAATTCAGCCTTCCGTAGTACAGGGTCAGGGAAGTACTCTGGACTTTTTCCCTACCTTTTCCGCGCTTGCCGGCATAGCGTTGCCAGACGATCGTTTATACGATGGTTTTGATATATCCGGCGCCTTGTTCGGTAAAGGTAAAAGTCCGAGAGATGTCACATTCTATTACAGGGATGAAGAGGTGTACGCCGTTCGCAAAGGGGATTATAAAGTACATTTTATTACCCGAGAAGCGTATGCCCGTAATAAGGATAAGACCATACACAATCCCCCATTATTGTTCAATATCAGTCATGATCCGTCTGAAAGAGTTAATGTTGCAGCAAAACATCCTGAACTTATAGCAGAATTCGAGAGCTTACTGGAAAAACATAAGCGAACTGTAAAACCTGTAGAAAATCAACTGGAGAAATAGATCCGAAATATGGAGTTTTGGGATCTTTGATACTGCCAACTCTTATAAAAAATGAAACAAATATCGAAGGCTTTATTAATTAGTGCTTTGCTACTTACAAATATCAGTATTTGTATAGGGGCACAGACCTCTGATCTTCCTAATATCATCTGGATAACTTTTGAGGATTTATCTCCGGAGCACCTATCCGTTTACGGAAATGAGCTGGTGAAAACACCTCACATAGACCAACTGGCAGCAGATGGTGTTTTATTTACCAGAGCCTATACGGTTGCTGGGGTATGCGCGCCCAGCCGCTCCGGAATTATTACCGGTATGCACCCGGTTTCCATAGGAACACAGCATATGAGAACCCGTGCCATAAAGGCCAGGTTTATGCCACAAGGGATTCCAATGTACGATGCTGTCCTTCCGGAGGAAGTAAAGGCTTTTCCGGAGTATCTGCGTAGAAAAGGTTATTACAGCAGTAATAATATGAAAGAAGACTACCAGTTTAAAGCACCGGTAACCGTTTGGGACGAAAGTAGCCCGGCAGCATCCTATCGAAATAGAGGACCGGGACAGGCTTTCTTTAGTGTTTATAATTTTTTTATTACTCATGAATCCCAATTAATGCATTATCCCGATAGTTTACATTTTCTTGTTAAGGAAGTAGCACAATATATACCAAAATATTATGAAGATACTCCAACTGTACGTAAGGACATAGCTAATTTGTTTACTCGTGTAGAAACCCTGGATGAACATGTAGGTGAGCTCATAGAACAGTTAAAACAAGATGGAGTTTATGAAGACTCGTATATCTTTTTCTTCAGCGATCACGGAGGCAATTTGCCATGGACGAAGCGGGAGGTTCTCGAAAGGGGAACTCATATACCACTAATTGTTAAATTTCCTAAATCCAGTAATGCCGGTACGGTAGAGGAAGAGCTCGTAAGTTCTGTAGATTTTGCTCCAACGGTATTATCCTTGGCCGGTGTGGAGCTCCCGGAATATCTACAGGGACGTCCGTTTTTGGGAGCGAACAACAATAGCCCGAAGCGGAAGTATGTTTATGCGGCTAGAGATCGTATGGATTCCGAAGTGGATCGTGTAAGATCCGTACGCGATACCGCGTATAGGTATGTCTATAATTATTATACAGATCGTCCCAAGTATCAGGATCTTAAATATCGTAAAGGTATTCCTATGATGAAGGAGATTTTAGATAGGAATAAAGCAGGAATCCTACAGAACCCATATCTTTCCGATTGGTTCCAAACACCGAGAGTAAAGGAAGAATTGTATCATGTTACGGAGGATAAGGACGAGTTGCAAAATCTTGCCGCAGTGTCGCAATACAGGGATAAATTATTGGAGTTAAGGCAGGCTTTTTGGGAGTGGACAGCCCACATAGGCGATTTGTCCTCTATTCCCGAAATAGAGATGGTGAGTCATTATATGTGGAATGGATTGGACAAAGCTCCGGAAACAAAACCTGTTCAAATAATAGAAACAGAGAAAGGCGTGCTTTTATGGGCCCCCACTAAAGGAACTTCAATAGGATATAGAATAGTGAAGGTCGGAGAAAAACCAAGACAGGAATTACATAGGTTAAATTCCTGGGATATGCCCTTGGTCTTCGGATATACAAAGATGGGAGTAAAACAGGAATTTTCCGGGAGTTGGAATGTGTATCAGGGAGAATATATCCTTCTCCATAAAGGAGATATTTTAGAAATTAATGCAATGCGTATAGGATATACTCCCTTTTTAACAGAATATCACTTAAAATGAAGGAAGAAAAATTAGTACTAATGCTGTGTTTTGTTACAATGCTGATACAATCCTGTAGTATTGGGTATAAAGAGACGAATAAAGGAAATACAGAAGATTCAGGGCTTTCAGAGAAGGTTGGGCAGATTACCGGATGTCACATAAACCTATCCGATAGGTTTTCCGGTTTTCCCGAACAAAAAGGTATTGAGGTCTATGATAGCCCTGATCTCGGGAAATTGTCAAAAGAAATGGTTCGCATAGAAGGAGGAACTTTCTTGATGGGAGCCAGAGACAATAAAGGAAGAGCAGACGAATATCCTGTGCATAAGGTAAAGATATCTTCCTTTTATATGGATAAAACACAAGTTACTAATGCTCAGTTTCAAAAATTTGTAGAAGCAACCGGATATATAACTACAGCAGAAAGGGATGTATCATGGGATGAAATAAAGCAACAACTTCCGTTAGGAACACCTAAACCAGCAGATAGTTTACTCCTGGCCGCAGCTCTTGTTTTCAAAAAAACAGAGGTACCGGTACCTCTGGACAACCCTTCAAAATGGTGGGATTGGAAAAGGGGTGCAAATTGGAAACATCCACAGGGACCGGAAAGTTCGATTGAAGGTAAAGAAAACTACCCGGTAGTTCAGATATCCTGGCACGACGCAAAGGCTTATGCCAAATGGGCAGGTAAACGGTTACCTACCGAAGCGGAATGGGAATACGCAGCCCGCGGAGGTATGGAAGGGAATATATATCCCTGGGGCAACGAGGAACCTTATCAAGGAGAGCCTAAAGCCAATATTTGGGACGGAGTGTTTCCTTATCACAATACTGAATACGACGGTTATCCTGCACTGGCACCGGTGAAGTCTTTCGAACCGAATGGGTTTGGTTTATACGATATGGCCGGAAATGTTTGGGAATGGTGTGAGGATAATTATGGTGAAGAGTATTATTACTCGGTTGCAGACAGGCTGTCTTATAACCCCAAAGGGCCATCTGAGAGCTTTTCATCATACCAACCACATAAGAATCTCAAAGTAGTTCGTGGCGGATCTTTTATGTGTAACGCGTCTTATTGTTCCGGTTATAGGGTGTCGGCAAGAATGATGTCCTCTCCCGATACCGGATTGGAAAATACCGGGTTCCGGTGTGTAGCGGATATAAAAGATCTGTAAGCGTGTAACGTGAGTGATAAATCTAAAGCATGTTTCATATCATATAACAGATCGGTCTGCAGGATACCGGAGACTTATCTTCGATGTGATTTCCAAAAATTATACCTGGGGGAAAGTTTTAAGTATGTACGGAAATTGAATAGATATTATTATGCTATGATGTATATAGTATTTTAATGGATCAAACATACGCTTAATATTTTTATTTCTTTTCAGGCAGTGATCCTGCCCTTAAAGCTTCAGATATTATGGGTTCTCCTCGGAAAGCAAGCGATCAGACTTTGGCAATGGACATTTCCAGGATGGGCAGCATGGATTCCCGGAGTTCCTTGAACATTTTTTTTATTTTGCAATTTGCCTCATCGACACATTCTTCACAGGTCTGATAGTAATTTTCAGAACTACAGCTTGTCAGGGCGACAGGGCCGTCTATGATACGCATTATGGTCAGTACGGTAATATCTTCGGGAGACCTGGCCAGGGTATAACCTCCCCGTATGCCGCGATAGCTTCTCAGGATATTATTTCTTGTGAGTATGGTGAGTATGGCTTCCAGAAATTTTAAGGGAATCCCTTCAGATTCTGCTATTTCCTTTGTGGTAACAGGTAACTCCCTGGGGCAATCCGACAGGTATACTACGGCTTTAAGGGCATATTTGGCTTTTCGTGATAACATATAAAAATGGTTAAGGGTTAAAAAAATTGCGTAAGGAAGTGCGGCCGGAATATAACCAGCGGTAATATCTTTTCTTGACCTGCAGGATATACTGTGCCAATATCATGGATATGGCCATTACCGGGTAAATATCCAACTGGTCATTGATATGGAACAAGAATAGTAAAAAGGCATGAAGCCTGGCTATTTCGAGATAGAAGATCCATTTCCGCTGTTCCATTAAAGCCCCGCAGTTGATCAGTGTGAGGAGCGTAAGGAACAGTATAAACACTTTAGAGGTTATTCCGAGGAAATCAAAGTAGAAGGTGGTCAGGGTAAGGAGCACTACACAACTGAGTATTTGCAGGATAAGGTATATCCTGAGCGATTCGTGGAGCGCTTGAGTGGAACGTACCTTATGTTGCATAAACCGGGTTTCCAGGTAGGGTCGTATGTCCTGGTCCATCTTTTCAGGCCCCCCGAACAGGGCATCCCATTTTTCCCTGGTGTTCTTTCCCCTTCGAAAGGCTTCGCCGATCTCCATAAAATAATGGAAGTGCTGCCAGAGAAAGCTGTAACTGTTCAACGGGTGTGTGAGTCCGTAAACCGGTTTTTCCTCTTCTTGCTGAAAGGTGCCGAATATCTTGTCCCAGAACACAAAGACGTCCCCGAAATTCTTGTCCAGGTATTTTTTGTTGGAGGCGTGGTGCACGCCGTGTAGGGAGGGAGTGATAAAGACATATTCCATCCATTTCGGCGAAGGGATGGCCTCGGTGTGTGTAAAGAAGGAGTATATTCCGTGTACCAGTAATATGGAGATCACCATATCCGGATGAAACCCTATAAGTGGCAAAGCGGCCCAGAAACCATATCTTATGAATGCCTGAAAGGTGGTGATACGGGCCGCCGCGGTAAAGTTGAAATTCTCACTCTGGTGGTGTACAATATGAGCGGCCCAGAAGAGGTTGATACGATGTCCCAGCCTGTGATACCAGTACCATACCAGGTCTGCGGTAAGCAGCAACAGTACCCATACCCACCAGGAGGAAGGAATGGAATATATGGCAAAATGGTGATAGATATAGTGAAACAGGTTGTAAAATAATATGCCGGTAAACAGGTTGATAAGTCGTTCCGCCACCCCTATACTGATATTGGAAACCGAAGATTCCAGCACGGCATTCTTCTTTTTCATGGCATGGGAGATACACAGTCGTTCCAGCCAGACAAACAGGAAGAACAACGGTATGAATAAGGCGGCATAGTTCAGTTCTTTCATCACATTTCGGGTTTAGGCAGATTTTACCGTTCTGTTTTCCAGGAATTCGCGCAGGATGTCGTTAAATGCCTGAGGTTGTTCCATCATGGGCACATGACCGCATTCGTTGATGAGATGAAGGCTGGCCTTGGGAAAGGAAAGATAGAATTCCTCGGCCACGGAGATGGGGGTTACGATATCCTGCATTCCCCATATAAGGAGTACGGGCAATTCGATATTCCGCAACCGGTCCCTGAGATTTTGTCTTTTGGCATCCCTTGCCAGCGCTATGATGGCTAATGCCTTTCTTTTATCCTGTATGGTGTTGAATACTTTCTGAACCAGGAGGTCGTCGGCAACTTCCTTTCTGTGAAAAACATCCAGAACCTTGTTGCGGATATAGCGGTAATCATTGACCCTCGGAAAAGTATCCCCGAAGGTGTTTTCATATAGCCCGGAACTGCCGGTAAGCACCAGCGAACTTACTTTTTCCGGATGTTTAAGGGTATATAGCAGCGCGACATGGCCGCCTAATGAATTTCCGGCCAGTACCGGGCAGTGGATACCGGATTGTTCAATATAATCTTCGAGGAACAAAACCAGATTACGGAGGTTGTTTTTGCCGGTAAGGGACGTAAACAGGGGAAGTTCGGGTACGTATATATTGTAATTGTCCAGAAGATGATTTTTGACAGATTCCCAGTTGCTCAGCTCCCCGAAAAGGCCATGAAGCAAAACGACATCCTTCTTCCTGTTTATTTTCAGCGGTTTAATGAATTCCTTTTTTTTCATGATATAGTTTTTAGAAATGAAACACAGAACAAATATATTAAAAAAAAGTATTTCATATTTATTCTATAGGATTTGTAGATTTAAAATATAGTTTTATATTTGTACCAGAAAAGGTAATCCATTATGCTATTTGTCTTTACTTATATAATGTGTTGTATGCGCTATCTCAGTTTTGGAGAGGGGAGAGTGCCATGCACGATTATGTAACTAAAGTGTTGGTGTTAATTTCAGAATCCCCGTTCTCAGGACGGGGATTTTTTTTAAGTATTCGTAGTAACCATCAAATATATCATACCATGAACAGAAAAGAGAACACATACGTCAGTACAGACAGTAAACTGTTCGATGTCATTGCAGATAGTATAGAGGAATCGCTGACGGCCATCAAGGCTTCCGATGAATTACGGGACATATTGACCCGGCCTGTCAAGAAAGTCCACGTTACCGTGCCCGTAGCGCTGAATAACGGGAGTATAAGGGTGTATGAGGGGTATCGTGTTATCCATTCCAATATACTCGGCCCGTCGATCGGTGGTATACGCTATGATGCGGATATCGATGAAGACAAACTCGAAGCCCTGGCAGCCTGGATGACTTTCAAAACGGCTTTGGCAGATCTTCCCTTTGGCGGAGCCAAGGGGGGTATAAAATGCAATCCGGGTTCGTTAAAGGACAATGAGAAAGAACAGCTTTCCAGGGGATATGCAGCTGCGATGAGCCAGGTATTCGGGGTAGAAACCGATATACCTTCACCTGAAATGGGAACGGGAGAACGGGAAATGGCGTGGATACTGGATGAATACAATAAGATCACCGGGAATAGTGCGTTGGGAGTGATAACGGGAAAACCTGTTATTCTCGGAGGTTCCAGAGGAAGAAAGTCTGCTACGGGAAGGGGGGTGATGATTACGGTGCTCGAAGTTTTTAAAAGGTTGGGTATCGAACCCGAAGGGGCCACTGCCGTTATCCAGGGATTCGGAAACGTAGGAAAGCATACTGCTTTATGGCTGCGGGACCAGGGGGTGAGGATACTGGGGATCTCAGATCTGTCCGCGGCTTACTATCACGAGGATGGTATAGATATAGACAATGCTTTGGAGCATGTTCGTCAACATGAAACATTGTCCGGCTTTCCGGGGGCGCAGGAGATTGACCATAGCGAGCTGTTCAGGATACCGGTGGATGTCGTTATTCCGGCGGCCAGGGAGAGTACTGTTACCGAAACCATAGCCCGTGATATTAGTGCGAAGGTGGTAGTGGAGGCGGCCAATGGTCCGCTTGTTCCCGGAGCAGATGCCATACTGGGCGAAAAGGAGATAGTCGTGGTCCCCGATATTCTCGCCGGGGCAGGAGGGGCTATTGTCTCATATTACGAATGGGTCCAGAACCGTCTGGGTAAACGCTGGCTGGAAGAAGAGATTCATTACCGCCATGACGAGAAGATCCGTTCAGCCTTTGAAAAGGTATGGCAGAACAGCGAGAAGTACCAGGTTTCATTGAGAAAGGGGGCATATATAGCTGCTGTTAAGAAGTTGGATGTGAGTTACCGGTTAAACAAGAGTTTTGGCTATTTACCCGGCGGAATAGTAAGGTATTGTGTTTAGAATATAAAATATAGTATTCAATCAATTCAAAAATATAGCATTATGGGAGCAGTTAAACAGATTTTTAAAACGGACCTGGTGGAAATTTCCGATTTTCAGACAGAAAGCGGTGTGGCCTTTATCAGTATTCCTGTGACTGTGGAAACCCTTGGACAGCCTGTTGGTAGTGCCCCGGTTATTGTAGTGAATGAAGGAGTCCATATCGGAAACAGGGTAGCAAAGTCCCGGAAATACGATGGGTCAGATACAGGGGTTTCGCTGTTCAACAGCAGGGAGTATACCATTGTACAGTTGTGCATTCCTACGGGGTCGGATCCTGAATTTCTTTATGAAAGCTATAAGACCTTTAGTCCGAACGACAGACTTCGGATTGTAGAGCAGACCCTGGACAGTCTCGGGTTTCCGCGTCCGGGTAAAATCATAAACACTTAATTCATGGTGTATTTCTTGTTGTTGTCCGGGACGCCGGTATTTTGTCAAAAAGACATTCTTCCAGGTTTTTCCTTCTAAAAACCGGTCGGGGTTCGCTGATAGCAGGATATAGGGTATGGAAAACAAAAGGATTGGTTAGGACTTCTTTATGGAAAGTGTGCTGCAAGAGGTTGCCGGAGCTCAAACCGGCAGCCTCTTTTTCGGATAATTTCTATACTTTACATCTCCATAATGGATCTTTGCAGGACAGGAAGCATGGACTCCCTGATTTTGAGGAAAATACCCCGTACCCTGCATGTTTTTTCGTCAATGCATTCCTCGCAGGTCTCGTAGAAGTTTTCAGAGGTACAGGTAGTCAGTGCAATGGGCCCGTCAATAATACGCATAATCGAAGCGACTGTAACATCTTTCGGGTTCCCGACAAAGCTGTACCCGCCCTTGGGGCCGCGCCTGCTGGTAACAACCCTGTTTTGCTTCAGGGTATTCATAATCGCCTTCAGAAACTTATAGGCTATTTTTTCAGCTTCTGAAATTTCTTTGGCAGACACCGGAACCAGATCCGGATGTTCATTGATATAGATCAAAACTTTAATAGCATATTTTGCTTTTCTCGATAACATATTCCCCGAATGTATATCTAAAAATAATAAGATAAGTTGAGCCGCTCAAAAAATACCGGGAATTAACCAACAACCTTTCTGGCTACCAAGTACCTGGAGGAAGCCCCTGTATATTAAATGTTTTTAAATGTAATGTGTTCATTATCTGATATGTGAAAAGAGATCTGCTTCAAGGCTGAGTCTTGCATTACCCCACACATGGCATGTCATTGGAAAAAGTGTAGAGAGAACTGTATTACGTGAGATACATTACCCGAAAACAGCTTTGGGAACGCAAAAAAGATAAGCCTGTTATTTCTTGATCACAAAAGCTTTTAATGCTGCCATTTTTCCGTTTTCGAACCGCCAGTTGTCGCAGTAGTCAAAATGTTCTTCATTACCGTTGGCATCCTTCAGGCTTATTTCGCCTGTAGCCGTTACATAATCGCCATCTTCAATAAGGGTATCTACA
Source organism: Sinomicrobium oceani (assembly GCF_900119185.1). GTDB lineage: Bacteria > Bacteroidota > Bacteroidia > Flavobacteriales > Flavobacteriaceae > Sinomicrobium > Sinomicrobium oceani. Next base: position 55,729 of record NZ_FPJE01000013.1, on the reverse strand, counting down.
GAAAATACCGGGGGCTCATGGTAAACTTCATTCATATATTGTCTTAAGGCTGCCTTTCCTTCCACGATCCGATCCCCTACAAAAACCCACCGGGTATCTTCGGTACAATAGGTCAGAAAAGTTTCGTAATCTCCTTGTGCAACAGCTTTATTGGCCTCCGATAATATGGTTTTGTTGTTCATGTTGTCCTTTTTTATAAAATTAGCCTTGTATCTTTATGACGTATTTGTACAAAGTTAAGATATAACAGGCTGTTGTGTATATTAGCAACCTATTGTATGGTACTATAAAAAAGGTAAGTAATGAGTAAGGTAAAGGAAACTTCGACCAATTTCGAGAATAAGAAAATTCTGGGAGAAGAATGTTCGGAGGTCTATGCAGCAAATATTATCGGCGGGCAATGGGCATTGGTTATTTGTTCATGGCTGTTAAAGGGTAAAATGCGTTTCGGGGAACTCAAAAAAGCCATTCCGAATATTACCGAGCGTATGCTGACCCTGCAATTGCGAAAACTCGAGAAAAATAAGATAATTACCCGGACGGTGTATGCAGAAGTTCCTCCCCGTGTAGAATACGAACTGACAAAAATAGGTTATGAATTAGGACCTGTTATACGACAGATGGAGCAGTGGGGAGAACGCCATAAAAAATTGCAATAGGGCAGTTTTGAAATGTAGACGGCCCCGACCGGATCGTAAAATACGGGCTAAGGTCGTAAAAATGTACCGGGGATATATGAATAATAAGCGATAAAGACCATTTTTATCTTATGGAGAAACTAATAGCGTACCTATTGCAATTCGGGACCTTAAACCATCGGGAAATAAAGTTGATTTCGGAAAGAGCCATGGAAACCGAACTCCTCAAGGATGCCTATCTCGCAGAAGCCGGTAAAGTATTCAACCAGGTAGTATTTGTTCTGGAAGGCGTTTTTCGGATTTGTTATTATAACGATAAGGGAGATGAGGTCACTAAATATTTCGTAGATGAAAACCACATGGTGGCAAATCCATACCAGGACGAGCAGTTTACAGAATATGTACAGGCCATTACCGACTGTAGACTTCTCGTATTTTCAAAAGAGCAGTGGAAGGAGCTTTCCGAAACTATTCCGGGCTGGGATAGTATGATAAATAAGATATTTCAATCGGCGTTGATGGAGAAAGTCGACAGGAGAAGTGCCCTGGTATCGGAAGATGCTACGACGCGTTACCTCACTTTTCTGGAAAAATTCCCGGCCCTTGTCAACCGTGTCCCGCTTTCCTATATAGCTTCCTATCTTGGGATTACGCAACAATCGCTGAGCAGGATCAGAAAAAATGTACACTGAGGCTTTTTTATCAAATGGTAAATGATTTTCATGGGACTTCATGCACTTTTGTGTTGTTAATTCAAATGAAAATAAAATGACTATTAAAAAGACAATCACGATCGGAGCCAACACCACACATCCTTTAACGGTAAACCGATTGGGCTACGGAACGATGCAGCTTCCCGGAGAACATGTCTGGGGAGAGCCCACAAACAGGACAGAAGCGCTGCAGATTTTAAGAACAGCTTCCGAAAGCGGTATCAACTTTCTGGACACGGCCGATTATTATGGAGAAGATGTTACGAACAGGCTCATTGCCGAGGCCTTGTACCCGTACGCGGAAGACCTGGTCATCTGTACCAAAGTAGGGGCAAAGAGAGGGAAAGACAAAAGCTGGCAAGTCTATGACAGGCCGGAAAACCTTAGAACCAGTATCGAAAATAATTTAAGGACTTTAAAAAAGGACCGGATTCAATTGGTACATTTCCGTGTAATGCCCGGAACCGATACACCTTTTGAAGAATCTGTGCATGCGATGTTCGAAATGCAGAAGGAAGGAAAGATTCTGCATGTAGGATTGAGCAATGTCAATGCGGAAGAATTAAATACGGTCCTCGGGATGGGCGATGTAGCCAGTGTGGAAAATGCTTTCGGCTACGCACAGCGCACGAGCTTTAATCTATACGGACAGGAAGTCAGGGGGCTGCAGGAAGTTATGGATATTTGTGTAAAGCACAGCATCCCGATGATCCCTTTTTTCTCCCTGCAAAGTTCTTTGTCCGAAAGCCGGAATAAAATCTCCGTCATCGCAGCAAAATATAAGACTACACCGGCACAGATCAATCTCGCCTGGCTGTTACATGTCAACCCTTTGATCCTGCCCATTCCCGGAACTTCAAAGCTGAAACATTTTAAGGAAAACAGCCAGGCTTTACACCTGGAGCTCTCGGCTGGGGATATGGAATTTTTGGGGTAAAAAATTAAAAATGAATACCGGATGATCTGTTGACAATATTGCAATTTGGCAGGATATAGAGTTTCGATAAACAAAACCCCGGAGCGACAAAAAACATATTTTTGTGCCTTTTCCGTGCACCGGCGGTTAACCTCTCTTAAGCAATACACTAAAATTCACCTCATTATTTTGTAACCGACATCTTTTGCGAATAGTCTAAGAGTATGTAATTATAAAAACAGGAGTGAAATGAGGAAGAAGGTAGTATTGGTATTGATAGTGATTTTGATTTTTCAGTTATCGGTTACCGGACAATCGCTGGAATTGAAAATAGATAGTGTGCTGAATGAAAAATATAAGGCCCATGCACCGGGAGGAGTGTTCCTGGTTTCCAGAAATGGTAAAACCATTTATAATAAAGCTTTTGGCCTTTCTGATATAGAACTGGGAACACCTATGAAGACCGATAATGTATTTGAGTTAGGTTCCATCACCAAGCAGTTTACCGCTATCTCTGTGCTGATGCTGGTTGATAACGGGAAACTTGAGTTGGACGATACGGTTAGTTCTTATGTTCCGGATTATCCGAACGGCGAACAAATAACCATACACCATTTGCTTACACATACCTCCGGAATCAAGGATTTTACAAGGATAAAAGGACTTACTGCCATTGCCAAGGAGGAATTGAGTTCGGAGGAGTTAATTAACTTTTTCAAAAATGAACCTGTGGATTTCCCACCGGGAGAGCGGTATGAGTATTGTAACGCGGGTTACATGTTGCTTGGCTATATTATTGAGGTAGTTTCCGGGAAGGAGTATCAGGATTTTGTAGCGCATAATATCTTCGAGAGATTGGGAATGCATAATTCTTATTATGCCAGTCATCAAAAAATTATCCGGAACAGAGCTTCGGGATATAGCGAAGAAGGAGATCATTATGTCAATAACAGGTATATAAGTTTTTCAATACCATTTTCCGCAGGAGCCTTAATGTCTACAGTAGATGATATGTTAAAATGGCAGGAAGCTGTAAAAAAGTATACACTGTTAAGCAGAAGATTAACGAAAAAGGTATTTACGGATCATAGCTTAAACAATGGAAAACTTACAGGCTATGGATATGGTTGGCATATCAATGTATTGAACGGTGTACGTAGTTTCGAACATGGAGGTTCCATCTTCGGATATAAATCCATGGGGGTTTATCTGCCGGATGAAGATATTTATGTCATCGGATTGACCAATTGCAGCTGCAATTCACCAACGGAGGTAAGCAGAACAATCGCCGGAATAGTTCGGGGGTATTTTAATGGAACGGAGACCGTTCACTGATAAGATCCGCATCATACATGTTGATTATTTCATATATTCAGGGCAATCAATGTTCCGGAAATTTTTCCGGTTTTTGTTCGGGCCGGAAGTATTCATTATAAAAGTCATCAAAGGGTTCTTTGCTTTGCGTTTTTCTGAATCCGGGTAAATAAAAATTCATACATTTGCATGTATCAATATATGCAGTACAGATTTTGACCTTACGTAATATAGAGAAAATATCCAAAGCCCTTAGCGACATCAATCGTCTGAAGATTTTGAGCGCTATACAGTCCAGCGAAGAAAGGCTGGAATGTAGTACGGTCATATCGTTGCTGAACATTTCTCAGCCTTCCGTAAGCCATCACATTAAAAAACTCGTGGAAGCAGAATTGATAGAACCGCAAAAAGAAGGACGTTTTTATTATTATTCCCTGAATAAGAAGGTCATGGAACAGTATCTGGAAGCGTTGCGGAAATTATAGTTTTTTATTTAAACAAAATATAGATATATATAAATATATGGATGCAAAGAAGACAGCTTATTCGATATTGGAACTGGCTACCATAGCCAAAGGAAATACGATTCATCAAACCTATAACAATGCCGTGGCACTTGCACAGGTGGCAGAGGCATCCGGGTATAAGCGGATGTGGTTTGCGGAGCATCACAACATGCCGGCAATTGCAAGCAGTGCACCCCAGATCCTGATCGGTCATATAGCACAGGCTACTTCCACGCTGCGTGTGGGATCGGGTGGGATTATGCTGCCCAACCATTCGCCGTTTATCATCGCAGAACAATTCGGTACCCTGGGCAATTTATTTCCGGGCCGTATCGATCTCGGGCTGGGAAGAGCTCCCGGTACGGATCAGGACACGGCATACGCCATAAAACCCGGGTTTATACAGGCATCGCATTCGTTTCCGGCGGATATAGAAACTATTCAGACCTATTTTTCGATAGAAAACAAGGTGGCAAAAGTGCGGGTCACCCAGGCCGAAGGGGTGGATGTACCCATTTTTATTCTCGGTTCCAGTACCAGCAGTGCTCACCTGGCAGCAGCGAAAGGATTGCCATACGCTTTTGCAAGTCACTTTGCTACTGCCCAACTGCACAGTGCGTTGCAAATCTACCGGGATGAATTTCAGCCGTCCGAAACCCTGCAAAAACCTTATGTCATTGCCGGTATTAATGTTTTTATTGCGGATACTGACCGTGAGGCGGAAAGCTTATACACCTCTCATTTGAGATTAGTTATCAATATCCTTACCGGGACATCTACGGAATATATAGACGAACCTACGGAAATGGATACGGAGCTAAGAAGCATAATGAAGCATCCGAGGGTTGAGCAAATGACCAAATATACGTTTATCGGAAGTAAGGAATCCGTAAAAGCGCAGGTACTGCAGTTCCTGGACGAAACCCATGCAAACGAGCTGATCATTAATTCCAATATGTTTGATATCGATGCCCGGCTGAAATCCATCACGCTATTCGGAGAGATCATGAAGGAAATCAATAAAGAACGCTGAACCCCGGTAGAAGGTACCGGCATATACTCCATAACCGCATAGCAGATCGCTTTCACCGGGGAGGGGTGAAGTTTACGGTTTCGGGGTGTTTTGTCGTTTTAAGATCGCGGTGCGTAGCTTTTCTTCGTGTTCATCGCCCCACTGCCCAAGTGCCGAAATAACCGGGATCAGGCTTTGCCCCAGGTCGGTCAGGAAATATTCTGTCTTCGGAGGAACCACAGGATGAACTTTCCTGCCAACAAGTTCGTGGTCGCGCAATTCTCCCAACTGGGCTGTGAGCACTCTTCTGGAGGCATTAGGTATTTTCCGTTGCAGCTCACTTGGCCGTCGGTAACCTTCATGAATAAACCAAAGCAGCCGTATTTTCCACTTTCCGTATAATACTTCGCCCGTGAGGTCCAGGCCGCAATTCAGGTTCAGGGGGATTTTTCTCTCGTGCATAGCACAAAATTAAAACAATGTCGCGGGATAATCAACAGGGATAAAATTATCACTATGGTATTCGGTGATCCGTACTTGACTATACGGGAGATACTGCGCAATTTTGCTCAAAACAATAACCATGAAACAATCATCGAACCCCGATACCGGGTTATCCGGGAAGATAGCTTTGGTAACCGGGGGAACAAAAGGGACCGGGAGTGCTGTTGCCCGCAGACTTTTGCAGGCAGGAGCAACAGTTATTATCACGGCGAGGAATGCTCCGCAGCAACCCATAGATACTATGTGTTTTATTGCGGCAGATCTCAGTACTTCCGAGGGTACCCGTTATGTTGTCGGAGAGGTACTCTCCAGATTTGGCAGGCTGGATATTCTTGTGAACAATATGGGAAGTTCCGAGACTCCCGGGGGAGGATATCGGGTGTTAACGGATGAGGACTGGGAGCATACGTTACGGACCAATTTACTCGCCCCCGTTCGTCTGGATCGCGGGTTTTTGCCGCAGATGATCGCCCGTAAAAACGGGGTGATCATACACATAGCGTCTATACAGGCACGGTTGCCTTTGTACGACAGTACATTGCCCTATGCTGCTGCCAAGGCCGGTTTATTGAATTACAGTAAAAGCCTTTCCAATGAAGTATCCCCCGAGGGCGTACGGGTACTGACCGTTTCTCCGGGATGGATATATACCGACTCCGCCGGAAGAATGGCGGAGCGTATAGCCAAAAGCACGGATACGACCATAGAACAGGCAAAAGAAAGCATTATGAAAGCCCTCGGAGGAATACCGGCAGGCCGGCCGGCACAACCGGAAGAAGTAGCGGCGCTCGTAGGTTTTCTGGTATCTCCGGAAGCCAATTACCTGACGGGAACCGAATTTGTCATAGATGGCGGAACCATCCCTACGATTTAATAATATATATCATCTGAAATATGCAAATCCCTGAAATTATCGAAAACCTGGTCAGTGCACAAAACAGTCAGGACAGTATATCTTATGCCGGATGTTTTTCCGAGACTGCTGTTGTGATCGATGAAGGAAAGACTTATACCGGTCAAACCGCCATCCGGAACTGGATAGCCGAAGCCAGCGAAAAGTACAATGTAGTCATGAAACCCGTCAGTTTTCAGCAGGGAGAACCGGTGAGTGTGTTGAAAGCTGAAATTTCCGGTAATTTTCAAGGCAGCCCTGTGATCTTGTCATACAAGCTGGCCATCGAAAACGAACGTATCAGTTCGTTGGAGATTACCTTATGACCAAAGTATATACACCCGGAAGGTTCGAAACGGTGATCTACCGGGAGCTGTTGCCTTTCTTCTGCCGGTAAGGGCAGCGGCGTCAGGGCTGAGGTCAGGTTTTATAAAATCCGGGGGGTATCCCTTCAATAGTAGTCTCCCGGATTTTTCAGCCCGGCTGCGATCACGGGCAGTATAGTTATTCCGGGTAAGCCGGCCTGAGGTCATTCTTTTTACTTCCTTTTTACATGCTGTTGCCGTTTAAAGAGTGCTGATGGCGGGCGGGGCACTGTTGCGATATAAGTTATTTGGATAGACGATTGTCTGTAAACACTTTGTACATGTGGTGTATAACCATCTGTCTGCCTGATTTGCATCGCTTCGGAAACCTTCGGCCCGGCCTGGGTAGTTCGCTCAAAAATCATTAACTTTAAAGTTTGTCAGAAACTTCTCTTTTATCAACGTAATCCTGAAACATAATAAGGTATCGAACTTATGGGAAGTTTATGTAAATTATAACATATGAAAGCATCAGATGTATTTGTAAAAGCCCTGGAAAATGAAGGTGTCGAATATATTTTCGGTCTCCCCGGTGAAGAGAACATCGATTTCCTCGAATCGGTCCGGAAGTCCGGGAAAATTAAATTTATCCTCACCCGTCACGAGCAGGGTGCCGGGTTTATGGCCGCTACGTACGGACGCCTTACCGGTAAACCCGGGGTCTGTCTCGCCACGCTGGGTCCCGGGGCCACCAATCTGGTAACACCGGCTGCCTATGCGCAATTGGGGGCCATGCCATTGGTGATACTTACCGGGCAAAAACCGATTAAAAAAAGTAAACAGGGAAAGTTCCAGATCCTCGACATCGTTAAGATGATGCACCCGCTTACGAAATTTACAAAGCAGGTGACCCATAGCTCCAATATTCCTTCGGTGATCAGGGAAGCCTTTCGCTTGGCGCAGGAAGAGCGTCCGGGCGCCGTGCATATCGAATTGCCCGAGGATATTGCCAGGGAAGATGTGGAAAATCCACGCCTCTTTGATGTCGTTGATTTTAAAATGCCCTATGCAGGGAAAGAAACGATAGCAGAGGCTGTAAAAATGGTGAAGAACGCAACAAAACCGATCCTGCTTATAGGAGCAGGAGCCAACAGGAAGAGGGCCAGTATAGCCCTGACCAGGTTTGTGGATACGATCGGGATTCCGTTTTTCAATACCCAGATGGGCAAGGGAATCATAGACGAACGCCACCCGCTTTACCTGGGTACGGCGGCCCTTTCGGATTACGATTTTCTTCACGAGGCGATCAGTGGGTCCGACCTGATTATCAACGTAGGCCATGATACCATTGAGAAACCTCCTTTTTTTATGCATGCGGGCGACCGGCGTAAAGTTATCCATGTCAACTTTTTTCCTGCGGAGATCGATGAGGTTTATTTCCCGCAACTCAATGTTATCGGGGACATCGCTAACAGCATCTTACAACTCACCGAAGCCCTCGAACCTTTTGCAAGGAGCTGGGAACCGGATTTTTTCCTGAAGATCAAAGAGAATGTATCCGAACACCTGGCCAAATACGAAAAGGACGATCGTTTTCCGGTACTCCCGCAACGTGTGGTTAAAATTGTAAGGAACATTTTGCCCGATGACGGAATTATTACCCTGGATAACGGGATGTATAAAATATGGTTTTCCCGGAATTACCCCGCCTATATACAAAACAGCCTTATTCTCGATAATGCCCTTGCTACAATGGGGGCTGGTTTACCTTCGGCTATGATGGCCAAAGAGCTGAACCCGGATAAAAAAGTGATTTCGATAAACGGGGACGGAGGATTTATGATGAATTCCCAGGAACTCGAAACCGCCGCGCGCCTGAAACTGGATCTCGTAGTTATTGTACTCAATGACAGTGCCTACGGAATGATCGAATGGAAGCAGCAGGATGAAGGGTTCTCAAGATTTGGGCTCCATTACAGAAATCCGGATTTTGTAAAGTATGCCGAAAGTTTCGGAGGAAAAGGATACCGCCCGTCCTCGGTAAAGGAATTTCAGGAAAACCTGGAAGAGGCGTTGAACGGAAAGGGAATACAGCTTATAGACCTTGCAGTGGATTATTCCCTGAACCACGAAATATTGAATGTATTGATTAAAGAATATTCCAGCAAATTCAAAAAATAGACAACGATTATGGCAAGTGCAAAAATCATTAATCCTGCAACAGGAGAGAAAATAGAAGAATACGATCGGATATCGGCCTCAGAGGCTTCCGAAAAGGTAAAACAGGCCGGAAAGGCATACCGGTCCTGGAAGAAGACAAGCTTCGCAGAGCGCTCGGAACTCATGAACAAACTGGCCGATGAGTTTGAGACCCATAAAGAAACGTTGGCCAGGCTGGCTACACGCGAAATGGGAAAAATCATAGAACAGTCCAGGAAAGAAATCGAGAAATGCGCTAAAATATGCCGTTACTATGCCGAACATGCCGAAGGGTTCCTGAGTGAAGAAGCTGTAGAAACAGAAGCAGAGAAAAGCTATGTGGCTTTTCAGCCTATGGGTGTAATCCTGGCGGTGATGCCCTGGAACTTTCCCTTTTACCAGGTGATACGTTTTGCGGCCCCTGCACTTATGGCGGGAAATACCGGGGTACTCAAGCATGCTTCGAATGTACAGGGATGCGCTTTTGCCCTGGAGGATGCCTTTCGCAAAGCCGGATTTCCCGAGGGGATCTTTACCAATCTGAATGTAAGCTCGGGAGATGTAAAAGAAGTTATTGAACACCCGGACGTAGTGGCGGTGACCCTAACCGGGAGTGATCCCGCAGGGCGCTCCGTGGCTTCCATTGCAGGAGCCAGCCTGAAAAAAACCGTTATGGAACTCGGGGGGAGTGATGCTTACATCGTCCTGGACGATGTCGATCTCGAAGAAGCTACGGACCTGGCTACCTTCGGAAGGTTGCAAAATAACGGGCAGACCTGTATTGCGGCCAAACGCTTTGTGGTTCTGAATGGCATTTATGATAAATTTCTCGATCTTTTCACTAAAAAGATGAAGGCAGCAAAAATGGGAGACCCTATGGACGAATCCACGTATTACGGTCCGATGGCGAGAGTGGATCTGAGAGACGAAATACATGAGCAGGTGAAAAAAAGTATAACACAGGGAGCGCGACTCGTTATAGGAGGAGCGGTTCCCGAAGGGAAAGGCGCCTATTATCCGGCCACAATTCTGGCCGAAGTAGAACCGGGAATGGAGGCGTTTGACAATGAGCTCTTTGGTCCCGTAGCTTCGGTAATCCGTGCCGATGATGAAGATCATGCCGTAAAACTGGCCAATACCTCACAATTTGGTCTGGGTTCCGGGGTGATGACAGGAAACAGGGAACGCGGTGAAAAAATAGCATTGCAACTCGAAGCGGGAAGTAGTTTTGTCAATAAACTCGTGGTTTCCGACCCGAGATTGCCTTTCGGGGGAATCAAAAACAGCGGTTATGGCAGGGAGCTCTCCGGTTACGGGATTCGCGAATTTGTCAATATAAAATCGGTGTGGATAGCGTAAACGCTGAAAATACCAACCGTATCTGCCCCTGACCGAAACAGCGGATAACGGATGGAGAGTTACAATCAAACCCGGAGAGGAAAGCGGTAAAAGCTGTATTCAGCTGTTTGTAGTCCGATACTTTTCCGGGTTTGATATGTCAGGAATATACCGGATAATCGGTAACATGATTTGATCGTAAAATATTAACTTTGAAAGCTCAGTATACTAATTACGTTTAACGTACTATGAACATGTCATATCGGAGGTTTATACCCGGAATCATCGGAGCATTATTGCTTTTCGCCTGTTCCGGAAAAGAAAGAGAATTTACCTGGGATGAGCAGACGGCCGCACTCACCGGGAAAAACGTAAAACAGTGGTTACGAACCGCACCTTTTTCTAACGAGCTTGCGCAGACCGATGCGAACAGGATGGTCTTTACCAATGCCGATGAGGTGTTTCCCTTTAAAGGAAAATACAATAATACCGTAGATGAGCTGCCCGCCAGTTATACCGAAAACTCCCCGGTATACCAGGAAGAAACGGTATTGTACCAGGACCCGAAATGGGGAGACCTGTTTGTTACCGCTGCATTATTATACGAAGACGAGGAGGTTTTTTTACGGGATTCCTACAGTGAAACGGGAAACCCGATGTTCGGAGGTTCCAATGCCGTGTTATCATCATATCATGCCAGTCTTGAGGAAACTGCCGTAAAAGCCGGACACAAGAGATATAAGACCGCATTGTACTGGGCACATACCTCGGGAAAAAGTTATCTTTTAGGTTTTTATCAGGGAGGTAAACTACTCTTTGAGGTTGCTGTTCCCTTACAGGATCGTGATACGCTCGGGGCATTGAATAAGCTCAAGGAAGTAAATACGAAAATGAAGCTGGACATACCGGAGTGGGAGCAGGCTGCGGTTACGGACCTTGTAAGGACGGGGACCGAGGAAACTTTCTGGAAAAATCCTTTCCGGGGTATTTACCTGAGCCCGAAGACGGCAATGGAAGAAGTGGAGTTGAAATTAAAAGACACCCCGCTGAAGGCCTCAGAGGGAGCATTTGACGGCGATTATTCTTTTGAATACAAATCGTCCGAAGGAAAAGTGGTGCTGTACACGGTCAGAAAAGATACCGATAAAGAGGAAACGGTATTTAATGAAGAACGAAAAGATCAGTCCGGTTATACATACGGGCTTACTAAAGTGTTTTACAAAGAAAAGCAGGAGAGAGACCAGGTTAAAGGAGTGGCCGTGACCTATCTGAAAAACCACCAATACCTCGAACTTCATTATACTTATCCGGCCACTGATGAAAAAGCCCGGTCTGTAGTACACGGAGTGCTGAAATATATCCGGATATTTAAATTTTAAATAAGGCGTCATTTTCATCAGAGGCCATTATAAAATAGGAGTATGACAGAATTTTGGGAATTGAGTTTTCGGAACAATAAGGCCATGTGGGGTGAAGAACCGGCAGATGTGACTAAGAATATCGTAAAACTTTTCCGGGAGCACGACCTTAAAAACATCCTTATTCCGGGATTCGGATACGGCAGAAACGCCAGGGTTTTTACAGAACAGGGTTTTGATGTTACCGGGATAGAGATCTCAAAGACAGCCATAGCAATGGCCGGTGAATATTGCGGTCATGATGTGAACGTGTTTCACGGCCCGGTAAGCGACATGCCTTTTGATGAGGAGATGTATGACGGTATCTTCTGCTATGCTCTGGTCCATCTGCTCAGCGATGAGGACAGGCTAAAATTTATTCGCGATTGTTATGAGCAGCTACAACCCGGGGGGATCATGGTATTTGTCACTTTATCGGTAAACGATGCCCGTTATGGAAAGGGAATACTATTATCCGAAAACAGGTTTCGCAGCAATCATGGAGTAGAACTGTTTTTCTATGACAGTGCTGTGATTTCTAAAGAATTTACCGCTTACGGCCTGGTCGGAATGCAGGAGATCAGCGAGCCAGAAAATCCCATACCCGGTAAACCCTCCCAGAAATTCTGGACTATTATTTGTGAAAAATAAAGGTGATGATTTTTATTTAAAAAAATTAAAATCATTCGATTGTATGTTTTTGGGTAAGCCGGTACTTCACGTGTAAATATCTGGCGCAAACAAAGGTATTTACGTTTTATGTTTAAGATAGGTGTCCTTACGGGAGACCTCTTTCTGCGCTGTACGGTACATAGTCTTCATAACTTCTCTTTTGTTTCTTAAAGTTTGTGATCCTGATAAATATCATGTCCCTGCCCGTCCGGCAGTTCTATATTTGTCTCAGCAATTTAGGATGGCCTCAGTAAAAGAGGGCATATCAAAAACCTTTAAGAACAATTAAAAAATTACAAATGAAAACTATTGTAGTAGCCACAGATTTCTCGGTTGAAGCAGAAAATGCGCTGGTATATGCTGCAAAAATGGCAGCTGAGCATAGTTATAGACTGGTGTTGTTTAGCCTGTATAACATATCGATCCATGCCTTGAATGCAAGACTTTCGGACGATACCATACAAATGCTCATCGAGGCAAAAAACAAAGAGCTGGATATGCTTAAAGTCAATGTAAAGGCCACGTATGCTGTTGAAGTGGAAACGCATCTGGCTTCCGGCGATTTTTATGAAGAAGTGAAATACTGTATCGGGCAGTACGGGGCAGACCTGCTGGTTATGGGAATGGCAGAAAAGTCCGTCGAGCAGGACCTGATGGGAAATACCACAACAACGGCGATCCATCACCTGAATACCCCAATACTTGCTATTCCGGAGGGAGCACGGTATAAAGGTATTTATCATATGATGTTTGCCTGTGATATCGTGAAAGGCGTTCAGAAAAGTGTTTTTGAGAAGGTACATGCCTTTGCTTCCGACTTTGCGGCCATTGTGGAAGTATTCCATGTGAGCAACAAGATAGAAGAACTTCAAAAAGCTGCCCCGCCAACGGCAATGATCGATGACGAACTGAAAGATATTACACATTACTATAAAAATATAGAATCTAAGAAGATACTTGAAGCGATTCGGGAAGAGATGGCATCAACCAAAACGGACGTACTGATTATGGTGCCTTATAAATACGGTTTCTGGAAGTCTCTCGTACACCGCAGCAAAACGCGGATGATGGCTTCGGGAAGCCATGTACCCTTGCTCTCCCTGCCGGTTGAAGTATAGATAAAGATGTTTTATGTTCCATTCCCGGAACTCCTGATCTAAACGACATTGCGCCTTAGATTTGGGGGTGTTCCGGGTTTTGTTTTTTTAGGGAATACACCTTCCCGGGAAGAGGGCTGGTCGGGGAGCGGGCTTTTGAGATTGTTTTTTATTTTCTATCTTGGGCATAAGAACAAAAACATCCTAAATCTGTCATTTGAAAGAACAACTGGGAATTCTCGCAGCAATTAGTATCTGTGTCCTATTGATGGCATGGCTTCCGTCGCTCTCCAAAAAGATAAAGATCAGCTACCCTATATTCCTGCTGGGATTTGGGGTTGTTATATACGGCATAGGAGTGCCTTTTGAATGGCCATCCCCCTTCTGGCACGATGATGAGATTATGTTTTTGTCTGAGATCATCGTAGTGGTTTCCATTATGACAGCAGGTTTCAAGATCGATATTGCTTATGCGCGGAAACATTGGAAAATTCCCTTTCGCCTCGTTGCTGTGGCCATGCCCCTGACCATGCTGTCCATTTTTTTCCTCGGAATAACATATTTTGCATTATCGATACCATTTGCTGTTCTTCTGGCGGCGGTAATGGCGCCTACCGACCCTGTACTGGCCTCGGAAGTTCAGTTGAAAGACACGTATGTGGATAAAGACAAAAGTGAGAAGAACCTGCCCGAATTTGCACTGACTTCCGAAGCGGGAATCAATGACGGCCTTGCCTTTCCGTTTACCTATCTGGGTGTTTTGCTCATACAGAACGATGGAACGGAAGGTTTTGAATGGATGGAGTTTATACTCGATAAACTCCTTCTGAAAACGGTTATCGGGGTGGTTTGCGGTTTTGTAACAGGCTACGCTGTAACCAAACTACAGCACTATCTGAAGAAAACCTGGAATATCAATACGTGGGACGGGTTATTGGCCTTTTCCCTTGCTATTGCCGTATACAGCGTTACCGAATTACTACATGGTTATGGCTTTCTCGCAGTTTTTGTAACGAGCCTGACCCTGCGAAATTCATACCGGCTTGAGGACGGTTATAAAAAAAAGCTGCACAGTTTTATCGATGAAATCGAGCGGCTTTTGCTGGTGTTGTGGATCGTGCTGTTTGCCGGTTCCGTACTCAACGGAATATTCGAAGAAATCTCCTGGATGACCGTACTGGTAGCTCTGGGCATTCTCATTATCATAAGACCGCTCTGTGGTTTGATAGCCCTTACAGGTACTCCTATGTCTTTTAAGGATCGTTTTACGATCAGTTTTTTCGGTATTCGCGGTATAGGTTCTCTTTTTTACCTGTCCTGGGCTTTTGTATATCTGGATGGCCCCGTAGCATTCAAGAATGAATTGTACAGCATCGTTGTTCTTATCGTATTTTGTTCGATACTGCTTCACGGTTTTCTGGCCCCGGCATTTTTTAAGAATGAGCCGTAACCCGGAAAAACTACAGATTTTCGCTTTTATATCCTGCTCAAGATACAAACGGAATATTACCGGGTGCCGTGGTATGTGGCTATGGTCATTCCCCAGATAATGGCACAGGACAGAAAAATTCCTATGGCATTGGCCAGGAAGGCCTGCCGGTAGGGCATACGGAACAAGTAGGAAGCAATAGTACCTGCATATACCCCGGTGCCGGGAACGGGTAACATCACAAAGATCAGGATACCCCAAAAGCCAAACCGGGCCACATTTGTGCCTGCTCCGATCTTAACCCGTTTTGCGACTTTGATGGCAGTCCTTTTGTAGAATTTCCATTTCAGAAGATAATGATTCAAATGATCGAGAAAATATCTCATTACGGGAAATATAAGGATATTGGCCGCAAAACAGACCAGGAACGATATATAGATATTCACATGATTAAAAACAGCGTACGGGATTCCGACTTTGGCTTCCCCGAATGGAGAAATGCTCCACAAAGCAGCTATCAGTATTTCGGCTATCACAGTATTTTTTTTTCAAAAATAGGAATTAAAAATATGAGGTTGTTATTCCTAAATAGATTAAAATACTATTTAACATTTTTTAAGGAATGGCAGGGGATACGGCCAGGTATGAAGAAGTGGTCGTAGTATGGTGTGGTCTTCTGCAAAATGCAGAGAACTTCTTTGCTGTACCTGCTTTTGTTATATATTTGTCAGATGCATTTGAATTTTTCTTTTATCGTTCCGGTTTACAACAGGCCGGAGGAAATTTCGGAATTGCTGGAAAGCATGACGATGATGGATTATAACGCTTGTTTTGAAGTGGTTATCGTAGAGGATGGTTCTACAGTGCCCTCCGAAGAAGTGGTTAAGACTTTTTCCGACAGGTTGCATATTTCCTATTATTCCAAGAAAAATTCAGGTCCGGGTGATTCCCGGAATTACGGCATGGAAAGGGCCGAAGGGAATTATTTTATTATCCTCGATTCCGACTGTATTTTGCCACCACATTATCTGGGTGAAGTAGATCGGGAACTCCGCACGAACTATGTCGATTGTTTCGGTGGTCCGGATACGGCACACCCGTCTTTTACCGATTTGCAGAAAGCCATAAATTACGCAATGACCGCTACCATAACTACTGGTGGAATTCGGGGAAAGAAAAACGCTGTAGGTAAATTTCAACCCCGTAGTTTTAATATGGGGATATCCCGGAAAGCCTTTGCACAAACCGGCGGATTCGGAAAAATACATCCCGGGGAAGATCCGGACCTCACCATACGTTTGTGGAGAGTAGGGTTCGATACACGTCTGCTCCAAAATGCTTTCGTCTACCACAAAAGACGAATTTCATGGACCAAATTTTACAAACAGGTATATAAATTCGGGATGACCCGGCCTATTCTCAATTACTGGCATCCGCAAACCGAAAAAATAATATACTGGCTCCCGGCCGCTTTTACAGCAGGTCTTATCGTTTCTTTAGTGTTATGGGGTATGGGAATTCCCGTATTTATAATGATGTACCTATTGTTTTTTATCGTATTGTTTATGGATGCTTTTTATAAAAACAGGAATTTGAAAGTCGCGGTTTTAGCTGTTTTTGCCGTCATTGTACAATTTTTAGGGTATGGATACGGTTTTATAAAGAGTACGTGGCGTATCAAAGTAGGGCAGGCCAAGCCTGAGGAAGCATTTCCGGAACTCTTTTTTAAATAGCAAGAACAGTGAAACCAGGTAAGTGGAAAATACCCGATAGCATCCGTGGAGGAAAACCATCACAGTTTGTGTTTTTTTTCTTTGTATCCTGCCTGCTGTGGTTTTTGATAAAACTACCCAATCGCTATACCAGTACGGTTTCGCTGCGGCCGGAATACAGTGGTGTTCCGCAGGAAAAATTACTCGTCGATCCGCCAAAGAATATCAAGGTCGATATCAACGCGAAAGGTATGCGCCTGCTCAGTATGAAATATTTTGGCCGTAATGTGGATATAGACCTTTCGGCACTGCGAAAAAAAACATCGGATACGTATTATCTCCTTGCCGGAGACCTGAGAAAACAACTTGCCGGGTCCCTTCCCGAAGATGTGGAAGTCCGCCGGTTTGCAGGAGACACCCTGTTCTTTTCGCTCGGAGAAAATATTACCAAAGCCATAACCGTGATACCGCGTACCGATATTACTTTTGCCAAAGACTATCGTATTTATGACAGCCTGACTGTCGAACCGGAAAACGTAGAGGTTTTCGGGCCGGATGTCGAGGTTAATAAACTCGATACACTGTTTACCGTGAAGCTGACAATGAAGAATGTCAGTGAAAATATCAATTCGGCTGTGGCACTCGACGTGCCTTCCGGGTTCGGGCATCTCAAGTTTAAAGATAAAAATGTAATCATTAAGGCGAGGGTCGAACGCTTTTCGGAAAATAAACTTACGGTACCTGTTTTCGTAATTAATGTTCCGGAAGATAAAGAGGTCAAAACATTTCCTTCCGAGATAGAAATTAAATTTACCGGAGCGCTCCGGGATATCAGCAAATTAAAACCTTCCGATTTTAAAGTCATTTGCGACTACCGGGCCGTTACGGATTCTGTGAATTACCTGCCATTGAAGGTTTCGGAAATGCCGGAAACCGTAAAAGAGACCGAATTGTCGAGACACGGGGTGGAGATCCTGGTAAAACAACCTGCTTCGGAAATGTAAACCCGAATGGGGTTCCGGATACTTTATAAAAATAAATAAACAAAAGACTTATTTTATTTGTTTAGTTGAGATAAAAAAGTTAAATTAATGGGAATAATACGAGTCGTGTAATGATTATAGGGTTAACGGGAGGAATAGGAAGCGGAAAATCTACCGTAGCCTCCATGTTTTCGGCATTGGGAATCCCGGTATATATCGCCGATACCGAAGCCAAGAAACTGATGCGGACATCCGAGATAAGGATGAAGATCGAAGAGGTTTTCGGAACCCGGGCATACACGGAGTCGGGGCCTGACAATGCGTATATTGCGGGTATCGTTTTTCGAAACAAAGAAAAATTGCAAATGCTCAACACTATAATTCATCCTGCCGTAAGGGCACATTTTCTGCAATGGAGCAGCCAGCAGAAGAGTCCTTATGTGATCAAAGAAGCCGCTATTTTGTTCGAAAGCGGTGCCGATAAGGATTGCGATGCCGTTATATTGGTAACGGCGCCT
This sequence comes from Sinomicrobium oceani, assembly GCF_900119185.1. Classification (GTDB taxonomy): domain Bacteria; phylum Bacteroidota; class Bacteroidia; order Flavobacteriales; family Flavobacteriaceae; genus Sinomicrobium; species Sinomicrobium oceani. The sequence continues at coordinate 37,584 of NZ_FPJE01000013.1, read as the reverse complement.
TCCGAAGTTCGGATTGAAAGAGTGATGGAACGCGATGGCGTCAGCAGGGAAGCGGTACTGGAACGTATGAGTAACCAATGGAGCGAAGACAAAAAAAAGAGCCTTTCCGATTACATTATAACGAATACCGATTTGGAGGAAACAAGGAGGCAAGTAAGGGATTTACACTTGTATTTAATAAATAACAAGACTTCTCGTTAAATATAAAATAATTGTGTTAAGGTTTGGTTAAAGCTAAGACAAACTGCACATTAAACCCTTAATTTTGCTTTGATGAATAAGAAGTTGTTTGTTCTGTTGGTGGCTTTAATGAGCTTATCCCTGATTGGTATAATTTTTGTACAGGGATACTGGATCAAGACTGCCGTAGATGACAAGGAGGAGCAGTTTTCCAACAGTGTCATGCAGGTCCTCAAGTCGGTCGCAGACAAGATAGAGAAGAGGGAGATAGAGGATTATTCGAATAAGTTCCTGCAACTTATCGATAGTATAGGAGAATTTAAGGAAGCAGAGCTCAGGCAAATACTTTTTATAGATAAGGATGAAGAGAATAATGAAACCTTCATCTATTCTCACGGTGTTTTAGAAGAGGATTACGGCATATCTTCTACGTTCTTTGATAGTGAATCGGATTCTATTCCCATTAAAAACTTTAACAGTAAACGAAGGACTATAATTGTAAAAGAAGGAGTAGATTTAGATGGTAAAATAACATATACGCCCTCCGAACGTATTGAGAAAATAGGAGGGATGTCGGCCATAGACAAAGCCCATTTCGAGACGTATTTTCAACATTACGCCAAGCGAAAGCCAATCAGTGAAAGGGTTTCCGATCAGGAAATACAATTGTTGTTACAGCGGGAACTCACCGAAGCCGGGATCGATCTCCATTTCGAGTACGGAGTGTATGGTAACGGTCTTGCTACCAAAGTAAGGTCGCGCGATTTTGCGCTTAGTGAGAGTACCAGGTATAAAGTTCCGATTTTAGTGGATGAAGAAGGAAAAACAGATTTTAACCTGTTGGTGACCTTCCCCCAGAAAAAGAAGTTTCTCGTTTCCAGTATTATGGGAATGGCATTGTTATCTATCATTTTCACCCTTATTATTATCATAGCTTATTCCGGAGCCATTCATCAACTGATCCGTCAGAAGCAGATATCGGAGATCAAGACGGATTTTATCAATAACATGACTCACGAGTTTAAAACTCCCATAGCTACTATAAACCTGGCACTCGATGCTATTCAAAATCCCAAGATACTCGACAATACCGAGAAGGTAAGACAGTATCTGCAGATGATCCGGGACGAAAATAAACGGATGCATGCCCAGGTCGAAAACGTCTTACGAATATCCAAACTCGAAAAAAACCAGTTGGAAATATCCAAGGATGCCCTGGATATGCACGATCTCATCGAGGAAGCCATAGCGCATGTTTCGCTGATGGTGGAGAACCGGGGAGGTTATGTCAATACCCATTTCAGTGCAGAACAAAGTATGGTACTGGCCAATGAATTTCACTTTACCAACGTACTGGTCAATATGCTTGACAACGCTATTAAATATTCCCCCGATTCACCCAAAATAGATGTGTATACCGAAAATGTAAAAAATAATATCGTGATCAAAGTACAGGATCAGGGTATGGGAATGAGTAAGGCTGTACTGAAAAGAATATTCGAAAAATTCTATAGGGAGCACACAGGTAATATCCATAACGTCAAAGGACACGGGCTTGGACTTGCTTATGTCAAAAATATTGTGGAGGATCACCAGGGAGTGGTTTACGTAGAAAGTGAAAAAGATAAAGGAAGTACCTTTTTTATAAAGTTACCTTTAATATAAAGATTATGGAAGCAGTAAATAAAAAGATCTTATTGGTTGAAGACGATCCCAATTTCGGGATTGTTCTTAAAGATTATTTAGCGCTAAACAATTTTGATGTGGTTTTAGCAAAAAACGGAATGGAAGGGTTCGAAAAATTCCGTAAGGAAACTTTCGATCTTTGCATCCTGGATGTGATGATGCCCTATAAGGACGGATTCACACTGGCTAAGGAAATCAGGGAAAAGAACGAACATATACCTATCATATTTCTGACCGCCAAAACCATGAAGGAAGATGTCCTGAAAGGGTATAAGGCGGGAGCAGATGACTATCTGAACAAACCCTTCGATTCCGAAGTATTGTTGTTCAAGATCAAGGCCATTCTGCAAAGAAAAGCTACTGCAGGTTCGGCAGACAGCAACCAGTTCGAATTTCAGATCGGCAAGTTCCATCTGAATTCCAAACTGAGATTCCTGACGTACGGGGATGAAGAACCCATAAAACTTTCTCCCAAGGAGAATGAATTGTTACGTCTTCTGGCCTTGCACGAAAACGATCTTATGCCAAGAGAACTGGCCCTTACCAAAATATGGAGAGATGATAACTATTTTACCTCCAGGAGTATGGATGTGTATATAGCCAAGCTCCGTAAATACCTCAAAAGAGATGAAGATGTGGAGATCCTCAACATTCACGGGGAAGGCTTCCGTTTGGTGATCAAAAGTGAAGCGGAATAGGCCTGTCGGCATTCCGTAACCTTAGTACAGAAAAAACTCCGGACAGGACGGTTATTTCTTTTGGGAAAACCGTGGTGCCCGGTTTTTTTATGTATGCTTTGTCCCTTGGTGGAATGTACAATACCAAGTCCTGGTTTGCGCACAGCGCGACCCGGGACTTATGACAAGCAACCCTGCCAGAGGTTATCCTCGGAAGGCGGGGGGGCGACAATGGTTATTTCTTCTTTTTTTACCGGATGCACAAACGATAATTTTCTTGCATGGAGATGAATGCTGGCATCCTTATTACTGCGGTTAAAACCGTATTTCAAATCTCCTTTGATCGGACATCCGATGGCCGAGAGCTGTGACCGGATCTGGTGATGCCTGCCTGTGTGAAGATCTATTTCGAGCAGGTAATAGCGTTGCAGTTTTTTCAGGATCCGATAGGTCAAAGAAGCCCTCTTGGCATCACGAACCTCTTTGAGGTGAGCATAAGACCTGTTCTGCTTCGGGTTACGAACCAGCCAGTGTTCCAGGGTTTCCTCATTCTCGGGCGGTGCATTCTGCACAACGGCCCAATACGTTTTGTGTGTTTCTTTATCGGCAAACATCTTATTGAGCCTCGGAAGGGCTTTCGAGGTTTTTGCAAAGATCACGATACCGCTTGTCGGGCGGTCGAGCCGGTGTACGACCCCCAGATACACATTTCCGGGTTTGTTATACTTTTCCCTGAGGTATTCTTTTACAACCTCACTCAGGGGCTGATCGCCGGTCTTATCGCCCTGTACAATATCACCGGGACGTTTATTGATCGCGATGATATGGTTGTCTTCGAAAAGAACCCTGAGGTTGTTTTTATCGGAACGTAACTTCGTCATGTTTAAATAAAGGGGAGACGCAGACTACTGCCTGTATAAGAGCAGTCCGCGTCCCGTGTATTCTATACGCTGTTAATATTGTTCGCTATCGTTTGGAAAATCTCCGTCTTTGACATCATCCACATATTGCGATATGGCGTTGGACATATCTTCATAGAGATTCATGTAACGGCGGAGGAAGCGCGGACTGAACTCGTAAGTCATTCCGAGCAGGTCGTGCAGGACCAGGACTTGCCCGTCTACACCGTTTCCGGCACCTATACCTATAATAGGGATAGAAACGCTCTCTGCGACTTCGCTGGCGAGTTGGGCGGGGATCTTTTCCAATACGATGGCAAAACATCCCATTTTCTCGAGAAATATAGCGTCTTCTTTCAGTTTGGCCGCTTCCTCTTCTTGTTTGGCGCGTACGGTATACGACCCGAATTTATAAATAGACTGCGGGGTGAGACCGAGATGTCCCATAACGGGAATTCCTGCATTCAGGATTTTTTTGACGGACTCCTTGATTTCCTTACCGCCCTCGAGTTTTATGGCGTGGGCCCCGCTTTCTTTCATAATACGGATCGCGGACCGCAATGCTTCTTTGGGATCGGACTGGTAGCTTCCGAACGGGAGGTCTACCGTAACGAGGGCTCTTTTTACACCCCGGATTACCGAAGAAGCATGATAAATCATCTGGTCGAGCGTAATAGGCAGTGTGGTTTCATGTCCTGCCATGACATTACTGGCAGAGTCACCGACAAGGATGACATCGATCCCTGCACTGTCGACAATTTTGGCCATGGAGTAATCATAAGCTGTTAGCATGCTTATTTTTTCCCCGTGCTCTTTCATTTCTATGAGCGATTTTACCGTAATTCTCTTGTATTCTTTTTTAGCAACAGACATATCGGAGTGTATTTTTTAGTTTTTTATTTTAATAGCTATCACACTTCAACGGCCATTTGCAAACAGAAAAGTCCGCAGACGCTGTAATTTGTTTTCAGGGGCTGCAGGTTATGGTCTTCACCGAATTCATGCCTCGTCAAAGTAAAGTTATGGTAAAAGTAGTAAATTGTACGGTTAACCTAAAGATGGTACCGGGTGAATTCTTGTATCGCTGTACTAACCCTACTCGCGGAAAACCGGTATTTTTCTCTTTTTTTTCTTAAAAAATTAGGTGTTTTGGGATAACACGGTTTATTTTGGTGACGTTTTGGATAATTCTTTCCGGATTTTATGATGAAAAGATTTTTTGTTATTACGGTTTTCATGGTGTTGCTGTGCAGCAAAAGCCGTGCACAATATCATGTGGAGCACATACCCGATCCGAAATTGAACGGACAGGAGTATTTTGTAAGTAACCCGGATTACATCCTGGGGGGCACTACTGTCGATTCTCTGAATGCCATAGCTTCGGATATCGAGCACCATACAAGTGCAGAGTTTGCCATGGTTGTTATTCGCGATTTTTCGGGAGGAGATGATTTTGGTTTTGCATTTGAACTTTTCGAAGCATGGGGAATAGGAAAAAAAGACAATGACAACGGGCTTTTGCTCTTTATAGCTACGGACCGCAGATCCTACAGGTTTATCACCGGTTCGGGTATGGAAGGCGTACTCCCCGATGCGTTATTGAGGCGTATCGGAGAGCGCTACCTGGTACCGTATTTCAAAGCAGGGGATTACGACGGGGGAATGCTGGAAGCTGCCGGTGTGATACGCGAAGTCCTGCTTGATCCGGCCAAAGCCGGGGAGCTGAGGGCAGAAATACGAAAAGAATCTTTTTTCCATAAGAATAAAATGATCTTTATGGATTCGGCATTAATCCTTGTCGTTTTTATTGGTCTTGTATGGTGGAGTAGTTTTGTGCTCAGGAGAAAAGTTTTAAAGGGCAAGAGTTTAAAGGGGAAATCGGGAAATGTCGGTTTAACCAGTATTCTCGGGGGATGTGGTTGTGTGATAGGATTGTTCTTTGGCAGCATCTTTATATCGCTCTTTACGGGAATGAACCTCGATATACTCCTGCGTGTCGATTTGTTGCCCTGGTACCTGGCACTTACCGGAAGTATTATATTAACGTTCCGGTACTTTACAGGATCGCAACAGGTTATCAAATCCTTCCGGGATGAGAAAAACCGTCTGCAGGCCCTTAAAGAATACCATCGCCGGATGGTGGTTCCGCTGCTGTTTGCACCTGTTGCCCTGGTAAGTATACTGAAGTATCGTAATCGAAAAAAATCCATGCAGGAGCGTTTTCTGCCTCCGGATAATTCCGGTAACTGGGAGCGTCTTGATCGCGACAAGTTAAAGAAAAAGACGGCATTGCTGGATGCGGGGCAATTAAAGGAAGAATGGGCATTATCGAAGAGTTACGAAATCTGGAAACACCAAATTTCCGGAGAAGTCAGGGGTATAGGCTGGAAGGGGATAAGAGGTAAAGACTTTTCTGAATGTCCGGAATGTCATTATCATACTTTCAAACAGCCGGAGGTTAAGACGATCAAACCGGCAACCTATAAGGCCAGTGGAAAAGGGGAGCGTATCCGTAAATGTGTCTATTGCAATTACACACTTTCCCTGGGAACTGTGGAAATCCCGAAAAAGCAAAGAAGCTCTTCCTCTTCTTCAGGGGGAGGGAGCTTTTCCGGAGGAAGCAGCAGCAGTGGTAGTTTTGGCGGAGGAAGCAGCAGCGGAGGCGGTGCCGGAGGCCGTTGGTAGTCCGTTAACAATCGGAGAGGAATACTCCTACGGCAAGTCCGCCTTCCGAAGTTTCTTTATATTTGGAGTTCATATCCTTGGCAGTTTCCCACATGGTATTGACGACTTTGTCCAGCGGGACCTTGGCATGTTTGGGGTCGGAGTCCATGGCAAGCTCCGCAGCATTAATAGCTTTGATCGCTCCCATGGCATTACGTTCTATACAGGGTACCTGTACCAGTCCTCCGATAGGATCGCAGGTGAGGCCGAGATGGTGTTCCATGGCGATCTCTGCGGCCATGAGGATTTGTTCCGTAGAACCACCTGACAATGCCGTAAGCCCGGCTGCAGCCATGGCAGACGATACGCCGATCTCGGCCTGACATCCGCCCATAGCGGCCGATATGGTGGCTCCTTTCTTGAAGATACTGCCTATTTCTCCGGCGACGAGTAAAAAGCGCTTGACATCCTCAAAATCCGCATCGTGATTTTCTATGACCATATAATACATCAGTACTGCAGGGATAACCCCGGCACTGCCGTTAGTCGGGGCAGTGACTACTCTGCCCAGAGAAGCATTGACTTCATTGACACTTAGTGCAAAACAACTGACCCATTTCAGGATCTGACGGAATTTTACTTCCGTATCCCGAATGGTTTCAAGCCACTCCCGGGGTGTATTATAAGGTAAGGTTCCTTTGAGCTTCTGATAAGAATCATAAGCCCTTCGTCTTACCTGCAGCCCGCCAGGGAGTGTCCCCTCGGTATGACAACCGATGTACATACATTCGAGCATGGTATTCCATATCCGGAGTAATTCCCGGTCTATGGTCTCTTCGTCGCGAAGCGATTTTTCATTTTCGAGAACGATTTCCCAGATGGTCTTGTTTTCACGGTTGCAATATTCCTGTAATTGTGCCCCGTTTTCGACCTGGAAGGGAAATTGTTTAAAGGCTTTCCGGTTTTCTTTTGCAGAGATACGCTCCTCTTTTACGACAAAGCCTCCGCCTATGGAATAAAAGGTCTCGGAACAGGTTTTTCCATTGGTATAAGTGGCAGTAAAGCGCATACCGTTGGCATGAAAGGGTAGAAATTCCTTGTGAAAAACAATGTGGCTGTTCATGTCGAAATCTACGGCATAGATCCCTCCGAATTGTATCTTTTTGGATGATTTTACTTCACTGATCACTTCCGGGATCTCTTCTATAGGGATGTATTCAGGATCTTTACCGGAGAGTCCCAGAACAACGGCAAGATCCGTGGCATGCCCCTTACCGGTAAGCGACAATGACCCGTAAAGGTCTGCATGTACAGCAGTGATGTCGTTAAAGGAATCTTCTTCCTTCAGTTCGGCAATCCATCGTTCTGCGGCCCTCCAGGGACCGAGCGTATGCGAACTTGATGGTCCGATACCTATTTTTAGCATGTCAAAAACACTGATACACTCCATACTATACTGGTCATCTTACTACAACTGTCCGTATGCCGCTTTTTTCCGGCAAAGGAGACAGTATACGTGTTATAAAATATATTTAAATAACATGGCTGTGTTATATAACACACAGTTTCACAAGAGCAAATATAAACGAATAGTTGAGAATCCGAAGGAGGAAAAGCGAGTTTTTCGGAGGATATATCCGCACCCTGAAAATTAAAACCGAACTGGTGCCGAAGCTGATACTTTTTGGGGATTATCGCAGGGATAATGCCCCGGAAACAGGGGTACATCCGGAGTTTTGCCGCGGACTTTACGATCGTTTTCGGTCAAAATGACAGGAATACTTTAAATATGGCAGTAAAAAGGAGGTGATATTCTTTTGGCACAATGATTGACTTAAGGAATAGCAAACGAGTAAAAACGCCAAGTAAAAAAATAAGAACACACTATTATGAGTAAAATTATTGGAATCGACTTAGGTACTACCAACTCCTGCGTTTCCGTAATGGAAGGTAACGAACCGGTAGTGATACCTAATGCTGAAGGAAAGCGGACAACACCTTCTGTCATCGCTTTTGTTGAAGGAGGAGAGATCAAAGTAGGTGATCCGGCCAAACGTCAGGCCGTGACCAACCCGCATAAAACCATTTATTCTATCAAGCGTTTTATGGGGAATAAATTTTCCGAGTCTTCCAAAGAAGCGGGAAGGGTTCCTTATAAAGTGGTAAAAGGAGATAACGATACACCGCGTGTTGATATAGAAGGAAGGTTGTATACGCCACAGGAATTATCTGCGATGATCCTGCAAAAAATGAAAAAAACTGCCGAAGATTACCTCGGGCAGGAAGTGACCGAAGCGGTCGTTACCGTTCCGGCATACTTTAACGACTCTCAGCGACAGGCTACCAAAGAAGCCGGTGAGATTGCAGGTCTTAAAGTACAACGTATTATCAACGAGCCCACGGCGGCTGCCCTGGCTTACGGATTGGATAAATCCACCAAAGACCAGAAGATCGCGGTTTATGACCTCGGTGGGGGAACATTCGATATTTCTGTCCTGGAACTCGGAGACGGAGTTTTCGAAGTACTTTCTACCAACGGTGATACTCACCTCGGGGGTGATGACTTCGACGAAGTCATCATCGACTGGCTGGCTGAGGAGTTCAACAAGGAAGAAAACGTAGATCTGCGTAAAGATCCTATGGCATTGCAACGGCTTAAGGAAGCTGCTGAAAAAGCCAAGATAGAATTGTCTTCTTCTACACAGACAGAGATCAACCTGCCTTATATTACTGCTACGGCTTCAGGCCCCAAGCACCTTGTAAAAACATTGACAAGATCCAAGTTTGAGCAACTTGCGGACGAGCTTGTCAAAAGATCGATGCTGCCTTGTGAAAAAGCACTTAAAGATGCAGGATTATCCAAATCGGATATCGATGAAGTAATCCTGGTAGGTGGTTCTACACGTATTCCTAAAATTCAGGAAGAGGTAGAGAAGTTCTTTGGTAAGAAACCTTCCAAAGGTGTAAACCCCGATGAAGTAGTGGCTATCGGAGCTGCCATTCAGGGTGGTGTACTTACCGGAGATGTTAAAGACGTATTATTACTGGATGTAACTCCGCTGTCTCTCGGTATCGAGACTATGGGTGGAGTATTGACCAAACTTATAGAATCGAATACGACCATCCCGACAAAGAAGTCGCAGGTATTCTCTACGGCAGCTGATAACCAGCCTTCCGTAGAAATCCATGTACTTCAGGGAGAAAGACCTATGGCCAATGACAACAAAACCATAGGACGTTTCCACCTCGACGGGATTCCGCCCGCACCGAGAGGAGTACCTCAGATCGAAGTGACATTCGATATCGATGCCAACGGTATCATCAAGGTTTCTGCAACGGATAAGGCCACCGGAAAATCTCAGGATATCCGTATCGAAGCTTCTTCGGGTCTTACCGAAGAAGAGATCGAAAAAATGAAGAAAGAGGCGGAAGCCAATGCGGAAGCGGATAAGGCTGCTAAAGAGAAGGTAGACAAGCTCAACGAAGCGGATGCCATGATCTTCCAGACTGAGAAGCAATTGAAAGAATTCGGGGATAAGCTTTCTGCCGATAAGAAAAAGCCGATCGAAGATGCCCTGGAAGAGTTGAAAAAGGCTTATGAAAGCAAGGATGTAGCAGTGATAGAACCTGCGCTTGCCAAAATAAACGAAGCCTGGAAGACCGCCAGTGAAGAAATGTATAAAGCCCAGGCCGAAGCGCAGCAAAACGGTGCGGCCGGAGCAGAAGCTGACGCCGGAGCAGCTTCCGGAGACGGAGATAAGCAGCAGGGCGACGATGTACAGGATGTAGACTTCGAAGAAGTAAAATAAAGGGATATATAATTCCTTGATTGAGATAAAAAAAGCTGTCCGGGGAAACCGGGCAGCTTTTTCGTTTTATTACGGCAAATGCCTTTCCGGAAATACGGCTAATATCCCGATTTGAGTAACGGGCCTCCTTCGCATATTTCTTTTCCGGCTATGGCTTCGAAAGTTTTGAAATTATGATGGAATTTGTGAACCAGTTTATTGGCGGTTTCATAAAATGCTTTATCATCGTTCCAGGTTTGTCTCGGGCTGAGTACTTTATCCGGAACCCCCGGACAGCTTTCCGGTATCAGACTGTTAAAGACACTGTGCGGACGGTAATTTACATCATCCAGTGCGCCGGACAATGCTGCATCGATCATCGCACGGGTATATTTCAGTTTTATCCTGGAGCCGATACCGTACGGGCCACCGGTCCATCCGGTATTGACGAGCCACACCCTCGTCTGGTGTTTTTCTATCTTATCTCCCAGTAACCTGGCGTATTCCGCGGGGTGTAATGGCATGAACGGAGCCCCGAAGCAGGCTGAAAAAGCGGGCGTAGGTTCCGTAATCCCTTCTTCCGTACCCGCTACTTTAGAGGTATAACCCGAGATGAAATGATACATGGCCTGGGCCTTGGAAAGTTTTTGTATGGGAGGAATAATTCCGAAAGCATCACAGGTGAGGAAAAAGATATTTTCGGGGATCGTTCCTACGGATGGTTTCCGGATATTCCTGATATGTGTAATAGGGTAGGAGACCCTGGTATTTTCGGTTATGGAAATATCGTTGTAGTCTACTTCCCGCCCTCCGGGTAAAAAAGCGGTGTTTTCGAGAATTGCCCCGAATGTAATGGCATTGTATATGTCCGGTTCCTTTTCGTACGAGAGCCCTACGGTCTTAGCATAACAGCCCCCTTCGAAATTGAAGACATTATCTTCGGTCCATCCGTGTTCGTCATCACCGATCAGGAATCTTTTGGGATCGGTTGAGAGCGTTGTTTTTCCCGTACCGGAAAGTCCGAAAAAGATGGCGGTATCGCCGTCCTTTCCCATATTTGCAGAGCAGTGCATGGGAAGTACATTATCGACTACGGGAAGTAAAAAATTAAGCGCGGAAAATATACCCTTTTTCATCTCCCCGGAGTATCCGGTGCCGCCGATAAGAATAATCTTTTTTTCCATGTTGATGATCGAGAAATTCGCTTTCCGCGTTCCGTCAGAAGCGGGATCAGCATGAAATCCGGGGCAACATATCACGGTAAAATCAGGTTCGAAAGCGATTAATTCCTCCGCTTCCGGGCGAATGAACATGTTATGACAGAACATATTGTGCCAGACGACCGTGTTGATCACCGTTACCTTCATGGTATACCGGGGATCCGCACCTGCAAAAACATCACGTACATAGACTTCTTTGTCTTCCAGGTATTTCAGCATTTTTTGATATAAGCGGTCAAATTTATCCGCTTCAAAGGGAATATTGATGTCTCCCCACCATACCGTACGCTCCGTAATAGGGTCTTTAACGATATAACGATCCTTCGGAGACCTTCCTGTGAATGCTCCGGTAGTGCACATCAGTGCCCCGGTATCCGTAAGCTGGCCTTCGCCGAGAATCACAGAACGTTCCACCAGTTCTGGTACCGGAAGATTCCGATAGGCTTTTTTGACTTTTGGAAAATTAGCGTGTTTCATAAACATGTTTTTAGTAGTGTTGAATACGTGTATTAATATCGTTGACAATCAGTGCTTCGAGAGAAATGATTTCAGGGCTTCCGGGAAGGGTTCTGCGGCAATGCCCCAGATCACAGGAAGAATAAAATAGACCGAAACGGTGACCAGGATGATGGATATTACATTAAGGGCTACGCCACTTTTCATCATATCCGGTATACGGAGATAGCCCGAACCGAATACGATAGCATTTGGCGGTGTGGCCACGGGCAGCATAAACGCACAGGATGCGGCGAGCGTAACTGCTGTCATGATCAGGAAAGGATGCAGGTCGAGCGACAGGGCCATGGGAGCAAGTATAGGCAACAACATAGCCGTAGTGGCCATATTGGAAGTAACTTCGGTCAGGAAATTGACGGCAGTGACCAGGAGTATAAGGATCACCCAGAACGGCATATTATCGAGCTCGGTCATACGTTCGGCTATCCAGTTGGCGAGACCGGTCTGTGAAAATCCTTCGGCGAGGGCCATTCCACCTCCGAACAACAGTATGATCCCCCAGGGTAGTTTTACGGCTTCTTCCCAGGAAATAAGGCTTCGTCTTTCGGATTTTGCCGGAATGATAAACAGGGAAACGCCTGCCATCATGGCGATAATGGTATCATCGATACCGGGAATCCACTGCTGGATCAGTGCACGGAATATCCATGCTGAAGCTGTGATGACAAATACAGCCAGAACGGCTTTTTCTTCATAGGTAACAGGACCGAGCTCCTGTTTCATATTTCTGATCTCTTCTTTACCCCCCGGGAAGGAAACTTCCCGCAGGTCATAAGCGTAGCGGGTAAGATATTTCCAGCTTATCGCCAGGAGGATTACAGCCAGAGGAAAAGCAAACCTGGACCATTCGAAAAAACCGAGCTTAACGCCATATATCTTTTCCAGTACCCCGGCCAGAACCAGGTTTGGCGGGGTACCTATCAATGTGGCAATTCCTCCTATGGAGGAACTGTATGCTATACCGAGCATCAGGGCTTTGCCGAAATCCGAAGACGTTGCGCCCGTGTGTTTCCGGAACTGATCTGCAATCGCCATACCTATGGGAAGCATCATTACTGCTGTAGCCGTATTGGATATCCACATCGACAGAAAAGCGCTCGCAATCATAAAACCGAGAATGATATGCGGAACTTTAGTACCGATAAGGGAAATAATACTCAAGGCAATCCGCCGGTGAAGTTTCCAGCGTTCTATGGCGATAGCCAGCATAAAACCTCCCATATACAGAAAAATGTATTTATGCCCGAAAGAAGCCGTAGTTATCCCGATAGGTACAGCTCCTGTCATGGGAAATAAAATGATAGGAAGCAAGGCTGTTACTGCGATGGGAACGGCTTCGGTGATCCACCATAAGGCCATCCATATCGTAATGCAAAAGACGTGATAGGCCAGGGGAGACATCGACTCCGGCCCACCGGTAATTTCGAGTAACAGGAATAATAACGGACCGGATATCCGGAACATATAGCGTTTTGCCGGTTTTCCGGGCTTACCGAATAAATTCATGATCAATAGCGTTTAAATCTCGTCCGGATGTACCGGACACTTCTCTGTAAACACGACAGCCCTCATGACTACGGGGTACAGTATCGTGAAATACCTATGAGGTTAAAAAACAACCTGAAGCAGGAGTTCGGCGCGGATCTCGTCCTTTCCCGCCTCGTAATCGATTTTGGAGAAACTGGTTTGCAGCTTAAAGGCATTGTTTTTAAAATATTTAGAAAACCCTATGGTGTAGGCCTTGGTATCCTGCAACAGGGAATTGCTGTAGTCCTTAAATTCGGGGAGCAGTTGTGTATACCGGAGATCAAGAGCATATCCGGATAAGGTCGCATATCCCAGCTGGGTATTCCAGGCATCACCGATAAGAAGGTAAGAACTGATCTGTTGCGGGGCCAGTGCAAGGCTTGCAGCTTCGTTGATATATATATCGTCCAGTCCGGTAGCCGAGGTATTGGCATATTCTCCCAGAAGAGAAAACCCCTGGTATTTTAAGAGGATGTCGGCATAGACCTTGCGATAATCCGGTAACTGAACTTTTCCATCTTCGTTATACAAAGCAAAATCACCGTGGCCTTCACCCATAGCATTACTGGCACCGTCGTTGTAACTGGCTGCCGCACCTACAACCATTTTCAGGGAAGATTCGTGCATAAGGTCTGCGGTCATACCGGTGTTCCCTTCACTGAAATACCCGAGCGGATATACATCAAGACGACCTCCGTATTTTAATCCGCCTTTGTCCGTATCCCTCGAATCCGATCCGAAGGAATTTCTTCCGTCCCCTGAAGTTATGGCAATCTGTGGCATGATTCCCGCTTTACCCCACTGAAACCTGCCCTCGGCATATAGCCCGAACTCCCGCCCGGTATCACTAAACACGGTGCTTATCATGCTGCGTTCCGTAAACTGCATTACATCTTCATCGTAGGTCATCTCACGGCTGTTGGTAAACGTACGCTTTTGCCCGAAGGTGATCCGGATATCATCGGTAGGGTGATAAGCAACCCAGGCATCCAGCAAAGGACTGTCCAGGCTGAAATCGGTCTGGATAAAAAAGCTTACCTTTTCTTTGAGTGCTTTTCCCGAAATATTAAAATAAGACCTTTTAGACCGGAACCGGTTCTCGGCTTTCTCATCTTTTATCCGGGAATAAGTGTATGACGGTTGTATAAAACCACCTATCTTAAATTGATAATCGCCGTTGTCAAAAGAAAACCGTAGTCCTTTTCCCAACTCAAAATCGGCCTTGTTGGTGTTTATTTTTTCTTCCTGTGCCAGGATGAGCTGTGCGGATAGAAAAAGAGCTGCAAAAACAAATATTTTTTTCATCTTATGTCGTGTTGGCTCGTTAAAGTTTGATGTTACTGTTATACCTGTAAACCGGTAATTCCTCGCCTTCTCCCGTAGGGATCAGGTTAAACGATACAAAGCTGTTGGAAGCTTCGGGTTCGAGGGTTTCTACGGCTAATCCTATATTCTTCTGGTCTGTATATATGATGAAACTTCCTTCCGGCAGGGTTATGGTTTTCGGGGACAGTGTGGTTTTTACGGTCTGACGGTGGGTCCCTTCGTATTTTTGGGCAGCCCTGTAATATTCCCTGATGCGATAGGTTTCTACCGGGATTTCCACGGTTTTGTCCGACATCTCTACGGTTACACCTAGAACCCGTAGTTTTTCTGCCATTTTTTCCTGGGTTGGTAACAGGATATAGGCTTTTGGCAAGGGACGGCCGAGCAACGGAGTAGATTGCAGAGCATCGCGGAGTATGACGGTCTCTTCCGTCTTTTTTTCTGTGTGGAGATCGATAAAATCAAGGGGGCGACGTAAAACCTTCCTCCTGGACTTCACAACTGCCGGGTCATCCTTGCGTTGTTCGGAACTTGCGGCGAGGACTTCCCGGATAGCATCTCCGTTTTCTGCGGCGGTTTTTATGTATGACAAGGCGATAAGAAACGTAGTCATTGTACGACGTTTGAACGATGTACGGCCCAGTCCGATACCCCGGACTTCCACCAGGGTGGAAATACAGTTTGCCAGGGCATAGGAGGTAGCGCTCGACCGGGCATTGACAGATCCCTGGTTGAACACCGTGTAGCCCTGGTAGTCCGAAGACGTAAAATACGCATGCGTGGTCAGGCCCTTTTTCCGAAGCCGTGTTTCTGTGCGTTCTACGAAGGCGTGTTCCGTATATTTTCTCAGGGGTTCGGGGACATTGAGATTACCGCTATAGAGAAACATCACGTCATAAGCATTGGTAAGCCCGAATGTGCCCATCTGAAGGTAATCCCGGCGATAAGGCCGGAATTCGTGAAAATCGAGAGCGACCTGCGCATTGAAATCCGTAAATGCCTGTTTGAGCACTACACTTTCCGGAACCATGAGTTTGGTCTGGTCCCGGTTGAGATCCAGTCCGTTAGCGGCAGGGCGTAATTGCTTGTTGGAGCCGTCTATATTGGCCATAGGAATAATACCTATTTCCACCCGGTCGAGTAGGTCCCGGTATTCCGGGTTTTCGAGCAGTTGTCCGATAAGGAATAGAACCCCTTCCGTACTTGCAGGCTCATTGCCGTGTATTCCGGCCTGTATCCATACCCTGATCTTTTCCGCGCTGCTGTTCGGGTTACTAATGAGAAGCAGGGGAATGGAAAGTCCTTTCTGGCTCTTCCCGATGTAAGATAGCCGTATGTTTTTTTGATGTTGCTTTACCAGGGGTTCCAGAAAAGACATCATTTCCGTGTAATTCGTAAAACCTCTTTTTTTAAGGAATGCAGGGGTATTAATCTCTGCCTCCATTTCGGGAAAGTACCGTGCGGTAATCTTTTTGCTCTGCGGATTAAATAATTGCGCGGAGCAAAAGGGGCCTGTACATGCTAATATCAGAATAATAAGTTTCTTCATGGCGTACGAGTTTAAAAACCAATGGTTAGTATGAGGCGTCCTACCCATTCGTTCCCGTCGATAGGATTCCCCGCATTATCATTAGAGCCCGGTGCGGCATCGACATAGGTAAACGATGCCTGGATTTTGGCGCCGTAGTTCCTGCTCAGGTATTTGCTTACCCCGATGGTATAGTAATTGGGTCTGTTATAGAACGTTCCATTGTTCATAAAGGAATATTTATCCGCTCTCAGATGGGTATATCGGGCATCTACGGAAATGAGATTGGTAAAAATGTATCCGGCCTGTATATTGTATCCTTCCCCGAGCATCATGCGGTTCTTTATATAATTGGCAACATGTTGTTGTCCGTCTATTTCAAAACCGGAGGATACCGAACCGTCATTCCGTACCCGCTGGGTAATATCTTTGCTGACCTTTGCAGAACCTTTGACGTATTCCCCGAGCATGGAGAATCCCTGGTATTTGAACATAAAGTCCACTCCGAGTTTTATAAAATCCGGTAATTCCTCTTCGTTGCGATCGTTGAGATAGAGAATACTGCCGCTGTTTCTTCCACGACGACTGCTTACCCCGTCGTTATAGCTGTAATTCATACCTACAACGAGTTTTGGGGTTCTTTCCCGGACGATATCCGCTTCACGGAACTGTCCGAAGTTGCTGAACAGTCCGAAAGGAAGGAAATCGAGTCGTCCGCCGTATTTGAGTCCTCCGTAATCCTTTTTAAAGGCATTTTGTCCGTCTCCGTTGGTTATGGCCACAGCGGGTCTCACGTACATGCCCCCGGGGGTAATACGATAGGTTCCGTCCAGAAAAACCCCGAATTCCCGTATGGTACTGAAGACGGAGGTAATCCTGCTCCGTTCGGGCAATTGCAGGGTTTGTGAATTGATATTCAGTTCCCTGTTGTCCGTTGGTGTTGATTTTTGTCCGAATGTCACAGACAGATTGTCATCGATACTGTACCGGATGTAAGCGTCGAGCAGAATATTGCTGTTGGCTTCGTCCAGATCGGCTTCGGATGTTCCACTGAGGTCGAGCCGCAACCGGTAGCTCAGCTTTTCGTCTGCGAGGCTTCCGGAGAGTTGCATCCGCAGGCGCCGCATCCGGAAACGGTTGTAGAGTTCGGAGTCGTCAGTACCCGTATATCTCTTGGTTTCCATATAGGGCTGAATAAATCCTTCCAGCCTCATTTTATATCCTTTTTCACCGGAAAAGTTCAGCCCTTCGCCAAAATTATATTTATCCAGATATATCTGGGCCGCTCCGAAAAGAGGTACCATCAGGATGGATATTACGAGAAGTTTTTTTATCGTTTTCATGGATGGTTTTGTTTAACTACGCTTCGAAGTTGCCCTTGACGAGTACCTTTTTATCACGCATCATTTGCTTGCCCATGGCAAAGACATCGGTAAGGTTAAAATCATCATCAAAACAGCAGATGTCGGCATCATATCCCGGTTTGAGATGTCCTTTCTGCTTCAGGGCAAGATTTTTGGCGGGATTGGAGGTAACCAGTTTTATGGCTTCCGATACGGGTAGTCCGCCTTCGCGGATAAGTGCTGCGGTCTGTTCCATATTGAGATGGATCGGGGCTTTGGTAAAGCCGATTAGTTTCCCGTTTTCGTCTGTTTTTCCCAGTCCTGCATTACCGTCGCTGCTGAAAGTGAGCTGGTCTATGGAGATTCCCTGTTCGAGGGCATAAAGTACCGATTTGTAGGGATCGGTATATTTGGTTCCTCCCGTGGTGATATCTATCATTCCGCCGAGTCTTGCAAACTGAAGAGACTGTTCGAACAGGGCCTTGGTACGTCCCACGTGGGTCGGCGAGATGTTTTCTATAGGGAATTCGTATTTTTCAACAAGTTCGAGCAGTATATCGATCTGTGAGGTCATTTTTCCGAGGTGGATATGGAGAATTCCCTTTTTTCCCGAAATCTGTCCGCCGACGCGTACCTCCCGCAAATGGCGAAGAAGTTCGGTAGCCGTAGGGTAGGAGGAGCGTTCATCGCTTATTGCTACCTTACATCCCAGCACCTTATCTATAAATACCATGTCATCCTGTATGGAGCCGGTTATTGTTACGGGGTCTATACTGAAATAACTGGTAAACATATATGCACTTATACCTTCGTTTGTCAGTGCCTTGGCTTTTGCATATAACGTTTTAACGCTTCTTGCGGTACCATCGGTACCCAAAAGCCCTACCACGGTGGTCGTTCCGCAGGAAATAAATTCGCCAAGCATAATTTCCGGGGTCATGGATGCATAACCGTGTTTGCCACCGGCACCGATAATGTGTACATGCTGGTCTATAAAACCGGGAGTTAGTGTTTTGCCCCGGGCGTCCCAGATCGTAAAGGTTTCATGCGGTGCTATGGAGTCTTCTATGGCGAGGATCTGCCGGTTGCCGATGAGGATATCTTTCTTTCCGAGATGTTCGGGTGCGTATATATTCGCGTTTTTGATTAAAGTCAACATAGAATAATGGATTATATGAACAGATATAAAATCATAACAATAAGGGCTGCACCAAGGGGTATGACGTTGCGTTTCACGATGTCGAACGGGGAAACTTCCGCAACTTCCGCCGTGGCGATCAGGACCCCGGCAACGGGAGAAACCGTTCTTCCCATAGAGGCTGAAAACTGCATGGGCAGAATCATGGCGGAACTCTTCATTCCGAGTTGTGCCGCGATATCGGGAACCAGCGGTCCGAAAGCAAAGAAAGAGGCATTTCCGCTTCCCATAAGCACGGATGCGAGGAAGATCATGACCGTCATCACGATGCCGATACCCGCCCCGCCCAATCCGAGGTTTTGCGAGGTTCCAACGAGCCCGTCTATAAACCCGAGACTGATCAGTCCTTTGGAAAAAATATCGGCAGCGATGATCAGGGTCACCACACTCTTGAAAATATTTCCCATGCCGTTCCAGAAAACGGACATGGACTTAAGGACTTCCCTCGGTTTTCTTTTTCGCACCAGTTCGAACGTCAGGGCAACGAACAGGCATATAAACATAACGGTTGTGGTATTGAGCTCGATGGGTATGGCAAAAAAGTCGAACAATTGAGAGAACAGAATGAGCAGTATCAACGGCAGTATCGGGATAATGGCGTAATACAGGGGTGCTTTCAGACGGGACTTTTCAATTTTCGGAACCGGGATTTCCTCCCGTTTCATTTTTTTGTCGTAGTACCTGTTGACAAAATAATAAGCGACCATCATGGTTATGCTAAGCGGAACGGCCAGCGGGATCTGGTCTTTCAGAAAATAAAATACCGTATCTTTTTCGATGATGGAAGTGGCGCTTGCCGTTATGGCCGACGCAGGTCCCATACCCATGGCTGTACACGACGTAATTACCGATACAGCAGACAACCTGCTCACTCCGAGGTTGATGAGTATGGGGAATACAGAGGCCATGAGCAACAGTCCCAGCCCGGCAGCCGACGGAATACAGACAAATAATAATTGTCCTATGGGGATGACCAGTACCGCTAAGAGATACGGTTGCCTGCTGAATAGTCGCAAGGGCTTCAGGGCCAGGTAAACCAGCGCCTCCGAAGCACCGATATCATCGATATAGGCCACAAAACCGCCGATAGCCATGATCATGAGTCCTACGCCGGCATTTGTCTCGGCAAATGAGCTATTGATATAGCGAAAAAGATCGAATACAAAAGGCCCTCCTGTGACTTCTACTGCGGGTTCATGACCCGGCAACCAGAAGGAAACAGCGAGCATAAGCAATCCGGCAATGAGCAATACCGCATGCGGGTAGAACTTTTTGAGCAGTAACCGGGCTACGATTACAATAAAAACTATGGCTATCAAAGGTCCGAGATAAGACATCCGTACTTTTTTTAAGGGTTAAAAGAACTACCATCCGTTTTGGTCCCCGGTGAGAACAACAGGCCGTTAACGTCGCTGTGTCTTGTAAAATCTCCCGTAATATCAGGATTCCTGGTATACGATTCGTTAGGATTATTGGACAGCGGTTCGATATCGAAAGTAATGATCACTTTTCCGTTTGTATCGGTGACCGTAAGTACATCTGCGGCATTGTTCAGATTGAGGTCTCCCGTAGTGGAGGTCTGTACGATCGCTCCGCCGAATGTTCCCGTAGGCGTTCCTCCGCCGAAGATGACCAGAACACCATGAGCCGGGATCACCGTACCTTCGGGGATAAGATGCCGCGGACTGTCATTTTCAAGGGCTTCGCTATCGTAGACTTTAAAGCCACTGACATCGAGAGGTTCCTCCGAATTATTGTACAGTTCTATGAATTCGTCTTCGTTCTGTGCATATACGCCATCTCCGTTGGCATCGCCGTCAAGACCGCTGTTGGAGGGGTCGTACAGGATTTCGTTCAGGACCAGCGGCACCGATTTGTCGTCATCCTCTATAGTGAGGACCAGCGGAGATGCCATACCGATCACTGCGTTACTGACATCAGATACCGTGATCTCTATGGTTTCATTACCTTCTTCATCCGTATCCTGTATAGCAGTGATAACGGTAGAAACCTTCGTTTCTCCGGCCGGAATAACGAGTGTAGTGTTTTCTACGGCATAGTCTTCATCGAGGGTTGCCGAACCGGAAAAAGATAAACTGATGGTTACATCGTTGTCGGTGATCTTGTTCAGCGTAGCCGTAATGGTAGACGATCCTTCGTTTTCGGAAAATGAAGCAGGGTCCGCACTGAGGATTACTGTAGTTTCTGCCTGGGCATCGGAAATGACCCCGCTGCGGTTAGCTTCTTCGAGCTGGTTGTATATGGCGGCAGGGATGATGATATCGCCGGTTTCCGGATCTCCGTCAGGCCCGGGGTTATCACTCAGGTCGAGCAATTCGTCAATCTGAAGATTGTTCGAAAGATCGATATTTATAAACTGGTGATTAGGCAAAAACAGGTGACGCAGTTGTGTGTTGGAACTCAGGTCCAGTTCGGTAAGTACTTCCGATTCGGTGGCGTTTCCGCTGGCACGGTATCGTAGCATGGTAAGCCTGGGGTTTCCGGAGAGATCGAGCTGACCGATAAGATTGAAGTTGATCTCCAGTTGCTCCAGTGCGATCAGTGCGGATACATCTATGTTCCTGACCGTGTTGGAGGTCAGGACCAGGTGTTGCAATCCTATAAAATATTCCAGTCCCGTAAGATCGCTGATCTTTAGCTCCGCAGTCGCGAGCCCCGCATTTTGAAGCGCTTCGATATTACTGCCGGTTTTGCTGAGTAAAAGTTCGCTTACCGATGCAACCTCCCGCGGATCGAGATAGTATTTTACTTCATTGTCTTCCGTTTGTTCGTAGACCCCGGGCGTACCGTTGTAGAGCATATATTCGCCGAAAGCTGCATCCGGTATCAGGACAGGTTCGGAAGGAATGACGACAGAACCTTCTTCGACATCGTCTGTTTTGCAGGATACCGCACTCAGCAGAAGTATTGTAATACCTAAAACATACAGAAAAGGAGTACTTGTTTTCATCTTTGACTTGGTTATGTTGTGCCTATGTTTTTATAAGTTTTTGCCGATTGACACCCCGGGAACATGGTTAAGGTTACGGGATTATTTTCGGCAATATATTTATCATGCAGTTAAGCTTAAAGAAGGGGCAATGGTTGCAGGTTTTTTATTTATGTAAAAAATTCGAGCTTATGATGTCAATATTTAAAAATAAACAGCCTTTTTTGATTAAAATCATATTTCAAAGAGACTAAAGTTTTTATTACCTTTAGCATACCAGTTAAGATTAATTATGACTACCAGTTTGGATATACTAACCCGGAAAGTGCTCGGAGAGCTGGATATACAGGTGTATCGTCAGGATCTGAGCCTGTACCTTCGTATCAGCGAATACCTGAAAAGCCGGATACTTTACCGCGAACTTCCCGAAGGGGCTCCGCTTCCTTCCACAAGAACGCTGGCCGGCTATCTCGGGGTATCGAGGAGTACGGCTATCAAGGCTTACGATCTCTTACTGCTTGAAGGGCTTATCGAAGTACGACAGGGGGCGCGATACAGGGTTAGGCGGATGGCACCGGAGGGATTATCCGATTATAAAATACCCGAAAACACGGTATATCCCGGAATTTCAGACAAGGGAAAAGCTTTTAAAGAAAATGTAGACCTGATCAATACGACTTCCGAAGAAGCTATAGCCTTTCGTCCGGGGCTTCCTCCGCTTGATATTTTCCCTGTAAATCAATGGAAAAACCTCTCCAATTACTATTGGCGGACGATAAAAGCTTCTTCACTTTCTTATTCGAATTCCTCCGGGGTTGAAGTGCTTAAGCGTAACATTGCCGGGTATCTGAATATGATGCGCGGAATCCGGTGCGATCACGAACAGATCATTATCGTTTCCGGGTCTTTACAATCTTTATATCTTATAGGGAATGCCCTTATTAACCGTGGCGACCGGATGGTCCTGGAAAATCCGACTTTTCCCAATGTGCATTCTATTTTCCGAAGCCTGGAAGCTGATATCGTTCCGGCTTCGACAGATGGGGAGGGGATACGTCTTCCGGAAGAAGATGTATTACCCTCGCCGAAACTGATCCACATCACGCCTTCCGGGCATTATCCTACAGGAATAAAAATGAGTGGTCATCGTAAGCAGGAACTGCTGAAATGGGCCTCGAAACACGGCAGTATCATCATAGAAAACGATTACGAACACGAAGTTAGTAACTGGGGGGTAAAAGAGCCTTCGGTATTCAGTATGGACCCGGACCAGCGAACAGTGTTCCTCGGAACATTCAATCGTCTCCTGCATCCGTCTATACGTCTCGGATATATGATTGTTCCTCATTATCTTCTGGATACCGTCAAAGCGTTGCAGAAACATTCACATCGTTTTGTTTCGCCATCCAACCAGGTGGTCATGAACCAGTTTATCGAAAAAAACTACCTGTACCACCATATCAGGAATGTAATTGAGGTTGCGGAGGAACGGCGGGAGCTTTTTACGGAGGCCGTCCGGCAAGAATTTCATGCTTCATTTCAATTGAGGGAGCATACCACACGGAGCCTGCATGTGTTAGGTGATATCTCGTTGCCGGTATCGGACCAGGAGGTTATCCGGAGATTTAAGGAAAAACACCTCACGGCACATGCCTATAGCAAGTGTTTTATAGACCATCCGGAAAACGGACTGATTCTGGGGTATGCGGCCGTTCGAAAACCACTGATTCCCAAAAAAGTGGGAGAAATGGCAACGATATACAACAAGATGATCATGGAATACACCGACCGGTAACCCTACTGGTATGCAGATTTGAGGGCTACAGGTATGCTGTAGCGTGCATGCCAGCGTGTATATTTAGCCCTTTGCAAATCCTTAGTTATGAGGAATTTTCTGATCACCTTACTGATTTTTATATTGATGTGTAGCTGCGATAACAATGATGTTTCGTCTCCTGATAATGAAGTCCTTTCCGGTACGGGGAGTTTTAGTTATTCGGGCTATGCTCCTTTGCGTGAATCTCCCGTAAGGGTATATTACTTTATTCCGGACGGGGATGTAACACAAATGCCTGTACTTTTTGTTTTACACGGGGCTTCCAGAAATGGTGCCGATTACAGGGATGCCTGGACAGCGACGACAAAGGCGTATAAAGCAATAATCGTAGCTCCCGAATTTTCGGATAATTTTTATCCGGGGGGAAGCAGTTACAATCTGGGAAATGTATTCATCAATGGTAACAGGCCGTCTGCAAGCACACTGAATCCAAGAGACCAATGGACTTTTTCCATACTCGAGCCTTTATTTGATGAGATTAAATTGCGTACCGGGAACAGGGCCGATACTTACGATATTTACGGACATTCCGCCGGAGCCCAGTTTGCGCACCGCTTTGTAATGTTCGAACCCGAGGCGAGAGCAGCAAGGGTCATTGCTGCTTCTTCGGGTTGGTACACCGTTCCGGACCGAGAAGTACATTTTCCTTATGGGATAGCAGAAAGTCCCGTATCCCTGATCTCTCCGCATGACTATTTTTCGAGAGCGCTGATACTACAGATAGGGGAGAATGACAATAATCCGGATAGTGCCGGGTTGAGGCATCATACGGAACTCGATGCGCAGCAGGGGACCAACCGTTATGAAAGGGCTTTGTATTTCTTCCGTATTTCAGATCGTATAGCTACCGGTCTCGGAAGTCCCTTTGCCTGGAAGCTGGACATTGTTCCGGGTGCCGGGCACGATTTCCGGCAGGCTATTCCGTCTGCAGCACGTATTTTATACGGTGACCGGTGACCGGTGACCGGTGACCGGTGACCGGAAAACTATAGTAGTACTCGATTAGCGATATAGTATCAACCCTCCGGATTTACGCTTTTTACCATCCACCTCAATACGGTAGAAATAAACTCCATTGGCAAGGCTTTCCAGGGAAATAAAATCCCGGTCGGAGACTATCTGTTCCCGGAGCATGAGTCTGCCATCTGCCGAGTATAAGTATATAGATGCATCTTTACCGTCTTCGAGTTCTTTGCTGTAAACACTAATACCTTCTGCTGTTACCGGGTTGGGAAAGACCAGAAAGGGGGTTCTGGCCAGGAAAATGGCACTTACGGTTTCCGAGTAAATTTCTGATCCGTCATCCAGTACCAGTTTGGCACGGTACTGATTTCCTCCTTCAATTGGTTCGTCATCGGTAATCCGGAATGTTTTACGGTTAACGGGAGATATTTCTGCTATGGTAATTTCTTCACCCCCGACAATCTTGAATACTTCTATGCGGGCTGCCCGGTAAACGCTTCCCAGTGAAAAATAAAGAAGATTACTGTTTTCTTCTTCCAGGTTTGTGGCATAAATAGATTCCCAGTAGCATTGCTCCCTGTCCGTAATCACCGATATAGCCCTGCTTCGTACCCCTCTTAACCCGCCTTCGTATACAGGGGCAACAGCATGATAAGGTGAACTTCCGGAAATTACGGCAGTGGTATCGGTAACCCGCGTGGTGTATTCCATAACATGGTGTTGTAAAGAAAACAGGTCGTAGGCTATGGCAGCAGAATTAGTACGCCAGGAGAGTTCGGTAATGTCACCGCACTTGAGGCTGATACGCGGTTGAAGCGCATACGAAATAAGGAAGGGGGGAGATCTGAATTCTTCACCTGCCGCAAGTATGCGGACCATAGCGGTATGTCCTTCTTCATCTATGGGATCCCAGGAAAAATATCCCCTGGATAAAGGCACCTCGCTGTCGAGTGTATGCCAGCTTGCCCCCAGGTCATAACTTACCTGGAGCTGACCGGTATCGGCAGAAAGCGTACTTTCCCAACGCAGAAAATCCAGGTTTTCGCCGCCATAGGGAAAACTGTTTCCCGCTACGGGATGGGTCCATTGAAAATCACCCGGATAGCTCCAGGAATACGCCAGGGAAAAATCCTGCGGACCTTCATTAATGAGGTACCCATGGATTTGAATGCGAATATCACTACCGGTAACAGTCCCGGTGAGAACCTGTTCCGTAGTATTGAGATGATCTGCCGCCTGTAGGGCAGCACGCTCCAGTGACGCCTTATCCGGTTCGTGGTTGAGTACCCAGGGAAGATAAGACCGTTCTTCGTGAAGGACTCTCAGGTCGAGGTCGTTGACAAGAGCAATGTTGGCATTGGGTTGAGCGGGAGGGTCTGTCCAGCATAGGGTTATTTTACATTGCGAAGCTCCTGGAGGAACGGCAAGGATAAACTCCTGTTGTTCTTCGTGCCGGATACTGCCGGTGATATACTGCCCGGCGGTAAGGATATCATTACTCTTTGCCGCATTGATGTTGCCGTAACCACTGCTGAAATCCGGTCCGGGAGTTCCGATATCATCGGCTCCGTTTATAAGCAGGGCCTTGACAAGGGAGGCAGGCGGATACATTCCGGAATGTTGTTCTTTGTATGATTGTTGGATCAAAAGCGAAATTCCGGAGGCCAGTGCATTGGCATTGGAGGTGCCTATGGAACTGGAAGCCACGAGATCCGGTTTTACTCTTCCGTCGTATGCAGGGCCCCGGGAAGAAAATTCGGGAACAGACATATCCGGATTCACGGTGCCTATGGTGATGATGTTTTTGGCCATTTTAAAGTTCCCGGTAAGATTGGCATAGCCCGTGATACCTGCATAACTGCCATCCGGAGGAGTCTGGTTTCCCGCGTTTCCGGATGAAAACAGATGAAGCCTGTCCGGATGATCATAGATATAGGTGTCATACGCTTCTGCCACAGATCCGTAAAAGTTTTCGATCGTTGTACCATACGAATGATTCTGCGTGAAGATACCGAGATTTTCGAGATCAGCGTCCGGGTAAAGCGTATGGTAATCGGAAGAGGACAACAGGGCCCCGGGGGCAACCCCTTTTCCGTGTAAAGAAGTATTTCCACGCCCCGTTGCGATAGTAGCCATATCAGTAGCGTGAGCACTGCGCTGCGCAGCTTCGTTGCCGGATGTGGTGTGCTTGCCTGCAATATCGATATCGTCGATATCATAACGGTCATCTTTTACCGATAACGTCATGGTATTGCCGGTCAGGCCGGGATCTTGTTGATGAAGTAAGGAAACTTTGTTAATACCGAGGTTCAAATCCGGAATATCACTCTCTTTCGAAGGGGACAGTGACTCCGCGCCTATATAAGTGACAAAGGGTAGCGGTAGAAGGTATTCTGCTATAAATGTTCCGGAGGTCTGGATCCTGTAATAATTCATATAAAGAAGATCGGCCTGTATATCGTATATACTCAAAAACTCCTCCAGGCTGTGGCCATCGTTGGTTTTGAGTATATAGTGTTGTGTTTCGGAAGCGCTAAGATCGACCCCGGGGGCTGTTTTCCACAGGTCGTTTACCGGCACGGCGCTGTTTTTGTTTCCGGAATATCGAGGCTGTTGTTCCGGGGAAAGGACTATGATGTGTTCCCGGTCCAATACCCGGACCATTTTATAAGTTTCCGGGAGTTTTTCCGAAGCATCTTTGTGTATAAGAACGTAATCCCCTTTCCCGTTTTTCTGTAAGAACCCGTCCCATTTTACGGTTTGCCCGTAAAAACTTAATAAAGTTATAGATAGTAAGGTAAAAAGGAGTTTTTTAGTATTCATGTTTACAAATTAAGGGGTATTATGTAAAAACGATCGTTAAATAAAATAAAAAAAACATAATTAAATGTTAAATTTTGAAAATATTTTGTTATGTTTGTTAGATACCTACGTAAGTTATGACGTCAGCTTATGGTAAGAAATAATTATTAACTCAAATCAAATTTTACATGAAAACTATGAAGTATTTTTTTATTTCGGCCGTAGCCGGGATAGGATTGTTATTAACCGCTTGTCAGAATGACCCCAAAGAAGATAACATCGAAGCTCAGCAGGAAGTAAGCCAGGAAGTACTGGATAAGCTTGCCTCCCTGGAGCTGAATACACATGATGTAAAGCTTACGGACATGATCCTTCCCGACGGAAGTGTCGAAACCAATTATTTACTTGAAGGCGATATCGTCATGTCCAAAGAACACCTTTCCGAGATGGAATTGCACGGAGGAGTGGTGTCCGAGCAGTATCGTACCTATAACCTGGTAAGCAGCCCGCGAACCATTAATGTTATCGGTTATACGGGGAGCAGCCAGGGCCTGTCGTCTGCAATGCAGACTGCCTTGCAACAGGCTATTGCTAATTATAACAACCTTGGGCTGGGTCTCACGTTTACGCTGACATTCGGTACCAACTACACTCCTTATGATATTGTAGTGTATAGCCCTGCCGGTGGAGCCGGTGGGCAGGCCGGTTTTCCTTCCGGAGGAAATCCCTATAAGTTCGTACAGATTTTTTCCGGGCTGAACAGCTATTCGATAGCAGTGATCCGCCACGTGATCATGCACGAAATAGGGCATTGTTTAGGGTCCCGTCATACCGACTGGTTTAGCCGTCAGAGCTGTGGACAGAATGTTAATGAAGGAGAAGCCGGTGTAGGTGCCGTACATATTCCAGGGACACCTACCGGATATGATTCCAGTTCCGTAATGCTCTCTTGCTTTAACTCCGGTGTAAGCGGAAATTGGGGGTACTATGACATTGTTGCATTGAATTACCTGTATTAACGTTTTTCGGGACTAAGACCTGAGAACATTTTAGGGGAGGCTGTCTTTTGGGCAGCCTCTTGTTTTTTGTAGGGGAATGGCTTCAGATTTTCCCATTCGGATGTCTTGTATGTATTTCTGATAACTGCTTGTCGCTCGTTTTTATTCTTCTTTTGCAGGAGGCTTCTTCCTTCCTGCTTTCTTTTGTATTTTTACAACGCAAAACAAGAAATATGAAAAACAGGCAGCAAATACTCGATGCGTGCAATGCCATGTGCAGACATACACTCATGGAAACTCTCGAAATCGAATATACCGATGTGGGAAAGGACTATCTGGTGGCAAAAATGCCGGTGAATGAAAGGGTATACCAACCCGATGGAGTTTTACATGGTGGAGCTATGGTAGCCCTCGCGGAAAGTGTGGGTAGCGCTGCAGCGTATGTTTTTCTGGATAGCCGTGATTATTTTATCCGCGGTGTGGAGATTGCGGCCAATCACGTAAAAAGTGTAAAGCGTGGTGCAGTATATGCAAAAGCCACGATATTGCACAAAGGAAGAACTACGCAGCTATGGCAGATTATGCTGACCGATGAAGAAGAAAACCTGGTTTCGGTCTGTAAACTTACGACTATAACTTTACCGAAGAAGAAGGATTGATCTTCCGCGCCGAATGAAACAGACCTATTTATGTAACCGAAGATTGATGATATGACAGATCTGAGTGATTTTTTTGAGATCATACAACAGCATTATGAACGAGGACTGCCTTTTGTAGCCTATAGAAAATCTTTTGATGACCGAACGGGGAAAGAAGAACAACCAGGATTACTCAAAGCCCTCTTGCAGCATGATGACCGTGTGTTCCGGGTACGGGATTTTTCGGAAAGAGGTTTTGTATTCTCTCCTTTCGATCAGAGGAAGGATACACTGCTCATCCCGTACACAGAGAGTAGAAAGATGTTTGCTGTATTGCCCGTGAAACCGAAAACCGATGCACCGGACAAAGCATCGGATATACAGGATTGTCCGGAACAGGAAGCCAGGGAACTGCACCTGCAGCTGGTTCGGAAAGGTGTGGAGGCCATCCGTCACGGAAAGCTGAAAAAAGTAGTGCTTTCCAGAACGGAGGAGATCCGGATTGACGGAGAAAAACCCATAGCGGTTTTCCGGAGGTTACTGGAACATTATCCGGATGCCTTTTGCTATATCTGGTATCACCCGGTGACGGGATTATGGCTTGGTGCGACCCCGGAAACCTTGTTGCATATCAAAGGCTGTGTACTACATACCATGGCACTGGCCGGGACCCAGAAGTTCCGGGGCACGACCAAAGTAGACTGGGGAGAAAAGGAGAAACAGGAGCAACAGGTGGTTACCGATGCTATAGTAGACAGCTTGCGATTTCGTGTAAACAGTCTGAAAATATCGGCGGCAGAGACACACAGGGCAGGGAACCTGTTGCATATCAAAACAGATATTCAAGCTTCCCTGATCGATGGTTACAAAAAAGAAAATATAGCTTCGCTGCTAAACAGCCTGCATCCTACACCGGCCGTATGCGGATTTCCCAAAGAAGAGGCCAAAAGATTTATCCTGGAAAACGAAGGATATGACCGGAGCTTTTATTCCGGATTTCTGGGCGAATTGCATACCGCGATAGTTCCGGCAACGGAGGGAGCATCGGATAATACAGATTCTGCTTTATACGTAAACCTGCGTTGTATGCAGCTCGGAGCACATACGGCATCGCTCTATATCGGGGGAGGTATAACACGGGATTCCGATCCGAAATCCGAATGGGAGGAAACCTGCCATAAGGCGCAGACCATGAAAAAAATACTGTTGAGGAAGCCCTGAACGCCTTTTTTATGCCGGACAACGTAGTAGCCTAAAGTATTGACTTTAATCTTTTGTTCTTAGCCGCCAGAGCTCTACTTTTGTTGTGTGCCGGAGGCTCCTCCCGTGCATGAAGGCTTCGAAGCCTTATGGTTTTGTTCAGCATAAGTTATACTACATGATATATCCTAAAATACCACTTGCACAAACGGTCATTGCGTTGTGCAAAGCAAAAAATATAACCGATATCGTATTATCTCCCGGATCGAGAAATGCGCCTTTGACCATTGGTTTTACCCATGACGATTTTTTTAATGCCTATAGCGTGGTGGATGAACGTTGTGCAGCCTTTTTTGCCATGGGAATATCCCAGCAGACGAGGAGACCCTCGGCATTGGTCTGTACTTCCGGGTCGGCCCTGCTCAACTATTACCCGGCGGTTTGTGAAGCTTTTTACAGTGATATTCCACTGATTGTCATTTCGGCCGACCGTCCTGCGGAAAAAATAGATATAGGAGACGGACAAACCATACGGCAGGAGAACGTGTATGCCAATCACATTCTGTTTTCTGCCAACCTCATAGAAGGAGAAGACGAATTCAACGAGGCACAGATACAAATTGCCTTACATACGGCTGTTACTCAAAAGGGACCGGTACATATCAATGTTCCTTTCGAAGAACCGCTTTATGAAGTCGTGGAGGCCGATGTACCCGTATTCAAACCATGGTTTCCGGAAGTCATGCCGGAAGCGGACGAACATGCATGGACCGCGGAGTTTCTGGAGCGCTGGAACAGTGCACAACGGAAAATGATATTGGTGGGTGTAAATCATCCCGGTGATATTCCCCGGGAATACCTTGATGTCCTGGGAAAGGATCCTTCGGTTATCGTCTTTACCGAAACCACATCAAACCTCCATCATCCCGATTTTTTTCCGGGTATAGATAAGATCATAGCTCCGATAGAGAAAACGGAGGAGGCATTGGAAAAGCTCCGTCCCGAACTCCTGCTGACGTTTGGCGGACTGGTGGTTTCAAAAAAAATAAAAGCCTTTTTGAGGAAATATGCACCGAAGTGGCATTATCATGTGGATGCCAAAAAGGCGTATGACACGTTTTTTTGCCTTACCTATCATTTCAAGACCGATCCTGCCACATTTTTCGCGAATAGTATTCCTGCTATGCATTATGTGGCGGGAGATTACCGTGCATACTGGTCCGAAGCAAAAGAACGCCGGGAAAAAAAGCATGATATGTATACAGAAAGTACTCCTTTTTCGGACTTTAAGGTGTATCACCATATTTTTCAAGCTATCCCGGAACGACAATTGTTGCAATTCAGTAACAGCGCCACCATACGTTATGCCCAGTTGTTTGCTATGAAAACGGGCTGGCAGATATTTTGTAATCGGGGTACAAGTGGTATCGACGGCAGTACTTCTACGGCTATCGGGGCATCCGTAGCCTCAGGTCTTCCCGCCACCCTGGTTACGGGCGATCTTAGTTTTTTCTATGACAGCAATGCCCTTTGGAATAATTACAAAAGAGAAGATTTTCGCATTATTGTAGTCAACAACGGGGGAGGAGGCATTTTCAGGATCCTTCCCGGTCACAAAAATACGGATAACTTCGATACATACTTTGAAACCGTTCACGGATTAAGTGCCGAGCACCTTTGCAAGATGTATGGTTTGACGTACATAAAAGCGGATCATGAAGCCGGACTGAAGAAAGGATTGAAGCTGTTATATGAAGAAGCAGAAGGACCACGATTGCTTGAAGTGTTTACACCCAGAACGGTAAATGATGGTGTTTTGATCGATTATTTCCGACATTTGTCCGATAATTTTGATGAATAAAAAATGGCATTGCGATAAAAGTCGGATAATTTTTGTTAAATTAGAACACCTTATTAACTTTAAAAAGAATTACTGATGAGCAAAAGAGACGAACTTATTGCCAAGTATGCTGCAGATCTTAAGGATAAGTGCGGTGTAAAAGCAGACATGGATCTGTTAACCCAAGTAACCGTCGGATTGGGACCATCCATTTATAATGCCGATGCGGAGACCGTATCGGGTACAGATCCGAAAGAGTTAGCTACGGTGAAGAATAATTTTCTGATCAAAAAACTCGGATTAAAAGACAGTGCTGATCTCGATAAGGCCATAGATGCTGTTATCGAGAAATACGGGCGCTCTAACCGAAATAAGTACAGGGCGGTTGTTTATTACCTTCTGGTCAAGCATTTCAAAAAAGAGTCCGTATATAAATAGACATATCAATACTCCAAAAAAGCAGCCTGTGTAAAAACGTACACAGGCTGCTTTTTTATAGAGCAGGTATATTATTGTTGCCGGGCAGTAGCCTGAGCCAGCCGTTTCATATCTTTGCTACTCGGTGTTTCGTAAACTTCAAGGTCAAAAAAAGGAATGGCGGCGAGAACATGGTCAAAAATATCGGCCATAATATGTTCGTAATTGACCCATCGTTTATCACTGGAAAAAATATAGATCTCTAACGGAATTCCCTGTGGAGTGGGCGGAAGGTGGCGAACCATCATGGTCATTTCTTTATTGATCGCCGGATGGTTTTTTACATACGTATCTATATACTTCCTGAAAACACCCATATTAGTTTGGTTACGACCATTGAGCAATATACTCTTATCGGCATTATTATCGGTATTGTATTTGTTGATGTCGGTCTGCCGGTGTTCCAGGTAGGATTTGAGAAGCTGTATTTTTTTCAGGTCTTCAATTTCCGCTTCGGTAAGGTAGCGGATACTGCTTACGGCAATGTAAAGCGCCCTCCTTATCCTTCGCCCTCCGCTTTCCTGCATTCCTCTCCAGTTCCGGAACGAGTCGGATATAAGAGCGTATGTTGGGATAGTGGTTATGGTATTGTCAAAGTTACGTACTTTCACCGTAGCGAGGTTGATCTCCATGACATCTCCGTCCGCCCCGTATTTTTCTACGGTAATCCAGTCCCCGATACGTACCATATCGTTGGCTGCTACCTGTATACTGGCTACAAAACCGAGGATAGAATCTTTGAAAATAAGTAAGATAACAGCAGAGGCAGCACCCAAAGCCGTAAGGAAAGCTATAGGGTCTTTTTCTGTGAGTACGGTAAACAGGTATATCGCCGCTATAATCCAGGCAAAGATCAGGAATACCTGTACAAAACTGTCGAGGGGTTTGTCTTTGTAAACTTCTTTGGTGCGTAAATAATTTTTGAGGGAGCGTAAAAAACTACGGAAAATCCAAACGGCAAGAACGGTCATGTAAAAATCTGCCATTTTCAGAAAGAGCGTACCCCATCCCGGAAAGTCAGAGAAGACCACAGGGGTCATCCTGATTACGATAATCAGGGGTATGATATGAGCTATATATTTGGGAAAATTACTCTGTACCAGGAAATCATCGAAAGTGGTCCTGGTCTTGGTTGAAAAGATAGCAAAAGCCCTGATGACGATTTTTTTAAGTATAAAATCGAGCAGCAGTACAAAAATGACAAGTGCAGTAATATTGAGCACTAGGTTTAACTGAACCGATAATGATTCGGAAATCCCCTGATCCAGAAGCAGGTTATAGAATTTACGGCTCCATTCGTAAACAGTCCCCTTTTCTTGCATAAAATATACTTTTTTTCAGATTTAACGCTATGCAAAGATAGCGTTATTGAACGAAGGAAAAAACCGGTTATATCATACAAAAAATCCCGGTCTTTAAAGGAAAACCGGGATATGCGGATAATAGGTGCGTATTGTTAGCTGTCTATAGGCTCTTGTTGTAGTTGCCTGGAAATTTCCTGTACCTTATCCAGTACGCGAAGCAGGTTTTCACCCCATAATTTGCGGATATCATTTTCGGAATATCCCCGTCTTACAAGCTCGAGCGTAATGTTGAAGGTTTCAGAAGCATCATTCCATTCGCTAATCCCGCCACCACCGTCAAAGTCAGAACTGATGCCGACATGATCGATACCGATAAGGTTTACCATATAATCGATATGATCTACATAATCTTTGACATTAACTCCGGGTGGTAGCGAATCGCTTTCTGCAATAATTTTTGTGCTGATCTCGTTAATTTTTCCATATACATTATCCATATAATCTTTTTTCTCTTCGGGAGACAATACGGAAAAAGCATCGCTTTCCAGTATTTTAAGACCGAGAGAATCTGCAACCTTTTGTTTGATATTCTTTTCCGCCGTACTTCGGGCATTGTTTTTTTCTGTATTTACATAAGCCGGAAATGCCACGGTTTGTACCACGCCACCATTATCCTTTATCATAAGCAGTTCTTCGTCGCTCAGATTTCTGCTGTGGTTACACAAACCTCTTGCGGAAGAGTGGGAAGCTATCACAGGTGCCCGGGATAAGGCTATGGCTTGCTTATTGGATTCGGAAGAAGGATGAGAGAGGTCTATCATAATGCCCCATTTATTCATTTCCCTGATGGCCTGTTTTCCGAGATCACTGAGTCCGTGGTGCAGCCATATACTATCTTTTTCGCCGGTATTGGAGTCGCAGAACTGGCTGTGCCCGTTATGGGAAAGCGACATATACCTCGCCCCGAGGCCGTGGAATTTTTTTACATTGGAGAGGTCTGTTCCCATAGGATAGGCATTCTCAACGCCGATCATGGCTACTTTTTTCCCGGAAGCATGAATCTCCCGTACATCATCGGCAGTGAGAGCGAGAGCTATGCGATCGGGTGCGATGTCTTCGCACAGTCGGTGAATCGCTTCGAATTTGGAGATGGCATTATCATAGGCTCTGGCATAACCTTCGGGGTTCAGGGAATCCTGCCCGGTATAGACAATGAGCCAGGTAACATCGAGGCCGCCCTTTTCCATTTTCGGAAGTGTAATCTGGGTGTCCAGATCCATGGTGTAGTTGAGCGAATCCGTAAAATTACGCACGTTAATGTCGTTGTGAGTGTCTATGGTAATGACATTTTGGTGAATGCCCTTTGCTTTTTCTACAAGAGCAATGGAATCACTACCGGATGTTTTAGTGTGATCATTTTTACGATCTGTTTTGCAGGCTACCGTAAGGATGATCAGGGAGAGGATAGAAGTGTAATAAAGTTTCATAGATCTTCCGGAATTTGAGTTCATAGAAGGTAAATTACGAATAATAACCGATTGGTCAGCACTGTTAACCTCTTGTTTTCTCTTAAAAATATCCGGGTAATGGTAACAATAATGCAAAAAAATACCCGGAATTTTTCCGGGCATTTTTATATATAGAACGTTAAGAAATCGGGATTAGAGCAGTGCAAAGAATTTATCCAGGTTAGGAATAATAACAATGCGGGTTCTCCTGTTCTTGGCCCTGTTTTCGGCAGAATCATTCTCTACCAGCGGCATGGTACTTCCGCGTCCGGCAGCGATCATCTGCTTGGGGTCTACGTTGTATTTATTCTGTAAAAGTCGGACGATAGCTGTGGAGCGTTGTACACTGAGTTCCCAGTTGTCCTTGATATAGGCGCCTTCTTTGACTTTCTGAGAATCGGTATGTCCTTCAACCATAACTTCCATACTCGGCTCGGAGTTAATAACGTCTGCGAGTTTCTGTAAAAGGCTAAAGGCCTTGCGGTTGACCTGATAACTACCACTGCGGAACAACAATTTATCCGATACGGAAATCATCACAACAGTCTGATCGACGTTGATATCGATATCCTCACTGTTGGAACTATCCGTAATGGAATTCTTCAGATTATGAGAAATAGCCAGGTTGATGGAGTCCTCGAGTGTCTGAGCCTTAGCAAGTTCTTCGGGGCTAACTTTCGCCAGGGTAGCCATCATTTTGGCTTTGGTGTTGTTGGACATCACGGCAAGATCACCGACCTGAACGAGTTTTTCATCATTCTCTTCCCGAAGGGAATTGATTTTCGCATTATATTCGGAAACGCGGTGTTCAATTTTAGCGAATTTGCTTTCCAGCTCTTCCTTTTCCATGGTGGTTTTTTGTAAAACACTCCGGGTATTAGAAAGATCCTGTTCCAGTGCCACATACTTTTTCTTGGATACACAAGAAGTAAAAACGAGACTTCCCAGGACAGTCACAATAATCACTTTCTTCATAATAGTAGTTAATTTTGAATTAAGAGTTCAATCGGTTTTATAACGCGGGAGGAAAAGGTATCTTGTGTCAACAGAAAGACAAATCTTGTTTTTTAACATTGTTTTAACGTTTGGAAATACTAAAAGTGTGTTGCTGATTCAGCGCCGTTCCGGGATGTAGGAAAAATGGGGGATTCCGTAATTTAACAGGGATAACCAGCAAGGTCTTATAATATGGAGATCGTTTCGATATTATTGAAAAGACGAAGCGGGAGAGGTCTTAAAAGTACGGAATGTTAATTTTTATTTAAAATAAACAGTATGGTTTTGAGGGCCTTTACTACATAACCATTACATGTTTTTTTGCAGTTTTCCCGGATCATTACTATATATATTTAAGTTAATAGTATACATACCCGTTATGCATTATAAATGACAATCGTTGTTTACATTATGTTGAGCGTAGTCGAAACATCTCCTTCTGCCAGTACATATTCTTCGACAGGGCTGCGCAACCTACGCCGGGAAACTCAGCCGTCTCTACGTTGTTAAAATTTAGCGTTTCAGTGCTGCATATCCATTTATAACGCTTTAATTACAAACTAAAAAATTGAGTTATTGGGTTACTCGGTTATTAAGTTATTCAGATGCTGATACAACCAAAAAAACTGGCTATCGGCATAATACCTCAATAGCTAAACTACATGCTATCAACTCAGTAAATCAATAACCTAACTACCAACTACAAAAGGACCATTAAAGCAATCTCTTTGACGCCGGCAGGGGTCCGGTTAGCGGCTAAAGGGTATAGGTTGGCTGCTAACCGGGTTGCTTATGATGTCATGCCCAACTGCTTTGACGGCAAACCGGGTTACGTTAACCGCTAACCGGGTTGCTTCCGATGTCATACCCAACTGCTTTGACGGCAAACCGGGTTACGTTAACTGCTAACGGGTTTACTTCCGATGTCATACCCAACTGCTTTGACGGCAAACCGGGTTACGTCAACCGCTTAAGGGAATAGTTTTACGGTGCCATGAAGCTCTTTAGCGGTAAAAGGGAAAGGGAAGGAATGCGTAAGCAATCGGGTTAGCGGTTAACCCGGTTGCTTATGAATGCATACGCATACACAAAAGCGGCGAACTTAATCAAGTCTGCCGCTAACCGGTTTGCTTTAGCCGCTAACCCATCCCGGTCCGGTGTAAACACAACCTCTTAAATGGGGCTATCCGGGCCTGCCGGGGAATAAAAACCCCGGTAGTTTCCCCAATGAGGGGCATTTCCAAAGTACCCGGACCTGGGCTGTAGTGTAAACGGAAAAAAACTCCAACGTCAGTATAAGGATTACATGAGTGGTTTTATGTCCTGGAATCAGAAGTCACATGCCCGCACATGGCTTTTGTATCCGGAGAATATGGGGACCTATTTATCCATCGATGAGACTGCGCTATCTCAGGGAGAACTCTATACCATGATCACCAATAAGAAAGCCAAGGGCAAAAAGGGTGCCTTGGTAGGGATTTTTCAGGGAACCAAGGCCGAACCCATCATCAAACACCTG
>NZ_FPJE01000036.1 GCF_900119185.1 Sinomicrobium oceani | reverse complement strand
CCCGCCACAAGATGAGATTTCTTTAAAGGGTCGTGGGAGATGACCACGTTGATAGGCTACAGGTGTATAGGCAGTAATGTGTTAGCCGAGTAGTACTAATTACCCGTAAACTTATAATACCGCTTGTTTACTTTAGTATTTATGGTGTTGTTTTATCTCAATATGTTACGATATCGGCCTTTGTGCCATAGATTTAAGGTGGTTATAGCCATGGGGCTCACCTCTTACCATACCGAACAGAGTAGTTAAGCCCATGAGCGCAGATGGTACTGCGAGAGCGGGAGAGTATGTCGCCGCCTTCTTCGAAACCCTTCACAAGACGTGAAGGGTTTTTTTTTTGATGTAAGGTTAGTAAATCATAGGAATATCTTTTATCGGTACCCGTCGATATTCTGCACTCTTCAGATATTCGGATGATCCCGGAAATGTTGGGCATTAAAACAGCTTATCTGTCTATAAATCTGTCTAATCCTCAAGCTGTTAAGAAGTGTCCGGGATTTAAGTTACTTTGTAAGAATAAACAGTGAAACTATTTTGTTTAAATTTGTAGTTCGCATAACAATTAACGAATGGGATTAGTAACGGCTAAAGAAGTTGCAAAGGCAATTCATGTTGACAAGTATGGTGTTTTCGGAACCTTTATAGGTTGGCTTCTGATGAAGTTACTTAAAATATCTACACTGAATAAAATATATAACAGAAACAAGCATCTCAGTGATATCGAATTTCTCAACGGCATACTTGATGAATTTCAGATTCGTTTCGAAATCCCGGAAGAAGACCTGAAGCGATTGCCCAAAGAGGGTAGCTATATCACCATATCCAATCATCCTCTCGGTGGTATTGATGGTATTCTCTTGCTCAAGCTGCTTCTCGAAGAACGGCCGGACTATAAAATCATAGCCAATTTTCTCTTACATCGTATAAAACCCCTGGAACCTTATATTATGCCTGTCAATCCTTTTGAAGATCATAAGGATGCCAAGTCGAGCATATCAGGGTTCAAGCAGTCTTTGCGGCATTTAAAGGAAGGTCATCCGCTCGGGATATTTCCTGCAGGTGAGGTTTCTACCTATAGAGATGGTAAATTGATCGTGGATAAACCCTGGGAAGAAGCTGCGATGAAGCTTATAAAAAAAGCAGAAGTGCCTGTAATCCCGGTATATTTTCATGCAAAGAACAGTCGTTTGTTTTACAGGCTTGCCAAAATGAACGATACCTTGCGAACGGCCAAATTGCCTTCCGAACTGCTCACACAGAAGAACAGGGTAATTAAAGTGCGTATTGGCCGTCCGATATCGGTAGAGACGCAAAGGGAATTCGAAACCCTGGAAACATTTACCGAATTTCTGAGGAAAAAGACTTACATGCTGGCCAATCCGTACGAGAAGGAGAGTTTGCTGACCAAAGTGCCTACTTCTTTAAAATTACCTAAGGTTCCTAAGAAAATTATTACTCCCGTAGAACCGGAACTGATGGACGCGGAGATCTGTAAGCTCAGGGAAGATGACTGCCGTTTGCTGAAGAGTAAAGACTATGAGGTCTTTCTGGCACCTTCCGGGCGCATTCCCCATGTTCTGCAGGAAATCGGAAGGTTAAGGGAAATTACTTTCCGTGAAGTCGGAGAGGGGACAAATCAGGCTGTGGACCTGGATCACTTTGATACCTATTACCACCATATGTTCTTGTGGGACAATGCAGAAAAACGTATCGTAGGAGCTTATCGTATGGGATTGGGGTCGGAAATATTTTCGGCATACGGGATCGACGGTTTTTACCTGCAGGATCTTTTCCGGTTCGAACCCGAGTTGTACAAAATGATGAGCGAATCTATTGAGATGGGACGCGCGTTTATCATCAAGGAATATCAGCAAAAACCAATGCCGTTGTTCCTGTTGTGGAAAGGTATTGTACACACAACGCTTAGGTACCCCGAGCATAAATACCTTATCGGGGGGGTAAGTATCAGTAATCAGTTTTCGAATTTTTCCAAGTCACTGATGATCGAATTTATGAAATCCAATTATTACGATCCTTATGTGGCCCAGTATATAAAACCCAAAAAAGAGTTTAAGGTAAAGCTCAAGGATGCCGATAAGGATTTTGTCTTTGATGAGACCGAGGCGGATCTCAACAGATTTGATCGTATCATCGATGAAGTGGAACCTGGGAACCTGCGTTTACCGGTACTTATCAAAAAATATATAAAACAGAATGCCAAGGTAGTGGCATTCAATGTTGATCCTTTATTTAATAACTCCGTAGACGGCCTTATGTATATCCGTATCGCGGATCTTCCGGAAAGTACTGTAAAACCAGTTATGGAAGAATTTCAGGAGGAACTGGAACGAAAGTTTATGAATAATGATAAATAAGCAGAGCCTGCGATGTTCCGAGCGTGTTATAAGTTGTTCTTTATACAAAATTAACTTTCGGGTAAAACCCTGTTCATATTACCAAAGAATTTCCTAATTTTGCATTTTATTTTAAGGGTGTTTACGGTTCTTCAAAACGTTGTTTGTCAATGTTTTTATGAACGTCAAGCACTTTTTTATTATCTGTATTTCACCATATTTCGGATGGGGACAGTTTATATTATAGCTTAAAGTGAAGTGTACATAATGACCAACCGTATTTATCCCGTATTATTCGTATTCTCTTTTTTCTACCTTTTCTTTAGTTCCCTTGGTTTTGCTCAGCAAGTATCTGTAGACTCGATCCCGGAATGGAAGATCGATTACGGCAGCAGGGGCTTTGAAATCAAATCCTCGGACCGGCGTTATTTACTTCAGATCCAGGGAAGAGTGCAGTTCCGTTTTGCTACTCCGGATGACCAGGACCCTGTGACTTTCGATGATTATAACAGTCAGAACAATGGGCAGTTTGAAGTTAACCGGGCACGGCTGAAAGTAGGAGGAAATGTATATGAACCCTGGTTAAAGTACTATTGGGAATACGAATTACAGCGTTCCAATCTTTTGGATTTTCGTGTAATGGTAGAAAAGTGGGAATGGTTAAAACTGAAGGTCGGACAATGGAAAGTAGAATATTCGAGGGAAAGAAGGATAAGTAGCGGAGAGCAGGGACTTATGGACCGATCCATTATAAACCGCCCTTTTACTGTAGACAGACAGCAGGGCATAGAACTATACGGCAGATTAAAAAATAACGGGATACTCGATTTTAGTTACTGGGCCGGTATGTTTACCGGAACCGGAAGAGGAACCGATAGTAATGACGACAAACACCTGATGTACTTCGGAAGGTTGCAATGGAATTTTCTGGGAGAAGACATCGGTTTCAAGAGTACCGATTTTGAATTTCATTCCAGACCTGCAGCTATTATCGCCCTGGCAGGCGTTACAAACAGAAGTCCGTACACTCGTTTTTCGCAATCCGGAGGAGGATTTTTAAATGGTTTTGAAGACGGTGTTGCCGGGCAATACCGGGTGAACCAGTACAACCTGGAAACCGCTCTGGTCTACAACGGATTTAGCTGGCAATCGGAGTGGCATCACAAACAGGTTGTCGATCGTCTAACCGAAACCAATGCTACAACCAGGATGGAAGGATTTTATGTGCAGGGAGGATATCTTGCCAACGCTTTGATAGCCTGGTGGCCCAGGCCCTTGGAAATTGCAGCGCGATATGCACGCTTTACACCCGATACGGAGATCAGGGGCGATTTTCAGGAGGAGGCTACCCTTGGGTTCAACTGGTTCTTTAAACGGCATAAAAACAAGCTCACCGTAGAGGTCAGTCATTTCGATTACGAAGTAGGAAATAATGGTATAGACGATAAATTCCGTTTCAGAGTGCAGTGGGACATATCCTTCTGAGTGCCCGAAGTCAGTTGTCCCCGAAAAATTTCCGTTCTTCTTCGGTCAGTAATCTCGAACGGGTGATAAAGCGTTTGCCTAAAGGTATTTCCAAAGAAAAACTCGCTCCCCGTCCTTCGGTGATATCGATAGTGAGGTGTGTGTGTTTCCAGTATTCGTACTGATCTTTATTCATATAAAAATCGATACCTTCTATACGACCCAATAATACGTCGCTTTCATCGAGATAGATATCATCTTTTTCCAGGAGCATCGGAGAGGAGCCGTCACAGCATCCACCACTCTGATGGAAGATCAGTACACCATGTTTCGTTTTGAGTTCACGTACGGTCTTTGCTGCAAGGTCTGTTATAGCTATTCGTTGCATATTTGTATAATTATCATATAAAAGGCTGAACCCGTAAACGATTCAGCCTTTCAGATTCTACTTCATGTTTTTTTAGAAAAAACCGAGTTTCTTCTTGTCGTATGAGATCAGCATATTTTTGGTCTGACGGTAGTAATTGAGCATCATCAGGTGATTTTCTCTTCCGAAGCCCGATTTTTTATAACCGCCGAAAGGAGCGTGTGCCGGATAGGCATGATAGCAGTTTACCCATACGCGGCCTGCTTTGATTGCCCTGGGAATCTGGTATAACTGGTGGGCGTCCCTGGTCCATACCCCGGCTCCGAGACCATACAAAGTATCATTGGCTATTTCGATAGCTTCTTTTTCATCTTTGAATTTGGTTACACAAACCACCGGGCCGAAGATCTCTTCCTGGAAAACCCGCATCTTGTTATGCCCTTCGAGTATGGTGGGTTTGATGTAGAAACCATTGGCCAGATCACCATCGAGTTTATTGGCTTCTCCGCCGCACAATACTTTTGCACCTTCTTCTTTACCGATGTCCAGGTATGATTTTATCTTTTCATACTGATCATTGGAGGCCTGGGCTCCCATCATGGTTTTGGTATCATAAGGGTTGTCCTGTACGATGGCTTTGGTGCGCCTGACAACGCGTTCCATGAACTTGTCATAAATTTTCTCCTGTACCAGCATGCGCGAAGGACAGGTACATACCTCTCCCTGATTAAAGGCAAACAGTACGGCACCTTCTATTGCTTTGTCCAGATAATCGTCGTCCGCATCCATCACACTGTTAAAGAATATGTTGGGCGATTTCCCTCCGAGTTCCATGGTTACCGGGTTCAGGTTCTTCGATGCATATTGCATAATAAGTTGCCCTGTAGTGGTTTCTCCTGTAAATGCAACTTTTGATAATTTCGAACTCGATGCGAGGGGTTTTCCGGCTTCAGGACCAAATCCGTGAATTACGTTGACCACTCCGGGAGGGAAAACATCGGCTATTTTTTCCATGAGCAGCGTTGCCGATGCAGGTGTCTGCTCAGCAGGCTTCAGAACGACACAGTTTCCGGTGGCCAGTGCAGGCGGAAGTTTCCAGGAGAGCATGAGTAAGGGGAAATTCCACGGAATAATCTGCCCGACCACCCCGAGTGGTTCCTTGATATTCATAGAGAGTGTATTGGCATCAAGTTCTGTTGCCGTTCCTTCTTCGGCCCGTATGCAGGCTGCAAAATAACGCCAGTGGTCTACCGATAAAG
This sequence comes from Sinomicrobium oceani, assembly GCF_900119185.1. Taxonomy (GTDB): domain Bacteria; phylum Bacteroidota; class Bacteroidia; order Flavobacteriales; family Flavobacteriaceae; genus Sinomicrobium; species Sinomicrobium oceani. Next base: position 36,662 of record NZ_FPJE01000036.1, on the reverse strand, counting down.
GTACGTCGGCATTGAGGGTCTCACGTATGGCTTTCCCGTTGTCGCAGGTCTCCACAAGTGCAAATTCTTCGAGGTTTTCTTCGATAATGTCCGCTACCTTGTACAACAGGGCGGCACGTTCTGCAGCCGGGGTATTGCCCCAGCTTTCTTTAGCCGCATTGGCCGCGTCAAGTGCCATTTCTACATCTTCCTTTTGCGAACGGGGATATTTGGCAATTAGACTGTTGTCTATCGGCGACCGGTTCTCAAAATATTCACCTCCTACGGGATCTACAAACTTTCCGTTGATAAAATTTCCGTAGGTCTTCTTAAACTTTGGCTTGGAATAACTCATCTTTTTTCAATTAAATCTATTAGACTTTAATGATTGTTTTACTTGTTTTTTAAGGGTAATTTTCTTGAAATACACAACCTCTGTTTTTAGGTCCGGATTGCGACATTTTTAATTATCATAAATTTATATTATGATATTGTGATATTCTTGAACATATTTATTAAATTGTTGTACGAATCTATCATTCCTCACCGCCTTTATTAATTTTAGTCTTAATATGTATGAACCATTTACTAAAGCATCATAAAAGCAGTAGAAAACTTACTACATTGGTAGAGAATAAAACTACGTACAGTGCGGATTATGCAGAACTGAATATTTACGAGACGCACGAGTATGCCGAGAAGATCGCATTGCGGTTCGACTTTCCTGTTATTGCGAGTATGCTCACCGGTAAGAAAGTAATGCATATTGAGGGCATGTCTTCTTTTGATTTTTTTCCGGGCGAATCGGTAGTGATGCCGGCGGGAAAGGAAATGGTGATCGATTTTCCGCTTGCACGGAAAAATAATCCGACGCAATGTCTCACCCTCGGAATAGATACCGAAAAGATCACGGAGGTCGTAGAGCGGTTCAACGCCGATATAGCCGTGGAGAAGGAAAGTCATAACTGGGCACTCGACAGTACCGCTTCTCATCTCTTACACAATATCGAAGTGGATTACCTGGTGAAACGCCTGGTTTACACCTTTACCAAAAATGAGGTCTCCAAGGACATATTACTGGACCTGATGATACAGGAGCTGATCGTAAGGCTATTGCAAACCAAAGCGAAAGCCTTTTTACTGAAAAATACGGACGATGATGTTTTTAATGATACCCGAATTGGAATGGTGATCAAGTATATCAAGCAAAATCTCACCGATAAGGAAATTTCCGTAGATATACTGGCCAGGAAAGCCTGTATGAGTGTATCACACTTCCACAAGAAATTTAAAAGCACACTGGGGGTCTCACCGATCGATTACATCAATTCGGAGAAAATCAGATTTTCAAAAAAGCTGATCAAAGAATCAAAAGAACTCCGCATATCGGAGATCGCCTTCAAGTCTGGTTTTAATAATACCAGTTATTTTAACAGGCAGTTCAAAAAAATGGAATTGATGACACCCCAGCAATTCAAGGCTTCGATAGTACCGGGTTGAATCGTTGTTTTAACGTCCGATCTTCACAGAAGTCATGGTAAGCGATCCGGCCACGGCCTTATCGTTAAAGAACGAGGTTTCGTCTTTACTGTCCTGTAACCCCAGAGTGTATAGCAGGGGGAGATAGTGTTCCGGTGTAGGGATGGCTATTTTTGCAGCTTCTCCCAGGGTGTCGTAAGCTATGAGCGAACGGTGATCTTTTGTAGCGATCCGGTTTTTAAAGGTCTCGTTGAGTTCCAGTGCCCAGTCGTAACCGTACGTACCTTCCATTTTATCCCATGCTATCATTCTTAGGTTGTGCACCATGTTTCCACTGCCGAGGATCAATACTCCTTTTTTACGCAGTTTATAAAGTTCTTTTCCGAGGCTGTAGTGATATTCGGGTGGCTTGGAATAATCGATACTAAGCTGTACTATGGGGATGTCGGCATCCGGATACATGTGCCTGGTAATGACCCAGGCCCCGTGATCGAGTCCCCATTCGTGGTCGGGAATGACAGATGCGGACCGGATGAGTTCAGAAGTTTCTTTAGCCAGTTCCGGACTTCCTGGAGCCGGATATTGTACGTCGTAAAGCGCTTCGGGAAATCCCCCGAAATCGTGAATGGTCTCAGGAAAATCCATGGTGGTAACCCGGGTTCCTTTCGTATACCAGTGTGCGGAGATCACGAGAATCGCCGTTGGGGTAGGGAGTGCTTCAGCTGTTTTTTTCCAGCCGTTTGAAAACTCGTTATTTTCTATGCCATTCATAGGCGAACCGTGGCCTATAAAAAGTACAGGCATCACTTTTCCGTTCTCTTTGAGCCCCGAGGTCAGGGTATGGAAGGAAGAGAGGGAAGACTCTCCGGCAGCTCCCGCCATTACGGATTTGATAAAGTTTTTTCGATCCATATTATGATCAGGTTATGGGGACACAAAATTCAAAACCCGGAATGGCATACCGGGTTTGATATTCTTTCGTGGTTTTTTTTAATTTTCGTCCTGAAGGAATTCGGCATTCGCAATAATACGTACTTCATCGCTGATCACGGCTTCCGGAAATTTTTCTCCTATCCCGAAGTCAGAACGTTTTATAGTACCGCTAACCTGGATTCCCCGGGTTTCCTTATTGCTCATCGGGTTTGTTACCAGACCCCTGTCGAGAACATTGAGATGTACGGTTTTGGTAATACCGTGAAGACTGAGCTCTCCGGTGAGGGAATACCTGTTGTTTCCTTCCTTTTTTATCTCCGTACTTGTAAAGCTCATTTCAGGATATTTTTCCGCATTAAAGAAATCGGTACTTTTCAGGTGATTGTTTCTGGCGTCTACCCTGGTGTCTACAGATACCGTTTGAGCAACCAGGCTAAACGCAGCATCTCTAAGGTCTTCTCCCTTGGCATTGAGGGTGATAGATACATCTTCAAATGCTCCGGAGATATCGTTAATGCCAAGATGGGTAACGGTAAATCCGAGCTGGGTATGTGGCGGGTCGCTTTTCCAAGTGTTACCTATAGTAGTAAATGCGCTTAAAGTGAGAAAAGCGATAGCAATGACAACTAACTTTTTCATAAGGTTAAAATTTAAAGGTTAAGAATTAATGATGTAAGATTTTCCAGCCTGCTTTTCGGCCATAATCATTTTCAGATCGAGCTGGATAAGGAGGAACTGCATTCTTTCTAAGGTCTGGCTGGCAGAAAGGTCACCGACAATGACAGGGTTGAATCCCGAGCAGCTTATCAGTTCGGATACATTCTCAAGCGCTTCGGTATCGTTGCCTGCAATGAAGGCATCAAATCGGTTGCCATCGATGACGGGAGTTTCGAAATCCGCAGCAAAAGTCGTACAGAATGCCTTGATGACTTTCGCATAGGGTAATAGCTGTTGCAGTGCTTCGGTAGCACTGCTATTGACATCGGTAACCATGCTTTTCAGGTCTTTGTGAACCGGATTGGTCAGGCTGATTATAATTTTCTGATTTACCACTTTCCGTATTCTTTCCGCTATTTCCTTTTCCGTACAACAAGGTACTGCGAGAATTATAATTTCTGCTTCCCAAGAGGCTTCTTTAATACAAGGAGCGATAGTAACATCGGCGTTGTGGTAGTCTCTCCTGATCTCGGCGAGCAGTTTTTCTGTTTTTTTAGTGTCCTGTCCGCAGAGTAACAATCTGTAATTGCCCCTGCAAAGGCTTTTGGATATAGCAGAGCCCATGCTTCCCGTAGCCCCTATGATAGCTATATGTTGTTTCGTTCTCATAATTTGGGTTTCCGTTTGACAAAACTCTGCAAGATCCTTACGTGTACCAATGACTCTCGTCAAGAAATAATATTTTTCGGGACGATCACGAATTCCTTCCGGCAATCTTTCTCCGGATCCGGCTCAGTGTTTCCGGGGCAAGCCCGAGATAGGATGCTATCATGTGTTGGGGTACCCGTTGGGCGATATGGGCATACTTGTGCATAAAAGCAATATAAAGTTCATCAGGGTGCAGGGAAATATTGGCGTTAAGTCTTTGTTGCAGCTCTATATAGGCATCGGTAACAAGTATTCGTACGAAAGTTTCATATTTGTGACTTTTCTTCAGCAGGGTTTCATGAGAAGATTTCGAGATAATAATAAGTTCCGAATCTTCTACAGCCTGGATGTTATAAGTGGCCTGCTCACCGGTAAGAAAGCTGTAGATGTCCAGGATAAACTGGTTTTCAGGAGCAAATTGTATGATGTGTTCGGCTCCGTTTTCTCCGGTAGAATATGATTTTAAAAGTCCTTTTTCGACAAAAACAACAAATTTACATATATCCTTTTCCCGAAGAATATATAGCTTTTTCCGGATTTTCCTGGTCATGAGATGCGCCTGAATAAGTTCCTGCTCTTCCTCGGTCAGCGCAACTTTTTGTCGGAAATTCTCAAAATATACTCTATACATGTCTACAAGATAAATAAATTATTGATATTCTGAAAGCTGAAAGTAGGTGTGATACCAATGATAAAAAACTTTATTTAGAATAAGTCTTTTTAAAAATATATATTTGCATTCGTAACCATGAAAAACAAAGCGGACAGATTATATTTTCAGAATAACAGTACCAAGAATTGGCTGAACGAAGGATTGTTCAACGAATTATTCGGCCGATATTGGGAAAAGCTGTTTGCTTTTTGTCTATCTCACACGAACGATGATGAAGGATCGAGAGAAATGGTTCAGGATCTTTTTTTATCGCTTTGGGAACGCCGGAAAAAAGTAGAGATCAAAACCAATATCGGACATTATCTCTTTAGCGGCGCCCGGTTGAAAATCGCGAAATATTACAGGGATAAAGCCTATGCTGAAAAAAAGATATCCGATGTAGGGCAAGGTGTCCGTAACGAAACCTGCAACACACAGGAATATATCCTGTATAAGGACCTTCAATGGCAGTTACGGCTGATCACAGCAGAACTTCCGAATCGCAGCCGCCAGGTCTATGTAATGAGTAGGAACGAAGGTTTGAAGATCAGGGAGATTGCCCTGAAACTGGACCTTTCCGAGAAAACCGTAGAAGCGCACCTCTCCAAGGCGTTGAAATTTCTGAAGGGCAGGATACGACAGCTCGGATTTTAGTTCCTTTTTCCGGTATTTATTCACCCAAAGCACGCTTTTTCCGTATACACTTTAATTTTTCCCGAAGGGACTAAGGGTTTTTTGCGGCTTGTGGAACTATTGGTATAGTAAACCGCAAAACTATGGAGTTGGATTCCGAAATACTACGGCGCTACAGCGAGGGAAAATGTTCCGTAACAGAGGTCGAAAAAGTAGAGCAGTGGCTGAAGCAGGGAGCACCTTCGGAGGAATATAAGCTCCCGGATTATATAGACAGGGAAACCGAAGAAAAACGGATGCGTAAAGCACTGTTTGAAAAAATACAGGAGAGTACACAGAGTTCCATCAGAAAAAAAAATCGTTTATCGTCTTCGGTGAAAGCACTTATGGCTGCCGCGGTGGTCATAATATTTTTGTGCTGTTATTATGTGGCTCCTGAATATTCAAACTTCTTTGCGGAAGAGACGGAACAACCTGTCTATCGGGAAGTATCAGTGCCTTACGGACAAAAAATAACCCTTATTCTTTCAGACAGTACTACGGTTCATCTGAATTCCGGGAGTACTTTCCGTTTTCCGGAACGTTTCATGGAAAAAGAGCGTATGGTAGAACTTCATGGGGAAGGTTTTTTTCGTGTCGCCAAAGACCCGGAACATCCTTTCCTGGTAAGGACTTCCCGTACCCGGACCAAGGTTTTAGGCACGGAATTTAATCTTCGGGATTTTGAAGAAGAAAAAAACAGTGAGATTACCGTAAACCATGGTAAGGTCGCCTTTTCTGGGATAGACACGACACAGGTTCTTTTTCTGGAAAAGTATGATCGCGCTGTTCTCCTGGGCAATGACACCCTGTACGAGGAAAAGGTAAAAGATAACGATGTAACGGAATGGATGGATGGGGTCCTGAAGTTCGATAACCTGTTGCTTGAAGAAGCGATTCCCGTCATAGAACGTTGGTACGGAATAAGAATGACTGTAAAAAATCCCGAATTGGAGAAGGTCAGGATCAAAGGACGCTTTCCGAAGCAGACGCTCCATGCTTTTATGGATAACCTGTCCTACTTGCTGAATGTCAGTTATGATATCCGGCAAAAAGAAGTCTTTGTTTATTTATAAAATATACCAAAATGTACAATACCTCATAGAATAACCGGCTGCTCCAGCTATAAAAACACCCGGTAACTTGTCGCCAAACGCCGTTACCGGGCTTATCGCAACCATTATGCAAGACACATAAAATAATCGCAAGTAATCAAAAATATGAATTCTTTTTTAATACGACTTTTTACATTGAACTATCAGTTACCCGTCATTGTACTATTGTACTTTATGGCGCTGACCTCTGCAAGTGCCCAGGAGAAAATTCTCGATAAAAACCTCGATCTGCGTATGGAAGAAGTGACTGTAAAACAGGTACTGGATGCTATAGAAGAACAAACAGGATACGAATTCAGTTACAGCCCGGATATGATCGATCTCGAAAAAAGAGTAACGGTATCCTATCAGGGTGTCCGGTTGCAACAAGTGCTCCGGGATATCCTCGGTACACAGGCCGGGGGAATCCGGGTGGACGGGCGCCAGATACGTCTGCAACCCCGGAGAGGATTCGGGACGATACGAGGTGTGGTACGGGGAGATGACGGGTTGCCTGTGCCTTATGCTTTTGTAAGTATATCGAATACCAATTCGGCCCATACAGACGAGGAAGGGGTATATGTCATGCATGATGTGGAAGCCGGAAACAGGAAGGTAAACATCAGTGCCGTAGGATTTAACAAAGCGTCTGCCCAGGTCGATGTTTTTAGCGGACAGACAGTGACTCTCGATGTTATGCTTACCCAGAACAACCATCTTTCGGAAGTGGTGGTTACTGCCGGAAGGGTAAAAGAGAGTATTGATGAAGTACCTTCTTCCGTGACGATTCTGGGAGCCGGGGATATCGAAGATCAGATGAACATCAATACGTCGATCAGTGATATTCTAAGTTTTACCATACCGGGTCTGGGGCCTACCAGCAATAAGGCAACAAATTCAGGACAGACGCTACGGGGAAGGAGTGTATTGGTACTGATTGACGGTATTCCGCAGTCGACTCCTTTACTCAATGGAAACCGGGACATCCGTTCGCTTGACCCTATGGTGATCCGTAGGGTGGAAGTTATAAAAGGAGCTACATCTATCTACGGTAACGGTTCCGGAGGAGGTATTATCAATTATATTACTAAAAATCCGGAATCCGATAAGAAAATAAGCGGGCAAACCCTGGTCGGAGCGTCCGGGCATGTTTTTCACCCTTCGAACTCACTGGGATATCGTGTATCTCAGCTATTCAACGGAAAGCTGGATAAATTTTCTTATGTAGTCAGCGGAACGTATAATTCCATAGGTATATTCAGGGATGGTGATGGTAACGTTCTGGCTTATGACGACGGACTTTCCGAATCGTACTCTGCCAATGTATATGCGAAGGCAGCATACGACTTTACACCCTCGGCCAAACTGACGGTAGCTTATAATTACTTCAGGAGTATGCAGGATACCGATTATATCAACCAGCCCGGTACGTATCCGGAGCGTCCTGCATACGGTGTAAAAGGAGAAAACCCCGGGGCACCTTCAGGAACTCCTCAGAATCATAATGTATATCTCAGTTACAGGCATGACGATCTTTTCGGGGATACTTCTATGGAATTTTCGGCCTACTATAACCGCTTTCTTTCTACCAACCGCTATATAGAAAGTGCCTCCGGCTGGTACGGACCGGGACAGTCGCAGATCAGTTCCATCAAAAAGGGATTGCGCCTGAACCTGCATACCCCGTGGCAGTTTGGCCAAAAGGTTACCGGGAACGTAGTTTATGGAGCGGATATTCTGGGGGACGTTACCAGCCAGCCCCTGCTCGACGGCCGGGTGTATGTTCCGGATATGGATATGACCAATGTTGCCCCGTATCTGCAGGTAAAGGCTACACTATGGGATGATTTTGTATTTAAAGGTGGTTTGCGTTATGAAAATGCTAGTGTAAAGGTCAAAGATTTTCAGACGCTCCCTAAGGGGCCCGACGGGGAAGGCAGTATTGGCGTAACCGGTGGAACCATAAATTACAAGGCTACGATGTTCAATGCCGGGCTGCGATACACCAGGTTTGATTATTTCAATCCGTTTGTGAGTTTTTCCCAGGCCTTCGGTCTGAACGAACTGGGGAGAGTAGTGCGTGCCGCCGAAGAAAGTACGCTGTCCGACCTTAAAACAGATGCCATTATTACCAATAATTATGAGGTTGGAGCAGACAGCCGTTTTTCCGTATTTCATCTTACGGGGGCTTTTTATGTGAGCACTTCAAAACTCGGCGCCAATCTTGTGGCCAACGAATACGGAACGCTCATTCCCAAAAGAGCTCCGGAGCGTATACACGGTTTTGAGTTCACAGCCGATGCCCATATCAACCCGCAATGGTCTCTCGGGGCTACCTATGCTTATGTAGAAGGTAAGGCCGAGCAGGAAGACGGGAGTAGAGTGTTCCTGGGGTACTCCCGTATAGCACCGCCCAAGGCTACGGCAAACGTACAGTATAAGCCGTCAGACCGTTTTAAGATACAATTGTTCTGGGTGTATACCGGGCATCGAGATCGTTTTGCACCACAGGAAAACGGGATGTACCGTACGGGAGAAGGACCGGTGCATTCGGTGAACCTTTTTAACCTGAATAGTACCTTCAAAATTACGGAAGCCTTTAAATGCAGCCTGGGTGTTGAAAACCTTTTTAATAATTCCTATTATCCTTTTTACAGTCAGTACAGTGCACACAACGACCGTTACTATATGGGATACGGAACGCGGGCGAGTCTTAACTTTACCTATTCGTTTTAATTAAAGACCACGGTTTATGTTTTCGAAATTAAATGCATGGCTTCATCTCTGGCTGGGACTTATCACCGGAATCGTTGTGTTGGTAGTAAGTCTCACCGGTTGTGTGTATGTATTTGTCGATGAGATCAAGGCTGTGGTTTATGAAGATCGTCTCTTTGTTACACCTGCTGAGGACGGGAGGAAACCTTTGTCGGAAATGTTGGATAATGCCGGTGCAGCCCTGGGTCCCGAATACGAAATAAGCCGTTGCGATCTCTTTCCCGCACCGGATAGGAGCTGGGTTTTCAGAGCTATGGATGTCGATCCTGATGGTATAGGGCATTGGAATTATTTCCGGTATTACTACCGTGTCTATGTCAACCCCTACACCGCAGAGGTCATCCGTGTAGAGGATACCCGGAACGAATTTTTTCAGCTTATACTCAGTCTGCACATGAATCTGCTACTCGGAAAGAAAGCCGGTCATTATGTAGTCGGGTATTCCGTGCTTATATTCGTTTTTCTTTTGCTTAGCGGACTTGTACTATGGTGGCCCAGAAAATGGAACCTAAGGACACTGAAGCAAAGTTTAAAGGTAAAATGGAATGCCCGTTTTAAACGCCTGAACTATGATCTGCATAACGTATGGGGATTTTACATACTCATCCCGGCACTGGTGCTTGCTGTTACCGGACTGGTTTATACGTTTTCATGGGTGGAGAATACCTTATACGTTACATTCAGCGGTGGAGGGGAAAAACCGGAAAAGCATATTCCTGTGTCCCACCCTGCGAAGGATGATTCCCTGCATACTCTGGACCGGGCACTGATCGATGTACTTGACAGGTTTCCCGGCGCAGATATGGTTTCCATAAGGTTTAGGAGTTCGGAGACCGCGCCTTACGATTTTCAGGTCAGAAAAGAAAAGGGAAGGACCTATCACTTCGACTGGAGCTATTACGACCGGGGCACTGGAGATTTTTTATGGAGTTATGATACGGCTGACCTCAATACGGCCCAGAAAGTCAGGGCCATGAATTTCGATCTTCACGTAGGTTCTTTTATGGGGTTGGGGAGTAAGATACTGATGTTTGTCGTATCGCTGATTTGTGCCTCATTACCTGTTACCGGTTTTTTGATATGGTATAACAGGACATGGAAAAAAAAGAAGCCGGGGAAGGCTTGACAACAATGCTGTTTGCCTGGCGATGAAGGTTTCCTAAACAGATAGAATACAGCCGGGTGTAATGAGATGTATTACTGCTTCAAAAAAAATCCCTTGCAAACAACTTGTTTGCAAGGGATTTTAAAGTGGAGTCGGAGAGAATCGAACTCTCGTCCAAACAGGCAATCAAAATGCTTTCTACGTGCTTAGTTTTCGTTTGTTTTTCGACATAGGGCTGACCGAAAACCGCCTATCCTATGCTTAGCTTCTTAAGGTTTAAAACACTGACGAAGCTACAGTGTTTCTATGTTGACTTTTATGGTGCCTCCTTGCGGACCGCCGTCAACAAGGGCTATCCGGAGACATCCTGCTTTTCCGCCTTGCGGAAACTTGGCTAAATCCTACTATAATTCAGATTACGCAGCAAGAGCGTAGTTATTCTCGCCATTTAAAAGGTGTGAAACATGAGATTTAAGAGCTGTGTCCCGGCGCTCTGCATGCTTACATTTCAATTCGACCCGCTGTCAAAACCAGTCGACCCCAGTATGTAAAGAACGTTGTCTTTTAATTTGAGGACAAAGGTACGAAAAATTATTCATCGAAAACCTTGTAGGTCATCATAACAACGGTTACATTTGGTTCAAAGAGTATGCCAAAGGATTAAAAACGTCTCATTATATGAAAATAGGAATTGTCAAGGAACGCAAAAATCCCCCGGACAAGCGCGTGGTACTTTCACCTGTGGCCTGCCGTAAAGTGAAGCAGCAGTTTCCTGATGTCGAGTTGTTTGTGGAACCGTCGGATATCAGGGTATTTCCCGATAAGGACTATGAAGACGCCGGGGTAACGCTGACCGGTGATGTTTCACATTGCGATGTTCTCCTTGGCGTTAAGGAAGTTCCTACGGAGGCTCTTATACCTGATAAAAAGTACTTTTTCTTTTCACATACGATAAAAAAGCAACCTTATAACCGAAAATTATTAGAGGCTATTCTCGATAGAAATATCGAGCTGTACGACCATGAAGTTATTACAGCGCCCAATGGGCAAAGACTTGTGGCATTTGGCCGATATGCCGGCATTGTGGGGGCATACAACGGCATCCGTGCTTATGGATTAAAGACCGGTCTGTTTACCATTCCTAAGGCGGAGACCCTTGCAGACCAGCAGGAGCTTATCGCTGTGCTGCGGAAAACCGAATTGCCTGCTGTTAAAATCCTGCTTACCGGGAAAGGAAGAGTAGGAGGAGGAGCCAAAGAAATGCTGGATGGTATGGGAGTTCGGGAAGTGCTTCCTGATGAGTACCTGACCGACAACTTCGCCGAGCCGGTGTATTGCCAGATCGATGTGCTGGATTATAACAAGCGGAAGGACGGTGCGAAAGCTTCTGCGGAGGATTTCTATAAACATCCGGAAGCCTACGAATCGGATTTCATGCGATTTGCCCGGGTTACCGATCTTTATATGGCCGGACATTTTTACGGGCAGGGGGCACCTTATTTATTTACACGCCAAGATGCGGCTACTTCCGGTTTTAAGATCAGTGTTGTGGCCGATATAAGTTGTGACATCGACGGGCCCGTAGCTTCGACTATCAGGGCTTCGACGATCGCCGATCCGGTATACGGTTACGATCGTGTAACAGGGGAGGAAACAGATTACAGGAAAGAAGGGGCTATAGCAGTTATGGCCGTTGATAATCTGCCTTGCGAATTGCCCAGAGATGCCAGTGAAGGTTTCGGAGATATGTTTATGACCTATGTCATTCCTGCATTTTTCAACGGTGACCAGGATGGCGTTCTGGAAAGGGCGCGTATGACTTTCGGAGGTAAGTTGACCGAACGTTTTGCTTATCTTCGGGATTATGTAGCCGGAAAATAAGCAGTCGTGCCAATCAGAGCGAAAATGCTTTGTACTGGGTTTTCTCTGTTTTAACGATAGGGTCTGCTTTATCTATTTTTTCCCGGGCCAGGTCTTCATCTTCTGCATCTGCTTCTGGTTCTTCCTGTACCTTTTCGGCTACCGGACGAAACTGCAGACTGGCATAGATAGGAAAGTGATCCGACCCTATACTCGGCAATCTCCTGATTTCATTGAGCATAAAATCTTTGGAGTGAAAAACATGATCCAGGGGCCAGCGCAGGAAAAAGTAATTGGCGTGAAATGTACTGAACATCCCCCGGCCGATCCTCGGATCGAGTAACCCGCTGATCTTTCGGAAAAGTATGGTGGTGTAAGACCAGGCTACATCGTTGAGGTCGCCGAATACCAATGTGGTCTCATCTGCTTTTTTCACTTTCTTCCCTACGAGCAGCAGTTCGGCATCCCTGTCCGTAGAAGTATCACTTTCCGTAGGGCTCGGAGGCATGGGATGCAGACAGTAAATTTTTACTTTTTTCCCTGAGGGAAGTTTTACATAGGCTTCGATGGAGGGGATATCATCCTTGATCAGAAATTTTGTTTTGGCATTTTCGAGCTCCAGGTTGGAGTAGAGATGCATTCCGTACAAATTATCCAGCGGGATCTTTACGGTATAGGGATAATCCTTCTCCAATTCGTCCAGTTTATCCTCCCACCATAAATCGGTTTCGAGGGTCAGGAACATGTTCGGTTTCTTTTTTCGGATAATCTCAATGAGTTTATCCGAATTTCTGTTGGGAGTCAGTACATTACTCACTAATACCGAAACCCGGTTCTCGGCATCCTGCTTTCCCTTAAACCGAATGACTTCCTGGTGGTAAAGCCTGGTATAGGGGAGTATTTTTGAAGTCTGAAAAATCAGGCAGGCCAGGAGGGCTGCTGCAAAAATATAATGGAAAGGACCGGAAAAATGGAAAAAGCAAAGACATAGGATGAACCCTGTCAATCCTATCAGCCATAATTGAAGTCTTGGAAAGTCGAAGATACGAATCCACCAATCGTCCCACCGGATTAGTGGGGCGAGTGTGGATATCATAAAGACGGAAGAAAGCACAAAGGCTGTTATTTCCGGTATTTGCATTAGTTATCGTGTTTGGCAATAACCCAGATAGCATGAATAATTCCCGGGAGGAATCCAAGTAAGGTTAAAAGAATGTTCAACCAGAAGGCTCCTTTAAGACCTACGGTCAGGAACACTCCTAATGGCGGTAAAAGAATGGCGCATATTAATCTCAGTATACTCATAATATGTATGGTTTTAAAAAGATTCTTACACTAAGATAGTCTTTTCCTTTATCAGAGACAATCAAACCCTATGTAAATTTTCCTTAATATTAAGTTTAATATACGTTAATATTTATTGTAGTGTTTTGATTGTCCGTGCTTATGGTTTGCTCCGGGATGCTGTGGGATTATAACGTGTTTATTGTTTTTCGGATGGCCACGAGATTGGTCATCAGCTTTTCCAGATGATCCAGGTGGAGCATATTGGCACCGTCACTCTTAGCGTTGGCGGGATCAAAATGGGTTTCGATAAACAAACCATCGACACCGTTTACTACACCGGCCCTGGCTATAGTCTCTATCATCTCCGGTCTTCCCCCGGTGACGCCACTGGTCTGATTGGGTTGCTGCAGGGAATGTGTGATATCGAGTACTACCGGAGCATATTTGCGCATCGTTGGGATTCCTCTGAAATCCACGATGAGGTCCTGATAGCCGAACATGGTGCCCCGGTCTGTAATCACGGCCTGCTCATTACCGCTGTCCAGCACTTTCTGTACGGCATGTTTCATACTTTCCGGACTCATAAATTGTCCTTTTTTGAGATTTATGGTTTTTCCGGTTTTGGCTGCAGCCACAACAAGATCGGTCTGGCGGACAAGGAAAGCCGGAATCTGTAGAATATCTACGTACGCAGCAGCTTTTTCGGCATCGTCTATTTCATGAATATCCGTAACCGTCGGGATGTGAAAGGTTTCAGATACTTTGCGGAGTATTTTCAATGCTTTTTCGTCCCCGATTCCGGTGAAACTGTCAATACGACTGCGATTAGCTTTCTTAAAACTACCTTTGAAGATATAAGGGATCTGTAATTTATCGGTAATACCGACCACCTTTTCCGCAATACGCATGGCCATATCTTCTCCTTCTATGGCACAGGGACCGGCCAGGAGAAAGAAGTTGTCGGCATCCGTATGTTTTATCTGTGGAATAGCTTCTATTTTCATAAGTGCTGAATTGTGTTATAAAGTTTCCCGTTCGCACAGGCAATGGGATATCGATGTAAAATTGTTGTTATTTTTTTCGTTGACGGATGACTTCATACAGAAAAACACCACAGGCCACGGATACATTGAGCGAACCGATATTACCGTACATAGGGAGTTTAGCCCTGTGGTCTGCCGATTTCATGACCGAGGGCGAAATACCCTTGTCTTCTGCCCCCATAACAATAGCCAGGGGGACGTCCAGGGGCACATCGTAAATCATATCTTCGGTTTTTTCTGTGGCAGCTACCACCTGAATGCCCGACGCCTGCATGTAGAAAACAGCATCCTTAATGTGATCGACTTTACAGATCGGGACGTTAAAAACGGCCCCGGCAGAAGTTTTAACGGTGTCTGCTGTTACAGGAGCTCCGCCTTTGTTCTGCACAATAATGCCATGAACACCGGTACATTCGGCTGTACGGATGATAGCCCCGAAATTGCGGACGTCAGAAAGCTGGTCGAGTAACAGGAAGAAAGGAGTTTCTCCCGATTCTACGGTGTTGATGACCAGGGTTTCGAGCGAATGAAATTCTACGGGAGATATATGGGCAATAACGCCCTGATGATTTTTTTTGCTGAGCCTGTCGAGTTTTTCCAGGGGAACATGAGATACGTTGATCTGTTCCTTCCGAAGCAAGGTTTCAAGTTCGGAAAACAAGGCGCCTTTCAATCCTTTCTGGATAAACACTTTATCGATGGCTTTTCCGGCATGTATAGCTTCTATTACTGCACGTATACCGAATATCTGATAGTCTTTTTGCATCTTGCAAAGGTACGAAAAAGAAGTCTTGCTTTATCGGCGTATAAAGAAAGGCAGATAGCAGCGGCATTTACCGGTTTGCAACACCCGAAACAGACTATGTGCTCTTTGAGGGGAGATGGGAAGTCCTGTTACTCTTTACTTTCGTCGGGAAAGCTTGCCCGTGTATGCTTACATCCTCGAACATGGTACAGGCAGTTTGCATAAGTGTGTTCTGATTTTTTTTAATGTGAATAGGAGACCGTAAAAATCAAGGAGGCAGATTTCATGATCACTAATGTTCGTTCAATCTGCTACAGTGTTGTTTTTAAGGTGAAAAAGTAATTTAAATGCGTTTTTATTAATTTTTTGATAGTAACGCATCAGCATATCCTGTTAAAAAGGAAGTGAAGGCCGTGAAGGAGAATGTTGTTTTATCTTCCTCATTTTGCCAAAAAATCCTATATTGACAGAATGAAAACGGGGGAATTATAGCAGGCATAATATCGATATACTACATTTTTTTTGTAAAAAACTGTTAGTCAGTATGTTTTCGCCCGGAGGGAGCATGAAAATCGTTTCCTTCTCCGCTTTAAGTCTCAACGTCTCTACTTTTTTTTATTTTAGTAAACCAAACGAAATTCCTTGCCCCTAACAAAAAAGGAGTTCTGCTTGATAAAACCTATTTATGAACCTGAAGAAATTTCCGTTTTACAGACAGTTGGATCAAATGGATTGCGGTCCTACCTGTCTCCGGATGATAGCTAAGTATTACGGGAGATCTTACGCTACCGATTTTTTGCGCCGTAAGGCCAACATTACCAGAGAAGGTGTTTCTCTCGGGGGGATAGCCGAAGCTGCCGAAAGTATCGGCTTTCATTCTCTTGCCGTAAGTATCGATTTCAAGACCCTTGAGGAGGAAGTACCACTGCCTTGCATTGCTCATTGGCGACAAAGGCATTTTGTTGTTATTTATGCGATAAAAAAAGGAACGGTATTTGTTGCCGACCCTGCACATGGATTGGTCAAGTACAGTAGGGAAGAGTTTGTTGCCGGCTGGATAGGTAAAAGTGCCGATATGGACGATGAGGGTTATCTGCTCTTGCTCGAACCGACACCGAATTTTTACGAAACCGGGAGAGATACCAAGGTCGAATACGGTTTCAGATTCCTGTTCTGGTATTTCAAACCGTATAAAAAACACCTTACCCAATTGTTCCTCGGGTTGATTGTCGGGAGTCTTTTGCAGCTTATTTTTCCCTTTCTCACCCAGGCTGTGGTGGATTATGGTATAAATTATCAGAATCTCAACTTTGTTTATCTCGTACTGGTGGCACAGCTTACCCTTTTTATTTCCCAGACTACGGTAGAACTGATAAGAGGGTGGATCTTACTGCATGTGACCAGTCGGGTAAACATCAACCTGATATCTGACTTCCTCATCAAACTGATGCGGTTACCTATTGCCTTTTTCGATTCCAAAAATACGGGCGATATCATCCAGCGGATATACGATCATAACCGGATACAGAGCTTTCTGTCGACCACGACATTAAATACCTTGTTTTCCGCTTTTAATGTGATAATTTTCGGGGTTGTACTGGCGTATTACAATATGGGGATCTTTTTGGTATTCCTATTCGGTTCGATACTCTATATCGGCTGGACCCTCTTGTTTATGAAGAAGCGGGCCGAACTGGATTATAAACGTTTCGATCAGTCATCCGACAATCAGAGCAGCTTATATCAGTTGATATCCGGAATGCAGGAAATAAAACTCAACGGGTCCGAACGCCGGCGGCGATGGGAGTGGGAAGCCATACAGGTAAGGCTCTTCAAAATATCCATAAAGGGATTGTCGCTTTCCCAGACACAGAATACAGGAGGGAAATTTCTCAATGAACTGAAAAACATATTGATCACCTTTATAGCTGCCAAATCGGTCATAGAGGGAGATCTGACATTGGGTATGATGCTTTCGGTACAATATATTATAGGTCAGCTCAACCTCCCTATCAACAATTTTATCACCTTTATTCAGGCCGGACAGGATGCTAAGATAAGTTTGGAGCGGTTATCCGAAATTCACGCCAAGGATGATGAAGAAAACCCTTTTGACGACGATATCATTGATCTTCCGCAAGATAAAACAGTCAAATTTCAGCATGTCAGCTTCAGGTACGGGGGAAATTCTTCACCACTTGTCCTGGATGACCTTACTTTTGAAATTCCAGAAGGAAAGGTCACTGCGGTAGTAGGGGCGAGCGGAAGCGGAAAGACAACGCTTGTAAAACTCCTTCTCAAGTTTTACGATCCTACGGAGGGGACCATACAGGTAGGTAATGTGAGATTAAAAAACATGAATACCACGGTATGGCGAAAAGCATGCGGATCGGTCATGCAGGACGGATTTCTCTTCGGTGATACCATAGCCCGCAATATTACGGAGTCCGATTCGGAAGGGATTATCAGTAAGGAAAGGCTTATCCATGCCGTCAATGTAGCGAATATCGAGGAATTTATAGAAGAACAACCTTCCGGTTATAATACCAAAATAGGATCGAGTGGTGTAAATATCAGTGGGGGACAACGACAGCGGATCCTTATAGCCCGATCGGTATATAAAGACCCTAAATATATCTTTTTTGATGAAGCTACCAGTGCACTTGATGCGAACAATGAAAAAGTTATTATGGAAAACCTGGAGGAATTCTATAAGGGCAAGACCGTGGTTATCGTAGCTCACCGCCTGAGTACAGTAAAAAATGCCGATCAGATCATCGTGCTGGAAAAAGGAAAGATCATAGAACAGGGAACGCACAAAGAACTGGCAAAGAAAAAAGGAGCGTATTTTACCCTGGTAAAGAACCAGCTCGAACTTGGAGAATAATGAGTATACAAGCCCTTTAAATTCTTTTCGGAAAACCTATGAGTAAAGCTAAAGACAAAAAGAAAAAAATAGATTTCCTGGACGAACGCTCTGACCAGGTACAGGAAATTCTCGGGGAGGCACCACACTGGATGATCCGGTGGGGAACTACCGTGGTATTTATTATTGTAATCCTCCTTATTATAGGAAGTGCGCTCATCAGCTATGATGACATGATCACCGCACGTATCACCATAACAACCAAAATTCCCCCGGCATATATACAGGCGAACAGCAATGGGAAACTGACCAATTTGTACGTAGCAGCAGATCAGCCGGTGGTAGAAAACGAAATCCTTGCCGAAATAGAGAATACTGCAAATCTGCAGGATGTGTATTGGCTGAAAAGGAAGCTTTCGGATTTTACGCCCGAGTTGGTCCCTCCGGATTCGATACCCGGGATTTTTCCTCCGCACCTTCAGCTGGGAAGTATCCGGCAGGCGTATTCCAATTTTGCCTCGCAATATCAGAAGTATGTACTCTTTCACCTCCTGGAACCCAATAAGAAAGAGATTTTTGCCGCAACACAACAAATTGAAGAACAGTATGACCTTCTGAAAAAACAACAAAATCAGCTGGAATTATTTGCCCAGGAACTGGCCCTTTCCGAATCGGAATATGCCAGAAACAAGGCGCTGCTTGACAAAGGGGTAATCTCCAAATCGGAATTTGATGCGGTGTCCCGGAGTTATCTCGCTGATAAACAGCGGTATGAAAACCTGAAAAGCGCCATATCCAATACAAGGATATCCATTGCTTCCCTGAGCGGAAACAAAACCCAATCTACAATTACAGGTAAAGAACTGACCTATAGCTACAGGCAGGAACTGGAAGGCGGGTTGGAAATCCTTAAAAACGAGATCCATAACTGGGAACTGGCTTATGTACTGAAAAGTCCTATGAAAGGAAAAGTTTCTATGTTTGATATCAGGCACAAATACCAGAATGTCAAAGCAGGAGATATCGTATTTACGGTGGTGCCGGAAGAAACCGATTCTCTTATTGGACAGGTGACTATGCCGGTGCAAAACTCCGGTAAGGTTAAGGTAGGACAGGAAGTACTTATAAAACTGGATAATTATCCTTACGAAGAATGGGGCAGCTTACGTGGAGAAATTGTCGATATATCTGCTGTGCCAAAAAAAGGGGAAGCTATGTACTCTATTTATGTCAATGTCGGTAGCCTGGAAACATCTTTTGAAAAGAAATTGGAATTCCGCCAGGAAATGCAGGGAAATGCAGAGATCATTACGGAAGAACTCAGCATTTTACAACGTATATTTTATCAGCTTACAAAAATATTTTCCCGTAACACTTAAGATTCGTAGATTTTTTCCTATATTGAAAGTCCGAATCTTAAACATTACAACCGTGAAAAAAAGAAGCCTTAAATCGTTAAAGCTGAACAAGAAGACAATTTCCAATTTCACCCCTGAAAACATAAAAGGAGGGGAAGACTGGCCAACCTATGGCTGTGGAGATTCCTGGCCACCGGCATGTTCGGCGGTAAGACCTTGTATAGGATAATATCCTGACATCAGACTCCCCTTGTTCAAGGGGAGTATTCTACTGATATGTTTAGAAAACCATGTTGTCCGTTTTCTCCCCGGACAGGTCCGGATGAGAAAATATGGAGAATCTATCTGGCACTTAAATTCCTTACTTATGAAAAAAAAGAAGCTTAAAAATCTGAACCTGAATAAAATAATTATCAGTCAACTTGATCCTCAAAATACAGATCATATCCGTGGTGGGGTTACCGGGCTTACCTGTCAGAGTTGTCCCGGACCGACACAATCCATAAAAGGAGAGTGCCCGACAGTATGTAACAATTAAAATGTCGATCATGAAGAAAAAAAGTTTGAATAGTCTGAAACTAAACAAGCAGACGGTCTCTGCACTTCATTCAGGTACCGTACGCGGAGGAGACTGGATAAGTTATGGCTGCGGAAATAGTTGGTGGCCGGTTTGTGATCCGCCAACCCAAAAAAATTGTGATCCGGCTACCGGCGACGGTAATTGTGGAGGAACTACGGGAGGGTGCCCGTAAAGAGCACCTGTTTTCGGTAAAGAAAATTGTTTTTGAAATATAAATGTTGAGTATTGGCTGCCCCGGGGGGTAAAATCCTGGGGTGGCTTTTCTTTTTAACGTTAAAAAAGGAAAATCACAGGTAGTTCTAAGCTAATTTTTATAAATTAGAAGAGTCCTAACCAAAAACAGACCTCATTATGAAAAAAAAGAAGCTTACACGAAAACTCATTCTCAAAAAAGAAAAAGTATCTAATCTGGATGAAATCAAGGGAGGATGGGAGACAGCCATAGGCTGTAATACCGATGAGTATGCTACCTGTGCTACGAATGATTGTGGAACCAATGGCTGCGGAACCGGTAATTGCGGAACGGGCGGATGTGTTACCGAATACAATTGTACCACCGATGTACATCCTGTTTCCGATCCCATTCATTGCAGAACATGCGGACCCTGCATGTAATTTCATTAAACTTAAGGTATTTAACCAAAGCTATATTCAAAATACTGGGATATAGCTTTGCTTGTATTTTAAAATTAGTTTTTCAGGAATTTTACGGATCTGTTTATCTGGTACAGGACATCACATAATATGACCAGAACCTACATTATCTTTATGCATGGAAAAGGAACTTTTGCACCAAAAGCTCAGCGAAATACACGCTATTCTCAAGGAAAAATATTCGGAAAATGATCAGACCGGGGTACTTGCGGGGATATCGGGAATTGCTCTGTTTCATTTTTATTACGCCAAATATACGGATACGGATGCGTTTGCCGATACAGGAGTTGAGGTACTCAGCAGTAGTATAGACCGAATCAATGAAGGATTCGGCTTTCCTACCTATTGCTCCGGACTGGCCGGTACCGGCTGGGTGCTGGACCATCTGGAACAGCAGGGTTTTATGGATGCCGAAAGTGATGAACTGCTCGGGGAACTCGACCCTTATCTGTACCGTGTGATGCGTTCTGACATGAAAAACGGAAATTATGATTTTCTTCACGGTGCCCTGGGCTATGGTTTTTATTTTTTTAAGCGTTACCGGAATACGGTCTCAGAGGAGCGAAGGCAGATATATGAAAATTACCTTGGGGAGCTCGTTGTCCTTTTACTGGATTTGGCAGAGACGGAAGGGAATACCGTAAAATGGCTTTCCACACTCGTACCGGAGACCGGCGAGACCGGGTATAACCTGAGTTTGTCTCACGGAATGTCGAGTATCGTTAACTTTTTGTCCAGGCTGTACGCGTATGAAACGTTCAGAGACCAGGTCGGGGAAATGCTGAAAGGAGGAATAGCCTTTATACGTAACTGCCGTAACAAAGACCAGAATGGGATTTCGTTGTTTCCGAGCTGGGTGAAAGCCGGAGAAGAAGGAGATAGTGTAAGTCGTCTGGCCTGGTGCTACGGCGATCTCGGTATAGGTATATCCCTGTGGCAGGCCTCCAGGCATTTAAAGGATGAGGAACTCCATGCAGAAGCCCTGGATATTCTCCGGCATGCCGCAGGCAGAACCTCGCCGGAAAGTCATATGGTCCGGGATGCCGGCGTTTGTCACGGCTCGTATGGCAATGCCCAGATGTTTAATCGGATGTATTCCGAAACAGGAGAGCAAATCTTCAGGGAAGCAGCAGATTTCTGGATCAGAGACGGACTCGAAAAAGCGGTGCACCCCGATGGCTATTCCGGTTATAAACAGTGGAAGGGCCGGGAGAGTGAATGGAAAGAAGAGTTAAACCTCCTCGAAGGAATAGCGGGAATAGGATTGAGTATCATTAGTCATTTGTCCGGAGACCATTCGTGGGATGAGTGCCTGATGATAGGTTGAGCAGAAATTTTCCCGCGATAAAATGTATTGAAATACCCATAACCAAATCTGACGAATGAACGATAACTCATATCAAAATTTTCCCGGTTTTGTATTGCGAACACCACTTTTCCCTCTTGAGTTTTACAAAGACCTTACAGGGGGAGATCGTATTCCGGAAGAAAAATTAAAAGCATTATTCAAGGATACACTCATCCGGGAAGCCGTGTTCCTGGCTTCTCCGCCGCTTTATGAAGAACTGACCCGTTGGGAAGCCGGAACGGTCACAGATAAAAAAAAGACCGATAAACTGCGTTATGCCTTACTCAAATACCTGTCCAGAATGTCTTCCCGTTGCACACCTTTCGGACTTTTTGCAGGGTGTAGTATAGGAGTATTGGGAGCGCAGACCGAAATACAACTCGGCGGAGCGCAGAAAAACCGGAGACATACCCGACTGGATATGAATTACCTGGTGGCCCTTTCGCAGGACCTGGTTAAAAACGGAAATATCAGGAAACAATTGTTGTTTTATCCCAATACCAGTATATATCCGGCGGGCGATCAATTGCGATACATAGAATATAAATATGTAAACAGCAAACGCCATCATCATATTGTAGCTGTAGACAATTCCGAATATCTTACCGGGGTGCTGGAGAAAGCCGGTCGGGGTGCCTTGCTGGAGGATCTGGCAAACAGTCTGGTCGATGAGGAGATTACGTACGAAGAGGCAGAAGGTTTTGTCGAAGAGCTTGTAGAAAGCCAGCTTCTGACGAGCGAACTGGAGCCTTCCGTATCCGGACCCGAATTTCTGGAGCAGATCAAAAAGGTCTTGCGCAAACTGGAAGGTACAGTGCCCTTACTGCAAATACTGGACGACATAGATATTCGTCTTGCGGAACTGGATAATCATATCGGCAACGCTCCCGGGAAATATCTTGAACTCAGTGAATACCTGAAACAATTGGGGACCGGTTTTGAACTGAAATACCTGTTTCAGACCGATATGATTCTGAATACCGAAAAAAATACGCTCGATACAGCTGTGGTGGAAACGCTGAAAAAAGGAATCACTTTCCTCAATAAAATAACACTGCCTCCAAAAAGTACATTACTCGACCAGTTTAAAAAAGCGTTTTACGAACGTTTTGAAGAACGCGAAGTACCTTTGGCAAAAGCCCTTGATGTAGAAATGGGGATAGGATATAAACAGGATCAGGGATCGGGAGATGTCAATCCGCTGGTGGATGATCTTATTATTCCGGGTAAAAGGGCAAAGCACGAGGTTTCTGAAATCCGTTGGAGTGCGGTACAGAATATCATACAGAAAAAACTAACCTATGCCATAGGCACGGGAGCATACCTTATAACAGTTACAGACGAGGATTTCGCAAATTTCGAAGCGGACTGGAATGACTTGCCCGATACCCTTTCGGCTATGATTGAGCTGGTAGAGGAAGAAGGTGTACAAAAATATCGTTTTGGAGGGGCTGGCGGATCAAGCGCTGCCAATCTTTTGGGAAGGTTTTGTCACGGAGATGAAGCTCTGAACCTGTACACGCAACAAATTATCGACTCCGAAAAACACGCTAAGAACGATAAAATCCTGGCCGAGATCGTACATCTGCCCGAGTCGAGGGTAGGAAATATATTAATGCGTCCGGCATTCCGGAATTATGAAATTCCCTACCTGGCAAAATCTGTGTTGAATGAAGATGAACAGTTGCCTCTTGACGATCTGCACATTTCCGTAAAGTACGGAAGGAATGTATTGTTGCGCTCCCGTAAACTGAACAAAGAAGTTGTCCCTCACCTGACAAATGCCCATAATTACAGTTCTAATGCGCTGCCTATCTATCAGTTTTTGTGCGATATGCAAACTCAGGGATTGCGGTCGGGAGTGGGGTTTAATCTCGGGCCTTTTGCCGGAGAATACGAGTTTATTCCCCGTGTGGAATACGAAAATATCATACTTTCCGAAGCCACATGGAACCTGAAGAAGGAGGATGTAGAACCGTTAAAAAAGGAGCAAAAGGATGATGAAAAACTCCGCAAGAGCATCCGGGATTTTTGTGATAAACGAAAAATCCCGCAGTATACCATGCTTACGGACGGAGATAATGAGTTACTGATCAATTTCGGAAATCTTACTTCGGTAAGAATGCTTCTGGATACGGTAAAGAAGAGGTCCGGCTTTAAGCTCACGGAATTTTTGTTTGCCAAAGGGAGTAAGATCAGGGACGATAGGGGACAGCATTATACCAACCAGATCGTACTCTCCTTTTACAATAGTAAAAAACAGAAAAATGAACAATAAACCTATACAACGCAATTTCATTCTCGGCGATAGCTGGTTGTTCTATAAAATATATACCGGACCCAAAACTTCAGACGTGATTCTTACCCAGATCATTCGTCCCGTGGCCCGGCAGCTTATTGACCGCGGAGTTATCGACAAGTGGTTTTTTATACGTTACTCCGATTCCGGTCACCATCTGAGGGTGAGATTTCACTATAATCATCCCGAAGCCATAGCAGCCGTTATCAATAGCCTGCTCCCGGGACTAAAAGACTTCATGGACAAGGACCTGGTCTGGCAGATACAAACCGATACGTATAAGAGAGAGCTCGAACGTTACGGAAGAAAGACGATGGAACTCGCGGAATCCCTGTTTTATCACGACAGTGAGATGATTGTGAATTTCCTGGATATGATCGAAGGAGACGAAGGAGAAGAACTGCGATGGCTGTTCGCGTTACGGGCCATGGATGAACATCTGGATAGTTTCGGGTATTCCGAAGATGAGAAACTGCAGCTTATGGAGCGCTTAAAAACAGGTTTCGGAGAAGAATTTGGTATGGGCAGACCTTTAAAAAAACAGCTGGACGGAAAGTATCGTCTGCACCGGGAAAAAATAGATCGTTTCATGGTTTTTGATGCCGGTTCCGATCCGGATTATGAGCCTATACTGGAAATTCTGGCGCAGAAGAAAACCGGTATAGCCCCTGTTGCAGAGGAAATGATTGCCCGTAAGAACAAAGAGACCCTGGAAGTTCCGGTAAATGATCTGATGGCAAGTTATATTCACATGCTGATGAACCGCTTGTTCAAGTCCAAAAACCGGATGCATGAAATGGTATGCTACGACTTTTTGTATCGCTATTACAGGTCTTCGATAGCCAAAAAGAAAAAGAAGAAGCAGGTTTCTGAAAAGGCGGTGTAACGCTTTTTATAATGAAAGGGACCTATGAGAGGTCCCCTTCGATGCGATTTTATTTATGAGTTTATGCTTTTAGCGCCTTCGATAACCTTTATCTTCAGGCCCTCTTTGTATGCAATAACTTTATCAAGAACGCATTTGTCACTGCTTCCTATGATCTGTGCAGCAAGGATACCCGCGTTTTTCGCACCGTTGAGTGCAACGGTAGCTACAGGAACTCCGCCGGGCATTTGCAGAATTGATAGTACCGAATCCCAGCCATCGATGGAATTACTACTTTTTACGGGTACACCTATTACGGGTAAGGGAGACAGGGAGGCGACCATACCGGGGAGGTGCGCGGCACCTCCGGCACCAGCTATGATCACGGCAATACCCCGCTCATGTGCTTTTTTTCCGAACTCGAACATTTTCTCCGGAGTGCGGTGAGCAGACACAATATCCACTTCGACCTCAATGTCAAAACCTTTTAATATGTCCACTGCTTCCTGCATGACGGGCAGATCGCTGGTACTTCCCATAATTACGGCTACTTTACTCATCCTTTAATTTTTATTTAAATCTTCTTCTTGACGTTTGTCCCGTTAGGATTCGGCAAGAGATTCAACTTACGACTTTAATCGTGTTTTTTACCTTTTCGGCGATTTCTCTCGCTTTGGCAATATCTTTATTGACAATGGTGACGTGTCCCATTTTACGGAAAGGCCGGGTTTCTTTCTTCCCGTAAATATGCGGGGTTACTCCGTCCATTTTCATAATGTCTTCGATATTCTGATAGTTTACCTTTCCGGTATATCCTTCTTCCCCGGTGAGGTTCACCATAATGCCACCTACCTTGCTATCGGTATTTCCGAGTGGTAGTCCGAGAATGGCCCTGAGGTGTTGCTCGAACTGGTTGGTATAGCTGGCTTCAATGCTGTAATGTCCGCTATTGTGCGGCCTGGGAGCTACCTCATTGACGAGGATATTATCGTTTTGGGTCTGGAACATTTCTACGGCCAGAAGCCCTACGTGCCGGTAAGCTTCCGAAACGCGGAGTGCAATATGCCGGGCTTTTTCGGCAACGGCGGCATCTATCCGGGCCGGGCATATCACATATTCGACCTGGTTTGCCGTAGGATGAAATTCCATTTCCACAACCGGATACGTAGCGACCTCACCTTTACTGTTCCGGGCTACAATAACAGCCAGTTCGTTTTTAAAGGGGATCATCTCTTCCGTGATACATTCTACATTGGGAAGGCCTTCGAGATCGGAATGGGTACGGATGACCTTGACACCGCGACCGTCATAACCGAATTGTGCACTTTTCCATACAAAAGGGAAACGAATGCTTTCGTTTTTCAGTGCGGTACCAATCTCGCTCGTATAGGCAAAACGTGTAAAGGGGGCCGTAGAGATCTCGTGATCCACGTAAAATAATTTCTGTTTGGCTTTGTTCTGGATGGTTTTTAAGGTGGCTGGAGAAGGATAAACCTTAATCCCTTCTTTTTCCAGTTTATCCAGGGCAGCTACATTGACATTCTCTATTTCGAAGGTCAGCACGTCCACTTTTTTTCCGAATTCATAAACCGCGTCAAAATCCATAAGGTCACCGGTTAGAAACTCATTACATGCTATACGGCAGGGGGCATCTTCTGCCGGGTCCATGACACAAGTATATATATCGTACTTGCGGGTCTCGTATAGCAACATTTTACCCAGTTGTCCGCCACCCAGAATGCCCAGTTTAAAATCGGAAGAAAAGTAGTTCATCTATGCTGTGTTTGTATTTTCCTCCGCAAAAATAGTTATTTGTTTCAGTTTACGGAATTAAGCACGGCATTTAGTCCGCCCTTTACACTCGAAACTTTGGCAAGAGGATATTTCTGAAGATATGTCCGTACCGCCTGTAAGCTACGTATTCCGCTTTGGCAATAGAAGATAAGATGTTTGTTTTCAGGAATGTCCTGGTCACGCGACATGAGTTCGTCAAGGGGAATATGTATGTCATCCGGACCGTTTATCACGGAACTTATAGTGTATTTTTCTCTTTCGGTATGTGTTCTTACATCGATCAGGACAGATTCTTCCGGAAGGCTTTTGGACAACTGTTCCGGTGTGATCTCGAGATCTTCCGGGGCAAAGTTGCAGTCATAACCGGTATCCTGAAGTGTTTCGGGAATTTCGAAGACTGTTTTTTTAAACCGTAAAACCTGGGTCTGCAGCGACAGACAGTCTATGGTAAAGAGCTTTCCGCGCAGTACTTCTCCTATGCCGCAGATTATTTTAATGACTTCATTGGCCTGGAGGGTTCCTATGATTCCCGGTAAAACACCCAGCACCCCGATTTCAGAACAATTAGGGGAGGTTCCCGGAAGCGGAGGCTCCGGAAAAAGACAACGATAGGTAGGGCCATCCAGGTAGTTGAAAACGGAAATCTGTCCTTCGAACTTAAAAATAGAACCGAAAACAACAGGCTTACCACACATTACAGCAGCATCATTGACAAGATAACGTGTAGGGAAATTGTCCGAACCGTCCACGATAATATCATATCCGGAAAACAACATCCCGGCATTTCCGGAGGTCAGTGCTTCCGGATAGGAGGTGATACCGATGTGCGGATTGAGTTGTGATAACTTACCGGCGGCAGTTACAGCTTTGTTTTTTCCGACATCGTCCATGCCGAACATCACCTGCCGGTGGAGGTTCGACGTGGCAACAGTATCATGGTCTATAATTCCGACATGCCCGACACCAGCCGCCGCGAGATACGGCAATATAGCCGATCCCAGTCCGCCTGCACCTATAACCAGCACTTTTGCATCTTTCAAACGGGCTTGCCCGCTTTCTCCGATCTCATCCAGGATAAGCTGCCTGTGATAATGTTGTTGTTCACCTTTGGAAAACATGGATGTCTTAATTTAAATACCAAAATAATCTATGTAGCGTATTCGTAAAATGATTACTGAGATACACTGCTGAATTTCAAAAATAACAAATAGTACCGTCTTATGATAGATAGCCTCTCTTTTTTAAACCTCAGGTAAGCTATTTACCTGCTTATAAAATGGTTCTTCCGTTAAAACACAGGCAGCCGATATAGGTGAAAAACTAAAATAGTCTGTACCCTAAGATAACAGATAAGCTCCTGTAGTCTGAGTCCCATTGCCCACCGTAGCGTACTATTTGTCTCGATTGATATCTCAACTCCAGGCTATATTTGTCATTTATGGTATAGCCGGCTCCTAATGCCAAATGGGTATAAGAATCGAGGTCAATCCTGGGATAAAGACTACTGCCATCCGCACGGGTAATTCTCAACGAAGAATCCTGGTCAAAATCCAAAACGATTGCGGCATTGATATATAATTTGGATGTATCGTTCAGGTAAAAATAATGCCTGACAGAAATCGGAAGCTCTATAGATTTATAATCTATTCGGGAAATAATCTTTCGACCCGAAACATCATTGACGTTTACAGTTTCTTCGGCTTTATAATACTGATAGGTGGGTTCTACCAATATTGCCCATTTATTGTTGTTAAAGGGAAGAATAAATTCCCCTTCTATTCCCAGTCGAAATCCTGTCTTATTGCCAAATTCTACCTGTGGTCTGTTTTTGGAAGCTATTTGTAGATCCAGGGAAGAAAACTTGACTCCCGGGCGCAGAGCTAAATGAAGCTTTAGTTTTGTCCTTTTTTATAACTGATATATTCAGATGAGGTACACGAATTATATTTAATAAAGATTTTAGCCAGAGAACTTTGCGTGTAATCGAGCCTCTCTATGGTGCTCCTGCTAATTTCCTCACATTTCAAGGCATCCCAGAGTTGCTGTTTATAGCCTACATTGGTTCCTATCTTGTTGTTTTGAGTGATATACTTCTTAAAGATCAGTGGTTGTATTTCGCTTTGGTCTTCACGCTTGAAAAAATAGCGCTTGGTATTTCCGCCTTCGTAGTAATAAAGACTGGCTTTACCTTCGATCAGGACTTTGAGGAAGAGTTCTTCTTTGTGGAAATCGGGAGCCCTGGTAGTGCTCAGGGAACTGATCCTTTCATCGTTAGACCGATCTATATTGACATGGGCCCTTATAAATTTAGAATATCCCGTAATACCAAACTCTTTGGTTGTTTTAATTGTTTTGACTTTGGATACACCATCTTGTGAAAGCTTGTATTCGAACTCCGAAGGGTTATTTTTCCAATCGATATTTTTAATCAGGCATTCCGTTTTTCGTTCGGACTCATCAATGAAATATCCTTTTTCAAAAGAAATCTGAGCATAAGAACGGGCACAAAGCATTGTGACAAAAAGGACAAGTAGTTTTTTTTGCATAAGTTAATTTTTAAACCAGCAGGATAGTGATGTCTAATGTTACAGACAGGTTGGGGGAGGGATTACCTTTTGGCTATGATTTGTAAAATTTGTCAAACATACTAAAAATGTTGAAAAGGGAAACCATAATATTATCCTTCTTATTTATACCCCTTCTCCCAGTCTTTCCAAACCACTTCATACCCTTTATTTCTGATCATGGCTGCAATAGCTTCCGTACTTCGCTCATCGGAGATCTCAAATTGTTCCAGCGATTGAGGGTCTACCGTATAACCGCCGGGATTGGTTTTGGATTCCGCACTCATGGAATTAACACCAAGCTGAATGATATGGTTCCTAAAATTCATACTTTCCCGTGTAGACAGGGAAAGTTCCACATCTTCGTCGAATATCCGGTAGGCAAAGATCAGTTGAGCGAGGTCCGTATCGGTCATGACTACTTTGGGCTCAAGTCCTCCCGAATGAGGTCGAAGGCGGGGAAAGGAGATAGAATACCGTGTTTTCCAGTACTGTTTCTGCAGGTACCTGAGGTGAAGCGCGGTGAAAAAACTATCTGTTCTCCAGTCTTCCAACCCGAATAAAGCTCCGAGTCCGGTTTTGTGAATCCCGGCTTTTCCCAATCGGTCCGGGGTATGAAGCCGGTAACGAAAATTCGATTTTTTACCTTTCGGGTGATGAATTTTATAGCAGGATTCATGGTATGTTTCTTGGTAAACCAGTACGGCGTACAGGCCTTCGGCTATGAGGGCTTCATATTCGTTGGTGTCCAGAGGCTGAACTTCTATACTGATGTTGGAAAAGTAAGGACGGATCAGCCGGATGGCATTTTTCAGATAATCGACCCCGACGGTTCTGTTAGCTTCTCCGGTGACCAGCAGAATATGATCGTATCCTTTTTTCTTCAGGAAAACCGCTTCTTTCAGAATTTCTTCGTCGGTAAGTGTCCTTCGCGGAATTTTATTGGTAAGGCTGAATCCGCAGTACGTGCAGATATTCTGGCACTCGTTCGACAAGTACATCGGGGCATACATCTGTATCACCTTACCGAACCGTCTACGGGTGATCTTCATGCTTTCCGAAGCCATTTTTTCCAGAAAAGGACGTGCCGCCGGAGAAATCAGGGCCTTAAAGTCTTCCAGGGTTTTCCGCTCGGAGCGCAGCGCCTTTTGCACATCTTCAACGGTTTTGGCATAGATGTCTTTCTCTGTGTGCTGCCAGTCATAGGTACTGAAGATCTCATAAAAATCCCGATTTTCTGTTGACGTTAAGGAAATTTCGGAATGTGAGTTGTTCTGAAGTGTCATAGCCATATTTTTTGTCGTGTGGTTATTCCGTGAGAAATGAAGTTAACGGACTGCTGGCTTCTGCCTCTGACCGGGCCGGAGCCAGTCTGGAACGGTACGCAGTTCTTCCGGCTTCGACGGCAAGTTTAAAAGCGTGAGCCATAGCTATGGGATCTCCCGCCACGGCGATAGCCGTATTTACCAGTACGGCATCTGCTCCGGCTTCCATGGCCGCCGCCGCATGTGAAGGGCTGCCGATACCGGCGTCTACGATAACCGGGATGTTGCTTTGTTCGATAATAATATTCAGGAAATCCAGTGTTTTTAATCCCTTATTGCTGCCGATAGGTGCTCCCAGAGGCATAACACACTGGGTGCCGACTTCTTCGAGGCGTTTGCACAAAACGGGGTCGGCATGGATATAAGGCATGACGACAAATCCTTGTTTCACCAGTTCTTCCGCAGCGAGCAGTGTTTCTATAGGGTCGGGAAGCAGGTACCTGGGATCGGGATGTATTTCCAGTTTAATCCAGTTGGTTTCCAGGGCTTCCCGGGCCAGTTGAGCCGCAAACACGGCTTCTGTGGCTGTTCTTACGCCGGAGGTATTAGGTAAAAGGCTGATCCCTGTATCCAGCAACGAAGCGTGAATGTCTTCTGACTTTTCCTCCGGATTAACTCTTTTCAGGGCAACCGTGGCGAGTTCGCTTTCCGAAGCTCGGACGGCAGCCTTCATCTGGCTGGCAGCACTGAATTTTCCCGTTCCGATAAAAAGGCGGGACGAGAATGTTTTATCTGCAATAATTAATGTATCGTTGGTTTTCATGTTTACTGATGTTTTACAATTTCGGTTGTTTGTTTACTCGGACCGGCAGCATGCCGGATAAGTTCCCCGATCATTCTGATCATGTCTTTGGTGCTGCCTGGTGTCGTTACACGTTGTTTGGGGGTGAGCAGACCCGATACGGCTATTCCTGAGATTCCTGTTTCCAGGATGGGCCCGATATCCCGTAGGGTAATTCCTCCTATGGCAATGACCGGTATATTTGTTTTCAGTTGCTGCAAGGTTTCCATTATTTGCGAATAACCGTCCAGACCGAGAACCGGCGCAAGGTTCTTTTTGGTTGTAGTAAAACGGAAAGGTCCCAGTCCTATATAGTCTACTCCTTCGCGCTGAAGTCGATCTATATCTTCGAGAGTATTGGCTGTTCCGCCTATGATTGCTTCGGGCCCGAGGATGTTTCGGGCTTCGGCAGGGGGAAGGTCGTTATTTCCGAGATGTACCCCATCGGCTCCGATGGCCCGGGCCACGGAAACACCATCGTCTATAATGAGTACAGCTCCGTAACGGGTACAGATATCCCGGGCCTTTCCTGCAGTGTCAAATATTTCCCTTTCGGTATGGTCTTTCATGCGGAGCTGTATCCACTTCCCTCCGGAAATACAGACTTCCTGTATATGTTGCAGATGCTCTTCCGGGCTTTTGCCGGTGGAAATGTATTGCAGGGCGATATGCTCCGCTTTCCTTTTGGCCGGATCGGCAAGCAGAAAGCGGTAGGTGTATTCTTTAGCCAGGATGCAGGACTGTAACAGGTCGTATCCGCGAGCGAGATAGGAAGCTATACCGGCAGAGAGCACACAACCGCTTCCGTGTCGGTTTACATCCAGAATATTCCGTGGAAGGAGCGTTGCAGAAATCGCATCTTTAAAGTACAGGATGTCGGTTCCTTTCTGCGCATCACTCCGGTGTCCGCCTTTGAGTAAGAGGGGACAGCGCGAAGAAATGTCGGATATGGCCTTCTTTATATTTCCGTTTTCGGCAATGGCCCGGAGTTCATCGTAATTTGGGGTGACCAGCGAACACATTTCAAAGATGTCAGACA
This sequence comes from Sinomicrobium oceani, assembly GCF_900119185.1. Lineage (GTDB taxonomy): Bacteria > Bacteroidota > Bacteroidia > Flavobacteriales > Flavobacteriaceae > Sinomicrobium > Sinomicrobium oceani. The sequence continues at coordinate 4,200 of NZ_FPJE01000036.1, read as the reverse complement.
ATCCTCCGACCGACAGGTTTCGGTGAAATGTATATCCGCTTCCTGATTTCAGTACCGGGTCCCATATAATATCGGTCTCCGGGCTGACCTCGTGTATCATCCTGATGATTTGGCGGAGGATATCCGGATTTTCTATAATGCCGATTTTGGCTACCCTTACCGGATAACTGTTAAGAAGCAGCTGAAGTTGGTCCAGTATAATGCCGGGATCCGTCCAGTAGCATTGCTCGAAGGTCAGGTCGTTCTGAACTGTCAAAGCCGTGCATACGCTAAGTCCTGTACCTCCCAGAGCATTGATGGTACTGAGATCTGCGGTCATACCTGCACCGCTGCATGGGTCATGTCCCGCGATGGTCAGCACATACGATGTAGTCATGATTTTCATTTTGATCGGAGTAGTTCGGATTTTTTATTGTATTGTTCCAGGAGATATCGAAAAGCTTCAACAGGAGAAGAAGCGTTCCATATATACCCGAGGACAGCTATCCCTGAAAAGCCGTTTTGTAGTGCCGTCGGAATATGCTCCGGAGTTACACCTCCCAGTGCCAGAACGGGGAAAGGAAGTTCTTGTCCGGAAAGGTCAAAGGAATGTCCCCCGTACCCTGTTTTGGAAATACTGTCAAAAACGGGGCTGAGAAAAGCATAGTCAAAGGTATCAGCCTTACAGGAAAGGAGCGCTTCGGTAGCGTGAAAGGAGGTACTTACCGACAGTTCTTTTTTTCGGTAAATATCGATAAGAGTTCCTGCGTCCTTTTTTTTCCTGGCTTTTTCCGGAAGGTGAATACCTTTTAGAGTATAGTCGTCCGTAATGTCGTAATGCTGATGCAGCGCAATCCCCGGGTGATACGTTTCCGGGATCTGATCGAGGAAACGTATGGTCTCTGCCCGGTTCATTCCGGGCTTCCGGAGGTGAAGGGTTTGCAACCCTTCCTCAAACATGCCGATAATAGCGGGAATCTCATCAGGTGAGATTCCCGGGCAGGTGATGACGACAAGTTCCGGTATATTTGTGCTGCGTTTACTGTTTTTCATTTTTACAGATATATTTCACTGCCTTTCTCTGTAAATTCCCTGGCTTTTTCTTCCATACCTTCCTTGATGTCCTTGTCTTCGAGATCACGGATTTCCTGTGATATTTTCATCGAACAGAACTTCGGTCCGCACATGGAGCAGAAATGAGCTACTTTGGCTCCGTCGGCAGGAAGTGTCTCGTCGTGGAATTCCCGGGCAGTATCCGGATCGAGCGAGAGGTTGAACTGGTCTTCCCAACGGAATTCGAACCGTGCTTTGCTCAGGGCATCATCCCTGTACTGCGCTCCGGGGTGACCTTTGGCCAGGTCGGCAGCATGGGCGGCTATTTTATACGTGATAACTCCGGTCTTTACATCTTCCTTGTTAGGCAGACCGAGGTGCTCTTTTGGGGTGACGTAGCACAGCATGGCCGTGCCGTACCATCCGATCATGGCCGCTCCGATACCCGAAGTAATATGGTCGTAGCCCGGTGCGATGTCGGTGGTTAATGGGCCCAGTGTGTAAAAAGGGGCTTCCCCGCATTCAATTAACTGCTTGTCCATATTTTCCTTGATCATATGCATGGGCACATGCCCTGGACCTTCTATAATAGTCTGTACATCGTGTTTCCACGCAATCTTTGTGAGTTCGCCAAGCGTTTCGAGCTCGGCAAATTGAGCTTCATCATTGGCATCTGCAAGGCTTCCCGGACGTAATCCGTCCCCGAGCGAGAACGATACATCGTAGGCTTTCATAATCTCGCATATATCTTCGAAGTGTGTATAGAGAAAGCTTTCCTTATGATGGGCAAGGCACCATTTGGCCATGATAGATCCGCCACGGGATACGATACCTGTTACCCTTTTGGCAGTCATAGGAATATAACGGAGAAGTACCCCGGCATGAATCGTAAAGTAATCCACACCCTGCTCTGCCTGCTCGATAAGAGTATCCCTGAATATTTCCCAGGTCAGGTCTTCAGCAATACCATTGACTTTTTCAAGGGCCTGGTATATAGGTACTGTTCCTATAGGTACCGGGCTGTTCCGCAGTATCCATTCGCGGGTTTCGTGTATATTTTTGCCGGTAGAGAGGTCCATAATGGTATCTGCACCCCAGCGACAGGCCCAGACGGCTTTTTCAACTTCTTCTTCGATATTGGAGGTCACTGCAGAGTTACCGATGTTGGCATTAATTTTAACCAGGAAATTCCGCCCGATGATCATAGGTTCGCTCTCCGGGTGATTGATATTATTCGGAATTACAGCTCTTCCTCTGGCTACTTCGTCTCTTACGAATTCCGGAGTGATCACTTCGGGGATAGAAGCTCCCCAGTTATTTCCGGGATGCTGACGGGTAAGTTGTTTTATGTCCTGTAATTTCTGATTTTCACGGATGGCTATGAATTCCATTTCGGGAGTGATGATTCCTTGTTTTGCATAATGCATCTGTGTTACGTTCTGTCCGCTTCTGGCACGTAACGGTTTCCGTATATGCTGAAACCGGAGTTTGTCCAGCTCGGTATTCTGTAATCTTTTGTTACAATATGCCGAACTGAATTCAGACAGTTGCTCCACATCGTTTCGCGAAGCGATCCATTGACTCCGTACCGGAGGTATGCCTTTTTCTACGTTGATATCAACCGAAGGATCTGTAAAGGGACCACTTGTATCATATACGGTGACCGGAGGGTTAGTCTCCGTAGCCCCGGTAAGGGCATGTTTGGAATCGCTCAGGGCGATTTCGCGCATCGGGACCTTGATATCCGGATATATAGCTCCCTGGACATATACTTTTCTGGAATTGGGTAAGGGGGCTCTTGTGATAATCTGTTTGCCCGGTGTTTTGTCTTTTTTCATGAGAAAGTTTTTGATTTATGAGGTAATACGGTGTAAGTGAAAAACGGGAATGTCTGGTTATCCCCCTTGCGTAGCTCTGATAATAAGGATGTCCTGTTGGTCGGCAAGCGTATACGTATCCCATTGTTTTTGCGGGATGACTTCGCGGGAATGTTGCTGTTCGATAAAAGCAACGTTGTCATCGGGAGGCAGGTTCAACGCAATGGCGATGCCTTTCGGAGGGATATTGATATGCCTGATGAGGTCTGTAATAGTGCTTTGTCCTGCTAAAGAGACAGATTTGTCGTTAACGCGTACCGTTATTGTTTCCATACGTCTTGTTTTTTAAGGGTCTGGAACAATAGGAATGCCTGTGGCGGGTAAGAATACGTGAATACAGAAAATCCGGGCAACGGATTTCGTGTCAGAAAATACAATATTCGCCTTTTCCCTTCGCCGGTATTACCCGGATCAGGTTCAGAGGGTATTTCTCAGCCTTATTTCCTGTGTCCTTTCCGGAACAGGAGGTAAAGCACCCCTAAAGTTCATATACAAAGGTATATAAAAAATCCGGGGATAAAAAAGGAATGTAAAAACATAAGGTTCAGGATATCATTATGGTCTATATATAGTATAAAAACTAAGGTCTGCAGAGGCTGTGTCGGGAAGAGGGAGTATTCTTTCGGGCAGATATTACTATGGTTATCGCCCTTTAGGAAGCGGGAACAGCAGGTTTGTGGTGTAAAGTTTATTGCAATTTTGGGAATATGGACGGAAATAATACCTGGAAACCGGGAAGCGGATGAGTTTCAAACCGTATATATGGGCTTTATGTATGTCTGTTTTATACTGATTTCTTTCTGCAAACACATCTGAAAGTACAGTTTTGATGAAGCGAAGGAAGTCTTGACTAAAATCTTTTTTCGTGTAAGTAATTCATCTTTAGGTGTTGGTAAAAAACATTAAAAAAAAGGCATAAATTATTTGGTTGGGATTGTGAAGAGATTATATATTTGCACCCGCTTTGGAGGAGAATGATTGATGAAGAAGGAAGCGAAAAAGTTCTTTAAAAAAATGTTTCAAAAAGTTTGTCAGAACGAATAAAGGTATTAGTTTTGCAGCCGCTTTGCGAGGGAGATTAGGAGAGTGATAGCGGGAAAGTTTTTTGAAAAAAGTTAAGCAAAAGTTTGGTCAGAATAAAAAAGGTTTTTACTTTTGCAGCCGCTTACAAAAACAGTAAGTGGATAAAGATTGACTAAGGAGTTCCTTGATATATTGTTGACAGCACTAACAGTAGCGATTTGTTCGCTACGAATTAGGAAGATTTAAGCAAGGTTATTTTGAGTATAGT
>NZ_FPJE01000003.1 GCF_900119185.1 Sinomicrobium oceani | reverse complement strand
AAAGGCTTAGATCATATCAATAGGCAAACGTTGATGGAAATTATCGAAGACAGGCACGGAAAACGCTCCACCATTATGGCTTCCCAGCTTCCTATAGAGGCCTGGCATCAAACCATCGGGGAACAGACTATTGCGGACGCTATTTTAGATCGCCTGGTACATACCGCACACCGGATTAATATTAAGGGAGAATCTATGCGGAAAAAACTAAGAAATAAAAGCTAACTTTACACCAAGAATGAATCGATTTTAAACACTTCATTTACACTGCTCACTTTTATCCGTTTTAGGTGGCTCACTTTGTCCGTTCTTTCCACCTTCAAAAGGTAAAGAAAATTAGGAGATAATAGAACTATACTTTCCAATTGTTTTGTGTTTTTTCGTATTTTTGATAGATCAAGGAAGTTTTCCTATCTTTAATATACTTGTATTAAAACAACGACATTTTGGAAACACAAATCATCAAAGATCGCAAAGGTACTCCGGTTTCGGTACTGGTCAATTATAAAGACTGGCTCAAGATCGAACAGTTGTTGGAAAGGACTAAAATCAAAGCAGAAGCACCGGAAAATCCATTGGATTGGTATACCCTGACAGAAACAACCAATACCATTCTGAATGAACTGTTAGCCTATGCAGGAAGGGAAGAATTTAAAGAGTTGCAAAAATCCGTTCCGAATAAGCAACGTATTGAGGATTTACATATTTATGTGAATGAAATCCAGAAAATTAACCGGGAACCGGATAATTTTAAAAGTGCTTCTCGTATGCAGGAGATCATTAGCACTTATGCTCCTCAACTAAAGGCTATTTATGAAGCAGGATGAACCTGGATAAACTCACCCAATTACAACAGCAATATGCCTTAACGGAGAAGGATTTCGAGACCATTCTTCAGATTATCATTAGAACTCACACCCAAGGAATAACCCTTTCCAAAACCCCTACTGTAATCATTTTAGGTGCTCAACCGGGAGCCGGTAAAACTGAATTGCAAAAGGAAGCAGAATACAGCCTGTTAAAAAATGCTGTGATATGTAACGCAGATAACTTTCGTGACTATCATCCTTTAGCGGATGAAATAAAAAGAAAACACCCTGTCTATTACCCAGATATTACTGCAAAATATTCCAAACGCTGGAATGATGAATTAAGCAGGTATTGCAGAGAGCATCGATTAAATTATATATTGGAAACCACATTTGCTTCCGGAAAACAGTTGAGTGAAACAATTAAGGAAGTTAAAGAAAAAGGATATAGGGCAGTTATTAAATTGCTGGCAGTAGCCCCTCGTTTGAGTATGTTAGGAACATATCTTAGATATGAAAAGAGTATTGAAGAAACAGGGATGGGAAGACAGGTTTCCAGAAAAGCACATGATGAGCGTTTCCATGCTATACCTGATACCCTGGGAGAAATCCAATGGCCTAAAATATATGATGAATTGTACCTTTATGCTCGTACTGCTGTATTGGAACAAACCAGTCTTGTTGAGGGTGTGAGCTTAGTGGCTCACAATCCATATAATCCATTAAAAGTGTATGAGGAAGAACTGGCAAGGCCCTGGCCGGAAAAATTGAAGCACTATTTTTCACAGCAAAGTTACCAGGTGTTGAAACTGATGAAAAAGCGGAATGCTCCTGAAAAGGAAATCAATCAGTTTAAAAAAGATATGGGTATAAAAGAAGTACAAAAACAAAGACAGAGAAAATCTCCAAGAAGGGGACGCCGAATGTAATTGGCGTGGGGAATTAGAGGAAATTTCTGATCATTTAGTATGAAGGGAAATGAAAAGTTTGATGAATTTGGCTTAGAAAATTGCATAGCAATTATGAAATCTCTCAATTAACAGTTCGAAAATTATTCTATACATCTATCAAAAACGGTACAAAACTGAAAAAGGCTCTTTGCACCGTTTTTATTTTTTCTGTCTTCATTTGGTTACAGAATAGCTGAACTATATTAATTACGCCTCCTCTACAGCCCTCGCCATACACAACTACCACATGGGATCAGGCCCCAGACCTTCACGAATGTATTGATGTCTATTGAACTATATTAGTTTTTCAAAATATATTTTTTAGTCTAATCTAATTTATTAATTTTGTATATCTAATTTTAAATTATGAAGAGGCTTGTTTTAATTGTGGTTTTTAGTTATCTGACATTGGCCTGTGAAAAACTAATTTCTGAACCACCGGCTGAATACGAAATCCTGGATGGCCCTGTTCAGGGACTCAACACTGGTGAGCAGGCCCAGTTTCTGGCCGGAGATATTGCTTTTAATGATGAAGTATTTACCGCAGAGACGGGGTTGGGACCCCTATTTGTTGCCACATCCTGTGGTAGTTGCCATGCAGGTGATGGCAAAGGCCACCCTTTTACTACCTTAACGCGCTTTGGTCAGACAGTGCCCAATATGCTTCCTGACTTGTCTATCGGTGGCCCACAGTTGCAAAACCGGGCCATACCGGGTTACCAGCCGGAAAGATTAGCTGAAGGAACTCCTTTCATGAACCTTACCCCACCCGCGGTCACTGGGCTGGGGTTCCTGGCAGCATTGACAGATGAACAAATCCTGGCCAATGCAGACCCCGGTGATAAGGACGGAGATGGTATATCGGGGATACCTAACTACATCGATCCCCCGGATTATTTTATCCCATTGTGGTTTCACCAGCAGTTCAATGGTCAATACATAGGACGGTTTGGAAAAAAGGCAGCCGTTGTCGACCTCTTACAGCAAGTGACCACGGCTTATAACCAGGATATAGGTATCACCTTCACTTTTGAGCCAGTTGATGTTCATTCCGGTCTCACTATCGATCCGGAAGTATCCGATCAAACCATCCGGGATGTGGTTTTTTATCTTAGGACACTTAAGGCACCTATTCCGCGGACACCTGATGATCAGCAGGTAATTCGGGGCAAGGCCCTGTTTAATCAAGTCCAATGCAGTTCCTGTCATATCTCGGAATGGACTACTCCTTCCTCGGATATAACTGCACTTTCCAACAAAACCTTTTACCCCTATACAGACCTTCTACTCCACGACATGGGTTCTGACCTGGATGACGGGGCAACGGAAGGTTCTGCGGAAACCTATGAGTGGCGGACACCTCCACTTTGGGGTTTGGGTTTATCACCTGACTCTCAGGGGGGACAATATTTTTTGATGCACGATGGACGGGCCGGGAGTATTGAAGAAGCTATTCTCATGCATGGCGGGGAAGGACAAAATAGCAGAGAACAGTTTAAAACACTTTCTCCTGCTGATAAACAGGCATTGATCAAATTCCTTGAATCTCTCTAATAAAAACAGTATGCACCGAAAAGAATTTTTAAAAACTTGTGGTTATGGGTGTCTCGGTTTATTAGGGGCAGCTTCTTTACTGGAAAGTTGTGCCGGCACCAAATATCTTCACGTGCCATTGGAAGGAGAATTTTTAAACCTTCCCCTGGATGCTTTTGTATTTATAAAAAAAGAGAAAAAGGAATTCAGAAAGTATGTGGTAGTTTATAATGACTGGCTGCAATACCCGGTCTGTGTTTACCGGTTTTCGGATACGGAATACCAGGCATTACTGATGAAATGCACTCACCAGGGAACCGAACTCCAGGTATTTGGCGATCGCATCCAGTGTCCGGCCCATGGAAGCGAATTTACCAATACCGGGGCGGTGCAAAACGGCCCGGCAGATGCCCCACTACGAACTTTTCCGGTCCAAGTCGAAGAAACTGTTTTAAAAATCAATCTGAAATGAAAAAATGTTTACTCACCCTTGGGGTCATCACTTTTACAATAAGTGTAAAAGCCCAGGTTGACAGTACCTTATTAAAAAGAATACCGGCAGATACATCGGCCAATAAAAACATGAACATGGATGCCGTATATAACCGGCCATTCCTTCAGATCGGTAAGATGCCCGTTTCTGTGGGTGGATACATAGAAGCCGATTATCAGTATATTGGGGAAGACGGGATCACGGATGGCCACAGTTTCCGCATTCCCCGGATGACACTTTTTGTGGCTTCCTCCATTCATCGCAAGATCAAGTTCCTTTCTGAAATAGAACTGGAAGAAGGAGGAAAGGAAATATCCATTGAATTTGCTGCCCTCGATATAAATTTTCACCCACTGGTTAATCTCAGAGGCGGAGTGGTAATGAATCCTATAGGCGCTTTCAATCAGAATCATGACGGTCCAAAGTGGGAGTTTGTGGATCGCCCTGTAGCTATGACGGAAATGTTACCTGCTACCTGGAGCAATGTAGGTTTTGGCCTGTATGGCAAGCAGTATTTTAAGGATTGGGCCTTTGGCTATGAAGTATATCTGACCAATGGATTTGACAATAGTATCATCAACAATGATCAAAACAAAACCTTTCTCCCGGCAGCCAAAGAAAGTGCCGAGCGTTTTGAAGAAAGCAGTAACGGACAACCTTTAATTACAGGAAAAATAGCGATTAGAAACGATAAGATCGGTGAAATAGGATTTTCCTATATGGGGGGCGTTTACAACAAATCTGAAGAAGACGGGCTTAGGTTAGACAAAAAAAGGGGAGTAAATGTCGTTGCTTTGGATTTCAACACCAATCTGCCTGGCATTGACACCTATATTACGGGTGAATGGGCCTGGGTACATGTGGATGTGCCAGAAACGTACAGCCAGCAATTTGGGGACCGTCAACAAGGCGGTTTTGTCGATATTATACAGCCGATATTGCGAAGAAACCTCATAGGTTTTAAACAAGCCACCTTAAATCTTGCCCTTAGAATGGAGTATGTGGATTGGAACGTCGGGACTTTTAGGGAAACCGGAGGCAATATTTCGGATGACCTGTGGGCCATCGTTCCGGGCGTCAGCTTTCGGCCAACCGCCCAGACGGTATTGCGCTTTAACTACCGGTTTATGCAACAGCAGGATATTTTGGGAAATCCACCCGCAAAAATAAGTGGAATACAAATAGGGCTGTCGAGCTACTTTTAATGAAATCAAAACTTCAATGAAGTAAGAAATGCAATATCTTTGCATTGCATAAATACATATATTTGCAATAATGAAAATTGCCTGCTACATATTGAGTTTTTATTTTATGGCTCTGACAGGGGTAGCATGTGCAGATACCGTGCCCCAATACGAACAAGATGGGATTACGGTTGTAGATGCCGGCAATAACGACCACCACCACAATACGGGTGATGGTTGGGACGGTTGTTCTCCTTTTTGCGTTTGTCATTGTTGCCACCTTCATTTTTTATATACTTCTCCCGATTTAGTGTTTACGTATTCTGAAAAGCAACCTGCGTTATATTCTTCATATATACGGGATTTCAGAAGCATTAAAATCTTCGATTTTCTCAAACCCCCAAGATCATAATACGCTTTGCCTGATAGGATAGGTATGCCCTGCCGCTAAAGTTCCTTTATCCGGGATAGGCAGAAGTAATTCTTTTTTAATATCAGGCCGACTTCTTCAATGAGCCTTTACTGCTTAAAGGCGCCCCTTTAATCTATTCAATTCTCGAAGAAATTGAAAAAATCAAAGAAAAACACAAAGAAAAAAAGGAAAAAGAGAAGAAAGAAAATCACATTCATACGAGTGTTAAAGTGGTTTTTGATTGTGATATTAGGCCTGGTTCTATTGCTGGGGATCATAACACGTGTTTATCACTTCTTCTCTGAACATATAAAATAAATCAAAGTTATATGATCAATAAAATCATTGCTTTTTCGATAAAGAACAAATTTATCGTGGGCTTGCTTACCCTGGCGCTTATTGGAGTGGGCATATACTCCATGGCCACGGTCAATCTGGGCTCGGTCCCCGATATTACAAATAACCAGGTGCAGGTGATCACCGTATCGCCCAACCTGGCCACTGAAGACATAGAACAATTTGTCACCTATCCGGTGGAGCTGGCTATGGGTAACCTGCCGGGAGTAGATGAAATTCGCTCCATTTCCAGGTTTGGACTTTCGGTTGTTACTATTGTTTTTGAAGATAATATGGGGACGTATTTACCCCGGCAACTGGTACAGGAAAAGCTGAACGAACTACAGGAAATCATACCTGAGAAATTTGGCAGCCCTACCATGGGGCCCATTTCTACAGGTTTAGGCCAGATCTACGAATACACCATTCAGCCGCAGGAGGGTTATGACTCGCTGTATTCCCCAATGGAGCTGCGTACAATTCAGGACTGGATCGTAAAAAGGCAACTCACATTACTTGACGGGGTGGTTGAAGTCAATTCTTTCGGAGGCTATATCAAGCAATATGAAGTAGCCATCAACCCCGAGAAATTGAATGCGCTGGATGTAAGCATTTCTCAGGTGTATGAAGCTCTCGCCAGAAATAATGTGAATACCGGTGGTGCTTACATCGAAAAGAACCGAATGTCCAACTTCATCAGAGGTGAAGGCCTGGTTCGATCCCTGGATGATATCCGGAAGATTGTCATAAAAACGGAAAACGGCATCCCGGTCACTGTCGGTGATGTGGCAGAAAAGGTGCATTTCGGACACCAGGTGCGCTACGGAGCATTTACGCAGGATGGTAAAGAAGCAGTCGGTGGCATTATTATGATGTTGAAGGGTTCCAACCCGAATGCAGTCATACAGAATGTAAAAGAACGCATAGAAGAAGTGGAAAAGTCTCTTCCCAAAGGGCTAACGATCAATACGGTTATCGATCGGAGTGATCTGATTTCCAGGACTACCGACACGGTAAAGACCAACCTGATCGAAGGAGCCTTGATCGTGATTTTTGCACTGGTGATTTTACTGGGAAGTGTAAGGGGAGGCATTATTACGGCTACCACCATTCCTCTTTCTTTACTCTTTGCCTTCATTTTGATGAAGCAATTTAACGTATGGGCCAACCTGATGAGCCTGGGAGCCATTGATTTCGGGATCATTATTGACGGGGCAGTGATCATTATTGAAGGTACAGTGTACGAAATCCAGAAGCGTATCCGATCAGGGAAAATAAAGTTCAACCAGGGGGTGATGGATGAGGTGGCCTATGATGCAGGTAGCACGATGATGAGTTCTGCATTTTTTGGCCAAATCATCATACTCATCGTTTTTGCCCCGATCCTGTTCCTTACCGGCGTGGAAGGCAAAATGTTCCAACCAATGGCCTACACCTTCGGTTTTGCCATGATAGGAGCTATCATTCTGTGTTTGACTTATGTACCCATGATGTCGGCCCTTTTTATGAAGCCGATCCAAAACAAAAAGAACTGGTTTGGCAGGTTTGAACGCTGGCTGGAAAAAGTAAGCGATAAGATCATTGGAGGAATTCACAATGCATATCTACCGCTATTAAAAGGTGCTCTTCGGTTCAAAGCTATTGTAATTATCGTAGCGATCATTCTTTTGGGAATTGCAGGATATACCTTTTCCAGAATGGGTGGTGAATTTGTACCACAACTGGATGAGGGAGACATTGCCATGCAGGCATTGATACGGCCCGGAAGTTCCCTGAGCGAATCAAAAGACGTTTCGATTAAAATTGAAAAGTTATTGCTCGAGAACTTCCCAGAAATCAAAACAGTTACCGCCCGAATTGGGGTGGCAGACATCCCGACTGACCCTATGCCGATGGACATTGCCGATATGTACCTGATCTTGGAAAAAGATAAAGACAAATGGGTTTCTGCTGAGTCAAAAGATGAACTGATAGATAAGATCAAGAATAAGCTGGATCAACAACTTACCGGTGTTAACCTGGTCTTTACACAACCGGTAGAATTGCGTTTCAATGAACTACTTGAGGGCGTAAGGGAAGATATAGCTGTCAAACTGTATGGCGAAGATCTGGAAGTTCTGACCACTAAAGTACAAGAGATGGCGGCTATCATTCAAACCGTACCAGGAGCAGGTGATGTTAACCCGGAGCGTACTTCCGGTTTGCCCCAAATGACCGTCCGTTACAACCGGGATAAAATAGCCCAGTACGGACTGGATATTCAAAAGCTCAATGAATATGTAAGTTCCGCCTTTGCCGGAGGGGTGGCCGGGGTGATCTTTGAGGGAGAAAAGCGGTTTGATCTGGTCATTCGGTTTGATGAAAATCATCGCCGAAGCATTGAGGATTTGCGCACACTGTATATTGACTTGCCAAACAGGACACAAGTGCCGATCAAAGAAGTAGCGGATATCAGCTATGTGCCGGGCCCAATGCAGATTTCGCGGGACAATACTTACAGGCGAACTTATGTAGGAGTAAACACCAGAGGACGTGACGTAGAGTCGGTAGTGACCGACATTCAGGAAAAGCTGGATGCCGAATTGGATTTGCCGCCAGGCTACTACATTACGTATGGTGGGGAATTTGAAAACCTGCAAAGAGCGAAAAGCAGATTGATGATTGTAGTGCCCATAGCACTCTTTCTGATCTTCGTGCTGCTTTATTTTGCTCTAAAGTCATTTTCTCAATCCATTATGATCTATATAGCTATCCCCCTGGCAGCTATCGGGGGAGTTTTTGCCTTATGGATGCGAGGTATGCCCTTTAGTATTTCAGCTGGCGTAGGCTTCATTGTACTGTTTGGTGTAGCTGTGCTGAATGGCCTGGTACTGATCAACCGCTTCAATTCATTGAAGGAAGAAGGCGTGACAAGTATTAGAGAAAGAATTCTAACAGGAACAAAAGAACGAATCAGACCTATTATGCTGACTGCAACAACAGACATATTCGGATTTCTGCCTATGGCCTTTTCTGCATCTGCCGGAGCAGAGGTGCAGCGGCCATTAGCAACGGTAGTAATTGGCGGTATGCTTACTGCAACATTGCTTACGCTGGTAGTGCTGCCAGTACTTTACACTTTTGTAGAAGGCAGAAAGGATAAAAAGAAGCTGCGGGCACCCAAAACTAACTTAATGATCTTGTTTGTTATGTGTGGGCTTATGGGATTGCCTTCCATGACTTTTGCACAACAGAAACCAGACAGTTTATCCATAATTACATTAGAGCAGGCCAAAAATCGAGCGATTGAGAGCTACCCGAAAATACAATCGGCCCGGTTGGAGATCAAAAATCAGAAAGTGTTGAGAAAGACCGCCTGGGATTTCGGAAGTACACAGGTATTTACCGGGAAAGAAGAAGTGGGCAATGGCTCGGATGGGATATATACCCAAATCGGTATTCAACAGCAGCGAATAGACATCTTTGGCATAGTGCCAAAACTCAGGCTCCAAAAAAAGCAGGTGGCCCTGGCCGAAACAGCCCTTGACCTTTCGGTGATAGAGTTGGAGCGTGAGGTGAGTCGTGCCTGGGGTATGGTCTATGCTGCGAAAAAGACTTACCAGGTCTACGAACGGCTCGATTCTATTTTTGTAGATATTGAGCGGGCGGCCCGCATCAGGTTGGAAACGGAGGCCATCTCCAAACTGGAATACCTGGCCATGTCCAACCAGGCCAACGAGGTACAGATACAAAAAGATCAGGCCCGCCACAATTACCTGAGCGCTTTGCAGAGGTTGAATCTCTGGTTTGCCAATGATACGCTGTTTACCGTACCGGACTTTCCGGCCAGCCGGTTGGATCAACCATTAAATTATATGGCGGATTCACTGATGAGCCATCCTTTGCTAAATGTTTCAAAACAGCGGGTAGAGGTGGCAGAAGCTACCGTAAAGGAGAGGCGTTCACGCTTTCTTCCACAATTACAAGGTCAGTATAGCCGGCAGCAAATTTCCGGGCAGTCTGGTTTTTATGCCTACCAGGTGGGTATTCAAATTCCCTTGTTCTTCGGGCCGGAACTAGGCAGGACACAGTCTGCCAAAATTCAACGGGATATAGCTGATCAAAACTTTCGCCAAACGCAACTGGAGTTAAATACAGCCTATCAGAATATGAGAGAGCAGTATTTGAAATGGTATAATTCCTGGATATATTACCGTGATAAAGCACTTCCGCTGGCAGAGGAACAGCGATCAGGGGCCATTACGGCCTATCGGGAAGGAGCTGTCGACTATGTGACTTTCCTTCAAAATATCCGGGATGCCATACGTATAGAGGTAGACTCATGGGACACATTTGGCAGCTACCTGGACAGTCGCTATCAACTGGAATACTACTTAAAGACATCAAACTAATACAAACTGATCAATAGATTTAGAAAATATAAAACAATGAGAAAGCAAATCATATACATACTGGCACTGGCACTTATGGTATCGGTATTTACGGGGTGTGGTAATAAATCGGCTGATACTGCTGAGGCCGGGCATGAAGATCATGCGGGAGAAGAAGCAGGGCGTGAAGAAGAAGGCCATAGCGAAGAAGGTATGGGCGAACTTCACCTTTCTGATCTTAAATTTGAAAGTTTGGGCATCAAAGTAGATACATTGCCCTCCCGTACACTTTCCGGGGTGGTCGAGGCCAACGGCCAGTTGGAAGTCCCTCCCCAGCACGAAGCAACCGTCACAGCTATTCTTGGTGCCAATGTTTCTTCTATAAAAGTGATAGAAGGTGACAAGGTGAATAAGGGTCAGGCATTGGCTTACCTTTCTCACCCCAACCTGACCAATCTTCAAACCAATTATGTGAAAGCTTACAGTCGCTTCCAGTTCCTGGAAAAGGAAATGCTGCGACAGAAACGACTGTATGAGGAAGAAGTAGGCTCCGGCAAGGAGTACCAGGAAACGGTGGCCGATTACCAAGCAATGAAGGGAGAGGTCAAAGGCTATGAAGCCCAATTGAAACAGCTCAGCCTGAATATGGCAAAGGTACAAAGCGGGAATATCTATCAATATGTACCCGTGGTAAGCCCCATCAATGGATACATTGAAAAAGTAAAGGTTCAGATGGGACAGTATGCCGATCCCCAGACCGAAATGTTCATGGTGGTCAATACCGACCATATCCACGCCGACCTCATGGTATTTGAAAAGGACGTATATAAAGTGAAAAAAGGACAGAAGGTGTCCTTTACCGTAGAGTCGGTCCCGGGCAGTACCCTAAATGCCAAAATTTATTCCGTTGGTAAACAATTTGAGCAAAATCCGAAAGCTGTTCATATACATGCAGAGATCGACAAAAAGGAAGATTTCCTGATTCCGGGTATGTATATCAATGGTAAGATCAGGACCGGTAATAATGAGGTAAAGGCATTGCCTGAGGGAGCGGTCATTGAAGAAGAAGGCAAGCCCTACATTTTTATGGCAGAAGCGCATGAGGAAGATGGCAAAACCGAATGGGCATTTAAAGCTGTGGAAGTACGAACAGGTATTATCGAAGATGGATGGGTAGAGATTAAACTTTTGGAACCCCTGCCAAAAGGGACAAAAATCGCCTGGAACAATGCGTATTACCTGATTTCAGAGATGAAAAAAAGTCAGACTTCTCATAGTCACTAAAAGAGCAAAAGGCAGTTGGCATGTTTTCTTGCCAACTGCCCATTGACAACTTCGGGCAAGATTAAAACCAAAAATTATCAAGATGAAAGAAATAAAAGCATTTATAAAACCTAATAGAGTACAAACCGTAGTGGAAACTTTGCGCGATGCCGGATTTGAAAGCATTACGCTATCCAAAGGAGAAGGTACAGGAGCCTATAAGAAAAGAGATGCTTCACCTTCCCTGGATTTTCATTTTACCGACAGTCCGATTGTAAAATTGGAGCTGGTCTGTCAGAATGAAGAAATGGATAAAGCAGTACAGTTGATATGTGGTAAGGCACAAACGCCTGAACCCGGTGATGGCATTATTTATGTTACGGAAATCGAGGATGCTTTTCGCATAAAAACAGGAAAATCCATTAAAAAATTTGATATGAAATAGGTATATCAACCCCCGGTTTTGGAATTCATTTTAACAAAAGATACCATGATCAAAGAACTCGAAATTAAACTCAAACAAAAGGGCATTAGGCCAACAGCCATGCGGCTGTTGGTACTGGAAGCTCTGTCCGGTCAGGAAGCGGCTGTCAGCCTTTCCGACCTGGAAGAAGTATTTGAAAAGTCAGACAGGGTGACACTATACCGCACGCTGAAAACCTTTCAGGAAAACGGACTGGTACACAGTATCGATGATGGTACCGGCGCCCCCAAGTATGCCCTGTGCGAAGAAGGCTGTGAATGCAATATAGAACAGGACCTCCATGTGCATTTCCATTGCCGGATGTGTCGGGAAACTTTCTGTTTGCCCAAATACAAAATCCCGGACATCGACCTGCCCGGAGAGTTTATACCAGAAGAAGCCAACCTGGTGGTGAAGGGCGTGTGTGGGAAATGCAGCGCCTGATAAATGCAATTCCTGTGCATGATTTTTGTTTGTACCTTTAAGTCCATAGAGGTTCATTTATCAAACGGAACAATCGCCGTGCTGGGGATGCTTATCATTATGTATGCCCCAAGAACTTCTTAATACGACGACTATGGAAAAGGATGAAAACAAGATCAGTTGTAAACTTACTACCCCGGAGTTGAGACGAAGAAAAGCTACTGCAATTGCCAAACTAAAAAAGTTGGTCATAGAAAGGCAAGAAATGCCCAATGGGTTCAGGTACAAGTTTGCCGGATCGGATCAAACTCTTGACCTGATAAACGACTTCATTAAAACCGAACGGCTTTGTTGTGACTTTTTTTCTTTCCATCTTACAGTTTCCAAGCAGGTATATCCGATATTGCTGGAATTATCAGGACCAAAGGGAGCAAAAGGGTTTATTGAAAATGAAATTGAATTGTAGGTGTTCAACAAAAAAACATGACTACATTATTCACCGGTACCATCATGCTCTGCCTTTGGGCATTTCCTATTCCACACATTAAAGACAAAACTTATGGCAAATGCACATCATATAAAAGATCAATCCTGTTGCGAGATTGAGCAGCAATCTCAAAAAAATAAGCAGGATATAAAAAATAAACCCACTTTTCTCAATACTTGGGGGAGTGGTATCGTGAGCCTGATAATGCTTTTGGCAGGCATCGCGGCTGACCAGTTTATTAAGCCAGCATTTTTCCATGGCTGGCCCCGCATAGGTTGGTATGTGCTGGCCTATTTACCTGTAGGCTGGCCTGTACTGGTCAAAGGTTGGAAATCTATTCTGAAGGGGGATGTGTTCACCGAGTTTTTTCTGATGGGTATAGCCACACTCGGGGCTTTTGCCATTCAGGAATATCCTGAAGCAGTGGCTGTAATGCTTTTCTATGCCATTGGGGAACTGTTTCAGGATACTGCCGTGAACCGGGCAAAAAGGAACATTAAGGCTCTGCTGGATATCCGTCCGGAATCGGCTTCAGTACAGCGAAATGAGCAAATGGTGACCGTACATCCCGAAGAAGTGAAAATAGGAGAAATTATACAAGTAAAGCCCGGGGAGAAAGTACCCCTCGATGGGGAGATGCTGAGTGAAAAAAGCAGCTTCAATACTTCCGCCTTAACCGGAGAAAGTAAACCCGCCACCTATAACCTGGGGGAGACCGTATTGGCCGGGATGGTCAACCTGGACAGGCTGATTGAATTGAAAGTCACTAAACCCTTCAACGAAAGTTCGTTGGCACGTATCCTGGAGTTGGTCCAGAATGCTACTGCCCGAAAGGCCAAAACTGAGCAGTTTATTCGCAAATTCGCAAGGGTTTATACCCCGATCGTTACTTTTCTGGCCGTTGGCCTGGCTTTTTTGCCTTACTTTTTTGTAGAAAATTATGTGTTTGAGGATTGGCTCTACCGGGCCTTGATCTTCTTGGTGATTTCCTGTCCTTGTGCGCTCGTTGTTTCTATTCCATTGGGCTATTTTGGCGGGATAGGTGCAGCTTCCCACAAAGGGATTTTGTTTAAAGGTTCTAACTACCTCGACCTGATGACAAGGATCAACACTGTGGTGATGGACAAAACCGGAACGCTCACCAAAGGAGTGTTTGAGGTACAAAAAGCGGTTACGATGGATACCGTCACTACCGATTGGCTCAGTATGGCAGCAGCTATGGAAAGCAAGTCCACACACCCCATAGCCAAGGCTATTGTAACGTATGCCCAAAAGCAAGGTAAGAACATTACAGAACCCGAACAACAGGAGGAAATTGCCGGGCATGGCCTGAAAGGAACAGTCAACGGCCGACAGGTAACCATTGGCAACCAAAGGCTGATGGACAAGGAAAACATTATCACCTGTGCCGATGCAGCTAATGAGGTTAATACTGTGATCCATGTAGCTATTGATGGAAAATACGCAGGATATATGGTAATAGCCGACGAACTAAAAGAAGATGCAGCAACAGCAGTGCAGCTCATGCATAAAGCCGGAATTCGGGAATTGATCATGTTGTCCGGAGATAAAGATGCTGTTACCCAACAGGTAGCCCGTTCATTGGGTATTGACAAAGCCTTTGGCGACCTATTACCCGAACAAAAAGTGGAGAAAGTGGAGGCCCTGAAAAAGGACCCTAAGCGTGTTATTGCCTTTGTAGGGGACGGTATCAATGATGCTCCCGTACTTGCCTTGGCTGATGTGGGCATGGCCATGGGCGGGCTGGGGAGTGATGCTGCTATCGAAACAGCCGATGTGGTCATTCAAACCGACCAGCCATCGAAGATTGCTACGGCCATTCAGGTAGGTAAACAAACCAAGCACATCGTTTGGCAGAATATAGGACTTGCCTTTGGAGTGAAAATCATCGTACTGGCCTTGGGGGCCGGTGGGATGGCCACCATGTGGGAGGCCGTTTTTGCCGATGTGGGTGTGGCATTGCTTGCGATATTGAACGCAGTGAGAATACAGCGGATGTAACTTTCACATGATAGAATTATATATTTATACAACAAATACATATATCTGCGCCTTTGTCAACATTACTCAAATTATGTGGCATAAGAAAGGTATAGGAAACAGTCTATGATCCTTTTAAACAAAATTTATCCTGTCACAGGTATTAACTATCCAGTTTTCCCAACCGCCAACTTCTTCAAATCCTCCAAAAACCGGTTCGAAAATCGTTCTGCCAGGCTCACTTTAAAACTCTTCCAAGAGTATCAAAAAAAACCCTGTAAATTGTAGAATTTACAGGGTTTTACTATTTGTTACGGTAGTGTTTTCCTTTTTAGACAGGTGTCCGATCAAACTTCTGTATAGCTTCGGGCGTAACAGGTGTGAACAGATTCACAAGGTTGTTATCAGGGTCCCTGAACAAAAATGATTTATTTCCCCATGGTAATGTAGTGGGTTTTTGAACTATACAATTTTCGAGATAATCAGCTAATCTATCATAGTCGTTATCTACATTCTCTACTCGAAATTCTATTATGGCACTGCGATTATGACCTGCTTGCGCAACATGGTCTCCTCCGAATAATTCTAAGGTTCTGGTGCTGCCTATTGCTAATGTTACAGATTGGGTTTGAAGTTCAGCAAAATCCGGTGTGTATCGCACTAACGGTATTCCTGTTACTTTCTCGTAAAATTTTATCAGTTCCTCAATTTTAGAAGTAATTATTCTAATTGATGCTAATTTCATTTCATCATTTTTTTAAGTTACACCGCTAAATTAATTAGACATTATGACAGCGGTATGTCAGGAGACTTGAAATTCTTTTCTGTTTCGGCTAAATATTTTTGAAATGTCAGTTGCTGCTGTAGCTGTGTGATTCATAAAGATCGTTTCCATAGCTTTATGTTATCATATCATATTAAGAAACGACCTGGATGGAAAACTGATTGATGAGTATGGTATCAAATTCCGGCCTATTAAGCCACGTTCTCCCCACTCGGATGGAAAGGTTGAGCGGCCTCAGCCACACTGACTGACCTTGACGAATTCTATCCCACGGTAAACCTAAAGGCCCCGGAACTCCTCCAGCTTGCTATCGCAATGTAAATTCCATTATCATTGCCTCAGGTCCCACAGCTCCCTAAATGGTAAAACCCCATGGATAGTATCAACGCATTATCCGATAAAACTCCACTTTGAAAAGATGTTAGTGAAACATACAATGGATCACAAGAACGGCTCCGAGTTCAAGATTATCGACTTGATCTACAACTCAACAAGTGAAACGATGTCTGTAAATCTCACAAACAGCCATTGTCGATGGCGGATGTTTTTGTCAGTTCTTCTTATTCTTCCATATCGGGATTTCGATATAACTTTCATTGTGCCATTTAATTTGTAATGGTTCACCTGCATCTTTTATAGTTTCGTCTGAAACAGGTCTTCCCGAACCATAGTTGATTACTTCAAACGGATGCTTATTGATGTTGAGCAAAATCAAAAGTCGGCTACCTTTAGCTATTTTTTTGCTTACAAACCTGGTGTTGTCAAATGGAATACGCTCTTTTTTACCAGGTTGTAATAACTGTCGTTTTGAATTGTCTTTAGCATAGCTTGCCCTACCCACATATCGGGTAAGGAAGAAATATTTTCCGTTTGGCATCAGCTCATACAAAGCAATGGAAACATCCATATCTTTTTTGTTGATGGTTGCACACAGGTTTCCCGTAAATGCCCCGTTTACCGAAAAGTCTTTTTCAAAAGGTTTCGATGTGAAGACTAATCCATTGCTTACATCTAATGTGTCAAAAATAATTTCAGGAGTGTAATAATTATTTTGATTTTCCCTGTCTTTAAGATCTACTGATTGTTCTTCAAATCTTTTCTTTTTCGGCTTATGAATTGTAAGTTTTTTATGGTCTAAATACAATCTTATCGTGTCGTTATTCATGGCTTGCAAAGAAGGAGCGTGTTTCCATTCATTTGTCCCCATCACCTGATAGTTTACCTTGTCCTTCAGCAATTCAGGCTTTGGTTTGCCTTTTAATATGTGATCAAGCCAGTCATAAGCCAATTCCCGCATATTCACGTTCGCAACACTGTCAATATCATACCCCATTAGGTTTTTTGCTGCTTTGGCTTGTCCTCCCCAATGATCATAAGGTCCAATTACAAAATAGTGGTTTGCTTTTTTATTGTATTTATGGTGAAGTTTGAAATATTGAACAGCACCGATTTGTGAACCATCATAATATCCTGTTGTCGTAAGGACAGGAATATTGATTTTTGTATACTCTTCCGGAGTCGGAACCAATGATTGCCAATAATTGTCATAACCGGGATGTCGTAGCCAATTTTGAAATATCTCGCTTTTATATCCGGCCAAACTGTCGAGATGTTTCCAGGCTATACCATTATTAAACCATTCAAAAGGCAAACTTCTTCTAATGGGTTCTTTTTTATAAATATTGTCATTTGCCCAATATAACCCCAAATTCATTTGGACATTATTTTCCATAGGAGTGTCATAACCTGGCATAACAGCCACTTGTGGAACAATGGTTTTAAGTGCTGGATGAATATTTTTTACCGTTACCCATTGCGAAAATCCTGTGTAACTACCACCATACATACCAACATTTCCATTGCACCACTCTTGTTTGCTTATCCAATCTATAATATCGTAAATATCCGTTTGTTCATTTTCATAAGGGACATAATGGTTTATATCTGTCCTAATTCCCCGAGCATAAGCGACAATTCCAACGTAATCTCTATCAGCCGATAATTTTGCGAAAAAGCTATCTCCTTCTCCCTGATAGTACGTTGTGTAAAAAAGAACAACCGGTAATGGTTGCGTATTGGTTTGTTTTCGGACTATGGTTGCCGAAATGTCAATTCCGCTTTTTGTTGGTATCAGTAAACTATCTTGAATCTGATAGATATTGTCAGAAGATTTAGTTTCCTGAGCAAAGGAAGAAACCGCGAATATCAGCAGAAGATAGAGGGTTGTAAAAATGTGTTTCATTTACTTAATTTTTCCATTTCGAAAAAGACTATTGGCAACACTGCATAAACACCAAATAATCAGAATTTTACATTAATTTTAATTTCTTATCCCAACCGGGCGAAGAAGAGACTTTTGCCATGGTACACGGTAAGACTGGTTTTATCATTAACAAGAATATGGCTCTGAAAAACAGTTCCCAAATTAATAAAAACTATTAAAAAATTCTAAACAATTCAGAAGTAACCAATTCTGCTGCCATTCCCCTACGCTTCTGTACGCAGGCAGGCTTTCCACTGCCCTCCAATCCTGGAAATGTGCATCATTATAATCGTTTTTGACACAATTACTTTCTTCCGGACTCTTCCGATAGCCACCTCAGTATCAATCATAAACATTGCAGACTTCACCAAAAACACATGAAGGCAGTACAGCCCTGGGACCTTCACAATGGTTTTCCTATATTTACCAGAGAACATGCTAATACAATTTTCATTTTTTCCGGGATTTTAAATTCAAATCAAATTTCCTGCGGATTAGTTTAAAATATCTAACCCAATCTGTAAATAGTCTTCGTATTCATACCTGCCACATTATTGTCCTGTTAAAGCCTAAAGTATTTCTCTGCTTATTTCACTATTTCTTAGTTAAGTGCAATTGTACACAACCACTTTCTACCATATACTCTCCATATTCAAACTTCGAGTTTAACCTATTATTTCTTCCTAAAACAGCACCTTCTCCTGTAATTAAGGGGTGGATATTAAAATGAATATCCGTTACTAATTCTTGGTCAATAAAAGAATTATAGGTACCTCCGCCACCGCCGATTGCGATTTCCCTGAACCCCTTAGATAAGCCATAGGCAACAGCTTCTTCAGGGCTTCCAACAAACTTGAATTTTTCAGAGATCCTTTCTTCACCTGTTAATACTATAATTTCTATTCCTTTAAAAAGCTCTTTTACTTTCTGAGGGAAATTTTTAAACTCCTCAAATGTTTTTAAACCTATGACAAGATTGCCTATTTGCTTCGCATGGTTTACATAAAAATCCATTGCGACCGGTGGCAATGGATAATGAGGATTATCAGATAATAAAATTCTTCCATTAGCGGAAATGTTGGCTATAACCGTTATTTTCATTGTTTAAGGATTTTTATTTTCATCCCAAAATTATTATATATTAGATTTATATTTACTATCGGTTCCCTTTAGGAAAGTGACTATCTATGGATATTAATAAAGATATAAGCAAGGAAGACATATTGGCTATAAAAGATGCTATCGAACTTTTGGGCGGAAAGTGGAAGTTTTGCATTTTATACCATCTGAATACGTATCAAACCATGCGATTCAAAGATTTACAGGAAATGTCTGTTGGAATTACTCCAAAAGTTCTATCAAAACAATTGCAGGAGCTTGAGGACAATTTGTTAATTACCAGAACTGTAAACAACACAAAACCTGTCACGGTCTCTTACGCTCCTACAAAATACGCTGAAGAAATTAATCCGGTGATAAATGCTTTGCTTTCTTTTGGTTCAAAACATAGAGAAAAAATAAAAGAGAAATAATCATAAAGCGATTGATCTCAATCTGCGGTCTGTTTAACACTATTTCTGTTTTCTTCCGCAACGGAAAGTTAATTGCAGCCGAGCTAAATTATACCTGTACTGATTTGATCGGCTCTTCTCAAATCCGGTAACTGCCTTTCCCTTTCTTTTCTGAAAAGTTTTGAAAATGATCATCAACCGAAAGAATTTCCTATAGTTTGTATGCTATCTGTGCTATACCCACCGGTCTTGCTCCTGTTACAAATCAACAGAAAACTATATTAGCTTTTATAGTGGATATAGTCCGTAACCAAAGGTTCAAGTCCGTTCAGCCTGAATTCTGTTGCAATTTGTCCTCTGTGATATGTCGAATGGTTGATAATGTGAAAACAAATGTTTAGAACATTCTTATTGAATGGTTGTCCTTTCGTGTTTGTGTATTCGACATGGTCGTACAAGGCAAATTTGTCAAGTATTTGTAAGGAGTGTTCGTAGTTTGTCTTATCAATGCTCTTTAAATCTTTTATGTCGTGTAATTCCCAAACGCCAAAAGTTGATTGTTCAGGATGGATTCTATTGTTCCAGATCTGGTGAGCATTCAAAATATGATTGAACAACTTTACCGCCTTTTCAGATGTCTTGTCTGGCCTGTCTATAAAAATATCAGATAATTTTTGATTGAAATGATGACTATATTCAAATAATTCTTTTAAAAACTGTTCCATAATTCGTTTTTTATTCATTTTACACCATAACCGATTATACCATAGGATGAAAATAAAGCAGGTCCGGGTCTATTTCCGGTTTTCGTTTCATCCGGGGCCTATCAAAATTAAACGGGCAGGACCCGTTGTTTCTTTTTCAGTTGGATTGAATATTTCATTAATGAATTCTTACCATTTTATTCTTTAGTATCATGCGGATCACCTGTTTTCCCTATAAAATTGAAAAGGTCAACCCGTATCTTCAGCTTTTTCAGTGGTTCTTTATGTTTGATAACTTCAGGAGCAAGGGGATCAATCCAATTGATAAGGCGACAAAAACAGCCACACGGATATAGTTCAGGATTTGCCACAAATTAACCCGTTTTACCACATCTGTTGTTGAGCTCAGACCTTCAGCTACTTTTTGAAATTCAATAATGTTTGTTGCAAAGTAGGAAAGTGTCCAAACCCTCATCGCAAAATGTATGGCAAAGATGATTAACAATCCGTTCCTTATCGGAATTATTTTCCAGCAAAAAGCGATCGCCAGGATAAACGTAAGTTCGTGCAACGAATGGAGGATGATCCAAAAAAGCTTTAACCCCACACCTTTTTTGTTGACTAACAGGGAGAATGTTTCGGGTGGATTTGCTGTCCATTTCGGTACCAAGACAGCCGTTTCAAAAATCTGTGCTCCATTCATTAAAAAATAGGATAATAAAGTAATTAGCATCCACAATTCCGCTCGCCATAAATAACTTTCGGTAATGTTCATTGTTTTACTTTTTTAAATCGTTGGTCAGGGTTTTCATTATTTCTGTTGCCGATAGCAAATAGCTCATTATCGCATCGAGTTCTTTTTGAGAAAATGTGTGAATGAGCTCTTGAGTTCTTTTTTGTAATTCGGTAAAAACGGGTTGAAGGAGTTCCATCGCTTTTTTTTCATCAGGAACAATTAAAACTTTTCTACGGTCGTTTTTATCCGCTTTACGTCGTACAAGTTGCTTTTTTTCAAGCCTGTCTATTAACCCCGTTACCGAGCCTGTTGTCAATCCCGTTACCTCGGCTATTTTACCGGCAGTCATTTCACCGTTTTTCATTATTAAGCCCAGATACTTGTGATCCGTTCCGGAAAGCCCGGCTTTTCGGGCTATGGCTTCGTGCATTAGCATTGAAGTGTCGGAATATGCACGACTAATTTCGCTGAAATTCTGATTTGTTTTCATTATTTATTTTGACAGATAAATATCTTTGTGGAAAAGTATCTTAGTAACAAAGATAAATAAAAAACGGATACTTCCTCCACATCATTTCAAAGTATTAAACAGAACAATCGAAATTGATATATTTCTTAGTCATGTAACAAGTTAGCTCTCAAATAAATGCCCTTAAAAACTGCAAATGAAAATTATTTTATACGGCATGGTTACCGCTATATTCCGAATGCTAAAATTAATTTTATGAAAAAATAATTGTGCAGTTGAATAACTGCATATATATTTGCAGTTAAATGACTGCGTAATGAAATTAAGAAGAGATGTATTCCAGGCTATCGCCGACCCCACAAGAAGAAGTATTGTAACCTTAGTGGCGGCAAGTGCAATGACCCCGGGTGCCATAGCAGAGAACTTTGATTATTCCAGACAAACCATATCCAAACATATTCAAATCCTTACCGAATGTGAGTTATTGGAGCAAGAACAAAAGGGACGGGAAATATACTATCAACTCAATCCTAAGGGAATCAAACAAATTGCCGAATTTA
Organism: Sinomicrobium oceani; assembly: GCF_900119185.1. Taxonomy (GTDB): domain Bacteria; phylum Bacteroidota; class Bacteroidia; order Flavobacteriales; family Flavobacteriaceae; genus Sinomicrobium; species Sinomicrobium oceani. The sequence goes on along the minus strand of NZ_FPJE01000003.1, from coordinate 295,778 downwards.
TTGAACCCTTCATAAAAATGTGGGATGACCGCTTTAATACGCTTGAAGCAGTAATGAAAAAACATCAATCAAATATACCATAAACAATGGAACAGAAAACAAAAATCAATGTACCCGAAGGCAAACAGGAACTAACCATCACCAGGGTGTTTGACCTTCCGGTGGAACTACTCTACAAGGCCTATACGGAAGCAGAGTTTATTGCGCAGTGGATGGGCACAAAAGTGATAAAACTCGAAAATAAAAACCTCGGAAGTTATGAATTTGAAACCTCCCACGAGGGTAAAGTGGTATTTAAGGCTAACGGGACCATCCATAAGCTCATTGATAATCGGGAAATAGTACGAACTTTTGAAATGCAAGATATGCCGATTGGTGTACAACTCGAATTTTTGGAATTTGAAGAAATAACCAAAGACAAAAGTAAGCTGACCATGCAGATTATCTACAGATCTGAAAAACACCGTGCAGAGCAATTAAAATTACCGTTTGCATACGGCTTAACTATGGCTCACAACAAACTGGAGGATCTGCTGTCGAACTTAAAATAAATGATGATGAAAAAAAGAAACAAAATAATCTACTGGATTGCTACTGCCTGGCTTTCCTTAGGAATGCTTTCCACAGGTATTGTACAACTCCTAAAGATGAGAGAAGAAGTAGAGCGTATGAACAGCTTAGGGTATCCTCATTATGTATTGACCATTCTCGGGGTATGGAAAATGTTAGGTGTTACGGCAATTCTTATCCCGAATGCTCCATTGTTAAAGGAATGGGCGTACGCAGGGTTTTTCTTTGCAATGACAGGAGCAATCATCTCGCATCTGGCCATTGGAGACCCTTTCCTAACACTTTTCGGTCCGGTTCTACTTTTGGTTCTTACCCTGGTATCCTGGTATTTCAGACCGACAGATCGAAAATTAGCAATGTAATAAATATGGAAGATTTCAAACCCAAAAATGTGGACGACTTTATCAACGCTGCACCGAAAGAAGCACAAGAAATTATGGTAAAGCTAAAAAATCTGATTGAAACAACAGAACCTAAAGCTGAAGGTGGCATAAGTTGGAATGTGCCTATCTATAAATACAACGGAATCCTTGCCGGGTTTTCACTGGCTAAAAAGCACGTTAGCTTTGGTATTGATTCCTTAACCACAGAAATACGTAAAACGCTTGAGGAAAAGGGATATAAAACAGGTAAAAAAACTATTCAAATTAAGTTTGACCAAAAGGTACCCGCTACGGAAATAAAACAACTGATCGAGGCACAGGCCAGGCTAAACGAATTATAAAACACACAAAGAAAACAAGAGAATCGAGCTATAAAATTTTATAGAGCCCCCCCAATAATTCCGTTTACCACATCAGAATACCGTATTCATTCCTATCGGAAACCGAAAGGGAACGGGACTGACAAACCAGGAGAATGAAACCTTCCGCATGAATGTAAGGGGGTGATCGTGTATTGGAATGATTCCCTGCCTTACAGATAACGTTCGGGTATCCCGGAAACACTACCGGTATTCCTCGTAACGACGAAGGAAACCACAGGATTATATATGCCCGGGGAGGCCTGAATAGTGCCATTTAAGGGAATGACTTAAATGCCCTTTTTACAACTTTCCAAGGGAAAATACCCAGCCCAAATTAAAGGGGCATTAACAATGAAACGCAGTGGCCCGGTGGCAGGTATGTACATGTCGTTGCGGGTAGGGACCGATCTTACGAGATGGCCGTATCGGCTCCTGTAGAAGTGCATTGTTCTGGTGTATGTGGTTACTTTAAAACGTGAATACTGTTCAAGTGTAGTGAATTAACAGTCCAAAACCCAGGAAAAATACAAAAGTCAAGGGTATACTTCGTTTCGGAGAAGCGGGTGTCTTTTGCCTTATCCATTATTCACGTTATTTATGGGATAGCTTTATAGATAACAACACACATGTACCGGAAGTTCCCATAGCGTTCACTAACAAAAAAGGTAACCATTGCTTATAATGTGTTACCTTTTTCTATATATCGATATTTCCTGGTTATACCGGAGGATCCCTTAAATGTTGTAGATTGTACAAAATAATATACGCTATTATCCCCTACATCTCACAGCTAAAATTCACCATGTGCTCCAAAATTTTGGAGTTCGATTCACACTCTGTGGCAATACCGGTTCGCGGAAAGCCGTTTCTTCTTTTCTTATATTTCCGCTTTTCAGACATCTTTTAATTGCCTAACATAAAAGGCACTATTCCGTAAGTGAATTGAGTGCCGGAATTATTGACCAATCCGAACCAGCCACGGTCGTCCCATACACAATAAGACATGGATTGGCCCAGTGTCGCATCGGCCATGGTTTTGTAATATCCTCGTACCAGGTCTGTGTTCCGCTCGGCAGTATTGCTGCTTCTCCCGACACCGAATTCTCCGTAATGCACAGGTACATTCAGCAATTTTGAATGCACGCTGACATCCTGAACCCCGCTCTCGAAGAAGGAGTTCCCGGGAAATGCCGAGTTACTCCCTGTTTCTCCGCAAAACGACCAGGGAGAGTAGCTGTGTACCTGTATGGCGAGATACGGATCTGTTCCTTCCCCCGGAAGGCTTGCCTTATTCGGATAAACCTCATCGATATACAAGGCATTTCCCTGTCCGTTGGTTCCCACCATTACCAGGCGGGTGGCATTGTTCCCTCCGGTGGCCCGAATAGCATCATAACCTACTTTATTTACCTTCCTGGTATATTCCAGAGCTGTAGGATCGGTAGGGTCCGGAAAAGGCCCCGAACCATCATTTTCACCCAGGGTTCCTTCCGGTTCGTTGAGCACTTCAAAAACAAGGTTCACCGGGTAGTCCCTGAAATAGGTAGCGATCTCCGTCCACAGGGTATGGAATTTGTCATTGAAACCGGCAGACCCGTCGTAATGGTCTTTAAGCCAGTGTTCGTGATGCGTATTCAGGATCACATACATATCCTGTTCTACAGCATAATCGACAACCTGGACAAGATCGAGAAATCTTGGATGATTTACATCGATATGACCTTCACTATCTGCCAGGTGACTTTCGAAACGGTCCATCCAGGTTACCGGAATCCGGATGTGTTTCATCCCGGCGTTCTTATACAGGTCCACAATAGGTTGTATCCCCGAAAATGTGGTGGTATTAATACCGTTATCGAAGGTGTTGCCAAGGTTAAAACCGGCTTTCATATCAAGGATGATCTCCCCGGCAGTAGGATACATAGAATCTGTAACTTGTTCCCGGTTCTCTTCTCCGTCGACAAAAACGATCTTTTCATCGTCGGAACAGGAACAGGAAGTCAGGAGGATCAATAAGGCGAAAAATCTGAGTTTAAGTATCATTGATGTTATATTTTTAAGGTATAAACAGGATTATCGTTGCTTTCCTGCCGTTTTGTTTTTATAGTATTGCTGCAGGATATAGAAGGCTTTTTTCTTCTTCCCGGTATTGGATATCAGCCCTTTTCGATTCCAGAAATCCTGGTAAACGGGATGTTGACGTCTCGGCGACCTGAAATCGGTAAGTATCCACGGGGTCATTCCCCGAAGTGCTTCCATCTTATCAAGCATTTCGAGTTGATTGATATATACCAGCTCTTGGTGTTCTTCACTCCAGACCGTGTCTTCGTCTCCGTGAAATCCGCCCAGGGCGCCGGCTCCGAACTCGGAAATAACGACAGGTTTGTCAAACCTGATGTCAAAAGTATACTTAGGCAGTTCCTTGGGCTCCGACCAGTACCATCCGCCGTATTCGTTGAAACTGGCAAGATCCAGCTTATCCCCGAGCGGATCTTCTACTTTTATAGTATAGCCTTCGCGTTCCACTTCGAGCGCCGCTGCGATGAGCCTGGTATTGTCAAGGCTTCTCGCTTTGTCTACAAGATGACCCATAAATACATTACGCTCCTCCGTGACCGGTGTTTCATTACCTACGGACCATACGATGATGCTCGCCCTGTTTTTATCCCGGTCTATCCCGACAGTTAATTGATTTTCGGCATTGGCATAGGTTTCCGGATTGGTCCAGGAAATGGTCCAGTATACCGGGATCTCCGCCCATACGAGCAGTCCGACCTCATCGGCCAGACGCAACATGGTCTCGTTGTGCGTGTAATGTGCAAGCCGGATATAATTACATCCCAGCTCTTTGGCCCATTCGAGCATCATCCGCATGTCTCCTTCGGAGCGTAACCTGCCGCCCAGGATAGGGTTCTCGTCGTGTACGGAAATACCTTTGAGAAAAATCGGTTTATCATTCAGCAGAATATCCTGGTGTCTGGTGGCTATGGTTCGGAAACCTATTTTATCTTCTACTTTATCGTCTGTCGAAGTGACGATAACATCGTACAGTTTCGGATGTTCGGGCGACCAGTAATCCATCTTCCGTGTTTTAATACTGAAGCTGACCTTACCGTCTTCATCTGTGGTATACGAAGATTTTATTTTGAGTTCCGGTATTTCCAGGGTCACTTTTCCGGACTTCTCCGTGCCCTGCAAACGGACGAATCCTTCTATAATGTCTTTACTCCCTTTTGCAAGTTGTACTTTGTAATCTTCGATATAGGTCTGCGGCATTTCCACGATCATGACATCTCTGGTGATACCCCCGTAATTCCACCAGTCGGTGTTGATAGTAGGGATCTCATCCCTCTTACGGGTGTTATCTGTCATAAGTACCACAAAGTTCTTCCCCGGATTCAGTTTTCCGGAAACATCGAACTGAAAAGGAGTAAATCCGCCTTTATGCACCCCGAGTTTCTTTCCGTTGAGATACACATGGCATTCGTAATTCACAGCACCGAAATAAAGGAAGTATCGTTTCCCGGCATCCGGATTCATGACAAAATCTTTTTTGTACCACAGTGTACCCTCGTAAAACAAAAGTTTTTCTTCCTGCGAATTCCAGTCTCCCGGAACTTCAAGAGTTGGGGCATACGTAAAATCGTATTCGGTCTTTGTACTTTTGTCTACCCCGGTAAGGTTGTCATAAAAACCGCCTTTTCCGGATTTACTCTGATCGAAAGGCTTCTGCCTGTAATCGAGATATCCCATCTGGTAGGGATCCATGATATAGTTCCAGGGACCGTTAAGACTCAGCACAGTTCTACCGTATACATGCTGTATGGTCTCCTGTGCGGATCCGCGCAAACAAAATCCGGCAAAGACAACAAGGGTTAAAATAATTTTTCTAAACATCAGTTTTTCTTTAGGTTATAAAAATGATCCGGGTTTAATATCCGATATTGAACTGGGTGGCGCTGTTCCCCATAATATCGATCTGGCTTTGTGGTATGGGACAATTTACAAAATGGGGTTGCCAGGGTGTTTCGCTGTTATTGGCATCATTGGCTTCGGCCGTGGAGTTATCCCCGTTCCTGTAATACAACGAAATTCGTTCTCCGAGGAGCCCAAGCCGTTTGAGCAGGAACCATCGGTTATTTTCGAAGGCGAGCTCTCTGGCCGATTCTTCCAGATAATCTTCGAGGTCCCAGGATGTAAAATCCACTTCCGGAGCCACAGCATCCGGATCGAGCCCGTACCCCCTGCGCCTCACCTTATTCATATATTCGAGGGCCATACCATCTTCGCCGAGATAATGATGGGCCTCAGAAGCCAGCAACAGGGTTTCGGCGAACCTGTAATAGATATAGTTTTTATAGCTTTCGTTGGTATTGGGTAATTTGGTTTCAAAGTCGGCATACTTTTTCAGGCTCCAGTGAAACCTCCTGTAATTATCTTCCGGCTCCGTAATTGGCTGACCGAAATTCGGGTGCTCGGGATTGTTAACGGTATACGCGCTATAGTCTTCGGGCCAGTAATACGTAGAAAACCGGAGGTCGTTTTCTTTATCGTACAAACCGTTCAGGTAAGAATTCGGAAAAAACCATCCCAACGATTGCCCGCCATAATCTGCATCTATAATAACTTCCGGTTGTCCGTTTACCTCTCCGGATTGTTTTTCATACAGCCGTTGGTTAAATACACTTCCGAGCCAGGAACCTCCGCCTCCGGCCAGGTCATCTTCATCGCCCAGCATCTGGTTTTTCTGGTAAACAAACAGGGCTTCACTATGATTGACATCTGCTCCGAAGACCTGGTTGATCCCTACGAGCCGGTGTGTACCGTTATTGATCAGGGTGTCGAACTGTCCTGCGGCTTCTGCCCAGTCTCCCGTCCACATCGCCGCTTTTCCGCGCAAATGCCTGGCAACGCCCTGCCCGTAACGCCCATCCGGCACCTGCCAGTCGAGATGACGAACGGCAAAGTCGAGGTCCCGGTTAATAACTCCGAAAACAGATTCTTCCGTGGCGGCTTCGTAAACTACGGGGTCATTAATATTCTGAGGCGTCGTAGGAATGGTATCCAGCAGAATATTCCCGTACATCCTGATCAGGTCCAGGTACAACTCGCCCCGGATAACCCTGGCCTGCGCCACCAGTTTGTTTTTGGCCGTTTCCTCCATGGCTATATTTCTGGCACTGGTAATAATAGCCGATGCTCTGTCTATGATACGATACGCGTTGTTCCACTTATCGGCCGGAAATACCATGGGCGTATGTGTCGTGGGACCGTATGGTGTAAACCAGGTTCTGTGCAGCCCGAGATCGGTGGCAGCAAGGAAAAACACATTAGACTTCAGGTTATTATTGTCACCGGACGGGGCATTGTACACCCGCATCCGGTTATACAATGCGTTTACTCCTACTTCCAGACCTTCGGGAGAATTATAGATAAAGTCTACGGAAACTTCATCGATAATTTCTTCTTCCAGAAAAGATTTACAGGAAAATACGGAGAACGATGCTAATACAATAGAAAGGTATATATATTTATTTTTTTTCATCTGTCTGCTTTTTATGGTTAATATCAAAACCCGAATTGAAGTCCGACGACCACAGTCACCGGTTCCGGATATTCGTTCGGGTTCCTTTCCGGACTGAACGATTGGAAGTCGGTAAGAGTTATGAGATTACTTCCGGTGGTGTAAATCCGGAGATTGCTCAGTCCGAAACGGGTCAGCACCTCTTCCGGCAGCGTATATCCGAGGGTAATATTCTGTAATCTTACATAAGAGGCATCCTGTAACCCGAGAAAATAAATATTGGCCGGGTCGTTGCCTTCTCTTGGTCTCGGGAAATCTCCCCCGGGATTTTCCGGGGTCCAGTAATTCTGTTTTATCCCGTTTTTAATACCTCTCAGTGATCCTCCCTCCTGATATCCGTAGAGGAACGGGTTATTCCGTATTATACCCTGTACGGTATAGATATCGGCCGACATATCAAAACCTTTATATTCGGCACTGACAGATAGTGTTCCGAACCAGTCCGGGGCCTGAGAAGTAATTACACGGTCCTGGTCATTGATCACACCATCACCGTTGGTATCCTGTAACCTGACATCTCCCGGAAGTGCAAGGGGCTGGGCGGACCCTGCGATATTTTCGCCCTCCTGGAATATCCCCACGGGTTTGTACTGGTAAAAAACACCTATAGGATATCCTATAAACCTGCGGTTGAGAACATCGTCATCCTCCCTGCCGTCGCCATCGGCATCTTCTCCGTAAAGACTGATAATCTTATTCCTGTTTTTGGTAAAGGAAGCTCCGAGATTTACTTTAAAGTCTTCTTTCCTGATAATATCCGCATTCAGGGTTACTTCTATTCCCGCATTCTCTATTTCCCCGATGTTGGTCAGTTTTGACGTATAACCGGACGAAGGGTCCAGGGCTTCGGCCACCAGCAGGTCTTTGGTCCGGGTATTGTAATACTCCACGGTAGACGTGACCCGGTTGTTGAAAAACCCGAGATCTATGGCAGCGTTGAATGTGGTCGAAGTTTCCCACTTCAGGTCGGGATTGGGCAGTGTACTTCCGGGGACATAGCCCGAAACCCGGTTTCCGTCAATGACGTAATCCCGCTGGTTTGCCGTACTCTGGCTTTGTCCGGGACTGATCCCTTCATTCCCCACACTACCGTAACTGAACCGTAATTTCATAGTGTTCACCGCCCGGAGATCCTCCATAAAGTTTTCCCGGTGTACATTCCAGCCCACACTCGCCGCCGGGAAAAAGGCCCATTTATTATTTCTGCCGAATACAGTAGAGCCGTCTGCTCTTCCGGAAACGGTCACATAATAGGTATTGTCATAATCATATTCGACTCTTCCTACGGCAGAGACAATACCTCTCTTGTTTCCGGAAATAGATGGCGTATTCAAAAAAGCACCTTCCAGTCCCCTGATCCCCAGAATATCATTGGGAATACGGTCTGCCTCATTTACAAAATTATTGTATTCCGTTTCGGATACACTCTGTACTGCCGTTACGGCAAAATGATTACGCTCCTTTATACTGAAGTCATACGTCAGGATATTTTCTATCTGCCATTCCACATTATCCTGAAACTGTACCGAACCGCTTCCCTGCCCGTTACGCGCTATCCCTGCAAGGGATCTCGATGTATTGTACGAGTACCGCTTGTAATTCCACGACCGCCGGCTCGCATTCAGCCTGTATTTGAATCCTTCAAAAGGCATGACATCCACAAATACGTTGAGAATATCGTTCCTGTTCCGGATTTCGTTTGTCGTTTCTTTGAGATCGATCAACGGATTCTTGTTTTCTTCGAAGCCGCCGGGCAACCATCGTAAAGAACCATCATCATTATATACCCTTCCCAGAGGGGCTGTGGTAATACTGTTGAGCAATACACCTCCATTATTGGGATTATTGGTCCCGGAGAACTGAAAGGATGTATTGAGCCCTATTTTCAGCCAATCACGGATTTTCTGATCTGCATTCAGCCGTAAGCCTACCTTGCTGTAATCGGAATTGGGAATAACGCCCCGGGTATTGATATAATTGACACTACTGAATATACTGAATTTCTCCGTCCCGGAAGCTATACTCAAAGCGTGGTTCTGGGTTTGTCCGGTCCGCAAAATCAAGTCTTCCCAGTTGATGTAATTACCATTTTCCACACTTTCCAATTCCAGAGTAGAAAATATTTCGGCATCAGGGCGGTACACCCCACCGTTATTGGTGCGGAATGCCTCCCGTTTTAACCGGGCAAATTCCTCGCCACTGTAAATGTCAAAATTTCTGTTAATAGTCTGGAGTCCCGAAAAGCCGTTATAGGATACACTCATCCTTCCCTCTTTTCCCCTTTTGGTGGTAATCAGGATAACACCGTTCGAAGCCCTTGCCCCGTAGATGGCCTGAGCCGCAGCATCTTTAAGCACTTCCAGCGACTCGATGTCATTGGCATTGATATCGTTAATACTGCCTATACGCACCCCATCCGCAATAATAATGGGATCATTTCCTCCCGTAATGGAACGCTGTCCACGTATCCGGATTGTAGACGAACCTCCCGGGGCACCGCTGGCCAGGGTAACCTGTACCCCTGCAGCTTTTCCCCTTAACATCTCACCGATATCGGAAGTGGCTACTTTGACGAGGTCTTCGGTTTCTACCCTGGTCACCGAACTGATAACATCGCTCTTCTTCTTGGTCCCGTACCCGATAACGACAACATTGTCCAGCTGGTTGTCACTTTCCATTGCCAGATCTATTGTATCCTGGTTAGCTACGGCCACGGTAACGGATTTCATTCCGACAAAGGAAAACCTGAGTTTTTGTCCGGGTATGGCATTGATCGTGTAATTTCCGTCAAAATCGGTTTGTGTTCCGATGGTAGTCCCCTCGATCAGGATATTCACACCACCAAGCGGTAAACCGGTATCATCGACCACCGTACCGGTGATCACCTGATTTTGTGCATGAACATTCGAAAATACAAAGCAGATACCGAAGAGTAATCCCCATCTGAGGTAGTCTACACAATGTAAAAGAACATTTTTCTGGTTTTGGTTTTTCATTATTTAGCATTGTTGATTAATTGATAAAACAAATATGGTCTATTCGCTTTGTACGGGGGGATTAATATATTCGTTTGTAGGGGTAAAAACGTATTAAAGAAGATAAAAAACTGAATAACAAATACATAAAAACAAAAAAAACACCCTGAAGATCATCAAAAAATCATCTCTGGGATGTTCTGTACCGGGAAACGGCTGGTGGTCTTATCCGGCCTTGTAATCGGAATTTTTATAATCCGTAGGGGAAACCTTATACACTTTTTTGAATTCGCGGCTAAAATGTTTTCGGTCGTTAAACCCCACCATAAAAGCCACCTCCGAAATGGGATAGGTCGTTCTCGAGATAATCTCCGCTGCCTTTTTTAAACGGACCTGTTTGATAAGGCTGGCTACGGAATGATTGGTAAGTGTATTCACCTTTTTATAGAGCACAGTCCGGCTCATTCCTATTTTATCTATGAGCATGCTCACATCAAAATCGGGATTCTCGATATTTTCCCCGATAATCTTCATAAGCTTTTTAAGAAACAGCTCTTCCGGAGTGGTCAGCGTATCCAGGTCGGAATTGACGATAAAATTGCCACTGTACTTCCGGCGAAATACCTCTTTGGAATTGAGCAGGTTCTGGATACTCAACATCAGTACTCTGGTACTGAAAGGCTTTGAAATGTAAGCATCTGCACCGGTAGAGAGTCCCTCAACCTTATGATCTACCGAAGCCTTGGCAGTGAGCAATATCACCGGGATATGATTGGTGCTTTCGTTGGTTTTCAAATAGGTACAGAATTCGAGTCCGTCCATCTCCGGCATCATAATGTCACTGATGATCAGATCCGGGATTTCCTTTTCCATATAAGACATGGCATCTCCCGCATTTGAAAAATCCATGACGTTGTAGGTATCACTCAGTATACTGTTTACAAATATTCTAACCTGGTCGTTATCCTCTATGATGAAAATTGTCTTTCTTCCCGGATCGAATGCTTTAAACACCACATCTTCATCCTGGTCATCTTTGACAACCTCCTGCGACTTCGAAGGAACGCTTTCCGAATCGATGACCATGTCGTACGCTCCCGATCTGCCTTCGCTGATCTGTTCCGGGTTCAGGTGATCTTTTCCGAGTAACAACGTGATCTGAAAGACCGTATTGGCCCAGCTTTCCTTTTCATCCGGAACCGTAATCTCCCCCTGATGAAGTTCTACGATAGTTTTGGAAAGTGCAAGCCCGACCCCGCTTCCCATATTGTGGATCCCCCTGTTATCGACCTGAAAAAAACGATTGAAAATGGTATCCTTACTATGTTCGGGAATACCTATACCATTATCTTTAATCTTAATAAGTACTTTATCGGGGCCTTGTTGTTCTACGGCAAATACTATTTTTCCGTTTTTACCTGTAAATTTAAAAGCATTGGAAAGCAGGTTGAATATCACTTTTTCCAGTTGATCCCTATCGAAATATACCTGTATAGAATTGGAATTCAGCACAAATTTATATTCAATATTTTTTTTGGCGGCCAGCTCTCTGAAAGATTCATATATCTCAAAACAAAAAGAAACGATATCCTGTCTTTTGCAATAGATACGCATCAGCCCTTTTTCCGACTTTCTGAAATCGAGCAGTTCATTGACCAGTTTTAGCAGCCGGTCGGAGTTCTGCTGAATAGTTTTTAACTTCTTTTTTGTTTTGGGGTCCTTACCGGAAGCAGACAGCAGTTCTTCGACAGGCCCTTTGATCAACGTCAACGGAGTCCTTATCTCGTGAGATATATTCGTAAAGAAATTGAGCTGCATATCGAGCATTTCCTGTTTGCGTTCGCTTTCTACATGCTCCAGAAACATTCTTCTTTTTAATTTCACCCGGTTATTTATAAAAACGAAAATGCCCAGACCAAACAGTATCAGTACCAATCCGTATATAAGATAAGCCCACCAGGTTTTCCACCAGGGCGGAAGCACCCGGATCTGCAATGTTTTAACCCGGGGATTCCAGCCATTATCTTCGTTGGTAGACTTTATGGAAAGTATGTAATCTCCGGGGTTCAGATTCGACAGGTTTATCCGGTTCTGGGTGCCGGTATCATGCCATTCGTCCGCTCTCAGGCCATCATCAAGCTTGTAGGCATACCTGCTTTTTCCTGGATTGATAAAATCAAGGCTACTGAATTCCAGTCCTATATAGCCCTGATCATGGTTAATTATGATTTCTGAAGTCTCCGATATGGTCTTTTTCAGTATCCCATTACCCGGACCGGGAACAACGGTCTCATTATTGATGATGAGTTTTGTCAGTACTATTTCACTATCATTGGGGGTTTTAAACAATTCGTCGGGTTCGAAAACAATGAGTCCCCTTGTAGAACCGAAAACCAGTTGTCTTTCATTGAGTACATTCCCCGTTTTAAAGGAAAACTGCTTTACGGAAACCCCGTCTTTGGCAGCGTATCTTGTAATCGCATAGTCGTCGGGTCCGAGTGTAGCAGACGTTCCCTTGATGCTGATCTGAAAAAGGAAATCTTCTGAGCTTACCCAGATATGTCCCCGGGCGTCTTCGGTAATACTTTTTATCGCAGCATTGGTAAAGCCCTTCTCTTTATTGAGCCTTGAAAACGTATCGGAAGTGTGGTCATAACAAAACAGTCCGTCATAATCGCCCCCGATCCACAAACGTCCTTTCGAATCGGTAAACAAAACGGTAAGGCTATTGTTCCCAATAGAGGACGGCCCGCCTCCGGTTCTGTATATACGGGTTACTTTTTTAAGGGATTTATCAAAATAATTTAACCCGTTCTGGGTAGATATCCAGATCCCTTCTTCACTGTTTTCGAGATCCATGATAAAATTATCGGAAAGGGAATGCGACGACCGGTCGTGAAGATAATGCTCTACACTACCGTTTTTCAGCACCCGTTTAAGACCGTTACCATCAGTTCCCACCCAGATTTCTTCCCCGTCTGCCAACAGCGAGGTAATCGGACGTTCGTCTTCCACACCTCCATTCGCCGAAAGCGGGACCGGCGTAAATTTTTTAAGACGCTGGTCGAATTCATATAACCCGTTCAGGGTCCCGCACACCAAGTGATCTTTATCTTTTCTGGCCAGGGCAGTAATCGCATTTTTGGTTTTTTTATCAATCTTATCCTCAATCATGTACGATACCGAACTTTGCGCTTCAAGATCGAGATAGGTTAACCCTCCGCCATAAGTACCTGCCCAAAGCGCATGATCGTTTTCCCGGGTCAGGGCACGGACAATGGAGTTATTCAGTCCGAATCCCTGTCCTGTGGTTTCCCCTATATGGATAAAGTTGGAGTTGGCCTTATTGTAAAAATTGATACCACCGGCCATCGTACCCGCCCAGATACACCCGTACCGGTCTTTCAGGAAACACTGAATATCATTATCTGTCAGACTCGAATTATTCAGGGGATGGTGCCTGTATCGTCTAAAAGTCTCACTATTCTTATCATATACACTGAGTCCGTCCTTGGTAGCAAACCAGGTGGTACTGGCGTCGACAGTGATGATATCATTCACCCAATTGGAAGAAATGGTGGCCGGATCATCGTATTGATGCGCAAACCGGGCCAGTGTATTCTTCTCCGGGGAATACAAAAATGCGCCCATGGTTTCTGTTCCGAACCACAGCTTGCCATCGGGTTCCCTGACCATTTTCCAGATCTTAGCTTTTAAAAAACTTTTGTTCTTACGCAAAACTTCAGGAAGTTCCCGGAGTTCGGAGGTGGCCGGGTCAAAACACTTCAGTCCCTTTGCCGTCCCCGCAAAAACTCCGTAGTCTTTGTCATAAAACAGAGATAGCACCCTGCTCTTATTGAGTTCAAAATTGGAATCGCTGGTAATATTCTCCAGGAGTTTCTCCTTTTTGTTCAGCTTTTTTATACCGCCAAAAGTTCCGACCCACACATTATGAGCATCATCCTCGGTAAAAGAGCTGATATAATTGCGTCCGCCTTTAGTCATGGATACATCCACCGGAGAAAAATGATCCGCATTTTTATCGAAGTGGTTTACCCCGTGATTAGTCCCCACCCACAATGTCCCTTCACTGTCTTCGAAGATCGTATTGACGTGGTTATTACTCAAACTTCCCTGTGTTTTATCTCTTACATACCTGTAAAACCGGTATCCGTCGTACCGGAACAATCCGTTCTCGGTACCGATCCAGACAAATCCTTTACTACTCTGGGCAAGACAGGAGATCATACTCGGAGAGAAATCCTCGTCATAGCTGATATGTTCAAAATACAATCCGGGAGATTGTGCCTGGAGCGAACCCCAACCTCCGGCCATACAAAACAGGCAAATGATATTTCTGATCCAACGAAGCATATTCTTCCCGGGTATTAAATGGATTTCGACAGCACATCATGGGGCAGGGCAGGAAGGGGTGTTGCTAAAAATACACTTTTTTAATCACATGAAAGCCATACGGACATGACGCCCGGAAACACTCCGCCCTGACAGGCTTAACAATGAAGCCGTTTTATACTCTGACACCCTACAAAAATAAGCTTCCGGAACACGGTTATCTGGTACAGATTTCTTTTTTAAGGGGTAAAAATGTACTTCTCCATGGCGAAATTAAAAAGCCATACCCGAAATGGTATTGATATCGGTAATGCTAAAAAACCCGGGGAAAAACATTACAGCTTCCCATATCCCGAAGAGGAGCGACAGAAAACGACGAAATGCCCCGGGAATATATGATTGCAGATATCCTATTTTCCCGGATTTATAGCCCGGAACAGGAAAAAGCACATTTCTACCCCTAAAGAAAAACGACAAGGCTCCTTACTCTGGTATAAATTCCCAACATTTGCCTTACCAGATCTCCGGAACGATAAACTCCGGAGTATTGATATGTAAAAAACTAACCATAACTAATTTTAATAATGAAAAAATATATACCTCTTAAAGGCTCGTATTTGTTTTTGCTCTGTCTTGTATTATCGCTTTCCTGCGAGGATGACATCCAGGAAGTCGCCCTGTTCGACAAAGGGGAAACTGTTGCGGAAGCATCGGCTTCGGAGATCGATTTCGGGAATACTGTTCGCTTTACAAGTACCTCGACCAAAGCCCTGACCACGGACTGGACCTTTCAGGGAGGTTCTCCTTCCACATCCATAAACTCCGACGTTACGGTCACCTATACTGCACCTGGGACCTTCGAAGCGCAACTGATCGTAAAATACGTTGACAATACTATAGATACCCGGACGTTTTCCATAACCGTCAAAGGTATACCGGAACCTCTGCCTTATGGAGGTACTCCTTTAGATTTAGAAGGGATTATAGAAGCAGAAAATTTTGACCTCGGTGGAGAGGGGATCGCATATCACGATACCGAAGAAGAGAATCTCGCGGTGACCAACGGAAGTTCCGTATACCGGGATGACCGGGGAGTTGATGTTGAAGTCGGAGAAAACGTAACCAATATTGGCTATACGAACGAAGGAGAATGGGTAAACTATACCGTTAATGTACTGGAAACCGG
The DNA here is from genome assembly GCF_900119185.1 of Sinomicrobium oceani. GTDB lineage: Bacteria > Bacteroidota > Bacteroidia > Flavobacteriales > Flavobacteriaceae > Sinomicrobium > Sinomicrobium oceani. Next base: position 280,365 of record NZ_FPJE01000003.1, on the reverse strand, counting down.
AGATTATGATTTTGAGTTTATGCTGGCGTCCGGACATGACGAGGGTGGACACTCCGTAAAACTTCAGCGGGTAGATCCCAATACCGGGGCTATCTCCGATCTGGGCGAAACCGGTGATTTTGAAAATACCGGCGGATGGTCTGTATACACCGGAATCTCCGTACCGGGAATAACCCTCTCCCAGGGCCTACATACCTTAAGATTCTATTTTACCGGAGGAGGAACCAACCTCGATAAGGTAAACGTTACGCTCCGGGGAGCAACACCACCTATAGACGGATTGGGTATTTATACCGAACGGGAGATCTCAGAAACCAATGCAGCCATAATCCCACCGATTAATAATGCCAATTTTGTAATTAGCGAAGTGGAAGACGCCGCTCATGGCAATCGTGCTTTATATTATAAATTCGATCCGGCCAATTCTTCCAGCCCGCAAACATGGGGGGCCATGGCCACTTTATTCCCCAGGGCTAATGTCAATGCTTCTTCTTACACCCATTATCACATCAGCCTGAAAACATCATCGACATCCAATATCCGGATACGGATCAAAGCCGGGGGTACCAATTACTGGGTAACGCTCCATCATGGTACTACCGATGAAACTTACGGAATGGCAAGAGATGGTAAATGGCATGAAGTAAAAATACCATTGGCAGATTTCAATGCGCCGGACCTGTCGTCTATATCCGAAATACTGGTGCTCCGAAGCGATGATGCCGATTTCGGGAATACTTCGCCGGACGATACCGCAAGGGATTTTGACTGGTATGTAGACGATATCTACCTGACAAAGGAATAAGAAAACATTCCGGATAGTAAAAACTTCTATACAATCGCATCGTTCTGCATACAGAATGATGCGATTATACTTTTATGGTTATCCGGATGTAAGCTCGCCGGACCGGAAAGGCAAAACCGACTGCCTCCGGGTACGGATACATGAAATAGCACTATAGTGTTACGGAGATGACAGTATCTGAGCAGGAGCATTGCATGACCAGTTTACTTTCCCGGACTGACTTTTTACGGATAGACCCGCGGAACGTCATCATAATTGTTGCTCATCCGGGCTGACCCCCAAGAGATCCCGGGATGTTCTGAATAGCCTTATACGCTTCCCGGTGCCCGGATGATGCAACAACATCGACCATAATGCTGAAAAAAATTGACACTAAAAAATCTGATCTTAACAGCTACAAATATAAACATTATTTTCATTTAACATATATATCCTATATGTTAAATATGAATTTAAATCATTTTTAATATTCTGCTTTCTCCAATACCGCTGTTATGATCTGATGAAATGTATATCGGGATACCGTAATGCACGGTAAAATAAAGGCCTGCCGTCTTACAGTTCGAGCTTTTGCTTTTCCCCGGTCCTGCACACGTTGTAAATGGCATCTATAATCTTCAGGTCTTTCACGGCTTCTTGCCCGTCTACAGGCACTACAGCTTTTTTCCCATCGAGAATAATTCCTGCCATCTCGTCCATCTGAACGGTCTGATGTACCACATGAGGCTCTGTAAGCGGTCCCTGGTGTGTTCGGCCCTTTATCGGACCGTAACCCGTAGCGGGTTGCAGTTCGCCGAAGCCCTTCTCACCATTCAGAAAAAACCGGTCGAGATAGTTCATGTTATACGTAGACAGGCATGATGCCACGGCACCGCCGGGAAAGCCGAGTTGAAACTGAATGGTCTCATCTACCCCTTCTTTAAATTTTACGGGATTGGTTTTGGTCTCCTGTGCAGTAACCCATACAGGCTCTTCGCCCACCATATAGCGTGCGCCATTAATGGCATAAATACCTATATCCATCAGCGAACCACCACCCGCAAGTGCCTTATCCAGGCGCCACTGGTTGGGATCCCCGATACGGAACCCGCTTAGTCCCTGAAAAAACATGATCTTTCCGAAATCCCCTTCGTTTCGCATCCGAATAAGCTCCAGCGTATTCGGCTCAAAGTGCATCCTGTATCCGACCAGCAATTTCACATCGGCCTTTTTGCAGGCAGCCACCATCTCCTCGCCTTCTTTTGCATTAAGGGCCATAGGTTTCTCACAGATCACGTGCTTTCCTGCTGCCGCAACCCGCAATACAGCTTCGTGATGCAATGCATTGGGGGTAATGACATACACCGCATCTATATCCGGGTTATCTTTAATCCGGTCGTAATTTTCGTAGTTATAGCAGTTCTTTTCCGGAATATTATACTTCTTCTGCCAGTTTTTTATTTTCGAAGGTGTGCCACTGATCACTCCTGCCAATTTTGCCCGTTTACAGGATTGCATGGCATCGGCTACCCGTGTTCCGTAGCTACCCAATCCCATAATAGCTACTCTTAATACGGACTGATCTCCGGAGAAGCCGAACACATCCAGTTCATGGGGAGCACCGTATAATGGTGCAAAAGGTAAAGCAGCAGCGGAAAGGGCAAGTTTCTGAATAAAATCGCGACGTGGGTTCATAACAAGATTTTAAGGTTATCCCACTAATTTAGAAAAAATTATACGCATTTCAGAAAAAACAAAAAATATCACCGCATAAATTTAGTACTTTCAGTATATCCGATGTAAAAATGAGAGGCTATACATAAGCAAAAAATGCAGATCCGCATCGAGCGGGTTGAATGTGTTATTCCCCTTCCGGGCACGTACCATGTGGAAAATACCGTTTTAAACTGCAGGGAAACCTTACTTCACCGTGACCTCCTTGCCGGATACCGGGAGTTTTACAAAAATAAACGGATGGGTAATGGCCATCGTGGTCATTTCTCCTGTACCGGGTTTAATATTCCTTGTTTTCACCTCAATTCCGTCTTCGTGTTCTTCCACCTTCTCGATTTCGATATGGTTACCGCCGGACGAACGTTCTCCCATAAATATAGCAACCACGGTATTTGCAGAAAAGTCTATTTCAGGTACTTCGATGCCCGGTTTACGTGTACGATTGATTATACCATAGACTTTACGGAGTTCCTGTGCATTGGTGATCACCCTGTGTTCGGGGCTATCTGCGCCACCATAGCTGTCCTGTACCAGGACCTCGTAAGCGATCGATTTGCTTGCCATGCCGGAATTTTTGGTTTTGCTATCCTGTTTTGCTCCACAGGCTGCAAACAGAACAACCATACCGATAAGTAGTATACTTTTTTTCATGATTAAGGGCTTTTATACGGTGTAGCGAAGAAAGATACTCCTCCTATTTTTCTCCTGTTTTCTCTTTTTTCCTGGAATAATAATGATCCCTGAAACTCTTTCGTTTCTTCCATTTTTTAGTATTCCTCCTGTTATTCCACATGACCAGGACGAATATGAGCACTACTATGATGGCCCATCCAAAACCTTTCATTTCCATTTATTTCGTATAAAATTAAACTATTACGGCCGAATTATAAAATTTTCCCTCGCCTGTCCTTCCCGGAAGAAAACCACACCTGCATAAAACAGGTCTACCGTAACCGTGATACTCGGGTTTGTCCGGATCATTTTCCAGGCACGCGCAGAAGTCTTTCTTCGATGAATTCCTTCGATGACCAGGATACGGTCCGGATCGCTTTTCGCTATGTTCAGCAACCCGGGCACATCATCCGGCTGAAGTTCCGCATTGAAATAATACAGCTTTCCGCCGGAAGGAACTATGGGTATTCCCGGAAAATATCCCTTCAACAAACCGGTCAGTGCCGGATGTTCTTCTGTTATCGTGATATCCGGAACTTTAAAGTACGCCAGGGTACGGAACAAGATTTTGCAGGCACGGGGCCCTCTAAAACGGTACGCTTTATACAATCCCCGGGTAACGTATGCATAGACAAAAGGCGAATGTACCCCGTGCTGATTGGTGGATCGCCACAAAAATTTAAGATAGCTCAGCATGGACGTACTCAGTCTTTATACGATAGTTCGAGCCATCGGTCGGTTTTATCTTCTATTTCGGAAAGTACTTTCCTGAGCTTTACCGAAAGCTCATCGATACGCTCGCCTTCGAGGGTTTCATCGGCAAAAAGGCCTTCTATCCTGCTTTTTTCTTCTTCGAGTTTTCGGATATCCCGTTCCAGCCGGTTGTACTCTTTTTGCTCATTGTACGAAAGTCCCTTATTCGCATCCCGGCGCCAGGTATTTTTTTCCTTACCCGAACCGGCAGGTGCGGTGCTCTTCACCTCGTTCTCCGCAGGAGGAGCGCTGTCTTCATAGGTTCTGAAATCAGTATAATTCCCCGGAAAATCTTCTATCTCCGCTTCTCCTTTAAACACAAACAGATGGTCTACGATCTTATCCATAAAATACCGGTCGTGAGAAACCACGATAAGACATCCCGGAAAATCGAGCAGGAATTCTTCGAGGACATTGAGCGTAACGATATCCAGGTCATTGGTAGGCTCATCGAGAATAAGAAAGTTAGGGTTCTGTATGAGTACCGTACACAGGTAAAGACGCTTCAGTTCTCCTCCACTCAGTTTCTCCACAAAATCGTACTGCTTTTTACGGTCAAAAAGAAAACGTTCGAGAAGCTGTGCGGCAGAGATCTGCTTTCCTTTGGCGAGAGGAATAAAATCTCCGAATTCGCGGATAACATCAATGACCTTTTGCTCCGGTTTCACTTCAATCCCTGCCTGGGTATAATACCCGAACTTTACCGTCTCCCCGATCACAATTTTACCGGAATCGGGCGTAGTGATTCCCGTGAGCATATTGAGAAAGGTAGATTTTCCGGTTCCGTTTTTACCGATAATCCCTACCCGCTCTCCCTTTCGGAATACATATTGAAATCTTTGCAGTATCTGTTTTTCACCATACGTCTTGGAGACATTGTGAAATTCTACAATCTTACTTCCCAGTCGCTCCATATTGATCTCAAGCTGCACCCGGTGGTCCTTTCGCCGCTGGTGTGCTTTTTCCTTGATCACATGGAAATCATCGATCCTCGATTTGGACTTGGAAGTCCTGGCTTTGGGTTGACGCCGCATCCAGTCCAGCTCTTTCACATAGAGGTTTTTCGCCTTATCTACCGAAGCTTTCTCGGCATCTACACGGGCTTCCTTTTTTTCCAGGTAATACGAATAGTTTCCTTTATAGGTATGGAGTTTCCCGTCTTCCAGTTCTACGATCTCATTACAAACCCGTTCCAGAAAATAACGGTCGTGCGTCACCATGAAAAGCGTCATGTTCTCCCTGGCGAAATAAGATTCCAGCCATTCTATCATTTCCAGATCGAGGTGGTTGGTAGGCTCATCGAGGATCAGAAGGTCCGGATTATTAAGCAGTACGGTGGCCAGGGCGAGCCTTTTTTGCTGCCCCCCGGACAATGACGATACTTTCTGGGAGAGATCGTCGAGTTTCAGCTTGGAAAGAATCTGCTTGTATCTCGTCTCAAAATCCCAGGCCTGGTGCAGTTCCATCTGTTCGAATGCACGTTGATAAACCGTTTCATCTTCCGGGTTTTCCAGGGCATCCTCATACGCCCTGATGATCTTCAGCACCTTATTGTCCGAAGCAAATATCGTCTCTTCGACGGTAAGCTTCGGGTTCAGGTCGGGTTCCTGTGGCAGAAAACCGATAAATATACCGTTCCTGGATACTATCTGTCCCGTATCGGGAATATCTTTGCCGGTTATAATCTGTAGCAGGGAGGTCTTCCCGGTGCCGTTTTTTGCAATAAATGCGATCTTCTGGTCTTTGTTGATACCGAAAGATATATCGGTAAACAAAACGCGTTCCCCGAAAGATTTGGATATATTTTCTACCGACAGGTAATTCATGTTCTTTATGCTATCTTAATTTAAGGGAATACAACAGGGCGGCCGCAATACATCCGTAGAACAACGGTGCCGACGTCCTTGCTGCTATCCTTCGAGTATCTGGGCAGCGTGGTCCTTGGTCTTGACCTTATCTATAACCCGCTCTACCTTTCCTTTTTCATCGATAATAAAAGTCGTACGGTGAATACCATCATAGGTCTTCCCCATAAATTTCTTGGGGCCCCATACCCCAAAACCTTCTATGACTTTTTTGTCCACATCGGCCAGCAAAGGAAAGGGAAATTCGTTTTTCTCCCTGAAGTTCGATTGTTTCTTTTCGGTATCGGCACTTACGCCGAGAAGCTCATACCCTTTATCCTTCAGTTCTTTGTAATGATCTCTCAGGTTACAGGCTTCGGCCGTACATCCCGGCGTACTTGCCTTGGGATAGAAAAAAATAATCCATTTCTTTCCGAGGTAATCCGAAGAAGAAACAGGGCTTCCGTCCTGATCGTTAACCGTGAATTCGGGGATCTTATCTCCCGGTTTTAGTGTTTTCATGTGTATAGAATTTTAGATTTGAGATATTTTTAAGCCTTCTCCACCGGTCTGCCGGAAACTTCGGGCTTCGTTTTCTTTTCTGATGTCATTACGGCCATGTCTGTGCACCGACAAGACCATATACTCCGCCCGCTCTTTTTACAAAATACGGTATGCTGACTCTTTATATCCTTGTACAAAATATAAGATAAAATCACCGGAAATAAAAATATGATTCCCTTCTTTTACACGTACTGCACATTCCCGGTACCGTTTTCTCCGGGGCATAAAATCTCCCGAAACCCTATGGTAATACTGTCCTTTAAATATCGTGATAAATAATGTATTTTAGTCGGCCAAAAGTATGTAAAAATGACCAAAACCCAAAAAGTGGCGTTCATTATGGAAACGCTCGAAGAGATATACCCCGAAATCCCGATCCCGCTTGACCATAAAGACCCTTACACCCTGCTTATTGCCGTACTTCTTTCCGCACAAAGCACCGACGTACGGGTAAACCAGATTACGCCCCTCTTGTTTGCAAAAGCAGATAATCCGTATGCCATGGTCCGGCTTACCCGGGAGGAAATACAGGATATTATTCGTCCGGTCGGACTTTCGCCGATGAAATCCAGGGGGATTTATGAATTATCGCAGATCCTTATCGACAGCTATGGCGGTGAGGTCCCTGCTGATATGGCTGCGCTGGAGACGCTTCCTGCTGTGGGCCATAAAACGGCAAGTGTTGTAGTGTCTCAGGCTTTCGGTATCCCCGCTTTTCCGGTTGACACTCATATTCACAGAATGATGTATCGCTGGGGTCTCAGTAACGGTAAAAACGTTGTCCAGACCGAAAAAGATGCGAAAAGGCTATTTCCAAAAGAAAAATGGAACAAGCTTCACCTACAGATCATTTGGTATGCCCGGCAATATTCGCCTGCGCGTGGATGGGACCTGGAAAAAGATGTGATTACCAAAAAGGCCGGAAGGAAATCGGTACTGGACGAGTATTATAAAAAGAAGAAACCGTCTTCCAAATCATAAGTTTATTCCGGGGAAACATCGCACTTTGGGGGTAAAGGGCAGTATCTTGGAAATAAACCTGTTCTTTTGAAAAACGGTTTCCTGAATGTGATTTAATTCAGTTTAATACGGTCTCGAATTTTATTTCCTGATAGTCTACCACACGAAGGGCTTTGGAATAATTGAGCAAAAAATCAATAGTTTCCTGCTTTGGACCGAGTTTCTTGTAATTTGATGATTTTTTAGTGTAAAGATTTGCCATGCTGGTTTATAACTTTTAGGTGTTCTTACTACTAAGAACGCGGCAAATCTTTTTATATTGCATTATTGATTTGTTAAAACAATGTTATTTTTCTCCACGATCTTACGGAGGTTAATAATGGCATAACGCATCCTGCCCAGGGCCGTATTGATACTTACTCCGGTGATCTCCGAGATCTCCTTAAAGCTCATATCTTTGTACATCCGCATCATAAGCACTTCCTGCTGGTCTGCAGGAAGCTCCAGGATAAGTCTCCTTACATCATCTTCCACCTGATCCTTGATAATCTGTTTTTCAACATTCAGTGCATTATCACTGATTACGGAAAAGATATTGAAATCGTCGTTACCTTCGAATTTCGGCATTCTCGTATTTTTCCGGAAATGATCGATGATCAGGTTATGGGCGATACGCATTACCCATGGCAGAAATTTTCCTTCCTCATTGTACGCTCCTCTTTTCAGGGTTTTGATAACTTTGATAAAGGTATCCTGAAAAATGTCTTCTGCAATATCCTTGTCGAATACCTTAGAAAAAATAAAACTATAAACTCTTTGTGAATGTCGGTTGATCAGCGTTTCCAACGCGATTTCATCACCGGCCAAGTACTGTTCTACTAAAGCTGAATCCTGAAGAAGTTGCTCCATAATATATTACTTTTTAATCGAAAGTTAAGTATGTGCCAAAGGCAAATACAGTCTCCTATTTTCTATTTCTAAAAAGTAATTTTATGGTCTATACGGTGCTTTTTTTTAACGTTTTGCTGGCCAAATATAATAACATTCCTTAAATAAATGCAAATATTAAATCAGATTTTCCGAAAAATATTAAAAATGTAAGCCTTCCGGAATCTGCTACCGATCGGGTAAAACCCTAAAACGGATACAGATAGATCATAAAAAATGAAACTGTTTTTTCCATTGCTTTATTATGCGTTATCTTTGTATTTTTCCTTTTTTCAGCATATGACCGATATATCGTTATTAGACCCGAAACAAAATATACTTATCAAAGGAGCACGGCTTCACAACCTCAAAAATCTGGATGTTGCCATTCCCCGGAATAAACTTGTAGTGATTACGGGACTTTCCGGTTCCGGTAAATCCAGTCTTGCTTTTGACACCCTTTATGCCGAAGGTCAGCGCAGGTATGTGGAAAGTCTTTCTTCATATGCCCGGCAGTTTCTCGGCAGACTTGACAAACCCAAGGTCGATTATATCCGCGGGATCGCACCGGCCATAGCCATAGAGCAAAAAGTAAACTCTACCAATCCGCGTTCGACGGTAGGCACAACTACAGAAATCTATGATTACCTGAAGTTGCTTTACGCCCGTATCGGAAAAACATTCTCTCCTGTTTCCGGAGATGAAGTAAAGAAAAATACGGTAACCGACGTCGTGGATTTTGTCAACGGCTATGAACCGGGTTCCAGGTTACTGCTTCTCGCCCCGGTACATATTCCGGATCATCGCGGAGTACTGGAAAGCATCAAGATCCTGGCTCAGCAGGGATACGCCCGTATCAAATACGGAGACCAGGTGGTCCGTATCGAGGACATCGACACGGAGATCGACCGGGACTTTTACCTGGTGGTCGATCGTATTATCGCGCGGCCGGATGACGAAGATTTCATCAACCGGCTCTCCGATGCGGTGGAAACCGCTTTTTTCGAAGGAAAAGGCGAATGTATTATAGAGGATATGAGCAATGGGAAACAAACGTCTTTCAGTAATAAATTCGAAAAAGACGGTATACAGTTTCTCGAACCGAATATACACCTGTTCAGCTTTAACAATCCGTTCGGAGCCTGTCCCAGGTGCGAAGGTTACGGGGATATTATAGGTATAGACGAAGACCTGGTGATCCCGAACTCCGGATTGTCGGTCTACGAAAATGCCGTTTTTCCATGGCGGGGAGAAAGTATGAGCTGGTACCGTGACCAACTGGTCAACAATGCTTATAAGTTTGATTTTCCGATCCATAAACCCTGGTTTGAACTTACCGAAGCCCAGAAACAACTCGTATGGGATGGTAACTCTTATTTTACCGGGCTGAATGACTTTTTTGCAGAACTCGAAGAAAAAAATTACAAAATACAAAACCGTGTCATGTTGTCGCGATACCGCGGAAAAACCAAGTGTCCGGAATGTAAAGGCAGAAGACTGCGAAAAGAGGCCGATTATGTTAAAGTAGATCATCATACCATATCGGAACTCGTAGAAATGCCCCTGCATCACCTTGCAGACTTTTTCAAAAGTATCAGACTTTCCGGCTACGAACAGAAAGTAGCGGGCAGGTTACTCAAAGAGATCAACAACCGACTGATGTTTCTCTCGGATGTCGGCCTGGAATACCTGACCCTGAACCGGAAATCGAACTCGCTGTCCGGGGGAGAATCACAGCGCATAAATCTCGCCACTTCTCTCGGGAGCAGCCTGGTAGGCTCCATGTACATTCTCGACGAACCGAGTATAGGATTACACCCGAAAGATACCGAAAAACTGATTACCGTTCTACGGTCGCTTCGGGACCTGGGAAATACAGTCATTGTGGTAGAGCACGATGAAGATATCATGAAAGCGGCAGATGTCATTATCGATATCGGACCGGAAGCCGGAACTTTAGGCGGAGAAGTCGTAGCCTACGGTAATTACAAAGACATTCTGAAATCGCATTCCCTCACCGGAGATTATCTCAGCGGACGAAAACAGATCGAAGTACCGCCAAAGCGAAGAACGTCCAAAAATCATGTACATATCAAAGGAGCACGGGAAAATAATCTCAAAAATATTGAGGTAACCTTTCCCCTGAATATGCTTACCGTAGTCACCGGTGTATCCGGAAGCGGAAAGAGTTCCCTGGTTAAAAAAATACTATACCCTGTAATCCTCAAGGAGACCGGCGGATATGGAGAAAAGGCGGGTAAATATACCACCGTAGACGGAGAATACAGTTCGCTCAAATCGGTAGAATTTATCAACCAGAACCCCATAGGGCGGTCTTCGCGTTCCAATCCCGTGACCTACATCAAGGCATACGACGATATACGGGCTTTGTTTACGGCCCAGAAACTGGCTAAAATCCGCGGATACCAACCCAAACACTTTTCATTTAACGTAGATGGCGGTCGTTGCGAAACCTGTAAGGGGGAAGGAGAGGTCACCATAGAAATGCAGTTTATGGCCGATGTGGTCCTGCCTTGCGAAACCTGTAAAGGAAAACGGTTTAAAAAGGAGATCCTGGAAGTAACCTTCGAAGGCAAGAACATCAATGATGTACTCACTCTTACCATAGACGATGCTATTGAATTCTTCGGGAAGCACAAGCAGAAAAAAATCATTAACAAACTCCAACCATTACAGGATGTAGGACTGGGATATGTCACGCTCGGACAGTCTTCCTCTACCCTCTCCGGAGGAGAGGCACAACGGATCAAACTTGCCTCCTTCCTGTCTAAAGGGAATACCGACGAAAAGACCTTGTTTATTTTCGACGAGCCGACAACGGGACTGCATTTCCACGATATCAAAAAACTGCTTGCTTCTTTTAATGCGCTCATAGAGAAAGGCCACTCTGTTGTTGTGGTAGAACACAACCTGGAGCTTATAAAATGTGCCGATTACATTATAGACCTCGGACCGGAAGGCGGAGAAAAAGGTGGTACCGTTATTGCCGAGGGAACTCCGGAAGAAGTTGCTAAGAATAAAAAATCATTCACAGCCCGGTATCTCGAAGAAAAACTCTGATCGTAGCAGCCGTATTGCAACAATGCACAAGGGCCGGCCATATCAGACCGGCCCCTTATTATTTCCGGACAGTCGCGCCCCGACACTCCCTTGCCGGAATACTTGCCAGGTTCCTGCTCCCCGGAAACAGTAAACCTCATCTTCACCTGTTATACACTATCGCCATTTAACAAGCATTTAACTACGGTAGTTATAAAAGCCTGAGATGTTTGGCATGCTATTTGAACTTTGCAGCATACCTTAAAACGGTTAGTTAGTTTTTTTCATAATTTTGGTTGGTTAGTTGATGAAACCCTGCGTCTTTCGATGCGGGGTTTTATTTTTGGAATACTGTCCATTGCCCTGACGTAACAAAACAGGACTATGCTCTCCGCTTACATCAAAGCAGCATGTATAACGATCGTTACCGGTATGCTGCCTGCTTTTTTATCAGCCGGGCCTTTCTGCCGGCTATGAGGAGCAATACAAAAGAAATCAGGGACATCAGGAATATCAACAATACCATGGGAAGTTTCGTCCCGTCGTACAGCACCCCCATCAATGCAGAAATAGCAGCTCCTGCTCCCATTTTAAAACTGCCGTTCATCGCCGATGCCGATCCGATATTGCTGGAAAAGGAACGAAGTGATAAGGCTGTAGAGTTCGGGTTGATAAATCCCAACAGGAAAAGCACACAAAAGAGCAATACAGCAAAAACAGGTAGCGGAAGTTCGTATTGCCAAACCCCTATCATAAAAATCACCGTCAGGATGAGCTGTATAAAAGATGTCCTCAGGGTAAGACTGACCACGTCAAAACGATTGAGCAGGTAACGGTTGAGCTGGCTTCCGGCAATAAAGCCGAAAGCATTAATCCCGAACATCCAGCCGAAGGTGGTCTCGGATACCCCGTAAAGCTTCATGAGAACAAACGGTATTCCAGAGACATAGGCAAACATAATAGCCATGGCAATACTTCCGGAAAGGCCATACAGCATAAAGTCACTGTTCCGAAGTACGGCAGCATAATTTACGGCAATGCTCCCGGGCTTGAGAGACACCTCTTTGTCATGCCCCTTGCTTTCCTCCAAAAAGAAATGAATTACCGTCATGAGTACCAGGGCTATGATAAAGAGAAAAATAAAAATGGAACGCCAGCCGAGGTTCCCTGTAAAAAATCCACCCAGGGTCGGGGCTATTATAGGGGCTACCCCCATAACCAGTAATATAGAAGAGAAGACTTTTGCTACTTCATCTACCGGAAAACGATCGCGGATTATAGCACTGTAAGCTACCATCCCCACACATCCGCCCAGGGCCAGTATGAGTCGCATCCCGATAAGCCACCAAATATTCGGAGCCCAGGCACACCCCAATGCAGCCAGCGCATAGATAGCGAGCCCGGCAAGCAAAGGTTTTTTGCGCCCGAAACGATCGAGTAATGGCCCGTAGATAAGCTGTCCCACGGATATTCCTATAAAATAGGTTGTCAGTGTCAGGGACACGTGCGCATCGTCCGTGTTGAGATCTTTGGCTATCGCCGGAAATCCCGGGAGGTACATATCTATGGAAAAGGGTCCTAAAGCGGCTATAAAGCCCAATATAACAATCAGGACATGCTGTTGTTTCTTAGTCATTTCAAATAAATCGTATCTGGATTTTGTAACAGGAATGTGCAAAAGTAGGTATAAAAAACCTGGTTGCACAGGTCTCCTTATCCTTTAACACCATAATTTCATTTCCGAAAAAAAGCAAAGCTCCTTTCTGCGAAAAAATGAGAACAAGGGCCGATAATATTTATACCACATACCGCTTTGAAACATGCAAACGAGATTCAGAAAAAAAGCAGTGGGGTGTTCGGAGTTATTAGTTTGTAGGATGTAGTCTGAAATCTGGCCTTAAATAACAATATGTTTTTCAGCGCATACATGTTTTCCCTAAGATTAAAATAAAAACAGTTTATCTGTTCTATTTTAAGGACCCGTCAAAAAAGCATATTTTACAGGAATGATCCGTCGTATTGATTGAAAAAAAGGCTATTTTCGTCAGTATATCAAGTACGTTGACTACAAGAAAAACATCAAACCCATTATGAATAGCTGTCACCACCGTTCTCATCCTGCATGGATATGTCTTTTTGTCCTGTTTTCACTGACAGTTACGGCGCAACAATTACGATCACCTTCCGAATTTCTGGGATACGAGCTCGGGACCCGCTTTACAAGACAGTACCGGGTCGTCGAATATTATCGTCATCTTGCAGCGGCAGTGCCAGACAGGGTTCGGTTGCAAACCTATGGGGAAACTTACGAACACCGCGAGCTCATCCTCTGCTATATCTCTTCCCCGGCCAATATCGGTGCCCTGGAGCAGATCAGGGAAACCCATATGAAGTCACTCGAAGAAAAGACCACTAATGACAAAGCTATCGTGTGGCTGAGTTACAATGTCCACGGCAACGAAAGTGTGAGTACGGAAGCATCGATGCAAACTGCCTATGACCTCCTATCGAAACACAAGGCATGGCTGGACAATACCGTAGTTATTATCGATCCCTGTGTCAATCCCGATGGCAGGGACCGTTATGTCAACTGGTACAACCAGTTTGTCCATCATCCCAACCACGTCAATCCCGACAGTAAGGAACACCACGAACCCTGGCTCAACGGGCGGCCAAACCACTATATGTTCGACCTGAACCGGGACTGGGCCTGGCTTACACAAAAAGAAAGCATACAGCGGGTGGCACTATTCAATCAGTGGCTTCCCCATATCCATGCCGATTTTCACGAACAGGGCATGGATGCCCCCTACTACTTCGCTCCCGGGGCAGAACCCGTCCATGAAGTAATAACAGACTGGCAAAAAGATTTCCAGGTAGCGATCGGAAAAAATCATGCCCGGTATTTCGACAAGGAAGGCTGGCTGTACTTTACCAAGGAAGTCTTTGACCTGCTGTACCCAAGCTACGGAGATACCTACCCCATGTACAGTGGCAGTATCGGAATGACCTACGAACAGGGCGGCAGCGGCAGGGCCGGCCTGGGTGTTATTACATCCGGCAAAGATACCCTGACCCTCAGAGACCGGCTGGACCACCATTATACCACAGGGATCTCTACGGTAGAGATCGCTTCCGGGAATGCCGTAAAACTCAATGAAGAATTCGGGAAATTCTATGCGAACCGGAATTACAAATACCGGAATTATGTCCTCAGTGGCGACAAGGATCATATACGTTTGCTTACCGACCTGCTCGACAAACATCATATCCGATACAGCTTCCCGGGGGAAACCACGGTCAAAGGTCTCGATTACGCTACGGGAAAAACAGGAAGCATGAAAACAAAAAAGGGAGACCTCATTATTCCGTCCGACCAACCCAAAAGTACCCTGGTCAAAGTCTTATTCGAACCTAAGACCAGGCTGAACGACTCCCTTACCTATGATATTACAGCCTGGGCACTACCCTATGCCTATGGTCTTCATGCCATAGCCACAGAACACAGTATGGTAAGTGGTAATTCCAATAGCGCTCCATCAGATCCCACACCGTTTTCTCCTGTTGCAGATACCTATGCTTATGTGTGTACATGGAAAAGCATGAACGATGCGCGTTTTCTTGCTGCTATGCTGGAAAAAGGTATCCGGGTACGCTACAGTGAAGAAGCTTTTACCGTTTCGGACAAAAATTTTGCGAGCGGAAGTCTTATCATTACCAAAACAGATAATGCCGGGAGCAAAAATTTTACGGAAACACTCGCAACCCTCGCACGGAAATTCAATCGTGACCTTACCGCTGCCGTAACCGGTTTTGTAACCCGTGGAAAGGATTTCGGTTCTTCATCGGTAAAACCTGTTAAAAAGATCAGGGCGGCGCTACTCACCGGCTCACCGGCTTCTACCCTTTCTTCGGGAGAAGTATGGCATTTTTTCGAACAACAGCTGGGATATCCGTTAACCGTACTGGATACCGATTATGCGGATCACGTTGATCTTTCCTCTTATGACGTACTCATCATCCCCGAAGGAAATTATGGAAAATACCTGGATGAGAACAGAATGAACACCTTAAAAACATGGATAAAAAACGGGGGGAAACTCATTGCCATCGGTGGGTCTATACATGCGCTGAAGGAAGAAAAAGATTTCGGACTCCAAGAAAAACAACCGGAAGAAGATGAAAAAACACCGTTTAAACCCATCCCTTACAATTCCTGGGAGCGGAACTATGTGAAGAACAATATCACCGGGGCTATATATGCTACCGAGACAGACACTACCCATCCGCTCGCTTTCGGTTATAAAGACACTTACTATTCGCTTAAACAAAGTAGCAACGCTTTTGAACTGCTCGAAAGCGGAAACGCATTCTACATCGGTAAGGACGGAAGTCCCCTTTCAGGGTTTGCCGGTAGTGAAGCACGGAAAAACATTGCCAACACGCTTGTATTCGGTGTACATGACTATGGAAAAGGACATATTGTATATATGGTAGACAACCCGCTGTTCCGGGGGTTCTGGGAAAACGGCAAACTGATTTTTGCAAATGCCTTGTTTATGGTGGAATAACTGCTGTAATACTGTGAATGAGATTGGGTAGTTCGTAGCCCTGTAGGGAAGGATACCAGGGTATAGTTAATCGGTTGATGAGTTACCAGGTTAATAAGAAATGAAAAGCAGGACTAACTCTATAACCAATTACAGTTCGCAGTAAGAGTTACCGAAGCGGCTGAGCGTTCCGGCATAGGCTGCTGAGTCTGTCGAAGTACTGGGGCGTAGTTAATGGATATCGGATTAACAAGAGGTGAAATCCAGGAATAACCTATTGACTCAATACCCCAACAACCAGGTCCTTCCTGCTCCGACAAATATCAAATACGAATAAAAAAAGAGACTGCCTTTCGAACAGTCTCTTGTGCGTTTTTACGCCTGCATCTTTTTAGCTTTTTTAGCCTCGCGTTTTTCTTTGATCATCTCCATGATCGCTCCGCTTATCCAGTAGGGAATTGCAAAAGCAGTAAGGAAAACCATCAACCAGAAGCCCAGAAGAGCTATCCCTGCGAATGCTAAAAAGCCTAAATACTGGTCAAATTCAAACATAATTTCCGGAAATTTTCGAATTCGGAACAAAAGTACCGTTTTTAATTGAAATGCCGAAGCCTTTTTCCAACTAAATCGCGAAACTCCGCTTATAAAAAGCTAAAAATCCCCGGGTATTATACGGTAAAATGCTAATTTTGTATACAGTGTAAAACTTTAATAAACATCATGGAATACAGAATAGAAAAAGATACGATGGGTGAGGTTAAAGTTCCCGCAGACAAGTTGTGGGGAGCCCAAACCGAACGTTCCAGAAACAACTTTAAGATAGGGCCTTCGGCTTCAATGCCTTTGGAGATCATATACGGGTTTGCCTACCTGAAAAAAGCAGCGGCTTATACCAACTGTGAACTCGGGGTTCTTCCGGAAGAAAAAAGAGATCTTATAGCTAAAGCATGCGATGAAATCCTGGAAGGGAAACACGATGACCAGTTTCCGCTGGTGATCTGGCAGACTGGTTCAGGTACCCAAAGTAACATGAATGTTAATGAAGTTGTTGCCAACCGGGCACATCAACTGGCCGGAAAAAAAATAGGCGAAGGCGAAAAGACCCTGCAACCCAATGACGATGTCAACAAATCGCAATCGTCCAATGACACCTTCCCTACCGGAATGCACATTGCTATCTATAAGAAGATCATCGAAGTGACTATTCCGGGCGTAACCCGGTTACGTGATACGTTGAAGAAAAAATCCGAAGATTTCAAGGATGTGGTCAAAATAGGGCGTACTCACCTTATGGATGCGACCCCGCTCACCCTCGGTCAGGAATTTTCGGGTTATGTCTCTCAACTCAATCACGGGTTAAAAGCTCTTAACAACACGCTGGATCACCTTTCGGAGCTCGCTCTGGGAGGTACTGCCGTAGGAACCGGGATCAATACGCCCCCGGGATATGCGGAGAACGTCGCTGCGTACATCGCCAGGTTTACCGAACTTCCTTTTAAATCCGCTACAAACAAATTCGAAGCACTGGCTGCCCACGATGCCCTGGTCGAAACCCATGGTGCTCTGAAACAGCTTGCCGTTTCACTCAATAAAATAGCCAACGATATCCGGATGATGGCTTCCGGGCCCCGCTCCGGTATCGGAGAAATTCTGATTCCTGCAAACGAACCGGGAAGTTCCATTATGCCCGGAAAAGTAAACCCTACACAATGTGAGGCACTCACCATGGTTTGTGCACAGGTTATCGGTAACGATGTTGCCGTATCCGTAGGCGGTACTCAGGGGCACTACGAACTCAATGTTTTCAAACCCGTAATGGCCGCCAATCTGCTGCAATCCGCACAACTGATCGGTGACGCCTGCGTGAGTTTTGAAGAACATTGCGCTTCCGGAATAGAGCCCAATCACCATCGTATTAAAGAACTGGTAAACAATTCGCTCATGCTGGTTACCGCACTGAATACCAAAATAGGGTATTACAAAGCTGCGGAAATAGCCAATACGGCACACCAAAACGGTACGACGCTCAAGGAAGAAGCCGTCAACCTCGGATACCTTACTGCCGAAGAATTCGACGAGTGGGTAAAACCCGAGGATATGGTAGGCGCTCTGAAATAATCCGGGCACAACAGCACCATAAGAACGTACGGCCATACCCTCACCGGGTAGAAGCCGTACGTTTTTCATTTACACTACACACAAAAAACAGCTTTATGAACATACTCATTAAAAATATCAGACAGCTTTTACAGGTCAGAGACACCCCGGTACAAAAAGTATCCGGAAGGGAGATGAAAAACCTACCGGTTATTGAAAATGCTTATCTATATATAGAAAACAATACGATAGCCGACTACGGAAAAATGGAAGACCTCCCTGAAACGAAAGCAAACGAGATCATCAACGCTGCGGGAAAAGTGGTCATGCCCGCATGGTGTGACAGCCATACCCATATCGTATATGCCGGGAACCGCGAGCAGGAATTTGTGGATCGCATCAACGGACTTTCCTATGAAGAAATAGCCAACCGCGGCGGGGGAATACTGAATTCGGCCAAAAAACTCGAAGAAACCCCGGAAGACGACCTTTACAGGCAATCTGCAAAACGGCTGGAAGAAGTGATAGCTATGGGCACAGGGGCCATAGAAATCAAAAGCGGGTACGGACTGAGTACGGATGCCGAGTTGAAAATGCTCCGTGTCATCAGGAGACTACAGACCAACTATGATATTCCCATAAAAGCGACTTTCCTCGGGGCACACGCCATTCCTGCGAACTACAGGAACGACCGGAAAGGTTATATAGATCTCCTCATCAATGAGATGATACCAGCTATCGCAGAAAAAGGGCTTGCCGAATATGTGGATGTTTTTTGTGAAAAGGGATATTTTACCACAGAGGAGACCGAACGTATTCTTGAAGCCGGCAAAGCTTTTGGCCTGGTCCCTAAAATACATGTCAACCAGTTTCACGCCATAGGTGGTATACAGACAGGGATCAAACACAACGCTTTATCTGTCGATCACCTCGAAGTGATGAGGGATGAAGACATCGAAGCACTGAAAGGGAGCAAGACCATGCCCGTTGCACTCCCCTCCTGCTCCTACTTTCTGAGCATCCCGTACACACCCGCAAGAAAAATGATCGACGCCGGTCTTCCATTGGCCCTGGCTACGGACTATAATCCGGGCTCCACACCGAGCGGTAATATGAATTTTGTGGTAGCTACGGCATGTATCAAAATGAAGATTACCCCGGAGGAAGCTATTAATGCAGCTACTGTAAACGGGGCCTATGCCATGGGACTCTCCGACACACACGGAAGTATCACCAGGGGAAAAGAAGCCAATCTCATCATTACCCGTGACATACCGGGGTATGCTTTTTTGCCTTACGCTTTCGGAAATAACCATATCGACACCGTGTTGATCCGCGGAAAGGTTGTTACTCCGTAGTTTCATTACCCGAAAAGGAAACCGGCAGAAAATCAGACCGGTTACCGGTATAGGATTGTAAAAATATGGATTCCTTATTTTTTTAGAAGGTCAAACTACAGATCCCGAAGAATTGTACAGCTCTGACTTTGGATAAGATCATAAATAAAAACCCGCTGTCTTCAGCTGAAGACAACGGGTTTTAACATTGGAGGTCCGGTTTTCTATTTCAGTTCAAAAGAAGAGGATCCCAGTTCTCTGAGTTTACTATCGAAGATCTTTACTTCGTAATTTCCCTTTTCAAATCCATCTCCCTTTTTATCTACATAATCACATACGTCAAGTGCCGTATTCTCATAGTAGAAATTAGATATCTTACTATAGTTAATACTCTTGGTATCCGGCTTTTGGGTCGACGCCATTTCATCTATAGCACGATCTTCAATTTCATATTCATCTGTCGATCCGGTTTCATCAACTCCTGCACTTTCTTTCTGGCTCATACCGCTCACTACGGGAGGTGTAAAGCTGGCTACTGCATTTTCTCCCATAATAGCTCCGTCCGGCCCTATAACCTGAACGTAAAACTGCGTATCTCCGGCAGACGCTATACGGTTGGCCGCTACGGTATAACAGATCTTCAGTTTGTCCGCTCTTCGGTGACGGTTTACCGAAACCAGCTTTCCGCTGTTACGTTCCCGTACCGCTTCTACGGAAAATTTGGCCAGGCTCAAAGCTGAACCTGCATCTACAACCTTGGCAAGCTGCACGTTCTGCGTAAGGATAGAGTCGGCATACTGTGCCTGACGTTCCAGGGTCATCCTGGTACTGTCCCGTTGCATCGTCAGTTGTTCATTGGACCGGCGCAGGGAGTCGTTCTGAGCCAGCAGGAACTCACGTTCCTTAGTGAGCACATTCACTTGTCTTCTGTAACGATACAGCGCAGATATGTCTGCTTTCATGCTCTTCACGGAATCTATATACTGGTCTATCCTGGCCCTGGCGTTCAGCAATTCCTGGTTTGTGGAATCGCCTTCCGATATGGCACGGTCATAGTCCGCTTTGAGATTATTCAGATCTTCTACTACCAGATTTTTCTGATTCGTCAGATCTGCAGTAGTCTTTTTCTTATCGCTGTACAGACTTGAAGTATAAATCAAGGTCCCTATAAGGGCTACCCCAAGCAGTGCAGCAATAACTTTCAAACCGTTATTACTCTTTGATTCAGTCATAATGATTTCTTTTTAACTGTTAACGCCTAATTTTAACTTTTGTTATACAGCCAGCGAATATATATACGATTAAATTTAGCAAATAGATTTTTTATTTTCATATTTGCTTTAAGATTTAAACCGGATACATGCGAAATCACTTGAGTTTATACGCCCTGAGAGACCTGGAGAAAATAATTTCCCGGAGAAAGGGAGAAACCAGGTTCGGGGAAAAGATCAGATTACTCAACGAAGGACAGGAACTGGAAGAACAACTACAGGCTTCAAAAGCAAAATACGTACTGTTCGGAATTCCCGAAGATATAGGAATAGTGGCCAATCATGGCCGTAAAGGCGCCAGGCATGCGTGGCATACTGCGCTTCAGCAACTCCTCAACACCCAGCATCACCCCAACAACAAGGGAAAAAAAATCCTGCTTCTGGGACATCTCGATTTTTCGAAAGAGATGGAAGAACTGGATGCGTTAATTTCTTCGGGTGATGTATATATCGAAAAAGCCCGCCAGCTGACTGCCCGTATAGATGCGGAAGTCACAGACCTGGTCCGTAAAATAGTTGCGGCAGGAAAAAAACCAATTGTCATCGGGGGCGGACATAACAACGGTTACGGCATTATCAAAGGATGTGCCCTTGCCCTGGGAAAACCCGTTAACAGTATCAATATCGATGCTCATACCGATTTCAGGGCCACCGAAGGCAGACATAGCGGAAACGGCTTTTCGTACGCATTCCGGGAAGGGCTGCTCGACAGGTATTACGTTTTTGGCCTGCATGAAAACTATACCTCAAAAAGTATTTTCAAAAAGCTGGAGGAGTACAATGACCGTATCAGGTTCAGCACCCTTGATGAACTCCTTCTGTCTGCCGACACCACCCTGGACTACCACACGGAACAGGCTTTACAGTTTGTCAAAAGAAGTCCGTACGGAATAGAAGTAGATTGCGATGCCATAGCCAACGTTCCCAGCAGCGCCATGACTCCGACCGGTTTCTCCCCGGAACAGGTACGACGCCTTATCAACTATTGGAAAAATAACAAAAACGTCCAGTATCTCCATATCTGCGAAGCTGCTCCGGATCCGGAAAACGACCGGGAACTCCGGATGACAGGCAAACTTCTTTCGTACTTTATCACGGATTTTATCCGGAAGTAAACAGGCCCGGTTACAGCCCTCCATGTCGGTTTCTGACGTGCCAGGTCATGTGAAAAATAACAGGTTTCAAAAAAAGGATCAAAATCTTTTTGTAATTTTAGTCATCTAACGATAACCGGAAAAATTATGAAAAGTTATACGATCGGCATGGCACTTGGCGCACTGCTCTCCCTGGGCTACTCTCCCGTATTTTCACAAATACAACCGGACACCCTCGCCACAGAAAACGGGCGTGACATTATCTTACAACCCATCTTTCACGGGACACTGGCCCTGGAATGGAATAACGTGTCCGTCTATATCGATCCCTACGGGGGTGTCGAGAGATTTTCCGGAGTAAAACCCCCGGATATCGTACTGATTACGGATATTCACGGGGATCATCTCGATACCAGGACACTTGAGGCCCTCGAGACATCCGAAGTCACTTTTATTGTCCCACAGGCTGTGGCAGACCAACTTCCGGACGCCTATAAAAAGAACCTGGTGATTCTCAAAAATGGTGAAAGCAAGGAAATCTCGGGTATTACTATCGGGGCTATACCCATGTATAACCTCCCGGCAAGCAAAGATGCACCACATGTAAAAGGACGGGGAAACGGTTACCTGCTTTCTCTGGATGACAAAAAGATCTATATCAGCGGGGATACGGGAGACATTCCCGAGATGAGAGCCCTTCGGGATATCGATGTGGCCTTTGTATGCATGAACCTGCCGTACACCATGCCCGTCGAAAAGGCTGCAGACGCCGTACTGGATTTTAAACCTGCTGTTGTGTATCCGTATCATTATCGCGGTAATCCGGATATGAGCGATACGGAAAAATTCAAAAAACTGGTAGACGCGGGTCATCAAAACACAGAAGTCCGGCTCCGCAACTGGTATCCGTAGAAAACATGCCATGCAAACGACCGTAAATACAAATGTCCCGGACCTTTCTATGAAAAGCCCGGGACATCTTTTTATCCGGTATCTCTGAATATTATTTGCTCAGGTACATCTTTCTCCTCGTATAAAGCTCGTAGAACTGATCATCCTTAAGACTATCGATAAAGAGAATCCCTTCTCCCGTACTCTTCATTTCCGGTCCGAGGTTCTTATTGACATTCGGGAACTTATTGAAGGAAAATACGGGTTGCTTGATCGCATAACCGTTGAGCTGCGGATTGAAATTGAAATCAGTAACTTTTTTCTCCCCCAGCATGACCTTGGTTGCGAAATTCACATAAGGCTCTCCGTATGCCTTGGCGATAAACGGTACGGTTCTCGATGCTCTCGGGTTGGCTTCGATGATATATACCGTGTCGTCTTTTATAGCAAACTGTATATTGATAAGTCCTACCGTGTTAAGCGCTTTCGCTATTTTGTTCGTATGATCCTTAATCTGCTGCAAAACAAACTCTCCGAGGTTAAACGGCGGCAGTGTTGCATTGGAATCTCCGGAGTGAATACCGCAAGGCTCTATATGCTCCATGATACCAATGATGTACACGTTTTCTCCGTCACATATCGCATCGGCTTCCGCTTCGATAGCCCCGTCGAGGTAGTGATCCAGCAACAATTTGTTGTTGGGTATCTTACGCAACAGATCTACGACATGTTCTTCGAGTTCCTGTTTATTGATGACGATCTTCATCCCCTGTCCTCCAAGTACGTAAGAAGGCCTTACCAGGATCGGAAAGTTCAGGTGATCGGACAATTTAAGGGCTTCTTCCGCTGTTTCTGCCACACCGAATTCCGGGTAGGGAATATCGTTGTCTTTAAGCAGTGTAGAGAAGCTCCCCCGGTCTTCTGCCAGGTCGAGTGACTCGAAACTGGTACCGATGATTTTTATACCGTACTTATCGAGTTTTTCGGCAAGTTTCAATGCGGTTTGCCCTCCGAGCTGTACGATAACGCCTTCGGGGTTTTCGTGACGGATGATATCGTAGATATGTTCCCAGAACACAGGTTCGAAGTACAGTTTGTCCGCAGTATCAAAATCTGTTGATACGGTTTCCGGGTTACAGTTGATCATGATGGTCTCATACCCGCATTCTGCTGCAGCAAGGACGCCGTGAACACAACAGTAATCAAACTCTATCCCCTGCCCTATACGGTTGGGACCGGAACCGAGCACAACGATCTTTTTCTTATCGGTAATCTTGCTCTCATTGTCGATAAACCGTTTTCCGTCTGCCGTTTCTATTTCATCTTCAAAAGTAGAATAATAGTAAGGGGTCTGAGCCCTGAACTCCGCAGCACAGGTGTCTACCAGCTTGTAGATACGTTTCACGCCGAGTTCTTCCCTGCGGGTGTACACTTCGCTTTCCCAGCAATCGAGCATGTGTGCGATCTGACGATCGGCAAATCCTTTTTGTTTGGCTTCGAGCAGAAGCTCCTTAGGGAGTGATTCTATAGTGTATGAAGATATTTCTTTCTCCAGAAAATACAGTTCTTCATACTGCTTCAGGAACCACATATCGATCTTGGTGATCTCGTGAATCCTGCTCAGTGGTATTCCCATCTGTATGGCATCGTAAATCACGAACACCCTGTCCCAGCTTGCATACGTAAGCTTCTCTATGATCTGGTCATAATCCTTATAACCTTTTCCGTCAGCACCAAGTCCGTTTCTCTTGATCTCGAGCGACTGTGTAGCTTTGTGAAGAGCTTCCTGGAAAGAACGTCCTATTCCCATAACCTCACCCACAGATTTCATCTGCAGCCCGAGAGTCCGGTCCGAACCTTCGAATTTATCGAAGTTCCATCTTGGTATTTTTACGATAACATAGTCAAGGGTAGGTTCAAATAATGCCGATGTAGATTTGGTGATCTGGTTATCCAGTTCATCCAGCGTATATCCGATAGCCAGTTTCGAAGCTATTTTTGCAATAGGATATCCCGTCGCTTTCGATGCCAATGCGGATGAACGGGATACACGCGGGTTTATTTCGATAGCGATAATATCTTCTTTCTCATCCGGACTTACGGCAAACTGTACGTTACATCCTCCTGCAAAATCCCCGATGCTCCGCATCATATGGATAGCCATATCCCGCATTCTCTGGAAGGTTCTGTCTGAAAGGGTCATTGCAGGGGCTACTGTTATAGAGTCTCCGGTGTGTATCCCCATCGGATCCATATTCTCAATGGTACAGATAATAACCACATTGTCGTTTTTATCTCGTAACAACTCCAGCTCGTATTCTTTCCATCCGAGCATTGCCTTATCGATCATGACTTCGTGAATCGGGGAAATCTCAAGCCCTCTGGTGAGCATTTCATCAAAATCGTCTTTGTGATGTACAAAAGAAGCTCCCGCTCCCCCGAGGGTAAAAGAGGCCCTGATCACGAGTGGAAAACCGAATTCCTGGGCTATTTCTTTTCCTTTGAGATACGATGTTGCCGTAGCCTGGGGAGCCATGGGAATACCGATTTTCAGCATGAGTTCCCTAAACTTCTCCCGGTCTTCGGTAATATTGATCGCATCGATATCAACCCCTATAATTTCAACGCCAAAATCATCCCATATCCCCTTTTCATCGGCCTCTATACAAAGGTTTAATGCCGTTTGTCCTCCCATAGTAGGTAACACCGCATCGATATTGGGATGTGCTTTGAGTATTTCGATAATAGATTTGGTGGTGAGCGGCTTCAGATAAACATGATCTGCCATGGACGGATCTGTCATAATGGTAGCCGGGTTACTGTTGATCAGAACAGTTTCGATACCATCTTCTCTAAGGGAACGCAGAGATTGCGAACCGGAATAGTCAAACTCGCACGCCTGACCTATGATAATAGGCCCCGAACCGATAATCAGAATACATTTTAGATCTTTTCTTTTTGGCATTTCTTTGGTATTGTGTTATTTATATGATTTATGAGTAGATCAGGTATAAAAAAAGGTGTCACTTCCAGAAGCAACACCTTTATATGAATAGCATTTCAATAGCATTATTTTTTATGCCTTGGTTCGGAAGATACCGTTAATTTCTTTCTTCCTTTTGCCCTTCTTCGGGCAAGCACTTTTCTACCGTCCGCAGACGCCATTCTCTCTCTAAAACCGTGCTTGTTCCTTCTTTTTCTCTTTGAGGGTTGAAATGTTCTTTTCATTGTCTAATATCTTAAAATCTTCTTTAAAAATACCTAATTCATTATGCACGAGATTCCTTCACAAAAGTGCGGCGCAAATATACAAAGAGTTTTTACTTTGCCAAAACCATTTGAAAAAAATATTTCATTCCCGGTCCGCTCAAACTTTACAGGCAATCTGCTGATATTCCGTAAGTCTCTTATATCTTGATGATATCCGTGACAAAGATAATACATTATCACCATATATTCCGTACGGAAAATTGCTACGGACACTGCTTCCTCCATGACTTTTTTTTAACTTTGCAACCTTATTCGCTACAGTACGTTTATAAAAAACCATGAAATGTTCAATAAAAATCTAAAATTAGTTATTGCAGCGCTTATTATCGGCTTTGCGGTTTATCAGTTTATCGAAGGTAATATAGGTAACGGAATTTTCCTCATATTACTCTCCCTGGTATTTATCTTTCTCTATTTCCGGAACGAGATGATACTCATGGCTTTTCTCCGCATGCGCAAACAGGATTTCGAGGGAACTGCCAAATGGTTAAACAAGATCAAGGATCCCGAATCGGCACTGATCAGAAAGCAACAGGGGTACTACAATTACCTCCGCGGTATCATGGCTTCGCAGAATAACCTGACTCAAGCCGAAAAATACTTTAAAAAAGCATTGAAGCTCGGGCTTTCCATGAACTACGATGTGGCTATGGCCAAACTCAGTCTTGCCGGAATTGCCATGCAGAAACGAAGAAAACGGGAAGCTACCGTATTGCTCAACGAGGCTAAAAAGCTCGATAAACAAAATATGCTGGCCGATCAGATCAAAATGATGCAACAGCAGATGAAAAGGATTTAAGGGCGGTAAAACGTATCTTCATGCGTATTTAACCGACAACAAACACGATCCTTAAAAACATAAAAAAGCCGGGGCATCAAAAAACCCCGGCTTTTTTTATCAGCTTTTTACACGGTAATATCCTTTTTCAGGAATCTCGATGATATATTTCTTACCTGACTTATTATTGAGTTTGGTTTCCCGAAGCCACGGATTGTGTATTTTCAGGATTTTATAATTGATCCCTTCTTTTTTAGCAAAGTCAGCCAGGTCGGCAATTTCGTAATCTACCACAACTTTTCTGGTCGGCACAAGGCTGTACATGTGCCTTTGTTCTATATTGAAGCCATATTTCTGCGGATCAGACAAAATTTCCTTGATAGCCAGGATGCGAAACAGGTATCTCCCGGTTTCTTCCCCGAGCAGAATATCGTAATAATCGGCTTCTTTCTGCCTGTCCTGCTGCCTGGATATCCCGGTCCTTCCGGCATTGTATGCCGCAGCCGCCAGCGTCCAGCTTCCCATTTGAGCCCTGGCTTTCTTGAGGTATTCACAAGCCGCCTCCGTAGATTTCTCGAGATGGTATCGTTCATCGACATTATCATTCACTTCCAGGCCGTATTCCTTTCCTGTCGAGCTCATAATCTGCCAGAATCCTGTGGCACGTGCAGGGGACACTACATTTTGCAGCCCGCTCTCGATAACAGCCAGGTATTTAAAATCGTCCGGAATACCGTGCTTAGCCAGGATAGGTTCTATAACAGGAAAGTATTTGTGCGCCCGTTTTATGAGCAACAACCCATTGGATTGCCAGTAGGTATTCACCAAAATCTCCCTGTCCATTCGCTCCTGTATATCGGGTTCGTCGAGCGGAACCGGTTCTCCTGCAAAATTCATGCTTTCCAGAAAATCTATAGCATACACATTATAGTCCCGGACCGCTTTATCATTCCGCTCCTCATCTACAGAAGCAGTTTGTCCGCCTGTCACTCCATCTTTTCCCTCTCCCTGCACCGAACCGAGGAAAAAACCTGCCAATGCAATAATACCGATACCCATAAGGGCTTTTTTCAACCATTCCATAACGTTCATCTTTACCTTTATCATTTGTTAACAGTAACGCGGATTTTTCCGCAATCATATACGTTTTAAAATACAATGTTTGGTAAAGGTAAAAAAATTAAATACTACAAAAGCCGAATAAAACCGGATTTTAGTGCGCAATAAGCGAAGGAAGATGTTCGTTGAACCACTTAAAACGGTTGATGATCATAATATGCGTACCGTTTTTTATCCGGATACAATCTTTAATACCCGCAATAGGAAAAACCGGATCTTTATCTCCGTGTATATGTACGATTCCAGGAAGCACCGTTGTCCTGTTCCAGCAAACGATAGCATGAATAGCCCAATCGATATAAGTCTTATCCCGGACAGACAGGTATTTCCTGTACAATTCCAGGCGGTTTACCACAGCCTCACCAAATGCGTATTTCGCAAGTAGTTCCACATTATTCACCAGGCCAGTAGGAAGCAATTTGTATATCCCTGTATACCGGGCAAAGAGCATTTTGGCAGGTAATTCGTCTTTGTCTTTTACACTGGATATAATAATGACTTTTCGCACAGTTATCCACCGGGCCATCTCCTGTACCAGCATCCCACCGAAAGACACTCCGATAAGCACGGGATTGTCATGTAAGACAAGATCTGACATACGCTTTGCATAGTTTTGCAACGACTCATGCCGCTCGGGAAGTATCCATTCGAGATAATGAACTTCAAACTGGTCTTCGGGTAAACGAATATTTTCGAATATCAGCGGACTTGCCGCCATACCCGGCATAAAATAGACTGGTATTTTAGGTTCCTCCGACAATTTGTTAGATGATTGTATAATAGACTTTTAGTATTTTTTCGTATCTTTGCATACACAAATCGTAAAGGCCATGATTTCCGCACGTTTTTCAGAAACGACATTTTACGGAACATCATTACACGCTTAAATCCTGAACTTTGTTGTATTTCTTTACAAATTTAGGATTTGCGGAAGAAAAAAAAGCATTTCTCCTACTATTCTTGCACAGGAAGAGTTAAAAATGAAAAATGAGTTGTACACATCCCTACAGCGGTACCCTGCAGGTCCGGCGATTTTCTTTGTTCGCTATCCGAGAGGTACACATACAACATCTGTCTGTAAATAAAACTATAATAAAATGAGTGAAGTAACCGTCAAAGACAATGATTTCCTGCGCCAGTTCGAAACCCGTATCAACGGAAAACTGGCTAAAATCGAGTATTCATCACAGGATAAGAAGATTTTCCTGACCAAACTGGTCCTTCCCGAAAATTTCGAGGACTACCAAAAGGATGAATTTATAGAATCGGTATTGCATATCGTGGAAGAAAGAAATCTTCGTGTAGTTCCAACAAGTCCGGAGATTGCCCGTTTTTTGCGAAAGCACAAACAATTCAAGGATCTCCTTCCGGTAGGTATACGCATCTGACCGGACCATTCGTTACCGGTGTTTTACCATTATTTTTTTTCAGGCAGTCATTCTGCATGAGAAACCAAACCGCTCTCAGGACCGGAAAAGTATTTCGGTATAATCCAGCAGTTCTTTGCCCCCGGTGTCTCCATGTCCGGGAATGACGATTTTAACTTCGGGATACGCAGATTTAATACGCTCCACCGTTTCGGGCCATGCGGCAACATCGGCATCTTCAAGGTTTCCCTTTGAAGCACCGGAAGCCTTGATCAGGCATCCTCCGAAAAGTACGTGATCACCGGAGAGATATGCCGTAATATTATCTGTGGTATGTCCCGCCCCACGGCAGGAAAGTTCTATTTCCAAAGTTCCTGCCCACAAGGTTTGCGATTGGTCAAAACCGTGTTGCGGCACCGGAAATCCATGAGATGCAGCCAGTGTAATCGTTGCATTCTCCGCATAAGAAGGTATGTCTTTCCTGTGAAATTCCTGCAGTCCACCCAGGCAATCCTTGTGAAAATGTGTAGGAACAACGGCTTTTATGGTACACCCCAATGAATCCGTCACCCAGCGGATCAATTCTCCCGAGTCCTCTCGCCCCGCCGGCGTATCGAGTATAACAGCCTCGCCATTATCAAAAAATATGGCACCGTTACACTCCACCTTTCCGAAACTCTCTGTCTCCAGGTAGGAAAGATGCACATAGACATGATCGGAAACACGATAAACCTTTAAGGTATCGGAACTGTAATCACCAGGAGTATTATTCCGGTTATCACAGGCGACAACGAAAAAAAGCAGCAGATACACTACTAAAACACTGCTATATCTTTTTACAGGATACATTTGATTACGGTCAGGACGCATATACTTCCTCTTTGGTAAATACAAAACGAACCAACCCATCTTCATCGATATCCGTTAATGTTATGGTATGAAGGGTATTGACCAGCTCCGGATTCCACGGAGCCTTAACCTTCACATAGTTTTCGGTAAAACCATGAATATAACCGGACTTGTTTTCTCCTTCGAATAATACCGTCCGGGTAGTCCCCAGCTGGCTCTCGTAAAAGGCCCTGCGCTTTTTCACTGATAACCCGCGAAGCATTTTACTTCGCTTGGCTCTTACTTTTCCGGGTACAACCCCTTCCATTTCGGCAGCAACGGTATTATCCCTCTCGGAATATGTAAATACATGAAGGTAAGAAATATCGAGTTCATTCAGAAAATGGTATGTCTCCAGGAAATGTTCATCGGTTTCGCCGGGAAACCCGACGATAACATCCACCCCGATACAGGCATGTGGCATGACTTCCCTGATCTTTGTCACCCTGTCCACATACAATTCCCGGAGATACCTCCGTCGCATCTTTTTAAGAATATCATTACTTCCGGACTGTAGCGGGATATGAAAATGCGGCACAAACGTCCTGCTTTCCGATACAAATGTTATGGTCTCGTTTTTCAAAAGATTGGGCTCTATCGAAGATATACGCAATCTTTCTATTCCTTCTACCTCATCCAGCGCCTTGACCAGGTCGAGAAAAGTATGTTCGTGTTTTTTGTTCCCGAACTCCCCTTTTCCGTAATCTCCTATATTCACACCCGTAAGTACGATCTCACGGATGTTTTTCCGGGATATCTCCCGGGCATTGTGCAAGACATTTTCCAGGGTATCGCTACGGGATATTCCCCGGGCCAGGGGAATGGTACAGTAGGTACACTTATAGTCGCAACCATCCTGCACTTTCAGAAAAGCACGGGTGCGGTCCCCTATGGAATAACTTCCCACGTAAAAGTCCGCATCCTCGATCTCACACGAATGTACTTCGCCGAAATCATTTTTGGAAAGGTCATTGATATAATCGGTAATCTTGAATTTCTCCGTGGCTCCTAATACCAGGTCTACGCCATCTACTGCAGCCAGCTCTTCGGGTTTTAACTGGGCATAACATCCCACGGCCGCTACAAATGCACGGTCATTGTGTTTTAACGCCTTTTTGACCACCTGCCTGAACTGACGGTCCGCATTCTCCGTGACCGAGCAGGTATTGATCACATAAATATCTGCGGTTTCTTCAAAATCGACGCGGTCAAACCCCTTATCTTTAAAATCCCGGGCTATGGTCGAGGTTTCCGAAAAATTCAGTTTGCATCCCAACGTGTAAAAAGCTACCCTTTTTCTCTGATCCATATTCCTTACTGATTACAATTTCCCCTCCCCCTCGAAGAGGCTCATTATTAACATCTTGACATGATTTCGGGAGTGCAAAGTTACTCAAAGTATTTAGAAACAAGTTAAAAAAAATCTGTAGATTCGTGAGCTGTGTTTTTAAATCCTTTTCTCATGTTCAAAAAAATCACCTTTTTACTCTTTCTTACCGGTATCGTTCTCCATGCCCAGGAACAACTGAGCGTGGAAAAGATCATGCAGGACCCCAAATGGATGGGAACCTTCCCTTCGGATATACGCTGGGATGATCACGGGGAAACCTTGTACTTCAAATACAACAGGGACAACGATCCTTCGGACTCCCTCTACCGCATCCGGATAAAATCGCCCGGAACCCTGGAAAAAGTCCCTGCCCGCGAAGCCAGGACCCTGATCCCTGCAACGGACAGCTACAATAAAAACCGGACTAAAAAACTCTACACGGAAGGCAAAAGCCTGTTTCTCTACGATATTCGTAAAAGAAAAAAAACAGAGCTCATACAAATGGACGGATATATCGGAAATCCGAAATTTCTCGCCGATGAAAACAAAATAGCTTTCCATTCCGGAACTAATCTGTTTACCTATTCCCTCCCCGACGGACATTTGAGACAACTTACCCACATCAGTACGGGAGAGACTCCGGACAAAGAAGACCCAAAAAGATCGCCGAAAGCGCAATGGCTCCGGGAAGAAAACCTGGAACTGCTACGGGTGGTCAGCGAACGGGAAGAAAAAAAAGAAAAATCGAGGGAATATACCGAAATGACTGCCGCAAAAAAACCTTATGCCTTCTATTCCGGGAAGGCGCAGGTAATCAACCTGGAGTTATCTCCCAACGAACAATTTGCGGTTTTTAACCTCAGGACTACGGGAGATTCCCAAAAAACCGTTGTACCCGATTATATCGATACCTCCGGCTACACCACCGATCTCCATACCCGGACAAAGGTAGGGGAAGAAACCACTACCATGGATATGGCCGTTTACAACCTGGTAAAGGACACAGTCTACCTGGTAGGAGCCGATGCCTTACCCGGACTAAACGATCTTCCGGACTACACCAAAGATTATCCGGACAAAGACTGGGAACCGGAAGAAAGAACCGTGATGATCTCCGGGGCTTCCTTCTCCCCGGACGGGAAAAACATAGTGGTCAACGTCCGCTCCAAAAACAATAAAGACCGGTGGATCGCCCTGTTGAATACCAGAGACGGCAGCCTGAAAAATCTCGACCGGCAGCGTGATGAGGCCTGGATTGCAGGCCCCGGAATAGGCTGGAGCATGGGAGGCGGTGTCCTGGGATGGTTGCCCGATAACAAACATATCTATTTCCAATCGGAAGAGACCGGATACTCCCACCTGTATATCCTCGACATTACCACCGGAAAGAAAAAAGCGCTCACCTCCGGAAAATTCGAAGTATTCGATCCGTTTTTAGCCGCTGATGGCAAGTCCTGGTATCTGACCACTTCCGAAGCAGGCCCCGGAGAACGGCATTTCTATACTATGCCTGTCTACGGAGGAACCATGAAAAAACTGACCTCCATGACCGGTAATAACGAAGTTACACTCTCCCCCGACGAAAAATATATGGCTATCCGGTACTCCTACAGCAATAAACCCTGGGAACTATACCTGAAAAAGAATACGACCAATGCCAAAGAGACCCAACTGACTTCCGGCAGATCGGAAGCCTTTGCCGCATACCCCTGGCGCGATCCGCAACTCATACACTTTACAGCTTCCGACGGACAGCAGGTACCCGCCAGACTGTACGTCCCTACAGCAGATGTAAAAAACAATGCCGCGATAATTTTTGTGCATGGTGCAGGATATCTTCAGAATGTCCATAAATGGTGGTCGCTCTATTTCCGGGAATATATGTTTCACAATCTGCTCGCCGATCTGGGCTATACCGTACTCGATATCGACTACCGCGGCAGCGCAGGTTACGGACGCGACTGGAGAACCGCGATATACCGCCACATGGGAGGCAAAGATTTGTCGGACCAGGTAGACGGAGCCCGGTTTCTCATTGCCGAGCAGGATATCAATCCGCAGAAAATCGGGATCTATGGGGGTAGCTACGGGGGGTTCATCACGCTTATGGCCATGTTTAATGAAGGGGACACCTTTACATCCGGTGCCGCTTTAAGATCAGTAACGGACTGGGCCCATTACAATCACGGTTACACTTCCAATATCCTTAACGAGCCGTACAACGACCCGGAAGCATACCGGAAATCCTCCCCCATCTATTTTGCAGAAGGACTGAAAGGTCACTTACTGATTGCCCACGGTATGGTGGATGTCAATGTACATTTTCAGGATGTGGTCCGCCTCTCGCAACGTCTCATCGAACTCGGAAAAGACAATTGGGAAATGGCCGTGTACCCGGCCGAAGATCACGGATTTGTAGAACCCAGCAGCTGGACAGACGAGTACAAGCGCATACTAAAACTATTCAATTCCACATTGCTGGAAGACCATAAATAAACCGCCCCCTGTTTCGGCAGGACAAGACAATAAAGCCTGTAATAAGTGAAGCCGGGAATGTACATTCCCGGCTTCGTTATACCTATACTACAGCAGATTTTCAGGAGTTATCCCGCCATTTTTGAGTATCCTCAAACACACGTTCCAGGATATGCCCGTCTGCTTCGGTAAAGACAGCTTCCCGTCTTAAAGCCGCTCTTTGTGCAGCAGCAATGGCTTTAGGCAAGAGGTATTCCGTAAAACCACCTGCCCCGCCCCAGGAAAAATCCGGTACAAAATTTGCCGGTAACCCGCTGCCGTAAATATTCGTATTTACCCCGACAACGGTTCCCGTATTAAACATGGTATTAATCCCGCACTTACTGTAATCTCCCATCATTAGTCCGCAAAATTGTAACCCCGTTTTCACAGCTGATGCTTTAGCATAGCTCCAGAGCTTTACCTCATCATAGTTGTTTTTCATATTGGAATTATTGGTATCTGCCCCCAGGTTACACCATTCTCCCAAAACAGAATTCCCCAGAAATCCTTCGTGTCCCTTGTTCGAATAAGAAAAAAGTACCGAGTTATTGATTTCTCCTCCTACCTTACAATACGGCCCTACGGTAGTCGCCCCGTAAATCTTCGCTCCCATCTTTACGATACTGCGCTCGCAAAGTGCAAAACCGCCACGGATATGACACCCCTCCATAACCAGGGTATCTTTACCTATGTATATAGGCCCGTCCGAAGCGTTCAACGTAGTAAAATACAGCTGTGCCCCTTTTTCTATAAAAATATTTTCCGGGGCTATAACCTGTACCCCTTCAGGGATAGGTTCACTTTTTCTTCCGGCTGTAACCAGGTCAAAATCGCGATGAAGGGCTTCCTTGTTTTTAGAAAAAATATCCCAGGTATTTTCTATACGTATGAGTTGCCCTGCAAATTCTTTTTTCCGGTACGCAGAAAAACCGGAAGTTTCTTCCCGGGCGGCATTGTAGGCTACTATATGTCCATCGGAAGTTATCGCCTCGCCGGCTTTCAGTTGTTCTACAAGGGCCGCCAGGTCCTGATCGGGCAGGAAAGAAGCGTCTATATATATGTTCTCATCCGTGCTGACCTCCGGAAATTTAGCCGACAGATATTCTTCCGTACGAACAGATACCTTACCACTCAGCAACCTGCTCCACTTTTCCTTTATAGTGAGTATCCCTATCCGTATCTCTGCCACCGGCCTGGTATAGGTAAACGGCAGAAGCGCATTGCGGGCGGGACCGTCAAATAAAATATAATTCATCCTGTACGTATGTGTGTGAGTTTTCTGTAAAAATAAAAAAACCCCTGATTTCTCAGAGGTTTTCATATACTTTAGTTCGCAAGAATTACTTTTTGAATTTCGCGTATTTGTTTTTGAACTTATCGATACGTCCGGCAGTATCCACCAATTTGGATTTTCCGGTGTAGTAAGGATGTGATGTTCTGGAAATTTCCAGTTTTACCAACGGGTATTCCACACCTTCTACCTCTAAAGTTTCTTTTGTGTTTGCAGTGGATTTGGTAAGAAAAACTTCGTCATTTGACATGTCTTTGAACGCTACCAATCTATAATTTTCCGGATGTATGCCTTTTTTCATCGCCGTTATATTTATTTCTTTCTCCTAAAATTCGAGGTGCAAATTTAAGTATATTTATACAATAAACAACACTTATTTCAAAAAAAATGTCTCTGAGAAAAATATTGTATGCAAATGTGTAACAAAACCCGGAGGTATAGCTACTAATTAACTATTTTTAACCAAAATATTTCAGTTATGGAAGAAACACAACGACCGACCACAGGGAAATATGCACTGATTTACGGATTGCTCACCGGTGCGGCAGGAATTGCATTCAGTCTGATGCTGCATTTTATGGATATGCAATACGATCAAAGTGCGAGCAAACAGATTATTTCCACACTTATTCTCATTGCTTTTATCATCTTGGCAATATACCAGTTCAAAAGGGCAAATCTAAGTTTTATTTCGCTTAGCGAAGCCTTGAAAATAGGTATAGGGGCCTCTGCTGTTGCTGCGATCGTCACTATCCTTTACCTGTTGGTATACATCAATGCCATAGAACCCGATTTTCATGAGAAACTCGCCGAAGTTACCCGTAACGGAATGCGGGAACAAAATCCTGCTTTAACAACGGAGCAGATCGATAATGCCATAGCCATGCAATCCAAGTTTTTCTGGATAACATATCCGGTCATTCTCGTTTTCAATATGTTTATAGGCTTTGTGATTTCGTTGATCACCGGTGTTATTTTAAAGAAGAAAGCTCCGGAATATTAATATAAGACGGAAAATACCCGGGCAATACCCCGGGATAAAATTTCCCATGAAACAATTTTGCGTAAATTTGGGGAGTATTTAATTATTGCCCATGAACATATCTGTAGTTATACCACTACTGAACGAACAGGAGTCTTTACGCGAATTACACGATTGGATTGCACGGGTAATGCTGTCCAATCGCTTTTCTTATGAAATACTTTTTATCGACGATGGCAGCACCGACCGTTCGTGGGAAACGATCGAGGCGCTCGCTGCTGAAAACGATGCGGTGAAAGGTATCCGTTTTTTCCGTAATTACGGAAAGTCACAGGCTTTGCACGCAGGTTTCCGTATGGCTCGTGGCGAAGTAGTTATTACTATGGATGCCGATTTACAGGACAACCCGGAAGAGATCCCGGAACTCTACGATCTTATTGTCAATCAGAAATTCGATCTTATCTCGGGCTGGAAGAAGAAAAGGTATGACGATGTACTCACCAAGAACATCCCCTCGAAACTCTTTAACTGGGCCGCCCGGAAAACTTCGGGGTTAAAACTTCACGATTTCAACTGCGGACTCAAAGCTTACCGGAAAGAGGTCATTAAGAATATTGAGGTGTACGGAGAAATGCACCGCTATATCCCTGTTCTGGCTAAGAACGCCGGTTTTGCAAAAATCGAGGAAAAGG
This sequence comes from Sinomicrobium oceani, assembly GCF_900119185.1. Taxonomy (GTDB): domain Bacteria; phylum Bacteroidota; class Bacteroidia; order Flavobacteriales; family Flavobacteriaceae; genus Sinomicrobium; species Sinomicrobium oceani. Next base: position 243,593 of record NZ_FPJE01000003.1, on the reverse strand, counting down.
TCGTGCAACATCAGTCGCGGAAATACGGCAAAACAAAATTTGGTATGGAGCGCTTTATCCACGGGTTTCTGGACCTCATTACCATCTGGTTCCTTTCCCGTTTCGGTAAACGTCCCATGCACCTTTTCGGTGCGCTCGGTGTACTGATGTTTCTCATCGGTTTCCTTTCGGCCGGTTTTATCGGTGCCGACAAGCTATATAAGCTCTATCACCAGCAACCCACCATACTCGTCACACAAAATCCGTGGTTTTTTATAGCTTTGGCAACCATGATCATAGGATCGCAATTGTTCCTGGCGGGATTTCTCGGCGAAATCATTCTCCGGAACAAAACAAATAATGACCGGTATAAGATATCGGATGTTTTGAACGTTGATATGCTTACGGATCAAAAACAGGCAAAACAACAACAGGCAGGAAAACGTATTACCGGATAAGGAGTGCTCCGCTTATGAACTTATAACAAATGGAAAAAATGCAAGCAGACGAAAAAATTCTTCAAAAGGTTAACGAGTGGCTGAGCCCGGCATTTGACGAGGCTACCAAAGAAAAAATAAAAGATTTAATAGAGAATGCTCCGAAAGAACTTACCGAAAGTTTCTATAAAGATCTGGAATTCGGTACGGGTGGTATGCGTGGGGTTATGGGAGTAGGCAGTAACCGTATCAACAAATATACCCTCGGTAAAAACACTCAGGGACTCAGCAATTACCTCAAAAAAACATACCCGGATGAAGAACTCAAAGTGGCTATCGCATACGACTGCCGGCATAACAGCGACACGCTGGCCAAGGTAGTTGCCGAAGTTTTTTCGGCCAACGGGATCAAGGTCTATCTGTTTTCGGCACTTCGTCCTACACCCGAACTCTCTTTTTCGGTAAAACACCTCGGGTGTCACTGTGGTATCGTACTTACGGCATCGCACAATCCGCCGGAATATAACGGATATAAGGTATACTGGACGGACGGGGGACAGATCGTACCTCCCCAGGACGGCGAGATCATTGGTGAGATCGACGATCTCTCCTTCGAGGACATCCGGTTTACTCCCAACGAAGAACTCATATCTTATATCGATAAGGAAGTAGACGAAGCTTTCATCAATGCTTCGGTAAAGAACGGAAGTTTTAATGCCCGTGGCAAAGACGATTTCAAGATCGTATTTACCTCTCTGCACGGAACCTCGATAACCATTCTCCCTGAGGTCCTTAAAAGGGCGGGATATAAAAACGTATATATCGTAGACGAACAGGCTACGCCGGACGGTGATTTTCCTACGGTAAAATCGCCTAACCCGGAAGAACCGGAAGCCCTGACCATGGCCTTACAAAAAGCTGAAGAAGTCGGTGCGGATATGGTCATAGGAACCGATCCGGACAGTGACAGGCTCGGAATAGCCGTAAGAGACACGAAAGGCAAGCTCATACTGCTCAACGGGAACCAGACCATGGTACTGATGACCAATTTTTTGCTCAATCAGTGGAAAAAGCAAGGCCGGATTACCGGAAATGAGTTCATAGGCTCTACCATAGTATCCACACCGTTGATGAACAGGCTGGCCGAGGCCTATGGTGTGGAATGCAAAACAGGTCTTACCGGGTTCAAATGGATTGCCAAAATGATAAAAGACCATCCGGAGCAGCCTTTTATAGGTGGCGGAGAAGAAAGTTTCGGGTTTATGGTAGGCGATTTCGTGAGAGATAAAGACGCGGTAACCTCTTCCCTACTTGCTTGTGAGATCGCCGCCGAGGCAAAAGCGGAAGGAAGTTCACTATACGAAAAGCTCCTGCACATGTATGTCGATTTCAGCTTTTATAAAGAACACCTTATATCTCTTGTTAAAAAAGGAATGGAAGGCGCTGCGGAAATCAGCCAGATCATGATCGACCTGAGAAACAAACCGCTTCAACAGATCAACGGCTCCAGAGTTACCTTTATCGAAGACTATCAGAGTTCCGTATCGCGGAATATGATTACCGGCGAAGAAAAGGCATTGGACATCCCCAAGTCGAATGTCCTTATTTATTATACCGAAGACGGCAGTAAAATTGCCGCGAGACCCAGCGGAACGGAACCGAAAATAAAATTTTATGTCAGTGTCTGTACCGACCTGGATATTATAGAACGTTTTGAGGCTACCGAAGAGGCTCTGACCCAAAGGATAAATAATATAGTCCTCGATATGGGTATAGGGGCTTAGCTTACGTATACATTTTATATTTTTGTGTTTCCCGGCGGGCTCCCCCCGGGAAAACATGTTTTAAAACCACACATCGGAATGGATTATTTCAAGAAAATTTTTCGCTTTGCCCGGCCATACCGTAAATATGCCGTACTCAATGTTATCTGTAACATTTTGTATGCCCTGTTTGCTACCTTGTCCATGGTATCCCTGATACCCATGCTTACCGTACTGTTCGGAGAAGCGGAAAATGTTACTACCCGCCCGGCATACGAGGGCCTCGGGCACCTCAAATCGTACCTGGAAGATTACCTCAATTACTATATTACCACTACCAATGAAAATCACGGAGCAGAATATACCCTGGGAGCCATGGTTGTTATTATTATTTCCCTGTTCCTCCTGAAAAACCTGTTCAATTACCTGGCCATGTTTTTTATAACCTTTCTGCGTAACGGAGTTTTAAAAGATATCCGGAATGCTATGTACAAAAAGGTCGTGGAATTACCTATAGCCTATTTTTCGGAAAAAAGGAAGGGAGATGTCATCGCCCGTATATCGTCTGATGTCCTCGAAATACAACACTCCTTCCTCTCCATACTGGAGCTGATCGTAAGAGAACCACTTACTATTGTTTTTACTATAGTGGCCATGTTTGCCCTCAGTGCCAAACTCACCCTGTTCGTCTTTATTTTTATTCCCGTATCCGGTTTTATCATATCCATGATCGGGAAAAGGCTAAAAAAACAGTCCGATCAGGCCCAGCTGGAACAGGGGTATTTCCTCTCCATCATCGAAGAAACCCTGGGCGGACTCAAGGTGATAAAAGGGTTCAACTCCGAAAAGTACTTCAACAAGAGATTCCGCGATTCCACCAAACGATTTTATCAGTTATCCAACAAAATACTCAATCGTCAGAATCTCGCTTCTCCGGCAAGTGAGTTCCTCGGAATTATCGTCATTGCCATATTATTGTGGTATGGCGGACATATGGTACTCATAGAAGGAAGCCTTAACGGTCCCGTATTTATCACCTACATGGGGCTTGCCTATAATATACTGACCCCGGCTAAAGCCATTTCCAAAGCATCTTATGGTGTTAAAAAGGGAAATGCGGCTGCCGAGCGGGTATTACAGGTCCTTGAAGAAAAAAATACCATCGCCGACACACCGGCTTCACGTACCAAAGATCATTTCGATAGTGAAATACGTATAGACCGTATTAATTTCCAGTATGAGGAAGAGAAAGTACTCCGGAATTTTTCGCTCCATATTCCCAAAGGAAAGACCGTAGCCCTCGTCGGGCAGTCCGGTAGTGGTAAGAGTACGATTGCGAATCTGCTCACACGGTTCTATGATGTACAGGAAGGCAGTATTTCCATAGACGGTATAAATATCCGCGATATGGAATTACAGTCGCTTCGTGGGTTAATGGGACTGGTCACACAAGATTCCATCCTGTTTAACGACACGGTAAAAGCCAACGTTTCTCTCGGGAAAGAGAATGCCACCGACCAGGAAGTGGAAGAAGCACTTAAAGTAGCCAATGCCTACGAATTCGTTTCCCAGCTTCCACAGGGCATTCATACCAATATCGGTGACAGCGGAAACAAATTGTCAGGCGGACAAAAACAGAGGCTGAGCATTGCCCGTGCCGTACTGAAAAACCCACCGATCATGATCCTGGACGAAGCCACTTCGGCCCTGGATACGGAAAGTGAAAAACTGGTGCAGAAAGCCCTGGAGAACATGATGAAAAACAGAACCTCGGTAGTCATTGCACATCGTTTGTCCACCATTCAGAACTCCGACCTGATCGTCGTTATGCAGCGGGGAGAGATCGTGGAACAAGGTACGCATAACGAACTGATGGAAAAGAACAGCAATTACAGGAAACTGGTAGACATGCAGTCTTTCGAATAGCTCCTGCCTGAAAAAACAGCGGTTATCGTGCGGAGCACCGGATAAAACAATAAAAGAACACCCGCCTTTACGGGCGGGTGCTACTTTCACAGTAAGACCTGGGCTTTTTTCACCCTATATAAAGCAAAAAAAGAATTGGTTGGTTAAAAAGTTGATCCGAATATAAGTATATTTTTTATTTTCTGTCACCAATCATCTTAAAAAAAGAGAGTTAAACATCACTACCCTCATATTTTTTGTTAATTTAATTTTTTTAAACCTTTTCCTGTTTTTATAGTCTAATCCATAATGATTATGGTATCAGATGAAATATTAGTGCGCAGATTAAAGGCTCCGGCGACCCGCGAACAGGCCTTCCGTGAACTCGTGTCCCAATACAAGGAACGGTTGTACTGGCATATCAGGAGAACGGTTATAGATCATGAAGACACCGATGATGTGCTGCAGAATACCTTTATTAAGATCTATCGGAATATCGACAAATTCAAAGAAGAAAGCAGCTTGTTTTCCTGGATGTACCGCATAGCGATCAACGAATCTATCACTTTCCTGAATGCCAAGGCAAAACGTAAGGGACTGGATAACGGCGAACTGCAGGAATCCCTGGTGGCCAACCTCCACGCCGACACCTATTTCAGCGGTGATGACGTACAGCTAAAACTGCAACAGGCCATAGCGACCCTGCCCGAAAAGCAGAAACTGGTATTTAACATGAAGTATTTCGAAGGGATTACCTATGAGGAAATGTCCGGTATTCTCGATACTTCGGTAGGAGCTCTTAAAGCTTCCTATCACCATGCTGTAAAAAAAATAGAACACTTTTTAACAGGCGATTAAACCTTCTATACCTAAAACAGTCAAATAGTTATGAACCTGAATAAAAAAGATAACAAAGACGGATTCCGAATTCCGGAAGGTTATTTCGATACCCTGGAAAAACGGATATTGCAATCGGTCTCCGTACACCGGAACATCCCGGAAGAGGAAAGTTTTGAGGTTCCTTACGATTACATGGAAAAGCTCGAAGAGCGTATCCTCAAGGCCGTAAAGGTACAGGATGAAAAACCGTCAACTACCCGACCACGGGTATTTCGCCTGAAAAGTGTCCTCTATTCCGTATCGGCAACAGCAGCGGCCCTGCTGATCCTGTTGTATGCATTTCCGGGTATACGCTCCTCCGTTTCTCCGGACAATGATTACGCTATGGCAAACCTGAAGCCCGAAGATGTCGAGTTTTATATAGATAACCATATCTTCCCGGTGTACACGGAAGATATCACCGCCGTCTTTGACTCCTCCGATCTCAATTCCGTAAGTTTTTCTTCCATCGACGAAGATGAGCTTATCGATTACCTGGAAGAAAACATGATCGATTATCCCCAAATACACTTTACCCCATGATAAGCTCACAACCCGATATCCGTATAAACACTACACTCATGAAAACATTCAAAATACTATGTTTCTCCTTGCTTTTCATGCTCTTTTCTTTTTCGGGGCATGCACAGGAAAAAAGCAAAAAAGAGCGTATAAAAGCTCTTAAAGTAGCCTATATCACCGAAAAACTATCCCTGACCACCGCAGAAGCCCAGAAATTCTGGCCGGTATATAATACGTATTATGACAAAGTCTCCGAATTATGGCACCAGGAGTACAAAAACATCAAAAATCCCATACGCAACGGGGACATTGATACTATGTCGGATGCCCAGGCTGGTCGTTTGCTGAATGAACAAGAGGAAATAGAGCGTAAAATATACGAAGAGAGTATGCAGCTGACCCGCAACCTGAAGGGCGTTTTACCGGCCAAAAAGATCTTACTTCTCAAAAGAGCGGAGCGGGATTTCAGCCGCGAATTACTGCACAGGCTCAAACGAAAAGACGATAAAAAATAAAAGCAGATAGCCCCCATAAAAAAAGCCCTTCACGGAATTCCGGAAGGACTTTTGTATAGCGGTAAAGTCTTTCTGTTTTTACTACTGTTGCTTGTCGAAGCTATATGTGGTAAAGTGCCAGATATACTCATAATCCTTATCCTTAAATGTTCCGGTAACCTGTTCTTTATAAGACGTTTCCACAACATAGCGCTCGTTCCACGGCATAGCAAAAGATACTTTTCCCTGCTCGTCGGTTTTCAGTGTCTTTTCCCATCCTCCGGGCAGGAATACCTTGAGTTCGTTTTCCGCCAGCGGCTTACCTTCATACCACAGTTGAAGTGTTACCTCTGCCCCTTCCGATACGGGCAGGACCTCAAGCTTGGAAAGTTCTGTAGCCTTCGCATCATCAAGAGTTCCCTTTCCTACATGTACTGTCGCTACAGCGGCATATTCTGTCTTGAAAATCCCCAGGTCGTATTGTGTATAGTCTACCACATCGACATTGTCATTGGTAAGTATCACCCGGTACACTCCAGGTTTTTCCGGCGTAAAGGATGCGCTGTAATGATCTGCTGCCGCTTTTTTGTCCAGCGTTGTTTTCCTGCCGTCGGGCCCTACGAGGTGAAGGGTGAAATCTTGTGCATAGGTAAAATGACCGTCTGTTTTCTCACGTTCCCCATAACTGTACTCTCCGAAGAAAACTTTAACCTCATGCGATTTGTTCAGCTTCCCGGAAGCTTTGGTTTCCAGCCACAGAAAATGAGCGTTTGCCTGCTGTAAGCCGAAAACGGCGATCAATGCTAAAACTATTTTTTTCATGTTTTGTATTTTACAAGGTTTATCGAATATTAATTATATTAAAAAGTAATTCTTTTCCTCCTACCCTTATGTATTGCCGGTATAACTAAATCCAGGGGATCATAGGTGTCATACGAATTCACTTGGTATTTTAGTCTACAGGTATGAGATTTTCTTTGGGTTTAATTTTCTTAGGAGGTCTAACCGCAATTGCCGTCTTGTTTTTCCGGAGCCTGAATGCTATGATCAGCGCCGTTAACGAAAGTAGAAGCCAGAATACATCGACAAAGAAAATATCATAATACCCTGCATGCAGAGACACCCACATCCAGTTGCCGGAAACCAGGCCGTTGACTATAGGTATCATAAGCCCGATAAATCCACCACTGATAAGGGTATATTTGTTGGTAAAATAATTATCTCTTTTCAGGGTAAAGACCACGGAAAGGACCAACCAGCTGTAAAAGAAAATCCGGAAGATGGTATGCATTCTCGAAGGGTCAAAAGCAGTGACAAACACTTTTACCCCGACAAAGGTTATAGCGGTGGCAGGGAACATACTGAGACAAACAGCAAGGTATATCCACACCAGCCAGGCATTAAAACGTCTTTTTCGTTCGGACACGGTCTTTTTATCTCTCGCTACAAGCCATATCATCACTCCCGATATAATCACAAAACAGGAAACCAGTCCGAGAATGAAATAAATCACCCGCAATCCTGTTCCTCCGAAATCGCCGAAATGAAGTTTTGTAAGCACATTGGTAGCGCCATCCAGATACGACGCTCCGTGATAAGGATCTTTGACGTCAACGACTTCTCCGGTTGCGGCTTTAAAAACCATCTTTCCCTTTCCGAGAAAGCTCCGGGTATTAAGCGGAAGTCCCTCAACGGCAACATGCATATTGGCATCTCCGTAATTATATACTGTAACCGTACGGATATCAAAATCTTTCCATGTCTCCCGGGTCCGGTTAACCAGGTCATTGATATGAACCGGAGGCTGCTCACGCTCCATAAGCATGGGATAATTTTCTCCGCCCACCCCGAAATCTGCATACATTTTTGTCGCATCATTGTCATAAAATAACGCTACTACAGGCGGAGCCATGACCAGGGTACTTATAATGAGATACGTTCCCGTCAATGCAAAAATAAACTGGTACGGCAACCCAAGAATTCCCAGGGCCGTATGGGCATCTGTCCATATTGTCTTCCATTTTGCCCCCGGCCGAAAAATGTAGAAATTGGAGACAATTTTATTCCAATGTACCAAAACCCCGGTGATAACAGCAAACAAAAAGAAAAAAGCAACCAATCCGGCCAGGAAATACCCCGAACGGCCAAAGAGATTAAGCTGAGCAAAAAAATGCAGGCGATAGAGGAACTCCCCTATAGAATAGGAACTGAAGTAATCATAACTCTTCATCGTTTCCTTATCCAAGTAAAAGAAGGAACCTGCCGCCGTTTCTTTCGGGGCAAGCGTATCTTTGGAAGGCCCCAGACTTACCCCTACCCTTCGCTCTTCGTAATACTGGTTGAACGTAATATCTCTTCCGTAAGCAGCTTGCCTGCTATTGATCGAATCGAGTAAAAGGTCGAAGTTTACTTCGTTCATTCCTCTTTCCATCACAGGCTCGTTACGCTCCCAACTGATAATTTCATCCCTGAAAAAAGAAAAGGAGCCGGCAAAAAATATCACGTACAATGCCGCACTGATGATGATACCGCTGATGGTATGTGTATTAAAAAGAACGTTATAGATTCTGTTGTTCATAGCTCTTCTGATATTTTAGATATCTATGCGGTTCCGTAGATTTTCCCCAGGTATATTCCGGCAGAGAACACCAATGTCAACAACAGGTAAACACCCCATATCTTCCATCCGTTTTTCACCAGAAATGCAAGCAGGAATAATATACACCACAATAAAAACCCCATAAACCGGAGTGTCATGAGTACATTGACATGATCTACCCAGTACGCCAGGGCAATATGTAAGGTCACCGTTACCATATATCCTCCGAGAAATCCGGCGGTTATTTTCGCAAAACGCTGGCTTGCGGAAGCTGTCAAATATTTCTTGTTCGCCGGCATGATGCTAAAGGAATTCAAAAGTGACAGAGAGTACCAGTACCAAGAAGAGTACCTGGTAACGCACAAAACGTAAGGGCGCGATCAATACGATAAGACTACCGATGGTCATCAGTATAACCACAAATGCAAATATACCTGCTCCCAGGCCGTAATATATCACCGATAATACCATGCCAAGAACCAATAGCAGCAATCCCGCTGTTTTGCTTTGTGCACGATGTGCCTGCATCCAGCGTTCTATACCGAGCGACTTGCTGAGCACAGCCCTGCGCGATGTATTATAGAGCGCGTAAAAACCCAGAAATGAGATGGCAATAATCAATGTAGTCATAGCTATACCCTTTATTTTGACTAAATCTAAACAATCGCAAATATAATAACAGCGTCCTGATCGCACAACTTTATTTAGATTAATTTTAAATCACTTGATTCCCTCTCTTTTCTCCGTTATTACCTTTTGCCTTTTTGCATCTGACATATGTCGCTTTTCCGTTTCTTTATCCTAATTTTAAAAAAAATCAGGCTAAAGTGTAACAATCCGTATTCCTGTTCATCTTTATACTGAAAAACAATTACTTTTTGAGCCAACCGGATACATATACAGAGCAACTGCTTGTGCAATGCAAAGCGGGGAATGCCAAAGCACAGTTAGAGGTTTACAACCGTTATTACAAGGCAATGTACAACACAGCCTTCCGCATCGTAAAAGACGAGTTTGAAGCCGAAGACATTATGCAGGAGTCATTTCTCAAAGCATTTACCAGGCTCGACACGTTTCGCGGTGATGTGGCCTTCGGGGCGTGGTTGAAGAGAATTGTTGTAAACGACAGTATCTATAGTTTCCGGAAACAACAGAAAAACCGTGAAATTTCGATCGATGAAACATTACATAAGGTCGAAGATAATGATGGGATTTCCTCCGATCATGCGTTTACAAATACTCAGGCTCAAAAAGTTTTGGAAACCATGAAAACCCTGAAGGACAATTACAGAATTTCTTTGACCTTACATTTAATAGAAGGGTACGATTATGAAGAAATAAGTGAAATAATGCAGATCAGTTATGCCAATTGCAGAACTACGATCAGCCGGGCCAAAGACAGCCTGCGTAGAAAACTGCAACAAGCAGCTTTGAATTAAGAAGAAGAAAGACGTAATTTTTGAACACCGATTCTTATGGAGAAAGATGATATCGACCAATTATTCGGGCATTTAGAGGGCGGTTTCGATACGGAGACCCCGCCGGCGGGGCATGAAGCCCGTTTCCTGAACAAACTGGCACAGCAAAAAAGTAAAACCACCGTACATCGTACACCGGTCTATAAGCTGCGGAACGTAATGGCTATAGCCGCATCGGTAGTACTGCTACTGGGATTGGGATGGGTACTTCTGGATACCCCTTCATCTCCCGGGGCCACAGATACGGAAACCCGGGAAGAAACCACATATCCCGAACTCGCCAGAACCCAGCACTATTTCTCTTCACTTATCGAAAATGAATTGAAGAAGATCAAAGAAGAAGCAAATACCGAAGATACCAGGATTATTGTTAACGATGCCATCATACAACTGGAACAGATTGAATCGGATTATGAAAAGCTGGAAGAAGAACTCCAAAAAAACGGGTACAGCAAACAGTTGCTCAATGCCATGATCACCAATTTCCAGACCAGGATAACGCTGTTACAGCATGTAATGGAGCAAATAGAAGACACCAAGAAATTAAAAACAGAACGTCATGAAGAAAACAGGATATAAAATCGCATACACACTACTTGCCCTCCTTATCCCATTTCTCGGGGTAGCGGACAATGCTACAAAACCCGATCCGAAATGGACAGGACGGTACAGCAAGGAAAAAAAGATAAAAAAGTCTTTTGAAGTCAATACCAATGCCCTGCTGAAAGTAAACAATTCTTACGGCAATATCGTCATCTCTTCCTGGGATCAGAACCGTGTGGAGATCGAAGTGATGATTAAAACCAATGGGAACAGCGAAGAAAAGGTTAAACAAAAACTGGATGAGATCGATGTGGAGTTCGAAGCCGGGAAGAGCATGGTTTCCGCAAAAACCACTTTCGGAAAGAAAAAATGGGGGTTCAGTTCCAGGAATAACAGTACCAGTATGGAAATAAACTACACCATCAAGCTTCCCAAAAATAACAGTGTAGATCTTAGCAATGACTACGGCGGAATACAGATCGACAAGATCAACGGCAACTCCAGAATAAGTTGCGATTATGGCAAACTCGATATCGGGGAACTGAATGGTAACGATAATCAGCTCTCCTTCGATTATACCACGAAATCCTCGATAGGGTACATGAAAAACGGGAACATCAATGCAGATTATTCCGGTTTTGTACTGGAAAAAGCCGGAAATCTAAATCTCAATGCCGACTATACATCTTCCGAGATCAATAATGTATCGCATCTGGAATACACCTGTGACTACGGAAGTATCAACGTAGGTAATGCAGGTGATATCCGTGGAAACGGAGATTATCTCTCCACCAAACTGGGAACCATACATGGAAATCTCGATATTACCGCAGATTACGGCTCGGTAAAAATAGAACAACTCGCTGCCGATGCCGGGAATGTAAATATCCGGACGGAATACACCGGCCTGAAAATAGGTTTCCATCCCGATTATCACTTTAGTTTCGAGGCCAAACTCGAATATGCCGGATTTAAGGGGGAGGATGATTTCGATTACGACATCAAACGGCAAGAGGGATCCTCCAAATACTACAAGGGTACTTATGGTAATTCACCTTCCAGAAAAGTATATATTTCATCAGAATACGGGGGAGTTACCCTCTATAAAAACTAATACGAACGTACTCCGGGAACATCGGACACCCCGGAATCCATTAATCAATAATTTAAAATCTTATAACTCATGAAAAAGATCATTGCACTATGCATCGGACTGCTGTTCGCATCGACTATCCATGCACAATGGTTCGGCAACAAAAAAGTGACCGGAAACGGTCACGTTGTAAAAACCGATAGAAAAACCGGGGACTATGACCATATCGGCGTAGCGGGAATGTATGATGTAGTCCTGGTCAGTGGTACGGAAGGAAATATTACCATAGAGGCCGAAGAAAATCTGATGGAATACATAGAAACGGAAGTCAAAAGCAATACCTTAAATATCAAAACCACCCGTGGGATCAACCTGAGACCCCGGAAAAAAATACGTATTACCGTTCCTTTCCGGGATATATCGGCAGTATCTCTTGCCGGTTCGGGCAGCATCACAGGCCAGGACCTCATCAAGGCCAATGATTTCAAAACAAGCCTGGCAGGTTCCGGCGATATAGACCTGGCTGTTGAAGCCGGTAAGGTAGAAAGCAATATCGCAGGTTCCGGGGATATCAGACTCAAAGGCAAAACAAAGGTTTACGAAGCTAATGTTTCCGGTTCCGGAGATATCCATGCCTATGACCTTATTGCAGAACAAGTACATACAGCCGTTTCGGGGTCGGGAGATATCCAGGTGCACTGTAACGATATGCTGAAAGCCAGAGTATCGGGCTCCGGAAATATATCTTATAAAGGTAATGCGAGAGAAGACTCTAAAGTTTCGGGTTCCGGAAAAATACGAAAAACGAGTTAACCACCAGAATACATCCGTCATATCATGAAACAAAGGCCGTCTTTCGCAGACAGCCTTTGTTTTTTCATATCGCCTTGTGTTTGTCTGTTTTAAACCTGGAACAGTATGCAGAATTTAAATTCGATCAGCATACTCCAAACCCATCAACCAACAAACTAAAATCCCACCGGCTATGCCATGCCACAGACCCGGTCTTATCTTTTCGGGCTATTTATCTTTTACCATACGCTTTTCCAGTTCTTCCAGGGAAACTCCTTTGGTTTCCGGCATCAGGAAGAGTGTAAACAGCAATTGCAACACCATCATAAAGGCGAAAAAGGCAAAAATAGGCCATGGGTTATCCCGGAACATATCTATAAATACCGGGGCCAGCAACGTTATCAAGGCCGCGAATACCCAATGGACACCACTTCCGAAGGCCTGTCCGTAAGCACGTACCCGGTTGGGAAATATTTCTGAAATAAAAACCCAGATCACCGCGCCCTGCCCGATAGCATGTGAAGCTATAAACAACAATATAAATATCAAAAGGATTACAGGATTGGCCGAAGCATAGAAAGACCATGCTACCATAGCGAGACTTATGATATATCCTGCGGAACCGATAAGCATAAGCTGTTTTCTCCCGAGGTTATCTATGAGCCGTAACCCGAGTAGGGTAAATATAAGGTTAATCACTCCTATGGATATGGCATTCATCAGGGAATCTTTAGAGGCCAGACCGGCCATTTCCAAAATTTCAGGGGCATAATACAGGATAAAGTTGATACCGGACAACTGGTTGAAAAAAGCAATAAGAAAGGCCAGTAAAAGCGGCAGGCCAAATTTTCTGGAAAACACATGGCCTCCCTTCTCCGGGCTATTGTCCAGGCGTATCTGTTCCAGGGCTTTTTCTGCCGTTTCGCCATCGTACATTTTGTGCAATACTTCACGTGCTCCGGCTTCGTCCTGTTTGTGAAGCAAGAGCCACCGCGGGCTATTCGGCACACCGAGAACCATAATGCTGTATATCACGGCAGGAATAGCTTCTACGCCGAGCATAAACCTCCAGTCGTTCACTCCTCCTACTCCCTGCAGCAAATAATTGGAAATATAAGCCAGCAGAATACCGAATACGAGATTGAACTGGTATAGCGCTACCAGCTTACCCCGGTTTTTTGCACTGGATATCTCCGAAATATAGGTCGGGGCAGCAACTGAGGATGCTCCCACACCCAATCCGCCTATAAAACGGAAAAAGGAGAATGAATACGGATCGGGAGCCAGCCCGGATCCCAAAGCAGAAATCAGGTACAAGACCCCTATCCAGAAAAGTGTTTTCTTTCTTCCGAACCTATTACAAGGAATCCCACCACAAAGTGCTCCTACAACTGTTCCCCATAAGGCCATGGACATGATAAACATACCGTGAAACCAGGCCGAAGTATCCCATAGCTCCCGGATCGGCAGGTTTGCTCCGGAAATGACTACGGTATCGAAACCAAACAAAAATCCGGACAGGGCTACTGTCACGGACCAGTTACGCATATTATTCATTCTGTTCTTAAATTTCTGTTTTAAGCTTAAATCCTGGTCAGTTCTTCTACGGAGAGTTCCTTCACCGAATTAATGATCTGGTTTGGCTGAAAGGCATAATGTTGCAGATCTTCTTTTTTGGACACTCCTGATAAGGTGAGTATAGTGTGATATCCCAATTGTATACCACCCAGAATATCGGTATCCATAGTGTCACCTATGATAATGGTTTCCTGAGCCGTAAGACCGAGGGTTTTTCTTGCCGCCCGCATCATTACCGGGCTGGGCTTCCCTACTGAAAAGGCCTTTTTCCCGGTGGCTTCCTCGATCATCGCTACGATAGCTTTGATTCCGAGGTTATTCCAACCTTCCTTCTTGGGAGAAGGATCAAGGTTCGTAGCTATAAATTTAGCACCTTCCAGGATCATATCTACGGCATTGTTCACCATTTCGAGGGTAAAATTACGACCTTCGCCCACCACCACATAATCCGGATTCTGATTTACCATTACATACCCCTGCTGATGCAGACTGGTTATGAGTCCGCCTTCACCCAATACATAAGCCGTACCGTTGGGTTTCATAAAAGACAGGAACCAGGCCGTGGCCATAGCACTGGTATATACATTTTCTTCTTTGATATGTATTCCCATCTTAGCTACTTTATTGACCGTATCCAGGGGGGAACGCTGGCTGTTATTGGTCATAAAAAGAAAGGGGATATCGTTTTCCTGCAATGAAGCTATAAAAGTATCTGCACCTTCTATCATGGTGTCTCCACTATAGATAACACCATCCATATCTATTAAAAATCCTTTTTTCATTATTAGGTTTATTTTTTTAATGTACGGGATAAATTAAGGGCTAAGATAACAAAACCCTTACGTTTATCCTTGGTATAAGGTCATCTTAACGTTATGTCTTATTGCTGTGGTTTCTTCACTGTTTCTACCCGGAGCAGCAGAAATATCCCCACAAAAAACAAGGCCCCGAGGAAGAGTACCGAATTTCGCATACTTCCCGTAATCTGTGCTATAAAACCATACAGGAACATCCCTATGACAATTCCTATTTTCTCTGCCACGTCATAAAAGCTGAAAAAAGAAGCCGTATCTTCCGTTTCCGGAAGAAACTTGGAGTATGTAGACCTGGACAAACTCTGAATGCCTCCCATAACCAGCCCCACGAAAGCGGCAGCAATATAAAATTGTTCAGGGGTCTTTACAAAATATGCATACACGCAGATCAGTGCCCATAGTATATTGATCCCGGTAAGGGTTTTGATATTTCCCATTCTCCGGGATATCAAAGACGTTATCCACGCTCCGAATGCAGCGACGATCTGTATGAGCAGAATGCTCAGAATAAGTCCGGTTGTACGTTCGTCCGCACCGCCCCATTCCAGCTCTTCTTCCCCGAAATACGTTGCGGCGAGCATTACGGTCTGCACAGCCATGCTGTAAACGAAAAAAGCTCCCAGGTATCGTTTTAGTCTGGGCGACTCTCCGAGCCTTATCCATACTTTTTTAAGTTCTTTAAACCCATTGAAAAGTACGTTCCGGTGGTATTTCCCATGGGAAGTGTTTCCTTTGGGAAGATAATAAAAAGTGTACTGGCTAAATCCTATCCACCATATCCCGGTAAGAATAAAAGATATTTTGGTAGGTGCTCCGGCTCCCGAAAAACCAAACCATTCGTGTTTGAGGATCATCAGCAGGCAGAGTAGCAGCAATACCACACTTCCTATATACCCCATGGAATAACCTTTGGCACTGATACTGTCCTGCTGTTCGGGATAGGCAATATCGGGCAGGTAAGAGTTGTAAAACACCAGGCTGGCCCAAAAGCCTATTAAAGCAAGAAAATAACAGGTAAGCCCGAAATAAATATGCTCAAGGGAAAACCAGTAAAGTCCTATGCAGGAAAATGCCCCGAGATAACAGAAAAACTTGAGAAAAATCTTCTTATTCCCCGTATAATCGGCAACTCCCGAGAGTAGCGGCGATATTACGGATACAACCAGGAAAGCCAGTGCCGTCACATAGCTGATCAGCGGTGCTCTTGCTATATCCCCGCCAAAAACATGAATTTTTTCAAGTTGGGCTTCCCGGAATAAAGCACCGTAAAAGATAGGAAAGACCGCCGAAGCGATCACCAGGCTGTACACCGAATTGGCCCAGTCGTAGAATGCCCAGGCTCCAAGCAGTTTTTTACTGCCTTTTTCTAATTTTTTCGTCATTTCTGAGGTTGGTTGCGCAATATATGCTGACAATAAAAAAGCTGTTCTTTTGCAGAACAGCTCCTAATATAAACATTAATTTTAAACGCATTGTTATCTCCGTATAAAGAACCTAATCTATACCGGAATTATTTTTCCGGGACTATTGAAAACTGGTTACCCCGAACTTTTTTGCTTCAGCTCTTGCTGTCGGCACCAGCTGAGTCAACGCACGGATACGGGTATCACTGGAAGGGTGAGTACTCAGTAACTCCGGCGGCGCTTCTCCTCCGCTGTTCGCTTTCATACGCTCCCACAACCGCGGCGCTTCTGCAGGGTCATATCCCGCTATGGCCATAATCTCAATACCGATGGCATCGGCCTCGCTTTCGTGCTTTCTGCTAAAGGGCAGCATAGCACCTACCTGTGTTCCCACACCGTAAGCCTGAGCCCACATTTCCTGTGCCTGGGCCGTTTTTCCACTGGTAGCCACAGCTACACCCACAGCGCCGAGTTGCTGTAAAGTTCCCGCACTCATACGCTGTGCTCCGTGATCGGCCAGGGCATGTGCCACTTCGTGCCCCATAACCACAGCAAGTCCGGTTTCGTTTTTGGTAATCGGCAGTATTCCGGTATACACCACAATTTTCCCTCCCGGCATACACCATGCATTGACCTGGTCGTCCTGCACCAGGTTATATTCCCACTTATAATCCTTCAG
The DNA here is from genome assembly GCF_900119185.1 of Sinomicrobium oceani. Classification (GTDB taxonomy): domain Bacteria; phylum Bacteroidota; class Bacteroidia; order Flavobacteriales; family Flavobacteriaceae; genus Sinomicrobium; species Sinomicrobium oceani. The sequence continues at coordinate 226,634 of NZ_FPJE01000003.1, read as the reverse complement.
ATAACCTTCATAGCCATTGGCATTGAGCCAGCGCTCGGCAGCCTTGGCAATACGCTGCCCTACTTTCTTTACCATCTGGGCGTCCGAAGTCCCTGTAACAACCTTATGTTCTTTCAAAAACTCATCATACTGCTGAAAAGCCATCGGAAAGATCGAACTGTTAGAATGGAAGTTAAGCGTACTCTTGCCCGTAAAAGGGTTTGTCTTACAGGAAAGCACAAATGATAATGCAAAAAGTGATAACCAGATTTTTCTCATAACCGTACGTATATTTATAGAGTAAAAGTACAAAATTAACAGTAAAAGTTTGCAATACGCGAACGAATCTATACAACAAGGGGAGGCCCTGTTCCGGAAACGTCCTCCCTTTGATATTATTTTATTCCTGCAGACCGGTATCCCAAATCAATACGCAGCTGTAAACCGTTCGCGATGGTGTTTTGGCTTTTCCAGTTCATCCGCTATAACCACTCCCACATCTTCTCCTGACAATACACTCCTGCCGTCCTTGTCGAATACGGGGCTCTCCAGCCCCTGACGATATGTGCCGGTACGCCCGGTCTTTATGCCTTGATGCATTTCGAGCGCGGGACTGAAAAATGCCCAATCGAGGGTTTTTTCTTCACGTATGTCTTCCAGGTATTTACGGGCGGCATCCGCTCCGGGTTTTATCTCTTCCGGAAATTCGGGAGTATCCACAACCTGCAATCCCGGTTTGATATAAAGGCTTCCTCCTCCGCCAATGACGATAAAACGACTCACTCCCGATCTTTTCACCGCTTCCTGAATAGCCCTTGCCCCTTTCAGAAAATCGTCGTGAATATTCGGGTTTGTCCAGCCCGGATTGAAAGCACTGACCACGGCATCATGCCCTTCCAGGACCTTCGCCAGTGCCGGCGTATCCATAACATCAACCGATACCGGGGTAATGTGTGCTCCGCTGACTTCGGATTTTTCAGGGTTTCTGGCTATGGCCGTGATCTTATGCCCACGGGCTGACAGTTCTTTCAGGATATTGGAGCCTACAAAACCTGTGGCCCCGATTAATGCTACTTTCATTTTTTAAATATTTAGATTAAATTATTCTGTATCACTTTACCTTACAGTTTAAGACAAAAAAATATCAGCCGAATTTTTGTACAAAATCTTTCAGGGTTACCGTGGTTAGTTTTTGCCTGACGTAGTCATCCGTATCTTCATAAAGTGCTTCGAGGTGCCTGTTAACCTCCTTTCCCACCGGACAGTCCGGATTGGGTGTATTGGAACGCCCCAGTACATGTACCTGTTTTACGGCATCATAAACATCGGATAACTTTATCTGTGATGCCGGCCTGGCCAGGATACTGCCCCCTCCCTTACCTTCCTTGCTTTCTACCAGCATACACAACTTCAGGTTACTTATTTCCTTACGAATTGCAGCGGCATTGACATTGACACTACCCGCTATAAAATCGGAAGACAAATACACTCCTTCGTTTAAAGCCAGTAAAGTAAGTATGTGCAATGATGTGGCAAACCGTACATTATTCATTCTGTAATCAAAATTTATACAGTACAAAGATATACTTTTTATATGCTCTCCTGTATTTTTTAACGCTTTTTTATTATCGGATGATATCCTTCTGTTTGCCGTATATTTGATTCCGGGGCATACCTGTTTCAAAATTGGTCTTCTTATGGAAAAAATCCACGAATATTTTAAGACACTGGTTCCGATCACCGATGAGGAAGCACTCTTCTTTTCCTCAAAACTGACCATGAGGAATTTCAAAAGGAACACATTCGTACTACAGAGCGGTAAAATTGAGAATTACCTGTCTTTTATCGAAAAAGGCACCATACGTTATTTCACGGAACGTGAAGATAAAGAGATCACTTTCGGTTTTGCTCTGGCCGGTTCTTTTGAAAGCGCTTATGATTCCTTTCTGAAGCAAACTCCGTCTCATTACCATATACAGGCTCTTGAAGATACGGTTTTGTGGAGTATAAGTTATGATGATTTACAGGAGGTCTATACCCGGACTTCGGTAGGTCAGCTTATCGGCCGGAAAGCCTCGGAAGAGCTTTTTATCCTGAAAAGCGAAAGGGAAAAGTCTTTACTGCTGTACAGCGCGCGGGAACGTTATGAAATGTTACTCAGTAAAAATCCGGAACTCTTCCGGAAAATTCCACTGAAATATATCGCGTCTTACCTCGGGATTACCCCCCAGGCCCTGAGCCGGATCCGAAGGCGTATTTCTTAACCCGGGTTCATTGACCCGAACGGGGCTGGCTGCTAATTTTGTCTCCTGTACAACTTAACACCAAAATTTATGGAAGCCCTGGCCGTACTAATATTGACTTTTGTGATCTCCATTCTTCTCTGCCGTATAAAAAAAGTACGTATGCCCATCCCTTATTCCGGAAGGCTGGCCATGGCCTGTATGCTGGTTCTTACCGGAACCGGACATTTTCTTTTTACCGAAGGCATGATGCTGATGTTACCCGAATATATACCTGCCCGAAAAGCTATAGTCCTGTTCACCGGAATATTTGAATTTGCTGCCGCGCTAATGCTCCTCATACCAAAATATCGGGTAGTCACCGGATGGGTGCTCATCGTCTTTTTTGTACTTGCCCTGCCCTGCAATATATATGCAGCCATTCATAACGCAGACCTGCACACTGCTACGTACGACGGCGCAGGACTTCCGTATCTCTGGTTCCGTATTCCGTTGCAGTTGTTCTTTATAGCCTGGGTCTGTCTCTTTATCCTGAAGAAAAATACTTAAAGCGACTTTACTTCCACATCTCCGCAGGTACCGTAGTCTCCAGAAGCCCGAGTATCCGCTGTTCTACTTCTTCGCTATCCCAGATATCGGCTATATTTTTTATTTCCATAATGCGATCCATAATAGCCCGTTGCCTGTCCCCTTCGGCAAGGGCCTCGGCATAAGGACGTTCGGAAAATGTCACACGGCTGTACAGCGGCGCCCATTTATCCGGGTGTTTTGCCGCAAACCGGCCCTCTATCTTTTTTCGTAGTATGAACTGCGGATCGGCAGTTTTGGTACTCATTTCCATAAAATTCCGGAAACTGAGTTCGGCAATAGCATCCGTATTGGGTTTACGTTCGCTCTCGTACTGTCTGAAGATACTGTGCCAGTCATTTTCATGCACATTCATCAGGTTATTCAAAACGCGGATGTCTTCAAACCCCGCATTCATGCCCTGACCGTAAAAAGGTACGATGGCATGGGCCGAATCCCCTACCAGGGCTACCTTATCGGAATATGCCCATGGAAAACATTTGATCGTTACCAGGGCACTGGTCGGATTCCGGAAAAATTCTTTTAACAGGCTGGGGATATCTTCCACTACATCCGGAAAATGTTTTTCAAAAAACTGCTGCACCTTGATATCACTGTCCAGACTTTCAAAAGAATGCGCTCCTTCAAATGGCATGAAGAGCGTACAGGTAAAACTACCGTCCAGATTGGGAAGTGCTATGAGCATGAATGCTCCACGCGGCCAGATATGCAGGGAATGTTTTTCCAGTTTATGCGAACCATCGGCATTAGCTGGTATGGTCAGCTCCTTATACCCTGTATTCAGGAATTCCTGAGCGTAGTTGAACCGGCTTTGGCGCTGCATTTTATGACGTACCCTGGAGAAAGCCCCGTCTGCTCCGAAAATATGGTCATAACGGGCAGACATCCTCGATTCGTTTTCGGATTTACCGGTATGAATTGCGGCTTCATCGAGATCCACGTCCCACACCTTGGACTCGAATATAAAACGTGCACCGGCTTTTTCCGCAAGTGTTATCATTTTTTTGTTGAGTACTCCTCTTGAAATGGAATAAATGGCTTCGCCCTCTTTTCCGTAGGGTTGAAAATACAAAGGTTTTCCCGGTAGGTGAATAGCCCTCTTATCCATACGTATAGCCAGCTTTTTCACTTCCTCTGCTACCCCTACTTCTTCCAGGGCCAGCCATCCACGCAGGGACATGGCCAGATTTATGGAGCGTCCGGAAAATTCTATGGTGCGTATATCCGGCCTCCTGTCGTACACATCTACTTCATGTCCTCTGTTTCTCAGGTATATGGCCAGTAAAGATCCGACCAGTCCACTGCCTACGACAGCTATATTTTTTGACTCCTGCATGCGTTCTGTTTAGGGTTAATCCCGGTCGTGTTTCGTATGCACTGCAGTAACCGGAATTCGTGTCATTATGTGGTTTGTAAGGTATCGATACCTTTTTTGAGAATTTTTCCGAATTCGTACATATCTTCAAAGGAGCAGTAAAAAGGTGCCGGAGCCAGTCTTATGACGTTTGGTTCCCTCCAGTCTGTCACAACCCCGTTCTTCATCAGATAATCGAATAAAGGTCTGCCCTGACCATGCAGTAAGACCGAAAGCTGACATCCTCGTTCCCCGGGTTTATCGGGTGTGATGATCTCAAATTCGCCAAATGTCTGCGCATCTACTTCGCGCAATATGTATTCGAGATAAGCGGTCAGTACATCTCTTTTGGCTATCAGCGCATCCATTCCGACCTCGGCAAACATTTCTACCGAAGCCAGGTAGGGCGCCAGCGAAAGGACAGGGAGATTACTCACCTGCCATCCGTCTGCTCCATGAACGGGATCGAACGAGGGTTCCATCAGAAAACGACGTTCTTTGTTATGTCCCCACCAACCGGCAAATCTGGGAAGCTCCTTGTTTTGATGATGCTTTTCGTGTATAAATGCCCCGGAAGCGTTTCCGGGCCCGCTGTTCATATATTTATAGCTGCACCATGCGGCAAAATCCACATCCCAATCGTGCAGTTTCAGTTTTACATTTCCGGCAGCATGGGCAAGATCCCAGCCTACCATGGCCCCGGCACGATGTCCGGCACGGGTTATGGCTTCCATATCAAAAACCTGCCCGGTATAATAATTGACGCCTCCTATAAGGACCAGGGCGAGTTCATCGCCGATCTCAGCAATTTTATCCAGAATATCCTCGGTGCGTATATGGTGCTCTCCTTCTCTTTTCCCGATCTCCACTATAGCATCTTCCGGAGAAAAACCGTGAAATTTTACCTGGCTCTGTAGCATATACTGATCGCTCGGGAACGCTTTGGCTTCGCAAAGGATCTTATAGCGGCCCGCAGCAGGCCGGTAAAACGATACCATCAACAGGTGCAGGTTTACCGTGAGGGTATTCATTACGGTAACTTCCGAAGGCTGTGCGCCTACAACAGCACTCAGGGGCACTGCAAAACGTTCCTGATAATCCCACCAGGGTTTTCCGGCCTGAAAATGACCTTCTACGGCCAGTTCTGCCCAGTCTGTCATCACCTCATCAACGTATTTCCGGGTTCTTTTGGGTTGTAATCCCAGTGAGTTTCCGGTAAAGTAAATCACCGGCCTGCCGTTTACTTCGGGAAAGATAAACTCCCTTTTGTAGGTTTTGAGAGGATCACGGGCATCCATTTCCTGCGCAAATGCCCTTGTATTCTGAAATTGCATTATTTTTAGTTTCGGTAAAAGTAAACATTTCTAAGCAATATGGACATCCCTGTAACCGGAAAGTATTCTTTCTCTTAAGTGTAGGGTATATGGTGCGGAACCTTCTGTTATCTCTTATATTTGTAAAAAAGACCACGTATGCATTTTATATCCGAAATCCTCGAAAACTACGTCGAAAACCACACCCAGGACGAACCCGAACTGTTGAAAGAACTCGACCGGGAAACACATCTCAAAGTGCTCAGGCCCCGGATGCTCAGCGGGCATTTCCAGGGCAGGTTACTAAGCCTGATCTCCAAGCTCAAATCACCCCGGTACATTCTCGAAATCGGCACCTATACCGGATATTCGGCTATCTGTATGGCTGAAGGGCTACAAGAGGACGGGGAATTGCATACGATAGATATCAACGAAGAACTCCACGATCTGCAACGCAGGTATTTTGACCGCAGTGGGTTTGGCGACCGCATCATACAACATACGGGAAATGCCCTCGATATCATACCAACATTCGATACGGGGTTCGATCTTGTGTTTATCGATGCGGACAAAGAGAATTACCAGGAGTATTTTGACCTGGTCATTACGAAGATGAATCCGGGCGGACTTATACTCTCAGACAATGTACTGTGGAGCGGCAAGGTCGTCGAACCGGTAAAACCCAATGACAAAAGCACGATGGCGTTGCTGGAATACAATGAAAAACTGAAAAATGACCCCAGAGTGGAGACCATTTTACTGCCTGTGCGGGACGGTCTCACGATATGCCGCGTAATGTAGAAGTGTTCGTCCCATGTAGAGGTATATGCCCATACCGATAAGAAAACCTGCTGTCCAGCCCACCAAAACATCTATAGGGTAATGTACGGCGAAGTACAGCCTGCTCACTCCGAATAAGAGCGGCCAGAGGCATATAGCATATACCCAGCGTTGCCTTTTTCGCATAAAACAGATGAACAAGGTGGTAATAGCCATGGAATTGGAGGCATGCCCGGAGAAAAAACTATAACCGTAGCCTTTAATGATCAAGCGCAGATTGCCGGCAACTTCCGGATCGTTTACAGGACGGGGGCGCTGTACGATCTCCTTTACGATTTCCGTACAAAGCAGCGTCAATGCAAGTGCAAATAATATGGTAGTGATAACGGCAAAAGCCCTTCTGCGGGTAAAGCTTTTAAGGGCTACGAAAAGAAAGGCGAGGTACAAAGGCGTCCATGCCATGATACTGGTTGAAAAACCCCAGAAGATATCCCAATCGGCATTTCCCAGTTGATTGATATATATCACGAGGCCCTTATCCCATTCCGGCCAGGAAATAATCATCAGAGTTGTCTTTTTATAGACCCCGAAATATCGTCTATATCATCTTTTACTTTATTTATTTCGTCATTCAAATCTTTGGTAAGGTTACTGTCTATACCCTGTTTTTCAGCACTCTTCTGTATTTCAGCTTTGATGTCGTTTGTGGCATTTTTAAGCTGCTGCATGCCCTTACCGAGTCCTTTGGCTATTTCGGGAATCTTATCGGCTCCGAATACCATCACTACGATAAAGAGAATAAAAAGTATTTCCGGACCGCTGATAAATAAAAACATAAGCTTATTGATATATAGATACAAATATAATGAAGTTTATATTCCTTTTGGTGTATTGATGTTAAAAGTTACGTCCCCTCCTTAAAAAGGAAAAAGGTACCGAACCTTCGTCCGATACCTTTTAAGTATTGTCCCGGCCTTAAACCAGTGGCTTCCGGGTCATTTCTTCCGGTTGAGACACTCCCATCAGTTTCAGGATGGTAGGTGCTATATCTCCGAGTATTCCGTTGTGTATTTCTTTGATATTTTCATCCACCAGGATCACCGGAACCGGATTGGTGGTATGTGCCGTATTGGGGCTGCCATCCGGGTTGACCATGGTATCACAGTTTCCGTGATCTGCTATGATTATCGATGTATACCCGTTTTCGGAAGCGGCTGTCACTACTGCCTGTGCACATTCGTCTACAGTTTCGCAAGCTTTTATCGCAGCCTCCATGACCCCGGTATGCCCTACCATATCCGGATTTGCAAAATTGAGACATACGAAATCTACTTCTCCTTTTTTCAGTTCCGGCACAATGGCATCGCGAATATCATAGGCACTCATCTCCGGTTGCAGGTCGTATGTCGCCACTTTGGGGGACGGACATAAAATACGCTTTTCTCCATCGAAAGGAGCTTCTCTTCCTCCGTTAAAGAAAAAGGTAACATGCGGATATTTTTCGGTCTCGGCAATCCGGATCTGCTTTTTACCGGCTTCGGAAAGTACCTCTCCGAGCGTCTTCCTGATATTATCCTTATCATATATCACATGGATATTCTCAAAAGTATCATCGTAGTTGGTCATCGTTACGAAATACAGGTTGAGTTTATGCATATTCTGTTCGTGAAAATCCTGTTGGGTCAGGGCCTGAGTAAGCTGTCGCCCGCGATCCGTACGGAAATTGAAAAATATTACCACGTCTCCCTGCTGAATATTAGTCACCGGTTCGCCATTACCGTCATCGGCAATAAGCGGTTTGATAAATTCGTCGGTCACACCGTTGTCATAACTCTCCTGTATTCCTTCCACCAGGTCGTCAGTGACATACCCGATACCGTTAACCAGCGCATCGTATGCAAACTTCACCCGCTCCCATCTTTTGTCCCTGTCCATGGCATAATAACGTCCTGTTACCGTTGCCAGAGTAGCATTTTTTTTACGGCAGTACTGCTGTATGTCCGATACGAATCCTTTTCCGCTTCGGGGATCCACGTCTCTCCCGTCGGTAAAGGCATGAACATATACTTTCTCCAGCCCGAAAGCATCGGAAGCATCCAGTAATCCTTTCAGGTGGTTGATATGCGAATGCACCCCGCCGTCACTGAGTAACCCGAGAAAATGTACATTTTTTTCCTTCTTCCTCGCATAGTCAAACGCATCTAACAGCACCTGCTCTTCTGCCAATGTACCTTCTTCCACTGCCATATTGATGCGTGCGAGGTCCTGATAGACAATCCGCCCCGCACCGAGGTTCATATGCCCTACTTCACTGTTTCCCATCTGTCCCTCCGGAAGCCCCACATTCATTCCGTCCGTAAGGAGATTTGCATTAGGGTATTTCTTATAGAGAGCATCTATAAAAGGAGTATTCGCATTATCTATTGCGGAGATCTTGGGGTCGGGAGATTTTCCCCATCCGTCCAGGATCATCAATAAAACTTTTTTATTCATGTTCTGTATTTCTGTTTAAACAATTATAGCGTACGAAGTAAACAGGCCTCCGGGGCCAGAGATACAAAGGTACGAATACTATCGATAAACAAAAGGTGTATTGTTGTTAAGATAAGAAGCATAGTTCATAAATTTTATGAAATTTTCCGGGCTTTAAAAATCGTACTCACAGAAGCCCAACGGGGCAAAAACAAAAATTAAAAAACTAATTTTCAACAAAATAAAAACAATTCCGGTTTTTAAATCTTCATAAGTGATCCTCCCTGATATTTGTTAATATTATGTTATAAAAATAATCATTTGTAACAAAGCCGATTTCTTGTCGTCTCTTAAACAAAGCGCTTTTACAACATCAATTCATTCATTTTTTACAATACATACGTCATCGTATAAAACATATACATCATGAAAAAAACAGCTCTTATATTAACAGGAATCGTTATGCTAACTTTCGGAAAATCTTCTTTTGCATCTCCGGAAAAACCTCTTGGAAATTATAAAATCGAAGTCACGGAAATCACCAAGGTAAGTCCGCTTTGTCTTGCTATTTCCAAAGGAGACATTGCCACGGTTAAAAAATTTATCGAGCTCGGCAGCAACGTCAACGAAAAATCCAGGGGGATGACCCCACTTATGTATGCCGCACGTTACAACAAAGCAGAGATCATTAAACTCCTTATTGCCAACGGTGCAAAATTAAAAATCAAGGACGACAAAGGCTTCACAGCACTCAAGCATGCCGAGTTGTCCAATGCGACGGATGCTATAGCCGTACTTAAAAAGGCTTTAGAATCATGAGATTGTGGTCTCATATTTTATTATTTGATTAGCTGTAAAGCCCTGTCGGAATGACGGGGCTTTTTTTTTGAAGTATTTTCTCCGTTTTTACTTACAATTTGAAAATTTATCTTCCACAATGAAAACTACCGTCAAACATCAAAAATCACTAAAAAAAGGACATCAAACAGCCTGTTTTTTAACATTAAGACAGTTATAACACCTGATTTTGTTAATTTTTTGTTATTAAAGCATTTTTAGTGTAACAAAAAGGATCTGACGTCGTCTATTAATCAAAAGCGCTTTACATCAAAAACAAATAAATTATAACAAACCGTTTTCAACTTTTTAATATCACATCATCATGAAAAAAACAGCTCTCATTTTAGCAGGAATCGTTATGGTAACTTTCGGAACTTCTTCTTTTGCATCTCCGGAAAAACCATTTAAGAACTACAAGGTCGAAGTTTCCAAAACACCGAATGTCAGCCCGTTGTGCCTGGCCATTTCCAAGGGCGACACCGAAACCGTGAGGAAATTCATCGAACTCGGAAGCGATATCAACGAAAAATCAGGTGGAATGACACCTTTGATGTACGCTGCACGCTACAACAAAACGGAGATCATAAAAATGCTGATTGCCAATGGCGCCAAACTAAGGGTTAAAGATGACAAAGGTTTTACTGCCCTTAAGCATGCCGAACTGTCTAATGCAACCGAAGCAGCCACTTTGATTAAAAATGCGCTGAAAGCATAGGAATTTTGTTTCTTTTTTGATTATTGAATTAGTATTAAGACCCCGCCCCGTCCGGCGGGGTCTTTTTTATTCCCTGGTTCAGGGCAAAAGATCCGGGTTGATATCGAGGATATTTTCCCGGCGATACCGTTGTACAAAACTATCGGAAAAGTGTGCAGCTCCCGCAACTTTCTCCGTCGTTATTATATGTTTTACATCAAGTGCTTTATAGGCTTCGAGCATAGGTAAGGACAACGGGCGGTAACTGTAGTGCCAGGGTTCGTATTTAAACCCCTTCCGCCCGGGCCGGTCGGTGTAGACCAGGTAAAAACCATAGGTCACCGCATTTTTATCCAGCCAGACCTTCAGCGGACGAAAGGGCCCTTTACCTTCAAATTTTACCGGATCGAGTACATCGTTCCCCGGGTACTTCGCATTACTGTCGATAATATCGATATCCGTTCCCCAATGATGTCTCGAAGTTCCCGGAATCGTGGAATACTCGATAATTTTGCTGATCGCCTGTTCCTGTGTCATACCGTTTCCCGTATATTGCTTGTATTTTCGCTCCCATATACTTTTCTGGCGGAAAAAATCACGGTAACTCGACACTATCTTTATATTCAGATTCTCCGCAGCAGCGGCTTTCTTCATCGCAATAAATGCTTCATACGCTTCTTTTCTGAGGTTGATTGCATCTCCGAAGAGCTTCGGGTTTCCTTTACCTATCAATTCTTCATAAGAGTATTCGGGAACCGCAAATACGGACGAAGGAATCAGGCCCAGCGCCGTTGTGGTTATTATTCCGGATTTTATAAAAATTCTTCTTTTCATCGGCTTATTTTTTACACGTTCCCAAAAAAGGGAAACTTTAGCTGCTTCCGCGTTCAGTAACTTTTTTTACTACTGCCCATCTGCAGATCACCACATTTTGTACATCACATAATGCGGTCCTGCCGTTTTAATGACAAACTCCGTTCCGGTTATAACATATCCGAGCCTCTCGTAGAAAGGAAGAGCAACTTTCCGGGCATTCATCCATATAAAATTTCCACCGCGTTTTTTCACTTCCTCTTCCGCCTCTCTGACCAATACCTGCCCCAGACCCTTTTTTTGAAACTCCGGTAATACGGCCATTCCTCTCAACTGGAATTGCCGCTCCGCTCCGAAAAGTGTATGTCTGCTTTCGAGCATGGTGACAACCCCGGCAAGTGTCTGATCGATATAAAGTCCGACATGAAAGGTAGACGTCGCATCATCTCCTTCGAACCGGCATGTGGAAAGCGGGAGACCGGCACGTAACACAGGATGCCGAACGGGGTATGTCTCTTCTCCGGTGATATGACGTATCGTGTACGAAGCGATTTTATCCATAATCTTTACTATTGTAATTTTGTCAAAGATAAAGTTAATCTTTTTGTATAAATTATTCTTGGTCGTAAAGCTCCTCTAAATATCTGAATACAAAAAAGATACTTTAACATTTACCGCAACCGCCCGCAAACACTAAAAAAATCCGAAAAAAATCTCATTTTTTCTTTGGAAGAATGGAATCTGATTATTTATATTTGCACCGCATTTAACACAAATGCTCTTATTGAAAAAGCCACAACATCGTTTAGAAATGTGGTGTTAATGCGGGAGTAGCTCAGTTGGTAGAGCGTCAGCCTTCCAAGCTGAATGTCGCGAGTTCGAACCTCGTCTCCCGCTCCGGGAAAACAAGTAGCCTATCAGAAATGAGAGGCTATTTTTTTTTGCGTAAAAGCGACTGCAGCAGCCATGAATCATGGGGATCATAGAAAAACTCGATATTCTTCACACCTCTAAATTGTGCGCTAAAGGCTTTTATTTTGGCATTAAAAGATTCGGCAGAGGCATTGGTACTTCTGTTTACAAAGTAGTTTAGGATAGATCGATAATTCAAGCTGATGCTGTTTGCTACGGTTTGGAAGCTTTTAAACCCGGATTCTTCAACTTGCTTATACCAATGTGCTAATTTGATACAGGCTGTTTTTCTTATCCTTTATTCCTGCCGGCCAGACAAAAATATATGCAGAGCCTACAGAACAGAAAACATATAGACAACAGCACTCCTGGCACAGGAATTCCCGGACCGGCAACAATATTATTTTCGGCCGGTGTCGGTTTGATTCAATTTTTATAACTTGGGTTATATATCTTTATCCTGAATTCCGTCTGCCCGAATATCATGGAAATAAATTGTACATATACGATACCGGAAGCTCTCCGCCCCTACGTGAAATCGGTGTTGTCTTTCCGTGAGTACGTCTCCGGGCATCTCCGTCATAACATGTCGTTTTTTGCGGATGGCTACCCGGGGATCATGTATATTGATTCCGGGACGGATATTATGCTTAACGATAAAAAAATCTCCTCTCTTTTTCTTTACGGACAGACCGTAAAACCCATACACATCACTACGTATGGTGAGGTCAGTGCATTTATTTTTATCCTGTACCCGCACATTATACGTTCTGTATTTGGCATCCATGCCAATGAAATTACGGACAGCTGTATCGATTTTGAACTGCTCCCGTTTGTAAATACCAAATATACCCGGGAACAGCTTTCTGCCACAGTATCTATCCAGGAACGCCTGGAGATCATGACAATTTTTCTTCTTAACCTGGCCGGACAACAACCAATCTCAACAGACAACAGGTTTTCTTATGCCACCGCCCGTCTGTTACAAAGTAACGGAGAAATACCTTTAAAGGAACTGCAAAACGACATGCAGATATCCGAGCGGACCTTTGAGCGGAAGTTCAAGGAATACATAGGCATTTCTCCCCGCCTGTATGCCCGGATATGCAGATTCCGGTCTGCAATGGTACAGTTGCAAGCCCGTAATTATACCAAGCTTACCGATATTGCCTATGATAACGGGTATTCGGACCAGTCTCATTTTATCCGTACCTTCCAGGAATTCACCGGGTATACACCCTCCGGTTTTCTCACCGTTTTCCACAAGAAATAACTTCAGCCTGTCGGGTTCATTCTATATGTACGGCACTTCCCGTCTTAACTTTGAATAAAAAACAAGAAGTATGAGAATCATTATTTTTGGATCTACAGGGAATATTGGTAAGCCTCTGGTACTTGAGTCCCTTGCACTGGGATACATCGTCACTGCTTTTACCCGTAACAAAAAGAACCTGAAGGGAATCCAACACCGTAACCTGAGAGCCGTTGAAGGAGACATTCTGGATAAAGAAGCCATAAAAGAGGCCGTAAAAAACCAGGATGCCGTTATCTGCGTTATCGGATCAGGCAGAAAGGGCACCGTAAGATCACAAGGCACCAAGAATATTATCGAAGGAATGCAAAGCCAAGGTGTAAAACGACTGATATGCCAAAGCACATTAGGTGCCGGGGACAGCAGGGGCAATCTCAATTTTTTCTGGAAACATATTATGTTCGGCTGGTACCTTCAAGGTGCGTATAAAGACCATGAACTGCAAGAAAAATACGTTATGGAAAGTAACCTGAAATGGACGCTGGTAAGGCCCGGCGCTTTTACGGACGGACAGGCTACGGGGAATTTCAGGCACGGATTTTCTCCTGATGACAGAACGGTTACCCTCAAAATCTCCAAAGCGGATGTGGCCATGTTTTTACTCATGCAACTCCACACGGATCAATATCTGAAAAAAACACCTGGATTATCTTACTAAAACGGGGATCTTTAACACATTTCCGGGGGAATTATACATGCAAAACCGTAAATTTGTATGGTAAATTCCCTCCTATGGAAACACTCGATGCAGCCCGTTTGCAAATGGCCGTTTCAATGATCTTTCACATTGTTTTTGCCTGTATAGGCATGGTCATGCCGTTCTTTATGGTAGTATCGCACTACAAATGGTTAAAGACAAAAGACAAGGCCTATCTGTCGCTCACCAAGGCCTGGCAGAAAGGCGTGGCTATTTTCTTTGTTACCGGGGCCGTATCGGGAACCATATTGTCTTTTGAACTCGGGCTGCTCTGGCCGAAATTTATGCTTCATGCCGGACCGATAATAGGAATGCCGTTTTCTCTCGAAGGAGCGGCTTTCTTTGTAGAAGCCATCGCACTCGGTTTCTACCTCTACGGATGGAAAAAAATAAAAAACCAGTGGTTTCACTGGTTTACAGGACTTATCATCGGTATTTCCGGGGTAACTTCAGGTATTCTGGTGGTGTCTGCAAATGGCTGGATGAATGCTCCTTCCGGGTTCGAATATATCAACGGGAAATTCCTCCATATAGATCCCGTAAAAGCTTTCTTTAACGAAGCCTGGTTCTCACAGGCCCTGCACATGGTCCTGGCCGCCTTTACCGCAACGGGTTTTGCCGTTGCCGGGATACATGCCTGGCAGATATACCTCAGGAGGAATATTGCCACACACCGGAAAGCTTTTACCATAGCCATCACTTTCGGAGCCGTAGCTGCACTTTTACAACCCATAAGCGGTGATATCTCGGCCAAGGATATCGCGGTAAGGCAACCGATAAAACTGGCTGCCCTGGAGGCTCATTACGAGACGCAAAAGGGAGCTCCGCTATACATCGGGGGAATTGTCGATGAAGAACGCAAAGAAGTAACACACAAAATCGAACTCCCTAAAATGCTCTCTTTCCTCGCTTTCGGCGATTTTGATGCGGAAGTCAAGGGACTGAACGACTTTCCGGAGGAAGATCTTCCACCGGTGGCTATTACACATTATGCCTTTCAACTGATGGTGGGATTGGGCACCATTCTCGCGCTGCTGGCCATCGTATTTTTTATCAGTACCCGAAAGAAATCCCTGTTACGGAAACGCTGGTTCTGGCTGGTATTTGCCATCGCCGCCCCGTTGGGATTCATCGCCGTGGAAGCCGGTTGGATCGTTACGGAAGTAGGCCGCCAACCCTGGGTGATATATAATATCATGCGCACTAAAGACTCGGTAACCCCTATGGATGGTATCGAATACAGCCTCTTCATTTTTATCGCCCTCTATATAGCACTTGCACTGGCCGTCAGCTGGCTGATGGGAAGACAAATTACTGTGTTTAACCGCCAAAATGATCTGTAATGACTGTCGTAGTATTTCTATTTCTGTTCGTTGCCATATACTTCTACCTCATTTTCGGCGGAGCTGATTTTGGCGTGGGTATACTGGAGCTTTTATCGTCAAGGGAACACAAAAAAGTGACCAAAAAAATAGCATATCAGATCATCGGTCCCGTCTGGGAAGCCAATCACGTATGGCTTATTATTGTCATCGTTATCATGTGGATCGCTTTTCCGAACTACTATTACATTATTACTACCCAGCTTCACATTCCGCTTACACTGCTGCTCTTCGGTATTGTGGTTCGCGGGACTGCTTTTGTTTTCCGGCATTACGATGCGGTAACAGACGGGTCGCAAAACATATATAACAAGCTTTTCCAATATTCCAGTATCATCGCTCCGTTTCTGCTGGGCATCAGTGCAGGAGCTCTTATTGCAGGAAAACTGATCCCGGTATCGGAAATCGAAAATCACAGTTTCACCGAAGCGTATATCATGCCCTGGTTTAATATCACATCACTGCTTATGGGTATCTTTATCACATCGCTTGTCGCTTTCCTGTCTGCGATCTTCCTGGTCGGGGAAACTTCGGGAGAAGAACAGCGTTTGTTTATCAGAAAGGCCAGAAAAGCCAATATATCCGTAGCGCTAAGCAGTCTGCTGATCTTCGGTTATGGCTTTTATGCCGAGGAGGTTTTTATCGATCACTTTTTCGACAATATACTGAGCATATTCCTGGTGCTACTGGCTGCTTCACTTCTTGTTCCTATCTGGATCTATCTTTCCAAAGGGAAGAAAGTACTGATCAGGATTATTGTAGCCATACAGGTATTCCTGATGCTCGGTGCCTGGGCTCAGTCCAATTTTCCGGAGTTGATCATCACAACGGAAGGGCCGGTAAGTATTTATGAGAATATGGCAGGAGAAGCAGTGATAAACTCCATAGCTTATGCCCTTCTGGCCGGATCCGTACTCATTCTGCCAGGGCTGTTTCACCTGTTCAAGGCATTCGGATTGTTTAAAGCACTACAAACTCCGGACACAAAATAAAGCCCGGGAGACGTCTTTATACGATTTCCGCACTCAGGCCCGCATCGAGCAACATGGAGCAACGGGGTCTCAGATCTTCGTAAGGACCTGTTTTAACCGTACATTTTCCTTTGTAGTGCACAATGATAGAGCACTGTTCTGCCTGTTCCGGCGAATGATCACAAACATCGATCAGCGTTTCTATAACATAATCGAATGTATTGACATCATCGTTATACAGTACAATCTCATTTTGCTTCAGCACGTCCTCTTCGACCAGAACTTCTTCCAGAGTCTCTGTTTCTCCGTGACCGGAAGTCATAAAAAGTCCTGTTTTTTTCAAAGCCGCACAAAAATCCTCTTTCACGTATATTTTCTCTTTCGTATGCATTGCTATAAAGATAAGATGTAAACCACTCTTATACAAAATTAAACAAAATTATTTGCAAAGTTCATGTCTGGTCCGCATAGCCTGTAATCTTTCCGCCATCTCATCGCTTTCGTAACTTTTACAAGCCATGTCTTTGACCTTGCTTTCGATACCTTTCACCGGTTTTCTATATAAAAAACTTACACGTTTTCGTATTTATACTGTACGGCTACCCAACGATTTCTTTCGAGGTTTTCTACAAAACTTAATGAAAACTTCACACAGAGTTCTTCGATAACAGGCATATCTTCTTTGTAGAAACCGCTCAACAACAGTGTTCCTCCAGGTTGCAGACAGGACACATACACCGGTATATCTTCGAGCAGGATGTTACGGTTGATATTTGCAATGATGACTTCGTAGGTTCTACCCTCAAGGACAGTGGCATCCCCTTCGAATACGGAAACAGCACGACATTGATTGCGTTCCACATTTTCGAGTGCATTGAGATAGCACCAATTATCGATATCTACGGCATCAACAGCCTCAGCACCCCGTTTTTCGGCAAGTATCGCCAACACCCCGGTACCACTCCCCATATCGAGTACCTTTTTCCCTTTCAGATCAAGCTTCAGCAGATGCTGGATCATCATGTGCGTCGTTTCATGATGCCCGGTACCAAAACTCATTTTGGGTTCGATAATAATATCATACCTGGTGGAAGGCACTTCGTGAAAAGGAGCACGGACCGTACAAACACCATCCACCGCTATGGGCTGAAAATTCTTTTCCCATTCTTCATTCCAGTTGACCTGGGCTATTTCTTCTGTTTTGCAGGTAACTTCAAATTCTCCGCTTTGAAGGATATATATATCATCGAGACAGGAAGCTTTCCATTCACTCTTGGGAATGTAGGCGATCACCCCCTCTTCGTTTTCCACAAAACTCTCAAATCCGGCTTCTCCCAATTCCGCAATAAGGATCTCCGTTCCGGGTTGTACCGGCTTTACCTTAAAGTCACAAGCTATATACAGTATATCCATCCGTTTTTTTTCATTTGACCGCAAAAATACAACGGCTTCTTCAAACACAGTACAAATCTATCCGCAGATTTAAGAATTCCGGTTCCGTAAACGTTATGCCACCCGGCGGTTCCATATACTCCGCAGGGGCAACACTTCATATTATAAAAAAAGCCACCTAAAGTTTTTAGGCAGCATGGTATATTAGTACTGATTTCTCCAGGGAGGTTAAGCCTGTACAGCTTCTATAATCGAGATAAAATCCTTGGCTTTCAGAGATGCCCCTCCGATAAGTCCTCCATCTACATCGGGCTGAGAGAAAATTTCCTTGGCATTATCCGGTTTTACACTTCCTCCGTAAAGGATAGATACTCCGTCCGCTACTTTCTCGCTGTAATTGGAAGCAATAGTCTCCCGGATGAACTTATGCATTTCCTGTGCCTGTTCGGGAGAAGCAGTTTCCCCGGTTCCGATAGCCCATACCGGTTCGTAAGCCAACACGATACTCTTCCACGCAGAAGCTTTGAGATGAAACAGGGCTTTTTTCAGCTGACTTTCTACCAGGTCAAAGTGTTTACCTGCCTTACGGTCTTCGAGTTCTTCACCAAAACAGAACACTATGGTCATATCGTGCTGCAATGCCGTATCTACCTTTTTGGCCAGGGTCTCATCGGTCTCATTGAAGTATGCTCTTCTTTCGGAGTGTCCGAGAATAACGGTCTGAATTCCCACACTTTTTAACATCTCTGCAGATACCTCACCGGTATATGCTCCGTTTTCCGCAAAGTGCATATTCTGCGCAATAACTTCCACAGGGCTTTGGCTCAACGTATCGAAAGCCACCCTGAGATTGGTAAAGGCAGGTGCCACCATCACCTCAGCTTCGGTATCGGGCATTTTTTTGAGAAGTTTGGACAATAATTCTTCGGTTTGTCCTAAATCGTTATTCATTTTCCAGTTTCCGGCAACAATTTTTTTTCTCATTGTATGGTTTGGTTTAAGGTATTTATTAATTGTGTATCGTCAGTTTCAATAGCTTTGAAGAGTTCTATTTTCCCTTCCGGGTTTACTACGAGGTAGCGGGGTATCCAATCGAGTTTTATCGATTTGCAAAACGGACTTCCTTTCCATCCCGCTTTGATATAATAGTGCTGCCCGTAGTTGAGTTCGTATTTTGCAAGGCCTTTTTCCCAGCCTTCCACACTGCGATCCAGGGACAAAAAAACAAAGGTTACATCTTCGTACTTTTCGTGTAGTGTTTTTAATTTCGGGACACTTTCTATACAATCCTTACACCAGGAGGCCCATATGTCGATAAAAAGGGTCTTCCCCTTGTTGGCTTCAAGGATCTCGGAAAGCGTTATGTCCTTGCCTGCCGTCGTAAGAAACACATCGGTCAGGGCTTCCCCGGAAAATTCACGGGTCTGGGCAGAGAGCACCACAGTAAAGGCCGTAAAGAGTACGACCATAATCTTCTTTTTCATAGCAGTTTTTGTTTGTCGTCCGGCATGCGGTATCTCCAGCCGCATCCCGTAAAATAAGCTGCCTTTTCTTCACGGCGGAGCGTTTATATCCTGTGACCTTAAGGCAACCTTACAAAGTTAATATAATATTTCAGACCCGTTCATATTTTACCTGGTTTCGAGGTCTTCAGCATCGTTAAAATGCAATTTTTGAACGATAGTTCCGCTGTGGAGTTTCAGTATCCCCGGATTAGACCTTACTATGGTCTTGAGTGTGGTAGCATCCGTAAAGTAAAACGGGAAGTCCAGCTTGTATTGGTCAATGACAGGCTGTGTTACCCTGCTATCCGAGGCAGACATTCCTATAACTTTATACCCGTCTGCAACAGCCCGATCCGTAGCTTCCTTTATTTTTTGCAACCCTTCTGCACTGGATTTCCT
Organism: Sinomicrobium oceani; assembly: GCF_900119185.1. Classification (GTDB taxonomy): domain Bacteria; phylum Bacteroidota; class Bacteroidia; order Flavobacteriales; family Flavobacteriaceae; genus Sinomicrobium; species Sinomicrobium oceani. The sequence goes on along the minus strand of NZ_FPJE01000003.1, from coordinate 206,988 downwards.
GAGATCGTAGGCTATAACCATAACCAATTTATCTTCAGACAGCATCTCTTCCGTAAAATCCTCTCCCTCCTGCTCTATGGTAAAATCGTGTATCGGAGGTTCGTAACCCTTTTGTATTTCTTCAGTTTCCACATCTATAAATTCCCCGTCTACCGAAGGGTATTCGCCTGTTGTCTTAATTATTTTTTCCTCACCGTCTACACGAAACTTCCAGGAATATTCATAAACAGGCTTCGGAGCTCCTTCCGGCACAATCATCCCTTCCTCAATATTCGCACCTATTTTATACGGCCGGAAATCCACTACCGGTAGATGATTGAGGACATGATTGGCATATAGTACGCAGGCCAAAAGGGCTATTACAGTACCTGCCAGGCCGACTTTACCCGATGGAAAAGGACGGATATACCTTTGCCCGGCAAAGAGTAGCAGTATCAAAAACAACAGAATAACGTCTTTGGTAAAAGATTCCCATGGTGTAAGCTTCACCGCATCCCCGAAACATCCGCAATCCGTCACCTTATTGAAGTAAGCCGAATAGAACGTCAGAAATGTAAAAAAGACGATCATAAGAAACAGGCTCCATACCGTAAACTTCCTTTTGTACCCCAATAACAGCATCACACCGAGCAGCACTTCAAAAACAACAAGAAAAAGTGCTATACCGAGTGCATACGGGGTTAAAAAGGGCAGATTGAGCACATCTGCGCCAAAATATTCCTCAAGCTTAAAGGAAAATCCTACCGGATCGTTCAACTTTATTGCTCCGCTGATGATAAACAGGATACCGACTACGGTCCTGGAAAAATTTACTATGTATTTCATGCTGACAAATTCATATTAAGTCGTGTGCAAATAGTAGCACGCATTTTTCCGGAATAAAACACGTGTTGATGTCATTCTTTTCACAGCACTGCTACGTACATCAGGGCTATTCCCTTAACAGGATCAATGCAAATACCGCATAGTTTATCATATCCTGATAATTGGCACCTATCCCTTCACTCACCAGGGTTTTCCCCTTATTATCCTCGATCTGCTTGACCCTGAGAAGTTTCTGCAGGATCAGGTCGGTCAGGGAACTTACGCGCATATCGCGCCACGCTTCGCCATAGTCGTGATTTTTGGCTTCCATAAGATTTTTGGTCTCTGCTATCTTCTCGTCGTAAAGTGCAGCAGCATCCTCCGTACCGAGATCCGGCTGGTCGGCAATCCCCCTGTCGATCTGGATAAGGGCCATGACCGAATAGTTGATGATCCCGATAAACTCAGAGGCTTCTCCTTCTTCTACTTTCCGGGTCTTCTTTTCCTGTAAACTTCGTATTCTCTGGGCTTTGATAAATATCTGATCGGTAAGCGAAGGCAGGCGTAATATACGCCACGCACTTCCGTAATCTTTCATTTTATTAACGAACAACTCCCGACACGTCGCTATAACTTCGTCGTATTGTTTTGAGGTATCGTGCATGCTTTTGATTGTATTTTGGGTAAATTTCGCTTAATTTTTTGAATTGCTCAACTCCCGGCCGGAAATTTCGTCTTATTCCCGGCAAAGGAGACGGGATATTTTTTTGATATTTGCTTCTTCCTTTCAGGAATAAAGTAACGTATGGATATAAACCGAAGGCAGCCGTAAAACAAACGCATAGTACTCCACCTGCGGGTTAGTGCCCGCTAAAAATACAACACGAATGAACACCGGAAAACCGATAACCATAAATTGCAGAGGGAAACTGATCGATCTTTCTACGCCCAGGGTCATGGGCATCCTGAACATTACCCCGGATTCCTTTTATGACGGCGGGCAGTATAAAGACCGGGATGATATACTTCGCCGTACGGAAAAAATGTTGAACGCAGGTGCGGATTTTATAGATATCGGGGCCTACAGTTCCCGTCCCGGGGCGGCACATATCAGTGAGGATCAAGAGCTTCGGCGCATTGTCCCCGTAGTTGCCATGCTGGTCCGGGAATTTCCGGAAATCCTGATATCGACAGATACCTTTCGGGCCAACGTTGCCCGGGCCTGTGTAGAAGAAGGAGCAGCTATGATCAACGACATCTCGGCCGGAAACCTTGACGACCAAATGATCCCTGCTGTAGCCGGTTTACAGGTTCCTTATATTATGATGCACATGAAAGGCACTCCCCAGAATATGCAACAAGCCCCGCAATACACGGATATTACCAGGGAGGTTATTTATTATTTCTCCGAAAAAATCGCAGAGGCCCGAAATTCAGGGATCAACGATATTATTATCGATCCCGGGTTTGGTTTTGCAAAGACCCTGGAGCACAACTACGAACTCATGAATAAACTGGAACTGTTACATCGCCTCGGACTTCCGGTACTTACGGGAATAAGCCGAAAATCCATGGTGTACAAACTTCTGGGCATTACGCCTCCGGAAGCGCTGAACGGCACCTCCTCCCTGAACACGGTGGCACTGCTTAAAGGCACGCATATACTCCGGGTACACGATGTCAAAGAAGCGGTAGAATGTGTCAAAATAGTAACATCGCTCAGGGCCGGCACTCCGGATATATATTAAAAATATGACTTCCGTTCTCCTCCGGACAATCCCAAACCCGGATTTTCCGGTAAAAACATCCCGGTGTATCGTATAACGTATCTTTGCAGCTGTAAAGACAGAAGAATGTGAAAATTTCATTACAGAATTAAAAAGAACCAAATCAGTATAAATCGTATCTTAGCCCCTTATGAATACAAACATACAAGAGCTCGGCGAGGTGCTTGCCTCGCCCAAGAACATCGTAATCGTACCGCACAAAAACCCGGATGGCGATGCTATCGGTGCGGCATTGGCCGTATATCACTACCTCAATATCCTCGGTCATAACGCCGTGGTTATTTCGCCCAACGAATATCCGGATTTCCTGAAGTGGATGCCCGGAAGTGAAAGTGTGCTTAAGTTCGATTCCAAAAGAAAAGCAGCCAAAAGCCTGATCGAAAATGCCGATCTTATTTTTACGCTCGATTTCAACGCCCTGGACCGGGTAGAAGACATGAAACCCACCCTGAAAAAAAGCGAAGCTGCTTTTGTCATGATCGATCACCACGAGCAACCGGATGACTATGCCACCTATGTGTACTCCGATCCGAAGATGGGGTCGACCTGTGAAATGATTTATCATTTTATCGACACCCTCGGGCACCGGAATAAGATCGACAAGAATATTGCCACCTGTTTATACACCGGGATCATGACCGACTCAGGTTCTTTTCGTTTCCCTTCTACAACCAGTATCACACACCGGGTAGTTGCGGACCTCATGGACCGCGGAGCAGAAAATTCGGATATTCACAGTGCCGTATACGACACCAATGGACTGAGTCGTCTGCATTTGCTCGGATGTGCCCTGAAAAACCTGGTTTTACTGGAAGAATACAATACGGTTTACATTACCCTGAGCAGAAGCGAACTGGAACAATTCGGCTTTAAAAAAGGAGATACGGAAGGTTTTGTAAACTATGGGCTATCGCTCAAAGATGTACGTTTCTCGGTTATTTTCATAGCGGATACACAAGAAGATTTTATCAAGATCTCCCTGCGTTCGGTAGGTGATTTCTCGGTAAACGAGGTAGCCCGCGAACACTTTAACGGCGGAGGACATATCAATGCCGCGGGGGGAAGAAGCGATCTCTCCATGGAGGAAACCATTGCAAAATTCCGCGAACTCCTGGACAATTACAAAGAACAGCTTACTACATGAAATACGGCGACAAAAACAGCATAATTTCACTGATAAGGCGGCAAACATCGCCTATATGCCCTGTTTTACTCTTTTTATTTCTCTTTTGCGCCTGTAACGAACCCCAGGCACGAAGGCCTGTTACCGTGAAAACCGGGGAGTTTTTTAAAAAATCCGTGGAACGAAACAGGGAATTACTGGAAAAAGAACAGAAATTCATCGAAGAACTGATAAAAAAGGACAGTATCCACACCTATATAGCCTCTCCCAATGGCTACTGGTACCATTACATTAAAAAAAATACGGAAACTTCGTATCGTCCGAAAGCAGACGACCTTATCCTGATCAACTACGATATCCGTTATCTCAATGACAGTATCATATACAGTAGTGAAGAAATAGGTAATATCCGTTATAAAGTAGACAAGGAAGATCTTTTCCCCGGACTGCGAACTGCCGTCAAACTACTCAAAAAAGGAGAGACGGCCACTTTTATGTTCCCTTCTTCCCTGGCCTTCGGTTATCACGGAGATGAAAACAGGATCGGTGTCAATATACCGGTAAAAAGTACGATAAGCCTCATCGATATCCTGGAAACAGCTCCCGGGCACATCGGCAATGAAGAAGCCGGGGCCGAAACAAACGATTCTGATCCGTAATCGTGATAATCCGTTTAAAAAACTATTTTTGTGCCTCGGTTCTGTACATATATTTTTCGCGATTGAGCAACTAAAATTATAAACAAACAGTAATATCCATGAAAAAAATCAATGTAGCTTTTCTACTTATTGCCCTGGTAACCCTGGGATGTAAAAGCGGCAAACATGCTGATCTCGGCGATGGTATCTTTGCCGACATAGAAACCAACAAAGGAGAAATGGTTCTGCGGTTGTATTATAACCAGACCCCGGTAACGGTGGCCAACTTCATTACACTGGCCGAAGGCACCAATCCTTTTGTTTCTGACAGTCTCAAGAAGAAAAAATATTATGACGGGGTCACTTTTCACCGCGTTATCAAAGACTTTATGATCCAGGGAGGAGACCCTACAGGTACAGGAAAAGGTGGTCCAGGTTATAAATTTGAAGATGAATTCGTAGATTCCCTCAAACACGATGACAAAGGTATACTGTCTATGGCCAATGCCGGCCCCGGAACCAATGGCAGCCAGTTTTTTATCACTCATGCTCCTACTCCGCACCTCAATGGCAGACATACCGTATTCGGTAAGGTTGTCGAAGGGCTGGAGATTGTGGATTCCATAGCCAACACAAAAACTTCACCCGGAGAGAACAGGCCGGTAGACGATGTGGTTATGAGTAAGGTAACCATTATCCGCAATGGTAAAGAAGCTAAAAATTTCGATGCTGTAAAAGTACTCACCGCCTATTTCGACGAAATCAATAAGCGGGAAGAGGAAGCTAAAAAAGCTGCCGAAGCGCTCGTAAAGGAATTCGACACCCAAAAGGGTGAGGCTGAGGAACTGCCCAGCGGCCTCAGGATATTCTACCTGAATAAATCAGAGCACGGTGAAAAACCACAGGAAGGCTCCTATGTTAAAGTTAATTATGCGGGCTTCCTGGACAATGGAAAACTGTTTGATTCCAATGAATTAAGTGTTACCGAAAAATTCGGAACAGTCAATGAAATACGTAAACAACGTGGTGGGTACGAGCCCCTGCCTATGTTATACGGGCCAGACTCTCCGCTTATCCCCGGTTTCAGGGAAGGACTGTTACAGATGAATATCGGAGATAAAGTACGCCTTTTCATCCCTTCCCACCTCGGGTATGGCGAAGCCGGAGCCGGCGGGGTAATACCCCCGAATGCCGATCTTGTTTTTGATGTTGAGATCGTCGGAGTTTCGGAATAAGCCACTTTGCAAAATACTTTATAAAAAATCCCCGGTGTAAAAATGCACCGGGGTTTTTTGTTCGAATACGATCATTACACCGAAAGTAGCCGATAACGTCCGGTAGCGGGCGTCCGTATCTCTATATATACTCTTCCGGAACTTTTTAGTTTTGCTACTTTCACATGATAGCCGGAACCTTTCCCTGCCACAGGTTTCCAGAGATAGCCGCTCCAGGCGCTGCTAAAAATATTTTCGGAAGAAGAGACTGTGACATCTTCTTTTTGCATCCGTACCTTGTTATCTCCAAACATGAGTTCTTCCGTTCTGCAATTGATCACAAATGTGGCCCGGTCTTCATTTTCCGGCCTGAAGGTGATCAACGAACCGGTATATTCTACGATATAATGCTCATCGGTACTTTGCACGGACAGTATTTGCTCTTCCCTTCCTTTACCGAAAGCTGCACTCAATTTTTTGGAATTATAAGCGTCCCGGACAGTACTCCGGTGTCCGGCATACGGAATGGTCCGGATAACATCCCCTGATTTTTTTTCGGTTTTCTCCTTTTCAAAATTTATAATCGTGAACGCATGAGCGCCTTTATCAAACACATCGTTTACACAGGCAACCTGCTTCTGTGCGAAACCGGACAGCGAAATTACGGCAATCAGCACAGTGATTATTCTTCTTAACATAACAGGATATTTATTTGATTTTCATAAAAATACTAAAAAAAAACATCCTGTCATGTTAAAATCCGGTGAGCCGTTCGTTCCTGATCACTGTTCCCTGTTTTATTTCCAGGATATGACCGACACTTTCGGGTATTTCATCACTGTAATGAGATACAAAGATCATCGTGGTATCCAGTTTCTCACAGATCTGGTCCAGCAATGCCTTAAAATAAGTGATCTGTTGTTCGTCGAGTCCCTGTAACGGTTCGTCGAGAATGAGCAGGGCCGGGAACTTCACCAATGCCCTGGCGAGCAATATACAGCGTTGTTCGCCCAGCGAGGCATGAGCAAAAAGACTTTTCTCCAGGCGTTCCAACCCCAATACCCTGAGCCATTGCATGGCAACCTGTAACTGAAATTCCGAAGGCTGCGTCACCATTCCCACTTCGTCGTTAAACCCTGATACGATCACATCCAGACAACTCAGGGTACTGTACACCTCCCGTCCTCCGTCATCGATCCCCGGAATAGTATTAAAAATTCCCCGGCCGCGAAGGAAGTAGAGATGCAGTTCCGAAGACACAAACCCGATCTTCTTTTTAATATCCCATATACTCTCCCCGCTTCCTCTTCTGCGATCGAAAAGCGTGAGCTTATTGTTATACCCCTGCGGATTATCGGCAGTAACAAGACTGAGAAGAGTTGTTTTCCCCGCACCGTTGTGACCGAGCAACGCCCATTGTTCACCTTGCCTAACCTCCCAGTTGATATCTTTGAGAATATGTTTACCTCCCATTTTTACATTGACATCTTTCATTCCTACAATAAGCTGGAAATCCTTTTTTTCTTCCGGTATCCGTAGTGCATCAAAAACCGTATCATCCGGAAGGGACAGGCTTTCTACCGGAGGTGCTTCGTAATGTTTTCGGGGGGTATATGTCCGGACTTTCCCTGAATTTAACTCCAGCACTTTATCCACAAAACCCGGAACATGGTTTGCTCCGCATATCAGGATCAGGGTTGTTGTCCCGGCGAGTTCTTCAAGTAAAGTATTGAGCCTTTCCCTCGAATTCACATCCAGTCCCACATAAGGCTGATCGAGGATAAGGATCTCCGGACGACGAAGCAATACGGCAGCCAACTGGGTGCGTTTGCGTTCGCCATTACTGAGTTGCAATAACTTCCTGTCGAGAATATGTGTTATTTCCGTTTGTCTGATGGCATGATGCAAAGCTTCACCGGTAGTGTCCGTCTCCTTCTGTACGCGAAGCAAATACTCGTTTACATCGGGTAACCCGGATATATCCTGGGCTTCATAACGCTGGCTGTAATGGGTATTCCCCCTGCCCGAAAGTGACAGGAACTGGTCTTGTTGTTCTACCATTTCCACACCGCTTACCCTTATCGTACAGTGGCCCGACGTCGGCTTTATCTTACCGGCGAGCAACCTGCCGAGTGTTGTTTTTCCCGCACCCGAAACACCGGTAACTGCCAGATGTTTTCCGCGCTCCAGAGAAAAACTGATATTTTGTAATACGGTAAAATCTTTTCGAACCAGCGAAATCTCGCTGCAATCTATAATCGTGTCCGGATCAGGTGTTATCATAAAGATCTTATTTTGAAGTCAAGATATCGCTTTTGCAGGAAAGCCATGTAGACCTCCCGGTCTCAACACGACATTAAACCCGGGAGCACTTTGCACAAATCGTTCAATGACAAAAAGATATCACACGTTGTTCTACAATGACTATATGATAAAAAAATATTTCACTGCTGACACAGGGCTGTCACTTCCTCCCGCTTACTTTGTCATATAGAAATTCAAAAAACAAAATACCATGGAAAATGACACACTTAAAGCTCTTGTTATCGATTCGAAAAGTTTTCTGGAACACTGGCAGGGCCACCGCAGATTAACCAGGAGAGTCATCGAAGCTTTTCCGGAAAAAGATCTCTATTCCTTTACCATAGGAGGTATGCGTACTTTTTCTGAAATGGTCATGGAGCTCATCAAAATTGCCAAACCCGGTATAGCGGGAGTGGTTTCGGGTACATGGAAAGAAATAGACCATATGCCTACTCCCGATACTAAGGAAGAGATCCTTGCACTTTGGGACGAAATCACTGAAAGTATCGACACTTTATGGCCTCAAATAACGTCTTCCCGCTTTTTGGAAAAGGATGTGGCTTTCGGTTTATATGAGAACTACATCTATGGCTCCCTCCTGTATTTTGTAGATAATGAAATCCATCATCGCGGACAGGGATATGTATATTTAAGAGCCCTGGGGATTACACCTCCGCCATTCTGGGAACGTTAATTTTTTACGACGAAACGGAAAACACCGGAGGTACCCTTTTTGGCTTACTTCCGGTAGTCCGTTACGCAGCTGTTTATTTACTCTCCGAAACGCTTTACCTGTACTTTCTTTTTTCTAACCTGTATGATATAGGCCGGCAACGCCGTGATTTTTCCGGATATTACCTCGATTTCCTGCGTCGGATCGGCACAGGACGAGTCTTCGGGCAATGAATCGGTACGGAGGCGCACACTGTACTTCCCGGTAGGTAAAAAAGCCATGAAACTTCCGGAATCGTCCGTTGTTACCCGTTGTATCCATTGCCCGTCCTGATATATATCGAAAGTAATCCCTGCTCCTTTCCACTTTATATCTACAGATTTATGGGCATCAAAATCATACCTGATCTTTCCCGAAACTGTTCCGTTACGATGTAACGGTACTTCCGCGTACGTATGATACCCCCCGACAATGACATTCTGCTCGGACGCGAACCATCCCTGCTGGATCACCGGGGCTATTTTGATGTCACCGAAAGGTACTTTGTTATAATATATTTTACCTTCCCTGTCGGTCATAAACGAAGCATTTCCCATAACGATAAGATAATCCTGGGCTACCTCATCTTCTCCGTCAAAAATATTATTGGCGTTTTTGTCGTAATACACCATTACGGTAACCTTGCTTTTCTTTTTGGGAGAAGGTTTACGTCCTTCCAGGTTAAAAACAATCCCACCCTCAACGATCATCATAGTATTGTTGTACATCAGTGAAGGCATCATATCGGTATCGTAATGAAACCAGGAAGCATTGAGATAAAGGCTATAAGACTGGGCCGGGGTATATTTCAGGTTTAAAAATGCCGAAGGCGTTTTTCCCGTGCGAAAATCATCTATATATCCCAATCCGGAATTCACTGCGAGCTTCTCCGAAAAAAACCGGTGACCCATACTCCAGGAAAGCACGAAGCGACGAAAATCACGTTCATTTTCATACCGGATCGTAGAAGCGTGCTCAGAAAGAAAATATCCGCCGTACTGGTAGGTAGCGCTCAGGCTCATCCATTTGTAATTGTATATATTTGAAATTTTAAACTGCAGTTCGGGCTTTTTCCTGTCCGGATAATGTACCAAACCATTTTCTACGCCCATAATCATGGAGTGTTTTTGATCGGGACTTACCCACATCAGGCTTTCCACCAGTCGGTGTACATCCATACGGAGTGCCTGATCGGCATCGTTCACCCCAAACAGGATATTATAACTGTTGCTGGATTCTGCCTGGTATTGATAGCCTACACCAAAATTGGTCCCCGACCGGGAAAGCGGGAAACGAATCCCTATATCCGCCCTGGTATTCCGCGAAAAGACATTCATATTATAGGTGTGGGATTTCGGAAAATAATTGGACACAAATACGTTTCCAGAAAGCTCCCGCTCTTTGTTTAGTCGGGTCGAAAAGCTCTGTCTCAGCTGTAACATTCCCCGGCGATTTCCCGGGAAATAGGGCGTACTGTAAAAGTAATTTCCCGAAAGTTTCAGCCCGGAAAGCGCCCCCGTATAATTTCCTTCCATCGCAAAGGAAGATTGGTCGGTATCGGTTTCATAATACTGACTGGTAGCTCCGAACAGTTTTGCCATAGCATACCATCCTTTCCCGAACATCTTTACGGCTTCGGTACCCAATACATGATGTCTGGCCTGTTCCAGCCGGTCTTCTTTAAAAATGTATGTAGTAGTCCATTGTTTACCGGGTGTGGAACGACCCAGTATTCCCCTGGCGTACACACCATAGCCTTCACGCAAAAAAGCATTGGGTTCGATCAGGTTAAAATTCTGGTCTATAAACCCCACCTCAAGACTTTTGTTGCGTTCCGCATCGGTCATTGATAAGGTTGCACCCCTCCCGAAAAGCGATAGTTCCAGGGGCTGGCTTATATTGCCTACTCTCAGCTCCGTACCGTTGAGGCGATAACCGGCATAAGTTCCGCTTACTACAGGAGAAGACTGTCCTGTAGTCTTGTAAATATTTCCCCTCAGGGAAAGAAATCCGGCAGGAAGATCTACGGTTCCCGAACCAACGACCTGGTACAGATCGGTATTCATTCCTGAATTCCTGTAACTTACAGCGAGGTGATTATATCCCGAAAAGGACTCGAAGTACCCTGTTTCGGCAGCATTGTACTGCTGGCTTGACGATGTATTCCTGACGATCACGGCAGTGTGTCCGAACAATTCCTTTTCCTGCCCGCGCATTCCGGATATATTAACGGTAAATTCGGGATCGGACAACAAAGCCTTTCCCGGAAGAAAACGAAAAACAAAAACAGAATCCTGCTGTGGCGCAACCATCCCCTGGCGTTCAAAAAAATTATTTCCTCCTACCGCGGCGGGAATCCCGAAAACGACATGTACCTGCTGCCTGGTGTTTCCGAGATTACTCACCATAACCTCAACTGCGATGGAGTCTCCGGGAGTGTTATAATACAATATCGGGAGGTGTGAAGACAACCTCAGTACATTATTTTCAGGAACGGTCTGATACAGGTTTTCGACACTCACAATCTTGCTTTCCTGATCCAGGAGCAAAAACTCTATTTTCGCATCTCCTGCACGTGCTCCTCCTCCCGAGAGTATTTTCAACGGAAAAAAGCGCTTCTCTCCTGCCGGAACAGTAATATCGGGCAGGTCACCGGAAATATTGCGAAATCCTGCGGGCACCCTTACTTTTAATGAACCTGAAAAATCCGATGTCTGCATATTCTCCACGGCTACAAGAATATCCGAAATAGTATTCTTTCCGGCATTAGGCATGCTTTTTACCTGCATAGATACCGTGGGAACAGGAGTATTTTGTGCCTGGCTATGCCATGCAAAACAAAGTACCCCAAAAAAAAGTATGATATTTCCGGGAACAGCTAAAGACATGTGGTGCTTGCTGGTGGTTCTTTTTTGGATTATAACGGGATTATTTCGTATTGAAGCGTGGTTATATAGAGATCGGGAGTTGCTTTGACCAGCGTCTCATCGTTGGGTTCGGTTGCATAAATAATATTGAAATACTCATAATTTCCCTGGGTATCCTCTCCCCGCACCACCATCTGGCTAACCGCGTTGAGATAGATCCTGAACACGGATACCGCATGCCCGGTTACGGGCTGTAAAAGCAAACTAACGGTCTGTAGTGGCAGGGTATTACCTGAAGCCGACGAGAACGAAGGCTGAAGTGACCTGACCACAACCTGGTAACCGGTATTGGCTTTGACGGACAGCCCGTTCTCGTATTCCACCCGGGTGCCGTTTACATAATCGGACAGGGAAGACAGGTTGAGTGTTCCGTTTACGGCATTGGCAGATACTTTTATAGCAAATTGCTCTTCAGAAGGGAAGTTTCCGGAAAGCTGTCCGATCTGCAATTGATATGTATGTTCGGTAATACCTATAACATTATTATGCTCATCATAAGCTTTGAATTCCAAAGGAATATAAAAATTCATCCAGCTCCTGAACTGCGAGAGATAGCGTCCTCCTTCTACAACAAGGTTATACCTGATTTGCAGATCATAATAGCCGTTTGGAGCAGAGGGACTATGGTGTAGGGATACGGCCGATTGCGGTACTATAAAAACTTCCTGCCCTTGGCTGAGCCTGCTATCGCCCGGAATTCCTATCTGAGTTACCGTCGGCACAGGTCCGGGTTCCATTTGCCCTGTGGTTGCGGAAGGCTGAAAACCTATTTTGGTTTCGGGAAAAACATAAGAATCACTTACGATGGCCTGCTTGAGCCTCACCGATATCTTCCAGAGCGGCACATCAATATCGCCATTGGCTTCGAAACGCAGCGTAAATGCATCAGCCGCAGTATTTCCACTATATGAAGTGAGTTGCAGATAATTATTACTCCAGGAGGAAAACCGTAAATTCTGGGCATAACCGGCCCGGCTGTTTATCAACAGCATTCCTATAGCAGTAATCCATATCCATCTATTCATAAGTAAAAGTAAGTTCTGCCATTTCAAGTGCATTATCATCCCCGTAATCTACAATCACGGAGGCTACATATTTTCCGTTTTCCAGCATGTCCGGAAGGGAAATCAACAATTCGCGCCTGTTACCGGGAAGGGTGTAAAACACCAGATGATCAAGTGTTCTCTTCTGCCCGTTTGAAGTATTGACGAGATCGGTGTATGCAATACCATCAGTCCAGATGTTCCCGGTATTCTCAAAAAACAGGTGGATCATTTTCTCCTCTTTTACATATTTCATATCGTAGATCTCCAGCCTTTTTTGTTTTGGTCCCTCGTTTCTGTAATACAGTTTTATACCGGAACGCACACTGACTTTGATCCGCCCTCCTTTATCGTCGACATCATCTACAGGATTCATCTGGGTTACATAAAGCATAGCCGTACGAACAGGAATACTATCGGATGCCGTTTCCGGAGGATTAATACTGATATCGATTTCCCGTTTCTCCCCGGGATTCAGAGAAAAATAAGCATCATCCTTACCTATACTTACCCACCCCGCACATGATGTCGAAAGACTATCGGCCGGATACATCATATTTTCTCCGGTGAAACTGTACCCCCAGTCCCCGAGACCTACGGACAGATCGAGTCTGTTTTTGGTACTCGCATTCGTGATAACGACAGTTTCGGTCTTGCTTTCTCCCGGGCTACCTTGAAAGTATATTCTGGGAGGAGAAACAGAAATACCGGTCTGCGCCCGGAGCGATACGGCTAAAAGCAGCAATACACATCGTATGCCTATTTTCATTTTCATAGAAACTACCTCTTCTTACAGGCCACAGATAAGGCGCTCAGCGCCTCACTGCGTCCCTGAAACTCTGTTTTTAGTCCTGATTTTTGTTACTGGGCTACAATAGTATATGTAACGGAAGTCGTGTACACCGTAGGTGTTTGTCCTGCCACATAATAATTAAGATAGGCATCTGCTCCGGCTCCTACATAGGTTACATTAAAGTTCTTGTCCACACCACCTGTACTTGATGATACGATAACCTTATCATCTGCCGACAGGGATTGAGAAGACGCATATTGTGCTTCATTTGCCGGATTGGAACCTGCAGAGGCTACAATCTTAACGGTACTTGCATCCAGATTTTTAGAAGTCCCTATAAGTTGAGACCCGCTGCTCTTTACTTTTACCTGATACCCTCCTGTGCTGTAAACGGTAAGGTGATCCTGTTTGGTCTCTGATACCCCGTTTTCATAATCTTCTTTACTGTCGTATTCGAGGTTTACGGTTTTCTGGTTCTGGTTCACAACCAAAGTTTGAATGGGACTCAATTTTACATTGAGCGTTACCTCATCATAATTTTCCTGAGCTTTTAAAGCGATTGTCACTAACATTGCCGAAAAGGCCAAAACTAATTTTCTCATTTTTCTGATTTTAATCTGATTACATTACACGCGGAGAACCCTAATTCTCCATTATTAATATTTTTTTAATATTTTTTTTGGTTTTCCGAACATAAATATCTAAATTCGTAAATTGTCATTTTAACGTTGCGAAAACGTGACAAATTTCAGGATTTCTGCTCTGGAAAAATTGCTATTTTCTACAAATTCCTTGTAGTTTTTTACTCAACAACACAATATAAACAGACTTAGGGGGAAAGATTACCACATCAATAAAACAATCACAAAAACATTGTTTATCAGCAGACTAAATGACGGGTCTTAAATTTTCAATAGTATAAAACTCATAGAGTGGCACGATCGGGGGCTGAGATTTTTCCGGTATTTAATTATTTCTCTTCTTATACTTTTATTCTCAAACTGGGTACAAATAAACCAACATTCGGTAAGAATATATATGACCAAAGTCATTGATTTCGAATTATATTTCCTGTTGTCACCTTTTTTATGCAAAAAAAATCTCCTTTTGCAACTAAAACATATTATGTTTGTATATCACCTCCCTTTTCAGATCTTGGCCTGGCTTGAAAATTTCATTGTATGACATTAGTAACAATCTCACAAGAATTAAAAGAAACGGGGTTCAGTATCCGTACCGTAAAAGCCGTGTTAAAAAAATCCGGCGGCGTGCTTCCCGGTAACACATCCGAATATTTTGTAATACTCAGGGCATCCGGGGATTTCCAGATGTTCGTAAATTCCAAATTCTACCAGGTACAAAAAGACTACCTGGTCTACATTCCCCCCGGACAAAGTCTCCGGTTTGTAGAGCCTCATAAACAGGATATCTATGCTATAACATTCACGTCCGCTTTCTACGAAAGATCCGCCATAGATATCTATATACTTCATTCGGACCTTTTCTTCTCGGAAACCCTGCATATCGTACCTTCCTTTAGCTCGGAAAGCGATTTTAAAAAACTCTTTGTAAATCGCCTTGCCATCTACGAATCTAAAAACAAGGATTTTTACACTACTGTCGGACATAACTGTATTGAAGCCCTCCTCCTTGATGGCTTATTGAATATGGACATCTCCGGTGATAAGAAAAAGAACCTGTCGGAACTCAACATCATCAATAATTTCAAAGTATTACTGGAACGACATTACAAAAAAGACCGGAGGGTAGAATTCTATTCCGGTCTTCTGGAAACCTATCCGAGGAAACTCACGGAAATCTGTGAACACGTTCTGGGTAAAAATGCTAAAAAAATTATCACGGAAAAAGTCGTCAAAGAGGCAATCAACCTTCTTGAAAATTCGGAAATGAATATTTCCGAGATCACTTATGAGCTCGGCTTTAACGATGAGGGGTACTTTAGCAACTTCATAAAGAAACACACCGGGAAAACTCCAAAAAAAATCCGGGGTAAAGCGGAAGACCGTTCCAAAACCCTCAAAATATAATCTTTATTTTTTCCTGTCGACCTGAAAAATCTCCCGTTTTTTTGAAGCCCCTAAAGCTATATTTCGTATCTTTATAAGGATCGAAAAACCTTTATGTTCAACAAAAACGGGAAGATCATGTGCTCCAAATCACTACTTCTGTTATTTTTACTCTCTCCGTTATATTTTCTGGGACAAAACGGAGACCAGATATCACTTCATGTTACACTTATTCCCATACAGACCCTGGTGATCGATAATGTAGAAAGGGTACATTTTAACCAACCAAACGATCATCTCATCGTAGACAGTACCAACGGCTTCGAAGTACAGGTACAGGGCACCGAAGAGGATACGGCAACCCTGCTTATATCTCCTTCCGAAGGCTCCGCCCCCCTAACCCCGGCAACCGTCTATAACCGGCAATCGCTTAGCGGTTCCGATCAGGTAATTATTTCCAGTAAAACAGGTGCTGTTGCTAAAAATATACGTATACAATACAACGGTTCCGAAACGGTTATACGTAACGATCAACCACAGGTCGTATACACGATAGTCTCAAACTAATATTCCCAGTGGTACACTTCGTAGTATGAAAACGTTTCCTGTAGCACCTTGGTAAGGCTACTGTCTCCTGGCATCTCCGGGATTGGGTGTCTGTTCGGTTGGAAAAAGGGATATATTCTTGGAGATTTTTTAGTAAAAATCTGATCTACGCTGTTCAGAAGAGAACCCAAAGAATAAACGAAGCCATTCCCGTTATTCTTCACATTACATCGAGGTAACAAATAAAAACGGATAGTCCGTGTCTCTAAAAGGTTCTTAAACGAAATTGCAGGACGGCTCTATGCTCTGTAAGTTATCTAAAGAGCTTTTGAGTTTTATTTTAGCACTATTTGATACCTGTCCTGTGTGTAAATTTGGGAGGAGGTCAAAAGATGATAATATTATACTAACTAACAGTTCTAATTAGGGGAAGCTTACACTTCCATACTCAAATCATTAATAAATCCGTCCAGTTCAGGATGGTTTAATTTCACCCAATTAACCAGAGTGTCCTTTTCATTTTGCCATATTTCCCAATTTGCATCACAATCCATGTTTTCAATTCGGGTTATTTTTCCTGATTCAAAATGAAATTTATGTCTGCAAGTCAAAGGGTTGTTCTCGAAGAATTCAAATCTTAAAGAACTGACAGAGACAGTGGCAACGACTTGTTCATTCTTATTTTCTAAGCTAACCAACTTATAAACCGGCTTAAAGACAGAATCCCATTTAAAATGGTTGTAGTAACTTCCAGGCTTGACGGCAGCTATCTCAAGTGCTTCGAGAAAATGGCCAAAACACAGCTGCTGATCCTCGACGACTTCGGCCTGACCGACTTGGAGAAAAACGCACAGATAGACCTCTTGAAAATTATAGAGGACCACCACGAAAGGGTCGCTACCATTATCGCTAGTCAATTACCGGTGAGAAGTTGGTATGAGATCATCGGGGAAGCCACCATTGCAGATGCCATTTTGGACCGCCTGGTGCATACTTCACACCGCATTGAACTCAAAGGAGAAAGTATGAGAAAAAAACTGTAGTTTTGTCAGTAGCGTATCTGTAATGGCCAAAATCTGCTAAGGGGTCAACATCACCGGTACGGGGTCAGTATCGAAGGAATATCCATTAGTGCGCTTCACAGAACAATTTTCGAACCATTTTATGCAGGATTTGAAGAAGTTAGCTTTTGGTAAAACAGGATAGTTTGTTAATCGCCATCCTGTTTTTGACAGAAATTATTTTTATACTCATACTACCTACCCTCCTGAAAATAACCATATTTTCTACATCATTTATGAAAATCGAGGGAATACTGGAAGTAAATAACCAATTTTATAGCATCGTAAAATATAATATCGCTATGAACCGGGAACACTGTTTCCGGACTCATGTCACCAATATGGATGTATTTCTCCATCTTGTTGTTGACTTACCCATTGAAGACACTCCTGTATTGTGGCAATGGTCGGATACCCAGGAGCGGAAAGAAATACGTTTTACTGCATATCCTCCAAAAGACACTGAAATCACAGCTAAAAAAGCCCGATGTGTTTCCTTTTCCGAAAGCTCCAAAGATTATCGCGAAGATGGACAGACCACAACCGAAATAAGTGCCTTTATGGGAATGGAAAATCTTAGTGCTAAAGAAGGGCTTAAAGAATTAATGCCCTCCCGGTATATAGTCGAATGGTACGATATAAATTAAATTTTTAAAAGGTAAATTCCTACGACCCTGAAGGGAAATCTTCTTTTTTTAAATTTTTGTACTTGTATAATACATTCACATTTAATATCTTGTAGACATATATATTCAATATTTGCTTTGGTATTTTTTATTTGTTAACCTTAATTCTTAAATTTTAGTATTATGTCATTTAAAGCAACATTATCTGTTGGCGGCAAGAAAGTAAATATCTTGAGCGCTAACTACGACCTGGCACAGGAAGTAGATGCCACAGGACGTCCCTCTTCAGTTACACGTGGAGGACGAATTTACCTTACCGTAGAATCTACCGGAGACTCTTTCTTTTTTGAGTGGATGACTAACAACTTCGAACGTAAGAACGGAACCATCACCTATATTAAGCGTGACACCGATGCTAAACTTCGGGAAGTAAACTTCACCGAAGGTTACCTGGTGAAGTATAAAGAGAACTTCGACCATAGAGGAGACAATCCTTTAACAGAGACTTTCACTATTTCCTGCCGTATGCTTTCCAGCGGTGGCGGAGAACATATTAACGAATGGGTATAAACCTTCCCATTGTTTCACTATTGTAATAATAAGTGATCAAATCAAATATTACAAGGGGAGCGTAAAACCTCCCCTTTATTTCCCCCCCCAAGCTAAACCAATTTTGAATGCCATCCTTTTTTATTTTTAGACAAGGATGTACGACTTTTTTGAATAAAACGGGTCGTAAAGAATAAAGTATAGCACTGTATTTAAGCATTTTTATTTATAAATTAATACATTTAGGTTATGAGTTTTTTGGCACGAATGACAGTGGACGGGAAGGAATACAATATTTTAGATTGTTCCTACTCCTTCCACCAGGAGACCGACCACAACCGGAAACCTGTAGGGACCGCACGAGGAGGATTGATCCATCTTTTGCTGGAAGCCGATGGTAAGACAAATTTTCTGCATTGGATGATCTCACCCACCCAGACCAAGGACGGGAGCATCACTTTTTATAAAAGGGATGCGATGAGCCGATTGTATAAGATCGATTTTAAAAAGGCTTATTGTATTCAGTTTAAGGAACATTTTAATGCCCATAACACGGCTCCTCTACAGACTCATATGATACTGTCGGTAAAAAAGATGAAGATCGAAGATGTAGATTTTGAGAATAGCTGGGATTAGCCCGGAAAAATAGCCCTTCCTATGATCAGAGACGAACTGGAAAAACTACATTACCAGGTGATCCAACCCAGCCTGGAACAGGCCAAATGCCAGGCAGGCCCTATGTTCAGGTCTTGTACTCCCGGTACGTTTGACCCTTTCCCGGCATTAAGTGCCATTTTCCAGGAACAGGTGGAATTGCGTAAATATGAGCTATCTAACATCGTAGAGTCAATAGATTGCCAGAGCACGGGAATGACCCTGGATGAACTGGATACACTAATTATGGATTTAAACACCCATGATCCGGGTAATCCTTTTAAAAGTTATGTACGTTCGGCTGATTTCGGAAAAGAGGGATATAGGGTTTTTGACGGCGCACAATGGGTAGAAATTTCTGAATTTTCCACGATACAAATGGATGATTCCTTTAGCCAGGAAATACAGGTCTATGTTCAGGACCCCACCACGGGCTACCGATTACGCATTTTTGACGATCCTTCTACTCCCGGTATAGAACTGGCCGAAAGCACTTATGGGATGTTCCCCGACGAAATGGGAGGTTTGGGGGGTGCTCCCTATAGGAATGATTTTAACTCCATGGAACCGGAAAACCGGTTCGCGTATTGGGAGGACCCGTATTACCGGACAGCAAAAACGGGAATAGGGACTGCTGGGATAGTTGCAGGAGCATTGGAATTTCGAGAGGTTGGGGACCTTACGCCGTGGCGGACGGCCCTAAAGGATAAATCAGGCTGGTACAGGACCCTGGAAGGCAAGCGCAATCCATTAAGCCACCAACGGGGTTTTGGAAGAGGTGCCGGGGGCCACCAGATGGGGGCACTGAAGGCTTCTCAAAGGGCTAAAATATACAGGGTTGCAAGTACAAAGTTTTTTTACGTGAGTGTAGGGTTTTCAGCATATGAAATATTTGATGCTCATAGAAACATGGATGCCAACAAATGGGGAGTTACCGGGAAGGCAACTTTAGATATCACTATGGGGATTGTCGGTTTCCTGGGCGTGCCGGGCTTGATTATTTCCGGAACCTACTTTTTAGGAGATGCACTTGGCTGGTGGGGCGACTGGGGTAAGTCAGCCACCCAGCAACAGGCCGAAATGGAAACTCTGAGACAACAGCAGCGGTACAATCAATATTTGATAGAAATGTCACATGACCGGGAATTTATGATTGAATTAGAAAAAACCTCCCGGCAGGAACTATTGGAAAACGCATTGCAACAGGTACAGGACAATACCCAACTCCGTATGCCAACCCCTATAAAAGATATAATACGTCATTAATTATGAACTGGTTAGAAAGGATACACCCCCCCTGGTTTTACAGGTATATGTACTTTAAGTCATACAACCTTTTTTCAAAGGTAAGTGACATCCCTCATTTAGCAGCGGAATATATAATGTTTATTACGGTGCTGTTTCAATTTGGCTTCCTTATAGGGTTAACAAGTATAGTTTCAGGAATAGATATATGGGGAGAATATATAACCGGAAGCAGTAAAATAGAGGTAGGTCTATTTGCAATACTCTTTATGATCATAACATACCTGCTTTTTATCTATAAAAAGAAATGGAAACGGATTGTTGCCGAATTTGAAGGGGAAAGCAAAAAACAAGGTAAAAGAGGGTTTCTGTATTTATTAGTGTATTTTTTAGGAAGTATAGGGTTATTTGCTTTGGGCGTTTGGTTTGTAACGATTAGCAACCCTAATTACGTATAAACGACAAAAACAATAACACATGGCATTCGGATTCCCTCCAAAACACATTCAGGAGATTCAAATCGGCGACATGAAAGACGAATACTTTTTGATCGTAGCCATCGAAACAGTATTTGACCTCGGTTGGAAAGTGCTTTTCATTGATGAAACAGGATTTATCGCCCGTACCAAATTTTCCTGGCGCTCGTGGATTGAAGAAGTAAACCTGGAGATCAACGATGGAACAGCAACCATTAAAAGTGAATGTGCCGGAAGCCAGTTTTTGGATTGGGGCAAGAATAAAAAGAATGTTATGGATTTCCTGGCAGCCTGTGAAGAAGTAAAAAGCAAGTTGACACCAGAAGAGATCGAAGATAAACTTGCAGATTTGCGAAAAGAACTTAAGAAAATGCTTAACGACCCGCAAAAGATGTAAAAACTAAAAACAACGGCAATGATGAACTCAACACTCAACCAAATGACCAAAAGCCTTATCGAAAAGGTAACCATACAGATCGAAGGCTTTGAGCGCCGTGCAGAATACAAAAACCTTTCCCTATCCCAAAGCCTGGCTGCTCACCATGATTTCAGCTTTTTCTGGCGGTATAGTGAAGCGCCAATCGAGGATTTCCGGGAACAGGCCGGAGTTATCCAGGAATATCACGGGAGCAGGGTTATTATAAAACTAAAAAACCTGAAAGGTGAGGAGATTAAATTCCTGGGGGTCATCACCCAAATGCACCCTTCTGAATCTACCGGGTATATCATCCAGGGCAAAAGCCTTACCGTGATGCTGGATGATATTCCCCAAAGCCAGACCTTTATAGAAAAGCCGCTATCAGATATTATCTATGATGCCATACGAGATGTTCCACAGGAACTACAACCGGAAAATATCAGCTCCAAATACCCGGATACCCCGGCGTATGTAGTGCAATACAACGAAACGGATTTTGCATTTATGCGGCGTATGGCCCGGCGTTATGGCGAATGGTTCTACTATAACGGAGAGCGGCTGCAATTCGGAAAGCTGCAATCCTATACTACCAAATTGGTAGACAAGGTAAACCTACATCATTTTATCCCAGGTAGTAATATCCTGTCCCATAAGGTGAGTTTAAAAGGGTATGATTATGAAAACGCACAAGCACTGACCGAACAAAAATACAGCCCCGAACAAAACAGCCGCAGCTTGTTTGCCCAAAATGCCCTGGACAAGTCTTCCAAAAATGTACATAACCGTCAAAACCGGAATTATCAATATGCAGCCCATATCAATAATGACCGGGAATTACAGGAAATGCAAAAACTCCTTCAGAAATCCAGTGAAGCCAATACGGTGATCTATTCCGGGGCAAGTGACACTCCATTACAGATCGGAGGGACTGTGACCATTATAAAGAATGGTGTCCAAAGCGAATTTTTGGTCATCAGGGCCACCCACAACTCCCAAGCCGTAGGGGATTACCGTTGCCATTTTGATGCCATCCCGGCAGATATGGCCGTGCCTCACTATACCGATCCTTTCCATACAGTAAGAACTGCAGAAACCCAACCTGCCGTGGTCACTGACAACAACGACCCTAAAGGTTTGGGGCGGGTAAAGGTGAAATTCCACTGGGATTATGAAAGCACCTGGATACGGATGGTACAGTCCTATGGAGGAAGTAGTAAAGGCTTCTATTTTATTCCGGAAGTAGGAGAAGAAGTTCTAGTGGCCTTTGAAGGCGGCAATGCCGAAAAACCCTATGTGACTGGGACGATGTACAATGGCAATCAAATAAGCGGCTATGCCACGGCAGACAATGACCTGAAAGTCATCCATACCCGTAGCGGGCATGTCATTAAGCTGGATGATACTAATGGGGCGGAAAGTATCACAATAACCGATAAGAATAAAAATACTATTTTTATAGATACGGCTGGTAATAACATAGATATTACGGCCAATGAGACCATGACCCTGAATGCCAGGAACCTGCTCCTCAATATTCAGGAAGACATGAATGTTCAGGTTGGAAACAACAAGACGGAGAGCATTTCAAAAGACTATTCGGTTACCACGACCAATACCCTGGAGATCATTTCCGGGAATAAAACGGTTCAGGTGTCCGAGACCTTTGAGCAAAGCTCATCCGAAGCCACTATGGTCACCCTGAGTGGTGACATGAACATCAAAGGTGCAGGGTTGGCCACCTTCCAGGGAGGCAGTGATGTCAAAGTAAGCAAAGGATAGGGATACGTCACCGGAAATTTATCCAAGCACAGTAAAATGAATACTATGGCTGGTGAAGAAAAGAAAAATAAGAAGACCCCGCCCGAAGGTAAAAAGTTCGTTATGAACGGCGCCCGTATAAAATGCGATTTATGCAGCAAACCGGAAGGCAAGCTCAGGGTCACTTCCAATAACCTGAAATTGCAGGACATGCTTTGGGCTAATATCAACGATACTAACGGGGCCCAAAACCTGGTCTTTGACGGGGTCTGTAATCACAGTAAATACGGAGATAAAAAGCCCCCCTGTAAAAGTGTCATCCAGCTGAAAGGATGGGACAAACCAGCATCTATCACCGTACAGGATGCTCCCGCAATAGTGATGGAGTCCCGGAATTATTGTGTGCCCCATAGCAATCAAAAAATAGAAATAACAGATAGCGGGCAAACGGCAACCGAAAGTGAAATTGAAGAAAATGATGAGCATAAGGTTGTTTCCGTAGGAGGTCCTTCCCAAGTGCCCTTTAATTCTTCGGGTGAATATAAAGTGACGGGATATAATGTAGATGAAGGAGAAGTAGATAAAACAAGTATTAAATGGGCGTTTCGCGTTGACGGAAAAATATGGCATCTGAAAAGCACGGGAGATAACCTGCGACTAAAATTTAATGTAGAGAATCACATAGGTAAGGAAGTTGATGTGATTCCTTATATTGAAAACCCTGATGGGTCGGTAAGCGTACGTACCAAAATCATTGATTTTCCCATTTTTATAGATAAATACAAACTCAAGGGAAGACAATATAAAAATGACACATTTATAATAGCGGATGATATGTGTTATGGCGACGGTATAAATCTCAATACCGGTCATTCTATCTACTCTAAAGAACGAATTGAGAATTATGGGTGGATGATGAGAAACACTATGAATTTTAGTGATGAAAGGCTTTGGATTGCTTTTGAAAACATGATAAAAGACATCTTTGCCTGGGGAGAATTAAAGGGTGTAGCTTTAAAAATGATAGCACATTTTGAAGGAAATACAGGAACGGAGTTTAGCAATCCCATTTTAACCAAATACGCCGAGGAACACCCTTCTACTAAACGTTTTTGTAAAGAGATGGAAAAACTGATTGTAGAAAGGCTAAAAAAAGATAATGGAGTAATAGGACAAATTCAACATAAGTTTTATAATGGCAACGATGGAGATAGACCCAGAACATACGACATGAATTATGGACACCCTCGTTTTAAATATAATGAGGATGGTTGGAGTGGTAAAAAAGGATTGACCATTTTAGTCAATGATACCTGGGCTTATGAGGTTTCCTTAACCAAATTTGAAGAGAAAGGAAAAAACTTTAAGGCAACTTATAAAGTTACCTTATACGATCATTTTGGTTTGGATGAGCCTGATTTAGAAAAGAAATATTATTATATGGTAGGTTTTAGAGCTTGGTTTGTATTACAACATTTGAGGAATTACAAACCCTTTATCACTAAAATGGAATTTGAAAAAACGTTTAACGGATTTTATTAGACATGAACAAAAATCATCTTTATTTAATTTTATTTTTAATCTGTGCTAGTTGCAATAAAAAGGCTGAATTTTTTCCATTGACTGAAATAGGAAAAGAATATAGTCATAATAAAAGTATTAATGAATATATTGTAATATCAAACCCTCCCAAAAATATAGATTCATTGGCCAATTTAATATCACAATATAATGATACTACCATTAATCTTTGCCAAATTAAAAAAGACTCTGTTTGGTTAATGAGAATTTTCTACAAAGAGTCTTGGAATATGTCAAAAAATTATAAAGAGAATCATAGCTATTTTGGTGATTATGTAGTAGCCGACCACTTGGATGATATTATTGCTGTCTTTCAAAAAACAGGGAATAGTGAAGAATATTACTGGGAATTTAAAATAAAAACACACAATAACCCAGATGAGTGGAAAGAATATCCCGTAGAAATTGACTGTCCAAATTAACGGAATTAATATATGAACATGGTAAGGAAAATAATCTATATTATGACAAGCAGTATATTGATCTTGTTTTTATTGATCGTGATATTAGATATTATAGAAGCATTAAATACCCCGGAAAAGTACCATTTTGGAAGCGAAGCCATGCCTGTTTATTATAGAACCCAGGAATTATATATTATGAGTGTGAGCATTATGTGTTTATGGATTGTAGTGGGGCTATGGTTTGGGATAAATTCCCTGCGGAAGAGAATTCAAGATAAGTATTTTATTGTATACACCGCTGTTTTTCTTTTATTCATTTTGTTCAATCACTAGTGTCCCATAAAAATCAGATAATTAATATTCAGGTCGATTGGACTTATAAATGTATTTGATTTTAAGTGGTTTACAAAATAGGAATTTTGAATTTTGGCAAATAATCATCAAAGAAAAATTTAAGTCCGTTTATTTTTAAAATATGTATATTGTATTTATAATCAGTAATATATGTGTCGTGTTTCAAGTTTTAACAGGACAATAGTGTTGTTCAATGTATTATTTGTAAACCTGTAAGCCGATGGAAGAAGAAGAAATGTCTAACGCCATGCGCGGCCAGGAATCAGCATCGGATTTTATCGATGCGCCGGCAAATAGTATTAATTACAACTCTTTTGTCTATGACGATCAGGAAGAGGTAGCTACGGAAGAAGTTGTTGTTAAGGAAGTGGTTATCTGGATCACCGATGAAATTGCCACTGATATTGAGATCGACTGGCAGGCAACTTCCCAGGATGCTACCCATATCAAAATTGAATATGAACTTGCTTCTTCTGAAGAAGCTACATATAAGTTGCAGGGAGATAGCTATGTTCCTGCTACAGAAGGGGCAACCCATAAAAAATTGGACGAACCCCGTTATGAAAGTGCAACGGAAGGTGCCACTCACAAAGGAACAGCTAAAATGCAGCCGGATGTGGGGTATTATAATGATATTGAAGGGTATGATGAAGACGGTACCTTTTACGCTAAGAAAAACAGTTCAGGAGCCAATAAAGACAAAACTACTTTTCCGATCTATAAAGCCTATATATATAAAGGGGACGGTATAGGTAAGGCCAAAGAAAAACTGGAAGAAGATCTGGCTAATAACAATAAAAGCCAGGCGGAGAGCGAGTACCTCTATTTTGCCCGTCATTCCGGTGGGGCTACCCATGCAAACAGGACATATTTCAGGACCGGTTCCTGCCTGCCCCCAACAGGAAAGCACGGACAACCGGATTACTACCAGTTAATGTTTAAGACAGGTGGTTCCGGGAACAGGCTATCCTACCGATATCGTATTGTTCTTCCCGAAGCAGATTACAGCTCCAATCTTCCCAGGACAACCGGAAGCGGGGATAATGCCCAGGATATTTCCGAAGCAAATGAACACAAGAATGGTGATATGATATTCTTAACGCAGAGGGATATAGAAGTAGGGGAAAACACCATTACTACAAACAAACGTGATGCTTCCTCGTTTGATCCCTGGAAATCCAAGGATATGAGAGGCTGCCACGGTGTAAAAACAGAAAGTGGAGGCTATGTCAATAATGCTACGGGATATTCCGTTTATAAGAACAAATATCACGCGGTAAATACCTGGGTAGAAGAAAAGATTCCTGAGTTAAAGGGAATATATGAAAGGAGAGGGTTTAGTGATAATACGGACAGCTCGGATGCCAAAATAAAAATGGAAGAGCCCACAGATATCGAAGTGGAATACAAAGCCTGGATAAAACTTGACCCCCTGCCCGATGTGGACCATATACTCGGGATTTCTTCGGAAACCGAAGGAGAAGTGGCTGAAGAAGCAGTAACAGAAGAACAAAATTAGCGGATATGAGGATATATAATATAGGATTGTTGTTTGTATTGTTTTTATGGGCCACAGGCTGCCACGGAAAACCCGGGAGGACAAATAGCAGGGAAATTCAGACAATGGAACCTGTAAAATCCGGGAATATTATAGAACAGGACTCCTTATCCGGTTTAATTCAGGCTTCGTTGCATTTGGGAGAATATCAAGGCGATCAGTTTGCCATTGATCCGGTTAAAGAAAAAAAGCTTTTACAACAAATAAAAAATGTATTTCGTGACGGGGCAGAGATCAATGGGGAAGACATTTTAATGCTGGTACAAAGAGATGGGAGTGGCGATGGCTATATAACCTCAAAACCAATATTGGAATTTTTGCTTGAAAATTATAAAGGAAATGCTAAGCAGGAATTATTGGATAATTTGTTACTGGAATCTATCCTGAATGTGGATTCGGAGATTATAGAACTATTAATAGATAAAGGAGCAAATCCGGATCCGGAAAAAATTACTGAGGTCATACAGGGGACTTCCCCAGATTATTATCCCTCTTATCAAACATTGAAGGTCCTGGTAGAACGGTTACATTTTGATCTTTACAAGGAATGCAATGTCACTCTCCTCTGGTGGATATTACAGGAACGGCAATTTTTTGGTGGTTCCGAAAAAGACATAGATCATATCCAGGGCGAACTGGAAGTCCGGAAGAAAGAAGCCTTTTTACCTTGTAATAAAGACGGGATTTTCGACCCGGATTTTTTTGCGGTTGGCCAAAGCGCCTATGACCTGGGTATAGCATCCGACAATCCGGAAATTACAGATATCTTTAAGGGTCTCAAATAAAAATCACCCTTTCAAGGGTTATTGAAATAAGGAGATATATGGATTACGAAAATGCCTCCCTGGAGGATACTATATACTTCCCGAATTCCAACATCGTTATGGAAACCGGTTATGCCTGGGAAGACGGTACACGTCACGGCCTTTGGCATGCTTTTTACAAGAATGGGAAATTAAGGGCGGAAGGTATATACCAGGACGGGAAAAAAGAAGGTATATGGAAAATGTATGATACGGAAAAAAGGCTCCTTGTAGAAGGACAGTTCCGGTTCAATTTACCTGATGGATCATGGGTTTGGTATGACGAAAAAGGCTGGAAACGATTTGAACGCACCTATAAAAATGGCTTTAAAGAAGGCCTGTGGAAAGGGTATTACCCGGATGGTAAGCTGTATGGGGAAGCCCGTTTTGCCAAAAGTCAGCTGGCTGAAGGTAAAATGTTTTCTTCCGATGGCCAGGAGATACCCATGCCTACTCTCGGTAAGCTTATGGAACGTATTGTGCTCCTGGAAGGAAAGGACGGCCCGGTCAAAGGGGAAAAGCCGGATAGCAGGGAACATCTCTGGCGTTTTGCCATAAACAGTGGAAATTCAGACAAAGTAAAGGAACTGGCCGACAATGGTGTGGAGATAAGGCAGGGATACATAGATATGATCTGCGAAAAGTGGTACGAAGCCAACCAGAACGGAGGGGGACATTACGGTAGGGAAGCCATTTCATATTTCGATACCCCACAGGCAACGGAAGCATACCGGAGCGATTTCGGGAAAAATCACCTCAAACAATTGGAAACTGATAAACAGCGTGCTTTCAGGAATTATGAAAAACAGGCTGCGATTATTCAAAAATGCAAGGATATGCTGGATGCCCTTGATCGCTATGACATTGTTATTCACAAACGGTTTATAATAAAAATACTTTCGGCAGACCATGCTGAAGATGCCAGATTTATCGGGGAAGAAGTACGTTACTTTTGGGAGCAGAGTAAAATAAGTGTATCTGATATTATAGCGTACCCTTTGCCTATAGAAGAACCGGAAAAAAAAGACCTTATGGAAATAGCGCTGGATTCCTTTTATATAGAACCGACCATAATACAGTTTCTCATAGAAAAGGGATATCCGGTAAACAAAAGACATTTCGGAAAAATAGCAGCAATAAGAGAAAGCTATTACAGGGATTTAATACCAGACGAAGATGGGGTGAGCAGGGTCAATTATAACGAATCCGACGTAGCCAATGCAGACCGTATCCTAAAGATCATCCGAAGGGCATTGGGCGATTTATCATTACCGGATGGCATCATTGCTGCCCCTGAAAATATCAATATGCGGGTATTTCCCAGCGGTACTTCCCGTATTGTAGAAACTATTTCCAGCGGAACCCTGGTTACACTATTATCTGCTGTTGTTCCGGGAGATTGGGTGTATATTCAGTTGGAAGAGGGGAAAAAGGGATATATTCTTGGAGGTTTTTTAGTAAAAAACTGATCTACGCTGTTCAGAAGAGAACCCAAAAAATAAACGAAGACATTCCCGTTATTCTTCACATTACATCGAGGTAACAAATAAAAACGGATAGCCCGTGTCTCTAAAAGGTTCTTAAACGAAATTGCAGGACGGCTCTATGCTCTGTACGTTATCTAAAGGGCTTTGGAGTTTTATTTTAGCACTATTTGATACCTGTCCTGTGTGTAAATTTGGGTGGTTTTATAGAGTTATGCTCTAAAAGTTCCTGAATAAACCGAATATCGCCCCCCGATTCCAGCAAAGGTGTAGCATAAGAATGGCGTAGGCCATGCACCCCTGCCTTTTTGCGAATACTTGCTGGCTTCATAGCGTTTCGGAAAACAGCCTGTACACTGCTTTTGGAAAATGCGCCTCCACAGGCCCCTTCAAACAAAAACCCCTTTGGTTTATAAATGCGATAATATTGTCTAAGTAGTCCCAATACCGATTCAGGAAGAGGGATGTATCGGTCTTTTTTGCCCTTGGCCGAGGCAATGAGGATATATCGGTCATGGCTGTCTATATCTCCTACCTTGAGCTTAACCACCTCACTTACCCGAAGCCCCATACCGTAACACAGTTTTAAAACAGGCAGGTGTTTCGCTTTTTTTACCTGCTCAAAAAGTCGTTTTATTTCATTTTGTTAAGCCTTTTGGGTAAAGCTGTAGTTTTTTGGGACGAGGGATATCAAAAAACATTTTGGAGCGGTGCAAAACCTGTTCAAAGTAGTATTTTACAGCATTGATTTTTCCATTGATCTTAAGTTCACTCATTTTTTCATTTTGCACACAATAGAGAAAATAATCCCTGAGGCGTTGAGGTAAAAGACTATCCACAGGATATTCACCGATCAATTTGAGTACATGTCCGAATTCGGCCAAATAGATCCTAATAGCCCTGTCGAAGGATCTTTACTGACGGCAGGAGATGTTTCGACGACGCGCAACATGACGTAAACAACGATTTTTATTCACAATGCGCAATGGATGTTAATTATGTATATTTGTGTGTTAGGCGTAATACTACCAGTGACCGTTCCAAACATCAGTAGACAGACAACAAATGAACGAAAATGATACAAAACGACTTTCAAGACTGACTGCAATTCTGATACAACTACAAACGAAAAGACTTTTGACAGCTACGGAACTTGCGGACAAATTTTCGGTTAGTATCAGGACAATTTACAGGGACATCAGAGCATTGGAGCAAGCAGGAGTTCCGATTGTGGCAGAAGACGGAAAGGGTTATACATTAATGGAAGGATACAGAGTTCCGCCTGTAATGTTTACCGAAGCACAAGCCAACGCTTTGATTACCGCAGAACAGTTGGTGCTTAAAAACAAAGACACTTCATTCATTAAAGACTACAAAGAAGCCATTGATAAAATCAAAGCTGTTTTAAAATACAATGTAAAGGATAAAGCTAACTTACTTTCCGAACGGCTTCAGTTCAGACAAAATAACAATAATGAAAAAACAAGTAATTATTTATCTGATTTACAGTTTGCTCTGACCAACTTCCGCCTGACAGAAATAAAATACACAAACGAAGCCCAAGAAAACACAAGCAGAACGATTGAGCCTTTTGCTTTGTATAGCACGCAGGAAAATTGGTTGCTTATTGCATTTTGCCAATTACGAAAGGAATATCGTGCCTTTAGACTGGATAGAATAAAACAGTTGAGAATACTCAACGACACTTTCAATCCGTACAAAATTACATTGGAAGAATATTTTGAAATGTGTCGAGAAAAATATTTTCCAAACCCCTGACATACCGTTGTCGCAACCCAATTTTAGCTTTGTGGCTCAACAAAAAATAAATCAAAATGGACAAAGTAAAAATTGAACCTTTTAGGGTAATCGGCATTTCGGTAAGAACCACAAACGAAAATGGACAAGCTGCAAAAGAAATTTCGGACTTGTGGGGTACGTTTATGAATAAAAAAGTTTTAGACGCAATCCCAAACAAAACCGACAACACGGTATATTCCATATACACTGACTATGAAAGTGACCATACAAAACCCTACACGGCAATTTTGGGTTGCAAGGTAGAAAACCTGAACGACATTCCCAACGGAATGATTGGCAAGTCGTTTGACGGTGGAAACTATGTAAAACTATCTGCCAAAGGGGATTTGATGAAAGGATTGATAGTAAACAAATGGACAGAAATTTGGGAAATGGATTTAGACAGAGCATTTACGACAGACTTTGAAGTTTTTGGAGTAAAAGCTCAAAATCCGGCAGATGCAGAGATTGACTTCTTAATTGCCATAAAATAGCAAACGAATGTTAGAAGAACTTCATAACTATTATCTGAATAAAGAAGAGCCAAACAAGAGCTGTCTGCTTGCGTTGCGGAGTATTATCCTTGACCAAGACACAAACATTATTGAAACACAGAAGTGGGGAATGCCTTGCTTTTGTTATAAGAAAAAAATATTTTGCTATTTGTGGACAGATAAAAAAACGAACGAACCTTATATTCTTATGGTGGAAGGAAAATACCTTGACCACCCCGAATTGGAAGAAGGCGACCGTTCCCGAATGAAGATTTTCAGGGTTAATCCAAACAAAGATATCCCCATAAGGACAATGGAGAGCATTTTACAAAAAGCGTTAGACTTATACAGGAAAGGAACAATAAAAATCAAAGAATGACCGACAGAAAGCACATACGCCTCGGCTGTCGCTCAGGATAAACCAAGCGGGTCAGGTATATGGCGGTTCAAAAAGACACTAACCTTTATAACTTAAGTTGTAATATACCAATAGATCCGCGACAAAATAATTATTTCTTTAAAAAGGAGATAACCCCAATAAAAAACGGAACAAAAAAGAATGTTTCTTTTTTGTTCCGTTTTTTAGTGCGCTCGAGAGGATTCGAACCTCCACACCTTACGGCACTGCCGCCTGAAGACAGCGTGTCTACCAATTTCACCACGAGCGCATTCAATATGTCATCCTTTAAAAAGGTAGGCAAAACTACATAAACTTCGGGAATCTGCAAAGACTATTTTCAAAACATTTATTACTTTTTTTTAATCCGGTCGGAAACTGTTTCTATTCCAGTTTTTTGCCCCGCAGCATTTACCGTTTATACGGGTACTGCGGGACGAATGACGGGCTCAAAGGCTACATATTCCTGCGGTACTGCCCCCCTACTTCAAAAAGGGCTTCGGTGATCTGTCCGAGGGAGCATACTTTGGTTGCTTCCATGAGCTGTTCGAAAATATTTTCGTTTTCCACCGCTTTTTGCTGTACCTTTTTCAATTCGGTATACACCCTTTTCTCTCCTGCTTTCCTGAGGTTTTCCACGGTATGTATCTGGAATTGCTTTTCTTCTTCGGTAGCCCTGATTACTTCTCCCGGGGTTACGGTAGGTGATCCTTTGGAGCTCAAAAAGGTATTCACCCCTATAATCGGGAATTCCCCGGTATGTTTCAGGTTTTCGTAATAGAGGCTCTCTTCCTGAATTTTGCTGCGTTGGTACATCGTTTCCATGGCTCCGAGTACCCCGCCCCGTTCCGTTATACGATCGAATTCCATAAGTACCGCTTCTTCGACGAGATCGGTAAGCTCCTCGATAATAAAAGCGCCCTGTACCGGGTTTTCGTTTTTAGCGAGCCCGAGCTCCTTATTGATAATAAGCTGTATGGCCATAGCCCGGCGTACGCTCTCTTCGGTAGGTGTGGTAATCGCTTCATCATACGCATTCGTATGCAGGGAATTACAGTTGTCATAAATAGCGTATAACGCCTGTAATGTAGTCCGGATATCATTAAAATCAATTTCCTGGGCATGAAGGGAACGCCCGGATGTCTGAATGTGGTATTTGAGCATCTGTGCTCTTTCGTTGGCCTCGTATTTATACTTAAGGGCCTTGGACCATATCCTTCGTGCCACACGACCTATCACGGCATATTCGGGATCAATGCCATTGGAAAAGAAAAACGACAGGTTGGGCCCGAATTTATTGATGTCCATCCCCCGGCTCAGGTAATACTCCACATAGGTAAAGCCATTGGCCAGCGTAAAGGCCAGTTGCGTTACGGGATTGGCCCCGGCTTCGGCAATATGATAGCCTGAGATGGAAACGGAATAGAAATTACGAACATTATGATTGATAAAATATTCCTGGACATCTCCCATAAGCCGCAATGCAAACTCGGTAGAAAAAATACAGGTATTCTGTGCCTGATCTTCTTTAAGGATATCGGCCTGTACGGTACCCCTCACCTGCGAAAGCGTACGTTTTTTTATCGCTTCGTATATCTCCGCCGGCAACACCTGGTCACCCGTCAACCCCAGAAGCAGCAATCCCAGACCGTCATTACCTTCGGGCAATTTATTCGTCCCCCCGGCAGAACGGTACTCCGGTCGGGGTAATCCCCGGTCGTCATACCATGCTTTCAGTTTCTTTTCCACATCGTCCTCCAGCCCGTTTTCCCGGATATATATTTCGCATTGCTGATCTATAGCCGCATTCATAAAAAACCCGAGCAACATCGGGGCCGGACCGTTAATGGTCATACTCACCGATGTTTTCGGATCGGCCAGGTTAAATCCGGAATAGAGTTTCTTGGCATCATCCAGGCAACAGACCGAAACGCCTGCATTACCTATCTTTCCGTAGATATCCGGTCGCTGTCCGGGATCGTTACCATAAAGGGTCACCGAATCAAAGGCCGTAGAAAGCCTTTTGGCATCCATTCCGAGACTCACATAATGAAACCGGCGGTTCGTACGCTCCGGTCCGCCTTCACCGGCAAACATCCTCGTAGGGTCTTCTCCTTCCCTCTTAAAAGGATACAACCCGGAGGTATAGGGAAATTCCCCCGGCACATTTTCCTGTAAGGTCCAACGCAGTATATCTCCCCATGCCTTGTACCCCGGCAGGACTACTTTGGGGATCTCCGTATGCGACAGTGATGGTGTATGGGTTTTGATCCGGATCTCCCGGTCGCGCACTTTAAAAATGTATTCCGGCTTTTTATAGCGGTCCTTCTTCTGCTCCCACGCGCATATTGTTTCCCAATGATGCGGGTCAAGTTCCATTTTCACCCGGTCGAATTCCGCCAGCAAAAGTTTCATAAAGGGACGTTTCGCCTCTTCGGTCTGCGCCATGAGTTCCTCGTTTCTCACCCCGGATTTACCGATCAATCCGAAAGGTTCTTTGATCCCGGAAATGCCACACATCGTCAGACAAATGCCGTATAATTGCTGGGCTACACCGACCTGCTTTCTGGCAGTCTGGTCGTAACTCCTGTTGTTATCCGCTATTTCCGAGAGATACCGCACCCGTTTGGGGGGAATGACAAAGATCTTTTCGCTCATTTCATCATGCCGCTCAAAAGAAGATTTCAGGTCGGCCCCGGTCTTTTCCGCCACTTTATCCATGACATTTTTATAGAGCATATTCATTCCCGGATCGTT
The DNA here is from genome assembly GCF_900119185.1 of Sinomicrobium oceani. Lineage (GTDB taxonomy): Bacteria > Bacteroidota > Bacteroidia > Flavobacteriales > Flavobacteriaceae > Sinomicrobium > Sinomicrobium oceani. The sequence goes on along the minus strand of NZ_FPJE01000003.1, from coordinate 172,651 downwards.
AAACTGGGAGGCTATGGTACCATACACCGGCAAACGTTCCGGGTCAGCATCCCATAGCTGGTAATTGCGCTGATATTGCTTCTTTACATCACGTAAGGCATCCGGCGCACCTCGTTTGTCGAATTTATTGATAGCGACAAGATCGGCAAAATCGAGCATGTCTATTTTTTCGAGCTGCGTTGCGGCACCGAATTCCGGAGTCATCACATAAAGCGAAACATCGGAATGATCGAGTATCTCCGTGTCGGACTGCCCGATACCCGAAGTTTCCAGAACAACCAGGTCATAAGCCGCCGCCCGCAGCACATCCACCGCTTCTGCAATATGACGGGACAAAGCCAGATTGGACTGCCTGGTGGCCAGGGAACGCATATAAACCCTGCTGTTATTTATGGCATTCATCCGGATCCGGTCTCCGAGCAACGCTCCGCCGGTCTTTCTCTTGGACGGATCAACAGACAGTATGCCGATGGTCTTATCGGGAAAATCGGCAAGAAAACGACGGACCAGCTCATCTACAAGACTCGATTTACCCGATCCGCCGGTACCGGTTATTCCGAGAACCGGTACCGCTCTTTTCGATTTTTTAATACTAAAACTGGCTTTAAAAGCTTCGTGGTCATTTTCTGCCAGCGTAATGAGCCTTGCTATGGTATTCACATTCTTTTCTGCGAGGTCCGTATCGATATCCCGGTCCTCCTTAAAGGCCGGAAGGCGAAAGTCCGACCGTTCTACCAGATCATTGATCATTCCCTGCAACCCCATTTCCCGGCCATCATCGGGGGCATAAATCCGCGTTATACCATACTCGTGAAGTTCGCGTATCTCTTCGGGAAGAATCACGCCGCCGCCGCCCCCGAAAATCCGTATATGCCCGGCCCCTTTTTCCTGAAGCAGATCGTACATATATTTAAAATATTCGTTGTGACCTCCCTGATAGGATGTCATGGCTATGGCATTGGCATCTTCCTGTATGGCCGTGTTGACGACCTCTTCCACACTGCGGTCGTGCCCGAGATGTATAACCTCCACCCCCGTGGCCTGTATAATACGCCGCATAATATTTATCGCCGCATCATGCCCGTCAAACAGGGAGGCAGCAGTTACTATTCTTACTTTGTGCTTAGGTTTGTATGTCTCTGTGTTCACTTTACTACGGTTTTTTTAAAGCTCTTGTTACGATTTCAACAGGTTGTTATATCCACAATCCGTCATCACGGCAAAAACAAACCACCAGAATGTTTCATTTGCAACAAAAGCACGCATATTGCGATGCAATTTACGGATTTATTAAAAAAAATACGATTTTAAAGAAAATTTGTAATTAAAAACGTTCGTTAAAAATTCTTTCTCTTTTTGACTTATTTTAGACTACAGATAATAGATACCTCCTGAATAATGAACAAAATAACATTGCTGATTTCCTGTAAGGACACCGAAGGCATAATCGCTTCGGTGACCCGCTTTATCTATAAAAAGAGCGGTAACATCATATATATCGACCAGCATGTGGATATGGAACACGGCGTATTTTTTATGCGCCTCGAAAGTCAGTTTTCCGGCACCGCAGGTTCTTTCAAAGATTTTAAGAACGAATTCGGGAGACAGATCGCTCAGGAATACGGTATGTCCTGGGAGATCCATACGGAAGATCCCAAACCAAAAATGGCCATCTTCGTATCCAGATACGACCACTGTCTTTACGACCTGCTGGGCAGATACAACTCCGGTGAGCTCAAGGTTACCATTCCGTTTATCATAAGCAATCACAAAGACCTGGAACCCGTTGCAGCAAGTTTTGGTATCCCGTTTTACCATATTCCCGTTACTGCGAGCAATAAGGCAGAAGCGGAGCAGGAACAGCTTCGCCTGTTGCGGGAAGCCAAAATAGATTTTATCGTACTGGCCCGCTATATGCAGATTGTCTCCGGAGAGCTTATCAGTCAGTATCCGCATAAGATCATTAATATTCATCATTCTTTCCTTCCTGCTTTTCCGGGAGCAAAACCTTATCATTCCGCTTTTAAACGCGGCGTAAAGATCATAGGAGCTACCAGCCACTACGTCACGGAAGAACTCGATGCCGGGCCCATCATAGAACAGGATATTACCCGGGTAACACACGCCCACGCCATTGAAGATCTCGTCATGAAAGGAAGGGACCTGGAAAAAATAGTACTGGCCCGTGCCGTCAAGCTCCATATTTCGCGAAAAGTAATGGCCCACAACAATAAGACTATTGTTTTTTCATAGTACTTTTGTCCGTATTATTCTTTGCAAAAACAATGATGAAATGAAAAAAACAGTTTATTTACTGAGTGTATTTTTACTTTTTTCCTGTGCAGAATTGCAACAGGTCGTCAATCAACTACCTTCATCTTCCGTTCCCGGCAATTCGGAGATTGCCTCCGGGCTTCGTGAAGCCCTGAATATGGGTATTGAAAAACAAGTAAGCAAACTCACACAAACCGACGGGTTCTTCAAGAACGATATGGTAAAAATATTGCTCCCGGCAGAATTACAGAAAGTAGACAAGACTTTAAGAGATATAGGACTGGGAAACCTGGCCGATGAAGGCCTGAAAGTACTCAACCGGGCTGCGGAAGATGCCGTTAAAGAAGCCACCCCCATCTTTGTCAATGCCGTAAAAAACATCACCTTCAACGACGCGAAGAATATTCTTCTCGGGGCGGATAATGCCGCTACAACCTACCTTCGGACCCATACGGAAAAACAACTTTACGACAAGTTTTCCCCGGTCATCAACAATTCGCTTTCCCGGGTGGGCGCCACTGAAGTATGGGGCAACATCATTAACAAATACAATACACTCCCACTCACCGGAAAGGTCAATCCGGACCTTACGGATTACGTCACCGAAGAAGCTCTTCAAGGCGTTTTTACGATGATATCGGTGGAGGAGAAAGAAATACGAAATAGTGTAACGTCAAGAAGTACCGAATTACTTCGTCGAGTTTTTGCCTTACAGGATAGATAATGCTACCAGAACCTGCTAAAAAAAGGGGTGCTTTTATGTATTCAACAGCAATACGGACAAAGATACCCCTTGTTTTTGACAAAGCCTCACTCAAAAAGGCCTGAAAATGATTAATTGATAAACAGGTGTTATAAAAAACACTTTAATAGCATCAAAACCTTTAAAAACATAACAATTTTTAATTTAACACAAGATAAAACGTTAATTAAATACTAATTACCCACTTTCTGTCATTATTATTTAATAAATTGCTAATATAAAATTAACGCGAACGGAAATTTAAATCCTGAATTTTGTAGTGTTCGTGTGAACTTTATTAATGATTATTTGAGTTAGTTAGTTTAGAGAAAAAGAGGCTTGGAGAGGCCTCTTTTTTTGTTTCCGTATGAACGGATAAGATCATGATCTAAAGCCTTTCTCGGAGCGCCCTGAAGTAAGCAAATGCTTTGACCAGGCGGGAACCGTACCAGCTGAACATTTCCCCGTCGACAAAAACTGTCTTGGCATGATGGGTAAAGCGTCCAACCTCAAAGGCATGTTCTTCTTTGAAAGGATAGGGCTCGGAAGAGAGAAAAACCAGGTCCGGATCGCCTTCGAGGCGTATTTTTTTCAGTTCGATCTCGGGATAGCGCGCCTTGTCCCGGTAAATATTTTCAAACCGGTTGAGCTCCAGCAAGTGATTGATAAACGTATCCCTCCCGGCTACCATCCAGGGGGCTCTCCAGATAAAATAGGCTACTTTCAATAGCGGTTGGTCCGCAATATAATGTTCAAAATCCCGGAGCCTGTATTTGATCTTGTCCGATATGCGCGAAGCTTCCGTCCGGCAGGAGAAAATCTTCCCGTACTGCGCTATCAGTTCCAGCGCATCGGTTATGGTGTATATATCGGAGATATGTACCGGGGCTATTTTTTCCAGTTCTTCCACCATTTCGCGGGTATTCTCCTCTTTATTACATAAAATAATATCGGGCTGTAACTCACGGATACGGTCAAACTTCACTTTTTTGGTTCCGCCAACGACAGTCTTGAGAGATTTGAAATGATAAGGATGTACACAGAATTTCGTAATGCCGACCACCGCATTTTCCAATCCCAGATCGAATAGTAATTCGGTTTGGGAAGGCACAAGCGACACGATACGTTCAGGGGTTTTACCCAGTGTTATTTCGCGCTGTAACTGGTCTTTGAAGATCAATGAAAAAACTTTAAATTATTCGGTTATAAACGCAGTCATAGCCGCCTGCAATTTCAGGGCCTCCGTTCTGGCCGCTTCTGCAAAATCGGTCCCTCCGGAAGCATATATAATACCCCGTGCCGAATTGACCAGCAGGCCTATATTTTCATTCATACCATAGCGGCATACTTCTTCCAGGCTTCCGCCCTGTGCTCCTATACCCGGAACCAGTAAAAAGCTATCCGGTACGATTCGGCGGATTTCCCGGAGGTATTCGGCTTTGGTCGCCCCGACCACATACATCAGGTTACTGCTGTTTTTCCAGGTAGCCGAGGTTTCCAGTACCCGCTTGTACAGTGCTTTTCCATCGAGATCCCGGGTCTGAAAATCAAAAGCACCCGGATTGGAAGTCAGGGCCAGCAGTATCGTATGTTTGTTTTCAAAATCCAGGAACGGTTCTACGGAATCTCTGCCCATATAAGGCGCCACGGTAACGGAATCGAACCCGAGGTCCTCAAAGAATGCCCTGGCATACATAGCCGCGGTATTCCCGATATCTCCTCTTTTGGCATCGGCTATCGTAAAGATTTCCGGGTAATTTTCGTTGATATAATCTATAGTTTTGCGCAATGCTTTCCAACCCGGAATACCATAAGCTTCATAAAAAGCGATATTGGGCTTGTAAGCAACCGTCACCTCCGCAGTCGCATCGATAATGGCCTTGTTAAAGGCAAAAACAGGATCTTCTTCTTTAAGGAGATGCGCCGGGATCTTGTCCGTATCCACATCCAGTCCTACGCACAGAAAAGATTTCTTCTTGTGTATTTGTGCTATCAGTTCTTGTGTTGTCATGCCGTAGTGTATTGTTATTAAAATGCCGCACTCAGGATGACCTGGTGCGGCATTACAGTTTTATATGTCTTTTGGGTATCTCAACGGATGCTCAAGAGTTAAAATACGTCTCCTTCTTTCAGCTTTTCGGTATTTTCGGCAAGCTTTAATTCTTCCATGATCTTCCCGATATCCCCGTTAATAATGTTTTGCAGATCGTACAGTGTCAGTCCTATCCTGTGATCGGTTACCCTTCCCTGGGGATAGTTGTAGGTACGGATCTTCGCGCTCCGGTCTCCGCTGGACACCATACTCTTACGCTTGGCGGCATCGGCTTCCTGTTTCTTGGCAAGTTCGCGCTCATAGAGTCGTGACCGTAATACCTTTAGGGCTTTTTCGAGGTTTTTGTGCTGTGATTTCTCATCCTGGCACCGTACCTCGATCCCCGTAGGAATGTGTTGTAACTGAATAGCCGAATACGTGGTGTTTACCGACTGCCCTCCGGGGCCTGTAGATGTCGTCCGGATAATTTTCACATCTCCCATATCGAGCTCCACGTCAAACTCTTCGGCCTCCGGAAGTACCATCACGGTAGCCGCCGAGGTATGTACACGTCCCTGGGTTTCGGTCTGCGGTACCCGTTGCACCCGGTGCACTCCGGCCTCGAACTTCAGGTTTCCGTAAACATCTTCGCCGTTGACTTCAAAAATAACTTCCTTGAAACCACCAGAAGTACCTTCGTTAAAATCTACCACATTGACTCTCCAGCCCCGGCTCTCACAGTACTTGGTGTACATCCGGTAAAGGTCTCCGGCAAAAATAGAGGCTTCATCACCGCCGGTACCGGCACGGATCTCCACCATAGCATTCTTGACGTCTTCCGGGTCCTTGGGTATGAGCATGTACTTGATCTCCTCTTCAAGTCCGGGTAATTGTTCTTTAGCCTCTTCCAGCTGCATCTTGGCCATTTCTACCATCTCCGCATCACTTCCGTCGGCTATAATCTCTTCTGCTTCCGCTATATTATCGACAACCGTCTTGTACTCTTCACGTTTGTCCACGATCTGCTTCAGATCTTTATACTCTTTGTTCAGCTGTACATAACGCTTCTGATCGGCAATGATATCGGGCTGTATGATAAGGTCCGAAATCTCATCGAAACGCTGTTTTACTATATTTAATCTGTCTAACATTTAGATTTACGATTTAAAAACTGATAATCCGTACGCGCTTGCGGGTATTCCCCGAAAGCATCAGCCTGCAAAATTCCTGTCTTCCATGAGTCTGTGGCTGTTCGGTTTGCGAAATTACGATATTTTTATCAGACTAATATTCGAACGTTCCGAATTCGCTTTTTATGGTAAGTTTTTTATGATCGGACGCTTCTACCCTTCCTACGATCCTGGCTTCTATGCCGAAACCTTCGGATATTGCAATAATATCTTCGGCCAGGGACTCATCCACATAAAGCTCCATCCGGTGTCCGCAGTTGAATACCTGGTACATTTCTTTCCAGTCTGTCCCGGATTGTTCCTGTATAAGGCGGAATAACGGCGGAACTTCAAACAGGTTATCCTTAATAACATGAAGGTTTTCCACAAAATGGAGGATTTTGGTCTGGGCGCCACCACTGCAATGTACCATACCGTGAATATCTTCCGGACCGTACTTTTCGAGTATTTTTTTGATCACAGGAGCATAGGTCCTTGTCGGTGATAATACGAGTTTACCTGCATCCAGCGGAGCCCCTTCTACGGCATCCGTCAGTTTTACACGACCGGAATACACCAGATCTTTCGGAACGGAAGGATCGAAACTCTCCGGGTATTTCTCGGCGAGATAACGTGCAAAAACGTCATGCCTTGCAGAAGTAAGCCCGTTGCTTCCCATACCGCCATTATACGATTTTTCATAACTCGCCTGTCCGTACGATGCCAGCCCTACGATAACATGTCCTGCTTTTATATTTGCATTATCTATCACCTTGTTTCGCGGCATACGAGCCGTGACAGTCGAGTCTACTATGATAGTCCGTACAAGATCTCCTACATCGGCGGTTTCGCCACCCGTAGCATGTATCTTCACCCCGAATTCTTTGAGTTCGGCTATAAGTTCTTCCGTACCGTTGATGATGGCTGAAATGACTTCGCCGGGAACGAGGTTTTTATTTCTTCCTATCGTAGAGGAAAGCATGATATTATCCGTAGCTCCCACACAGAGCAGGTCATCGATATTCATAATCAGGGCATCCTGTGCAATTCCTTTCCAGACCGAAAGATCTCCGGTCTCTTTCCAGTAGAGGTAAGCCAGTGATGACTTGGTCCCTGCTCCGTCCGCATGCATGATGAGACAACTGTCCTGATCATTGGTGAGATAATCCGGAACTATTTTACAAAAGGCCTTTGGAAAAAGGCCCTTGTCAATATTTTTTATTGCATTGTGCACATCTTCCTTGGAGGCGGAAACACCTCTTTGAGAATATCTCTTACTTACCGAAGAACTCATAAATAATATCGTTTGGCGCAAAAATACATAATTTCGGGCTGAACAGAACGGATTTATTACGTATTTCACCGGTGCATCCCCGCAAAAAAAACGGGGAGACCCCGCTTTCGCAAGATCTCCCCGTTGGGCAAAGTTTAGTTCTTCTTACTTGAGGAACAACAGCTCCCTGTATTTGGTCAGCGTCCAGAGCTCATCATCCACGAGCAGCTCCAGTTTATCGCAATGATACCTGATATCATCGAAATACGGCTTCACCTTCTCACAATAAGCTTCTGCTTTCAGCTCGGCACTTGTAATGACGTTGGCTTTTTTGCGCTCTTCGGTCATCGCTGTTACTTTCGAATTGATCTCTGCGATATGTTCGGAGATTTCCTCGATAAGATCCAATTGCTCCGAAGCTACTTTTTTAAAGTCCGTACCAAAAACATCTTTAAGTCCCTTTACGTTATCAATAAGAATATTCTGGTAACGGATTGCTGTCGGAATCACGTGGTTTCTCGCGATATCTCCCAGTACACGTCCTTCGATCTGTACTTTCATGGTGTATTCTTCCAGCTCTATTTCGTGACGGGCTTTTACTTCGATCTTGCTCATCACCTTCATTTCTTCATAAAGGGAGATGGCTTTCTTGGACACCATCGACTTCAATGCGGAAGGCGTGGTCTTGTTATTACTGAGTCCTCTTCGTGCCGCTTCTTTTTCCCAGGCTGCACTATATCCGTCTCCTTCGAAACGTATTCTTCTGGACGACTTGATATACTCCCGCAATACATTGAAGATCGCTTCGTCTTTTTTGAGTTTTTTCTTGGACACCAGTGCATCCACCTCTTTTTTAAACTCTACCAGTTGCTTGGCCACGATCGTATTGAGTACAGTCATCGGCTTTCCGCAGTTGGCCTTGGAACCTACGGCGCGAAGCTCGAATTTGTTTCCTGTAAAAGCAAAGGGAGATGTACGGTTTCTATCGGTATTATCGAGCAGTATCTCCGGTATCTTACCCACAACGTTAAGTTTGAGGTCGGTTTTCTCCTGTGGAGAGAGTTTTCCTGTGGATACATCCTCGAGTTCGTCGAGCACACGGGTAAGTTGCTCTCCGATAAATACGGAAATGATCGCAGGCGGCGCCTCGTTGGCCCCGAGCCTGTGGTCGTTGGTTGCAGAAGCAATGGAAGCCCGGATAAGCTCTTCGTATTCGTTTACCGCTTTGATCGTATTGATAAAGAAGGTAAGGAACTGAAGGTTTTTCATCGGGGTAGATCCCGGGCTCAACAGGTTAACTCCTGTGTTGGTCGCCAAAGACCAGTTATTGTGTTTTCCGGAACCGTTGATTCCCGAAAACGGTTTTTCGTGAAACAGTACCTTATAATTATGACGGTCCGCGGTTTTATCCATAACGTCCATCAACAGCGAATTGTGGTCTACGGCCATACTGGCTTCTTCAAAGATCGGTGCCAGCTCAAACTGGTTTGGTGCTACCTCGTTATGACGGGTTTTTACCGGAATTCCCAGTTTCATACATTCGATCTCCAGATCTCTCATAAAGTTTACGACACGATCCGGAATAGAACCGAAATAATGGTCATCCAACTGCTGTCCTTTTGCCGCGGAATGTCCCAAAAGCATTCTTCCCGCAAGAATAAGATCGGGTCTGCTGTAAGCCAGGGCCTTGTCTACAAGGAAATACTCCTGTTCCCACCCGAGCGTAGCAGTTACCTTGGTGACGTTCTTATCGAAATATTTTGCAACATCGGTCGCGGCATTATCAACCGCCTGCAATGCTCTCAGTAACGGCGCTTTATTGTCAAGAGCTTCCCCGGTATATGAAACAAATACCGTAGGGATACATAACGTACCTCCGTATATAAATGCGGGAGATGTCGGGTCCCATGCAGTATATCCGCGTGCTTCGAAAGTATTACGAATACCTCCGTTGGGGAAACTGGATGCATCCGGCTCCTGCTGTACCAGCTGGCTGCCATCGAATTTTTCCATAGCCATTCCGTTACCTATGGTTTCGAAGAAAGCATCATGCTTTTCTGCTGTGGCACCGGTTAGCGGCTGAAACCAGTGTGTATAGTGCGAAGCTCCTTTAGAAATAGCCCAGTCTCTCATTCCTGCAGCGACCTGGTTGGCTATCTTCCGGTTGATCTTTTCTCCAAATTCAATGGCGTTCATTACACTGACAAAAGCTTCTTTCGTCATAAATTGCCGCATTGCCGATTCGTTGAAAACGTTTTCTCCGAACAATTCCGAACGTCTTACCGTTTCCTGTACCGGGACTGGTGTTCTTCCGAAAGTTTCCTGTATAGCTCTAAATCTTATTGTTGCCATATTACTTTGTTGGTTATTATTTCTATATCTGTTATTTGCTTCTGTTCTTAAATCTTACTTATCATGGCTGCGCAACTTCTTCCTCAACTTCGACCTACACCATAATATATACTACAGCATACAACTCCTGTTTCATCATTTTAAAACCCCGGTATACATTATGGGCTATTGGCATAGCTGCATTCAAATATATAAAAATACCACAAGAAACAGATGCTTTTTTTACACACCCCCTATTGTTTTTACCCGTTTGAACAAAAAAAATACAATCCGTTATATTTCACCCCCCAGATTAAACATTCAATAGGTTTTTTGTTTTAAAATCACAAACCATTACACAATAATCAAAAAGACCACACATAAAATACATAATACACAAATACCCCCTTTAAAAAATAGGGCATAACTAAAAATACATATATAAAAAACTACATACCCCCTTATTTTGTATGACATTTCAAAAAAAATATTACTTTTACACCACAATACCGACATTTATTAGTGTTCAATTTAAATTATGAAATGATATGAGCAGAGCTAAACTTGAGTACATTTGGTTAGATGGATATGTACCGACGCAGAGCTTGAGGAGTAAGACTAAAATCGTAACCGATTTTTCCGGTAAGCTGGAAGATTGTGAAATATGGTCTTTTGACGGTTCTTCTACACAACAGGCAGAAGGAAATTCTTCCGACTGTCTATTGAAGCCTGTGTTTATTTGTCCCGATCCGCAGCGAAAGAACGCCTACCTGGTTATGTGTGAAGTAATGAATCCTGACGGAACTCCCCATGTCTCTAACGGAAGAGCGATTATCGATGATGATGACAATGACTTCTGGTTTGGTTTTGAGCAGGAGTATTTCCTGTGGAACCCCGAAACAAACAAGCCTCTTGGATTCCCTGCAAATGGTTACCCTGCACCACAAGGGCAATACTATTGTTCTGTAGGTGCCAATAATGCCTACGGGAGAGAAATCGTAGAAGAACACCTCGATGTATGTCTCGAAGCAGGCCTTAATGTAGAAGGGATCAATGCTGAAGTTGCTGCCGGACAGTGGGAATTCCAGATTTTTGCCAAAGGTGCCGCAGAGGCCGGCGATCAGATCTGGGTAGCCCGTTATTTCCTTGAAAGAATTTGTGAAAAATACGGTATCTCCGTAAACTGGCACCCGAAACCTCTCGGACAACTGGACTGGAACGGAAGCGGTATGCACGCAAACTTCTCCAACTCCATATTGAGATCCTGCGGAGACAAAGGAACTTACGAAAGTATATGCGAAGCTTTCCGACCTGTAGTTACCGAACATATCGAAGTATATGGTGCGCACAACGATCAGCGTCTGACAGGAAAGCACGAAACAGCTTCTATTACCGATTTCAGTTATGGCGTATCCGACCGTGGTGCTTCTATCCGTATTCCGATAGGAACTGTAGAACGCGGATGGAAAGGATGGTTGGAAGACCGCAGGCCTGCATCTAACGGAGACCCTTATAAAATCGCAGCAAGAATTATCAAAACGGTAAAATCCGTTGAAGTAGATACCGCCGTTGCAGTATAAACATGCAATAGTGTGAACAATTCTGTTTTTTGTGTATAATTAAAACGCCGGCAGTTTTCTTTCCTCGCCGGCGTTTTTTATACCTCTATTTTTCTTTAACCCGTATCCTCCCCACACACCTCCGTATCGGATAGCATTTTTTCTCTTTACGGTACTCCGGGATACAACTATACGTTTTTTCGATCTCTATAATGTGACATAGACAAAAGCGATGTACAAACCGAGCAATACGATCCCTTCCGGCCACCCCAGCCTCATCCTTTTCGGGACCAGAACGAGAAGAAACACCAGCACGGCATAGCCGAGCATCCAGTAGATATCATTACTTATAAGGCGTTCGTCTTTAGCCTGTATAGGGGTTATCATCCCCGTAATACCGAGAACAGCCAGTACGTTAAATACATTGGAGCCTATGAGGTTTCCAAGCGAGATCGCTTTTTCTTTGCGAAGAACCGCCATAACGGATGCTGCCAGTTCCGGTATACTTGTGCCCACCGAGACCACTGTTACAGCAATAACGCGTTCGCTGACCCCATATAACTGCGCCATCCCCACAGCACCACGGATGAGTAATTCGGAACCTCCCCATAAGGCCCCTCCTCCTATCAGTAAAAAAAAGAATATCTTCCATCCTCCGGGTACATGCCCCTCCATATCGGACACCTCATCCGGAACTTCGGCATTACCTTTATTCCGGAACATAATAATGATAAAAAGGACCAACAGGCCAAACAGCACGCCCCCTTCCCAGCGTTGTATGGTTCCGTCGAAATAAATAAAACCGAAAAGCACCAGCGATGCAAGCATCATGGAAGGCCAGTCCAGTTTATAAAAATTTTTCTGTACGGTTATGGATGAGAGGATTACCGTGAGTCCGAGGACCAGCCCCAGGTTGGCTATGTTAGACCCGACGACATTACCGAGTGCTATATCCGGAAATCCGTCCAGGGCCGATTTAATACTTACTATGAGTTCGGGAGCTGAAGTTGCAAAAGACACCACGGTCATTCCGATGACCATTCGCGGAATATGTAACCGCAACGACATTCCTACGGCAGCGCGGAGGAGCCAGTCACCTCCAGCTACAAGCAGCACCAGACCTATAATTATAAATACAATATCCATAGCGTTTTTTTAATCTTCCGCGAAGATAAGACTTTTGTTTTTAGGTGTAAAACTGTGAGCTACACTTGTCACCGACATCCGTATTTATCTATATTTACACCTTCAAACAGATATTATGCGATTCCGATCCGATCCCTTTGTTCTCGCGCTTTTGCTCAGCGTTATTACGGCCTATCTCTTCCCGCAATGGGGAGTAGAAGGCAGTCCTTTTCCGACAAAAACCATCAGCAGCGCAGGCATCGCACTCCTATTCTTTTTTTATGGCCTTAAACTCAGTCCGGACAAGATAAAAAAAGGACTGAACAACTGGAAATTACACCTGGTCGTCCAGCTTGCTACTTTTGTACTTTTCCCTTTACTGGTCCTACCTTTCTATCCGCTGCTGAAAACCACGGAACAACATACGCTGTGGCTGGCTGTTTTTTTCCTGGCTTCCCTTCCCTCCACCGTATCCTCCTCGGTGGTTATGGTATCCATAGCCAGGGGAAATATTCCCGCGGCCATATTCAATGCCAGTCTTTCCGGGATGATCGGCATACTTATCACCCCATTGTGGATTACTCCCTTTCTGGAACAGGCACAAACGGATATGGATTTCGGAAGCATTTATCTGCAACTGGTCATCGAGGTGATTGCCCCCGTAATCCTGGGGATCATACTTCAGCCTCTCGGAGGAAAATTTGCCGGGCGATACAGCAAGCAGCTCAGTTTTTTCGACAAGAGTATTATACTATTTATTGTGTATAAAAGCTTCTCGGAATCTTTTCATTCCGGAGTATTCTCCAGCATCCGATGGACAGACATTCTCCTGCTGATCATTATTGCACTCAGCCTGTTTTTTGTTGCTTACGGCATCATTTATTTGATCTCCGCACTATTGCGCTTCAACAGGGAAGACCGGATTACCGCGCTTTTCTGCGGATCCAAAAAATCACTTGTCCACGGTACTGTAATGTCCAAAGTATTGTTTTCCGGTATGAGTTCGGGAGGTATTATTCTTCTTCCCCTGATGCTGTATCACGGACTCCAGATCCTGCTGGTCAGTATCATCGCTACCAAAATGGGAGGAGAATCCCTGGTTTCGGAACAAAAAGACACCGATGACAGACCATAACAACATGTACCACCTGTTTGTAAAATTGCTTATTAATGATATGTCCGGAGACATTTTTATGCCGGAATTCCGTAAAGTACTCCGGGAAAAAGAAAAAATCCCTAACTTTCCTTCGCTAACCTTAAAAAATCTTCTGCCCGCTATGCTCCGAAAGCTATATCCGTACCTGTTACTCTCGTTGTTCGTATGTACCGCCTGTGGTACTTCCGGAAAAATCCGTGTTAAAAAACACTTCGATTCCGATTTCTTCAGAACACAGTTTACAGGATTTGCACTCTACGATCCGGAAGAGGAAGCTTTGCTGTATAGCTACCAGTCGGACAAATATTTTACGCCGGCATCCAACACCAAGATCTTTACGTTGTATACGGGCCTTCATGTACTGGGAGATTCCATTCCTGCATTACACTATGCTTCCGAAAGAGATACGTTATACATAGAAGGTACGGGGAATCCTGTTTTCCTACACCCCTATTTTAAAGATCGCAATGCCCTCGGATTTCTAAAAAACCAAGAGCTGCCTATTGCCTGGTATCCGGACAATTTCACCGAGGAACGATCCGGTCCGGGATGGGCCTGGGACGATTATGCCTATTACTACGCTGCGGAGCGGAGTGCTTTGCCGATGTACGGAAATGTACTGACCATAACAGGTAACCGGGAGAAAACCGAATGCTCCCCGGGATATTTCCGGGATGTTGTTAACCACGATAGTAAAGCACCCTATCCCCGCGACCTGCGCCATAATACTTTTTATATACCGGAATATATAAAAACGGGGGATACCCTTGAAATTCCTTTTATACAGACAACCGAACTAACAACGAGGCTGCTGTCCGATACCCTTGGAAAGAAAGTTTTCCATACTACCCGGAAATTACCTTTGAACAAAAAGACCTTATACAGTCATACACCCGTAGATTCGCTTTTCCGAAGAATGATGCTGGAGAGTGACAACTTCCTCGCAGAGCAGATCCTGCTGATGGCTGCTGGTACGCTTTCGGACAGCCTCAACACCCGGAAAATTATCGACCATACACTACAGCGGTTTTTGCCCGATATCCCGCAAAAGCCAAGATGGGTCGATGGTTCCGGGCTTTCCAGATACAATCTCTTTACCCCGGAATCTATGGTGTATGTGCTCAACAGAATGTACCACGAATATCCTCAGGAAAGGTTGTTTCAGCTTTTTCCCGCCGGTGGGGTATCGGGTACGCTAAAGCATTATTACAAAGGAGACGGGGATGTTCCCTACATTTTTGCCAAATCGGGATCGTTGAGCAACAACTATAATCTCAGCGGATACATTCGGACTAAATCGGGAAAAATATTGATCTTCAGCTATATGAATAATCATTACATGCATGAGACAACAGCGGTGAAACAACACATGGATACCCTTCTGAGGTACATCAGGGAGCATTATTAAGAAACAATCGCATCATAAGGGGATGTGGCACATCAGAAAACAGTCTGTTTATTTTGTATTTTTATGGCTATGAGAACATTTAGTATTATCCTGTTATATATTTTCATTATCGGTTGTACGCCCAATTACGGACAACTGAAACACCTGAGCAGACTACCGAAAGTACTCAAAGAAAACTCGGGAATAGAAACCATACAAAAAGACAGTACGGTCTGGGTAATTAACGACTCCGGCAATAAAGCACATCTCTACCAGGTGGGTTTTGACGGAAAAATGCGACGGGAGCTCCGCGTAAAACAGGCCGGAAATAAAGATTGGGAAGAACTGACCAAAGACCAGGACAACAATCTTTATATCGGAGATTTCGGAAACAATGACAACACACGGAAAGACCTTACCATATATAAGGTCCCTAACCCGGAAACCATAAAAGGAGAAGATATAAAAGCCGAAAAAATGACTTTCGAATACCCGGAACAGAAAAAATTCCCCCCGAAAAAAAAAGAGCGGTATTACGATGCCGAAGCTTTTTTCTACTACCGGGGATCTCTCTATATTTTTACGAAAAACCGCTCCAAACCCTTCGACGGCATTTCTTTTCTCTACAAGATCCCTGCACGGAAAGGGCATCACAAAGCAGAGCGTATCGGCCAATATGCCTTCTGTACCGATGAAGATAGTTGCAGGATCACCGCTGCCGCAATTTCACCGGACGAGAAAACGGTAGCCTTGCTGGGCCATGACAGGGTCTGGTTGTTTTCCGGTTTCCGGGACGACCGTTTCTTCGGAGCCGATACCACAGAAATCCTGAGCCTCGGGCACCATTCACAAAAAGAAGGGCTGTGTTTTACGGATAATAATACACTTCTCCTCAGCGATGAAGGCAAAGGCAGCTCCGGAAGAAACCTCTACGAACTACGGCTTGATACGGTTAAAAATTAAAGCCCAAACCAAATGCGAAACGATTGCTGTCTTTGGAATTGAAATATGAAAAATTGGCCGTAAACATATTGATGGCATTCAGGTAGACACCGCCTCCGACCGAATTGTGCCATTTGCCGGAATCATCATCTGCCGTCCATACCCTTCCGTAATCGAACCCTCCGTATGTTCCGAGCGTCATCGGGAACAGCCCGGTACGGAACTGTGCCAGGGTAAACCTCAGGTCATTGTTATTGTAAAAAGAGGTACGTCCGATAAAACGCTGATTTCTGAAACCACGCAAACCGTCTATGCCTCCTATACTTGCTCCCTGGTAGAATTCGAACTCATCTCCCGTATTGAAATGAGCTTTGAATTTTGTCGCGTACACAATCCTGCCACGGTGGTCTACATGGGTTGTAAACCGTAGCTGCGGAATGAAATAAAGGAAATCCCGGTTATTGTCTATATTGGATTTATACCCCGCGGTCAGCTCAAACTGCATCCCCAGGGTTGGCAGGGAGTTACTGTCGAAATTAGAATACCCGTAAGTCATTTCCGCACCGAGAAATTTCTGCCACTCGAAAATATCGGGATTAACCGCAGTCTCATTGATAAAACGGTCCGAGGTTTCCTCGATCTCCATAGCTTCGAACACCGGCCCTATCTTAAAATACCCTCCGAGATATCCTTTCCAGGCCATTTTCGGAGAAATTCCGAAACTACTAATTCGGACGCGGTTATAGTCCATGCTGCGATCGCTCTGCAGGTTTTTGCTTTCATTACCGTAACCGAAATAGTTCACGGAAAACAGCGGGCTGGTAAAAAAGGCATCGCCCGCAAAACGCCAGTTGTTGGTAAGGTTAATTATTTCCCCGGAATAACGCAGGTCGAATCCTTTGGTGGCGAAATAATATCCTCCCCTTATATTGTGTTTTTGTGTATACGGATCCTGTCGCAAACCTTTCCCGATAAAAGTATAATTCAATCCCAGCTTGACGCCGTCGTCCGGATTGAATCCGACATCCGGAAATAATTGCCCGGTACTGGTCCTCACCTTTTTCGGATCGTAGGTATTCAAGTCATAATTATCCGAAAGTCTTGTAGCCACCGGGCTCTTCAGCGTGATTTTTTTTGACTTGTAATCATATACCGTAATCTTTTTACGATTGTTTACCTTGTAACTATCATTGCGCTGTCCGCCGATAATCTTTATCGGGATGAGGTTATCTCCTTCCCCGTTGATGTCAAAAACATCTTTGTCATCCAGGCCGTACAACCATATTTCCCGGGTTTCTTCCCGGCGGAATGTCAGGTCTATGAATTTTTGCTCTTTTTCTCCTTTAATGATGCGATAAGCTTCTATTCTGGTCTTTCCGTCCGCTTCCCTGGTAATATCAAAATAGTCGTCTTTGTCCGTACCGTATATCACCGGGTTCTTTTTGAGCATACGATAATAGGTCGCTGCGATCCCGGGCAAATTTTCCTTACGCTGCAACAATACAGAACGCACACGCCGTATTATCCCGGGGTCCAGTTCTTCCGGGAGATAAGAGAAGGCCTCGTCTACAATCTCAGGGCTGATCCGGGTACGTATATACTCCGCTTCCTCCTTCCAGTCTTCGAGCGTATGACTGTTGAGTACTGCCATATCAAGCGGAAAGGGCTCTACATTAAACCACTTAAGACTACGTATTTCCGGAGTATAGTTCTGCATCATACGTACTCCCGGGATCATCCGTGTCACCAGTCCGAGAAAAGGACCGTCAAAATCGGAGAAAACCTGATCCCTGTCACGGGGAACAGGCTTGTACAGGTCTTTCCCTTCCGATTCTCCGGATTTGGCCCATCGCCATTGATCCCCGTGCCTGTCCCAGTCGCCCAGCAACATATCGAACAAGCGGGAACGGATATAGAGCCGTTCGTCTATAGTATTTTTGTCCTTACGCCGTAACTTTTTCAACACATCCGTAGTACTTATAATGTTATCGGAATAATCGAAACTGGCCACTTTTCCATGATCGTCCGTAACGCGTTCTTCTATGAGATAAAGCGCATCTCCGTAGGTGTCGTTATAACGTCCGAGCGCCGGTTGCCGGGGCACATAAAAAAGTTCCGGATTGGCATGTAGCACCCCGATAGCATCGGAGAGTTTTCCGACTGCCAATGCTGCAAAGGGAAAAGCTGTGGTATAAAAATCCATCACCAGCGATTCGGTATAGGAATCTTCGAGATCATCCTGGATATACTGATCCTTAAAAGCTACCGCCTGCAAAAAACGTATGGCTCCCTTGCGTACTTCACGCATCATAAACTGCCGGCCATCCTTATCTTCGAGACGAAGGGAGTTGGTCTGGTGTCCCCCTCCTGCACGCAAAGGTTTAAGACCTCCATACAGCGTGTCTAAAGAAACCGTCCTGGCTTCTATAAGTTTTCCGTATTCCTTCCTATAGTGTTTTCCCCAGATCGCCGAATACAACTTTCCTTTGTGTACTTCATCCTCTTCATACACCCGGGCTTTCATGGATGCAGGGAAATTTTGCGGAAGTTCCCTGTGTACCGTATCCGTAGGAATATGCAATACCTCCGTACGGAACAAAGGGGCAGGGAAATCATTTTCTTCTCCGAAAAAACTGGCTATGGCACTGCCGTCCTTACCTGTAACAAGCTTTACATATCCCTGTTTGCCGTATGAAAAAAGACCGTCTCTTCCCAATCCGGCCGGAGCGGTCTTGGACCCGGAACCACTAATAATCACCGGGACTTTCCTGCTTATGGCGTATTGCAGATTATGTTCATGACCAGAGACAAAAATGACATTATCCGCCTGCTGCGCCAGGGTAAACAACCGGTCCTTTAACTCGCGATAAGGCTTACTCTGTATATCCTGCGGGGATATCCCGCTGGTTTTGCGCACAAAATTTACCAAAGACCCTAACACAGGCAACGGCACGCCATGACCTACCGGGTACAACTGGCCGCGCAGCGAAAACATACCGCCGTGCCCTCCGTTGCTGAGTAAAGGGTGATGTATGGCTATAAGCAGTACTTTTCCCTGAGATTTATTGATATATCCCTCAATTTCTTCAAAAAACTGTGCACGGGTGCGGATGTCACACTCCGTATTGATCTTCGGGTGTTTATCCCAATCTTCGAGATACCACTGGCTGTCTACCAGTAAAAGATCGACATCATCGTTGATCTTTTCCCGTTTCAGGGGGCAGCCGTCTTCGGGAAGGAATGAATTTTTTCCCAGGATATCTTCCACTCTTTTTTCCTGTCGCTTTAATCCCTCCAGACCACCGGAATACCAATCGTGATTCCCTGGGATAAATATGGTTTTCCCTTTGAATTTCTTTCCTATATCAGCCTGTATATCCATACGGTATTCGGCCAGTTTCCTGCCCTCATCATCTTTTGCAGGCATGCCCGAAGGATAAATGTTATCACCGAGAAAGACGATCGTACTGTGCTTCGAAGCATGACCTATTTCTTTTTCCAAAGCCTGTAAAGCTTTGGATTTTTCTCCTATCGGAGAATTTCCTGCATCGCCTATAAAGTAAAAGGTATGAGAAATATCCCGGGGTTCAGGTTTCAGGTCAGCTTCTGGTTTTATGCTATATTGAGCCTTGTAGGATGTACAGGAATTCAGCCAAACCCCGGCCATCAGTAATAAACTCAACTTTTTAATTTTTATCATAAGAATAAAAACACTAATTTTAATTTTAAACTAATTTAAGTAAATTATGGATACAATTCTCCTGCAGGTAGAGGATTACATACTTAAAATAATGGGCGAACAACTCCCGAACCATTATTTTTATCATAACTATACTCATACGCAAAGAGTTGTAAAACATATCAAAGAGCTTGTAACTGCCGAAAGACTGGACGAAACAGACAGTGAGGTCCTACAGATCGCAGGCTGGTTCCACGATGCCGGATATATGGTAAGCCCGGAAAACCACGAAGTGGAGAGTGCCGGGCTTGCAGAAGAATTCCTCAAAAATAAAAATTACCCGGAAGACCGTATCCTCAAAGTCAAAGCATGTATCCTCGTTACCAAAAAATACAGCAAACCATCCGGTATCCTGCAAAAAATTATCTGTGATGCCGACTTCTCCCATTTTGCCTCTAAAAATTATACGGAAATCTCCGATCTGTTACGGGAAGAACTGCGATTGGTGCAGGGTATTACATTTACGGATGCCGAATGGGTAGAGACCAATATCCGTATGTTCGAAGAACACCATAAATTCTATACCTCCCATGCCATAGCTACATGGCAGCCACAGAAGAGTAAAAACCTGTTGAAGCTCAAAAAGAACCTGACCAAAATACTGGAGAAAAAGGATCGGGATAAACTGAAAAAAGCAGACTACAAAAGAAAAAAGAAAAAAGCCGAAACCCCGGAAAGAGGTGTCGAAACGCTGTTTAGAGTTACCCTGAGAAACCATACCAACCTGAGTAATATTGCAGACAGCAAAGCTAATATCCTGCTGTCCGTAAACGCGATTATCATATCCCTGGCATTGTCCACATTGATCCCCAAACTGGATAAAGCCAGTAATTCCTATCTGTTGATCCCTACAGTCCTTTTCGTAGGATTCAGTGTCGCTTCTATCGTTTTTTCCGTATTGGCAACAAGGCCCAATATTACCAGCGGGAAATTTTCCAGGGAAGATGTCAGAAATAAAAAGGTAAATCTCCTCTTTTTCGGGAATTTCCACAAAATGAGCCTGGAGCAATATGAAGAAGCGATGAAGGATATCCGGGAAGACAAGGAATACCTGTACGATTCACTGACTAAAGACCTTTACTATCTCGGTAAAGTGCTGGATAAAAAATACCGTCTGCTCCGTATTACCTATACGATTTTCCTGGTAGGGATCATCATATCCGTAATGGCTTTCGGTATCGCGACCTATTATGTGAATTACGGTTACTAAGCAGGATATGTTACCGGCTTAGTAACCGGTAAGATATTATGAATTGATCTCCTTCATCAGGTCTTCATAGGTGTACACCCGGGTATCTTCTCCCTTTTTATAGAGTACTTCCACACGAAGGGCTTTTAACCCGGTTACTCCCTGAAGTTCTTCCAGCTCAAGAAGCTCTATTTTTTTCCCGAAATACTTTTTCTCCTGCAGAAAACGGATGTAACGGAGATACTCCTCTTCGTCTTTGCTACCGGAATACACAATCGCAATCTTCCCCTTTTGTGTCACCCGGTCTTCGGAACCTTTAACCAGCGCTTTATCCAGCCTTTTCTTTATAATCTCGTAACGGGCGTTGTACGTACCGTCTACATCAAATTGTTTTTCATCCATCCGGAAACGGATGGAGAGCGGTGAATTGTAGACCAGTACCAAAGAAGCTACATCGAGTTTTACAGGCAATTCCTTTTTCAGGGCATAGTATTCGTTTTCCATCTCCCACATAATCTGCAATTGCCACAACCGGAGATTATAGAGGTAGATATCGTTGTAGGTCTTTTTATAGGCTATAGATGCCCCTATATACATATTGTGTTCCACGCCATCGGTCTTATACCTTTCGAAGTAGTGCGGAAACATCTTCTGTGCCTTTTCCTGTTTGCGGTCCAGGACGGATGCCAGTTTTTTATTGATGAGATTCACCGACTCATCATAATTCTTCCGGTGATCGTATATAGCTTCGTGCAGTGGGTCCAGACTGTTAATGTATTCGTCTATACTATGGGCTATATCTGAGTTAAGACTTTTAAAATGATCAAAAAACGGGTGAATCTCTTCCTTGAGAAAATCCAGTATCGTCTGTTCACTTCCCGCACTCAGAATATTTATGATATCCTTCATGTGGTGGTTCAACCGAAAAATAATCTCTTCATAAATAGGAAGAGGCTCGGCCGCTTTGGCCTTTTCGAGAATCTTACTCACATGGGACAACTGAATGATAAGGTCTTTCCGGATAGCTTCATTTCTTGCTTTTGAAGAATCCTTAATATCAATTTGTCCGTAGAGAGGATATACATGATTAAAGACTATTTCACGTAAAGAAGCCGTAATTCCCTGGAACTGCCTTTTGAGGTAAGTGTGAACTTCTCTTTCGAATTTCCATTTAACGCTGGGATGAATAGAGGTGTATTCCTGTTGTATCAGAGCCTCTACCTGGTTAGCTTCTTCTATTTTTGCACGCGAAATCGCCGTAATCATGTAAGGCATGATATCTTCCAGCTTTTGGGCATTTACGCTGTTGAGCTCCAGGGGCCGGGGCGATCCCAGTTCCATAATACCGTAAAGCGACATATCGTCGGCAACTATCGGGGCAAATATTACACTTCGTACACCCTGTTTCTTCAGGTTGATGTAGGACGTATCCTTTTCGTTTTTCTCGAAAAACTTGTCGACATCAGCAATAGCAAAGTACTTCCTTTCACTGAGCAGTTTTTTACATGAGTGTTTACACAAAGCCACATCTCCCGGCAATTCGGTTTCTTCCCCCATGATAAAACTCGGAAGTTCCTTACCCGGACGACGTTCGAATTTCTCTTCGTCCGGATTATAGGTACAAAAACCTACCGTAAGATCAGGAATGGCATATAACGAACTGAAAATTTTCCTAAAATTCTCCACAAAGTTGATTTCGCTATCCGAATTGATCCCGATAAGTGTCGTTTTCAGGTCGGAAATAACGTTATCCATGGTAGCATCGTACATATTACATATACCAAACCCCTTCAGGACCCAGCTCTGTGGTGGAAATTTCTCTTTCCAGAGATCGGGATTATCAAAATTGTTGAGCAACTCTTCGATATCTTCCGCAGAGAGCTCTACAGCTCGGTCTGTCGGATAAATATCCAGATAGTCCGCATTATAAAGCACCCGATAGTGTCTTAATATCGTACTGGCATCCGGGATATCATAGAATACGGGACGCTGAAAATTTACATTTACATTATAATAAGCCTTGAGGATAACGGCACAAGCCATAATGTATTTGTTATCCTCACCCAGCTTCCGCATTTTCAGGTCGAACCCTTCTCCTGCCTGACTGACGATGTTCTTGAAACGTTCGGTGGCATATATAATCACATCCTCAAAAGGGATGGAGGCAATCTTGATCTCGTTATGGGTAAGCGCCGGGGAGAACGTATCGCGAAGTATAACCTCTATGACATCCGCATGTGTGTCCAGGAGTTGTTCATCCGTAAATCCTTCGCGTAATTCCGGATAAGGTCGTTGTACCTCCAGTACCCTCCTTGCTTTCATAGCAATAAACTCATCATCACTACGAGCCTGTTCCTCATAAAATTCCAGCAAACGATGGAAACTTATCATGACGGAAAACGGCGAATCTTTATCTAAGCACTTCATAACGCAAATTTACTAAATTTATTATTTCGACGGACAGATCGCAACAACAATGACATTTCTCTGATTTCACCAACATTATTCATTACCAGGGTATTATTATATTTTTCACCGCTTTCTGCCAACGGGCTAACGGCATGTTAAATTATTTAGTTAAATCCTTACACGACAAACAGGTATGCCAAAGAGTTTATTAACTTTGTAAAAAAATATTATGACAGACACTATAAAAGCCGAGATAGCCCCTCTACGCGATCAACTGCTCCGGCACTCGCTTTATAACAATATAAATCAACCGGATGACCTCCGGCTTTTTCTGGAATATCACGTATTTGCCGTTTGGGATTTTATGTCCCTGCTGAAAGCATTGCAACAAAAACTAACCTGTACCAAAACTCCCTGGATACCTACGGGATCGCCGGAACTCCGTTATCTCATCAATGAGATCGTACTGGCGGAGGAGACTGATATCAACAAGGAGGGAAAACACCAGAGCCACTATGAAATGTACCTGGAAGCTATGGAGGAATGCCATGCGGATACCTCCAAGATCGAAAACTTTATCGCCGATCTCTTATCGCTGAAAAACATCCTCGTAGATATAAAACTAAGTGCACTTCCACAGGCAGTCAAAGATTTCCTGAATTTTACTTTTTTTCTTATCGAAGAAGGAAAACCTCACAAAATAGCTGCTGCGTTCACCTTTGGAAGAGAAGACCTGATTCCGGACATGTTTACTGCCATATTGAGGGAAATGCAACGCAATTTCCCGGAATTCCAGATCGATAAACTCGTATATTATTTTGAGCGTCACATCGAGCTCGACCAGGACGAGCATGGCCCCATGGCCCTGCAAATGGTCGAAGAACTGTGCGGAGATCATGAACAGAAATGGAAAGAGGCCGGAGAGGCTGCCACCGTAGCACTGCAGATGCGTATGGCTTTGTGGGACACCATTGAGGAAGAAATCATCAAGGCCCGCGAAAGCTCCATCGCCTGATCTTTACCGATACCAACAAAAAACCGGATGTATAAAGTAACACATCCGGTTTTTTGTTAATGAATTTATTGTGATATCTATGATTCCGGTGCAAGTTCGAGTTCCAGTCCGTCCAAATCTTCCGTAATAGGAAGCTGGCATCCCAGACGACTGTTATCCTTAACGTGAAACGCCTCAAAAAGCATAGCTTCCTCATCGGGTCCCATCTCCGGAAGTTGATGTTCCGAAAGCACATAACACTGGCAGGAAGCACACATGGCCATTCCTCCGCAGGTACCTTCTACCGGCAATTCATAGGCTTTACACAATTCCATGATATTCATGGCCATATCGGTAGGAGCGTCCAGTTCGTGAACAACGCCTTCCCTGTCTTTGATCTTAATCTTTATATCGGACATTACTGCGTAATTTCAAAAGTGCAAATTTAGTAAATATGGAGCGAAGTCACCGGGTATAAAAAAAAGGATTTTTGTTATATATAACAGTATGTTTCCTCCAGTGTTCCGATCTGTTTAGAATCGTATTTTTTCGGGGTTCCAATCGTCTTCTCCCTTCAGGATATGCTCCGTCGTGTATTTTTCCGCATCCCCGTCGGACAACTGACACGACCACGATACCCGTTCTTCCGTATCCGCACCCGGCCCCGAAGAATTGTACTCCGCATAAAACGCAGTCAGTTCCACCTCGGGTTTGCCCCAGTCATCCCAGCCTTTTGGCTCCACATGTTTACTCATATAACAATTGATATAAACCGTTTTGGCATAGGGGCGCCACGGTCTTCCGAGGAAAAACGTACTACTTCCTCTTCCTGTTATTCTGCTATTGGTAAATACAAAACCATACGGAGATTCTTCCGGGGTTGAAGCTGCCGTTACAAAACCCTTCCCCTTACAATTGATCACACAGCTCTCGAAAACGGCCGTAGACCACCCGAATATAAAGTCGACCGTACCTTCTATGTAACAGTTTTTGTAATATTGCCGGCTCTGCTTGCCATGCAGGTATAAGGTATTCTGATTGCCGAGAAATTTACAGTTCTCAAAAATCACCCGGTCACTCTCTACACGCACCGCCACCGCTTTCCCCACATGCCCGGCACTATTCTGGAAGGTGATATTACGGGCTTTAAAATCTTCGCCGAAAATAAAGAAAGAGGACGATCCGGTAGTTCCCATTTCCTCGCCGAAAACATTCTTCTTGGTATCGTAGTCGTCATAAGTGATAATAGTGTACGTCATACTCTCTCCGATCATGGTCACGTTATTTTTGGACTGGGGAAGAATAAGCTTTTCTTTATACTTACCGTTCTTTATAAATATTCTCGTTTCTTTTTTCCGATAATCCGGTACGGCATTAATGGCCTCCTGGACCGTTTTGAAATCCCCGCCACCGTTTTTATCCACTACAAAATCATATTTTTTTTCGTCCGGCGTACCCAATGCGCAGTAAAAACCTAACAATAATAAAATAGCAGTTACCCTGTACTTCATATGGAAAGAATTCATTATATTTATGAAATTTTTGTAATCGATTACGCTTAATTATATCTTTGCGCAAGATACGCAAACTTTTTTTGTTGCTATTCCAAAAAATTACCATGTACGACATCCGGAAGATATACATGCTTCATTCGGAGAAGCCTTCACGGGCATATTAATTTTATTTTGAGTGCTTTGCTGTCTGCCCGCCAATTTCCTGACGGGCCGGAACATACATATCCACAAAGAGAACTAAACCTATGAGTAAGGTTACCATATACGATATTTCCAAAAAATTGAATATCAGTGCGGCCACGGTGTCCAGGGCACTGAACAACAATCCCAAGATCAGTATCAAAACACGGGAGCTGGTTCTGAAGACCGCTGCGGAAATGAATTACGAACAAAACACCCTTGCCCTTGCCCTGAAGAGCGGAAAGAGCAATACCGTGGGTATTCTTGTTCCTTATATGGACCGAAGTTTTTTTTCTTCTGTAATCCGTGGAATCGAAGAAGAACTGTATCCGCACGGATATCACGTTATTATATGCCAGACCCGGGATGATGCCAAGAGCGAGGTACAGAATATCAATACACTCCTCAACGCTCAGGTCGATGGTATTTTTATGTCGGTGTCCAAAACAACCAAAGATACCCTACATATCGACCGTGTACTGAGAAAAGGTATTCCCCTGGTATTTTTCGACCGGAAGAAAAATCTCCCAGGTGTAAGTTCCGTTACCATAGATGATTTTAACGGTGCATACATGTCCGTAGAGCACCTCATCCGGCAGGGATGCAAGCGTATAGCCCACTTTATGGGTAATATAAATCTGGAAATTTACAAAGATCGTTATAATGGGTACCTGAAGGCCCTGACCGATTACAACCTTCCTTACAACAAGGAGTATATCATACAGACAAACAGTAAAGTAGAATCGGGAACAGCCGCCGTAAAAAAGCTGATGAAACTTGCAGAACCGCCGGATGCCATATTTTCCTCGAGTGATTTTACGGCATTGGGCGCCATACAGGAATTAAAGAAAATCGGGGTCAGTATTCCGGAAGATATGTGTGTTTCCGGATTTAGTAACGAATCGTTTACCCAATATACGGAACCTACGATGACCACGGTAGATCAGACCCCTATAAAAATGGGAAAAATGTCCGCGAGGGTATTCCTGGAGCAAATGGAAGGAGAAGTTTCGGTAACTATTGAGAAAAAAGTAGTATTATCACCGCAACTGATCGTTCGTGACTCCTCCGATCGTTCAAAAAAATAAAGCCTTCGCTCCTGTTATTGATCGTATAAAACAAAAAATGCCGGAAGTTTTCTCCGACATTTTTATCTTTTACTGATTTCACTACGTTTCAGAGAGAAACTCCCCTTTTCCACGGAATAAAATCGTTCTGATCCAGTTGCATGGCTTTGGTCTTTTCTTCTCCCCCGGCCACACGAATAATATATTCCAGTATTTCTTCTCCCATTTCTTCGATCGATTTTTCTCCACGGATTACGGCGCCGGTATCCACATCGATAATATCGGGCATCTTTTGTACCAGTTCGGTGTTGGAAGATACTTTAACCACAGGAGTTACAGGATTTCCGGTAGGTGTACCCAGTCCGGTAGTAAACACGATAACATTTGCTCCGGAACCTGCAAGTCCTGTCGTGCTTTCCACGTCGTTCCCGGGCGTACACAAGAGGTTCAACCCCGGTTTGGTCACATACTCGGTATAATCCAGTACTGCATTAACGGGAGAGGTTCCTCCTTTCTTTGCCGCTCCTGCCGATTTCATCGCATCCGTAATAAGTCCATCACGGATATTCCCCGGTGAGGGATTCATATCAAATCCGGAACCGGCATCTATTGCAGATTTTTCATAGGCCTTCATCAGGCTAAGGAATTTATCGGCATCTGAAGGGTCCGTACAGCGATTTACAAGCTCCTGCTCTACCCCGCACAATTCGGGAAACTCCGAAAGTATCGGGGATCCTCCAAGTGCAGCAAGCAAATCGGAAGCATAGCCCAGTGCCGGATTTGCGGAAATTCCCGAAAAACCGTCAGAACCACCGCATTCGAGTCCCACTTTCAGTTTGGACAATGGTGCAGGTACTCTTTTTATCTTATCAGCTTCCCTGATCGCCTCAAAGGATTCGCGGATAATGGTATTGAGCATTTCCTCTACGGTTCCCATTTTCTGCTGCTCGTAGATCAGGATCGGTTTTTTGAGATCGGGATTAATAGTGTTTACCGCGTCACGGAAAATATCGATCTGCAGGTTCTGACATCCAAGGCTGAGTACCGTAGCCCCGGCTACATTAGGATTGTTTACATATCCGGCGAGTAGCCTGGCCAGCGTCACGGAATCCTGCCGGATACCTCCGCATCCGCCCTGATGTGTAATAAAGCGAACGTCTATATTCTCAAAAATTCCCGGTCTATGGTCTTCTTCCTCTGTTACCGGAGATTCGGTTTGACCGCTGATGAGACTTCGCAAAAGCCGTCGCTGATTATTGGTTTTATAATAAGACAGTTCTTTGTCGAAAACGTCTTTCAGTAATTCGATATTACGGTTCTCGCAGAAGACCAGCGGAAAAAAGAGCCAAACGTTGGCTGTCCCCACCTGTCCGTCTTCGCGCTGATAGCCCATAAATGTCCGGTCTTTCCACTTACTTACATCCGGAGCTTTCCAGGACGTGGTCTCCGTTTTTCCGGACACTTTTCCACTCTGGTGCTTTACATTTTCCGTCGTCAGCAAACCTCCTTCGGGAATGGTTTCATTGGCTTTTCCTACGAGGACGCCGTACATCAGGATCTGATCGCCGGTTTTGAGCCCGGTCAGCGCTATTTTATGTTTTGCTTTGGTATCCGATACGATACGTATATCGTTCCCTTCAAAAGTGACTGTTTCCCCGGCTTTAAGATCGGACAGGGCCACAGCTACGTTATCCTCGGGATGTACCTTGATTAATTTCGTCTTCATCTTCGATTTTTATTCTTTTTCACCTTTTACTTTTTTGCAGAAAGACCTGTTGATGTGCCCTTAAATTCTGGTCCCCGGCGCAAAGTACTACACAGGGGCCTGTTCAAAATGCTTAAGTCCCGCTTCTACGCCATATTTATCTATGGTCTCCAGGGCTAAGGCTATGGCCTCTTCGAGCCCGGGAATGGTTTTGGTAAGATCTTCATCCCAGAAACCGGCATTACCCAGTATTTTACGGGCGGTTTCCCTGTAATCTCCGGATGCCCAGGCTGCCTCAAAAAACGCCACGATATCTTTACTATCCTGCACCGGAAGCTCCTCGCCCTGCCATGTCTTTTTATAAAAACGAATCAGACAAGCCATGGCAAATACGAGATGCGAAGGAAGCTTTCCTTTAATGTTGTAATACCCGGTAAGGCTTGGTAATACCCTTACTTTGAACTTGGATATGGAATTGAGCGCAATACTCGCCAGCCGGTGTTTTATAAACGGGTTCCGGAAACGGTCCATCACCTGTTCGGCAAATTCTTTCAGTTCTTCCTCGTTCATATCAAGTGTGGGGATAATCTCGTTAAATACGATCTTCTTCACAAAATCCCCCGTAAATTCCCCGTCTACCGTTTCCTTGACCGTATCGTTTCCGTAAAGCAGCGAGAACGGTACCATAGCGGTGTGAGCCCCGTTGAGTATACGAACCTTCCGGGTACGGTAAGGCTGGATACTGTCTACGATCTTTATATCGAGACCGGCTTTGTGCAACGGTATTTTCCTTGTCAGACTTTCATCTCCTTCGATAACCCAAAGCAAAAAGGTCTCAGCGGATACGATGAGATTATCTTTGTAAGACAAACCGCTTTCGTATTCCGGGAGCTGATCTTTTGGATATCCCGGGACAATACGGTCCACCAGTGTGTTGTGAAAACTGTTATGCTTCTCGATCCAGTTTTTAAAAGCATCTCCGAGCTTCCATAAAGCGACGTATTGCAGGATCACCGCTTTCAGGGCACCGGCATTGTCATTGATGAGCTCGCACGGAATAATGGTTAATCCTTTGGCCGGGTCACCATCGAAATAGCGGAACCTTTCATACAATAATACCGTCAGTTTTGCAGGGAACGAAGCAGGTGGCTGCATACCGGGAGTATCTTTTTCATCAAAAGCTATTCCGGCTTCGGTGGTGTTGGAGATTACAAACTCCAGGTGCTCTTCTGTCGCCAGGTCGAGGTATTGTGTATAATCCGTATACGGATTTATTCCTTTCTGGATACAGGATATCAGCCGGTCTTCCTGTATTTCTTTTCCTTTTTGTACCCCTTTCATAAAAAGGGTGTATAAACCATCCTGCGCATTAATCATATCGATCAACCCACCCTGCAGCGGTTGTACTACAACTACTCCGGCCTCAAAACCAGCCTCTTCATTGAGTTTATCAATCACATAATCTACGAAGGCCCTCAGAAAATTGCCTTCCCCGAATTGTACCACCTTTACCGGTAACTGGGATTCCAGTCCCTGGCTTTTCCTGTCCAGTTTTTTCATTTATTTGGTTCGTTTGTATTCTTTTTCAGCATTGTTTTATATAATATTCTTCGATTTTCCCTCTTCATATTTCACCCTTTCCGATCAATCATCCATAAGCCCGGGCAACCAGGTCGAAATCTCCGGAATATAGGTAACGAGTAACAATACGATGAGCATGGCTATAAACAGGGGGATCAGTGGTTTTATAACTTTTTGTATCGTGGTCTTTGCGATCCCCACACCGACAAAAAGTACCGATCCTACCGGAGGAGTACATAGCCCTACACAGAGATTCATCACCATCATAATACCGAAATGTACCGGGTCTACACCGAGGTCCTTTACTACTGGGAGAAATATCGGGGTAAAAATGAGTACTGCAGGGGTCATGTCCATAAACATCCCTACAAACAGCAGAATAAGGTTGATCATGAGTAATATCACATACTTATTATCACTCAGTCCCAGAAGGGCCGAACTCACCGATTGGGGTATATCTTCATAAGACATCACCCACGACATCGCCATTGATGTTGCAATGAGCAGCATGACAATGGAATTGGTGCGTACTGAGCCCAAAAATACGCTGTACAGCTTTTTCATATCCATTTCCCTGTATACAAAAGACAGGATAAGGCTGTACAAAACGGCAATTCCGGAAGCTTCGGTAGCCGTAAATATACCCGCGACAATACCTCCTATGACAACGACCAGGAGAAAGAGGCTCGGAAATGCATGCAGAAAGGACGTAAATATCTGTTTTACCGACGATCTTTCCCCGGCAGGATATTTCTTGCGTTTTATCCATACGGCAGCCACTCCCATCAATGCGAGCCCCATGAGGATTCCCGGTACATAACCGGCCAGGAACAATGCCGCAATGGACACCCCTCCGCTGGCCAGGGAATATACGATAAGAATATTGGACGGCGGAATAACCAGCCCGGTTGTCGATGAAGTTACATTCAGCGCAGCCCCGAACTCTTTGGAATACCCTTCCTTCTCCATATGCGGGCCGAGAATTCCTCCGATAGCGGAAGTAGCAGCAAGGGCAGAGCCCGAAATAGCCCCGAACAACATGGCGGAAATTACATTCACATAAGACAATCCGCCGGGCAAGGCCCCGATAAGGGATTTGGCAAATGTGATCAGCCTTTCGGCAATTCCTCCCTGGTTCATGATCTGACCGGCAAGTACAAAAAACGGAATGGCCAGCAATGCAAAACTATCCAGTCCGGTAGCCATCCGCTGGGCTACGGTAGTAAATGCCGGAAGCGATTCTATGGTGACAAGCATGGTAAGCAGACTCGAAATACCGATGCTCCACGCTACAGGTACACCAATACCCAAAAGTATTATAAACGATATCAATAATATAAGTATCTCGGTAATCATGTCAGGTAGTTTTTGGGATTTCTGATTTCAATCCATTTGTAAATAAGGATGACTACTCCGCTTACCGGGATAACGGTATATACGTATGACAACGGCAAGTGAAGGGCTGCGGAACTCTGCCCGAGAATATGATTGAGGTATACCAGCCTTGACCCTCCGATAATAAATACAAGTACACTAAAGAGCATGATGAGCCCGTTGATAAATATGCGGAGTTTAACGCGGTTGGTTTCATTCAGCCGCGGGGGCAGAATTTCTATAGCCAGGTGATCCTGCTGTCCGGAGCAGTACGCCGCCCCGAGTATCCCTACCCATATCAGTAAAAAACGGGCTATTTCTTCCGTTACGGAGCTCGGTGCATTTAATATATACCTGGAGAAGACCTGCCAAAGGACAGCCAGAACCAGAATAACCAGGAGCAATACAAGAAAGCCTCCCAATAGCTTATCTATTTTTTTCTTCATAATCTGTTTCGTTGGTTTTTTAAGAACTGATGATTTTACAGGGTTATTCGGCCTGGATAGCTTCTATGAGTTCCTTAAGGTGTTTATCTTTTTTAAAGTCTTCATACATCCCGGACACCTTTTCCCTGAAGGGTTCCTTATCAGGGTATATAACTTCCACACCGGCTTTTTTAATCTCTTCGAGGGCATGGTTTTCGGCTTCTTCCCATATCTTTCTTTCGTAGACCACCGACTCTCTGGCAGCTTCTTCCAACCATGTCTTTTCCTGGTCGTTGAGCCCGTCCCAGATCGTGGTACTGATAAGCAGCATGTCCGGAAGGTTGGTATGCTCATCTACGATATAGAATTTACAGACCTCGTAGTGGTGAGACAGGTAAAAGCTGGGAAGGTTATTTTCTGCCCCGTCTACGATGCCCTGCTGTAGTGCCGTATAAAGTTCTCCCCAGGAAATCGGGGTTGGTGATCCGCCGAGTTCCCGGACCATATCTATAGCTGTCTGGCTTTCCATAACACGAAGTTTCTGTCCTGCCAGGTCTTCCGGTTTATGCACGGGCTTTTTGGTATAAAAGCTTCGGCTCCCGGCATCGTAAAATGCCATTCCTTTCAACCGTACACCAAGGCTTGCATCCAACAACTCTTGCCCGATCTCTCCATCCAGTACTTTATTGGCATGGGCCTTATCACGGAACAAGAAGGGTAAACCGAAAAGTCTCAGATCCGGTACAAAATTTTCGAGTACGCCTACCGAAACTTTGGTCATCCCGAGACTCCCTATTTGTAATAACTCCAGACATTCCCGCTCGGTACCGAGTTGCTGACTGGGGTATATTTTTATCTGCATGCTTCCGCCGGATTTTTCGGCGAGTCGTTCGGCCATAAAAGTCATAGCCTCATGTACGGGATGGGAGGCATCAAGCCCGTGCCCGAGCTTTATTACTTTTACCTTACTCGCTTCTCCGCAGGAAACAAATACGGTAAAAACAAGAAGCAGGACCGTATATGTGAAGAACTTCGTTTTTTGTGTCATTGGTTTGGGTGAGATTGATTGATTTTATTGCTGTTCCGGTTACTTTCGGAGATTACTTATCGTATCCAGAACCTTTTTAACAGTATGGGTTACGCCTTCGTAATCGAAACTGCCATCTGCTTTTTTAACAAACAGTTTCGATCCTATACCTACGCAATGTACACCGGCTTTGAACCAGGAAGAGAGGTTGTCTTCGGTAGGTTCCACTCCGCCCGTAGGCATAATGCTCGTCCAGGGAAATGGTCCTTTGACGGCCTTTACAAATTCAGGCCCTCCGACCTGGGTTCCGGGAAATATCTTTACGACTTCCGCACC
Source organism: Sinomicrobium oceani (assembly GCF_900119185.1). Taxonomy (GTDB): domain Bacteria; phylum Bacteroidota; class Bacteroidia; order Flavobacteriales; family Flavobacteriaceae; genus Sinomicrobium; species Sinomicrobium oceani. The sequence goes on along the minus strand of NZ_FPJE01000003.1, from coordinate 139,121 downwards.
TAGCTCCTCCGCATAGGAGATCTCGGTAAGCGAACCGCATCCGGGCGACCATAATACTTTTCTCCGGTTGCACACTTTGGCCATTTCCGGGTGAAGTACCGGAGAAACTATAAATGCCGCTCCCAATTGCAGGTACAGCGATGTAGTTCCGGGATCCACTACGGAGCCTACCCCGAGTATCATCTCCGGAAGTTCTTTTTCGGCATACCTGTTGAGCTCGGCAAAAACCTCATGGGCATAATCTCCCCTGTTTGTAAATTCGAAAACTCTGGCGCCACCATCATAACAGGACTTTAAAATGGCTTTGCATACTTCCGTATCCCGGTGATAGAATACCGGTACCATACCGGTTTCCTTCATCTTTAACGCTACGGATATTCTTGTAAATCGGGACATCAGTTAATTCGTTTAGGTGTTATCTTTTCTTATGTTTGTTGTTCATCTTGCTCCTGCCGGAGAACTATCGCTTAATACGTCCGGAGATATTCCCCTCTACCACGTCGATAACTTCGGCTACGGAAACCAGGTTTACATCCCCTTCTATAGTGTGTTTCAATGCACATGCGGCATTGGCAAAGGCAATGGTTTTCTGATCGTCATAATGCTGAAGCCCGTAGATAAGCCCCGCTGCATACGCGTCTCCTGTGCCTATACGATCTACAACGTGAGCCACTTCAAGCGCTTCGGTCTCAAGATAGTCTTTACCGTTCCAGGCACGGGCACTGATTTTCTGGGCCGAAGCATTGCCCCCGTTACGAACCTTATCGAAAACCTTGGCCAGATTAGGATATTCCTTTAAAAGTGTTTTCGCAGCTTCGATAAAGCCTTCCCGGTCTCCGGTATAAGAGGTACCGAGTATTTCGTTGATCTCGTTAACTCCTCCGATGAATACCGTAGAATACCTTAATAATCCCGACAATATGCTGCGGGCATCCTGTCCGTAATTCCACAGGTCTTTCCGATACGTAGGATCGGCCGTAATGTGCACACCTTTCTCAAAAGCTTTTTTCAGGCCTTCTTCAAGGGTTTTCCAGGCACCTTCGGAAATTGCCGGGGTGATTCCCGTCCAGTGGAACCAATCCGCATCTTCGAGAACCTCTTCCCAATTTACCATTCCGGGTTCTATTCCCGCAAAAGCGGAGTGTGCCCTGTTGTAAGCAATGGTGCTTGACCTCATAACGGCCCCTACCTCCAGGAAATAAAGCCCCAGTGGTGCCTGGTGCCTGATCACCGCCGAAGTATCTATACCATAGCGTTTCATCGTACTGGTCGCTGCCTGTCCGACGATGTCGTCAGACACACAGGTCACATGCTTTACCTCGTTTCCGAAGTTGGCCAGTGAAGCCCCTACGTTCATTTCGGTCCCACCGAAATAAAACTCCAGCGTACTGCTCTGGCTTATTTTTTTATACCCTTCGGGGGAAAGGCGCATGAGTACCTCTCCGAAAGTAATTGTCTTACTCATAAAATACCGTGTTTGATTGGCAATGTAACGATTTTTACCGTCCGTTTCCCCTGATTTTCCTTCCTGAAAACAAATCTTTTACGGTTTGTTAAAACTCGAAATATTCTTTGGCATTATTATAGCAGATATCCGAAATAATCTTTCCTATCCATTCCATGTCCTCAGGTAATTCTCCCCGCTGTATTTCTTCACCGAAAAGGTTGCAAAGCAATCTCCGGAAATACTCGTGTCTCGGAAAAGAAAGAAAACTTCTCGAATCGGTCAGCATGCCCACGAAACAACTGATAAGTCCCATATTGGAGAGTGCATTCATCTGCTTGGTCATCCCGTCTTTCTGATCCAGGAACCACCAGGCCGAACCGAACTGTATTTTACCTTTGACACTTCCATCGTTGAAATTACCGATCATACTGGCCATAACCTCGTTAAAAGCAGGATTCAGGTTATACAAAATTGTCCTGGCCAGCTTGTCCTGACTATCGAGTCTGTTGAGAAATCTGGACAACGCTACCGATTGCGTAAAATCACCGATAGAATCCCACCCGGTATCGGGACCGAGAAGGTCGTTCATCCGGCTGTTGTTATTTCGCAATGCCCCGAGGTGAAACTGTTGCACCCACCCGAGTTCTGCATAGGTTTCGGAAAGGAAAAACAGTACGGCACTCTGAAACTTCAGGGCTTCCTTATCACTTACTGGTTCTCCCTTTCTTTTCCTATCAAAAATGGTCCTGACTTCTGCTTCGGTATACTCCTCACTGTATATATGCTCCAGTCCGTGGTCGGAGACCCTGCTCCCGTTATCGTGAAAATACTGTATCCTTTTTTTCAGGGCATCCAAAAGGTCATTGTATGTAGTGATGGATATACCGGCTGCGTCACCGAGTTTATCCATATAATCGTTAAATCCCGCATTGGAGATCATGATGGCCTTGTCCGGGCGAAAAGAAGTCGTCATTTTCAGATGTTGTCCTTCCCCGGCAAGTTTCCGGTGATGTTCGAGCGTATCCGTGGGATCTTCGGTAGTACATACCACTTCGACATTCATCTGTGCCAGCAGATTACGGCAGCTGTATTCCCTGGTTTTCAGTTTTTCGTTTACCTGGTCATAGATCGCATCGGCATTCTTCTCATGGAGCAACTCTCCGATCCCGAAATACCTTTTCAATTCGAGATGTGTCCAATGGTATAACGGATTACGCAGGGTGTAAGGTACCGTTTTGGCCCAGGCCCGGAATTTTTCCCGGTCCGGTGCATTCCCCGTTATATATTTTTCATCGATCCCCAAAGCCCGCATCCCCCGCCATTTGTAATGATCTCCGTCGATCCACAATTGCGTAAGGTTATCAAAAATCCGATCCGAAGCAATGTCACCCGGCGACAAATGGCAATGATAATCTATGATAGGCTGTTTTTCGGCATAATCAAAATACAGTGCTCTTGCGTAATCATTGTTCAGCAAAAAGCTTTCATCCTTAATAAAACTCATAATCTGTTATTATCTGAATTTTTTATCACTTTCAGGGCACATGAAAATGCCCTGATCTTTATTTTTCATTGGCAGGCTTACCTATCGTAGCCAGGATTCCGCCATCTACATATACAATCTGGCCATTGACAAAATCACTGGCCCCGGAAGCCAGGAATACTACCGTACCGGCAAGGTCTTCGGGGTTTCCCCAACGTCCCGTAGGTGTGCGGTTGATGATAAATTCGTTGAACGGGTTACCATCCACCCGTATCGGCGCCGTCTGCGAAGTCGCAAAATACCCGGGACCTATACCATTGACCTGGATATTGTATCTGGCCCATTCGGTGGCCAGGTTGCGGGTAAGCATTTTCAAGCCACCTTTGGCAGCAGCATAGGCACTGACATTATTACGGCCCAGCTCGCTCATCATCGAACAGATGTTGATGATCTTTCCACCTTTGCGTTCTACCATTCCTTTTGCCACGAGTTTACTCATGATAAAAGGTCCCACGAGATCCACGTCTATCACCCGGCGAAAATCGTCTACTTCCATATCAAGGGCAAGTTCACGCTTTATAATCCCCGCATTATTCACCAGGATATCTATGGGGCCGACCTCCTTTTCTATCTTATTTACATTCAGCACGGCAGCCTTTTCATCCGTAACGTCAAAAATATACCCGGAAGCCTGGTAACCTTCGGACCGGTAATGCTTCAGCGCCTCTTCTAATTTGGACGGGGTAGTACTCGTTATCACAAGCTCCGCGCCTGCCCGGCCAAGCCCTTCGGCCATGGCCATTCCGAGGCCATGAGTACCTCCGGTGATCACAGCTCTCTTATTTTTTAAACTGAATAAATCCATAAGGTATTTCATTTGGAATATTACAATCGTCACAAAATGCTTCAACAGGTAAAGCACATGCCTGACGACTTATTTAGTATTTTTATCTCATTTCATTCGGAGGACATACGTCCATATCTCCATAATCCAGGTTTTCACCGGCCATGCCCCATATAAAGGAATAATTGGAAGTCCCCGCCCCGGAATGTATAGACCATTCCGGTGATAAAACCGCCTGATGGTTTTGCATGAATATATGCCTCGTTTCCTGCGGTTGTCCCATAAAATGACATACGGAATGGCCTTCGTCGAGGTCGAAATAGAAATAAGCTTCCATCCTGCGCTCATGGGTATGTGCCGGCATCGTATTCCATATATTACCTTCCACAAGTTCTGTCAGTCCCATTTGTAACTGGCAGGTTTCTACGATACTGTTAACAATCAGCTTGTTGAGTATTCTTTTATTGGCAGATTTATTGTCTCCGAGATGAATGACCTCGGCCTCGTTCTTGCCTATTTTTTTGGTCTGAAATTTTTGGTGTGCCGGAGCGGAGTTGATGTAAAAAAGCGGTTGTCCTTCACCGGATGCGGAAAAAATCACTTCCTTACTCTCCTTACTGATATACAGCGCCTCTTTTTTATCCAGGGTATACGCCACTCCATCTACTGTTACAGTTCCCGTAGCACCTACGTTAATAACTCCCATTTCCCGGCGGTCCAGAAAATGCTCCGATTTCAGGTAGGGTATGGTTTCCAGAACAAGATCTTTCTTTACGGGCATAGCTCCCCCGACAATATACCTGTCGTACATGGAGTAAGTGAGTTTGATTTCATCCTCCCTGAATACCGGTTCTATTAGAAATTCATCACGCAGCTTTTGCGTGTCATACGTCTTTGCGTCTGCAGGGTTAGCTGCATACCTGAATTCTGATGTAGTCATTGACAAATGTGTTTTGGTTAATGCAATCGATTACAAAAATATAAAACAAAAAATTGCCTGTGCTAATTTTTTTCTGTTTTTTTCAAAAAAATAAACCTTTTTTTAGTAAAAATCACAAGCTGTACCGTTAATTCACAAATCTATCAAATATTTTGGTCCTGCCAATAGGGGTTTTCTAAAAGATTTGGTAAAGTTTGTGAAATCAATCAGCAATACGCGGTTATTATTGATAAATATGTAGGTTTTCGTGAAAAACAAGCTACCCCAAACCTCCGTAGAGAAATTTTCCGGTTCTAAAATAAACAAGCCGGGAAAAATTCCCGGCTTGCACTTTTTTACGATTGGAAAAGTTGGTATTCAACAACTATTACTTCATGTATTTGTCGATCAGGTACACCAGGGAGGCCATAGTTGCGGCTCCGAGTTGCAGCTCGCGTTTATTGACATGTTCGAAAGTATCATTGGCCGCATGGTGATGGTCAAAATACCGCTGCGAATCCGGGAGCAATCCGGCCAGCAAGATCTCGTCTCCGGCAAGCGGACTGATATCGGCTCCGCTGTACCCTTTCTGAAAAAGGTGGATCAGGTATGGCTCAAACAGAGGCTTCCAGCTTCTGACCAGTTCCAGCTGCTGATCGGTCCCGTCGAGACTGAAACCTCTCGGGGTAAAACCTCCGGCATCGCTTTCGAGCGCAAAAATGTGCTTCTCTTTTCTGGCTTTGGCTTCTTCGGCGTATTTATTTCCTCCACGCAAACCATTCTCTTCATTCATAAACAAGACCACACGAAGGGTTCTTTTCGGCTTGTAACCGGTTTCTTTCAGCAGTCTCAGGACTTCCATACTCTGTACACAACCCGCTCCGTCATCATGTGCCCCGTCGCCGAGGTCCCAGGAGTCGAGGTGTCCGCCGACCACAATAACTTCTTCGGGGCGTTCGCTACCGGTAATTTCACCGATAACATTATACGATTTCACATCGTCAAACTGTCTGCAGGTTTGCCTGAGGTAGAACCGAAGATCCGGGTTCAGGGTGAGCATACCACTCAGGAGTTCGGCTCCGTTTGTACTGATCGCTGCGGCAGGAATACGCTGTGTTACGGGAATATCGCCGTAACTCATGGCTCCGGCATGCGGATAATCATCCAGACGCAGGTTCATAGAGCGGACAATAACTCCTACGGCACCGTACTTCCCGGCTTCCATGGCACCGGCGTAGCGCTGGTCCACACATCCTCCGTAAGCCTCAAAAGTCTGTATCAGGTCGGCCTGCATAGGGCGATTGTAAAACACGATCTTCCCTTCTATTTTTTCCCTTCCGAGTTTACTGAGCTCTTCAAGTCCCTGTACTTCTACAACCTGTGCCTTTATACCACTGGCTACCGTAGGTACGGAACCGCCAAGAGCACATACGGGAACATTTGTCGTCAAACCCGGGGACGTTTCTATATAAGCTATTTCAGGGGTTCCCCGTACCCATTTCGGTACCATGACCGGTTGTAGCCAGACTTTATCCAGCCCAAGGGAATCGAGTTGCTCCCTGGTATATTTTACGGCCCTTTCGGCATTCAATGAGCCGGAAAGGCGCCCCCCGATCTGGTTGGAAAGGTAATCCAGCCAATGATATCCTTTACCATTCAGTAAAGCCATATCATAAATAGCCCTGAGTTGTTTTTCGTCTTCTTGCTGGGCAAAAGACAGGACAGAAGTTATTAAAAGGACAAAAAGCACTGATCTTCTCATAGATGACAGGTCGTTTAGTAATATTCACAGCGGGATATGAACATCGCAGCAAATACGGTGTCATTCACTGTGCCATATATCCCGCCGACCCAAAAATAAGAACTATTACCCCACTATCCTATTCCTCTTCCAACTGTTTTTTGTAATCTTCAAGGTTGGCGAGCATTTCTTCATCGAGTTCCGGTTCCCTGACATTTTTATATGCGTTCAGCTCATCATAAAGGATACCGGCCAGGATCAGGCGGCATGCTGCTTTGTCGTCCGCAGGCAGTACATACCAAGGCGCATGCCGTGTAGACGTTCTGTTGATGGCCTCTTCATAATATTCCTGGTACTGATCCCAGAGTTTGCGCTCTTTGAGGTCACCGGGAGAGAATTTCCAGTTCTTGTTTTTCTTGTTCAGACGACGTAGCAGGCGTTGCCGTTGTTCTTCCCTGGAGAGATGGAGAAAAAACTTAAAAACAAGAGTTCCGTTTTCCGAAGCATTTTTCTCGAAATTATTTATTTGCTCAAAGCGTTTATCCCAGAATTCCGGACCGATATCTTCTACGGTATTTATTCCCGGAATATTTTCGTTCAGCACATACTCCGGATGAACGCGTGTGACCAGTACGTTCTCGTAATGTGTACGGTTAAAGACACTGAATTTCCCTCTTTCGGGTAGAGCAATGTAATGTCGCCACAAATAATCGTGTCGCAATTCGAGTGCCGAAGGGGTCTTGAAACTGTACACCACGACTCCCCGGGCATTGAGATCTTTAAAAACTTCCCGGATCAGACTGTCTTTGCCTGCTGTATCCATGCCCTGAATACAGATCAATACACCGTATTTGCCATGAGCATACATCCGGTTCTGAAATTCCGACAGTTTTTTACGCTCCTGAGACAAGGCCTTTTTCAACTCCTTTTTCTCCGCACCGAGTGTATTCTCCGTCGATATTTCTTTCAGAAGCACAGGAGCGTCCACCCTGTAATCCGAGGATTTTATTTTTTCCATAAATTATCGTTTAGGTTAAATATAGTAAGATTTTCATTAAATTCCTCCCGAAAGATCTTTGCCGGACAAGTTTACGGAAGCCCCCGGCAGCGCACGACAAAAATGATACCTTATGGAGCTACGTCGGTAATGTATCGCCCGAAACGGGAACTTTTGCATATTAATTCCTATTTTTGCGCCACAATACCATTCTCCGCCTTAAATGGGGAAGAATACTAAAAAAAACAGAAACGAATGATACAGATAAAAACACCGGAACAAATAGAACTGATGCGGGAAAGTGCCTTGATTGTTTCCAGGACACTCGGAGTGCTGGCCAAGGAAGTAAAACCCGGTGTTACTACACTGCAACTGGATAAACTTGCCGAAGAATTCATCAGGGACCACGGTGCGGAACCGGGCTTTCTCGGTTTATACGATTTCCCGAATACTCTTTGTATGAGTCCCAATGCCCAAGTGGTTCACGGTATTCCCAATGATACTCCCCTTGCCGAAGGCGATATTATCTCTATTGATTGCGGAGCTAAAAAAAACGGGTTCTACGGAGATCACGCCTACACCTTCGAAGTGGGCGAGGTAAGCCAGGAGGTTAAAAAACTGCTCCAGGTCACCAAAGAGTCTCTTTATGAAGGTATCAGGCATTTCCGCGCCGGAAACCGGGTGGGAGATGTTGGTTTTGCCATACAGCAATATTGTGAAGACCGGGGTTATGGCGTGGTCCGCGAACTGGTCGGACACGGATTGGGAACCAAGATGCACGAAGATCCCGAAATGCCGAATTACGGCAAAAGGGGACGCGGTAAAAAATTTACGGAAGGTATGGTTGTGGCTATCGAACCCATGATAAACATGGGGACCCAGCGTATCAAACAATTGCGTGACGGCTGGACAATCCTTACTGCCGATGGTAAGCCAAGCGCTCATTTCGAGCATGACGTCGCCATCGTAGACGGTAAGCCCGAACTACTGTCTACTTTTGCCTATATCTACGAAGCATTGGGGATACAGAGTAATGAAGAGGATGAATTCAGAAAAGAGGCTCTTAGTCTTTAACAGCCCGTTTCAGCATGCCCATACCTCTGACTTTTGTATTTAGCCGCTATTTCCGATGAAAAGGTTATTCAAGGCCATATTGCGTTTTATACCCAGGCCCCTGCTGATCAGGATGAGTTACTGGGTACGGCCCGTACTTGTATTTTTCATGCGGGGAAACCGCTTTACCGATCCTATCGACGGTAAGCATTACAGGGCTTTTCTCCCTTATGGGTATGAAAATCAGCGGGAAAATGTCCTCGCTCCGGGAACCCTCTCCCTGGAACGACACCGTTTGCTATGGCTTTACCTGAAACAGGAAACAGATTTTTTTACCACACCCAAAAAAGTATTGCACTTTGCTCCGGAACAGGCTTTTTACAAGCGGTTTCGCAGGCAGAAAAACCTCGATTACACCACCACCGACCTCGAATCGCCCCTGGCCGATGTAAAGGCCGACATCTGTAACCTTCCTTTTGAAACGGATAGCTTTGATGTGATCCTTTGCAATCACGTCCTCGAACATATTCCGGACGATACCAGGGCCATGCAGGAACTTTACCGCGTCCTCAAACCGGGCGGTATGGGAATTTTCCAGATTCCGCAGGAACTGGATCGTGAGCATACTTTTGAAGACGACACCATCACAGACCCGAGGGAACGTGCAGCGATATTCGGACAGTACGACCATGTCAGAGTCTACGGAAGAGATTATTTCGATAAGCTCCGCAGTATAGGTTTTACGGTAAAAGAGATCCATTATACGCAGCAACTATCCCCGGAACTGGTAGCACGATATGCCCTGGCCAAAGGAGAGATTATCCCCGTGTGTTTCAAATCCTGATAAGGATCCCTCACCGTTCCCGGCCTGTAGTACTCCGGTTATTCAGTCTACGATCAGTGACCTGAAGCCCGCTGTCATATACTTTTGCATTTCATTATTATCATCCAGGTAGAGAATAAAAGCGTGGACATCCGGTTTTCCTTTCAGGAATTCCTTTGCCCTTTCCAGTCCCATAACCATAAAGGTAGTTGCGTAGGCGTCGGCATCCATACAATCTTTCGCAAGAATAGTCGTGCTAAGCACATTTCCTCTCCTGGTATATCCACTTATGGGATCTATGGTATGAACGTATTTTTCGCCGGTAACCGAATCGGTTACTGTTTTGCGATAGTTACCCGAAGTCGCCATCCCCATGTCGTTGAGTTTTATCTTGGCTACGAACGAGCGCTCTTCATCTCCCTGTAACGGATCGTCGATCCCGACGATCCAGTCCCGGTCCTTTTCCGTATTTCTTCCGTGAGCTGCCAGTTCACCACCGACTTCGGCTATGAAATTCTCTATCCCCCGGTCGAGAAAAAAATCGACAATAACATCTACCGTATAGCCCTGCGCAATAGCGTTAAAATCGAAATAGATATTCCTGTTCTTTTTGCGTATGGTATGGTCCGGTGCCAGAGCCACTTTATCAAAACCACTGTATTGTAATAAACTGTCTACTTTAGTGCTGTCCAACGGTATGCGATGATGATCCGGACCAAATCCCCAAGCTCTGACCAGTTTTCCTACCGTCGGGTCAAAACTCCCGGAAGATTCCTCCCAGATACGCTGCGAAGCCAGGAACACATTCCTGAAATTCTCGTCGACTACTATCGTACTATCCCCTTCATTGATCCTGGATATATCGGAGTCGGGACGATATGCCGACATCGACATGTCAATGGAAAGCAGTATCGAGTCTATGGCCAGTTTCAGGTCTTCTTCGGGATGGTCCGTTATATAACGAATCGTGTAGGTACTCCCCTGTGCTTCCCCGTGTATTACTACAGCTTCCGCCTTCTTTACAGGCTGACAGCCCGTAAAGCACGAACTCAGCAATAAAACAATAGTTAATACACTAAACAATTTCCTGAATACCATCATAATTCACTATATAATTATGGCCTTTGACAACCGGTTTTTCATAATCTTCCGCATTGGCAATTCCTACACCTGCAAAAAAAGTACGTGCCTTGAACTTCAGCGCATGCTCCCTTACGATCTCCATATAAATAACATCAAAATTTTTGGGATTATCGGGGTACAATATCGCTTTGACGACTACAAAATGTAATTTCCTGTCTTTCAGACAGACAAACTGCGGATCTTTTTTAAGCTTGCTGTTTACCGCTACAAACTCAAAACCCTGACTTTCGAGATCTTTTCCCACCACATTCATGGCGAGATTGTGCAACTCCTGTTCACTCAAAACTTCCATAAGGCAAAGATACTTATTTTAAAAGGATTCGGAATGCAAAACCAATGCTGCATTTTCCCGCTGTCTCTGTAACTACAGTTACACAATTCCGGAAAGTTGTATGTATTTTTGCACGACAATTACACAGAGCAATTTATTATGGATTTTATTTTCAAGCCTTTTCCCTGGTATGTATCCGGGGTACTTATCGGAGCCGTTATGCTCCTGCTCATTTATATGGGGAAAAATTTTGGCATGTCTTCCAACCTGCGAACGCTGTGTTCCGTGATGGGTGGCGGAAAGTATGCCGGTTTTTTCCGTTTCGACTGGAAAACGCAACGATGGAACCTGATGGTCGTAGCCGGAGCTATGATAGGCGGTTATATTACAGTCCACTTTCTTTCGGACGGCAGTGGGGTAAATATCAATCCGGATACGATCGAACAACTCGCCCGTTTGAATATTGACGCCCCGGAAGGCAAACTGCTTCCGGATGCCATCTTCGGGATGGAGAATGCATGGACTCCAAAAGGCCTTCTCATTCTTCTCGGGGGTGGATTTCTCGTAGGGTTCGGAGCACGATATGCGGGCGGGTGTACTTCGGGACATGCCATAAGCGGTATCAGTAACCTCCAGCTCCCCTCTCTGATCGCAGTTATCGGTTTCTTTATCGGGGGTTTGATCATGTCTCATTATATTCTTCCTCTGATCTTTTAAAGAGAGGTTTTGTTTAAAAATCAACAGTTATGAAATATATAAAGTTTTTACTGGTCGGCATTTTCTTTGGTATTGTACTCACCAAATCCGAGGCTGTATCCTGGTACAGGATATACGAGATGTTCTTCTTCCAGTCTTTCCACATGTACGGAATCATTATGGTAGCGATCGGTACGGGAATTATAGGTATACAGTTTTTTAAACGCAGAAAAATAAAAAATACCGATGGGGAAACCATCAGTATCCCGGATAAGGAAAAGGGGATTACCCGCTATCTTGCAGGCGGAATTCTGTTCGGACTCGGATGGGCGCTTGCCGGTGCATGTCCCGGACCTATGTACATCCTCTTCGGAGCAGGGTTCTGGAGCATGGGACTCGTTATTCTCGGCGCATTGGCCGGTACTTTTGTCTATGGTCTTCTACAGAAAAGACTACCGCATTAGGAGAAAAAATTAAAAAAAGGCACTCCCGAATCTTCCGGAGTGCCTTTTTTTATCTGTAGTGGGCAGACATTAGTTTTCGACCGGCAGAAAACCATATTTATCGGAATACCAAAGCATCTGCTGTTCGAAGCTTTCCGGTTGCGTTACTCTGATGGCTGTGATCTCCCCTGCTTCATCGGTTTCCGGTACGAGTACCGGGTTTACAAACCCGCTGTAGGAGGCTGATTTAAATGCCTTATTTCGCTCCAGGACTTCTCTGTGAATGTCCTGATCCACTTTTACACCATATCCTTCTACAAGTGCCTTGGCTGCTTCGTAATCACCTTCCGATTTTATTCGTTGTGTTTCACGCAGCAACTGCCCGAACAACTCCCGCAGTTTATCGTAATCGTTTATATTGTAATAGGTCTTACCGTTTCTTTTTACCTGCTCAATAACATTGTCCTTCTTTCCTTTTTCATACACCCATGCAGATACCCATTGACGGTTACGCATATGAGCTTCTTCCACATCTTTACCCGGTTCGAGACGTATCAACTGGGTAAGCAGTCCGTTACGGATATAGCCATCGTATTCGGCCATAGCCACTTTACGATAGTCATCCACAAGTCCCAGTTCCTGAATTTTCGGGTCCATAATGAAGTATAGCCCCACGAGGTCCGCTCTTCCTTCTTCGAGTGTCGAAGCATAATTTTTCAACGTCTCTTTGGTTTCACCGACGCCCGGGTTCAGTTTACCCGAAGCATGGCCTATAACTTCGTGAAGTGCGGTATGGAGCTTCCCGCCCAGTTGTCCGTATGCACGGGCCAGTTCCAGTTCTTCTTTGTCATTTACAAATTCCTTCAGGCGGTCTCCGCTTCCCGCATTGTTATAGGCCTCTATAATATTACCCAGCGAAACAGATTTGGAGCCATGAGCGGTCCGGATCCAGTTTGCATTGGGAAGATTTACCCCGATCGGTGTACTCGGCGAAGCATCTCCGGCTTCTCCGGCCACGATCACAGTTTTATATGACACTCCGACTACATTCTCTTTTTTGTGCTCCGGCATCAGCGGGGCATGATCTTCAAACCATTGTGCGTGATGTGCCAGTACTTCCATTTTTGCAGACATCTCAAAATCTTTGATCTGCACTATAGACTCATAAGATCCCCGGTATCCCTTGGGATCGTTATACACCTCAATAAAGCTGTTGATATAATCTATATTGCCTTCTGTAGCCTCGGTCCAGGCTACATTATAATCATCCCACTTCTGCAGGTCACCACTTCTGTAATAATCGATAAGCAATCCGAGTGCTTTTCCCTGCTTTTCGTTTTCAGCTACCTCCTGCGCCTTTTCAAGCCAGCCAATGATCTCGTCTATAGCTGCACCATACATGCCACCGCTCTTCCATACTTTTTCAACCAGTTTGCCATCCTCCCTGACCAGTTTTGAATTCAGTCCGAAAGAAAGCGGTTTGGCGGGATCCGGAGATTTCATTTTAGCATAGAAAGCATCCACCTCATCATCACTGATACCCGGTCCGTAGAAATTAACAGCCGATCCCTTTATCAATCCTTTAGACGCATCGAGATTCACTTTTTTAGCGTCGGCATCGTTAAACAGTACTTCGGCGATAGTGCGGTCGAGTACGGTTCCGGTTTCGTCCAGAAGTTTGTCGAAATACGCTTTTTCAAAACCAGGCATGATCTTATCGTTCGAATAGTGATGGTGAATACCGTTGGAAAACCATACTCTCTTGAGGTACACTTCGAATGCTTTCCAGTCTTTGGAACTCTTATCTCCCTGGTACGTAGTATATATATGTTCCAGCGCTTCCCGTATGGCGAGATTATGCCTGTAGTTCTGATCCCACATCATATCCCTTCCGGAGAGCCCGGCCTGGGTGAGGTAGTATACCAGTTTCTGTTCTTTGAGTGTCAGGTTTTCCCAACCGGGTATCTGATAACGGAGCACACGAAGGTCGGCGAACTGTTCTACGACATGGTCGGTTTTTTTTTCAGCTACTTCCGGTTTTTTTTCCTGGCTCTCTTTTTTCTCATCGGCACAGGAGAAGAATAGTCCGCAAGCCAATGAAAAGCTAATCCACGTTTTTAGATTCATATTTTTGTGTATTTTTTAATAGATCAGCACAAAAATAACGAATATCTAACTATAACCGGGTGGTATGTTATAAAGATATACGCCTGCTGTTTTTTACACGACACTAAAACGGGCGTAGCAACTACGGAGATTGATAAAAAGAAAAAGCCGATACAGAAACTGCACCGGCTTTTTGGTATGTTATTATCGGGATTACTATCCTCCGAAATCGTCAAATCTGACGTTCTCCGGTGGTACTCCGAAGTCATCGCACATTTTCTCCACCGCTTTGTTCATCAACGGAGGTCCGCAGAAATAGAATTCTATATCCTCAGGTGCTTCGTGATGATTAAGGTATTGATCGATCACAGCCTGGTGTACAAAGCCTAAGAACCCGTCGCCTTCCGCATCGTCAACATTTTTCTTTTCGGTCCAGTTATCTTCCGGCAGCGGCTCGGACAATACGATGTAGAACTTGAAGTTAGGGAATTCCTGTTCGAGTTCTTTAAAATGATCCAGGTAGAAAAGTTCTCTCTTGGACCGTCCACCGTACCAGTAACTCACTTTCCGTCCTGTCTTCAATGTTTTGAAGAGGTGGTACAGGTGAGAGCGCATAGGCGCCATTCCGGCTCCACCACCGACATACAGCATTTCGGACTCGGAAGGATTGATAAAGAATTCTCCGTAAGGTCCGGAAATAGTTACTTTATCACCTTCTTTCCTGGAGAAGATATAAGAAGAGGCTATACCGGGATTCACATCCATCCATCCATTCTTTGCACGGTCCCAGGGCGGAGTGGCAATCCTTACGTTAAGCATGATCTCCCGCCCTTCTGCAGGATAGGAAGCCATGGAATAAGCCCGTTCTACGGTCTCATCATTCTTCATCGTAAGTGGCCACAGGTTGAATTTATCCCACTCCATCTTGAACTTCTCGGGATCTCCGGGATGCTCTTTAGGGTGTGCGGTAATATCGATATCTTTATACTCCACTACACATTTCGGAATCTCAATCTGTATGTAACCTCCGGGCTGATAATCCATATCTTCCGGGATTTCCACAACGAATTCCTTGATAAAAGATGCTACGTTATAATTACGTACTACAACAGCTTCCCATTTTTTCACACCGAATACTTCTTCGGGCACCTCAATGGTCATATCCTGTTTTACCTTAACCTGGCAACCGAGACGCCATCCTTCGGCGATCTCTTTTCTGGTGAAATGCGGCTCTTCGGTAGGCAGGATATTCCCACCACCTTCGAGTACACGACATTTACACTGGATACAGGTACCTCCTCCACCACAGGCAGAAGGCAAAAATATTTTATTGTTTCCCAGAGTGGACAACAATGTCCCTCCCGAAGAAACTTCCACATCCTTTTCTCCGTTGATATGCAGTGAAACGGGCCCTGAAGGTACCAGCTTGGATTTAGCACCCAAAAGGATAGCGACAAGCACCAGGATCAACAACAAAAAAACAACTATACTCGCTAAGATTACTGAATAATCCATATCTTATATATAAAACGATTTATAATGAAATTCCCATAAAACTCATAAAGCCGATGGCCATGAGTCCGGTAATGATGAATGTAATCCCGAGACCACGAAGGGGAGCAGGTACATTGGAATATGTGATCTTTTCACGGATAGCTGCGATCGCGAGGATTGCAAGGAACCAGCCGATACCGGAACCTACACCGTAAATAGCGGACTCTCCTACACTTCCGAAATCTTTCTGTTGCATAAACAGTGACCCCCCGAGGATGGCACAGTTTACCGCAATCAGCGGAAGGAAGATTCCCAATGCTCCGTATAGTGCCGGAGCAAATTTCTCTACAACCATTTCCACGAGCTGTACCATGGAGGCAATAACCGCGATAAACATGATAAAGCTGAGGAAGCTCAGGTCTACATTCTTATATTCTGCACCAAGCCATGACAAAGCGCCGGGCTTCAGCAGGTAATTATCCATCAGGTAGTTGATCGGAACGGTGATTGCCAGTACGAAAATAACGGCAGCTCCAAGACCAACAGCAGTTTTTACGGTTTTAGATACCGCAAGGTAAGAACACATGCCCAGAAAGTAGGCAAAAATCATGTTCTCTATGAAGATACTCTTTACAAAAAGATTTACGTAATCCATATTTCTGATTTTTACAAGGCTGTTGTTACCTCTATTCTTTTTCGATTAATTTTCTGTTTTTGGAACGCTGTACCCAAATGATGATACCAACAGTAACCAGAGCCATAGGGGGGAATAACATAAAACCGTTATTTTCATATCCCATCGCATACAATCCGGTAGATTCTGCCAGAGTTACTCCTTTGTGACCGAGAACTTCATACCCGAAAAGTTTACCGGACCCGAGCAATTCACGGAAGAAGGCTACCATAATAAGGATAAGTCCGTACCCTGCAGCGTTACCGATACCATCCAGGAAAGACTTCCACGGACCGTTACCAAGAGCAAATGCCTCGAGACGTCCCATAAGAATACAGTTAGTAATAATGAGCCCCACAAATACGGAAAGCTGTTTACTAACATCATAAGCATAAGCTTTTAAGACCTGGTCTACCAGGATAACCAACGAAGCTACGATAACAAGCTGTACGATAATACGGATACGGCTCGGGATCAGGTTTCGGAGAAGCGACACGATGACGTTACTACATGCGAGTACGGCCAGTACCGCAAGACTCATTACAAGTGCAGGCTTTAACTGCACTGTGATCGCAAGTGCAGAACATATTCCCAGTACCTGTACGGTAATCGGGTTGTCATCGCCTAACGGGTCTGACATCAGCTTCCTGTTTTTCTTGGAAAAAAGAGGTTCTTTCTCTTCCGATACGAACAGGACTATAGGTGACTTTTTCTCTTTTTTACTCATGGCAATTAATTTAGTGCTAATTGAGTTTTCTGTTTCTTAAAGTAAGGCAGGTAATGCGACAGACGCTCCTTGATCATCGCTGTAACACCATTCCCGGTAATCGTCGCTCCGGAAATCGCATCTACCTCATTATCTCCTTTGGTGCCGCTGCCTTTTGACACTTTCACACCAACAAGCTCATCATTGTCATCAAAGATCTTTTTACCTTCAAACTGTGCCTGGAACCAGGGTTGTGTAATCTCCGCTCCAAGTCCGGGAGTCTCCCCTTTATGGTCAAACGTTACTCCTTCTATGGTATTCAGGTCATCTTTAAGGGCCACATATCCCCAGATCGCATCCCATAATCCGGCACCGCGAAGAGGAACTATATAATATTTGGTTCCGTCTACATCGGCAATATAGATCGGGAAGTGCTGCTCTTCTACGGGCAATTTCAGTTCTTTGTTCAGATCTACGTCAAAAGCATCCGTACCCTCATCAACCGACCCGTCTGACTCCAGCGACAATTCTTCCTTAATATAATCCTTATATTTTCCTTCTGCAGCCTCTCTTTCGACTTCGACACCAATGGTCTTGAGGATATTCTGCATTTTTTCTTTTCGCACATTCTCATCCTGCTTAGGTTTCAGGGACGTCGCGGCAAATGCAAGCAGAAATGCTACGACAACTACCATCCCTATGGCAAAGATAAATGTATATGTATTACTCTCTCGGTTCATTACTAAGCAGTTTTAAGTTGTTTAGATGCAGCCAGTCTTTTCTTTCTTCTTTTTATGTTTGCCTCTATAACATAGTGATCGATAGTAGGCGCAAAAACATTCATAAGCAATATTCCGAGCATTACACCTTCGGGATATGCAGGGTTGAATACCCGGATCATAATACAGAAGAACCCGACGAGAATACCGTAAATCCACTTCCCTTTCGTTGTCTGCGCGGCAGAAACCGGGTCTGTGGCCATAAATACCACACCGAAAGCAAATCCACCGACAATCAGGTGCTCATACCACGGAAAACTCATCAGGGCATTGGCTCCCCAAAGGTTAAACAACAGCCCCATAACAGCTCCTCCGATTACGGCACCGAACATAATTCTCCAGCTTCCCACCCCGGTAAGGATAAGAATAGCTGCTCCGACAAGGATAAGCAGTGTGGAGGTCTCTCCTATAGAACCGGGAATTGCCCCGCTGAACATGTCAAACATACTGAAATGTACATCATGTCCCGCAGCAAGGCTTCCGAGAATAGTTTCCCCGGAAATTGCATCTACTTTAGAAGCTTCCGAAACCCAGACCTTGTTTCCGGACATATACGTCGGATAGGCAAAAAAGGCAAAAGCCCTGGCAACCAACGCCGGATTCAGAATGTTCATCCCCGTTCCTCCAAAAGCCTCTTTCCCTATCAATACAGCAAAAGCTACGGAAAGTCCCACCATCCACAACGGAATATCGACAGGCATGATCATAGGAACGAGCAGCCCCGTCACGAGGAACCCTTCGTTAACCTCGTGCCCCCTGTATATGGCAAAGATAAATTCGATAGCCAGACCTACGCCGTAAGAAACAACGATAATAGGAAGTACTTTCCACAGCCCGTGCATGAAAGCATCCATAAAAGCCACATCTCCGCCGTTGAGCTGATGCAGGTACTGGTATCCCGTATTATATATACCGAAGATCAAAGCCGGTATAAGTGCAATCACTACGGTGATCATAGTTCGTTTCAGATCCACGGCATCACGGATATGCGCACCTTTTTTGGTGGTGTGGTTGGGTACGTAAAGAAACGTATCCAAAGCATTGATCGCGGGTGCCAGTTTCTCCCACTTCTCCCCTTTTCCAAAGGGCTTTTTCAGTTGATCTATTTTATTTCTTAAAAACTTCATATCTTAGAGATTAGCCAACTTCTTTAATCATTAAATCCAGTCCCTGTCTGATGATATCCTGAGCTTCTATCTTTGAAGTACAGGCATAGTCTACCAGCGCAAAGTCTTCGGGGGCTACTTCATAGATCCCCAGATTTTCCATTTTTTCAATATTGCTTGCCATACAGGCTTTTAAAAGCTGCATCGGATAAATATCCATAGGCATCACTTTCTCCATTTCCCCGGTAACTACCAAAGCCCGCTCTTCGCCGTTCAAATTGGTATTTACCGTGTATTTCTTATTCGGGAATAACCACGATAAAGAAGTATGGTGCATACTCGGAATGTTGTTGTCCTTAAAAGGCAGCCATCCGAACATTCTGTAATCATTTCCTTCCGGGATGACGGTAACCGTATTATCGTAGAATCCGATAAAGCCATCTACGGTAATTTTATCTCCCGTAAGCACATCTCCACTGATAATACGTATATCGATGCTGTCGCTTCTGTCCACCAAAGCCCTGACGGAAGAACCTATCTTCACCCTGTAGTACTGCGGTTTATCCACTTCCGTACCCGCAAGAGCTACGGTACGTGTGGCATCGAATTTACCGGTTCGTAATAACGTACCGATAATAGCTACATCTTCCGGACTGATTACCCACACATGTTCTCCGGCATTAACCGGGTCGATGTGATGAATCTGTACGCCCACGTTCCCTGCCGGATGCGGTCCGGAAACCTTGTGCAGCTCTACTCCTTTTACACCCGTAAGAAAAGAAGACGACCCCTTGGCTACGGACAAGTGCGTCTTTCCTGTAGTAAGTTTACTGATAGCATCTATACCCGCCTGAAAATCCTCTTCTCTGCCCTGAAGTGTAAACTCTATATCGGCAGCCAACGGTGCGCTGGCATAAGCCGAGATAAAAATGGACTTAGGAGTATCTTCCGGATCGGCAATGATATCATAAGGACGTTGACGGATAAAAGGCCAGCACCCGCTTTCCAGCAAAAATGCTTTTACCTCTTCGGCAGACATCTGCGCCGGGTTCTTAACTCCGAACTCCCGGTAAACATCCTGGCTATCAGCTTCTATAACCACCTCCAGTATTTTACGCTTTGCACCTCTCCTCACTTCCGAGAGTGTACCGCTGACCGGAGTCACGAATTTTATCTTTTCGCTGTACTTGGAATAGAAAATAACATCACCTGCTTTTACTTTTTCTCCCTCTTTCACAACCATCTTAGGAGTAACGCTGTGAAAATCTGTGGGTTTTAATGCGAAGGTCTTAACTCGAGGGGCCTCTGAAACTACTTTTTCCGCCGCCCCTTTCAAATTGATGTTCAAACCTTTTCTGATACGAATGTCATTGGACATGTTACAATTGGATTGTTTTGAAAAATAGGTTATTCAAAAATTCACGCAAATTTATAAATTTATGGGGTATTTATTATCCAAGGCTGAGCACAGTTTTCATTATTTATATCCATTCTAAACAATTGCTTTGTTTTTGATTATAAACCTCTAAATCTCCCCGTCAGAAAAGCCCCAAAAGCATTGCCGGAAGTAATGTTATAAAAAAACAACCGCATAAATAGGTATATAGTCCAAAAAACCATCATTTGCGGATTACCTACCGTAGCAGGTAAGAAAAAACACCTTATACGACACACGCTTTGCCATTTCATTTTTTGCGTATATTTACCACATGATGCACCTCAAAAGACATTTGCCATACCTCCTTTTCCTTCTGTTGCTATTGCTGTCTTCGGGACTTAGCGGACAGGCCGAATACGAAACGGAACCACCCGAATACATCCGTTCCATCGTCTTTAAGACCGATGGCGAAAACCGGGACGACCAGTTCCCCATCCTGAAACCGGGCGAAGCATTTACACTTTCCTTCGACGATCTTCGGGCCAGGGAATCGGATTATTATTACCGAATCATTCATTGTAATGCCGACTGGACTCCTTCCGATCTGCTCAAATCACAATTCCTGGAAGGTGTGGATAATCAGAGAATTATGGATTACCGGAATTCGGTAACCACGCTACAGCCCTATTCACATTACGATCTCACGCTCCCCAATTCGAGGACCAGGTTTAAACTTTCAGGGAACTATATGCTCAAGATATTCAATAGTAATGATGAGCTGGTCTTCTCACGTCGATTTGTCATATACAAGGACATGGTATCCGTAGGTGTGGTTCTCAAAAGAGCCAGGAAGCTGGATGTTATCGATCAGAAGCAGGTGGTCCATTTTACGATCAATACCAACGGGCAAACGCTTGTAAACCCGCAACAGGAGGTCAAAGTGGTCATCCTTCAGAACCACAACTGGAATACGGCCATAACCGGAATCAAACCTCAGTTTTTTTCGGGAAACCAGCTGATCTACAAATATGACGAAGAAACAGCCTTTGACGGTGGCAACGAGTACCTCTATTTCGACAACAAAGAGATCAGGGCCCTGACCAATACCATTGCCGGCACCGAATTACTGGACCTGTACAATACCTACTTGTTTACCAACACGGTAGACACAGACAAACCTTACACCTACTATCCGGATATCAACGGGGATTTCGAAATCAGGACCCTCGACGGCAACGACCGCGACAACGATACGGAAGCCGATTATGCAGATGTCCACTTCAGTCTGGAATACAGTCCGGAGCTGGGGCTGAATGAGGTTTATGTTTACGGGAAATTCAACAACTACCAGCTCGACTCCCGCAACAAAATGACACTGGACAACAGCGGAAATAAACTCAAAGCCAAAATAAGGCTCAAACAAGGTTTTTACAATTATAAATTTGTCATGGCCGGTCCCGAGGGTATAGATCATACTACGATTAGCGGAAATCATTTCGAAACGGAAAACAACTACCTCGTGCTGGTGTATTACCGAAATTTCGGGGATATGTATGACAGCCTTATCGGTATCGGAAGCGGAACTTCGGTGAATATATCCAACTGATAGATTTACAAAATATTACCGTTATCCCACGGCTTTTCGGGACAGCAGGACAGGTGACCGAAAATTTTATTCGCAATTTGGATCAGATACAACTAAATTTTGTATTTTTGTTTGGAGGGATGCTAAGTTCGTTCTTGAAAAACACAGAAATTGTGGTTATACCATTTTAAGCTTTTCATATGATCACACAAGTTACCAAAGGCATAAAAATATCGGTAATCACCAGTTTTGAAGGTACTTTCTTCAAGAACTACAGAATGCATTTTGCCTTCGGCTACAAGATCACCATAGAAAACCAGAGTAAAGATTCCGTCCAGCTCACGTCACGGCACTGGCAGGTATACGATTCCCTGAATCATCCGGAATTCGTAGACGGTGAAGGGGTTATCGGTAAGAAACCGGTACTGAAACCCGGCGAGTCGCATTCCTACAGTTCGGGCTGTCTTCTTACTTCTCCCATAGGCGCCATGCGAGGGCACTACAATATGGTAAATTTTACATCTACCCGAAAATTCCGGGTGTATATTCCAACGTTCAAGTTGTGCGCTCCTTTTGCACTTAACTAAGTCTCTGATATCCTTTATCCTTCTTTGGTTACTCGGTATTAGGTTATTCAGATACTAACGTATGAACCCTATACCCCCACCCCATTCGGATCCTAACTTTTTTTGGATGTTAAAGCGGGTTAGTCCTACGCAAACCTGAGACTCTTTAATTACGAACTAAAAAATGGAGTTATTAAGTTATTCAGATACTGATACAACCAAAAAACCTGGCTATCGGCATAATATATCAATAGCCAAGCTGCATGCTACCAACTCAATAACCCAATAACTTAATAACCTAACCACAAACTACTAAAACGACCATTAAAGCAATCGCTTTGACGCCGGAAGGGGCCCGGTTAGCGGCTAAAGGGAATGGGTTAGCCGCTAACCGGGTTGCTTGCGATGTTATACACAAATACTTTAACGGTAAACCGGGTTACGTTAACCGCTAACCCGTTTACTTATGATATCATACCCAACTACGTTGACGACAAACCGGGTTGCGTCAACCGCTAACCGGGTTGCTTCCGATGTCATACCCAACTACTTTGACGGTAAACCGGGTTACGTTAACCGCTAACGGGTTTACTTCTGACGTCATACCCAACTGCTTTAACGGTAAACCGGGTTACGTCAACCGCTAACGGGTTTACTTCTGATGTCATCCCCAACTGCTTTGACGGCAAACCGGGTTACGTTAACCGCCTAAGGGAATGGGTTGACGGTGCCATAAACCCCTTTAGCCGTAAAAGGGAAAGGGAAAGAATGCGTAAGCAATTGGGTTAGCGGTTAACCCGGTTGCTTATGAATGCATACGCAAACACAAAAGCGGCGGACTCGATGAAGTTCGCCGCTAACCGGGTTGCTTTAGCCGCTAACCTATCCCGGTTCGGTGTCAACACAATCCCTTAAATGGCATTACCCGGGCTTATCCCGGAATAAAAATCCTAATAGCTTCCCTAATGAGAAGCGTTTCCAAAGCACCAGGACTATGCCGTAAATGGAAAAAAACTCCAACGTCAGTATAAGGATTATATGAGTGATTTTAAGTCCTGGAATCAGAAATCACATGCCCGAACATACCTTTTGTACCCTGAGAATATGGAGCTTTATCTCTCTATAGATGAAACTGCACTTTCTCAGGGCGATCCCATCATCAAACACCTGCCAAAACTTACTTTTTCTGTACGTAATAAAGCGCAGGAAATTACATTGAACATAACACACTCCATCAAGTATATTGTAAAAACCTGATTTCTAAAGCAACACGGGTCACTGACCGGTTCCACATTCAAAAACCGGCCATGGAGATACTTGAAGAGTTCCGGATCAGATACCGACAGGAAGCGATGGACCAGGAAAATGAAGCTATTAAACAGTGCAAAGGAATATAAGCCGGTTATCCTTCTCCGTGGAGATGCAGCAAAACAACTCCTGACTGGAAGCCGGTATCTGCTATATAAATCTCCGGAAAAAAAATGAACTCCCGGCCAAAAGGAACGTGGAAAGGTTCTATTTAAGGAATATCCATTAGTAAAGAAAGCGTATAAGCTGGTTCAAGGATTAAGAAATATATTTAACCAGAATACAGATATAAAAATAGCCTATACCAAATTAGCATAAGCAAGTGGAAGAGCCCGGATTTAAAGGTTTCCAAACAATAGCAAAATACATCAGCTTTAATTATCGATCCAACCTAAACTACTTTGCAAACAGAAGCACCAATACTTCAGCGAAAGCTTTCTATACAGACTATCCAGATTTTTTGCGTAGTCCACAACAAATAAGAATGATCTAAGACAATCCCGATCGTAAAAGCTACAGGATCCGGATTGTTATGCGAACCCTGAAAGCTTTTTCCTTTACCTATCGCTTTGTGTTTTTGCACGATCGCTCTTATAACGCAACAATGCTTCTACCAGGTAGTAGTCTCCGTACGTCAACGGCACATCAACTTCAGAATTCTGAGGGATATGCCCTACCCCGTGTTTCAACAGGAACCCCCCGTTGGTTCGCGGGGAAGCGATATATTCGCCGGTCGTCAGTGTAACCAGTATTTCAGCTGCCGTTGCCGCATACTTTTTTGCCTTGCGCTTTTTTACATAGTCTTTGAGTTCGAGCAATGCCGATGCCATGATGGCCCCTGCCGAAGAATCGCGCAATGCATCCGGGATATCCGGAGCATCAAAATCCCAATACGGAACTTTATCGGCCGGTAAATCAGGATGATTGAGTATAAAATCCGCTATTTTCACAGCCTGATCCAGGTACTTTTGCTGCCCTGTAGCCCGGTACATCACCGTATAACCGTATAATCCCCAGGCCTGCCCTCTGGCCCAGGCCGAAGCATCGGCGAATCCCTGAGCTGTTTTTTTCTCCCGAACCTTTCCCGTGTTGACGTCATAATTAAGTACGTGATACGAACTGTTATCTGCGCGGAAATGATTTTCCATAGTCACATCAGCATGTCGTACGGCTATGTCATAATATGTCGAATCCCCGCTGTGTTCGGTGGCCCAGAAGAGCGATTCGAGATTCATCATATTGTCTATAATAACAAGAAAGTCATCATTACGGGAATCCCAGGACCGTATGCATCCCACAGTTTCATTAAACCGGGAGGCAAGAGACCTGGCACTGTTCATCAATATCTCCTCGTACTCTTCCGAAGGGTTCAGCCGTTCGGCATTCCCGAAACTGCAATACATCATAAACCCGAGATCATGTGTTCCTTTATTGAACTGCTCCTTCGAAAGTAATGTCATCACACGGTCGGCCTCTTTTTTTAGTTCATCATCCGGGTGGTCCTCATTCAGGTAAAGTAATACTCCGGGATAAAATCCACTGCACCACCATCCGGAATCACTGGTTTCGAACGTATCGTTTTCGGAGTGATATGTTTTCGGAAAGCGGTCATCGGATAGCAATGTCATCATATATTTGTATTGTTGAGATGCCCTTTGAAGCACCTGGTCTGCCGTTATATACAATTCTTCGTTTTTTTCCTGGGCCATGGTCGGTAAAGCCGATATAAACATCAGGAGTAAAAGTATTTTTTTCATGCTTATTATTATTTTGTGTATTGATTTTACTAATTGCGACTTAAAACAGTACCGAACCCCGCTCCGAAAGATTTATTTTTAATTCCCCATGTAATATGGCTCTCTCAAAAACCGGAGATTTCAAGAACCCGGATATCGGTGGCGGCCTTTTCGGTGAGTCCTTCCCCGTCTTCCTGCGATACGTCCTGTACAAAGAGATGGAGTTCTCCCCGGTCTCTCCACAATTGGGTATCATAGGAGGGCTCCCATTGCCCGACAGACGACGAAGACAGGTCGGAAACACTCCAGGTTTCCCTGCTTCCAGCTTTTATGCCTGCGAGGGACACCTTATTTCCTCGTTCCTCATCCCGGAAAATCAGGTAAAGATCCGTATCTCCCTTTTTCTCGGCAAGCAATAATTGCGGACGTGATAAGGGGATTTTTTTGGTCCCTCCACCTCCGAGCCGAAACGGGACCTTCCGGAAGCCGGTGGCTTGTTTTTTCCAGGTCCCGTTTTGGAGATATACCACCTGGTACTGCGTCACAGCTCCGGAATTCCAGTACGTAGCGATATAGGGATTACCCCGGCTATCCGAAGTCATGGAAGTCTGATTGATCAACCCGCTGTTCTCCGGTACCCTCCAGGCATATTCGGCTGTCGCTTCACGGATAGGCAGACCGTATTTTTCTCCGGTGGATTTTTCCCAGCTCTTCCCTCCGTCGTACGACCGGGCATAGCAGAGATCGTGATTGGACGCTACATCCCAGGTTTCCCGCCATACCCAGGAGAGGTGTATGACTCCCTCATCGTCCACGCAGGCCTGCCAGTATGCACTCCGCTCTTCTTCCCCGTCTATGAGGTTACGATGAAGCGGTTTCCACACTTTATGTTTCGTATCGTACCTGTTTACTACCATATTGCCTCTGCCGGAACTACCTGACCTGTAGAAAAACAACAGGTCGCCGCCAGGCAGGTTATAAAACTCCGGGTAGGTTACTTTTGCTTCTTCGGCACCCGTCATCGGCTGTTCGGCTCCCAGTTCCAGGTCGAGCGGTCGCAGACTTCTGGCATATCGCAAAGGAGTATTGTGGTGATCCCAGGACACATGCAAATAACCATCTCCATCGATTGCCATGCTGATGGTATTGTGCGCATCCGACACTTTACCTTTATAAACCGTTTTTCTCACGGTCCAGACCGTATCCTTAAGCTTCCGCATAGCGAGGGTTAGTACTCCGCCTTCATCGTAATAACCGGTAAATTGCATGTTTTTATAGCTAACCACCGAATTTTTTCTGAATATTACAGCATTGACCGAATTACCCGCCCACCCCTTTCCTACCATAGTTTCCCGGACAACCTCCTGGGAAAAAGAGATCATGGCACACCATAAAGCCAAAACTGTGACCGGGATATTTTTTCCATAGCTCGTTCCGGAATTCACATGTGAGGTTCTTTTCATTTACTTCCTGTATTTTTATAGGCTTAAAGAGAAACGGATCGTTGTACACTTACGTTTCTTGCGAAGTATGATGTTGGAGTATCCGGCCCAGGACTTCCGGACGAACCTTCCATCTGCAGGTTGATAATCAGCCACATCGGTTTCCCGGTGAAATTTGCGATATGACTACCTGTCCGTTCACCATCAACAAAATATTCGACAGAGAGATTCGTGTCGTCTGTTCGTTTGAGTATTACTGTATAGGTATGCCACCGGTCTGCGGCCGACGGTATATTTTTCTTTACCGTAGAGACTTCTTCGGGTGTAATAAACGTATTCTGCCAGTTGTAGGCATCTCCCTTGAATTCGAGAATATCACTTTCAGGAGGCCAGCCGTTTACCGCAGTCAGCCAGAATGCCGGCCAGGTTCCGGGTGTTGTGGGCGCACGAAATTCTCCTGATATTTTATACACCGGGTATTCCCGGGTTACGTTTATCTGGTGCTTTGCATGTATGGCTGCCGACCGGTATCGTATTTTTGCGTGTGGCGGACTACTGCTTTTTCCTTCGTCTTTTACAACCGGTATGGCTTTTATATGCAACATACCACCTTCCAGCGAAAGTTGTTCGTGATCTTGGTTATCCGCATACATCCGTGCAGAACCGTTATGATCGGTTCCCCATGGATAATTATATTCCCAATACTGTTCGAAAACCGCATAATTGTCAAAAGACCTGCCATCGATCACCGTTTCCCAATCAGGTTCTTTATTCCGTTGCGGATAATAGGCATGATCCCTCTTAACCGGCTTGCCGTTCCATAACTTTCTCTGGGTCCAGTCGGCAGGGTTATCTGTCCAGAATGCAGCTTCAGGAGGCAATCCGAGAGCCAGGAACACTTCGGTACACAGGTATAGGCTACCTGTGGAGAGGTAGCCCTCTGCAATCTCCGGGTCTCGACCGTAAAAACCGAGGGTCAGCCAACCGTTTTCATCAAACATATCCGGGGCCTGCTGATGCCTGCTTATAATGGCGTGCAATGCAGACCGCACCTGTCCGGGACTTACCTCATCCGGCAGATTTCCCAGAAGAGCCATCTGAGACAATACCTGGAATGCGCCGAACCTGTATGGGATAGAACGTCCTATCGGCGGATATGTCCCCTCCGGAGATATCAGTCGTTCCTGTATGGCGGCATAACGTTTTGCCCGTTCCCTGAAGTCTCCGTAATCGCGCAAAAAACGTTTGTATTTTTCGGCACCTGTATTATTGTATTGCTCCCGGAGCACAGCCCCTATATCGAGCAGCATGGGTTGTATGACGTAGCTGTTGTAATAGTCCCAGTGGAAGTCCGGACCGTCACCGTATACGCCATCGCCCAGGTACCATTCTTTATGTTTGTTCCAACCGTATTCGATACGGACCAGGTCGGCTTTATCGCCAAACTTCAGCAACGCTGCTTCTACCATAGCGGTAAATAACAACCAGTTACTGTAAGCCGGTGAAATTTCCCGGGTCGACTTCAATGCATGCAGTACATTTTGCCGGGTTTGATCGTCGAGCCTCTCCCAAAGCTGCGTAGGAGCACGAAGTAATCCCTGGGCAAAAAAAGCAGCATCCACCAGGGGCTGCCCCCCTTCCGTAAAGTTCATATAATCCGGAGATTCCGGGTCGGTGGCATTTTGTATTCCCAGGAGTGCCAGCCTGATATACATTTCCCGGAGTTTGCCTTCTTCCGTTTCGTCCGGACCCAGTTCCAGCCAGGGCGCTATACCGGACAAGGTACGCCCGAAGGCTTCGAGATAAGCTACCTGTTTGCGATCGCCCCAGGGATGAGAAGTAACTTCTACGGGCATCGTCTTTTTCAGTTCGTTCCGGGCCAGTGCCTCTAAAACGGGCCCGGAAATTTTCACCAGACTGTTTACAAAATATTCACGGCTTTGAATACCGTCCTGCGCTGTACTCCGTAGGGGGGAAAGTAACAACAACAGAAAAAAAATGCGGAGTTTATGATACATCATCGGGTGTACTTTATAATAAGGTATCGAATATATTTTCAGAAATACAATCGATTGTAATACATACGTAAAAAAAATGCCTTCGGACATTACAGCAGCTTCATACCACGCTTATTTTTTAGCTTCTGTAAATTTTACTTCAACGGGATGAGCAAGTCTGGCCGCAAAATCTTTCAGGTAAGTGTTCCATGCTTCCGCATCGGTAAACTGCTTGCTCTTCTTCCATCCGAAACCTGCGTAATACACTATTTTTCCGGCTTCGGCATCTGCCATGATCAACAACTGACTCCCGTCTTTATAATCCACACGGTGATCTTTAAACTCGAGGATATCATCCGGGGCTATCACTACACCTACGCCGAGTTCCGATCCGTCCATAGGTTCCCAGTAACCGAACCAGCCTTCTTCTTTGTTTGCAGTAACCTTTCCTTCCTTTTCATGGAGCATCAATCCTATGGTGATATTAGGCAGGGATTCACTACTTTCGAAAGATGACTCAAACCTGCTCAGGTTCGACCCCAGGTCAAGACTTATCCGTTTTGTTTCTTTTACCCGTATACTATCCGCATTCCATGCCGCATACTCCAATTCGAATACGGTACGCAGCGGACCGGTAGCAATAGTTTTATATGTCGTAAAATTTTTCGATGCATAGAGTGAGTCCTTTATCCATATTCCGATGCCTCCGACACCCCGACTGGACCCTACATGATACGGATCGTATCCTTCTCCCGAGTCGATATGATAGGCTCCTTTTTTCTCATCGTTATTCTTGTACCATTTGTTGATGATGGGATAGGATACCCTTTTCAGCCAGGCATCGATGCCGCTGGATAAGGTACCATCCGGCAGATTTTCCTCAATTCGGCGCTGGGCATCGGGACCAAAAGTACGAAACGCCACACGATCGTTTTCCCAGGCATAATCGTCCGTACGCTCCGGAACAAAACGGGAAAACACCGATTGTTCGGTTTCCGGCATCTCAAAATCCTTTTCCGCAACCGCAGCTACCAGTTTCTTATGCTCTCCGCCTTTCAGATCAACCTGGAACAGGAGCATATCCTGAGTTCCGTTTGCATCGTTATCTATAAGTTGTGTAACCAATGTATCGCCGGAAGCCTTATCTGTAATAAACAACCGCTCCGGATCTGATGCTCCCGGCAGTGTGGAAAATTCATCGGGGCTAATACTGACTGTTTCCGAAAAACGATCGGTATCCAACGGGTTTGTCACGGAGAATTCGAGCACAGGAGAGGATTTTCCGCAACCGGCCAACACTCCCAGTACCACGATTCCCGTAGTCCATTTTTTCATAATTTCATTTTTTAGGTTAAAATTTTGTTTTGCTGTACCTTCAAAGATAATCAAATAGATAAAACACCCCGGCCATCCGTTTCTTTACGGAACTTCTACCTCCGAAAAAACAATGACATCTCCATGTTTTTAACAAAAAAATACGGGCCCTTTTGTAACATAACAGGAAAAGGGCCCGTAAATTTCAATGGTTATACCGGATTAATACCCGGGATTCTGTACCAGTTTATCATTCCGGTTTATTTCGTCCCGGTGTATGGATATAAAGTACATTTTATCCAGCCAGTTCCGGTTTTCAATTCCCGGATCGAGTTCCTGGGGAGTATACGTGTAGTCATAACTCTCCGGATCGTACCTGTACACTTCTATATCCGCTCCTGCTTTAAGAGCCCCGAATATATTGATGGTACGCACTTGTTGCCCCAGTGTTTCCGGGGCGATCATCCAACGACGTGCATCGTGAAAACGGTGTTCTTCATAAGCGAGTTCCACCCGGCGTTCGTTACGATACCGGTCCATAAGGACATCACCCGATTCCGTATCGGGAATAGCAGGCATCCCCACACGGTAACGGATTTTATTGAGCCAGCTCCTGGCCTCCTCATCTTCCCCGAGTGCGATACAGGCCTCTGCGTAGTTGAGTACAGCTTCGGTGTACTTGAATACCGGCCAAGGGATCTGCTGCCTTGTGTTCTGGTCTACAATAGCCGGATCGGGATCTATAAATTTCCGCATAGTATACCCGGTATAGCTACCGTTCCAGTCCTCTATGGAACTGTTTCGGGTATCGTATCCGTAGAATATTTCTTTCTGCCCCGAGTCATTGATAACCTCATAGCGCCCGGTTTGTATCTGGTTAAAAGGCTCTCCGTCTTCCACATCTGATGTTCGCGGTTTCCAGTCCGCTCCGTCATGCAATATACTGGCATATAGTCTCGGGTCGCGGTCTTTGTAAGGAGCTGCAGCATGCACAGGATTATCCCAGTCGAAACGGGTTCCGTCGATCATTTCATAATCATCCACGAGATTCTGCGTAGGGGTGTTCCCCGACCAGTTATGATACCCGTTGGGCCCGTTATTTCTTCCGACATAAGCCCCTCCTTCATCTTTTTCGTCTACAAAAAACCTTCCGAGAATAAGTTCTGTTCCTGCTGCTGCATCCGCTACGGCACTTCCTCCGCCGAGCGATAAGGCGATGTAATTTTCCTTACCTTCTTGCGGGGTAACGGGTTCCGAAAGGTCCAGTTTATAGCCCATATTCATATCCACAACCGCTTTGGCAGCTACTTTGGCTTTTTCCCATCGTTCAGTCCTGCTTCCGGAAGTATATCCGAGATATTCCGGATGATCATAGCCCGCAATAACCGAAGCATTGGAGGACGCTGTGGAAATATCGTGCAAATCACTTGCCGCATATAACAATATCCTTGCTTTGAGCGCCATAGCCGAAATATCGGTTGCTCTTCCGAGCGAAGTAGGCTGGCCTTCCAGTAATCCTGCTGCCGTATCACAATCGCTTACGATAAAATTGACGCATTCTTCATAAGTGTTACGCGAAACAGTATAATCTTCTTCTCCAAGCTCATACACTCTGTCCACCAGGGGAACGGCACCGTAATAACGCAGTAATTGCTGATAGAAGAATGCCCGGAGAAAATAAGCTTCCCCTTTAAGCCGGTCTACCAGTTCCGGTTCGTCAAACATCGGCTCTTCGAGATTTTTAAGCACTAAGTTTGTTGCACGGATACGCTTATACATTTCGGACCAACTGTAACTTCCGTTGATCCAACCCTGGTCCGAAGGATTAGAGCGGGATTCATTAATGGTATTTATCCCTCTTCCCGGGTGGGTAAACAGGGCTTCATCAGTCAGGGAGGCCTGCATCTGTTCATCAAAACCTCCTTGTCCGAACCCGTTATAGATGCCTACTACAAATGCTTCGGACAAAGCAGGATCGGCCCATACGTCCGAATCAGGCACCTCGTTAAGTGGTTTGGTGTCCACAAAATCATCGCTACACGATGCTGCCGCAAAAAGAGCGACAAACATGTACATATATATATGTTTTATTTTTAGAGTGTTCATTGCAAAAGATTTTTAAAAGGTTACGGATACTCCCATGTTTACGATACGGGACTGCGGATAATAATGTCCGATAGAATTTACGGATTCCGGATCCAATACTTTAATCTTGCTCCAGGTAACCAGGTTCATTCCGCTGAGGTACACGCGGAGACTGCTTACGCCTATTTTGTCTCCGACCTCAGCAGGAAGATTATAACCGAGTTCTACGTTCTTCAAACGGATGTAGTTTGTACTTCTCAGCCAATAGGTATTATCGAAAGAATAATACTGATCGCTTCTGTCGGTTATCCTCGGGTGAACACTGCTGGGGTTATCCACGGTCCAGCGGTCCTTGTAGAAATCGAGAAGGTAGTTCCCGATAGCTCCGGACTCATCGGTACCTACACGAAGTTCTCCGCCGGCGGCACCCTGGAACAGAATGGAAATATCAAAATCTTTGTATTGGGCACCGAGGTTAAGACCTCCCTGGAAAGTAGGTTGATTATTACGGTCTCTTCGAACGCGATCGTCCGGCGTAATTTTCCCATCCCCGTCATAATCCTTGTATTTCATATCGCCAGGTCTAAGCGTATTGGTTATATCACTGTAATCGAGCGTATTATTAGCGATATCCTGTTCATCCTTAAAGACACCATCGTAGAGGTAATAAAGCCCGGCATCTATGGCACTTCCGGTAGATCGCTGCCAGGCCGGCGCTCCCGGAGCTTCGTCCCAGAACTTGATCTTGTTTTTGGCGTACCCTCCGTTCACACTCACATTATACTGTACCTCCCCGGCCGTACCGTTATATCCGACATTAAATTCCCATCCCCGGTTTTCTACTTTACCTATGTTTTCCGCAGGCAGGGTCATCCCTGTCGTTTGTGGTACGGAAGCATTTCTTCTCCAGAGAATACTGTTTCGCTTATTGAGGAACATGTCCAGTTCGAAGTTCAGTTTTCCGTTAAACAATTGCCCGTCCAGACCTATGTTGTAATTATTGGCTTCTTCCCAGGTAATCATGGTATTGGGCACCCGGCTTTCGAACAGGCTTTTCATCACATTTCCGTCTACGATGTAAGAACCGAAACCGTACGTGGAATAGTACTGGTATTCCTGTAGTGTTTTAGTCCCGTCTCCGTTCGCATCGAAATAAATATTGTCGTTCCCCATCTGTCCCCACGAAGCACGGAGTTTCAGATAATTGACCACTTCTACATTGTTCTTCCAGAATTCCTCTTCGGATATGCGCCAACCCAGCATAACTCCAGGAAAGAAGCCATAGCGACTATCATCAGGAAACATATAGGAACCGTCATAACGCCACAGGAATTCGGCCAGGTATTTTTCTTTATAATTATAACCTACTCTCCCGAAATAGTTGAGTCGCGCACGTTCCCAGGCATCACCACCATTATCTTTTTCGGCATCGCCCCCGGCAAACATCTGGTCGATCACGGTAGAAATAAAATACCGGCGGAATGCAAAAAAGTTATCGTTTCGTATCGTTTCACGGTTCACCCCGGCGAGGAGGTTAAGCTGGTGATCTCCGAACTTACGATCGTATGTAATTATACCACCCAGCAATATGTTCAACTGGTCCTGGTTTTCCTGGCGAAGATTGGGTTCTGCCGGACCTCGTTTCCCGGCTACCAGCAGCGGGGTTTCTCCGTCTGCTTCATAGTCGCCCTGCCAGGTATAAAGATACCAGGGAGTTTCCCATCGTTTCTTTTGCTGGATATATTTATCTACGGCTGCGGTTCCGGTGAGTTTCAGTCCTTCCACTCCCGGGATCTTGATCTCAAGTTTTCCGTTGGTCTGGAAGTAATACCTCCGGTCGCGGTCGTAACCGGTCTGATCGGTCGTAATCACTACGGGGTTTTCTCCGTATTCTATATCAGGTCCGGGCATACCGTTGGGCCAGTAAGCCGGCTGGGTCGGGTTACCCCGCATAAGCATACGAAAGATGGCACTTGCAGATTTGGTCGGATAGTTCCGGTCTTCCTGCCTTCCCAAGACCCCGATCTGTGTAGAAATATAATCGTTGATCTTAGCATCGAGATTGATACGGATATCAAACTGCTCGTAATTCGTTGCCGAGTTTTTGTAATAGGCATCCTGTTTCTGATATCCCAGGGATGTCAGGAATCTCATATTCTCATTCCCTCCCGTAAGCTGTACATTGTGCCGCTCCTGTTTGGACCAGTCCTTGAAAGTAGCACCGAACCAATCGGTATCGGGATGTCCCCAGGGATCGGAACCATCCCTGAACTTCTGGAAATCATCCGGTAAAAAGGGTGCGGTAACGGTATTTCCGTTGGCGCGGGTATAACTTCCGGTTTGTTGAAAAGCTGTGGTTGCAGCACCCCACTCCGATGCCGGAAGTTTATAAATCTCCAGGTCGTTTCGCATTTCGGCATATTGCGAAGCATTGGCCAGATCGGGAATTACCGTGGGCTGTGAAAATCCGAGATTATAGTTGTAACTGAGTTTCGGCTTTCCGTCACTTCCCCTTTTGGTCGTTACCAGAATTACCCCGTTGGCTGCGCGGGCTCCGTATATAGCCGCAGAAGCATCCTTCAATACGGATATGCTTTCGATATCTGCCGGATTAATACGGGAAAATCCCCCTTGCCTCGCAGGAATACCATCTACAACCACCAAGGGACTGGTATCTCCGAAAGAATTTGCCCCCCTGATCCGAATATTGGAGTCGTCATTCCCGGGCTCTCCACTGTTCTGTGTGGCGATAACACCGGGCATTCTTCCTGCAATGGCATTCGATACGTTTACCGTAGGTGATTTTGCCAGGTCTTTACTCTGAACGGTCGCGACAGATCCTGTTATCGTTTCCCGCTTCTGTTCTCCATATCCTACCACCACAACTTCATCGAGTTGTGCAAGATCTTCCTGTAACTGGATATTTACCACATCCTGACCGTTAACCGGTACTTCTTTCTTTTTGAACCCTACATAAGACACTACCAGTACGGCATCGGGCCCGGAAACTTCTATACTATAGTTCCCGTCAAAATCGGCAACAACACCATTGGACGTTCCCTTTTCCATAATACTGGCTCCCGCAAGAGGCATTCCATCGGTATCTGCCGTAACCTGTCCGGTTACCGAAAGAAAAAACAGAACATCACCTACTTCCCCACCTTCCGAAGAGGTTACATTGCCGGCATACAATAATCCGGTCACACTACTGAGCAGCAAAATACAAATCGTATTCTGCCATAGTGCCGTGAAGGCACTAAATCCGGTTTTTTTCATAAAATTAAAATTTTTGATTGGTTGTTAAATCATTCCTTCTAATACTGTAGTAAAAACCTACAAATCAAGAGAAATTAAGACAGAAAAAATAAGGGTTAAACTTGCACATACAGTAATTCTTGGGACATAAGTGTTAATAAAACACTAATATGCAAATTAATATTTAAAAATAAAAATCTAAATTATTTAACGAATATTCATAAACACATTACACAAATCATATATACAACAATGTTTACGATAACACAAAGATAAAAAGTATGTTAAATTATAAAAACAGATTTGGTTATACTTTTTAGGATAAAAATGCTTTTTGAGTGATATTTATCCGAAATAATTTTCGTGTTTGTAGTCCTGAAATTCACAAAGACGTGATCAAAAAACCTTAGCGTCATACTACACCTATGATGTCATCATCCAAACAGGCCGGGCTTTTTGCTTCTGCATGTAAATGATAGCTCTCAGAAAATCAAAAATCCTTTACAGTACAAAAAGGCTTTGAAAACCGATCTGAATGCTTAAAGAACACCCTAAACTGCTTTATTAACATTAAGGTGATAATAAATTATAAATTTTAAAACATAATTTACACTCATTGTAAGAATTTATTTATATATTTGTGTAGTGTTACAAGGTTAGTTTTGGTTTTATTTAGCACGACCCCCGTAAGGGGGTTTTTTATTGATGTAACTTTTATCCTGCATCCATATCCTCATCTTATTGTTGTAGCATCAGTCCTCTCCCATACTGATTTGCCAGTGGTTTCTCATTTATAATTATTTGTCAAAAATGTTTACCTTGTCGTGCGATAATCCCTTTGAATTTGAATACAAACGGCGTAAATAATTCTTTTTTTATTCATCGGCTGAAAAAAGGAGAGGAAACAGCCTTCGAAGCTCTTTTTCACCTTTACTTCGAAAAGCTGTATCACTTTGCCAACGCCTATATCGAAAATTCAGAAGATGCCAAAGAGATCGTACAGAACACCTTTTATAAGATCTGGAAAAAACGGGGTACCCTCCCTGCAGATCTGAATCTCAATGCATACCTCTTCGCTACGGTTAAAAATGATTGTCTGGATTACTTCAAGCACCAGAAAATACGGTACAGGTACCGTGAAGACCTGGAGAAAAACCGTTCGGGAATTCTCGAAGCTTCTCTTCAGGACGATCCCAGTCTGCAACTTATAGAAAACGAATTACTCCTTAAAGTAAATCGTCTTATTGACGAACTTCCTCCGGGATGTAAAGAAATCTTCATAAAAAGCAGGTTCGAAGGGCTCAAGTACAAGGAAATAGCCGATGAACTGAATATCTCTGTCAAAACCGTTGAAAACCAGATATCAAAAGCACTTCGTCACCTCCGAAATGAACTGGGCGAATACCTCACACTGTTCCTTTAACACTTTTCCTGAAAAAAAATTACACTTTTAACATAGGGGTAACTTTAATGTAAATCGTTCTTAATATATATGAACAGAAAAGAACTTTTACAATTTATAGCTAAGCAGGGCGATGCAGACTTCCGTAAAGAGGTCATGGACTGGATCGGAGCATCACCGGAAAACCGGGCTGTTTTTAACCGGATCAAAGCGGAGCAGGTTGCTTCTTTCAGACATGAACATGAAACGGATGTTGCCGGAGAATTCCGGAAATTCTTATCGAGAACACGTCGAAGCAGGCAATTTTATACGAAAATGGTACCTGCTGCGGCTATTGCAATCATCGCAGTCCTGGTCTCCGCCCTTTTTATAGTATGGCCCGGCACGGAAAAACCAATGCTTTATGTGGCCAAATCGTCCGAACAAAAAGAGTTTAAGCTCGCGGACGGAAGCACCATTTTTCTGAACTCCGAGAGCAGCCTGGAAATATCCCCGCAATTCAATAAAGACACGAGAACTGTAAAATTACACGGAGAAGCATTCTTTGACGTGGCCCGTAACGAAGCCGTACCCTTTATCGTGGAAACCGCGAACGGAGTACAGGTCCGCGTTCTCGGAACCAGCTTTAATGTCCGCTCCTATCCGGAAACCGAAACCATAGAAACCACACTCGTCAGTGGTAAAGTAGAAATATACGATTACGACAATCCCGACCCTGCCGCCATCCTCGCTCCCAAACAAAAAGCCGTTTTCCGGAAAAAACAAAAAGATATCCGGGTCGAAAAAGTAGTCACGGATGTCATTACCTCATGGAAAGAAGGTATTCTCACTTTCGACAACACCCCGTTGAACAGTGTGATCAAGGATATTGAAAGGTGGTACGGGATTACGGTACATATAGAAGATCCGGACCTCGAAGACTATACTTTTTCCGGGAAATTCAGGAAGCAATACGACATTATACAGGTTATGGACATATTACAGACCTCATCACCAATACATTATGATTATGATAAAAACAAAAACCAGGTATCCCTAAAAAAGCGCCGCTGATCCTGTAAAAAAGGGAAGTGTTGCAGCACCTCCCTTCTGTTTCGGATTCGATATTGCTAAAAGGACATCTTAACAATCAAAACCGTTTAAAGTTATGAAAAAAAAGCCACAAGTTACCGGGCAGGCATCATTACGATGTCTTGGCCCTGGTAAACTCTTCCGCATTATGAAGATCTACTCGTTACTCCTTTGTCTGACCATCTTTAAAATATCTGCCTGGAGCACCGCTTCCTACGGGCAGCACGTAGAACTCAATTACCGGAATACAGAACTCCGGGAGATCCTCCGGAATATAGAAAAACAGACCGACTATATTTTTTTCTATAACACCAGTATCATCAATGAAAAACTGAAAATCGATATTCGGCTAAACAGTGACAATATCGCCGAAGTATTACAGGCGGTACTGGCAGATACCGGCATAAAATTCCGTATACTCAGCGAAAGTATCGTACTGTATCGCGAAGATACACCAACCGTTACCGAACCTCCTGAACACGAATCGGAGATCCCTGCATTTGTCGGAGACACTTCCGAAAGCAGTATCCTCCAGGACCAAACGGATATTACAGGAACTGTTCTGGACGATACCGGGGTTCCGCTTCCCGGAGTCAATATTGTTGTGATGGGGACAACTTCCGGTACACAAACGGATTTCGATGGTAAGTTTACGATCCGCGCAGGTAAGGGAGATATTCTCGAACTGACTTATATAGGCTTTAAGAAAGAGAGTATAAAAATTGACGGAAGTAAAACATCATTCAACATTACCCTTCAATCGGAAGCCGATCAGCTCAATGAAGTTATCGTCGTAGCGTATGACAAACAGAGTAAGGCTTCATATACCGGTGCTGCCGTGAATGTCGACATCAAGAAGATCGAAGAAACACCGCTGGCCTCCTTCCAGGAAAGCCTTCAGGGAAATGTTGCCGGAGTACAGATGTCCACGCAAAGCGGGCAACCGGGTGCCGCACCCAATATCCGTATCCGGGGTATCGGTTCTATAAACGCAGGTTCCGATCCGCTCTATGTGGTAGACGGAATACCTGTAGTTTCCGGGAACATCGGCCAGATCGCAACAAGTACCAATACGATTGCAGGCATCAATCCGAAAGATATCGCCTCGGTTACCGTACTCAAGGATGCATCGGCTACCGCTATCTACGGTTCCAGGGGAGCCAACGGGGTGATCCTTATCACCACCAAAAAGGGAAAATCCGGAAAGACCAAATTCGATTTCAGTACCCAGTACGGTGTAAGCAGCATGATACTCCCCGACCGGCTCAAGCCTCTTAATACCAGCCAGCTTTCCGAGCTCCTCGTGGAAGGACGTATGAATAACGGGGAAACCCGCGAGCAGGCCGAAGATTATATATTCAGTCGTATCGACAGCAATGTCAATACCGACTGGGTAGATGTCATCACCCGC
The DNA here is from genome assembly GCF_900119185.1 of Sinomicrobium oceani. Taxonomy (GTDB): domain Bacteria; phylum Bacteroidota; class Bacteroidia; order Flavobacteriales; family Flavobacteriaceae; genus Sinomicrobium; species Sinomicrobium oceani. The sequence continues at coordinate 99,847 of NZ_FPJE01000003.1, read as the reverse complement.
AACGGACAATACCAGCAATACAACCTGAGTGCGAGTGGCGGCAGTGAAAAAACAAATTTTTATGCCTCATTAGGTATGTTCGATCAGCAGGGAGTTATTATAGGGATCGATTATAAAAAATTAAACGCGAAACTCAACGTCAGCCATAAGGCAACAGATAAACTAACCATAGATTTCGGGGTTTCGGCCAGCAACCAGAAACTGCATACCAACAGCGATGCGGGAAATGCCGCCAACCCGGTAAGGGCACTGTTCCGGGTAGTCCCCTGGGAACCCGTGTACAACCAGGATGGTTCGTACAACACCGATATTCTGCTCACCTATAACCCCGTAGGACTCGTAAAGGAAAATATCCGGGAGACCAAACTATACGGTATCCTTGGAAATCTGGGGCTTACGTATGATTTCACCGATAACCTGAGCTTCGAAACCAAGGGAAATGTGGATTTCAACCTTGCCGACGAATTCCGTTATGACAATCCTTATTTCGGTGAAGGAAGAAATGACGGGGGGCTCGGACGCGCCTATGACAATAAAATACTCAATTACAATATTACCAACCTGCTCAAATACCGCTGGAATATCAATGAGGATCACAACCTCAATTTTATCCTGGGACAGGAAGCACAAAAGATTACCCGGAGTTCGGTCTATGCTTTTGCCAGCAACTACGGAGCTCCCGGTCTGAAGACCCTCGAAAATGCCTCGGTATACAGGGAAGCATCCAGTAGTAAAACCGCCTCTTCCATAGCTTCATATTTTTTCAACGTCAATTATACCTACCGGAACACATATATTTTTAACGTTACGGCACGAAGGGACGGCTCGTCCAGGTTTGGCTCCGATGTCCGCTATGCCAATTTCGGTTCGGTAGGCTTTGCGTGGAATATCAGCTCGGAAGATTTCATGGAAAAAGCAACATTTGTCGACCGCCTGAAACTGCGCAGCAGCTACGGTATAAACGGAAACCAGGAAATAGGAGATTTTGCTTCCAGAGGGCTTTACGCAACCGGAGAAGACTATGACGGACAGCCCGGTTACGCATACAGCCAGCAATCCAATCCGCTGCTTACCTGGGAAAAGAACAAACCCTTTAACGTCGGGATCGATTTCAGCCTGTTCAACAGGATAGACGGTACTGTCGAATATTACACCCGTACCACGACCGACCTTCTTTTTCAGGTGCCTATATCCGCAACAAACGGACTCACGAGTTACCTGGCCAATATCGGGGAAATGAAAAATTCCGGATGGGAGGTCTCACTGAATTCCGTCAATATCGAAAATCCGGAAGGTTTCGGATGGACCACCGGGCTTAATTTCACTTCCAACACCAATGAAATCACCAAACTACAGGACGATGCACCCATAGTAGACGGGCAGTATATCCGTGAGATCGGGGATGATTTTTATACCTTCTACATGCCCGGATATGCCGGGGTAGATCCTGCCAATGGCGATGCCCTTTGGTATACCGATGGCAGCAAGGTCGAAACTACCAATCAGTATTCCGAAGCTCAGCCCTTTAAACAGGGAAGTGCATTACCTAAGTTCTATGCAGGGCTCACCAATAACCTGAGCTATAAGAACTTTAACCTGTCTTTCCTTTTCTATCTCAATTACGGGAATAAAGTATACGATTACTGGGGCAGGTACACCAACAGTGACGGAAGTGCCGGACTTAACGATCGCGGCAATATGACACAAAACATATACGATAACAGGTGGCAGCAACCGGGTGATATCACCGATGTACCGAAAGTCGTATGGGGAAATACCCAATCGGGCCGTTCCACCCAGCACTCCTCACGCTTTCTTTATGACGGGACTTACCTGAGATTACGCGATGTTACACTCGCATATTCCCTGCCCAAAAGCGTAACGGAAACACTGGCCATCAATAACCTTCGTTTTTACGTAAAAACCACCAATATCCTCACCTGGGTAAAAGATGATAAAATAGAAATCGATCCCGAAGTGGGTATAGACGGACAATCCGATCTCAGGATCCCTATTTCCAAACAGTTTTTATTCGGCGTTGATCTTTCATTCTAAAACTTTACATCTATGATTCGAAATATAACACATACCATAGCCTCACTGCTCCTGCTTTCCTGTATGTTTTCATGCAGCAGTGATTTTCTTGATATCGATCCGGAACAAAACGTTTCGTCAGAAAAAGCCATTACCGACGTCAACACCCTGCAAACTGCCATAAACGGGGTTTACAGTAAGCTGCAAAGCCCGGACTATTACGGACGTAGCATGTATGTCATTCCTGAGCTTATGGCCGACAATCTCGCCTTGAGTACACGCAATACGGGGAGATACCTCGATTATGACGGCTTTGTGGTCAGTGAAGAAGACACCTTTGCCGACGGGCTCTGGAATATCCTATACGAGGTGATTGTCAATGCTTCCAAGGCTATTGACGGTGCCGAGAAACTCGAGGCTATTTCTCCGGAACAACAGGAACAGATCGACCAGCTTACGGGTGAAGCTTATGCGATCCGGGCCCTGGCCCATTTTGATCTCGTCCGTCTTTTTGCGCAACCCTACAATTTTACGGCCGATGCAAGCCATCTCGGCGTTCCCGTAATCAACCGTTCGGAAGACAATGAAATATCACCGGCAAGAAATACGGTAAAAGAGGTTTATGACCAGATCAACAGCGACCTGTCTGTAGCTATGGAGAAAATAGCTGCTGACAGAAAAGACGGCAGGTTTACGTCCTATGCCGTCAAGGCCCTTGCAGCAAGGGCATACCTGTATCAGGAAGACTATGATAACGCCATTGTATGGAGTACTGAAGTTATAGACGACGGCGGGTTCAGCCTGATCTCAAATACCGATTATCCGGAGTTGTGGGCACAAGAATTCAATACGGAATCTATTTTTGAGATCGTAAATACCATTGCCGACAATGCAGGTACCAACGGACTCGGGCACTATTTTGATCCGGATGGTTATGCTGATGCACTGGTCACAACCGATCTTTACAACAGTTATTCCGGTAATGATGTCCGGCTCGAAGCTATCCGACTGGGCGCAAAAACAGGAGCCGAAGAAGAGGCATTGTTCGTTTATAAATTTCCGAAGGGGACCTCCCGCGATGACAATGTCCGTATCCTTCGTCTTGCGGAACAGTTCCTGATCCGCGCGGAAGCCTATGCAAAAACAGGGAAAGATGCCGAAGCCCGCGCCGATCTGCTGAAAGTCGTCAACAGGGCAACTCCCGGAATATCGGAAATTGACGAAAGCGGTACGGAACTCACCGACCGTATTATAGAAGAACGGAGAAAAGAACTCGCTTTCGAAGGGCATCGGCTGTTCGATCTCAATCGGAATAAAAGAGATGTCAGGATCATACAAAGCGAAAATAGTATCGAAGCTTCATATCCCAACGACAGGTTTATTCTCCCAATTCCGTTGAACGAGATTAATGCCAATCCGGATATTTTACCTCAAAACCCCGGTTATTAATATGATTTCCTTATCGTATATCCCCTATACCTTACATAAAAAGCACATTTTCAGAATTGCAGGGGGCGCCAGGACCAATACCCCCCTCGTCCTGGTCCGCCTCCGCTATGAAGGTGTGGAAGGCTTCGGGGAAGCCTCTATGCCTCCGTTGTATGGGGAGAGCATCGCAACCGCTACCGATTTCCTGTCACGGTTAGATCTCTCCCCTTTTCAGGACCCGTTTAACACCGAAGATATCCTGGAGTATACAGATCGTGTTGCTCCGGGAAATCCTGCAGTAAAGGCTGCCGTGGATATCGCCCTGCACGATCTTGTCGGCAAGTTGCTCGGTATCCCGGTTCATTCCTGTTTCGGATTAGCCCGAAAAGAACTCGCTACCAGTAAGACCATAGGTATCGATACTGCCGAAATTATACGGCAACGGGTACGGGAAGCTACAGATTTCAGCTATCTGAAAATAAAACTGGGCGGCAGTAATGACCGCGAAATTATCGATACGGTCCGTGAAGAAACTGCAAAGCCTTTGTATATCGATGCCAACCAGGGGTGGAAACACAAAGAAGAAGCACTCGAAAAGATAGCATGGCTGCAAGAAAAGAACGTGGTATTCATAGAACAGCCCATGCCCAAAACCGCCTATGACGATATGGAGTGGCTCGCAGCCCGCTCCCCTTTACCCATTGTAGGAGACGAAGGCATACAAAGACTTTCAGATGTACTTACGGCAGGGCGTTTTTACCATGCCATAAACATCAAGCTGATGAAATCTACAGGTCTCAGAGAAGCATTCGAAATGGCTGTTGTCGCCCGTAAAACCGGACTGAAAGTCATGCTCGGATGTATGTCAGAAACCTCATGTGCCATAGCCGCCGCATCACAACTGGGGGCATTGGCCGACTGGACAGACCTCGACGGAAACCTCGCTGTTACCAACGATCCTTTTACCGGGCACGTCGTGGAAAAAGGAATTATTAAACCGAACGGGCTCCCCGGAATCGGGTTGAGCACACCGGACTGGAACCATATCAAAAACTTATGAAAATCAAACTATATATAGCATTCGGACTATACCTCATCTCCCTTTTCCTGTTGAGCTCATGTACTTCCGGAAAAAAAGAAGTAAATCCGGAAATAAATAAAGTTAACGATCCGGTACTTGAAGCATTTTTCGATACGTTGTATGCCCGGAAAATGTTTAACGGTGCCGTCGCCGTTAAAAAAAACGGGGAGCTGATTTTCAAAAAAGGTTATGGTACGGCCAATATGGAAAAGCACACCCCGTTTACCACACACACCGCTATGGAGATCGCTTCTGTTTCCAAGCAGTTTACGGCAGCTGCCATACAGATACTCCGGCAACAGGATAAAATCGACGTAGATCTGCCGGCACAGCATTATCTCGGTAAAGATTTCCCCTACGCAGATATCACGGTTAAACACCTGCTTACCCATACCTCCGGTCTCCCGGATTACGAAGATTATTTCCGGAAGCACTGGGATACCACACGTATAGCTTACAACCGGGATATCCTCGCTTATTTCGAAACGGAAAAACCGGAACTCCTAAGCACACCCGGGGTTAAATATCATTATTCCAATTCGGGCTTTGTAGTACTGGCGGAAATGGTCCGGGTAGTAAGCGGTAAATCGCTGGATCGTTTTCTTAAGCAAAATATTTTCGATAAAGCCGGGATGACAAACAGCGGATTCTACGAGCGCGACAGTATCTGGGACCTCGATAATTATGCTCCCGGATACCGGCTCAACCCGGCCACCTGTACGTATGTGCGACCGGAAACACTTCCCGGAAAAAACTATTACCGTTTTCTCAGTGGACGATTCGGTCCGGGGAGGCTCTCTTCGAGCGTAGATGACCTCATCCGGTGGGATAGTATACTGTATACCAATACGATCCTGAATGCCCGAAGTAAAGCTGTTGTCTTCCGGCCACATCCTCCTTCCGGAGACGATTCCGATTACGGTTACGGATGGCATATACAGGAGAGCGACAGTACCGGAAAAATCGTATATCATACCGGGAGCTGGGCCGGAAACCTCTCCTACATCAAAAGATTTACGAAAGATAAGAGCCTTGTGATTATCCTGAACAATACTTTCGAATCGGCATACATGAAAGCCATCAGGGCTGCTGTGGATGCTTACCTTCTGGGAAAACCACTCATACTGCCCCAACCGGAGGCCAGTGACCTTTTTCGAAAAGAGAGTTGTGATCTCCATACACAAGACATCCGTAAATGGGAAAACAATCACCGTGATGTGCTATGGGACAGGAAAAAACTGGAAAAGTTAAGGGCTTTTTACCGGGAAAACGGGGACACAGCAAAAGCGGGGCTCATCACAGAGCTTCTCGCCCGGCCCGGCAGAACAGGTATATAATTTTTCTGTCATGACCGGCAGGTTCACGTTCCATCATTAATAACAAACAAGCAGCTATCACCCATGTCAGAATCACCCACTCCGTGGATAACCAACGATGCCGTAGTATTAGGGATACTCACCGTAACCCTCGGTATTATTTTTACCACAGCTTCCAGCAACAATACCTTCCTGAAACGTTTTTACAGGATCGTGCCCTCCGTGTTGCTCTGTTACTTTATTCCGGCGCTCCTCAATACCTTTCACATTATCAATGGCGGGGCATCACAGCTTTATTTCGTAGCTTCCCGGTACCTGCTCCCCGCAAGTCTCGTGCTACTGACTATAAGCATTAATTTCAGGGAACTCAGAAAGCTGGGAAGCAAAGCTATTATCATGTTCCTTGCCGGAACTGCCGGTATTATCCTCGGTGCTCCCATAGCCTTGTATCTCGTAGGTTCTGTTTTCACCGACGTACTGCATCCCGGAGGAGAAGAAGTATGGAGAGGACTGACTACCATTGCCGGTAGCTGGATCGGCGGTGGCGCAAACCAAACCGCCATGTATGAAGTATTCGGGGCCAGCTCGGACCTGTTTGCACAAATGATTGCCGTAGACGTCCTCGTAGCCAATCTGTGGATGGGCTTTCTACTGTACTGGTCGCAACGCCCCGGGGTTATCGACAAATGGTTAAAAGCCGACAGCACTCCTATTTATGAGCTGGAAAGCAGGCTGGAGAAACAACAGGCCGGACAATGGCTTCCCGTTACGGCGGACAGGCTGATGATCCTGATGGCTACCGGGTTCGGGATTACCGGGCTTTCCCATCTCCTTGCCGATAACATTGCCCCGTTTTTCAGTAAAAATTACCCGCAACTCGAAAAGTATTCCCTGACCAGCAGTTTTTTCTGGCTTATTATTCTCGCCACATCTTTTGGACTGATCCTTTCTTTTACCAGGGCGAGAAAGATAGAAACATACGGGGCCTCCAAAACAGGAAGCGTATTTCTTTACATCCTGGTAGCCACCATAGGTATGCACATGGATCTCGGCGCAGTACTGGACAACCCCAAGTTTTTTCTCATAGGAATCGTCTGGATATTGGTCCATATAACAGTAATGCTTATCGTGGCGCGTCTTATCCGCGCTCCCTTCTTTTTTATTGCCGTAGGCAGCCAGGCCAATATCGGCGGAGCAGCTTCCGCTCCCATTGTAGCGGCAGCTTTCAGCCCCTACCTCGCTCCCGTAGGTGTGCTGCTCGCCGTACTCGGATATGCAGTAGGCACTTATGGCGCCTATATCTGTGGTATTATCCTCAATACTATTTTCGGCTACCTGTAAAATACCTGTTTACAAGGAGTCCCGACACGGAGATATCGCCTTACCTTTGTATGCAGGTATGCATTGTATAGAGTAGCCATACCGTTCAACCTATCGTACAGCTATTATATGATGCGTTTTGCATTTCTCTTTATCCTGGTCAGTATGCCGATCCTGCAATCGTGCAGACAGCATAACACACATCCCGTAGCTTTTTACTACTGGAAAAGTAATGCCGGTATCGGCGATACCGAAAAACATTTTTTTGAACGTACCGGAGCCGATAAATTATATGTCCGCCTGTTCGACGTGGATATACAGGGTAATATTCCCCAGCCCCAGGCTGCCATTCACGCATTTGACCCCGAGTCTCTTGCCGCCGATTATATCCCCGTTGTTTTTATCACCAACCGGACCATGGCACATACTTCCGGTTCCGGGGTGGCCACACTGGCGGAACATGTTCATGAGCTTATCCTGAAAATCATGGCAGATCAACGGATGGGCGTACCGGCAGAGATCCAGATCGACTGTGACTGGACTGCTACCACCAGAGAACGCTTTTTCAGCTTTCTGGGAGAACTCCGGAACATATCGGGACGTAAGATAAGTTGTACCCTTCGTATGCACCAGGTAAAATACCGGGATCGTACCGGTATTCCTCCGGCAGATAAAGTATATCTCATGGCCTATGCCACTTCGGACCCCATAAAAGATGACGGAAAAAATTCTATCCTCGATATTCCGCTTCTGAAAGATTATCTCAAAAACATCGGAGACTATCCCCTCGACACCGATGTCGCTCTCCCCCTCTATTCCTGGGCTATCGCAACCAATCATCTCGGAAAATCCAAACTGATCAACGGGGTTACCGAAGAAGAACTGCCCTCCGCAGTATATCAAAAAACAGGGGAACGGCGATATGAAATACTGGAAGACACTTTTCTGAGAGGTATCTACCTGAATAAAGGGTTTCACTTGCGCATAGAATCGGTTTCACCCGAATTGCTAAGCGAGACCAGAACATTTCTCGAAACAAAGATCAACAAGCCTTTCGGCTATGTCTATTACCACCTGGACAGTCTTTTTATTTCCAGGTTTTCTCCCGACATGCTGAAATAGCCGGGTCGATCAAACCATATAAAACTTTTTTCGCGGTGAAGAAAAAATACCGGAATCCCATGATTTCCTGTTTTACTCCTGATGTATTACCTTTAACTATCCGGTACAATCCGGATGGCAAAACATATTAATTACTGATAACACGATGAAAAATAAGTTTCTATACCTGCTTTTCTTCCCTGCGCTTTTATTCATCGGGGTGGGTTACGCCCATACTCCGGCAGACCATTCGCCCTATTTTTGCGCAGGCGGTTGGGGCGAAGATTATTCGTATTACAACCTCTTTGCCCAGGAAAATATCGAAGAGCCACAATACCAGGCATTCCTGCTTACGTATGAGAACATCTTCTATACCCCGGACCAACCGGATCCTACGCTGAAAAACGAAAATATCGAAGAATGGCAGCAATACCTCGGTACTACCTACGATCAGGCACAGTACCTCGTCTTTGGGTCAAAACGGGAAGATCTCAGGGCCCTGGCTCAGGGTAAGCCGACAGCGGACAGCAAGCTCGGTTTTGCAGACAAAGGCTTTGTAAGCAAACACAAACAGGCTTTGCTGTACCTGGCTTATGCCAAGTACCTGGCTCCCTACATGGCCGTTAAAGGAGATCAGAGGTATTACTGGGGAGACAAGCCCCGACATACCGTAGACGAACTGGATTACGATAAAGTAATCGGAGTCCTCGAAAAAAGCTGGCAGGCCGAAACCGACAAAGAGCTCAAACTCCGTTACGGGTATCAGTTGGTCCGGTTTGCGCATTACAACAGAAATTACCGGGAAGCCGTAGCTTATTTCAATACGCATGTAGAATCCCTGGATCATAAGCCCATCATGTATTATTACGCCCTGGACCAGAAGGGAGGTGCGGAACGCGGATTGGGGAATTTTATGCAGGCCAATGACGATTTTTTCCGTTTTTTCACACACACCAGGAACCGGAAAGAAGAAGCCTATACCTCTATGCGCGTCACCAGGGACCTGGACTTCGAAAAATTACTTTCCGAAGCAAAAACCCCGAATGAAAAAAATGATCTCTACCTCCTGCTGGGATACCGGGATTTCAACAATCCGCTGTCTGCATTACATCAAATTATAAAAAACGACCCCAATGCCCCACAGGCCAAAGTACTTATGGCCCGGGCCGTAAATCAGCTCGAAAGGAATTTCTTTCCGGTCTATTACAGCTGTCCATACAAGGATCCGGACTGTATGGAAAAAATTACCGAACACCACCTTCCGCTAAGCCTCGATCGAAGTGCGGTACCTTTCCTGGAACTGACCCTCGAAACCGCCCTGCAACAGGTACGCGACGATAACGTAAGGGAAAAAGAATTCTGGCAACTCACGACTGCCTGGTTGTATTTTATCCGGGGCGATTATGAAACCGCACAGGATTACCTCAAACAGTTCAGCTCCGAAAGTGCCGGATTATCTGCCCAGAAAGACAGGCTCGACATGTTGATCACCATAACACAGCAACAAGAGATTACCAAAGACTTTGAAGACGTCTTGATGACAAAATATAAGGATGTCCTCCTTGTTTCTCCTTCGGATTATGATCCGTATTCCGGTCGTAGCGGCAGTACACGCGGATTTATTACCGATGTTCTTGCCAATCGCTACCTGTTGCAAAAAGATTATGCCAAGGCTTTTCTCCTGCAGAATCATATTGATGCTCTCGAATATAATCCCGATATGGAAATACTCGATGCTATTGTAGAACTTCATAACAAAAAAGGTAAAAATGATTGGGAAAAAATGCTGGCAGAAAATATTCCGACCGTGACCTACGATTACCAGGTCAGAAAATATCAGCAAAATCCCGAATTCGACTTTGAAAGCTATGTGGCCAATATGAAGGGGAACATCTATCTTTGGAACGGAGAACCGAAAAAAGCATCGGCTGCCTTTGAAAATGTTCGTAAAATCTCCGCTTCTTTACTTAATTTTGAGGGCATTACTTCTGAGATATTCGGCTTTAACCGTATCGAATGCTTCGAATGTCCCGAAGCCGGTGTCATACAGACCGACTATCTCGACGAATTTCCGTTTGTAAAATCATCCATGAACAAAAAAGAACTCTCCGATGCTATTATACGATTACAAAAAACAGGAGAAGGAAACGGTGAAAAAGCAGCCAAAGCCAATTATCTTTTAGGGAACTTTTATTTCAACACCTCTCTCATAGGATACTACAGACAAATGCTGACATTTAGTAGTGGTAACGGTAAAAATTCTAAATTTCACAATTATTTCTACTGGGGCAGCCACTTTATCCCCACGCCCCCGCACCATATCCTCTATTTCAAGGACTATACCTGGAAACCCTGGTATCAGGACAATTTCCACCGTCCGCTGGATTTCCTGGATAAGGCGCTCGACCAGACCCGTGAAGATGAGCTGAAAGCCAGGATACTTTTCGCGGCTTCCAAATGCGAACAGGGGATTTTTTACAGCATCCAGGATGATGAAGAACTCAATAATGTAGAAAATCTTGACTACAGGGAGCGTAAAAATCAACTTCTCGCGATCAAGACCTCCAGGTACCGGAAATATTTCAAAGCGCTCAAGGCCCTTGACCATACTTCGTTTTACAAGGAGGTAAAGTCTAACTGTAAATATTTTGACTACTACAGTACCTATTATTAAGTCTCAGTCACCACCAACAAAAAAAGGGCTTATGGTTATTCGAATACCATAAGCCTTTTACGTTATAACTACCGCCATATCGCAATCATGTACAGCCCTTTCCGGGACTCCTATTTTACCTGTGTCAAAACCGGTTATCGACCGTTTTTTAGTTTTTACGGTAACTTTTCCCCGGAAGGGGGTGTAGCGGCCTCATCGCTTCCCCATGTTTTCCGGGGACGGTTGCCCATCACCAGTTTCAGTATTCCTCCATTGCGGATATCTTCGTGAGAAAACCACGGTTTATCCAACGGTTTTCCATGGAGTTCGGCAGATTGTATATAGTTGTTTTCTTCCGCATAATTTTCGGTAATGACTTCAAACTTCTTTCCGTTGTCCAGGTGGATCACGGCACTTTTAAAGAAGGGGCTGCCTATAGCATATACCGGCATGCCCGGAGTAACAGGATAAAACCCAAGCTGCGAAAAAACAACAAAAGACGACATCCCGCCACCGTCTTCGTCTCCCGGAACTCCCATGAGGTCATTCCTGAACCAGGTTTTGACCAGTTTACGGATACGCTTCTGCGTTTTCCACGGTTGACCCGCATAATTGTAGAGGTAAGGAATATGCAGGGAGGGCTCATTAGCCATGGTAAACTGCCCTACATTCCCGGTCTGATCGGGAAGTTGTGCATAAAACCGGAACTTTCCCGTACCCAGCGGTTGTGCGAACATGGAGTCGAGATTCTGTACAAACTGCTCTCTTCCGCCCATCAATGCGATAAGATCGGCAATATTGTGTTGTACATCCCAGCGATAGGTCCATGCATTGTTTTCGCCATAATAATTCCGTGCCCCGAGTCCGCCGGAAAAAACATAATCGAAAGGTTCGATAAACTTCCCGTTTTTATCTTTGGGGTGAAAAAACGAGGTCTCCGGGTTAAAGAGTTTCCTGTAATTATAGGATTGTCCCAGAAAATGGCGGTAATCCTCTTTCAGGTCGAGTTCCTTCGCTATTTCCGCCAGACACCACTGATCGTATGCTGTCCCCAGGGACACTGCTACAGGCTGTCGCTTCTCGAAAGTGTTGACTTCCGGAACGGTTTCTTTCTCATCCGGGTAAAGTGCGGGGATATATCCGTGTTCTTTATAGAATGCGTCGAGCCATCCTGCGGGTTTACCGGACCACGGAGCAAGTGTTTTTTCGGTAATGGCACCTTTGGCCGCCCGGTATGCCTCCTCCAGGTTGAAGCGACGAAGGCCTTTCCTGTAAGCATCGATAAAAGAAGCCACGGCATGATTGGAATTCATCCTTCGGCTGTCACCTGTTATTTCCGGGAAGGTAGGCATCCAGAAATCATCCATTTGTTCTGCCATAAGCAGGAAGGAATGCAGAATATCTTCTTCTGTTTTCGGGTCTACCAGAATGCGTAACGGATGATGCGCCCTGTAGGAATCCCAGATCCAGTCGTCCGTATAAAAAGGACGCCCCCCGTCTTCGTGGACCTTCCCGTCAAAAGCACTGAAATAACGGCCGTCTTCGGAAATACAGACGGGACGTTCATAGGTACGGTAAAGCGAGGTATAAAACACTGTTTTGTCCTCATCGGAATCTCCCTGTACTTCGATCTTACCCAATGCTTTGTTCCAGGCTTCCTTACCCGATTGCCAGAGCTCGCCAAGGGCTTTCCCGGCTACTTCGCGCTCCATATTGGCTTGGGCCTGTGCAGCGTCTATAAACGAGATCCCGTACCGTAAGACAAGTTTTTCTTGCTTTGCCGGAAAGGTAGCTGCCAGTGCCGCATGTTCTCCTTCTGCCTTGTTTCCTTCTTCCGCAGTCCCTGAGGTGATTATTTGTACTCCCGAGGGTTGTTCCCCCGGAACAGCGTAGATATATACCCTGGTAGTATTGGCCAACTGCTGATAGCCGGAAAAAGCCGTTCCGTCCCACTCCATCAGTCCGTTTCGGGAAGCCAGCACAAGGTGGCGTTCCGTTCCTTCTTTTTCAAAATCCAGCTCGTACATCCCGGCCTGGTGTGAAAGGCCATAATGCACTTCTATGGCTTCATCGTCCAGGTAAACACTATAGGAGTACGGATTGATCTTCTCCCTGTCGTAGCTGTAGTCTGTTACGGTTCTTATTTTCCCGCTGTCCAAACGGTTTACAGGGCTCAGGTTAAATGCCGAACTCCCGCGGTGGCTGGTCACCACAAGCGGAAGACCATGAAGCAAATCGCCCGTATAGTCATTTCTTTCCGGATATACCCGCAGCATGCTGTTGGGCAAATGGATTGTAGGAAAGGTAGGGACCAACAGGTGGCTGATATTTCCCATATAAGGGTTGACGTGATCTACAGGTGTATCGGAAGGTAATATTTCAGTTTCCGGCCGGTCGGGCATATTACACCCTCCCAGCATCAGTATACTACATACCGCAAAAGTAATTCCGGGGATAATTCTCATTGAATATTGATTTGATTTTTAAAGTTCGTCTTTTATCCGAATAGCGCTTTCCGGGGAGTATTACCAGGCCGGTTATATCAGCTTTGCGTTTACATCAAATATCCGAATACGCCACGGGATAAAGCAGCATGATCTCGGCCCGGGAAACATTGTTCCGGTACTCGGCCTTACCGGAGAGCGACTTCCAGTACGGATCATCACCAAAAGTTTTCCAGTGTTCCTCCCGCGATTGCATATTTTCGAAAGTGGTGAGATACATAAGATTGGGCATTTGGCTCCCGGAAACTACCTCCGCATAAAAAACGGCATTAAAACCCAGTTTGCGGAACAGACCTATTTCATCCCCCTTATTAAACATTCTCACTTTGTTCCGGTATAGTTTTTCCGTAGCGCTTTCATAGCTTCTCAGCTCATAGACACGGTCCTGCATAGAAGATTTCAGTGCGGGCAACCGGTAGTGTCCGTGCCCTGTAAAAGCATCCATCAGGATCACCTCTTTACGGTCGAAAGGCGGACTGTCGTATGCGGCATTGATATAGGCTGCACCTGTTTCCTGGTACTCCTTGTCTTTCGACAGACGGTGTTCCAGATTAAAAAAAGATTTACGGTTTTTAAAAGGAATAAACACATATATGCTCCGCAATATTTTTTCCTCCTGTTTCGGAAAGGGCTTAAATACGCCAACATCGGCTATTCCTGCCCGGTGCAATGCAGGCAGATAAGCATTCTCCAGGTAGCTGTCCAATTGCTTTTCCTGCTCATCCGACGTGTACTCATAGACCGTTAGCTGGTAGAAATCGCGGGCATACGCTCTGAAAAACAGGCCTGAGCAAAGGCTAAAAAATAATACGGTAAGTAAGGATGGTTTCATCTATCGGTTTTTATAATTGAATTTTCCTCCGGAAAGCCGGGGATACGGTTACAAAGATAACTATTACGGGTAAAGATCGGCAGAAAAGCTATCGTCCGGAACCGGGTTCGGGCTCATCCCTGCCTTTCCATAAAAAGCGTGAAAAGGCCAATGCGATCACCAATGCGACTACTCCTTGTAGCAACAGGCTCATCGGGGCACCGATATGTTCGGATACGGTACCGATAAGCAGTCCCCCCAGCGGCATCATGCCAAAAGCGGCCATCGCCTGGTAACTCATTGCCCGACCACGCATTTCGGTTTTGGATTTGGTTTGCACCAGGATGTTGCAGACCGTCGTTTGTGCCATAGCTCCAAAGCCGATAAGCACCCCGAAAAACAGCAATGCATACAGGTTTTTCACCTGGGAGAACAACAACAGAGAGCTCCCCAGAATGATGGTATTTATGGCCAGAATCCTCTTCAGCCGGCTTCCTTCTTTCAGGGAAGCGAGAAAAATAGCTCCGGAAATGGCTCCCAGACCTATAAACCCCATAATATATCCGTACGTCGTGGCATCACCCTGAAAAATAACCTTGGCAAATACCGGGAGAAGCGTGCGGTAAGGCAACACGAAAAGACTAACCAGGGTGAGCATCAGCAAGGGTAGCCCTATTTCGGGGGTTTCATAAAGGTAACGGAATCCGTCTCTGAGTTCTTTACCTACTTTCTGCCGGGGAGGAGGTGTCGGTCTCGGGGGAAGCTTCATCAGCAGGAGGCAGATAATGATTGCGATAAAACTCACCGCGTTGATCAGAAAACAGGTTCCTGCTCCCCATTCGGAAAGAACGATACCCGCCAGGGCGGGGCCCAGCATTTTGGCCAGGTTGGTCAATGACGAATTCAGGGAAAGCGCATTCGGCAGATCTTCGGGTTCGTTGACCATTTCGTGTACCAACGGTTGCCGCGCAGGTACATCAAAAGCATTGATCGTACCCAGTACGGCACTCAATACAAGCAATGCCCATACCGTATCATGCCCCGTATAGGTAACGACAGTAAGTACTACGGCCTGTATCATGGAAAGCAACTGGGTAAGTAATATCAGTTGGTAACGGTCATAACGGTCCGACACGATCCCGCCCAGTGCCGAAAAGAGAAAAGAAGGAAACTGCTCTGCAAATAAGGTCAGCCCCAACATAAACGGAGAATGTGTTATACTGTAAACCACCCAGATCACAGCGGTCCGTTGCATCCACATTCCCATCCGGGAAATCGACTGCCCGGTAAAGAACAGCGCATAATTACGATTGCGGAAAGCCCTGAATGTAGTACTCCGAAAACGAGAAGACATGCATTTTTCTGTTTGCAAAGAAAAGGTTGGTCAAAATTCCGGAATGGGTAACGATTACACCTCCCCCGCGTACTCCTTTACGGCAAAAATTCCGGAAGAGCATAAAGTCGTACCATAAGATCCGGTTGATGTTATCAATACTGCAAAGATACGTATATCTGCCGGAACACCCGGTACTACATAGCAGTCATTCCGCTTTTACAACGGCAGGATATGCAGTATATAACTGGTACATCAATTCCAGCTTTTGTTTGATAACCGGAGTACTCACCGAGGAAAACCCCATGATCAGTCCGTTTTTTTTAGGTTCCCTGGAAAAATACTTGCTATACGGAAAAGTAATGATCCCGTTATCTGCGAGGTAATCGGAAAATAATACATCATCGATCGTTTCCGGTAATTGTACAATCAGGTGCAAGCCACCACTGACCGGAAGAATTTTAAGAACACCACCGAAGAGCTTATCAAAAGCGGTCGTAAAAAACTCCCTCCGTTCCCTGGAGATCTGCAAAACACTCCGAAGATGCCTGCTGAAGTAATTGCGTTCTATGAAATCGGACATCACTTTCTGTACCTCCGGTGAAACAAAACGAAGAGACTGTTCGTATAACGCCTTGATATCTTCGATGAGATAAGAAGGCACAATAATATACCCGAGACGTATAGAAGGATGCAGGAGCTTGTTGAAAGTTCCCTGGTAAATTACCCTTTCGTTTTTATCCAGGCCGAAGATAGACGTAATGGGGTTGTCCCAGTTACTGAATTCATGATCGTAGTCGTCTTCGATAATCAGGCAGTTCCGGGCATTGGCATACTCCAGGAGTTCGAGCCGGCGCTGCAGGCTCATCTGCACTCCCGAAGGGTATTGGTTGGACGGGGTCGTATAGATCAGTTTCGGATTTTTGACCTTTTTCCGGGCATCCGAAATATCCAGTCCCTGCTCGTCGATTTCCAGAGCGGTCATTCGCGATTTCAGGCTCCTGAAAATTGCTATGGCATTGGCATAGGTAGGGTTTTCTACGATAACTTCATCCCCGGGATCAATGAGGAGTTCCCCGAGTATGGATAGGGAATGTAACGAGCCCGTAACAATAACCACCTGTTCGTAATGGCACTGTATATTGCGGTATATCTTGAGGTAATTGACAATACTCTTTCGTAACGAATCCAGTCCGAGACTCGACTTATAGGAGAGGTCCGAATATTTCACCCCTTTCCAGTAATTATTGGTAAGCTGCTGCCACTGCCCCACCGGGAAGATATCGAGCGGAGGTAATCCCGGACGAAATGCAAGGCCAGGCTGATGCATACGATTCATCAGGTTCAGATGCTTCCGGAAACGACGGGCCTTTTCCGAAACCGACGGGTATTCCGTAGGCTTATCGTAAGTCTTCAGGCTGTATTTGATCTTTTTCTGCTGGAAGTCATTGACAAAATATCCCGATCCCTGGACCGATGTTATATAATTTTCCAGGCACAGAATGTCATAAGCCTTGACCACCGTGCTTCTGGACACCCCGAGGTCTTGGGACAGCAACCGGGTGGGTGGCAACCGGGTATTGTATTCCAGCTTTTTTTTAATGATAGCTTTTTTGATGGCGTTATACAGCTCCAGGTACAGACTTTCGCCAGCCTGACCCGAACCAAAACCATGAGCCATGAGAATACCGTTGAGCTTATTACTCATAATTGATCTGTTGAGAAATGGAAAATTGGTATGCTAAAAGTAGAAAAATAACATTTACTTTCATCGGGAATTTGGATCCATATCGAGAATTTTTTCGAATACGAAACCTTTTCTCACAAAAAGCAACACCAACAGGATATGTCTACAAAAAAAATACACTACCCCAAAAATATACTATTAAATGACCACATCATACCATACGAATCGGCATACATCCCTGTTTTTGACAGGGGGTTCCTTTTTGGAGACGGCATTTACGAAGTTATGGTCAGAGAAAAGCACGGTGTGTTTTTTCAGTCTGCTCACCTGGATCGGTTACAGGAAAACCTACACAAAATTGGTTTGCAATATAACATCTCTAAAATAGAGAAACAAATTCCCGAACTGCTGCTCCGGAACGACCTTCAATCGGAAACCGCACTGATCTACATTCAGGTGACCCGAGGTGTGGCACCACGAAAACACGCCTATCCGGACAATCCTTCCCCCACCCTTTTTATGTATGCCGTACCATATACTATTACACCGGTAAATACAAGCAATATAACTGCTGTGGTAGTCCCCGATTACCGATGGCAGCGTTGCGATATCAAGACCACATCTCTCATGGGGAACACTATGGCCAATGAAGCCGCGCATCTCCGGAATGCGGATGAAGCTGTTTTTGTAAGGGACGGACGGATTACGGAAGGATCACACTGCAATATATTTTTTGTAAGGGACGGTATGGTCTACACCCACCCTGCCGACACTCATATTCTCAATGGTATCACCCGAAAAATCGTGATCGCCCTCTGCCGGCAACACCGGATCCCCGTAAAGGAAACGGCATGGGAAGCCATAGCACTGGAACAGGCGGACGAAGCTTTCCTGAGCGGAACTACGGTACAGATCGCATCTATCGCCCGGCTCGGGGAACACACCTACTACGAAGGCGACAACTGCGGCCCGGTGACCCGGACCCTGCAGCAAGCCTTTGCCGACCTCAAAAAGACCGACACTACACAACAAAAACTTTAAATACAGCTACGATGAAAACCAGTTTACAAAAACTTACTGCAATAGTAGTCCTGATATGCATAACATCATGCAGTACTTCCGAGGCCTATGATATCCTCATCCTCAACGGTATGGTATATGACGGTACGGGTTCCGATCCGATGGCAGCGGACATTGCTGTAAAAGGGAACCTCATCGTAAAAATAGGCGATCTGAAGCATGCCAAGGCCGGCAGGGTTATCGATGCCCGCGGGCTTGCCGTTGCACCGGGATTTATCGACCTTCATGCTCATATTGAGCCTATTATGGAACTATCGGAATGCGAAAGCCATGTCAGACAGGGAGTAACCACCGCCCTCGGAGGTCCGGACGGCAACTCTCCTTATCCTCTTGCTGCTTACATGGACAGTCTTCAAACCATCGGAATCGGAATGAATGTGGGTTACCTCGTAGGCCACAATACCATCAGGAAAAACATTATGCAACTCGATAATAGGAGCCCCACTCCCGAAGAACTCGAAGCCATGAAGATCCAGGTAGACGCTGCGATGAAAGACGGGGCCTTCGGAATATCCACAGGACTCAAATACCTGCCCGGAACGTTCTCGGAAATCGATGAAGTCATCGCGCTATCCGAAGTAGCTTCTGCTTACGGAGGTATCTACACCTCTCACCTGCGCGAGGAAGGTCTCGGACTCTTCGGGGCTGTCCGGGAAGCCATTGAAATTTCGGAGCAGGCTGATATTCCGGTTATTCTTACCCATCACAAGGTCATAGGTAAACCCATGTGGGGCAAAAGCGAACGTACCCTTGCCATGGTGGATTCTGCCAGGGCAGCCGGACTGGATATCAAGATCGACCAGTACCCCTACACGGCCAGCTACACAGGTATATCCGTGCTTATCCCGGGATGGGCACGGGCAGGGGGACAGCAGGCCTTTGAAAAAAGAATTGAAGATCCCGTATGGAGAGACCGTATCAAAAAAGAGATCGTATTCAATATACAAAACGATCGCGGAGGCGATGACCTGGACCGGATACAGTTTGCCAAAGTCGCCTGGCGTCCCGAACTGGAAGGAAAAACATTAAAATACTGGTGTGTTGAAAGCGATCTCCCTCCCACCCCGGAAAATGGTGCGGAGCTGGTGATCCAGGCTCAGAAAAACGGGGGAGCTTCCTGTGTTTTTCATGCAATGGATGAAAAAGACGTGAAACGTATCATGCGGCATCCGCAAACCATGATTGCTTCCGACGGAAGATTGGTCCGTCCGGGAATGGGGCATCCCCACCCCAGATGGTATGGTACCTTCCCCCGTGTTCTGGGCCACTATGTAAGAGAAGAAAAAACACTCTCACTACAGGAAGCCATCCGGAAAATGACACAACTACCCGCCCAGACCATGCAACTGAAGGACAGGGGTACACTCAAAGAAGGGATGAAACCGGATATCGTTGTTTTCCATCCCGAAACTATTTCAGACAAAGGAACCTTTGCCAATCCTCACCAATACCCGGAAGGGGTGATATACGTCCTGGTTAATGGTACCATAACCGTAGATAACGGAATATTTAATCATAAAAAGGCAGGAGTTGTCTTGAAAAGAAGCTGAATTAGTAACCGTTTTTACTCCTGCTCACAATACCTTCATTTTTTTGGAGGTATTTTTTTTTGAAGCTTCTCGGAAATGACCAATAATTGGTCTGCGCATAGACATTACCAAATTCTTAATTTGAAATATCCAAAATTCAAAACAAATCAAATTTACCCCTTTATAATTATGAAATCAAAAACCTCCTAAAAACACGTAAAAAACTGTTAAACAATAAACTACAACAAAATTAAAACGTTTATCTTTATTTTTTAAAGTTTTACTGACAAAGTCTTCTCATTTTATATTGGACTGCCAAAGGACAGGAAATTGGTATGCCACGTCTCCTGTCATTTTTTCTATCTTCCCCATATGTTTATGAAAGGGCTCTCCATATACATTCCTGTGATTCGCGTAAAATAAAGTTCGGACAGAACCCGAAAGTACACGCGACACAAACTGATTTATGACAGATTAATGATGATTTTCCTTCCGGAAAAGGAAACTCCTGATACAGGTGTGACTTCCCCGGGCCGGATTTATACATCCTTAACCTGATGAAAATAAAAGCTTCCTAAACTCTCTAACATTATGATTCAAAACAAACTATTACAGGTGATGACATTTTTCCTTTGCGGAATTATGTACTCGCAAAACTCCATTACCGGGACGGTATCGGACGATTCCGGGCCATTACTCGGAGTCTCTGTACAGGTAAAGGGTTCTTCAAAAGGTACAACCACTGATTTTGACGGAAAATACACCATCATCGCCTCTCCCGATGATATTCTCGTTTTTTCCTATATGGGTATGAAATCTTCGGAAGTAACGGTAGGTAACCGTACCACACTGCATGTCGAACTCGAGGCAGATGCTTCCCAGCTCAGTGAAGTCATCGTAGTCGGATACGGTTCGCAGAGTGAAGAAGAACTCACGGGGTCTGTCGCCACGATAAAAAGTGAAGCTCTTGAAATGCTGCCCTCCTCCAGCTTTCAGAATGCCATGCAGGGAGCTTCTCCCGGTCTGCAGGTCGTTACCAGCGACGGGGCACCCGGAGCAGCGATATCGGTAAGGGTCAGAGGTATCGGATCTATCAATGCCTCCAACGATCCGCTGTATGTCATAGACGGTATTCCGGTAACTTCCGGAAGTGTTTCACAAACCGATTTCGGCAATGACGGAAGCAGCTCCAATGTTCTGGCTTCCATAAACCCGAATGATATCGAAAGTCTTGTCGTTCTTAAAGATGCGGCTTCCACTGCCATTTACGGTTCCAGGGGAGCTAACGGGGTTGTGCTGATCACCACTAAAAGCGGTAAGGCCGGAAAAGCAAAGATCAGCTTAAAATCCAAACTCGGCTTTTCTTCCGAAGCCTATAACAACCTCCTGAAACCCCTGAATACCACACAATACAGGCAACTTTTTATGGAAGGATATGCCAATGCCGGAACCCTGACTACCGATGAGGCCGCAGCACAGTTTGCCACGCTTTTTCCCGTAAACCCTGATACCGGCGATTATTATGATGTCAACTGGTATGACGAGATCACCCGCACGGGCATTACCCAGGAATACGATCTGAGTGCAAACGGCGGTAGTGAAAACATTACATACTTTGTTTCCGGGAATTATTTTAACCAGGATGGTATCGTAGAAGAGAATATGTTCCGGAGGTACTCACTCCGTGCGAATATAGACGTAAAACTCACGGAAAGACTACAGCTCACCAACAATATGTCGTTATCCAAATTCCACCAGCGCGGCATTACGGACGGTACCCGTTGGCAGGCCCCTTTTTATCTTGCCCTGTTATTACCTCCTACCATACCTGTGTATGACGAGAACGGTGATTTCTATGGCGAACATACCGATATTATGGCAGGAAACAACCCTATGGGACACCTCAGGGAAGATCGCAGGGAACTGGATCAGTCACGTATTCTCGACAACCTCACCATCAGCTATAAGATCCTGGATAACCTCACCTTTAAATCCGCATGGAGTTTTGATATCCTGAATATCAGCGAATATATCTTTTCAAATGCAAGGTACGGGGACGGAAGAAATGTAGGTGGTATTGCCGAAGAAGCACGGACAACCGAGTACAACTGGCTCGGAACACAATCGCTTAACTATCACACTACCTTCAACGAGGTACATAGCCTCAACGTGTTTGCTGCTTACGAAGCACAGGCCGTGGAAACCTCGATCGTAAGTGCCGAGGGCGAAGGCTTTTCGCATCCGGAACTCAAATACCTGGACAATGCAGCCAATCCGACTTCGGTAGGCAGCAGCAGGATAGAATACTCTTTTAACTCCTATTTCGGACGGATCAACTATGATTATGACAAAAAATATTTTCTCTCCGGCTCCATACGCCGGGATGGCTCTTCCCGGTTCGGACCGGACCGCAGATGGGGTACCTTCTGGTCTGTAGGAGGCGGGTACACCATATCCAAGGAAAACTTCATGAGTGACGCTAAATTTGTCAACAACCTGAAATTGAGGACCAGTTACGGTACTTCCGGGAATGCCGGAATAGGAAATTACAACTGGGCCGGGCTATGGGGCTTTAACAGAGCTTATGACGGTCAGGCCGCAGCAGCCCCTTCGCAGGTGGCAAATGCATTACTGACCTGGGAATCCCAGAACACTTTCAATGCAGGTATAGACTTCACTTTGTTTGATTATGTCCTCTCCGGTTCCGTAGAGTACTTCAATAAGGTATCATCTGACCTTCTGCTCGACAGACCACTTTCGCTGACCACAGGTTTCGAATCGGTTACGGAAAATATAGGCGACATGAAAAACAGCGGATGGGAAATTGCACTGCATGCCAATATCGTAAACACAGAAAATTTCGGACTTTCCCTCGGAGGAAATATTACCTTCTTGAACAATGAGATCACATACCTCCCTTCCCCGATTACCGATGGCACCAAAAGGCTCGAAGAAGGCCGTGACATTCAGGAATATTTCCTCTATGGCTGGGCAGGAGTAGATCCTGCCAACGGAGATCCGCTATGGTACACCGATGGTACAAAAACTACCACGACCAACAATGTAAACGATGCCATACGGTATTACGATGGAAAATCGGCCACCCCTGATTTCTACGGAGGGTTTAACCTCAGTGCGCACTATAAGAACATCTCCCTGAACGCCATGTTCAATTACCAATTCGGGAATTATCTCTATGACGCTCCCGGCTGGGTTATCCACAGCGATGGCAGGTATAACCCGAGAAGTACTTCTGCCTATGCCTTCGAGAACAGGTGGACCACTCCCGGGCAGGAAGCATTATTCCCGCAGTTCCGATGGGGTGGCAATCAGTCGTCCAACACCCAATATTCCGATCGCTACCTCTTTGAAGGAGATTATATCCGGCTGAAATCGCTGACCCTGAACTATGACTTTACTTCCGAAATACTCGAAAAGATGCAGTTGAGCAGCCTTAGGGTCTATATCGACATGGCCAATTTCTGGACCTGGGTAAAAGACAAGTCCCTTTACTTCGATCCGGAACAGACCATTAACGGCGTGTACAACACCATTACACCCATCAACAAAACCGTCAGTGTGGGACTAAACATAGGATTTTAAACAACTAACGATTCTAAAAAAATATTATGAAGCTAACTAAACAAATATTGATAGGTGCGGGATTGATGTTGTCCCTGTCATGCGGCAGTGATTTTTTAGATCGCGAACCTCAGCAAAACATTACGGATACGGAATACCTGAAATCCCTTAAGGACTTTCAGTCAGCTATTTTCGGTGGGTACGACCAGATGCAGAGCTCCAACTGGTATGGAAGATATTTTCTGCTGGTACCCGATGTCATGGGTGAGGACGTAAAGCAGAATGCCAGCGCCAACCGGGCCAAGGAATGGGCCGAATACAACGGTACATTCACCAATTTTATTCCGGAAGACGTCTGGAAAACCATTTACGAGGGCATCAATATTGCCAATACTATGATCAATGCGGAATACGAACCCCTGGAAAGCAACAAAACCGAATTTAACAATATCCTCGGACAGGCGTACATGTTACGCGCCGTAGGGCATTTCGATCTCGTACGCCTGTATGCACAACACTATACATATACTGCCGATGCTTCCCATCTCGGGGTGCCTGTAGTTACTGCCTACGATCCTATGGCCCTGCCCTCGAGAAATACGGTAGCGGAAGTCTATACCCAGGTATTGTCCGATCTCATTACTGCGGAAGACCTCATGACCATAGATCCTTCCAATGCCGGCTATTTCTCCAAAGAAGCAGCACAGGCCATGTTATCCAGGGTTTATCTCTATATGGAAGACTATGAAAATGCAGAAGCCAAAGCCACGGATGTCATCGACAGCCAGAAATACGAACTGGCTACCGCAGCAGCTTATCCCTCCATGTTTCTCGAAGGAAATTCTTCGGAAGCCATCGTAGAAATGGTGTACAGCATTACGGACAATCCCGGCTCCGATCATCTCGGAGGTATGTATAAAGCCACCGGGTACGGAGATTACCTGCCTGCAAAAGATCTGCTGGATATGATGGATGACAATGATGTCCGCAAAACCATGTTTATGTCCGATCCCAAACTTAGCGGGGTATATTGCTGTTTGCGGGTTAACAAATATCCGAGTTCGGGTTCACAGATAGGTACGGATAACATTCCTGTTATCCGCCTTTCCGAAGTGTACCTCAACCGTGCCGAGGCGCGGGCCAGAATGAACGATTTTATCGGTGCACGATCCGATCTGCAGCTCATCAGACAACGTGCCAATCCCGATGCAGTACCCCTCACCCTTACCGGAGATGCTCTTACCGAAGAGATCCTGAAGGAAAGACGAAGAGAACTCTGTTTCGAAGGGCACCGTATCTTTGACATTACCAGGAACAAACAGGATATGGTACGCGAAGATTGTACCTCCACCATATGTGAAGTCACCTATCCCAACGACCGGTTTATCCTGCCTATACCCGACGGAGAAACCAACGCGAATGACAACATAGATCAGAATCCGGATTACTACTAATGAACACTATAGGATGAGGGAAGTAAAATCTTCCCTTTCCTTAAATTATGGCTATATTTAAATGGTCCGATCCGCTTACACTAACACTAAAATTTTAAACATGAAGACTATGACACTGTATCTGGGTGCTTTTTTTATCGCTTTTTCTTTAAATATCCATGCCCAGCATACCCCGGACATACAAAAAAAATATACCCGGGAGATTACCAAACTCGGTAAGGACAAGGCTTTGAAAAAGGCTTTTACCGTCATCGATGAACAGGATGACGAAACCATGGAAGATCTGGTGGAACTCACGGAGATACTCGCACCTCCCTTTAAAGAAACCGAAAGAGGAAAACGCTTTGCTTCCATGCTCGAAGAGGCAGGTATAGACAGTATCTGGACCGATAAAGCGGGGAATGTTCTCGGACTTCGTAAAGGCACGGCGGGAATCCCGGGGTATGTCGGACTTGAAGCTCATCTCGACGTGGTCTTCCCCGAAGGTACCGATGTCACCGTGAAAAAATCGGGAGATACACTCAAAGCACCGGGCATAGGTGATGATACCCGTGGGCTCTCCATGGTGATCAGCGTCCTGAAAGCCATGAACAAAACCGGTATCAGAACAGAAAAAGACGTCCTTTTCGTAGGTTCTGTGGGTGAAGAAGGACTCGGAGATCTGCGGGGCATGAAATATATCTTCAACGAATCCGGACTGAACGTTGACTCCTGGATTGCTATCGATGGCGGGGATCTCGGGCGAATTAGCTATGCCGGACTCGGCTCCAGACGCTACAAACTTGTTATATCCGGTAAAGGAGGGCATTCGTGGGGGAGTTTCGGGCTGGCCAATCCGCACCATGCCCTCGGAAAAGTTATTGATGTTTTTGCTACCGATGCCCAATCCTATACTTCGGGGGATATTTCCAAAACCAGCTTTAACATAGGCCGCATAGGCGGCGGAACATCGATAAACTCCATCCCTTTCGAATCCTGGATGGAAGTAGACATGCGTGCACTGGACCCCCGTAACCTTCAGGAAATCGAAGACATATTCAAAACATCGGTAGAAAAGGCGATCACCGCATATAACCGGAGTGGCATTCGAGACCAGGTTACGTATGAGCTTATCCGCATCGGGGACAGACCTTCGGGAGAACTCTCCCCCGAATTGCCATTGATACAACGTGCCCTTGCAGCTACTTCCTTTTTTGGTAAAACACCACAACCCGGACGGGGATCTACCAATATCAATATCCCTGTCGCTCTCGGTATTCCGGCCGTTTGCATCGGTCGTGGCGGAAAAGGCGGTGGGGCCCATTCCCTCGACGAATGGTACCTTAACGAGAACGGTCCGGAAGCCATAAAACTCGCCTTACTGATCACCCTGGCCCAGGCCGGTCTCAAAAAATAATAGGATGTACAACTTTCGAGCCCTGCTGTATATGATTTTTTTACTGCTTTTCACCTCAGCAGTACAGGCACAACTCAGCGAAACACAATACGCGAAAATAGACAGCCTTTTCCGCTCCTGGAATGCTCCCGGGCATCCCGGTGGCAGTATAGCCGTGATGCAGGGAGACAAAACGGTATTCTCCGGGGCCTATGGCCTGGCCAGCCTCGAATATCCTGTGCCCAACAACCCGGAGATGCGCTATAATATAGCTTCCGTTTCCAAACAGTTCAGTGGTCTGGGTATCGTAGTGCTTCACCTGCAGCACAAATTATCCTTGGATGCCCCCATATCCCGTTATATCGACGATTTGCCCGGGTTTGGTAACAGGATTACCATCCGGCAGATGCTTCATCATACCAGCGGACTCCGGAGCCTGCATGCCCTTTTTGCTCTGGCCGGATGGCGGGATGATGACCTTCGTACCAATGCCGACCTGGACCGGATCATGACCGCACAACAGGATCTCAATTTCCAGCCCGGATCGGAATACCTGTATTGTAATACCGGTTATATGTTCCTGGCCAATATTATTGAGAACGTCACCGGACAGGATTTTACCACTTTTATGCAAAATGAAATCTTTGAACCATTGGGGATGACAGCAACTTATGTAGAAGCTCGGTACAACCGCGTGGTCCCGGATAACGCCACCTCCTATGATGCTACGGACAACGGTTTTGTCAGGGCTGTGGAATACTGGGGCTATGTGGGTTCGGGGAATATCCATACCACAACGGCTGACATGCTGAAATACCTGAAAAACTATTATGATCCTCGGCCCGGGTGGGAAAAAGCCTTTGATATGATGCGGACTCTGGACCCGTTGACAGACGGCAGTTTTAACCGCTATGCCTTTGGTGTTAATATCGATACGCTCTACGGACAGCAGCGTATTTCGCACGGAGGTTCTATCGGTGGGTTTCGTTCTCACGCCGCCGTCTTTCCCCTAAAAAAAACATCGATCGTCGTACTGACCAATTTCTCCTCATCTTCTCCCGCCTCCCTATCGGATGAGATCGCAACGGTTATATTCGGAAAAAACGACCAGGAACCTCCTGTCCGTACCATCAAACTACCGGAACGCTATATACAGAACCTTATCGGGGATTACTGGGATGACAAAACCTACGAGCAACGCCGGGTAAGTGCGCGGGGCGATACCCTGCTGCTCCATAACGGCAGAAAAATATCCGGATATCTTCCGGCAGCCAAAGATTCTTTTGTCCCTGTCCAACCGGCTACAGCAGAAAAACTGTCTTTTAAGGGCCATACCTTGACCCTCTACCCCACTGCCGGGAGCCCCCCCGTACAATTTGAAAAATTTGTAAAAACCCCGCCTACTCCGGCCCTCCTGAACAGTTATACGGGGACCTATTACAGTCCCGAACTGGAAACGCTCTATACCCTGCATTACAAAGACGGGAAACTCTTTGCCTACCATATCCGGCACGGAAAAATAGTATTGACCCCGGTAAAGGAAGACAGACTACAGGGAGATTACCCGATGCGGAATATTAAATTCAAACGAAACCAAAACAATGAAATTACAGGACTATATGCCAGTAATGGCAGGGCGAGAAACGTCTGGTTTGAAAAAACGGACTGATGTGCTGACACCATATATGTTAGGTATATTTCTTTTGCTCCTGACCGGATGTCCCATAACACGTCTCCGGGCCCAGGTATTCCCGGACAGGATATGGCACCGGGCATCTGAAGAAGAAAGCAAAAGATGGGAACGTAAAAAAACAGATGCCTTCCGGGAATATCTGACGGACAGTACCAAAATAACCGGACTGATGATCGTACACCGGGGGAAAGTCGTTTTCGAATTCGGCGATGTGGAAGAAGTAAGTTACATTGCCTCGTGCCGGAAAAGCGTGCTATCCATGCTCTATGGCCGCTATGTGGAGAACGGCACCATCCGGCTCGATAAAACAGTAAAGGAACTGGAGATCGACGATGTCGAAGGCATTCTCCCCATAGAGCAGACAGCCACCGTAAAGGATATCATCTCGGCAAGATCCGGTATATTCCATCCCGAAGGCTACCCGGGAGGCATGCAGGAATACGCCCCGGAACGAGGTAGTGTAAAACCGGGTACCTACTGGCTCTACAGTAACTGGGATTTTAATGTAGCCGGCTATATCTTCGAAAAAGAAACCGGCACAAACATTTATGACGAAGTAGAGCGGCAGCTCGCCGATCCCTTACACATGCAGGACTGGGACCGTTCCCTGCAACACAAAGAAGGGAATACGGCGATTTCCAGGTACCTCGCCTATCCTATGTGGTTTTCTACACGAGACATGGCCCGCCTCGGACTGCTCATGCTGAATAAAGGAACATGGAAAGACACCAGGGTCATCAGCGAATCCTGGGTGGATGAAATGCTCGCCGAACGGACCGCTTATACGGAACTCAACCATAACGTACCCAATTTCCGCAATTCGGGCATCAATTTCGGTTACGGCTATATGTGGTGGTTGTGGCAGGATGTAAGAGACAAAAGATATGAAGGTGCTTATTCCGCCAAAGGGGCTATGGGGCAGAACATCACCGTTTACCCTGCCATAGAAACCGTTCTCGCCTTTAAGACAAAAGCGGCCTACGGACGAAGAAACACTTCGGAAGTAAGGTTGCGTATTGTGCAGAAAGTTGCCAAACTATATGATATGCCCTGAAATCTGCCTCCGGGTTACCCCTTGTGCCGGACCATGCGTTTTGCCCCCCGTACCCGGTCTCCTGAGTTTCATCCGCTCCGGTAATCTTCATTTAGCTGTATCCGGTAAGAACATTCCTGTAAACCTGTATAAACAACATTTCTATTACGGTAATTTAACCGTCCGGTAACAACGGGATATTTCCTAAAAAGTAACTTGCTCCCTTCTAAGAACCAAAGCTTTTCAGTCTCACTGAAGTTCAAACTACGAGGATGGAGCAAGATAAATTGTTAGTAGAGCGTATACGGAACAACGATCAGCATGCTCTTGAACAACTGTTCCGGAAATACTATTATCCGCTTTGCCAGTTTGCCGGGTCGTTTGTAAAAAGTCCGGATATCGCCGAAGAAGTTGTCTCTGACGTGTTTTTTAATATATGGCAGAACCGGAATGTACTCGATATCCGTAACAACCTGAAGTCTTACCTCTTCATTGCAATCAAGAATCAATCGCTCAATGTACTGAAGAAAAACAGGATCTCGTTCTTCGACATGGAAATATCCGAATCCCAACAAAAGGTTTCGGGTTTAACTGCAGAATCCGCTCTCGACTATGCCGAAGTGGAAAAACGTATAGAGACCATTATCGAAGAACTTCCCCCGCAACGCAGGATCATCTTTAAACTCAACCGTCTCGAAGGCTTCAAATACAAAGAAATTGCCGATATTCTTCAGATTTCCGTCAATACCGTTCAAAAACAGATGATCGAAGCGATCCGGTATATCTCGCAATACGAATCGCAATTCTTTGTATCTCTTGTTTTCGGTGCTTTTACGCTCTCCTCTGTTCTGACCCGACTACACTTAATAATCCCTTAACCATTTGTTAACGAACCCGGATGGCAGGTCCGGTCCTTTTTTATGGTCTTAGAAATAAAGGCCGTATCTATGGACAACCATATTTTTTATGAACTCGCTGCCAAGGTGCTTACCGGGGAGGCATCGGAAACCGAAAACAGGAGGCTTCAAAAATACCTCGAACATACCGAATATCGCAAAACCTATCAATGGCTGCAACAGGAGTGGCAGAAAGAATTCCGGCAACACTCTGATGAATTCAGTCTGGACCGGGGTCTTTATCTACTCCGGAAAAAGATAAAGACATCAGAACAGACAATCCGAAAAGCCCCGCGCCTCCATCATATAACCCTGCTGCGTATCGCCGCTGCCGTGATCCTTTTTCTCGGAATAAGCTACGCAATTTACCATACCGGACAAAACAAAAATATTCCGCCATCCGAATATCTGGCCATAAGCAGTACTGCCGGCGAAAGAAAACAGATCACGCTGCCAGATGGCTCCGTAGCCTATCTCAATGCACAGGCCACGCTACGCTATCCGGAAACATTTGACCGTGATAAACGCCGGGTGGAACTTCACGGGAAAGCATTTTTCGAGGTCCGGAGAAATCCGGAACAACCTTTTGTCGTGTATAGCGGGGATTTCGAAACTACGGTGCTCGGTACCACCTTTGAGGTGTGTTACAAAGATACTACCCATATCAATGTCACTGTGGCCACCGGAAAAGTCCGGGTAGCACACCGCACTACCGGCGAACGTGTGATCCTTACCCGGAACGACCATGCCGCATTTGACGCCGCAAAGCAAAAATTCACCACTTCGGAAGTCCATGCGGAACATCTGACCGACTGGCACCGGAACATTTTACACTTTGACGAGATTACGGTGAAACAAGCTTTTGCCCTGATAGAAAAATGGTACGGCATAAAAATAAACTGTACATCCGAAGCTATTCTGACTCAAAAAATAAGAGCATCCTATCACAACGAATCCCTGGAAAATGTCCTGCAGAGTTTGCAGTTCATGACAGGTTTCGAATACCGGCAGAACAACGATACCATAACCATCAAATAAATTGTGTATGTAAAAATCAGAAGCTAAAAATAAAGACTGAAAAAACCGGAACTGGTGACGACAGTTCCGGTTTTGAGAAGTTTGAATTTTCGAAAATTCAGTTTACTAAAAATAATTAAACAACTAAATTATGAAATTAAGTTTACGCGAGAAAGAGAAATCTTATCTCCTCAGGTTTTCCCACATACTTTTGCTGGGGATGCTTTTTCTGAGCTTCTCTGCAAGCCGTGTTTACGCCCAGGGCGGCATGGACAAAAAGTTAACCATCAAGGTACAGCATGTAACCCTGGACCAGCTTTTTAAACAACTGGAACAAAAATCAGGCTACCAGTTCCGGTACTCGGATGATATCCTGAAAGACAGGAGATCGTTTTCCTATGAATTTACAGACACGGGACTTACCGATATTCTCGACCGGATCAGTAAAGATGCCGGACTTACTTATGTGGCCGGCAATACCTCGATAACCCTGAAAACGGTAGAGCGGAAAAACATCCGCGGAACCGTCACCGACAAAGACGGGGTACCGCTTATAGGAGCCACTGTTATTCTTCAAGGGACTTCCACAGGTACTACGGTAGATTTTGACGGAAATTTCCGGCTCAACGCTATCCCCTCCAACGGAACACTCCTCTTTTCCTTTATGGGAATGAAGACTCTCGAAGTTCCCGTTGCCGGACAAACCGATATGCAGGTTACCCTCGAGGAAGAGAATGTAGCCATGGATGAAGTTGTCGTCACCGCGCTCAATATCACCCGGGAGGAAAAATCCCTGGGTTATGCGGTGGGTAAGGTAGAAGGTGAAGAACTCACCAAATCGGTTACCGGGAACTGGCTCAACAATATGTCCGGGAAAGTACCCGGGCTCTTCTTCGCTCAGGCCGGTACCGGACCCAGCGCTTCCATCCGGGCTACCCTGAGAGGCGATCAATCCCTCAATTACGGGCAAAACACCGCACTTTTCGTAGTCGATGGTATCCCGATATCTTCCGGAATGACCGCTACCCGGAGTGTAAGTAATTATGCCCAGGAAGATGCGCCGGTAGATTATGGTGACGGAGCCAGTGACCTCAACCCCGAAGATATCGAATCGGTATCTGTCCTGAAAGGCCCTGCCGCTGCCGCACTCTACGGTTCGAGAGCAGCAGGAGGAGCCATTATTATCACCACCAAATCCGGAAGAAAAACCAAGGGCCTCGGAGTCACGGTAAACTCTTCCATCACATTCGACCGGGCAGGATATTTCCCCGACTTCCAGACACAATACGGAAACGGATCGGATATGGGACAATCCGAATATTCGCTCTGGGAAATCACCTCAGATATGGCTCCCGACGGTATTGCCGTACCCCGCAACTATTCCCGGTATACTTTCGGGGAAAAGTTCGACGCCAGTAAAATGCGCTATCGCTATGCCTCCAAAAACTGGGATACAGGCGATTTCACCAGACTCCCCTGGACCTACCAGAACGACTGGTATACCGGACTTTTCCAGACCGGTATAACCACCAATAACACGGTAACGATCGACGGTAGTAACGGCGAAGGGACCTCCACACGTTTCTCTTTTACGGATTACCGCAACGAATGGATCCTGCCCAATACCGGTTTTGACAAGCAAACGGTATCGCTAACTTTCAATACGAAAGTTCACGATAAAATACGACTGAGTTCCAAAATCAATTACTACAACAAACAGAGCGATAACATGCCCGGTGGTGGCTATGACGAGACCAACCCCATGTATGCCCTGGTATGGGGATTTAATGTGAACAGTATTAACGACTGGAAAAACGAATATTTTCAAAAACGCTTCAATTATGCCAACTGGGCGGCACAGGGACAGAACGGACAAGGGCTGGTATTTCCCTCCGCCGGAACCTACAACCCATACCGTACCCTGTACGAAGCGACCAACACTCAGGACAAAAACCGCGTTTTCGGAAATATTACCATGTCCATCGACCTGTTAAAGAACCTGACACTCGATCTCAGATCGGGACTCGACTGGTCCGGTGATTTCCGTACACAGCGAAAACCGTTTTACACCGCTGGCTACCAGAATGGTTTTTACCGGGAGCAAACGGTTAACCAATACGAGATCAACAGTGATTTTATGCTCCGCTATAACAATACCACCTGGGCAGACGGACGACTGGGATTCTCCGCCATGGCCGGGGGTAATAACAGGGTAGACAAATACCGTAACAGTAAGATCACCCTGAGTCAGCTCGGCGAAGAAGGGATATACCACACCAACAACCTCCCGTCGGGGATCAATCCGGACCCGTATAACTATCACAGCAAAAAGGAAGTTAACAGCTTATACGGTCTGCTTTCCCTGAGCTGGGACGACAGCTATTTCCTCGACATTACAGGACGGAATGACTGGTCGAGTACATTATCCCGAGGCAACTGGTCTTACTTTTACCCTTCGGTCGCAGGAAGTGTACTGCTGGACAACGTACTGGACATACATTCTGCTGCGACCTGGGTAGATATGCTGAAGCTCCGGCTATCCTGGGCCAATGTCGGTAACGATACGTCCCCGTATGCCCTTGATGCCACCTATGGAAACAGCTCGTTCCCGGGAGGATATACCCTGCCCGGTACCATTCCCGATCCGTTGATAAAGCCCGAAAATACCGAAAGCTGGGAGGCCGGTCTGGTCGCCAAACTCTTTAAGAACCGTGTGTCACTCGACCTCGCCGTCTACCGTTCCGCTACCACCAACCAGATCGTATCGGTCAATGTAGACCAGATTACCGGGGCGACGGGAAGAAAAATAAACGCCGGAGAAATATCCAATAAAGGTATCGAGATAGCAGCTACATTCGTTCCGGTACGCAGTCCGAATTTCGAATGGTCTTTTGACCTCGCCTGGTCCAAAAATATAAACAAACTGGTAAGCCTGCAGGATGGCTGGGACCCGGATGAGCCTTACCAGGCCGACCTCGGTACGACTATCGGAAACCGTACGTATATCTACTCTTATGTAGGAGAAGAAATGAATGTAATCTACGGAAGAGGGTTTCAGCGGGCTCCGGAAGGAGCTTTCTATATCGATGATAATGGAAACCAGGTAGATGCTTCCGGCATGCATATTGTCAATGCCGACGGATATCCGTTGTTGGATGAATCCCCGGACAGAAAAATAGGAAATGTCAATCCCGACTGGCGCGCGGGTATGACCCAGCGTTTCCGTTACAAAAACTTTTCACTGGCCGCCACATTTGCCGGACAATGGGGAGGTAATGCATTTTCTGTGACCAACTTTGCCCTTTCCTACCAGGGAAAACTCAAAAATTCTCTCGAGGGACGGTACGACGGACTTGTACACCAGGGTGTCAATATTGTACAGAACACGGACGGTACCGTGAGCTACCAGGAAAACAAAACAGTAACCAGCAGTATACAAACATATTACAACACCTATATCTGGAACCGTAATAATACCGAAATGAATACATTCGACACCTCTTTCCTGAAACTTCGGGAAATACGCCTGGATTACGATATTCCGCAGTCCGTCTGTCGAAAACTGGGCTTTCTGCAAAGGGCCAGTGTAGGAATGTATGCTACCAACCTCTTTGTGCTCAGCAAATTTCCACAGTATGACCCCGAAACGGGAATGCTCAACGGATCTAATATTCACATGGGAATAGAATCCATGTCCTTTCCGCTCACCAGGTCATACGGGCTTAATGTAAAACTTTCTTTCTAATCATTAGGGATATGAACAGTATAAACAAAATATGGATTTTCGGACTCACGGCCATGCTCACCCTGGGCTGTACTTCCGATTTCGAAGAAACCAATACCAACCCGAACAATACCTCCGTAGGCGATATCAAAGCCAGTGGGATGTTCGAACCGCTGTTGTACAACGGTGCCAATGCGTGGTTGAATTATACATGGTTCTGGAATGACGAGCTCATCCAGTTTACCGCCTTTACCGGGGGAACTACCCGACAGGAACACCGTTATTTTATCAGTGACGGAAACTGGCAAAGCGTCTGGAACATGTACGCCCGTTATGCCAATAACGCCGTGCACATGAAAGACCTGAGTATTTCCCAGGAAGACCATGCGCTCCACGCTATTGCCCTTACCCTCAAGGTACTCTACCTGTCCAATCTTACGGATATGTACGGAGATATCCCCTATTCGGAGGCATTTACGGCAAGAGAAGCCGGCGGAACCACCAAACCGAAATTCGACTCCCAGAAAGAAGTCTATGAACAAATGTTTGCCGACCTGGAGGCTGCCAACGATATCTATGCCACCGATCCGCAGTTCCTGAAACCGGAACTCGATGGTATGTATAACGGGTCCATGGAAAAATGGCGGAAATTTAACAATTCGGTATACCTCCGTTTACTGTGCAGGGTAAGCGGTAGAAGTGAAATGGGTAGTGGTGCCAAAATGAGCGAGATACTCAGTTCACCGTCCCGTTATCCCATATTCACCTCCAATGACGATAATGCTACGGTACTATTTTCCGGAAGTGATCCGTACCTGAACCAGTTTGCCATTACACCGGAATCGGATTTTACGACCTCCGGCCGTAAACTCACCAGGCAACTGATAGGTATGACGGTGGTCTCCGCTGCAAGCGGGCAACAGCTTTACGAAGATCCGCGCCTGGCTGTGATAGGAAAGAAGAACCTCAATAAAGAAGCCAATCCGGATGGTCTGTGGAAAGGTACCGTGGCCGGATGTACCGAAGAAGAACAAAGTTCCGTAGATCGCGGCGCCGCATTTCTGAATGCTGCGGTATTCTGCCGTGCAAATGCTCCCGGATGGTTTATGGACTATGCAGAGGTACAGTTTATCCTGGCAGAGGCCGCTTTAAAAGGATACATTTCAGGAGGAGAAACTGCTGCAAGATCATATTATACCAATGCTGTGACCGCTTCCCTCGAAAAATGGGCGCCTTTCGGCCAGTACAGTGAAACGCCCGTACAGATTTCCCCGAACGACATCACCGTTTTTCTCGATTCTCCATTAGCTTCATGGGACCTTTCGGAGAATAAGGAAGAACTCATTGCCAACCAGAAATACCTGGCCCTGTTCTGGGTAGGTATGGAAGCTTATCACGAATACCGGCGTACCGGATATCCGGTATTGACCATAGGCAGAGGTACGGTTTATAACAATTATATCCTGCCCACCCGGTTTGCATATCCTACCACGACCATGGCTACCAACGGTGAAAATGCCAAAATAGCCCTGGAACGCATGGGAGGAGAAAACAATATGAGAACCCCGGTATGGTGGAGTAAACAAGCTATCGAAGAAGGAAAATAACGCAGACAAAACAAAACAGCATGAATACATTTCATCTTTTCAATATAGTTAAAACAGGGATAAAACATCTCCCGGCTATCCTGTTTTTCCCCCTTATCCTGATATCGTGCCATAACGATGATGATGGCCTTTCAGGAGATCCGTATTTCCTTATCGAAGGGAACCCGACAGGACTGAACACGGGAACGACAGCATATACCGGTAGTTATACGGTCCGTTCCAACCGCCCCTGGCAGATTGTACCTCAGGAGGAAATTGACTGGATAAAGGTCTTTCCCACCGAGGGAAAAGACGACGGTATCTTTAAAATGACCGTTTCGGAAAACCTGACAACTTCCATGCGAATAGCCAACTTCGCATTTATGGTCAACGGAGAAGAGCAACCGGTACTTTTCCGGGTAGAGCAGGAAGAAAATGTTCCCTTTTTAACCATCGAAGGGGCCGAAGAGGGCATTTCCGTACCGGCTGCAGGCGGAGAAGTAAGTCTCCGTATAAAATCTACTGTGGCATGGACATACAGCATTGATGATGATAGCTGGCTCACGGAAATCGAGGGCAGTGCGGGAGAAATTCGATTACAGGCCCTCGAAAACAAAGACGAAAGCCGTTCCGCCATAGTTACGGTAAGTTCGGAGGCCTACCCCGAACTCCGACAACAGATCGTCATATCGCAATCGTCCAACGCCATTATACTCGAAGAAAACTTTAACTGGCTCGCTTACGGAAGTGCTATTCCCTATGAAACTTCGGGGGAATCCCGTTACGACAGCGGATGGACACAAGAAGAGCGGGAACGCGGATGGTACAGCACACCAAACGAAGCCGCAGGAAACCAACAGCTCGTCTATGCCCGCCAGGGGTTTGTCAAACTCGGAAAAACAAACTATGGTGGCGACCTCATATCACCGAAACTCAACATCGAAGGGACCGTTAATCTCGAGGTTACTTTCAAAGCAGCAGCCTATATTTCTGCAGGAGGTAATGTCGATGACCGCATCCTGAAAATATCCGTCCTGGGAGCCGGAGATACCGATACCGAACAACTGGTAATCGACAATATCCCCAATGCCAGAGCAGAAGACGATGCCGGAACAGAAAACGATATCTGGGCAAAAGACAGGGCTTATACCTTTATTATCACAGGAGCTACCTCCGATACACAAATCCGTTTTCTGGGAGGCGATTTCGATCTCCGGGGAGTCGGACAAGGCAAGAACAGGATATTTCTGGATGATATTAAAGTTAAAATTATAGACTGATCGTTAGCGAGTCGGGTAGTTGATCCGTTCGTAGTTTATTGGTGATGGGTTATTGAGTTACTGAGTTCATGGATATGCGATTAATAGGTTACCTGGTGTATGACCGGATTCGATGACTGACAGCAAATAAACGGAAGTCAGCTTGGAGAAATAATATTAAAAAAAGGTATCGGGTTAATAGGGTATTACAGATAAGATAAGCAAATACCCGTTAACCCGATAATTAAACAACTGAAAAAAAACAGATGAAACAATCCAGAAGAAATTTTATACGAATAGGAAGTTTAACCACCCTTGCAGGCCTTAGCGGTGTAAGTTTCGGGCTTACCGGGTGTCAGGACGATGATTCACAGGAGATCATCAATGAACTTCGAATTACCAAAGTCTCCCTTCCTTCCAGCCTCAATATCATGGCAGGAGGAGATTTTACACTCAGCGGAAAAGGATTTGAGGAAGGGGACCAGATAGAACTTGCGGCACTTTCGGACGATACTACCGTCTTTCAAATACCCGTAGCGACCATTACAGAACAGTCCGTTACCTTTCCGGTTCCGGAGACCATAAACTCCGGCGGATACCGCTTGACGGTGATCCGGGGTACCAAAAGCCTTTTACTTGGTGCTGTCCTTCTCAACGTCGTCCCGGTTACCGACCTGCCGGATATCGAAGGGATGACCGTCAAAGGCCTGGTTTACAGTGATGGAAAAGGAATTCCTGGTGTGGTTGTTTCCGATGGCTTTGAAGTTACCCTTACCGACGAGAAGGGACGTTACTACCTGCCTTCACAGAAAGAAACAGGATTTGTCTTTATTTCTGTTCCGGGAAATTATGAAGTAGCCACTACCGGAAATGCCCCTCAGTTTTTTAAACGCCTCGGAGGCCGTGTAAATACGGTAGAACAAAAAGACTTTTCCCTGATCCGGACGGACAATGAAAAACATGTAGTGATCTCCATGGCCGACTGGCACCTGGCCAACCGCAATAACGATCTCGAACAATTTACCGGCACCATACTACCGGACGTAAATGCCACCATAGACCAGTATGCAGCCGACGGTACCCGGGTATATGTGCTGACCCTCGGTGATCTCACCTGGGAACTGTACTGGTATGAGAACAACTTCGGTCTTAACGATTATATCCCGTATATGAACAGGCTTAATGCCCCTGTTTTTAACCTGATGGGGAACCACGACAACGACCCTTACTATGCTGACGACTGGCAGGCCGAAAACAAATACCGCGATATCA
The DNA here is from genome assembly GCF_900119185.1 of Sinomicrobium oceani. Lineage (GTDB taxonomy): Bacteria > Bacteroidota > Bacteroidia > Flavobacteriales > Flavobacteriaceae > Sinomicrobium > Sinomicrobium oceani. The sequence goes on along the minus strand of NZ_FPJE01000003.1, from coordinate 61,079 downwards.
TAGGCCCGACCTACTATTCGTTTAACCTCGGAAAGGTGCATTATATCGTACTCGACGATGTGGAATACCTGAACAGCGGAGGAACCGAAGGAACCGTAGGAAGCCGTAATTATAATGAAAAAGTGATCCGCGACCAGATCGAATGGCTAAAAAAGGACCTCGCGACGATTACCGACAAAAATACGCCGATCGTATTGGCCACGCATACACCGGTGTACCGGAACCCTACGCTTGACGAAAGCGGAAACCAGGTCAACCGGCTGGCACTTGAAAACGGACAGGAACTGATCAACTGTCTCTCCGGTTTCTCCACAGTTCATGTCCTTACCGGACATACACATATCAACTATACTGTCGAAGACCAGGTATCGGTTATGGAGCATAATACGGCAGCAATTTGTGCTACCTGGTGGTGGACCGGCAGAAACGGATATGCAGGCAACCATATCTGCAAAGACGGCAGCCCTGGAGGATATGGTATCTGGAAGATCAACGGAAACGATATACAATGGTCGTATAAAAGTGCCGGATATCCCGAAAATTACCAGTTCCGGGCTTATGACCTGAACAGTGTACAGATCACCGCCGCCGAGTTTGCACCAAAAGCTACAGAAGATGCCATGGCTGTTTATGCAGGGACTTATGCACAGCCCAACATAAACAACGAGGTATTGATCAACGTCTGGGGATATGACAGCAAGTGGAAGGTGGAAATCCGGGAGAGCGGAAAACATCTCGAAGTCAAACGTGTGGAGGCTCTCGATCCCCTGCACATCGTTTCTTATGAAGCTTTCCGCCTGAATGCAGGAGCCACACCTACAGGGGCTTTTGTAACTACAAAAACTGCTCATCTGTTCAAAGCAAAAGCATCGGCGCCGGACACCACCCTGGAAATCAGGGTTACCGACCGCTTCGGAAATACCTATACCGAAGAAATGATACGGCCTAAAGCATTTAGCCTGGATATGAAGTAGCCACCCGAAAACCTCTCGCTATATAATAAGAGGCTGAATTCTAATTGAGGCAGCCTCTTTTTATTCGGATAGGTTAAAGAAAAGCGATAAAAAAGTACGGCTATAGGCGTCAGGGACATCAATAACGAATAATATACAGGAGTGGTATATTACAGGGCCAGGGCAAACAGTAACTGTGTGGCTATAAATCCGAAAAAGCCACCTACTACAAGAATAAGCAAATCTTTGGGTATTACTTTTTCTTTTGGCATAAAAGAACCCACTGCCCAGAAGACTATAGCTCCGAACAACATCCGCATCAGCGTATAGCCGGACGGCGTAATCCACTCCGGTATCAGCGCCTTGGTAACCGGAATACTCAATCCGAAAGTAATCTCCGCAGCAATAATTGCCAGGTGTCCCTGAAATTTTCTGTTCATTTTCTCTTTTCGTTTGAACAGTTCTACGGCATATATTTCTTTAGGTTTCGCTCCGATCGCTCCCGGAAATCGGCTTCTCCGATATTTTTTTCCAGAATTTCCAACTGATCGAGGATGATTGTCTGCTGCTCCATAATTTCTTTCAGGGCATCGTTTCCAGCCTCCCAGTACAATTCGAGTTCCGGCAACTTTTCCAAGGCTTTACGCGACAATGTCAGTTGAAACTTCCGGTGGTCGTCCTTATCCCTGACGGAATCGACATACCCCTTCTTCTTCATTTTATTGACCAGTTGTACGATAGCAGGATGTGATAAACGCAAGGCATCGGCCATTTCCATCACGGTCAGTTTTTCATGCTTTTTCAATAACAAAAAAATCATATGCCAGTTGGGTTCTATCTCCAGGCCGTGATCCCGATAATATTGTTTGGTGGTGTAGATGAACGAGTCACTAAGCCTTTTCAAACGGCCGGTAAGCCCCGAATAGCCCATGGCTATCAAAAAATCTTCATCCATATTTTATATATTTGAGTATTAAAACTGATACAACCGTTCTCCGCGATCGCCACGGTGCAACGGGCTTTTTTTCCGTTTTCTGTACATGTCTTTCAGCTTTCTCCACCATACTGCGAAAGGATGCTTTTCTCCTCCGTAAGGAGCGCGATACAAGGCATACATCAAGGGCTCGGTATCGAGATGTACAAAACCTATACGAAAAGCGCCGTATTCGCGTATCAGGAGTTCTTCCGGAATACCCCGATCCCTGCCTTTGCCAACCAAAATAATACGCTTCAGGTCAAATTTCTCAAATATTTTTGCCACCGAATGTCTGAAACCTTCTGCAATAACCTCTCGCTCTGTGGTTAAAGACCCGGACAAGTGAAGCGATACACAGGCCTCCGAACCTTCACGGATACCGGTGACCCTTATGAAGCCGACAGACCGGTCATCATACTGCCATAGCAACTGATAAACCATATCATTGACCGCCTTATGCGGCAGTACAGGCCTATCCATATCACAAAACATTTCGGCCATAGCACGTCCTGTTTGCTGTTCTCTTTCATCGCATTCCGAAAAAAACAAAGCGGTAGCGGTTTCTATATCGGGTGCACAAAGCTCCCTGATCGTAATTCCTGAGATTTTTTGTCGCTCCATGATCATCATTCCAATATTTTAAAGTTTCATAAACAACTATTTCCGGTTCATTACCCGGTCGGACCATTTACGTAAGCACTTACGCAAATGTATAAAAAAACGTAAGCACTTACATAAAATTACATGCATTTAACGTTACTTTAATCCTGAACCATCGTAAACTACACAACAACAAAACCTTAACAAAAAAAGAGGCTGTCTAAAAAGTCAAGGCAGCCTCATTTTTATTCGGGTAGGTATCCGAGAAAAATCTCAAATACGCAAATCTCAGGGGGTTGAAAAAACTTTTTAGACGCCCTCTTTTTTTATTTTTGTATTCAGCATAACCTCTAAGGGGTAATCACATCGATCTCGGCATACCCCATATTACGGTCTCCTTCCGTATTTTTTTCTGCACGTAGCTTGATATAACGCGCTTTGACAACCGGAAAGTTTTTGGTTTGCCACAAGGGATTGTTCCTGATATTGGAAAATTCTCCCTGATCCGTTTTTCTCCAGTTTTTGTTATCTACCGAAGTGTAAAACACGTAATCGGTAATGATTCCCGGGCTCCAGATACTTTGGTTGGGCAGGTAACGGAAACCGTTTATTTCCTGTACTTCGCCAAGATCGACAACGAGATCAACGGGTAATTTACCGTCTTTTCCATGGTTCCACGCCGTTTGCGGATCTCCGTCGAGAACTACCTGTGCTTTTTCATCGTCTACCCCTACTATCTTCCATGACTTACGTGAGATTCCGAATTTTTCTTCTGTTACCGGACTGCTTTTGCCGGAAGCCCGGGCATAGGCCATTGCCCTTACTTCTATTTTTCCGTCTCCGGTAGTAATGGGACCGGTATATTTTTCGGAATCCGGTGTCGGCGTACTGCCATCGAGGGTATAATATATTTCGGACTCCTTATCCCCCGGAATAATCGTTACCTTCCCCGATTTCCCGCGGATCACCGAAGGAGGTGTCAATAGCTGCGGGGCGTCATAGACCGCAATGTTGGAAATTACCGGGTTACTCTTAGCCCCTGTAATATTAAAACGCAGTTTAGTAGCTTCTACGGTAGGGAAGCGAAGTATCCTTTTATAGCCTATGGTGGTTTCTTCCGCCAGTTGCTGCCATTGATCATCGATCAGGGCTTCGATAGTAAAAGATTTAACCCTCTGCCCCAGACGGATGTATTCCTGTGCCATAAAGCGGTTGAATCTTGTCGGTTTCCCGAAATCTATGGTCAGTGATGCCGTATCGACCCCATCATCCGTAGCCCAATACGTTTCCCCATCATCATCAAGGGCCTTCTCCGGACCGTAAGCCTTGCTGTTACCACGAATATTGGTAGCTTCACTTTGGACATTTTCGGCCAGGTTTACGGCAAAAGCTTCTTTTACGGCTGCTGCAAAATCCAGTACGGCTTTTTCGTCTTTTTCGTGGATCAGGCCATTGGGCATAATCGGGAAATTAAGTAATAATGTAGCATTACGTCCTATGGAATGATAATAGGTATCCATGAGCTGTGGCAGGGTCTTTACCTTACTGTCCTCTGCAGGATGATAGAACCATTCGGGACGGATGGAGGTATTCACTTCACCCGGCACCCATGAATCGCCGTCCTCCAGCCCGTGCATCAGCATATCTTCGGGTACATCGCCGGTAGCATTGAGCAGGCTCCAGTTCGTTTTCCCTACATATCCGCCCTCGGTTCCTACCCAGCGCAGATCGGCACGATCTCCGTTATCGTTCCAGATCACGATATCCGGTTGCAGTTCACGAACCAGTTTATAAGTGTTTGGCCAGTCGTAATAGGTTTTGCGATCGATCTTTCGTGTTTCGTTTGCTCCCCCGTAATATCCGGATCCTCCGTTGGCCCCGTCAAACCAGACTTCGAATATATCTCCGTAATTGGTGAGCAGTTCGGTCAACTGGTTACGAAAATAAGTGATATATTCCGGCCTTCCATATTCGGCATAATTGCGGTCCCAGGGAGAAAGGTAGACCCCGAATTTCAGTCCGTATTCTTTACAGGCATCAGCCATTTCCCTGACTATATCGCCCTTTCCGTTCTTCCAGGGTGCGTTTTTCACCGAGTATTCCGTATATTCCGAAGGCCAGAGGCAAAATCCGCTATGGTGCTTGGCCGTAAGGATCACCCCTTTCATTCCGGCTCCTTTACAGATACGCGCCCACTGACGGCAATCGAGTTTCTCCGGATTGAAAAGGTTGATATCTTCATCCCCAAATCCCCACGATTGATCGGTATAGGTATTCAGGGAAAAATGGATAAAAGCATAATATTCCATTTCCTGCCACCGTAACTGGTTTTCATTCGGTACCGGGCCGTAAGCCCCGGGAGGTTTCACATCTTCGTTGCAGGAAATGAACAGCAGTCCTGCCAGACACATCACCCCGGCAATAGAGGTGAGTTTTAGTGCTTTTTTTAATTTCATTCTATTTATAAAACTGAACTCATTTAAACTTTTTTAACAGAAGCGAAAAATAGCAATTTTTGCCCCACAGGCAGGCTTTTTTGAGTAACATAGCAGCGCTACGTTGCGAGAAAAAGACAATCTGTGGGGCAAAAAGGGCATTTTGCAGCCAATTAAGGAAAGTTTAAACGAGTTCACTATATTAATACCCGGAAGGTATATTTTTCAGCCTTTTTTACAAGGTTATTCAGCCACTCCAATAATGACTTCTTCTAATCAATACTATTAAAAACTCCTGTAATCACCGGCGAGATATACATTGGCTTTATCTTCTCTGAACCTTGCTTTTTCGGCATCCCAATGCAGTGTTTCCCCCGGAAAACGCCCGGCTATAGTTCCCAACAGTATGGTTTCGGTCAACCTTGCGGCATAATCGAACGGCGCTGTGCATTCTCCCTTACCCAGGCAGGCATCTACAAACTGGTGGTAGTGCTTCGGGCCTTCGGTACCATAATTGCGGACAGGCTCACCGAGCTTGTGCTTTTTGGATACTTTTGCGATTTCTCCGGAAATATCTACATATTTTCCGTTGACGATCTTTCTGGGCAACTGCATAAAATGAGGCAACAGCAAGCGTCCCTTCTCCCCGATGAACATGGCACCCTGCTCGGGTAATTCGTTCTCCCCGGCTACTCCGGCATCCAGAGATATCTTGTCTTTCTTTCCCGTTTCCTTACCTTTTTTCTCGGCACTGTCCCCGCTTTCCATACCCGGCAATACCAGGTCTTCATTCATGGCCGGTGCTCCTTCTCCGTCGTACCATATCCATTTCAATGACTCTGCAGTATAATCGGTCCCGGGAAACTCATAGGTTACCTTATTGCGCTCGGGATAACCAAATCCGTTGGTAGGCCTGCACTCCGTCATGATAGTACGGGGCACCCCCAACTGCAGGGCATTATAAGGTGTATCGAAAATATGAACGCCCATGTCACCGAGTGTTCCGCACCCGTAATCCATGAGTTTTCTCCAGTTACCCGGATGGTACATTCCTTCTTTGTAAGGTCGCATCGGAGAGGTTCCCAACCATAAATTCCAGTCGAGCCGTTCCGGCACCGGGTCTTTACCCTCGGGCAAAGGTCCGTCATATCCCCAATTTTTGGGGGACCAGGCATGTACGGTATGAACTTTTCCTATAATTCCCGATTGTATGAGCAATGTAGCCAGTTTGTAATCGTAAAAAGAATGTACCTGAATCCCCATTTGAGTAACCAGTCCTTTGTCGGCAGCCATCTTTTTCATGGCACGTGACTCGGAAACGTAATGGGTAAGTGGCTTCTGGCAATACACAGGCTTGTCCATCTCCATAGCCAGCATCGATGCCGGGGCGTGGGTATGATCGGGTGTGGATACGATAACGGCATCGATCTCATTACCCATTTCTTCGAGCATGGTGCGATAATCGGAGAATGTACGTGCGGCAGGATGGCTCTTATGAGCTTCTGCCAGGTAAACGGCATCCACATCGCATAACGCCACGACATCTACGGACGGATGGGAAGCAATAGCTTTAAGATCTTCATTTCCCATATTTCCCACCCCGATATGGGCAGTTCTAAGACGTTTGCCGTCCCGGACAGCATGTAATAAGGAAGGTGCCAGCATGATACCCAGGGCACCGGCACCGGTTGTTTTCAGAAATTCGCGTTTGTTCATCATCAGTAGTGGCGGGTTATAATTTTTTGATCTTTATGTTGCGGAACCAGATAGGACTGGAATGATCCTGCAGGGCGATAAATCCGGTTTTATACTTTCCGTAATCCGGACTGTTTTTCCATTTGTCGGAATTTTTCTTTTCATACCAGGCTTCATCCCAGGGGACAAAAGACAACAGCAGTTTTCCGTTCAGCCAGTGTTCTACCTTCTCCGGCGTAAAAACGATCCTGGAGCTGTTCCACTCCCCTACAGGATATAATATCTTATCGGGATTCGGAGGGTGCATGGCATAATCGGCCCCGGTCTGTTGCAAAGGTTTTAATTCCTCCGGTTTATCCGTATAACCAAGACTGGTGTTATATGCGGTAAGGTCGTGGATACGGGCATAGTTTTCATCGTCTATAAGCTGATATTCGGGAGCGACTACCGGTGGGCCGTCATAGCCTTCTTTTACGTGGTAGAAAATACCGCTGTTACCTCCTTCCGGGATCTTCCATTCCAGGTATAATTCGAAATTATCAAATTCTTCCGCTCCGTAAATAATATCTTTTCCACCGGTATAATTCTGCTCCAGTCCGAGTTCGGTATCAAAGGTCAGGGTACTGTCTTTTACCGTCCATCCCGGCGGCAATGAGTCCATATTATAACCACGCCACCCTTCGGTGCCGGTGCCGTCAAATAAGTATATCCATTCGGAATCTACGGATTTGCTCCCGGTTATTTTTTCTTCTTTGGCCGTTTCTTTTTTGGCATCGGTTTTACAGGAAAAAGCAACGACAGCAACGGCCAGCAGTGCAAGCTGTTTCATGCCCTTGTACGGTTTAATCTTCATTTCGGATAGTTATTAGTTTGAGTTTAATGTGTTTAATATTCTGTTTCGCTACCCTGCCCTAAACACAACAGGTGGTATTGCGTACAAGATACATAAAAATACGCATTTGAAAAGTAAGCACTGCCGAAGCTTATGAAGAGAAAACACAGCTTTTGCCACCGGAACACAGGATAAGGTTATTACAGCCATTGTTTGCACAAAAATATAGCCGAAAAACATGCTTGTTATGCATAAAAGTGTTTGGGAGATCTACATGTATCGCCATTCCGTAACCATAAATTGTGCCGTAACAGAGAGGAGTTCGGGCTCGATGAGTTCCGGGAACGGTGGCGGCACGTACCATTTTCCGGGTCTTTACAGAAAAGCAGCCAACCATCCCGAACCCGGGACAACGGTAATACCCTATCCGTCTGTAACGACCGGCATACTCATGTTCGCGGGAAACATTTGGTTTTCGGACGGCACGACCTGTATTGACCTATATTCCGGCAAAGTCTTATTGACATCAAAAAATAATAGTTCAGGACGTTTGTTCATCGGAACAGATCTGGATGATGCTTCGGAAGCGGTTTTGATAAGGGCTACCGAACATGCCCATGCCGGTATTGTATTTCCGATAAATGTCCTGCGATCGGAAATCATTAAATACAGTATGTTTAAAAAATATTATAATCAGAATGTTTTCTTAATGACCGAATAAAAAAACGTAGGCTGTCCGTGTATTGTCCAAACAGCTGATCATCCGTATCCAGCTTTCGGAGACCGCGGACCCCTTCAAAAGAACTCACCAGGAAAGTCGCGACAGATTCCGCATGAATATCGGGCCTTACCGAGCCTTCGCGGAGCCCCCGTTGCAAAACATGAATAATAGCTGCACGCCACTCCGTGATAATTTCCTTTAATGCGCTCTGCAAAGGTTCGTTTTCGCCCGCCACTTCATTAATGAGGTTATTCAGCGGGCAACCCAATCGTTTTTCTTCTGCCGAAAAATGAAGTAATCTGGCGGAAAAGGTATTTTCCAGAAGTTCAAGCGCTTCTCCCTCACCGTACAAAGGCCTGATCATATTCATATAGATCCTTTCGTGCAATACCTCTGAGATCATCTTTTCAGTCAATACCTGCTTATTCTCAAAATGATGATAAAAAGCTCCTTTGGACAATCCGGTCTCTTCCATAATAGCCGAAGGGGTCGTACGGTAATATCCCTGCCTGTAAATCACCCGGAAAGCACGCTCTGCAATAGTCTTTTGGGTCAGTTTCGATTTTTCATCCTGTTTCATGGCTTCATATCGTATAGGTTGGTGCAATTTGTCGTGGGATATACAGCCTGCAAAATACTGTGATTACCGCTGTAAAATTACAAAACATTTCTAAAAGAATGTTTTATGATATATTTGTAGAAATTGTTCTTTGAAATACAGCTTTACAAATCAGTCAGGATTTGATGGAGAATCACAATCCGGGAAATATGTTCATGGAACAGGGTGCTTTTGTCATTGTCCCGAAGAGCGGACTACAGCATCTTTGCCGAACACAAATGTTATATAAAGATCCTATTAATTCTCAATACCTGAAAAAGATGAAAAAACATGCGACATTATTTCCCGCCCTGTGCGCCTTTGGTATGATCTTCCTTACCGCCTGCGATAGCGATGATGACGGAGCCCCTCTCACGGCAGATCGTACGCTGACCATAGAAAACGTACTGGATGCAAAACCCCTTGTACAATCCGGAACATTTGCGAATACCGGAGACCTTCCGGTCTACCTTCCCGGAGAATCTTTCAGTTTACGGTTTTCTGCCGGAAAAGGACAAACTTTGAGTTTTGTAACCATGTACGGCTGGTCCAACGACCTGTTCTTTGCTCCTGAAAATCCGGGGATATCCCTGTACGACAACGACGGAATGCCCATAGAAGGTGATGTTTCCGGACAGATCAGACTCTGGGATAACGGCACCCGGATCAATCAGCATCCGGGCGCCGAAGTGATACATCCGGGAACTGCGGAGTCCTCACCACAGCCCGTTACGGAAATCACGGGTACGGATACACAGGGAAACACCTATGTTTCCGCATCGGAACTGATGAACGTGGAACTGCACTATGAAGGGAATTCTGTTTTTACGGTAACCGTTACCAATACTTCCGGAGACACGGCAAACCCTACGCCGTTCAGCCCGGGAGTCTGGGCCGTATCCTATATCGCCGGCGGGGAGTTACTGGATCCGGCACCGCTTTATCAAAACGGTATTCCTGCGGCAAACGGAATTACCGATGTGGCGGAAAACGGAGATCCTTCTGCCCTATCCGGCTATACCGGGAACAGGACCGGAATATTCACCCCGCTTTCCCCTATACTGGTGGTGATATACAATGGTATATCCAATCCGGTTTACGAGATCGGCGCGTATGATGCAGAACACGGTCTGAGCCAACTGGCCCAGACAGGTGATGCCGGCACCCTGTCCGATTATCTCCAAGGGCTGCAGGGGGTAAAATCGGTTTACATACTGTCCGCCGAAGGTTCCGATATTCTCCTTCCTGGTAATGACGAACAGCCGGGCGGTAAAGTGTCTCAACAACTCCGCGTATCCGACAGAGACAAAATTGCCATGGCAACGATGTACGGATTTTCAAACGATTGGTTCTTTGCTATAAAAGGCGATATTGATGCTGCACAAACAGGAGATATTTCCTCTCGTTTCGGCTTGTTTGATAATGGTACTGCTGTCGATCAGTTCCCCGGGGCCGGCCATAACCAGGTAAACCTGGGCGGAGTGATCAGTCCGGAAAACAAACCCATATCCGAAGTCCCCAACCCCAATCCTTTTACGACCCTGCCTGCAACTGAGCTGATTATTAAGGCTACTATTCAATAACAGAAAAAACAATCACCTGAGTGTTCCGGTATCCCCCGGAGGCCTCTTAATTCAAACGATAAAAAATGAATACTATCAAAATGACCTTACTGGGATTATCCCTTTGCCTGGGCGGACTGAGCCTGCAGGCACAAAACAAACCCTCCGAAGGGAATGGATCTTCAACCCGAATGGTCATGGCTCCTGCCATGCCGGAGGACATCAGTCCGTTACTGGTAGGCGAAAAAGTCCCTGCCATGCAATTGCCCGATGCCAACGGTACGATGCAAAATGTCAATGCGCTTATCAAGGCCAAACCCACCATACTTGTTTTTTACCGGGGGGGCTGGTGTCCGTATTGCACCAAACAATTATCCGGTTTGCAGGAAGCCAGGGAAAGCCTGGAAAAAATGGGGTATAAACTACTGGCTATCAGCACGGACAGCCCCGAGAAACTGTCGGAGACCATGGGAAAACAAACTCTCGATTACACCCTATTGTCCGATGCGGATCTCAACGTAACACGGGCTTTCGGAATCGCCTTTCAGGCCCCCGGAGGATATCATAATTTTCTACCTCAGAGTTCCGGTGGAAAAAATACCGCGCTGCTACTGCCCGTTCCCTCCGTCTTTATCCTCGACAGGAACGGAATTATCCTGTTTGAACACATCAATCCCGATTTCAAACAAAGGATCAGTTCCGATATGCTGATTTCTGTTGCACAGGCCCTACGGCAAACATCGCAAATGTAATGTGCATATATAAGATATTTTTACCAAAACCGGTGCAAGCAGAAGCAGGTACCGGTTTTGACATGTGAAATTCATAAACAAACTGATCCGACCACATAAATCCTCATCAGAACGCATGCAATTGGAATACAGAGAACAAAAAACGGACGGACGGTTCGTCATGTATTGTCATTCGGAAAAATTGAAAGGCAACGGTATCCGGGATAGTATCCATACCTACAACACCTTTGTCAGGAACAAAGGCAAGGCACAAACCGTGTGGCTCGACGAGACCCCATATCACTTCCCGGCGCAGACCGTGTTGCCGTTGATGGGCAACCAGCATTTCCGGTTTGAGCATCCGGAATCGCTTGTTGGCTGGGCCTTTAACCGGGATTTTTATTGTATTCTCGACCACGACCAGGAGGTGGGCTGTGTCGGTTTTTTATTTTACGGTGTCCGCAGCCCTCTTTTTATTTCACTTACAGCTAAAGAAGAGGAAAACTTCAATACGCTGGAAAACATTCTCATTGACGAGTTTGAAGAATCTGATAATTTTAAGGGGGAGATGTTGCGCAGTCTGTTGAAACGGCTTATTATAAAAACTACGAGACTGGGAAAAACCCAGACCGATACCTATCATCATTTTCCGGATCATAAACTCGATCTGATTCGCCGGTTTGCACTATCCGTAGAAATTCATTTCCGGCAACAGCACGAAGTTAAATTCTACGCGGAGGCGTTGCATAAATCCCCGAAGACTTTGTCCAACCTGTTTGCTTTATACAAACAACCGACACCTTCTGAAATAATACATAACCGTATTATACTGGAAGCCAAACGCCTGTTTTTATACACGGATAAAAGTGCCAAGGAAGCAGCATTCGAACTGGGATTTGCGAACCCGGAGCATTTCAGCCGTTTCTTCAAGAGCAAAACCGGTTTCAGCATTACCGATTATAAAAAACAGGGACCGAAAAAACCGGCTATATTATAGCTTTTCGGAAAGCATTCGCTCCATGTTTCCTAATGACATTGATCATCAAGGAGTCACGATGCAGGCATCCTTGCCTTCAGACATCAGGGAAACACCCCGATACCTCCCGGGCAAAAGTATCCTCCCAAGTGCAATACCTATCTTTACCTGATCAGTGCAATGAATTCGTCTTTGATTTCATCGCAGATCATAACCGAATTATGTGTACAGTTTTTCAGCGCTACGGGATCGAAACTGTGAATGGATATTTTGGAAGGAATAAATTCTTTGCATTGTAAATGCGTGTACATATTTAGCGCTGCCTTGGAAGTGGCATAAGCAGTAAGGGAATAATCGTAGTAGCAGAATTCTTTGTCTTTCATCTTATTGATATCCCCCAATGCACTGGTGACGTTAATAATTCTCGGGTCTTCGCTTTGCTCCAGCAGGGGTTTCATCAACTGTATGATTTTTATCACGGCAAAGAAATTCACCTCGTACAGTTCTTTGATCTCTTCTATCTTCAGATGATCTATCTTGTGCCCGAAACCATTGACAATCTCGGCGTTATTGACGAGCAGGTCGAGCTTTCCGAAAGACGACTTCAATTGATGTTTCAATGCGGACAAACGCTCCCCGGAAGTAAAATCGGTCTCCACGAGCTCGTATCCGCGTATACTACTCCCTTCTTCCGATAGCCGGTCATAGCTTTTGCCCGAAGCGGCAAGAACCACTTTATAATTATAATTCAACAGAAGATTAGCCAATGCTTTCCCCAAACCATTTCCTGCTTCAGTCACCAATGCTACTTTATTTTCTTCCATAACCTACTCCTTATTTAATGATACAAATTTACCAAATGTCTTTCCAAAAAGAGAAACATTCCGGTTGTTGTGAATTAATTGGTGTAATGTTCTTCAACATATATTGTGTTTTAGTTTTGCGGTGCTATGATTTCCTGAATTGGTTGGGTGTCGTCCCGCTTAGTTTTTTAAAAAACCTGGTAAAATGCGTAGGTTCCTGAAAATTGAGACGGTGTGCAATTTCTGCAATATCCAGCCCGGAATATTTCAGGAGGGTTTTGCTCTCTACCAGCAATCGCTCGTTGATAATATCTTTGGCACTTTTCCCGGTGAGCTTTTTTATCGTAGTGGTCAGGTAATTGGGCGTAATATGAAGCTGGTCGGCATAATCACTCACATTTTTGGTATCTACATACATTTTATCGACGAGCACTTCAAACTTATTGGCAATGACCTGGGAGCGGGACAAATGGTTTTCCGTCGTTTTGTTCCTTTCGAAAATGGCCTTGCAGAAATACAGCAAGGTTCCCAGCATCCCCTCCAGCATCTTTTCCTGGTACGGGTGCGGGTTTTCAGCTACGGAATGGATCCGTTGCATATCGAACAACAGGGACTGATGTTCCTCTTTTGTCAGGGCGAGCGTGCTTTTTTCGGAAATTTTTAAAAACGGGAAGTCATTCACCAGGTTCGAAAAAGAGCTTCCGAGAAATTCTTTTTTAAACACGATGAAAAATCCTTTCATATTCTTATCCCTGACCCAGGAAAATACCTGTCCCGGAACGACGAACAACAGCGGATTTTCCCGCAGGTCCAGCATATCGGTATTCAGATTAAACTCGGTGTTTCCGAAATCGCACAACAACCCTATCTGATAGAATCCCTGCCGGTAGGGAGCCATGCATCGTCTTGCAGCGGGCTCCAGACTTTCGGCCGTAAACACATCAAAACCGGGGATATGGCTCCTTCTCGGGGAGCCTATTGCTTCATAAAAAGCATCAAACGTTTCAAAAACCGGAATATCAGCCTTATTCATTAACACTATCTATATCTGCTTTAATTTGTCTTTTGAAGACGAATCCACCGAACCTCGGAAAATAATCTGCCTTGCAGCCCGAAAAAACCGGTTTCCGGGTGCTGCTTTACAAAGTTATTTATTTAAAGAGGAATCATTCTTATGATTTTCAGAAAGTTTCATCGTCTCAAATTTTGTATTCAGTTCTTCTTCGGTAATAATTTCCCATCCCCCGCCTAAAGCTTTGTAGATGGCAATCAGCGAAGTTGCCGAGGATATTTCGCTTATGGCCAGGGAATTTTCTGCCTGCAACAGGGCATTGTCGGCACTCAGGTAATCGATAAAATTATCCAGTCCGGCATTGAACCGCTGCTGGGCAAATCGTGCCGCTTCGGCGCTGGCCCGGGAAGAGGTTCGTAATATTTCCCGTCTCCGGAGTTCGTTTGTATAGTTACTCAGGGAGGTTTTTATTTCCCCTAACCCTTCCAGGACCACTTTTTCGTATTGACTTAAAGCGGCCAGTGCTTTAGCGTCATCCCTTTTGATCTGCTGTCTTACCCGCCCGAGATTGAAAGCTGCCCAGCTGATACTCGGAAAAATATTCCAGGTAAAGGATTCCTTGCTCCCGAAATTAGAAAAATCTACAGCAGAGAACCCTATGGAGCCTCCAAAACGGATTTGGGGATAGAGCTCAGCCACGGAAATATTATATTGTGCAATATGTTGCTGTAATACAGCCTCAGCTTGTCGAACGTCGGGTCTTCTCCGCAACATATCGCTGATATCCCCCAGAGCTACTGATGCGGGTAAACTCGGCAAAGGCTGTTTGTTGACCACAGCATCATCGAGGTTACCCGGCACTTCACCGGTAAGGACACTCAGGCTGTTCTTCAGGGCTTCGATTCTCGCTTGTAACGGGGGGATGCTCGCCCGAGTAGTTTCCAGTTGGGCAAGGGCCCTCGACTCGTCCAGGCTGTTACTGGTTCCGGCCTCCGATAATTTCACGGTAAGGTCGTAGGTCTCCTGTTGTCCCTTCAGGTTTCTGCGGGCGATATCGAGCAGGTACTGGGTCCCCCGGAGTTCGAGGTAATATGTGGCTACTTCCGCAAAAATACGTACATATACACCATGCATATCTGCCAGGGCCAGTTTTTGACCGGCATAAGCTCCTTTGATCCGGTTAGACACCCTTCCGAAGAGATCGGCCTCCCAGAAAGCATCGAACCCGGCACTATAGGTGCTGTATGTCGGGTTCATACCGGGCACAAAGATATTCTCTCCCATACGGGTCCTGGAGAATTCTCCGCGCGACGTTATGGTGGGAAGACGGTCCCATTTTGTTTCCCGGAGTACGGCACGTGCCGCCCTGAAATTGGCTACTGCCGAATTGATATCCAGGTTATGCCGTCTCGCCCTCTCGATCAGCGTATCCATAACGGGATCATTAAACTCCGACCACCACGCAGTCACTATCGCTGCATTTTTAAACGCGGAATCCGCCAGTTCCTTTTTCAGAAAATCCTCCTTCACGGAAATCCTGCTTTTCGTGTTGAAGTCTCTCTTTTGTACGGTACAGGAAACCACAAGTAACACCAGGCCAACTGCTATCCAATTTTTTATCTGTTTCATCACTCTGTCTTTTGTTCGTTTTACTGTTTCGCTTCGGCTGTGCGGGTTTCTTTTTTTCGTAAACTCCATTTTCTTCCGAGGTAATAGAATACCGGAGTAAGAAATATCCCGAAAATCGTCACACCGAGCATTCCGCTGAATACGGCTATCCCGAGAGAAACCCTGAGTTCTGCTCCTGCACCTGTAGCCAGTGCAAGAGGCACTACCCCCAGGATAAATGCCATAGCTGTCATAAGAATAGGCCGCAACCTGAGTTTTGATGCTTCGATAACCGCTTTTTTCAATGGCATTCCCTGTTCTTCCAGCTGTTTGGCAAATTCGACGATCAGGATAGCATTCTTACTGGCCAGTCCTACCAGGACCACCAGTCCGATCTGTACCATGATGTTATTATCGAGTCCGGCAAGATCGATCCCCAAAATCGCAAACAGCAACACCATCGGTACGATAAAGATCACTGCAAGCGGTAAGATCAGACTTTCAAACTGGGCCGCCAGAAGCAGGAAGACGAAGACTACAGCCAGCAAAAATGCTATACCCGCTGTGTTCCCGGCTTGTTTTTCCTGGTAGGCAATTTCCGTCCATTGAAACGAAACACCCTGCGGTAAAATTTCCGCTGCCAGTTCTTCCATCCTTTCCAGGGCCTGCCCCGAACTGTATCCCGGGGCAAAATCACCGTTTAACGAAGCGGACGGATACAGGTTGAACCTCGGTATTCTGGAAGCGCCCGAAATATCTTCCTGACGGGAAATTGTTCCCAAAGGGACCATTCCGCCTTCCTGGTTCCGTACCCTGATCTTCGACAGGTCATCGGGTGTCAGGCGGTTGGGAGAATCGGCCTGTGCCGTAACCTGGAATGTTCTCCCGAGGTAATTGAATTCGTTGACAAAAGCGGATCCCATATAGATTTCCAGGGACTGAAAAATATCCTGTACATCAATTCCGAGTTTCTCAGCCTTAACACGATCTATATCCAGAAACAATTGCGGGGTCTGGTTATTGAAAAAGGTAAATACATTACTCAGCACCGGATCTTCATTGGCTGCCATGGCCAGGGCATGTGTAGCCTCCAGCAGTTTTTCCGTACCCAGGTTGGCCCTGTCCTGCACCATCATTTTGAACCCTCCTGCATTTCCGATCCCACTTACCGACGGGGGAGGTATTACCAGCACCATGGCATGATCTATCGCAGCCATTTTTCCGCGGACCGTGGCCATAAGGTCGTTATACGCTATTCCCTTGTCATTTCTGACGTCAAAATCGTCGAGTACCTGGAAGATCACCGCGGCATTGGAGGCGTTAGTGAAAGACGTAGGGTCAAAGCCCGTAAAGGAAATGGCATTGGCTATACCATCGGTATCCATGGAAATATCCAGTACCTCTTTGACCACATCATCGGTCCGCGACAAGGAAGATCCCGGCGGTAGCTGCACGACCGTAATAAAATACTGCTGGTCCATGGCCGGGATAAACCCTTTGGGAACCTTGTTGAACTCGATCCCGGTAAACAGGATCAGCCCCAGGTACACTACCATGACCATTGCGGCCGTCCTCACCAGTTTCTGAACGGCTTTTCCGTACCTGTCGGATAAGCGTTCCATAAAGGTATTAAAAGCATTACCGACAAAAACAAAGGGCCTGAGCAACAGGAATGTTTTCTTATCGTGTGCACGCTCTTCATGCCGCATCAACAAGGCTGCCATAGCCGGACTTAGGGTCAGGGACACGAATACGGAAATTGCGGTAGCCACTGCAATAGTCATCCCGAATTGTTTGTAAAACTGCCCGGAAATTCCTTCGAGAAATGCCGTCGGGATAAAAACCGCTATCAGTACCAGGCCTATCGCGACCAGGGCTCCCCCTACTTCATCCATGGTTTTAAAAGCTGCTTCCCGGGGCGAAAAGCCCTGGCGAAGGTATCGCTCCATGTTCTCTACAACCACAATGGCATCGTCCACAACAATTCCGATAGCCAGTACCAGCCCGAACAGGGTCAGGTTATTCAGGGAGAACCCTATGGCCTGCATAACCGCAAACGTACCTATGAGGGATACGGGAATAGCCAGGATAGGGATGATTGCCGCTCTCCAGGATTGCAGGAACAACAGGATAACAAAGATCACCAGGATGACCGCTTCAAAAATAGTATGATAGACCTCATCTATGGATTTCTGAATAAAACTGGTCGGGTTGTAGGCGATCTCATATTTCAGGTCCTCCGGAAAATTCTTGGAAAGTTCTTTCATCCTGGCCTGAATTTCTCCCGCCGTTTCCAGGGCATTTCCCCCGGGCTGCTGGAAAATAGGCATAGCTACAGCCGGCTTCTTCCCCAGGTAGCCCCTTGTGGTATAATTCTGCGCACCGAGTTCCGCTCTTCCGACATCTTTTAACCGTACGATACGGCCATTGTCTTCCGCCTTGACGATGACATTTTCAAACTGCTCCGTCGTTACCAGTTTTCCCTGGGTTTGTATGTTTACTTCAAAAGCAGTCTGACTTCCGGAAGGCAGGGTATTCAGGGTACCGCTGGCAATCTGCACATTCTGTGCCCTTAATGCGGTCACTACTTCGGCTGCGGTGATATCCAGGTTCGCAATTTTATCCGGGTCCAGCCAGATCCGCATGGCGTATTCCGCCGCTCCGAAAAGCTGTATGTCTCCGATACCCTTTATACGGGCCAGCTCGTCTTTCAACTGAAGTACGGCATAATTCCCCATATAGGTTTGATCATAGGTATTATCAGGGGAATACAGGTTGACGACCATCAGGATATCTGGCGATACTTTTTTGGTAGTGATCCCCAATCTGCGTACCGATTCGGGCAGCCGGGGTTCTGCAATAGCCACCCTGTTCTGTACCTGCACCTGGGCTTTGTCCAGATCGGTCCCGAGCTCAAAAGCGATCTGAAGGATAACCCGGCCGTCCGCCGATGACTGTGACGTCATATAGATCATATCTTCCACACCATTGACTTCTTTTTCGATAGGTGCGGCTACTGTTTCGGACAAGGTTTTGGCATTGGCGCCGGGATAAGTAGCGACAACTTCTATGGTAGGCGGAGCGACATCGGGAAACTGCGATGTCGGAAGGGAAACATAAGCCAATCCTCCGACAATGAGTATCAACACACTCAATACTGCCGCGAAAATCGGTCTTTTGATAAATAGATGGCTAAATTTCATTATTAAAATCTGTTTTTAAGTTTGGACAACAGAAGCCCCCGCTTCCTTTATACCGGGTATGGCAAAAGGAAGCTGACAACTGTATTCGGTCTGAAAAATCTATGGTGTCCTATTGTGCCGAAGCCAGATCGGACGACTTCATGGTGATTGTTGTTTTCTGAGGATTTACCACGATCCCCGGTCTTATTTTCTGCAGGTTGTTCATAATAAGCCGATCTTCGGGAGCGAGACCTTCGCGGACAATACGGAGTCCGTTGGCATGCAGAGGCCCGAGTGTCACATTTTTAATGGCTACTTCATTAGCTGTATTGAGGACATACACATAACGCAGGGACTGGTTGGTTCCTATAATTTCGTCGGGGATCATCAGGGCCTCGTGCTCATCACTACCGGCAATCCTGGCTTTTCCGAACATCCCGGGTTCCAGCAGGTGGTCTTCGTTCTGCAGCACGGCGCGGCTTTCGATGGTACCGGAACGACTGTCTATTTCGTTATCTACAAAATCGAGTGTAGCTTCGTGTACAAAACCATCTTCATCGGCCAGACGGATATACACAGGGAAATCTTCGGTACGTGTCTCTCCCCGCTTCCCGTTTTTGGCAAGCCTGGCGTATTTGAGATGATCGGATTCACTCCCCGTAAAGTAAAAGTGTATGGGGCTGGTAGCCACGATGGTTGTCAATAGCGTAGAATTGGCACTTCCACCGTCAATAAGGTTGCCTTCGTTGATTTTGTCCCGGCTCACCAAACCGGAAATCGGAGCTTTGACCTCCGTAAATTCCAGGTTGAGTCTGGCGTGGTCTACTTTGGCCTGTGCCAGTTCCAGACTCGCTCTTGCATGGGCCAGTGCCTGCTTTCTGCGATCGTATTCTTCCGTGGACACCGCCCCTGTTTCTCTCAGAGATTCCACCCGGTTATAGTTGTCTTCCGTGGTTTTGAGCGTGGCCATAGCTTGGTTATAATTCGCCGTGGCCTGGTTCAGTTCAATTTGAAAAGGTCTTTGGTCGATGATAAACAATACCTGACCTTTTTCTACGATCTGCCCATCGGTAAAGTTCACCTTTTCCAGAAAACCACTGACACGGGCACGTACTTCCACCCTATTACTGGCTTCGAACCTGCCGGTATATTCGTCCCATTCGGTAATTTTGTCAAATACCGGAAGGGCCGTCTCCACCTGCATCACAGACGATGCTTCCTGCCCGTTGTTTTTGCTCTGATCATCATGTGTAGGGGCAAATGCTACGATTACCAAAATGATGACTATTCCTGTCATGGCAAAAAGGCCAATCTTTCTTGTACTCCAATTAAATTTCATCATCTTAAAATTATATTACGTTATTTTTACATGGCAAATGTACTGCCACAGCTCTCCTGAGGGCTAACCATTATTTTTTGAAAAATGATCAAAATCTAATATTTGAGGGTAAACAGCATAAAATCCGGCGAGGAAACCCTTGTTTCAGGTATCGGAAACTCCGGGACAACCTGCACTAAAACTATGGTATTAACTTCCTGCCACCGGCCAAGACCATTGATGCTCCGATCAGAAACAGTTCTTCTTTATGTATGGTAAACCGGAAGATGTATCAGAGTTTTTTCTATCTTGCACGACTGTAAATAACTTTTAACCACACACGTGAAATCTTTATTCCTAACCTGTTCCCTTACATTTTTCTTTGTTTTTCATTTGTTTTCCCAGGTACACACTTCCGAAAAACCACATTGGGTAAAACAGCAGTCTTATGAAACAGATCCCGACATCGATCTCGAAGAGGTTTCCGAGGGGTATGCTATTCTCATGTTTAATCAGCAGACACATATTCCTGAACAAAAAAATTACTACAGGAGGGTCTATAAAATATTTGAGAATGCGGGTGTACAATCGGCATCGGATATCACAGCCAATTACGACCCTACATACCAGACCCTCGAATTCCATGAGATCTCCGTCATCAGGAAAGGAAAGGTTATAAACAAACTGAATCCCGACCATTTTCAGGTTATCCGAAGAGAAACCAATGCGGAGAATTACCTGTACGACGGCACACTTTCCGCGACCATCAATCTCTCCGATATCAGAGTCGGTGATATTATAGATTACAGCTTGACCATAACGGGCTTTAACCCTATACATAAGGGTATTTTTTCGGGTACTTATCCCCTGAATAACGCGGAGCCCATCGGGAAAATAGCTATAGACATTTTCAGTAACAGGGATCTGGTATATAAAACCACCAATACCGATGTAAAACCGAAGATTACTAAAGAAAGACATTTCAGCAGGTATAGCTGGAACATGCTGAATACGGATAAAATAGAATTTGAAGACAATACCCCTTTCTGGAAATTTACGTTTCAGAACCTTTTCATATCCGAATACAGAAACTGGCAGGATGTCGTCGACTGGGGCGAGGAGGTCTTCAGGGTCAAAGAACCCGTCAGTACGGAAATGCTGGCCAGGATAAAAGCTATCGAAACCGGTTACAGCACACAAGGTGAAAAAATAGCCGCAGTCCTGAACTTCGTACAGGAAGAAGTGCGTTATCTCGGGTTCGAATCGGGGCTGGGAAGCTACAAACCTTTCGCCCCCAACCAGGTCTTCGAACAACGCTACGGAGACTGTAAGGACAAAAGCCTGCTCATGGTCACCATGCTTCGAAAAATGGGAATAGAAGCCTATCCCGTACTTGTCAATACGGCCTTAAAACACAATATCAATGCCGTACTTCCCACACCAACAACCTTTGATCACTGTGTCGTTAAGGTCATCGACGGTGCCGGAAACGACTTGTGGTACGATCCTACCATGACGTACCAGGGAGGTACTTTTGACCGTATTTATTTCCCGGATTATGAATACGGACTTGTATTGAAAAAAGGGAATAAAACTTTGGATTCCATACATTCTTTTTCCAGTAACCTCATCAAAGTCCGGGACGAATACGAACTGGAAGAGATCGGTAAGGGTGCTACGCTTCGGGTTACAACGGTATATCATGAAGGCGAGGCCGATAATATGCGGAGCCTGTTCAAAACCAATGGTATTTCGTCTATTAAAAAACAATTCTCCAACTATTACAAAAATTATTTCGACCATGTTACTGCGCTTGACAATCCTACCTTTGTCGACGACAGTATTAAAAACCGGTTCACCGTACACGAATCCTATAAGCTGGACAGTATATGGTCTCCTATGGAAGGGAATGAAAATACGCTGAGCACCCGTTTTCTGCCTTTGAGCCTTCTCGATATCCTGACACTGCCGGGCGAAAGCCAGAGAAAAAACGAATATAGCCTGTATTACCCCGCTACCAGAATACACGATATCAGGATTAAACTCCCCAACAAATGGGGAATCTCCGATATGGAAAAAAACATCAGTTGCGATGCCTTTTATTATAACGCAAACATAAATTATTTGCCTTCCGAAGATCTTTTAAAGATTCATCATTATTTTAAAAGCCAGAAAAAATATGTTACTTCCGATGAATTTCCTGAGTATGTAAAAAACCTCAAAGAGTTGGATAATAATATGGCGTATCTGCTCTATATCCCTAAAAATTATTCGGTATCCGAGACAAGTTCTTTATCCGGTCTTCCCGCAGTACTATTATTTAGCTTGTTTGTCATAGTGTCCCTCGCCGTTTTAGGAGGCCTGGGAGTTGTTATATATTTTGCGATACGTTCGCTGAATCGCAGTAAAACTTAGGAACTTTTTTTCCTGATTACGGAACCTGATGATGAAACATTTATCGGCTTGCCGGTAACATGTCATATCGATGGTGATACGGAGCATCGGAAAAACCATTCCTGTCGTATATAAAACATGATACCGGTATCGATACGGTTACCTGCCTTTCCCCCAGTGTTCCAGCATTTGCAAAGCCGGGCCCAACCATTCGGTGTCCCGGTGTAACCGGTAGTACACCTCCGGCGGAAAGCCTTTACGTTCTATGCGCTCTATAACACGGTGTTCCTGCATTTGCTGCAATTGTTCCAGCAGCACTTTTTTTGATACCCTGGGCATTTTACGCCATAACCTGATAAACCGTATTTCCTTTTCATGAAAAAGGTGATACAAAATCAGGGGTTTCCATTTGCCGGAAAGTATGTCCAGACTACGTTTTAAACCGCAATCTTCAAACGCTGTGTAATTCATCATCAATGGTTAAGCGGGTTACCCGGAAGTGAACTTCTTTGCGGAGTACTACCGGCTTACTAATTTAGCTTTTTTTCAGCGGAAAACACAGATCAAGGCTTTCCGGAAGGTTTTACATAAAAAGAACAAGCAATATGGAATTTCAGTTATGGCGGAATGCTACCGTTTTATTGACCGTGAACACGACTACGTTTTTAATCGATCCGATGCTGGGTAAAAAAGCATCCTTCGGGGTTTTTCCCTGGACAGCGGATACCCGGTTAAACCCACTGGTCGATTTGCCCTTTTCCCCCCGGCAAGTAATACGCTATCTAAAGAAACCGATGCCGTGATCATCACTCACCTCCATCCGGATCACTGGGATGCCGACGCCATTGCTCTTCTTGATAAAAACCTTCCCGTAATTTGCCCTGCGCATATTGCAGCAACAGTTACAGCTTACGGTTTTACCAATGTCCGTGCCATAGATAGCTCCTTAAATTTCAAAGGAGTGCAATTATCGCTTACTCCCGGCAAACATGGCACCGGAGAAATAGGAGAAAAAATGGGTATGGTCAACGGTTTTGTTTTGTCATCCGGCAGTGAAAGCATCTATGTGGCAGGCGATACGATCTGGTGCGATGACGTCAGGGCCACTATCGAAAAGTATCGGCCGCAATACATAGCCGTAGCCGGTGGAGCAGCAACTTTTGACACAGGAGATCCCGTTACCATGACCACCGGACACATCGGTATGCTTTGCACTGCTTTTCCCGAAATACACGTTTTGGTCACCCACCTCGAAGCGATCAGTACCTGTACCGAAAACCGGAAATGTATAAGGCGTAAGATCGCAGGCCGGAATTTTTATGACCGATGCCATATCCCGGAAGACGGGGAAACACTTTACCTGCATTAATCGGATATGTTATGGTTTTTTCATTATATTTCATAAAAACATCAGCCCGCTGACATTTAAAGACACTTCTATGAACATATATATCATCGGCGCCGGAGCTATCGGTAAGGCCCTGGCAGTTTGTCTGAGCCGAAACGGAAAGACTGTCCGGTTGATCCGGGGCAGTGTGGATCACGGAAAACAATATACCGAAAAATTAACGGTAAAGACCGGGACCGGACAGGAACTGACCGCAGCTATCACATTCAATACACTGTCTAACTTTTCCGGCCTGGACGGTATCGTTGTCCTTACCAACAAATCTTTCGGCAACGAAGAACTCGCCGAAAAACTGAAGCACAAGGCCGGCCATACTCCCATAATCCTTTTGCAGAACGGTCTGGGTATTGAACAGCCTTTTACAAATCGCGATTTTAAGCACATATACCGGGGTGTCCTTTTTGCGACCAGCCAGATTATTTCAGAAAATGAAGTACGTTACAAACCTGTAGCTCCCTCCCCCATCGGTACAATCCGACAAAGCACCATCCTTACGGAAACTGTTGTCAGGGAACTGGACTCCCCTGATTTCAGGTTTGTCACCGAAAAACATATCGATAAAATTATCTGGAAAAAGGCTATTGCAAATTGTGTATTCAATTCTATATGTCCGCTGTTAGACGTGGATAACGGGATCTTTCACCGGAATACCAGAGCCTTTTCACTTGCAAAAAGTATCATAGGCGAGTGCGTTTTAATATCCTCAAAAAAAGGAATTGACTTAAAAGCCGAAGAGATCGAGGAACAGGTTATTTCCATCAGTAAAATGTCCGACGGCCAGTTTATTTCCACCCTGCAGGACATCAGGAACAAACGAAGAACGGAAATAGACACCCTAAACCTGGAAGTCTTTCGAATAGCAAAACACATGGGATTGGATGCTCAGGTACAA
Organism: Sinomicrobium oceani; assembly: GCF_900119185.1. Lineage (GTDB taxonomy): Bacteria > Bacteroidota > Bacteroidia > Flavobacteriales > Flavobacteriaceae > Sinomicrobium > Sinomicrobium oceani. The sequence goes on along the minus strand of NZ_FPJE01000003.1, from coordinate 36,383 downwards.
CAGACCAAATTACTGGGCGACCTGGTACAACTAAAGTCGGATTTAAATCAATAAAACTATCGGTGGCACTCACAATCCGAAACTACGGATCTGAATCTATATAGATCTACACACCCTGAAAAATAAATATAACAAAAACATAAACATTTATTCTTCTTGCAGTAATACTCCGGTATTATACTGCGCCCAAAAATACACTTGAGATATCTACTTGGTTCCTGCCTGTTTTTTTTCCTGACTATGCCGGGATATGCCCAGCAATTAAAGTTCAACACTTTTACAACCCGGGACGGATTGTCCAACAATTCGGTCTACGATATAATCAGTGACAAAGACGGTATGTTGTGGATCGGTACCTGGGATGGGCTCAACAGCTTCGACGGGCATACATTTACCGTTTATAAACACGATCTGGAAGACAATTCCTCCATTGCCGGTAATGTCATTTCCGCATTCGTTAAAGATGAACACCAAAACATCTGGATGCTTACCGACAACAAGGCCGTGAGCAGATATCTGGGCGACGGCCGGTTTCAAAATTATTATTTCGACCACAATATCCGGGAACTTATCACAGACGACAACAATACCATCCGGGTATGTTCCGACAGTTCCTGTTTTAAATTAAAGGACGGCAAATTTGTAGAAATACCGTTTTATTCTCCCGGTGAAGACTACCAGACCACTAACCTGAAGAATATGCTGTGGGCACAATTTCCCGGTGTGACCATCAAGGATATCCTTAAAGACGAAAATGGGAATATCTGGTATGCCACACGCGAAAAAGGTCTTTTTATCCTCCCCAATACCAGTGAGAATATTTATAATAACCAGTTTGTCAATTACACTTACGATCCGTATTCGGAGTACAGCTTTAAGAGTAACGATATAGAAAAACTGTATGAAGACCGTTTTAACAACATCTGGCTTGCCCATAAAGACGGAGGCATCAGCATGGTGTACAAAGAGTCACAAAATATAAACACCATATTTCCGCATCCACAACGTTTTCCACACCTGCCCAATGAAACCATCCGTGCCATCACCAAAGACCACAACAGCAGTATATGGCTGGGATACTATACCCGGGGGCTGTACTATTACAGTGAGGAAGCCGGTTGTTATCTGCATTACCCCATCGAAGAAACCCGGACAACACCGGATTGGGGACGCATCCGGAGCCTGCATACCGCATCGGACGGTTCCCTTTGGGCGGGCACCTATGCCGGCCTGATCCACATCACGGGAAAAACCTACGAACTCTTAAGTGCCGAAGATCATAAGGATTTCCCCAATAACCGCAATTACGCCTTCCTGGAAACAGAAGATTCACTCTGGATAGCCTGTTGGGGTGGTCTTGCTCTTTACAACAAAAGCAAAAGTTCTTTCGCATATTTTCCCGGCCGGGAAAAACTGGACAAATATCACTTTCGTCAGCTGGTCAAAGACGGAAACAGTATTGCTCTGGCTTCGGAAAACCATGGTATGGTGCTATTGAATATCCGTACCGGCGAAACAGAAGAAATAAACCTCAATGCCGGACTTACGGGCAATAGCGTATATTATATTTACACAGATCCCGAAACCGGTTACTACTGGATTGCAACGCTCGGAGGAATTACCGTTTACGACCTCAGTAACCGTATTGTAATTCGCAGGATCACCGAAGAAAACGGCTTGCCCAGCCACATGGTATACAGCCTTTTACCCAACAGGGATGCCCTGTGGGTAAGTACCACCAAAGGCATTGCTTCCATAGATAAAAGAGACTTTAGTATCAACACCTTTCCTCCGGAAGAAGGATGGCAGGGCGCCGAGTTTTCCGAAGGCTCCTATTACCAGGACAATAAGGGAATGCTGTATTTCGGAGGAATCCACGGACTTAACTACTTCCAGCCCGAAGCTATGACCCTGCAACTACCCGAGCCGAAACTAAAGATAAAAATAGACCATAAAGAGAATTATACCGAGTCGTATACCAAGACATATTCCGATAACAGTTTACATGCGGAATTGATTCCCGTTTCTTTTTCCAAGAGAAAAACTACAGTATTTTATCAACTGGAAGGATATGACAAAAACTGGATTCCACTGAATGATACTGCGATTCACTACGATCATCTTCAACCGGGATCGTATCGGCTGCTCGTCAGGAAAGGAGACGATGCCAATGCATCAATTTCTTCGGTAATCACCTTAACAATAGCTCCTCCTTTCTATAAAACTCCATGGTTTTTCATTCTGTTAATCGTTGTTGTGCTTAGCATAGTGCTCATATACAGCTATCGTAAACACAGGATTTCTATCGGGAACCAGAGAAAACTCGAAGAAAAAATACAGCAACGGACCAGAACCATAGAAGATCAAAAAGACACACTTATCCGTATCAATGAAGATCTGGACCGGAAAAACAGGGAAGTATCGGACCAGAAAGATCAATTGCTCCGCTATTATCAACAATTAAAAGACAAGGATTTTGAGATCGAAAAATTCAAGACCTTTATCCTCTCGGAATTTAAGCCTCCCATACACCACATCCTGAACCAGCTCGAAACTATTAAGCTGTCCCCTTCGGTCAAAGACCAACTTTCGGAACAGGTCGATATCCTGCTTCGGGCATTGGAGGAATGGAAATATCTCGACCAGGTAGAAGAACTGGGAGATATCCGGAAAGTTCCGGTAAAGCTCAAAGATTTTGCGGAAGGGCTCACTCCGCAGTTATCCGGTTCGAAAACCCGGTTGGAGATCAGATTTTCAGGGCAAGAAAAAGAGAAAATGATACTGATGGACAGTCTTCGGTTTAAGCTCCTAATCCGGTATATCACCACAGACCTTCTGAAATACATCGAAAAAGAACACCGCCTTTTTGTTGAAGTCTCATTGCAAACCAGGCAAATCCTGGTCTCCCTGAGTACACAGAGCAATATGGTTACAACGAACTGGGAAAACATTTCACTGTTTAGTCCGTATTACCGGGCCTTTCAATCCTTGATCCGCGACATGGAGGGAGAGCTACACCTCAACCCAAAAAATACCACATTACAGATTACCATACAATTACCGGTGACCTATGCCGATGCGGAACAGGGAGAAGACACCCGTATTTTATGGAAGCACCTCAACACCAAAAAGCATCTCCCGAAAGATAAAAAAAATGTACTGGTACATTGCGCGGCATACGATATGGCTATCGCACAGCAATTGCTGGATGACAAAAACATCAACCTCATTTTTGAAGACGATGCCGCAAACCTTCAAACTGCCCTGAAGCAACTGGATATCCACGGATTTGTTATTTACGACCTTCCTTTTTCCCATGACCTCATCCGAAGCTTACGGCAAAAAGATAAATACCTTCCCGGTATTTACATTTCGGAACGTCTGAATGTAAATTTCCGGGAGCACCTTATCGAGCTGGGCATCGACAGTGTGATTAACCTTCCTACCCGAAAGCACTTTATTATCAAAACCTTACACTCCCTACTCCGGAAGGGGGAAGCTTATCAGCGCGAAAAAAACCGTTTCCCTATGCTGGCAAGCCACGAAGGTGAGGAGATGATGACACCCCATGAAAAACTTGCACAAAAAGGTCTTGATCTCATTCAGCAACAGCTGGGCAACCCTTCTTTTAACGTGGAACAACTCATCGCAGACCTGGAAATATCGAGAGCCAAATGTTACCGGGTCTTCAAGGAAGTCTTTAACCAGGCACCTTCCGAAGTGATACACGAACTGCGGTTGCAAAAAAGCAGTTATCTCCTGCAGAAGAAGAGTCTGAACATTTCCGAAATCAGTTTCGAATGTGGCTTTAACGATCCGAAATACTTTAGCAAAGCCTTTAAAAAAAGGTATGGTCACAACCCGAGACAATACCGAAATCAAAAAGAAAGCCAGGCAAATTAAGGCCGGATTATGCCATTGTTACGCCTTTGTTAATGCAACAAATATACTCCTTTCCCTACCACAGAAGCACCATAAACGAGCGCTGAAAGCACCTTTATGACCCCATTTTACACCCTCTACAAGCGATGGCATATTACCTTTCGGAGGTAAATCAAACTGTAATTCACATGAGAAAAAGTACTGTATTATCGATCTTGCTGAACCTGTTCTGTATTACAGGACTTATGGCACAGCAGATCCTTGAAGGAACAGTAGTTTCCAAAAAAGACAATGCCCCTATTCCTGCCGCAACGGTCGTTGCGGACAACGGTAGCGGAAAAGGGACTTCTACCGATTTTGACGGTAATTTTACCCTGTCCGTCAACCAGGAGGAAGGAATACTTAAAGTCTCCTCTATGGGATATACCCCCCGGGAAGTTCGCTACAAAGCCGGTGAAAAACTGTATATAGAACTCGAAGATGAAATCAACCAGCTCGACGAAGTTGTTCTTATCGGTTACGGTTCGGCCAAAAAAGGGGACCTTACCGCTGCCGTCGCTACCGTGGAAAACGTGGAGTCGATAGCAAGCAGGCCCGTAAGTAACGTCAACGATTTTTTACAGGGCAACCTTCCCGGTGTTACCGTACTGCAACAGGGGGGTGACCCTACCCAGAACGGGCAAATCGTAATTCGCGGTTACGGATCTTTTGCCACGGAATCTCCTTTAACTGTTGTCGACGGTGTTCCTTATTACGGTCCACCCATAAACCCTAACGACATCGCTTCCATTTCGGTATTAAAAGATGCTGCGGCAGCAGCCATATACGGTGCCCAGGCTTCATCCGGGGTCATCGTGATTGAGACCAAAAGCGGAAAAAGCGGAAAACCCAAAGTGTCCCTTGATGTGTACACCGGGTTCCAGAAAGCCAACAACCTTCCTACGGCACTGAATGCAGAACAACAGGCCTGGGCATATAACACCGCGGCAGATAATGCAGGGGCATCAAGGTTATCAGCACATAATGCGGAGCAAAACCCATGGGGACAGACTACGCGTACCAACTGGATGGACGAAATTTTCAGGACGGCAACCTTATACAATGTCAATGCCAATGTTTCGGGAGGAGCTGAAAACGTGAGGTATATGACCTCTTTTGGCTATCAGAAAAAAGAAGGTGTACTCATCGGCACTCAAAGAGAGCGCTACAACTTCAGGGTAAAGACAGATTTTGACCTTACCGAGAAGATCACCATAGGAGAAAATGTGTATTATTCCAGGACCGATGCTGTGGGCACCAATACCTCCAGTGCATACAGCGGGTCTATTATCAATGCCATATATATGCCTGCCGCAGCTTCTGTCTACAATGACGACGGTACTTACCAGGGCGTGGTTCCGGAAGAGCTTGCCCAGTTTGCCGGCGCCTACGGAGATGTATACAATCCCGTTGCCCTCTTACTCCGCCCCACAACCACCAACCCGACTGACTTTATAAACGCCAATGTTTATTTTAAATACGATATCCTCGACGGGTTGAAATTCAAATCTACATATTCCTATAACTACACCGGACAACGGTATAAGAAATTCCAGCCCCGTATCCCGGAATTGGGCAGGACCAATCTCAACAACTACCTGTACCAGAGCAATGCGACCACCAATAAATGGATATGGGACAACCAGATCAGTTACGACAAAACTTTCGGGAAGCACCATCTGAACGCCACAGCAATCTATTCTTCCCAGCATACGGATTACGAATATTACTACCAGGAAGGACAGGGTTTCAGCAGTGAAGAACCGTACAACCAGTACATGGGCAACGCCACCTCGGTACTCATGCCGGAAACCGATGTTTACGAAGACGCGCTAACCTCTGCCATCGGAAGGGTAATGTATAACTATGACAACCGGTATTACCTCACTGCCAGTTTACGGAGAGATGCTTCCTCCCGCCTGGCCAGAAGCAACCAATCGGACTACTTCCCCTCGGCTTCTGCTGCCTGGAGAATAGGAAATGAGGCCTTCTTTGAGAATATACATGCCGTAAGCGATCTTAAACTACGGGCTTCCTGGGGACAGATCGGGAATATCAATTCTGTGGGGTACTATTCTTACGACGTCCCCATGTACAACACTATGGTAGCTACCGGGGAAGGCAGCGGCCTGGACGACAAAGGCACTTATCTCGGACGCCAATCCAATCCGAACCTGAAATGGGAAACCTCCGAGTCTATCGATATCGGTCTCGATGCCAGCCTGTTTAACAATACGCTCGGGCTCACCGTAGATTATTTTGAGAAGAGGACCAAGCAAATGATCATTCCGGGACTCGAAGATGCACACCAGGGAACCCTGGCACCGGATGTAAACGGCGGTGAAGTGAAAAATACCGGATGGGAATTCGCATTGAATTACAACAATACCATCGGGGATCTGCAATACGGGATTACCGCCGGAGCTTCCCTTCTCGACAATAAACTCGTTAATCTCCACGGATACAGTAACGGTGGTATAGACTATATCGCCCATAGCGATAATGTACGGAGCATCCTCACGCCTTTTCGCTCTAAAGTAGGACAACCCTTGTATTCCTATCATCTTATTCCGCAACAGGGTATTTTCCAGACCCAGGAAGAGATCAATGCCTATACAGGCCCTGACGGGCAATTAATACAACCCAATGCCGTTCCGGGAGACTTTAAATTTGCAGATACCAACGGTGACGGAAAGATCGATGATAACGACCGGGTGTTTATGGGTAATTACCAGCCTGACGTAACGTATAACTTTACCTTGAATCTCAATTACAAGAACTTCGATCTCAGCATGTTCTTCCAGGGGGTCGGCGGCGCCAAGGCCTTTAACGGGTATAAGCTGTCTACCTACAACGCCTCCCTTCAGGGGTACAACCTGGACAACCGTGTACTCAATGCCTGGAGTCCGGAAAACACCCATACCGGCATTCCGAGATTATCTACCAGCGACAACAACCATACCTATGGCAATTCATCGAGCTGGTACCTGGAAGATGCCTCTTATCTGCGCATGAAAAACATCACCTTAGGTTATAATCTACCGGAAAAAGCGCTCGCATTTATGGGAGACCAGGCCTCGCTGAGGGTTTTCTTTTCGGCAGACAACGTCTTTACCATGACCAATTATTCCGGGCTGGACCCCGAGGTAGGTAATAACGGACTCGATATAGGCAGGTACCCCTTATCCGGTGTTTACACCTTAGGTTTAAACTTCCAATTCTGATTTCACCGGTAGTTTACAAACAACGAAAAACTACAAACTAATAAACAAAAAAAATGAAAAGATCAATCATACATATACTAACTGCCGGGGTTATCGGTTTGGCTTCCTACAGCTGTTCCGACGACTTTACGGACCTGACACCCAAGGGAAGTGCCTCTTACGAAACTTTCTGGAGTAATGAACAAGATGCTACAGAAGCGGTAAACAGCATGTACCAATACCTGCCCGACGACTTCGGAAGAGGATATTTCTGGTACATCAATGCTTCGGACGATATGATTACGGGACGTGTGAATGCCGGACCGGACAATATCAAAAATTTTAATCTCAGCGGGGACGAGAGTTACATGAACAGCTTATACCCCAACGGATATAGCACCATCCGGCGTGCCAATGAAGTACTCACTAATGTACCGGACATTGACATGGACGAAACCCTGAAAAACCGTTTATTGGGAGAAGCTCACTTTATGAGGGCATTCTATTATTTCTGGCTGGCACATACGTATGGCGACAACGGCCCCAACGGTGGTATTCCCATCGTTACCGAAGAAAATATGACCCAGGAAGCGGGCACCTTTACCAGACCGGAAAGCGTTATTGAAAATTACCGGCAGATCATAGCCGACCTGGAAAGTGCTGCTTCCCTCCTTCCGCTGTTTACTGATCTGGAAAGCGAAAATTACGGCCGTCCCCACAAAGATGCTGCCTATGCCTATATGGCAAAAACCTATTTGTATTGGGCACAGTACGACAATTCCAAATACGCCGATGTCGTAACCGCCTGCGATGCCGTAACCAATTCAGGTTCCGGAAGAGCGCTTATCGATACGAACGATCCGGACCGGGATTTCCGCACCCTGCACAGTGCCGAAAGCAACTGGGCCACGGAATATATCTGGTCGGTAAACTCCAGTGTGACCAACAATGCTGGAAGTATACTTCCGGGCTGTATGCTGGAAAACAAAGGCTGGGGCAGTTATAACGGCTGGGGATATTACCAACCCACCGAAAACCTGTACCGCGAATTCGAGGAAGGAGACCCCAGGCGTGAGGTGACCATCTTAAAGTACGGTGATGAATTTGAGTACTTTGGTGAAACCCGCTATTTTCAATCCGAAAACTCTCTTTCCGGATTCCAGTTCAACAAATACATGGTGGAATACGGTTATTCCAACCCGGTAGGCACCTACATCAATACCAATGGCGACTTTCCTTCTACGATGTACAACGTTCCCCTGATGCGTTATGCAGAGGTCCTGCTGATGAAATCGGAAGCGTTGATCATGCAGGGCAGCAACGGAGATGCTCCCCTGAACCAGGTAAGAGACCGGGCCGGGCTGCCCCCTGTTTCCGGAGCGACTATGGAAGATCTAAAGCACGAACGCCGCGTGGAACTGGCCGGAGAATTTGCCAATCGCCATTTCGATCTCGTACGCTGGGGAGATGCCAGGGAAGTCTACAGCCAACCGCTGTACGGGCGAATTCACACAGACCGTTCCGATCCCTTTTCCGATTATACACTGGAAGAAGTATGGCCTGCCCGAAATTTCGATCCTTCCTATATGAACGTGTGGGCTATCCCCAACACCGTAATCCGGTCGTCAGGAATTGCACCAAATAAGGGCTGGTAATAAATTTTAATCCGGTAAAGGGTGTTTTTATATATTACACCCTTTATTTAAATCACTTTATATGTTCAAATTAACACATGTATGGGCCATTGCGGCCATCTGTTTGTCTTCGGTACAAACCATAGACGCACAGCATTACGATTCCTTTAAAATTCACTCACATAACGACTACGAACAGAAATCTCCTTTCTGGAATGCCTATGCCAATGGCCTGACATCTATCGAAGTGGATGTCTTCCTGAAAGACAAGACTCTTTATGCCACTCACGCAGAAAGTGAGATCATACCGAACAACACCATACGATCACTTTACCTTGATCCGCTGTCAAGGGAAGTAAAAGCAGGAAAGATCACAGATGATATTCAACTGCTCATCGACCTTAAATCTGAGGCGGAAAGTACTTTAAAGGAGATCGTAAACGTGTTAAAGAAATACCCGGAACTCACTTCCAGCCCCAATATTCGTTTTGTCATATCCGGAAACCGCCCGGCCCCGGAAAACTACAATAATTACCCCGAGTATATTATGTTCGACTGGCAGGACCCAGACCATCGGCCGGGCTCCAACTGGGACAAAGTAGCCCTGGTCAGTGTCAATTTTGCAGATTATTCCGTGTGGAACGGCCTCGGAAGGCTTACTGCAGAAGATAAAAAAAGTGTCGTATCGGTCATAGAAAAAGCCCATAGCACAGGTAAGCCCTTTCGTTTCTGGGGAGCCCCGGATACCAAGTCTGCCTGGAAAGCTTTTACCGAACTGGGTGTAGATTATATCAATACCGACCAGCCTGCGGCTTCCTCAGCGTATCTCCGAAGCCTAAAAGAACGCACTTTTACCAATAACGGGTATTCGACACCCTATATACCTGATTTTGAACACGACGGAAAGGACCAAGAAATCCGGAATGTAATACTGCTCATCGGTGATGGCTTTGGGCTAACACAACTCTCCGCAGCCGTATTTGCCAACAACAACACCGCTACCATTACCCAGTTGAAGAGCATCGGTTTGATGAAAACCCAATCGGCAGATGACTTTACTACGGATTCCGCTGCTGCCGGAACAGCCCTTGCTACCGGAGAAAAAACCAATAACCGCGCCATAGGAACCGGTACGGAAGGTCAGCCCCTGGAGAATATCACCGAATTTCTGGATAAACACGGTTTTGTTTCGGGGATTATCACGACCGACCGGATTACAGGGGCCACACCTTCGGCATTCTACGCGCATCAAAAAGAACGTTCGGAATCTGCGCGTATAGCCCGTGACCTGCTCCGGAGTAAAATTTCACTGCTCATCGGTGGCGGTAAGAACGATTTTGAAGCTGTGGTAAAACAATCCGGATTTACCGTAGCGGACCAGGTAAAGGATATCACAGCCTCTACCGGGGAAAAGGTTTGCTGGTTTATGGCTCCCAACGAGGTTCCCTCTGTTTTGAAAGGAAGAAAAAATGACCTGGCACAAGCTACCGGATACGGACTGGAATACCTGGATAACAAGCAAAAACCCTTTTTTCTCATGATAGAGGGCGCACAGATAGACTGGGGCGGACATGCCAACAATACCGGGATGATCATTACCGAAGCTATCGATTTTGACAAAGCTGTTACCGAAGCCATACGATTTGCAGACACCCATAAAAATACCCTGGTCATCATCACCGCAGACCATGAGACCTCCGGTTTTAGTATCCCTCAGGGAAATATTCACACATCGTTTATCGAGGGAAGTTTTACCACGCACGACCATACCGGGGTTATGGTTCCCGTATTTGCCTATGGCCCGCATTCCGGAACTTTTACCGGCGTATACGAAAACACTGAAATATTTCATAAAATCATAACCCTGTTGGGATTCAATGAAAAATGATAAGAACAACGACAATTTCATGTGTCTTCCGCCTCCGAAGTCTTTACTTTCAGATTCAACCCCTATAAGCTCACCTTCCCGGAAGTGCTAAAAAGGATGAAATTATCATGTAAAGGTCCTATTCGGAACACCGTAAGGCCCGGTTTCCCGAGATTTTTATATCGAAACGCCGGGCCATACCATACCGTATCCTAATACTTAAGTAATAGCTACATAACAAAACTTTTCCCGTAAACGATTATCTTGTTGAAAAATATGATCATTTAACAAACAGTGTATTACAATTAAAAAAAACAAAAAATGACCTACTTAAAACAAAATCTATGGATGGCTGTCGCAGCCGCAATGACACTTTTTTCCTGTAGTCAGGAAGAAGAACTACTTCCGGGTACTGTAAACGGAGTACTGCATGCCGAGGAAGTTTCGCTCGTAACGTTCAATACGGAAGATGTGGCTAACTGGATGTCTTATTTACCGGACGCTGTTTCTTTGAACAACCTCACGATTCCCGGAACACACGACAGCGGAGCGCGGCACGAACCGGTCAGCGGAACCGCCAAAACCCAGGAACTATCTATTTCCCAACAGTTGGAAATAGGAGTGCGCTTTCTGGATATCCGATGCCGGCATTACCAGGACGCCTTTGTTATTCATCACGGATCGATATACCAACACCTGAATTTTGATGATGTTCTGAATGCGTGCAAACAGTTTTTGCAGCAGCATCCTGACGAAACGATTATCATGAGCGTTAAGCAGGAGTACAACGCCGAAGGTAATACGATGTCTTTCCCGGAAGCGTTTAATGCCTATGTACAGCAGGACCCCACACTCTGGTACCTGGCCCCCGGTATTCCCGAACTGGGAGAAGCCCGGGGAAAAATAGTACTATTCCGAAGGTTCGGTACCAGTGAAAACATAGGGATAAATGCGAGTCACAGCTGGGGGGACAAGACTACATTCACCATTGATAATGGTAGCTATTCGCTGCGTATACAGGACGAATACGTAGTAAGCAGCAACACTGCCAAATTTGATAAGGTGGTACAGGTCATGGAAGAAGCTTTTGAAGCCGAAGGAACCGGTAATACTCTTTTTGTGAGTTTTGCCAGTGGTTACAAACAAATCTTATGGGCCATTCCTAATATACCGGGAGTCTCAAATGAGATAAACCCTATGCTAAACAGCTATTTTTCCACGGCAGACCAAGGAATATACGGCGTGATTCCTTTAGATTTTGTCAACGCCGAACTCGCCGGAAATATTGTGAATTCCAACTTTTAGGCCGATCCGGATAAAAAAGACGGAGGGCGTCTAAAAAGTTTTTTCAACCCCTGAGATTTGCGTATTTGAGATTTTTCTCGGATACACCTACCCGAATAAAAAAGAGGCTGCCTTGACTTTTTAGACAGCCTCTTTTGTATTTAGGTCCTTTAGCAAATGATCCCTTAGTTTAGGCAAGAGTTCATAGGTTATCAAGTTAATGAGTATAGGTATTTGAGATTATGCTCTGAACCCTGCCCTTTTAAAATTGCGAGCCATAGCTACAAGGCCTATTTCGGTTTCTACCTTACCATGGTCGGAAAGATAATCTGCATAGTATTTCATGGAAGCCCGGTGGAACAGGAGTTTCTGTTTGTGAAAACTATATGGGTTAAAAAACAAAGTTTCTTCTACGACAAAAACAGGAGCGTCTTTCGGGAGTAAATCCAAATTTTTAAAAAGCTGATGCGGAAAACGGATACTTGTCTTTTTCATTTGCGTACCAAAGCATTGATCATTCCCCGGAAGACAAAAGCGTGAAAAGGCAGTACCATATACCAGTAGAGGCGTCCCCAAAGCCCTTTGGGCCTGAAAACAGCACGTTGAAACAATGTGCTTTTCACAATCCTGAACTCCAGCCAGGCCTCTCCCGGCAATTTCATCTCCGCAAACAACAGCAATCGTTTTTGTTTTTTATCGGCCAGTAAAACCCGCCAGAAGTCCAGGGGATCCCCTGCTTCCAGCTTCGTGTCATGTCTGCGGCCCCGACGCAATCCGACTCCGCCGAATGCCTTGTCCAGATACCCCCGAATACGCCAGAGGAGATTAAACTTGTACCAGCCGTTTTTCCCGCCGATAGACCAGATTCTCTCGAGCGTATACGTTTCATCGATTACAGCGCTGGACCGTACATCTTTAAAACAACCATGACTGGGCACCTGGATATGATCTGATAACTGATCGTGAAAAACCCCGCTGCTGATAGCATCTTTCCAACTGGAAATAACAGCGTTTTGCTCGATCTTCTGAAATGCAAGCCGGACTGCCTCTTTATAGGAAATCGGCAGAACCTCTAATATTTCATTGATCTGGCTGGGGCTGGCGATCACCTCCACTTTCATGCTGTCTACCAGGGCTCTTGCCAGACTAAAAGATGTGGACGTTACAAAATAGAGCCAGTACGAAGACAGCCTCGGCGTAAGCACGGGTACGGTGAATATATATCGTTTCAGGCCTCTTACCTCCCCGAACTGATACAACATTTGTTTATAGGTGAGTATATCCGGTCCGCAAATATCAAAAGACCTGCCCATGACCTCCTCTCTCCCCGCGGCCCGTTCCAATATATGAAGTACATCGCGGATAGCAATAGGTTGTGTACGGGTGTTCAGCCATTTAGGAGCGATCATAACAGGTAGTTTCTCCACGATATCACGGATAATCTCAAAAGAAGCACTACCGCTTCCCACAATGATTCCGGCCCTGAATATAGTCGACGCATAGGTGTCGCATTTTAAGGCCTTTTCAACTGCCAGACGGGATTTAAGGTGTTTGGAAAGCGATTTGTCATTTACGATACCCCCCAGATAAATGACCTGCCGGCATGTCGTTTTAGCGATCAGTGCCTTGAAGTTTTGTGCACATCGTTGCTCCAGGTCCGCGAAGTCATCCCCGGCAGCCGCCATAGAATGAATAAGATAATAAGCCACATCGATGTCTTCGGGAAAAAGAACATCTTCCGTATCCAGAAAATCTACCTTAATAAACTCAATTCCGCCTTTGGAAGCGATTTCATCCGGAATCCGTTGCAGATCACGAACACAACAAATGACCTGGTGATCACCATCCAGTAATTTAATAACCAGCCGTTTAGCGATGTATCCTGTGGTTCCTGTAATTAATATCCGCATACGATAAGGTATTGGTGTTCATCCCGGAATACGGTCCTTAGAGGTTGCCTCCCGGCCAGATAACGATCCGGATTGATCCGGGACCAGGTTTACCCTGCACAACCTGTCTGAAACACTGAGGTCCTATGACGCAAAGCATCTCAAACGAAAAGTTTGAAATGATTCACCCTGACCCGACCGGCTTTGAGGTCATGCATCAGATTATAGAGCCCGAAAAATGTTCTGTTGATATAAATAAAATGCCTGGACCCTCTGCTGCCATCCATCTTACGCAATTCCGTATTCTGCGCATATTTTTTGCCCAGTTCGGCGATCTTACCAAAAAAGACACTATCGGAAAAATCAAATACCTCCTGGTGGAAAGGCTGTGTAAAAAGGCTCAGCATTTCCTGAAACATATTGGTAAAGAACCTGATTTCTTCGGGAGAATCATCGGGACGGAGGATTTCCAGTTCGAAGAGTTTCTTCTGAAAAAACTCGGGATTGGAAATATTTTCCTTTTCAGCCAGTTCAAAATAGGGTGTGTAAAACGAATCGGGGATCGCTTTGATACAACCAAAATCCAACACGATCAACTGATTATCCTGCGATACCAGAAAATTTCCCGGATGTGGATCTGCATGTACTTTCTTCAATTGATGGATCTGGTACATGTAAAAGTCCCATAGTGCCTGCCCGAGGATATTGGAGGCCGCGGCATCCGTATTGTGTGCCGTGAATTCGGAAAGGTGTTCCCCATCCATCCAATCCATAGTTATGATTTTTTCCGAAGAAAGATTCTCATAATATTCCGGAAACCTGAGATTAGGCAGATGTCGACAGGCATTCGCTATGCTTTGGCTCTGTTTAACTTCCAGCAGATAATCGGTCTCTTCTATCAGTTTATCCCTGACTTCCTTAAAATATTTATCGCCATCCTTCCCCTTGATATTGAACATTTTCAGGGCGATGGGTTTTACGAGCGCCAGATCGGTATTTATGCTGTCCGACACCCCCGGATACTGAATCTTTACAGCCAGTTTCTTTCCGTCTTTTTCAGCCAGGTGCACCTGTCCGATACTGGCACCATGAACCGCCTCGGGATTAAAGGAATCATACACTTCGGACGGCACTTTTCCGAAATATTTTTTGAAAGTCTTGTTCACCAGCGGTGCGGACAATGGCGGTACGGAAAACTGGGACAGGGAAAACTTTTCGACATAGGCTCTCGGCAGTATATTCTTTTCCATACTCAGCATTTGAGCAACTTTAAGTGCACTGCCCTTTAACTCCCTGAGACTGCCGTAAATATCCGCTGCATTATCCAGGTTGAGTTTTTCCTTGGCCTCTTCTTCCGAGGTGGCCATCCTGTTTCCGTAATACCTGAGGTAATTGACTCCGACTTTGGCCCCGGTCTGTACCAGTTTTGTAGCCCGCTGAATTTTGGAAGTGGGTATATTATCTATTGTTTTCATTTACGACATGGCCATTTTTTCCTTGAAAATAAACTTTCCCAGATCTACTAAGCTTTGTAACGGGGTAGCTTCCAGAACGTCAAAAGAACTATTGACGGATTTCTCTATCAGAATATCTGTTTTTTCAAAGCCGGAAGAACGGTCATCGAGCCAAAACTTCAGTGTAAAAAGCAATTGTCCCCATGCCCCTTCGGAAATAGCCTTTCGCTGTAACTTCTGCACCTGTTCCTGGTCGATGTCCAGCGTTTTTATATCCAGACCGTTCACATAGCTGATAAAGCTTTCGCGGAGTTTATGCAGCATTTTCAGATGGTCGGGTATCCGCTTTTTGTTTTGCAGAACCAGCATGACGTAACTTCTGTTTGCAGTTAAAACCTCAAAAAAAGTATAATAGAAACTCAGCAGCTGGTTTCTGGCGTTAGCGTCATTATACATTTCGTCTTTATGGAGTAATTCCAGCGTATGGTCGAAAAACGTGGAGAATATCGAAGATTTAACAGCGTCAAACGAACCAAAATGTTCATAAAAGCTGCTTTCTTCCATGTTGTATTCCTTACAGAATTTATAAACCGAAGCCGGTTCGCGATCGTGTTCCAGCGTATAATCCATAAACCATGAGACGATCTGCTGCCCCGTAATATTTTTCTTTTTTGCCATGCCCCTTGTTTCTCGTAAAGATACAAAATGTTTAATTTTCAATATAAACATTAGCTCTTTTTAACAGGGCCGCAACCCGCCTTATGAGTTGATGATAAAGCCGTTGAATATGCAAAGCAAGAGTAAGACAAATACCTCCTGTGCCAGCCCCTAAGAAGGCTATGCCGGGCAGGAATAACCTCGGCAAAAAGTAAAATTCCTGAAATAAAACAACGCTGTTCCCATATTGTTTTACCACTCCGTATATGGCACATTTATTACAGGAGAAGCTCATTCGGGCATCGTACGACTGAAGAATATAAACAAAAATGACTCATACTTGTCCCCGAGCTTCTGTCTCAGAATGGAAAAAGCCTGGGTAATATGGGCTTCCACGGTTTTGATGGAAATATTCAGATAATCAGAAATTTCCATGTTGGTTAGTCCTTCCCTTTTGCTGAGCGTAAAAATTTCACGACATTTTTTCGGTAGTTTCTGGATCTCTGCAGTAACCTGTTCAATCATCCGTTCCAGTGCTTCTTCATCCAGTGATCCGGCGACTTCGTTCAACAGGCTGTAGTGGGTATGTTCCAGCAGAATTACTTTTTTGTTCCTGCGGTATTCCATCAGAAACTCGTTATATGCTGTCTTGTATAAGAATCCCTGGAAAGAAAACTCAGGATTCAGCTTTTTTCTGAAGTGCCAGGTTTTAATAAAAACATTCTGTACGATATCCTCGGAAGTGGAGTGGTCATTTCCAAGGGCCAGACAATAAGAATACAATCTTTGATGGTACTTGTCCACCAGATACATAAACGCTCTTTCATCTCCGTCCTTCAGACGCTGAACAAAATCTTCTTGACCCCCGGAATACATAAAACTATTTTTTTAGACATAAAATATGTCAATATTAAAAAAAATTATTAAAAATATCAGGGTATTGAAAATTTTAAGCATAATACTATTGAAGTCATGAAATCATGAAAAACAAAAAATCAGAGCACTTTTTAGTAAAATACCTGCATAGTTCGGCTACCGAGGCCGAACTGGATATGCTGGATAAACAAATCCGTGATCCGGAACAGAAATCAGTACTTAAAGCATTGCTCAACGTACTGTTCATCACCCAAATTGCTATGAATAAACCAGACCCCGACAAGATAAAGGATACCCTAAGGAGGGAAATAAAAAAAGACGGAGAAAGGGCTAAAAGACTCCGCAGAAACAAATATCTCCGGTATGCGGCAGTGGGGATGATTTTGTTCTCCCTGGGCTATTTTTTCATCCCTCCGGGTCCAACGGAAAAACCTGCGGATAAAATTTCAATGCCATCCGATGGGGAGATCACTCTGGAATTGAGCAACGGCAATGTGGAAGTTATTTCAGAATCCGGAGATTCCAGATTAGTCAATGAAAAAGGAACTTTTATCGGAAATCAAAAAGGAAACAGGATCACTTACACTAAAAAAACAGATAATCCGGAGCTGTTTTCATATAATCAACTGACCGTACCTTACGGAAAAAGATTTGAGCTGGAACTTTCGGACGGGACCATAGTCTATCTGAATTCCGGATCTTCCCTGAAATATCCCGTAAACTTTCCGAAGGATCGGGAAAGACTGGTTTACTTATCCGGGGAAGCCTATCTGGATGTCGCCAAAGATAGCAGCAGACCTTTTATCGTTAATGCCAACACGTTAAACATAAAGGTTTTGGGCACACAGTTCAATATTTCGACCTACCCGGAAGATCAGACGACCGATGTGGTTCTGATCGAGGGCTCTGTTTCTTTACATATAGAGAACGCCGACCCTACCGCAGATGCACCCGTACTTCTGAAACCGGGGTTTAAAGGGAGTTTTAACAAAAGGGAGAACCACATAACCACCAAGGCAGTCATTACGGAAACCTATACTTCCTGGCTGAAAGGAGAACTGATCTTTAGAAATATGACATTCGGGAATATCTTAAAAAAACTGGAGCGACATTATAACGTAACGATCACCAACGAAAACCTCGAGTACAGGGATAAAAAGTTTAATGCCAACCTGGGCAATGAGCCTATAGAAGAAGTATTAAAGTATTTTAAAAACACCTATGACATCGATTATAAAATTGATGACCGACATATAACCGTTAAATAAACCAAAATTTTTCCATTATGCACAAATAGAAATACACCAGAAAACTACCGATCTCAAAAACGGAGTCTGTTCATTTGATCCATAAAAAAATCGGAAAATGTTGGAGCATTTCCCGATTCAGAAAAAATGGCCGGACTTGAAGTACAACCACATCAACATTACAAAATTATGAAAATTCCTCTGAACCGTGGCAGGAAAGAACCTGCGTTGGTCAAATTTGATTTAAGAATGAAAATCAGTTTACTTTTATTGTTTACGGGTATGTTTGCCATAAACGCCCGAACTTCATATTCACAGAATACGAAAGTATCCGTTGACCTGAAGAATGTAACTGTAGAGAAATTCATCGATTACATCGAAGAGAAGACAGAATACAGATTTCTGTATCTGATCGACGATATCAATCTGCACAGAGAAGTCACCATTACCGTCAGAAATGAAAAGATCAATGTTATTCTCGATAAGATCTTTTCCGGATCAGACACAACCTATTCCATTGAAGACAAGCAAATTTCACTGGTAAGGAGGTCCGGCCAAACAGACAACAACAATGTACAATTTACCATAAGCGGCAAGGTTATCGATAGCACGGGTACGGTTCTGGCCGGGGCCAATATCCTTGAAAAAGGGACTACCAACGGAACACAAACCGATTTTGACGGTAATTATTCCATCAATGTATCCGGACCCGAATCCGTACTTGTTTTCAGTTATGTCGGGTTTCAGTCACGGGAGATCAAGGTGGGCGATCGCACCTCCGTTAACATTACCCTGATAGAAAGTGCAGAAGGACTGGAAGAAGTAGTCGTTGTGGGCTATGGTTCCGTAAAGCGGACAGATGTCACGGGAGCTGTTTCTACGGTCAACTCAGAAGAGCTCACTGCCCTGCCTACATCCGATGTCCAACAGGCCTTGAAGGGAAGGGCTTCCGGGGTCAGGGTCGTTCAGAATTCCGGACAGCCCGGGGCTAATGTACAGATCCAGATACGGGGAGGGAACTCCTATCTCGGCGACAATAACCCGCTGTATGTGGTTGATGGTTTTCCCATCGTGGGAAGTATATCCTTCCTGAACCCCTCCGACATACAGTCCATAGACATTCTTAAAGATGCCTCGGCTACTGCTATCTATGGCTCTCGGGGAGCAAACGGTGTCGTAATGATCACCACGAAAAAAGGGACAAAGGGACAACAGGGCAGAATCGACTACCAGAGTTATTACGGGGTACAGGAAGTCATCAAAAAATACAGGATGATGAACACTGACCAGTTTACCAGGTTTGCCAACCTGCGTGCTGTTAATGAAGGCGTTGCAGCACCCTTTGACCCGGATAACCTTCCTGCGGCCGATACGGACTGGCAGGATGAAATTTTCAGATCGGCAGCCATACAGAGCCATACGCTCACATTCTCCGGAGGTAATGAAAAATCTTCCTATTCCGTTTCCGCCAACTACTTCGACCAGGATGGGGTCATTCTAAATTCCAGCCTCAAAAGAGGATCGCTGCGACTGGCACTCAACCAGGATGTCAACAACTGGCTCCGGCTGAGTACCGATGCGGTTATAACACGCTGGGAAAACAATGATGCCAACGTCAATAACGGCTCCGGCGGGGGAAACAATATTTTTGCTGCCGCACTTGCCGCACCGCCAACCATCGCCCCTTATGACGCCGAGGGAAATCTGAACGAAGTGGGAATATACCCCTTTAGTCCTGTGGTTATTAATAATCCCCTGGCTTATGCAAAAATCCTGGACCGCCAGTATTTTACCAGGGTACTGGCCAATATCTCTGCCGAATTCAGACTGAGCAATCATCTGAAATTAAAGGTGCTTGGAGGCACACAACAGGCATTTACCGAGAGTAATTATTACTCCCCTTCCCTCATCACAAATCGTACCCCTACAGGATATGGAGTCACCGGCATCACCCGGAGCATTTCTTACCTGAACGAGAATATCCTCACCTATGACAGGCAGATCGGGGACGATGACAGGCTGAATGTGGTCGGAGGTTTTACCGTGCAGACTTTTCAAAGCAAATACAACGGATCCAGTGCCACCGGTTTTGCCACAGATGAGTTGCTGAACAATGCGTTGGGCTCCGGAAGCAATACCCTCCCCAACAGTTCTTCTATTACGGAATGGACCTTGTTGTCCTGGCTGGGAAGAGCAAACTACCACCTAAACGATAAATACCTGTTTACGGCAAGTATCAGAGCAGATGGGTCGTCGCGGTTTGGAAAAAACAACAAATGGGGGATCTTTTCTTCAGGTGCTTTTGCCTGGAAAATAAAGAATGAAGAATTTCTGAAGGACTGGGACCCTTTATCCGATTTGAAACTGAGAGTCGGATACGGAGAGACGGGAAGTACAGCAATCGATCCGTACAGGTCTCTGAATTCCCTGGGGCAGACCCGGGCTACGTTCGGTAATTCCGATGTCATAGGATTTGCAAACCTCTCCGCTCCTAATCCCGATCTGAAATGGGAAACCACCACCCAGCTCGGTATTGGTCTGGATGCAGGATTTATCAATGATCGTTTCAGGTTTACTATAGATTACTACCATAAAAAGACCACAGATCTCCTTGCGATCATCCCCCTGCCGGAATCTGTCGGATACAGTTCTTTAATCACCAACCTCGGAGAGGTACGAAATTACGGAATGGAGTTCAGTCTCGGGGCATTGGTTTTTGACGGCGAGTTTAGCTGGGACGTTTTCGGGCAATTGTCCTTTAACAGGAATAAGGTCATCACTATTGGAGAAGATATATTGGGAGGCCCCCTGGATATTCCCTTTGCTGCTCCCATAAACATTGCCAGGGAGGGGGAACCCCTCGGCATGTTTTACGGATTTGTCGAAGACGGGTACGACGACCAGGGTGTAATCCGTTACAGGGATCTCAACGGAGACGGAAAAATTTCCAATGAAGATCAGCAGATCATCGGAAATCCGTACCCTGATTTTATCTACGGCCTGAACAACACGCTGAACTACAAAAATTTTGAGCTGAATATTTTTGTAGAAGGGTCCCAGGGAAATGATCTCTTCTGGGCTACCGGTGCCGTAGTGGCAAACTCTCTGAGTGAAGGAGGAAATCAGCTCTCCGATCTCTCCGACAATTACTGGAATCCGCAAAACACGGATGCCCGCTACCCGGCACCAACCGCCAACCGCTCTCAATTCCGGGTTTCCGATCGGTTTATCAAAGACGGATCGTACCTGCGGCTAAAGAACATCAGGTTAGCATACAACCTGCCAGTCCGGGATACGGGGCTTCCCATCAAATCCCTTCAGCTATATGTCAGCGGACAAAACCTTATTACGCTAACCAGCTATCCCGGACTGGACCCGGAAGTAAATACCCGGGCAGCCCAGGGAGACCTGAGGATAGGCATCGATCAGACCGGTTACCCCTCGTCCAAGATCTTTACCCTTGGTATGAACATACAGCTGTAACTAACCGCCATAAACTTGTAAAAAATGAAAAGACTACAAATCATCATAGTTTTAATCCTGTCCCTGACACTGGTCAATTGCGGGGATGAGCTAACCGAAGACCCCAAACACTTTCTGGTCAAAGAAAATTTCTACAGAAACGAGTCCGATGCTTTTTCAGCGCTGACGGCTGTGTACAGCACCCTCGGGCAGGATGGCGGGTTTCCGACAATCTGGTATATGGCCATGCTGGAGAACAGGGCCGATTATTCCAACGGCAGGGGCAGTCAGTCTCCCATGAGTGTCTATGATCTTCCGCTCGACAACAGCAACCAAAGCAGGATGTTCGACGCCTATGCCGATATTTACAGGGGCATCAACCGCGCCAATGCCGTGCTTGACAATGTTCCCGGAATAGATATGGACGAATCGCTGAAGAAGCGGTATCTCGCCGAAGCCCGGTTTCTGAGAGCTTATTTTTACAGCAACCTGGTAAAGTATTGGGGCGGTGTTCCTCTACGGGATCATGAGTTTGTCGATCTTAAAGATATAGCCACACCCAGGGCTTCCGCTCAGGAAACATGGGACTTTATTATCACGGATCTGATGGATGCCTTACCGGACCTGGCCACTTCATTTTCGGATTCCGAAAGTGGCCGCGCCACCCAGTGGGCTGCAAAAATGCTAATGGCCGATGCCTATCTGAATACCAGAAAGTGGCAGGAAGCCAGCGACCTTGCCGATGAAGTCATTACCAGCGGAGCCTTTTCACTGATTGAAGTGGACGAAGCAGACGATTTCCTGCAGATATACGGTCCTGAGGTCAACACATATACAGAAGACATCTGGTCTATTCATCACAGCGGAACAAACGGACAGCGCATCCCTACTTATATAGGAGATCCCAATATGGGCTATTCCGTAGGAGGCTTCAGAGGATGGGTCCCCGTAATGAATTCTGTTTTTGAAAGATGGGACGAAAATGATTTGCGAAAAGAATTTAACCTCTTCTCTTACCGGATTATCGACGGAGATACGGTCTGGGTCAACCGGGAAACTCCCGTTCTGTTCCGGAAATTCAGGGATCCCGATGCCCCGAATACGGATAACAGCAGAAACAATGTCCCCGTTTTCAGACTGGCAGAAGCTTATCTTATCTATGCCGAAGCGGCCAGTGAACTAAAAGGTCAGCCGGATGATGTGGCACTGGAAAGGTTGAATATTGTTCGCAGAAGAGCATACGGGCTGGACCTGAACAGTCCTTCCGCCATAGATTATCCTTCGGGGATGACGGGTCAGGACTTTAAGGACAAGGTTTTGGATGAAAGAGCATTCGAGTTTGTTCTGGAAATGAAAAGATGGAATGACCTTCTAAGAACCGGTAAGGCACAACAAGCTATAGAGGCCACGGGAAAAGCATGGGACGACGTAAGCCTGCTCCTGCCTCTTCCGATAAATGAGATCAACAATAACCCCGCCCTGAGTCCGGATGACCAGAATCCGGGATATTAAGAACATACAACGCACGATCTCAGGCTTATTTTTTAACTTAAAACCATTTAAAATGAATCCGAAAAAGGCTATACCATCATTCCTGTTCCTCTTTTTCTGTATAGTATCGCAGGGACAAATCGATAAAAATGCTCCGGCAGTAGAAGCGGATGTAGTGATCTACGGCGGCACTTCGGCAGCTGTAATTGCTGCGGTCCAGGTGAAGAAAATGGGGAAATCGGTTGTTGTAGTGTCTCCCGACAAACATCTTGGCGGGCTTTCCTCCTCGGGCCTGGGCTATACCGATACCGGAAACAAAAGTGTAATAGGCGGCCTGGCCCGAACGTTTTATCAAAAGATCTATAATTACTACCAGGAACCTTCCACCTGGAAATGGCAGGACCAGGATTCCTATGGCAATATAGGACAGGGAACCCCTGCCATTGACGGGACCCAAAGAACCATGTGGATATTCGAACCACACATCGCAGAAAAGGTGTTCGAAGACTTCGTCTCCGAAAATCAAATCACCGTTTACCGGGACGAATACCTCAACAGGGAAACCGGGGTTAAAAAGACCGGCAACCGGATTAGTTCTATAACCACGGAGTCCGGCCTCTCCTTTAAAGCAAAGGTTTTTATCGATGCTACGTACGAGGGAGATCTCATGGCCTCTGCAGGGGTCTCGTATACCATAGGAAGAGAGTCCTGTGATACCTACAAAGAACAATGGAACGGTGTTCAGCCCGAAGTTTTTCACCATTCCCATCATTTCGGTAATCTAAGGATCAGTCCGTATAACACCCCGGGAGATCCGGAAAGCGGACTGCTCAAAGGGATCTCTACGGAAGCTCCGGGAGCAAAATGCGATGGAGATCACAGGATACAGGCCTACTGTTTCCGGGTATGTATGACCCGGGTCAAAGAGAACCGTATCCCTTTTGAGAAACCCGAGGGCTATGACCCGGAACAGTACGAATTACTGGTCCGGCTGTACGGCAAAGGCTGGGACGAAACCTTTAACAAATTCGACCCTATCCCAAACCTAAAAACAGATACCAATAATCACGGCCCTTTCAGCACGGATTACATCGGAATGAATTACGAATATCCCGAGGCTGATTATCAAAAGCGGAGAGAGATCGTCAAAGCACACGAAACATATCAGAAAGGACTGTTTTATTTTATGGCCAATGATCCGCGGATCCCGGAGAAAGTCCGGAATGCCTATAACCAGTGGGGACTTGCCAAAGACGAATTTGCCGACAACGGTCACTGGCCTTATCAGATCTATGTCAGGGAAGCGAGAAGAATGATCGGAAAATACGTAATGACCGAACACGAAATCCTCGGTGAGAAAACAGTACCGGACCCGGTAGGCATGGGATCGTACACCCTGGACTCCCACAATGTACAGAGGTATATCACCAGCGAAGGGTATGTGCAGAACGAAGGAGATATCGGTGTACATCCGGATAACCCGTACCGGATTTCACTCGGCTCCATTCTCCCTGAACAGAAAGAATGCGATAACCTTGTTGTCCCCGTAGCCGTGTCGAGTTCGCATATAGCTTTCGGATCGATACGGATGGAACCTGTTTTTATGATACTGGCACAAAGTGCCGCTACCGTAGCCGTTATGGCAATTGAACAACATAAATCCGTAGTCCAGGACCTGGAGTACGCCTCTCTGAGAAAGCAACTCGAGGCGGACGGACAGGTCCTGGAATCGGCATCATCTCAAAATCATTAAGCCCCGTTATGATCTCATTTATAGTATCCATAGGTATACTGATCGCCGGTTATTTTCTCTATGGGAATTTTATCGAAAGGGTTTTTAAAGCAGACCCTGATCGTTCCACTCCTGCCTACAGGTTGAGGGATCATGTCGATTTTGTTCCCCTGCCGGCCTGGAAAGCCTTTTTGATACAGTTTTTGAATATTGCCGGGCTGGGCCCTATTTTCGGAGCTATTTCCGGGGCCATGTTCGGCCCTTCCGCATTTTTATGGATTGTCCTGGGATGTATTTTCGGCGGAGCAGTACACGACTATTTTTCCGGAATGCTATCGGTCAGGCACAACGGATTAAGTATCAGTGAAGTTGTAGGGATTTACCTGGGGGATCACACCAAACAGGCCATCCGGTTGTTTACAGTAGTCCTCCTGGTCTTTGTAGGAACCGTTTTTCTGGTGGGACCCGCCAAAATTATAGACGAACTCACGGGAAATTTCGCAGATCAATGGATGTGGGTAACCATCATCCTCATCTACTATGTACTTTCTACCCTGCTCCCTATAGACCGGTTGATAGGAAAGCTCTATCCCATCTTCGGGCTGGCCATGCTGATTATGGCCCTGGGATTGTTGATCGCCTTATTGTCGGGACAGTATGCCATTCCGGAAGTCACTTTTTCCAACCTTCATAATATGACGGAAAACCCCGAAAAAACCCCGTTGTTTCCCATACTGTTTGTCACTATTGCATGCGGGGCCGTTTCCGGATTTCACGCCACCCAGTCCCCGATGATTTCCAGGTGTGTTGCCAACGAATCTCAGGGAAAACCGATCTTTTTCGGGGCCATGATCACCGAAGGTATCGTCGCTCTTATCTGGGCGGCCGCCGCCATGGTCTTTATGGATAACGTAGAAGGACTCAATACAGCCATGGCAGCAAATCATAACAATGCGGCATGGGCTGCCAATGAAATTGTCACTGCCATGCTCGGAAGTACAGGAGGAATCCTGGCCCTGATCGGAATTGTCGCAGCACCGATCACCTCCGGAGATACCGCTTTCCGGTCGGCACGCCTGGTTATAGCAGATACCTTTTCCCTGAAACAGGACAGCATCCGAAAACGGTTATACATAAGTAGTCCGCTGTTTATCATTGCGTTTTTGCTTACCTTAGTAGATTTTGGCATCATCTGGAGATATTTTGCCTGGAGCAACCAGTCCCTTGCCGTCGTCGTATTATGGACTATAACCGCGTACTTGTATTACGCCGGGAAATGCTATTGGATAAGCCTGGTGCCTGCCGTGTTTATGACCATGGTTTGTACGACGTATATCCTCATAGCCCCCGAAGGTTTTGAACTGGATCACAGCATTGCTTATGCAGGTGGTGCCATAACCACGTTGTGCATTACCATCGTGTTCCGGATGTATGTACGCAGAAAGAAAACCACATTCGACATCAATTATGTATAATCTTTTGAACGGAAAAAGACAGGTATTCCTCCTGGCCATTGTAAGTATCCTGTCCCATATCGGGGTTTCCGGACAACAGTGCTCCGTGATCAACGCCGGGGTACCCGGAAATACCACCGGGGATCTCCTGGCACGCCTGGATACCGATGTTCTGGAACAACATCCGGACCTGGTTCTCATGATGATAGGTACCAATGATATGCTCAATACGTCCAAGATGATCTCCTTCGAAGAATATGAAAATAACCTGAAAACCCTATCGGCAAAGATCAAAGAACAGAAAATAAGGTGTATCCTGATCAGCCCGCCGCCCGTAGACACGGTTTATCTATATCAAAGGCACGATCCGGGAGTATTCGATCAGGATCCCAACAGCAAACTGTACCGTATGACCTCGGTGCTAAACAAACTGAAAGACCGCTATGGTTTCGGGATGATAGATCTGTATCATGCTTTTACCCGAAAGCAAATACCCGTACATAACCGGGACAGCTTTATAAAGAATGAGTCGAACAGCGGTGAAAAAGACGGGGTCCATCCTACGGCCAAAGGCTATTATTTCATAGCAGAGCGGATCTACGAATATCTCAAAGAGAATAACCTTATACAAAACAACAGCAAGATCCTTTGTCTCGGTGATTCCATCACCTATGGGCTACACGTAGAGGGAGAAGGGACTTCCCGGGGAGAGACCTACCCTGCTTTTTTACAACAACTGATTGCTAATTAAGTGCAAAAACTATAAGATGATCCTAAAAACCAAAATCCTGTTTACATGTTTAATACTCACCGTTCTGGCGATGGGCTGTCATACGATGAACAGGAAGAATAACCAGCAGGAGGCCGCCGGTAAAAACAAAGAAAGACCGGTTGACCTCATCATCCTTGCCGGGCAATCCAATATGGTGGGTTCCGGGCAAAAAAAAGAGATCAATTACAAAGGAATAAGCAAACACATTACCTATTACAATTTCGGAAAAACGTCCAGGCTCACACCGGCTTCCGACAGTTCATTCGGACCGGAACTGGGTATCTGTGACGAGTTATCGGCCAATTTTCCGGACAGGGAATTCATAATCCTCAAATATGCCATCGGTGGCTCTTCCCTCTATGACTGGGGTGTGGATTATGATCCCGAAAAGGTTGCCGAAATGGGAAGCCCTAAATTTGGAAAACTCTATGATTCTTTAGTAGAGTACACCCATCAAATCAACAGCTCGAAAAGAGTCAGACCTATAGCCATGGTCTGGATGCAGGGCGAAACGGACGCGAGATTCCCTGTGGCCGGAAAAGATTATTATACCAGTTTCCGAAAGCTCATCGACAAGATCCGTAAGGATACGGATCAACAGGACTTACCGGTCATATACGGCAGGATTAACCCGGTAACCGAACGATACCCGGGAGCCGAACTGGTACGGAAGGCTCAGGAAAAAACAGAAAAAGACGTAGCATACACGTATATGGTTCCTACGGAAGGGCTCGACAAAAAACAGGATGAACTGCACTATTCCTCCGAAGGACTGATTGAACTGGGACATCGGTTCGGAAAAGTTCTGGCAGACCTGATAAAGAAAAAAGACTGAACATATTATAATACCATACAAACACAAAGATTAACCACCAACAGCAATGTACATCAATAAAAAAGGTAAAGAGAAGAACACTTACGACGCCATCGTCATAGGCTCCGGTATCAGCGGGGGCTGGGCAGCCAAGGAATTATGCGAAAAGGGATTGAAGACCCTGGTTCTCGAACGCGGCAGAATGGTAGAACACATCAAAGATTATCCGACCGCCCACATGCATTTATGGGAATTTCCGCATCGAAACAGGCTACCTCTGAAAGTGATCGAAGAAAACCCGATAGCAAGCCGGTGCTATGCATTCTCGGAAGATACCGAACACTTTTTTGTCAAAGACCAGGAACATCCTTATGAACAGTCCAAACCTTTCGACTGGATACGCGGATACCAGGTGGGTGGAAAATCCCTGTTATGGGCACGCCACACCCAGCGCTGGAGCGACCTGGACTTCGAAGCCAACGCCAAAGAAGGGATAGGTACGGACTGGCCTATACGATACAGGGATATAGCTCCCTGGTAC
Source organism: Sinomicrobium oceani (assembly GCF_900119185.1). GTDB lineage: Bacteria > Bacteroidota > Bacteroidia > Flavobacteriales > Flavobacteriaceae > Sinomicrobium > Sinomicrobium oceani. The sequence continues at coordinate 8,085 of NZ_FPJE01000003.1, read as the reverse complement.
AGCTATGTCGAAAAATTTGCCGGGATCAGTGGCAACAGGGATGGCCTGCCTCAAATCCCGGACGGGGAATTTCTGCCCCCGATGGAAATGAACTGTATGGAAACGTACATGAAAGAAGCGCTGTCTGCCAATTATAAGGACAGGCACCTGGTAGTTTCGCGAACCGCAAACCTCACCACACGCCACAATGAAAGAGGTCCCTGCCAATACCGTAACCTGTGCAGGAGAGGTTGCCCTTTCGGCGGTTATTTCAGTAGTAATTCCTCTACCCTGCCGGCAGCAGAGAAAACCGGGAACCTCACCATAAGACCTCACACCGTGGTAGATTCCATAATTTACGATAAGGAAAAAAGGAAAGCAACCGGGGTAAGAGTCATAGATGCCAACACCGGAGAAGCTACCGAATACTTTGCCAACGTAATATTTGTAAATGCTTCTACACTAAACTCTACACTTATCCTCATGAATTCGAAGTCCGACCGTTTCCCCGACGGAATGGGTAATGAAAGCGGGGAATTAGGGCACAACCTCATGGACCATAATTATAATGCCCGGGTAGTGGGGGAATTCGACGGACTTAAAGACAAGTATTACGCAGGCAGAAGGCCCACCAGTACATATATGCCACGATTCAGGAATTTTAACGAAGATAAACAAGCCGGGTTTAAACGGGGATATGCCTATTCCTGCGGGGGCTTTCGTCCTTCCGCGGGCAGCGGACAAGAGTCGTTGATAGGAATCGAATTGAAAAAAGACATGACCACCGTGGGTCCATGGATGTTTTCCCTGCTCGGAATGGGAGAATGCCTCCCCTATCATGAAAATCATGTTACCCTGCACCCCGACAAAAAGGATGCCTGGGGAATTCCACAGCTCGTGGTGGATGCCGAATACAAGGAAAATGAAAAAGCCATGGAAAAAGATATGGTCCGGACCGCTATGGAAATGCTGGAAAAGGCCAACTTTAAGAACATCCGGGACCTGAAGGAGAAAAGAAATTTCGGCCTCAACATTCACGAAATGGGGACTGCCCGGATGGGAAGGGACAGCAAAACTTCCGTACTGAACAAAAACAACCAGGTCTGGGGGGCTGAGAACGTATTTGTTACCGATGGGGCCTGTATGACCTCCAGCGGATGCCAGAACCCGTCTTTGACATACATGGCCCTGACCGCCCGTGCAGCGGATTTTGCCGTAAAAGAACTAAACAAAAGAAACCTATAAAGATGCTACGAAAGACTTTTTTACAACGCCTGGCAATGATCGGCGGAGCTATAGTACTTATCCCTTCGGGCCTGCTGAATTCGTGTACCTACAAACCAGAACCCCTGAAGAACATCGAAGATATTGACCCTGCGCTTCTCGATGAAATAGGAGAAACCATTATTCCGGCTACCCCCGGTGTACCGGGGGCTAAAGCCACCGGGATCGGAGCATATATGATAACCATGCTCAAAGATTGTTTCCGGGAAGAACAGCAAAAACTATGTATTGAAGGGCTCAACAACCTGAACCGGAAATGCGCGGCCCAATACCACACCCCTTTCATAGAACTAAATCCGGATCAAAAAAACGAACTATTACGGGGATTGCAGGAAGAAGCCCTGAACTCCGGGGAGAAGCACTATTTTGATATTCTCAAAGGCCTTACCCTCAATGGCTATTTCAGCTCCGAAATCGGAATGACAGAAGCCAGGGCCTACGAACCGATCCCCGGACGGTATATCTCCTGTATGCCCCTTAAAAAAGGGCAAAAACCCTGGGCGGTTTAGGGTGGAAAAACTAAAACATGCTGTTCCTGAATATTCTAAAAACTAATCTTTATAAGAATTAACCTGATCCCATTTGGGCTTTTATTTATATTTGAATTAACACCGTTATACAAAATCTAAAATATGGGCCAGATTGTTATTGGGTTTATCCGGTTAATTAAGATGATAAACATTATATTTTATAACCCGGTGTGCATTATAGTTTGAAAGGCGTCATCCTGAGCGTATTCGAAGGATCTTTACTGACAGAAGGAGATGTTGCGACTACGCTCAACATGACGTAAACAACGATTTTCATTCATCATGCACAACGGGTTAAGAGCGTTTGTAATTACCTATAAAAAACAGCTTAAGTCCCTACAGGTGTAATACATTTTTTAGAGTTAATATATCCTCACTCACTTTTCTTTTAATAACTCGTGCATACATTTTCAGGGAAGACTACAGTATTGACGTATGGTTGTAGAATTTTATTTTTTCTACTCCTTATTTTCAATAAACGGATTTTAAAAAAGGCTGAAAAAATATGATTTCAATTATCAATGGATATATTTAATTGTAAGTTTAATAGTTGACTATCTGATTTTATTAATCATGAATACGAATATTTTAAATACTAAAACTAAAAAAAGCATCAGAAATCCATAGATTAATGATGCTTTTTTATGAGTCGGGGTGACAGGCTTAAATTGAACCTGTCTTATTCCCTATTATTACTGCTATTCTATGATTTTCATTTATTTATGCACACCTATTTGCACACTAAAACCAAACAAAGAACTTTGGAGATATCATTTGAACTCCTTTAATGTCATAAAGATATGAAAATTATTAAGACTAACTAAGTTAACGGTTTTACACAAAACATTGATTTACAAATATATACACTTTATTTAAAACATTTCAATTTTGAATAATTCATCTTCGTTAAAATCTTCCGTTTCAATTATATTTTCAACATTAACCTCTACAGGTTCTTTATCGTCATCCTCCTTTTCTTCTTCAATTTGTTGAAATTTGTCTTCAAAATAAGAATCAAATTCTGCTGTTGAAATACTATATATTGATAAGTCATTATCGACAATTAAAGAGTTTTTAAAGTAATCCAATGAGCTTTCATCTTCGTGAAACTCAATCTCCTTTAAAATTGAATTTTTAATTTTTTTACCTATTAAATTTTTATTTTCTGTTAAGTAGTGGTCAAAAACATCTGAATCTGCTTCTCTCAACAAGGTTAGGTTTTTTACACTATCATACCAGCTGATATTATCAACGATTTGTTCTATTATTGAAATATATTCAATATCTAGTTGCTCTTTAAAGTCAATATAAAACTCTATGTAATTTCTCTCATCTAAAAAATATAAATTATTCAGTTCTATTTTTTTGAATTCGTTAATTATTAGGTTACATAATCTTGTATTCTTTGACTTTTTAAAATAGAATTTAAGGCTGTGTATTTTATGAATCGGACTAATACCTGCTTTTTGCTCTTTTTGTTTATAGTTTATTTTTAATGGGTTTGAAAAAGTTTTAAAGTCAGAAAGAATTTTAGTATCGATAAGTTTAATAATGTCTGAATCTTCAATAAAATTTTCTGAAAGGTATCTTATAGTATAAATAAACTGGTCGAAGAAATGACTGGCATTTATTAATAATAAAATGATTTCTTTGTCATTTTTTACTATTGAAAGAAGAAAGTCTTTTATTGAAGGATTTAAAAAATCAACATAGTGATTTTTCTTATCGGTTACATTAATTTTTATAAAGCTATTTTCAAGTTCCTTTAAATAGTTCTTAAAATCAAAAGAGCTAAATCCAATCTCTTTATCTTTCATACTGACATTATAGAATTTTTTCAAGGCAATTTTAAAATCACCCTGTATACTTGCTACCCCACTCCCGATAGCTATCGGGATGGTGTGTTTTTCTATAAACTTCAGGTATTTTTTAAGGTTGTAAGCAATGGCAGAGAGCTGCATACATTTGTTTGCCTGTTTAATGCCTAGGGTATTCACTTTTCTAAGTCCCATAAACTGTGTTAATGTTCCTAACACCGGTTCTACCGTACTTTGCCGCTTGGCTTTCATGTAACGACCCTGCGGACTGTTCACTCTTGCTATATTGCGTTCGTATTCTTTGCGATAAGCAGTAATGTTTATGCGTTTCTCATAACTTTTACCAATACATTGTTGTTTTATCGGGCAGCCTTTACAATCACTCCGTTTGGTAAAGTACTGATCTTTTAGAGTCCCTTTCTCTAACTTTTGTTTGCGGAAGGTTACTTTCTTGCCCTGAGGGCATAACCAATAGTTGCCTGCTTCGATATATGTAAATCCTGCTGGCCCTCCTTTGTAAGTACCATGGGGAGGGATAAAACTTTTTAAACTTCTATCTTCTAAAAAAGCATAGTTCTCGCCACTGCTATATCCCGTATCGGCAACGCAGTTCTCCCATAGCAATCCTGAGTGCCACAACCGTCGTTGTACCCTTTTCACTATGTCTGGCAGTTGTTGGTTGTCTTTACCATCGGCATGATAGGCTTTAATATCGGTTATCACATGATTGGAGGTATCTACTGTTAATTGAGATAGGTAATTGAGTTTCCTGGCCTTGCCCGGTTTTACACTAATACGAGCATCGGGATCGGTAGGACTGTAATGGGTTTTGTTGCTGGTATATCTCGAGCCTTTATTGCCTGCTCCGGGACGCCCATCTTGTTCCTTTGCCCACTTGATATTCCTGCTGGTGATATCCTGTAACTCCTTTTTACTGGCCGATAAGGTTTGTTGTTTTTTCCCGGCTTTGTTTTCTTTTGCTTGGCGTAATGGTTTGTCTTTGTCGCGCTTGCTCATATGACGAACCTTACGAAGGTGGGATTCTAAATCCTCCTCGGGTACTTTGAGCTCCAGACTATCCATGGAGGCATTGGCCTTTACCGGGGCACTATCAATAGCCTGGGTATGCCCGCTGACCATCCCGGCCGATACACATAGTTCAAACACCTTGGTAAAGACTTCTTCAAATACGGCTTCAGGGAACAACTGACGTGTACGACTAATGGTAGAATGCCAGGGGAGTTCTTCATCGATATCATAACCCAAAAAGAACAGGATATCCAATCGCATGCTGCAATGCGTTATGAGCTGACGGTCGCTGGTGATGTTTTCTAAATAACCAACCAGACAAAGTTTAAAGAACACCACCGGATCGATACTCTTTTGTCCGCTACTACCGTAATATTGTTTGGTAAGTGGGTATAAGTAATCTAAATCCAACACCTCTTTTAAACGGCGGTAGAAATTGTCTTTGGGTACACGATCACTTAACTGAAACTGATTGAATAGCTTTTCCTGATATTGTTTTTTGCCTTGCATAACTACAAGGTAAGCATCTAATGAGAGGAAAATATCAACTCTATGTCAATTTTTTGCTAACTTGTGCAACAGGCACAATGTATAACCGCAATTACGGCGGATTCGACTGCGTCCGATTACGGAACATTGCAAACCAACCGACAATACGTCCAACCAAACCATAACTGACGGTTATACGAGACCGTTGTGCGTCATAAAAACTGAATGATAGAAATTAAAGAATTAGAAAGCAAAATACTGAACGATACTGATAAGATTTTATTCTATGAATCAGTAAAATGTCTTGAATCTAAAACATACAGAGCTGGATATATACTTGCTTGGATATCAATTGTAGAATCACTTAAAAGAAAAATCACTGACCTCGCAAACACTGGAGATAAACAAACTCAAGAATCTCTCAAAAAGATTGAAAATCTTGAAAAAAATGAAAAGTCAGCAGATATTCAAATTATCACTGAAGCCTTAAACGTAAGTCTAATTGAAATTGATGACCACAAAAAATTACAATTCTTTTGGGGACAACGTTGCTTATTTGCTCATCCTTACGAAAAAGCACCATCAGAAGACGAACTAATATTTATTATAAGGCAATCAGTTGATATCACACTTAGCAGAAAGCTAGAATTCAAGAAGAACTATATTGATGAATTGGTTAATAATTTAATTAATAAATCTCACTTCTTGCCTAATGACAATAATGCTATTGAATCTTATGCAAAAAAAATACTACCAAGAATTTCAAAAAATTTACATTCATATTTTTTCAAAGTGCTTATTGCCAAAATTGGAGAATTAAAAGATGAAGAAACCAAAAAAGTATTTTTAAAACGATTAAGGTTTTTTACTGTTCATTTATTAAAGCATACAAACCAAAAACTGTCAGACAATAAATGGAGAATGGAAGACTTAGCTCTTAATCATACATTCGAATTTGTTTTAGGCACTTGTGACTCTAGAGTTTGGAAAAAATTACCTACTAGAGTTCGTAGTTTAATTTTAGAGTACGTTATTCAAGACCAAACTACAAGAGAACAATTTATCGCCTTAAGAATTCTAAGTAGAATTTATAAGAAAAACCTTTTTACTAAGAAAAACGAAGCAAAATTTGAAAGTTTAATATCTGAAATAAACATTCTCGAATCTAGCGAATTTTATAAAAATGAGTCTGTCCTCGCAAATCGAATAATAGAGGAATTCGATTCAGGTGATTTTTATAGACAACAAGATGCAATCAGAGTATTAAAAAGTGATTTTGGACAGGAATTTCAAGAATCACTTAACCCTATAAAATGTATAGACATCGGTAGAAGAATCACTAAAGCAGCTGAATATGGATGTTTTGAAGCAAAAGATGTAATGCTAAACATTAACTTTAGATTTAATCAGAAGCTAAAAACAGGATTTTATGTTGGTCTATTCGTTGATAAAAATATGGAATTTAGACTTTCAGATTCTATGTATTCTAAACTACTTACAAGTTTGAATGAATCTGAGCCAGAAGTTTTAGAAAGCATAAAAAAATTCATTCACATTAATAAAAAAGTTGAAGATACGCACCCAATAAGAATGAATGGATATAGATTAAATAGTTTTGAAGAATTAATTAATAATGTTGAAAAGCTAAATACTTTAGATACAAAAACTATTGACTTTCTTAAGTACATATTAAATGAATATAAATAATTTACGTCGCACAACAATGGCTATAAGTAATTGCTTGTGATGGTTAACATGAAGAATTATTCTTACTTTTAATCTTTACCACAAGCGGATAAATCACGAACCTAAAAACGCAACCACTCATAGCCTAATACGTTGGCAACAAGCTAAACAAACAAACAAACAGCTTATGAAAAAACATACAGCAAAAATAACATCAAAGAGTATTGAACAAAGTGGATTGCCATCTGATTTCAAAAAAGCGATTGCTGAATATATTTGGAATGGATTTGATGCAAATGCTTCAGTTGTAGAATTGGACTTTGATGCTAATGCTGTTGGCTACATTAATTCTTTTTCTATTTCCGATAATGGCTTTGGAATAAACCTTGGAAGAATAGATGAAACATTTGGCCAGTTTATGGATTCTCACAAAACAAAAACTTTTGACCAAAATAAATTTGTTAAAGGAAAAGCTGGAAAGGGACGTTTTTCATTTACAACCTTTTGTAACAAAGCAGTTTGGGAAACAACTTTTGAAAGTAAAGAATCAGACTTTTTAAAATACAATATCACAATCGAAAAAGGAAAATTACAAGATTTTCAAACTTCTGATAAAATAGTTTCAATTAATAAAAAGACTGGTACTAAAGTACATTTTGAATCATTCCATTCATTAAGTGGAGACTTACTGGAAAGTGAAGAGTTTATAAACTTTTTAGCGAGTGAATTTGGATGGTTTTTGTTTTTAAACAAAGAAAGCGATTATAAAATCAAGATTAATGGTCAGGAAATTGACTATTGGAGCATCATTGGAGATTTTAGAGAATTTAAAGAAACTATAAATGGTCAAACATTTCATATTAGCTATATAAGATGGAATAAGAATATCGGAGATAAGTATTATTACTATTTCTTAAATCACGAACAAAAAGAGGTGGAAAGGAAACATACTTCATTTAATAACAAAGCAATTGACTTTCATCATTCCGTATATATTCTGCAAAAAACGGATATAGTATACCACTAAAAACGGGTGAAAGTGAGCATAGCACAGCGGGTGAAAGTGAACCACCTAAAACGGATGAAAGTGAACCACTAAAAATCGATTCTATTTGAAGTGTGCGCAATAGTCTTTTTTTGTTAAAAAGATTATGGCCAACAAACAAATAGAAATGCGAAAAGTAAAAAAGATATTCAAGTTATACAGTGCCGGGGTCAGTAAGCGCCGGATCAGTTCCCAGTTGGGGATCTCCCGTAATACCGTAAGCAAG
>NZ_FPJE01000033.1 GCF_900119185.1 Sinomicrobium oceani | reverse complement strand
CAGGATGTACTGATCCTTGACGATTTTGGATTAAAAGGCTTAGATCATATCAATAGGCAAACGTTGATGGAAATTATCGAAGACAGGCACGGAAAACGCTCCACCATTATGGCTTCCCAGCTTCCTATAGAGGCCTGGCATCAAACCATCGGGGAACAGACTATTGCGGACGCTATTTTAGATCGCCTGGTACATACCGCACACCGGATTAATATTAAGGGAGAATCTATGCGGAAAAAACTAAGAAATAAAAGCTAACTTTACACCAAGAATGAATCGATTTTAAACACTTCATTTACACTGCTCACTTTTATCCGTTTTAGGTGGCTCACTTTGTCCGTTCTTTCCATTTTAAGACGTTTATGCATATAAAACTCATACATAGGAACTTTAAAAAAACGCTTGAAGATCCTGCGGAGTTTTTCCCTGTTAATCCCGAATTTCTTCGCGATCCTATCGGTAGAAGGGAGATCTTCATCCAGGTGTCCTTCGATATAATCTATGATTTCCCGGATTTTTTCCTTTTCACTATCCGGAGAATAATTGGCGGGAGATATTATCTCGTCGCGCTTTTCATAAATTTTTCCGGGCGGTGTCCGCTGTACGATAAATTCTTCTATAAAATAAGGTTTGAAATTCCTGGCCGTATATTCGGTCGGATATTCCTGTTCGGAGCGTATCCGGAAATGACAATATGCCGGATACCCGGTATGATTTTTGATATAAAATGTAAGTCCTGCAGCGAAAGGAAATATGTTGTTTTGTATCATATATTTCCGGGTGATCTCCCAGGTGTGTACAGAGGAGGAAGTGAGTAGCTTTTCGAAAGAGAGTCCGGGAAGATCGGCCTGCTCGATCTGAAGGAGACGGAGGGCCATATCATTGGCAGTGGTAATTCCGTAATCCTGATCCAACACGAATTCCAATCTTGTTAAAAAGCAGGGAGCTTCGTTAAGTCCGTGTTCCGTAAGGAAACTTTCCGCCTGGCCGGCAGCAGAATGAAAATACATCGCAATGTCGTTATAAGCTACGGAGCGGTTAGGGTACCCCATGCCATAAGAGAGGTCACAGGAGACCCTTTCGTCGATAAGGTAAGAAATACATTCTATGTGTTTGTCAGTTGGATGCATAGGGTAGATGTTAAGGGGTGGTTGTTCAGAGCATACATTTGTTCCCGGGTTAAACCAAATATCAAACCTGTAAGTTCAAAGGAAAGTGTAGGGCTAACCGGTAGGTTTTTGTCATAGATAAAAGATTAAATGAAATTCTGTATCATCCTGTTTAATGAAAAAGAAGTCCTGTTAAGGAATTCTTTTACTGCACATTTCCCGATCTTCATATTGTTAATACGGTATCTAAACGTTTTTCTAATCCTTGTAAATGTAAAAGTTATTCTTAGCGGGAGCTTATCTGAGAGGGATTTAAACTTATCCGGGAGGGATTTTTTCTGCGTTAATGCAGCTGGTATCTCATATTTAAAAATTTTCCAGGTGCGATAATTCCGGTTTTCGGAACAAAGTAAAATAATAGAGGGAGGTCCCGGCCGTGTATGGTTCACCTTATATTGTTAATGATACGTTTCGGATCGAATTTGTTCGAATCGAACTATTGTACTTAAAATTATAAATGTTTTTTGTACATTTAAAAAATATATGTTTCGTTATATCCGAAGGAACAGAAGTGCAAACTTTTTTCCGGAATACAAAAAAACAGATTATGAGATTCAAAAATTACCTGCCGGTTTTGATATGGGTTCTGCTGTCTTCGTGGAGCGGGGCACAATCACTCGAAAGTTTTGCCTTGTCGGAAGTAGAGCTTCTTCCCGGGCCTTTTTACCGTGCACAGCAAACAGATATGAAGTACATCCTTGAAATGGATACAGACCGGTTGTTGGCTCCTTTCCTGATCGATGCCGGACTGGAACCTCGTGCCGAACGGTATGGCAATTGGGAACATACGGGACTGGACGGTCATATCGGGGGACATTACCTGTCCGCCCTGGCCATGATGTACGCGGCTACCGGTCGTGCAGAACTCCGGGACCGGCTGGAGTATATGCTCGGTGAACTGAAACGTTGCCAGGAGGCAAACGGTGACGGGTATATCGGAGGCATTCCGGGGGGACACGACATGTGGAAAGAAATCGCTGCAGGGCATATCGAAGCTGCAGGTTTTTCCCTCAACGGAAAATGGGTTCCGCTCTACAACATTCACAAGTTGTTCGCGGGCTTGCGTGACGCCTTTCAGATCGCAGGAATTCCTGAAGCAAAGGAGCTGCTGGAAGAGCTTTCTTCCTGGCTTGCCGATACGGTTTCCGGGCTTTCCGATGCTCAGATACAACAAATGCTCATCAGTGAGCACGGGGGAATGAATGAAGTTCTTGCCGATGTCTATGCGATGACAGGCGATAAAAAATACCTGCTCCTCGCCGAAAAGTTTTCCCATCAGCAAATACTGCAGCTATTGCTTGAACAGCGGGATGAACTCACCGGACTTCATGCCAATACACAAATTCCGAAAGTTATAGGTTTTGAACGTATTGCAGGACTCAAAGAAGATAAGGAATGGGAAGAGGCCTCCCGGTTTTTCTGGAAGAACGTCGTAGAAGAGCGCAGTGTATCCATAGGAGGAAACAGCGTGCGCGAACATTTTCATCCCGTACAGGATTTTTCTGCCATGCTGGAATCTACCCAGGGACCGGAAACCTGCAATACCTACAATATGTTACGGCTTACGAAAATGCTGTTTCTCTCCCGTCCGGACAGTAAGTACATCGATTACTTCGAAAGGGCTCTGTTCAACCATATCCTTTCCTCCCAGCATCCCGATGGCGGATTTGTTTATTTTACCCCGATGCGTCCCCGCCACTACCGGGTGTATTCGCAACCTCAGGAGGGTTTCTGGTGTTGTGTAGGCTCGGGACTGGAGAATCACGGAAAATACGGCTCGCTGATCTATGCACATGATCAAACCGATGTGTATGTCAACCTCTTTATAGCTTCCGGACTCCACTGGAAAGAAAAAGGGCTGCGACTCGTGCAGGAGACCACTTTTCCGGAAGAAGAACAGACGCGGATTACCATACATCCGGAGAATCCCTCCCGTTTTAAAATCCATATCCGTAAACCGGGTTGGGCCGATCGGGGCGTATTCCGTGTAGCGGTAAACGGAAAACCCCAACGTACATCGGTTTCCGAATCCGGATATATAACGGTAGAACGCAAATGGAAGAAAGGAGATCAGCTCACCGTGAGTCTCCCGATGCACACCTCGGCTTCATATCTTTCGGCAGCGGGTACGGGAACTTCCCGATGGATTTCTTTTGTTCATGGCCCTATAGTACTTGCAGCTGTTACGGATACGACAGAACTCAGCGGATTGTTGGCAGACGACAGTAGAATGGGACACGTAGCCAACGGTAGACTTTATCCTATGGACGAAGCGCCTATGATCGTATCAGAAGCCGGGGAAGATCCTTCCGAGAACATAAAGCCGGTCGCCGGAAACCCGATGACCTTCACGGCTCCGGAGCTTATCTACCCCGAAAAATATAAAAAACTGCAACTGGTACCTTTTTATACCATACACGATGCCAGGTATATGATATACTGGCCTGTAACCCCTGAAAACGAACTCAAAGACAAACTCACCGCGATCCGGGAGAAAGAAGAAAAGTTCCTTGCACTGGAAGCGAGGACTACCGACCAGGTCGCCACAGGAGAGCAGCAACCCGAAACGGAACACCATTTTAAGGGAGAAAAGACAGATACCGGTCTTCATGACGGGCATTTCTGGAGAGATGCCGCAGGTTGGTTCAGTTATGAACTGAATCACGGAGAGAAAACAGGGAAGACGTTACGCATTACCTACGCGGGTAAAGACAAGGACCGTAACTTCAGTATTTTTGTCAATAACCGTTTGCTGGCACAGGTGCGACAAGACGGAACGCACGGAGACGACTTTTATGAAAAAGACTACGATATTCCCGAGGATATACTCAGGGATACGGAAACTCCTGAAATAGAAGTAAAGTTTTCCGCGCTCAATGGTACACGTACCGGAAGGATCTACCACGTCCGGTTAATGACAGAATAATATCCCGCAATCGCCAAAGGTACCTTTCCGAAAGTAAAGTGCAATTTCGGGAAGTGAACATTGTTCAATATTGTCATTTTTACTATATTGTTCCCGTGTAATTGTGGATTATGCAATTTCAGTATATGATTATTACGCTTTATATATGGTTTTCCTTCTGTAACAAAAAATAGAAAGGGGGTTCTAAGGAAAACGCCCCCGATACATTAAACCAATCTGTATGAAAAACACCAGGAGAGATTTTATCAGAGCATCTGCTGCATTTACTGCCGCGGTAGGCATAGGAAGTACGATGCCATCTGCATTTTCTATGATAACGGATAAACCTAAGAAAAAAATCAGAGTCGGAGCTATAGGAATTAACGGTATGGGCTGGGCCGATCTCAATGCCTTACTCAACCACCCGGATGTGGAATGTACGGCATTGTGTGATGTGGACAAGAATGTGTTGGACAGACGTACCCAAGAACTTGCCAAAAGAGGCATACAAGTTAAAGGTTACGGAGATTATAAAGACCTTCTTGCCGCCAAAGATGTGGATGCGGTGGTTATAGGCACACCAGACCACTGGCATTGCCTGCAAATGATCGATGCCTGTAAGGCGGGAAAAGATGTCTATGTAGAAAAGCCGCTGGGAAATTCTATTGCCGAATGCGAGGCTATGGTCCGGGCTGCAAAGAAATACGATCGTGTGGTACAGGTAGGGCAATGGCAGCGTAGCCAGAAACACTTCAGGGATGCGGTCGACTTTGTGCATTCCGGGAAGCTCGGGGAAATACGTCTTGTTAAAGCCTGGGCATATCAGGGCTGGATGAAGAGTATTCCGGTAAAACCCGATGGTCCCGTACCACAGGGAGTAGATTACAAAGGTTGGCTTGGACCCGCGGAGACACGTCCTTTTAACCCCAATCGTTTTCACTTCGAATTCCGTTGGTTCTGGGACTACGCGGGCGGACTGATGACCGATTGGGGTGTACATATGCTCGATTATGCGTTGCTCGGAATGAAAGCCACCAGGCCAAAATCTGTCATGGCATCCGGAGGAAAATTCGCATACCCTAACGATGCTGCGGAAACCCCGGATACCCTGACCACCGTATTTGAATTTGACGATTTTAATGTGCAGTGGGAACACGCCAACGGTATTGACGGAGGACCTTATGGCAGAAACCATGGTGTAGCCTATATCGGAAATAAAGGAACACTGGTCGTCAACCGGGAAGGCTGGGAAGTGATCCCGGAAAAAGGACGAATGGAAGCCGTTCCTTTTCAGAGCAAGGTCGATGACGGACTGGCTCTTCATGCAGTGAACTTTGTGGAAGCAATCCAGAAAAAAGATAAATCATTGCTCCATTGTCCCATTGAAGCCGGTGCCCATATTACCGTTTTTTCCCAGATGGGGAATATCGCATATCGTACTGGTAAAAAGATCTATTGGGACGATGCGAAAAAGCGTTTTAATGACCGCGAAGCCGATCAGCTGATTACCGCCGCATATCACAACGGATACGCCATTCCGGAAGTATAAATAAAAAAACAGGAATAGTAGTATTAAAAAAAAATAGTCATGAAGTACATCGCCCTGTTTGTATGCCTCTTTTCCGGGCTGTTGTTTTCCCAGGATGCCCGTCGGTTTGAGACCGATATAGAAGCCTTTCGGAGACAGGCCGATACCCTGGACAGCAATAGCTATGACGCCCTGATCGTGGGAAGTTCTTCCGTGAGAATGTGGACGGATATAAACCGTTATTTTCCCGGTAATGATTTTCTCAATCGCGGGTTCGGAGGATCACAGATGAGCGATGTACTTTATTATGCCGACGATCTTATTTTTGATATTCCTGCAAAAAAACTGTTTCTGTACGAAGGAGATAATGATATTGCCTCGGGGAAAAGTGTAGGGAAGGTACGGCGCGACTTCAAAAAATTACTGCGTGAAATACACCGGCGAATTCCCGGTACCGAGGTATATCTTATTTCGGTGAAGCCTTCACTCGATCAGGAACGTATGGACCGGAAGAAGAAATACCTTGCCTTTAATCGCTGGCTGGAGCGCTATTGCAGGAAAAAAGAACAATTTCATTTTATAAATGTCTGGCCCCATATGCTCTCGGAAAACGATGAGCCCCGTCCCGAACTCTTCATCGCAGACGGAATACACATGACTGACGCAGGCTATGATATCTGGGCCGAACAAATTGCTCCCTTTCTGGAATAAGAACAGAAAACCCGATTTTCCCATAACGATACTCACATATTTTTAACCGGCAATGTGCATTCCGATATATGACGGAATAATACATGAACTGATGTATGGTGGTCAACACCGGAATCAGATGGCGATTGCTCCGGGAGAACTCCTCTTTTATGATAAAAATTCCCATGGTATAGGAATAACAACCGGTCGGAAATAAACGAAAATCCGCTTAAAACATTATCTTTGGCATAATTGTCCCCGACAGATTGCGTGGTTCGAAACAGGAAGGTATATTTTTTGAGAAAACAATACATATAGCTTGCTAAATCGTTTTACCCGGGTATATTCGGCCCTCCGGTAGTATAGAAGCCGGATTGTGGTATGCAGAGGTTAATGAGGTCAGGACAAGGAATACTGTGGTAACGGGGGGAAAAGTTTTTCGGGAAAAAAGAAAAGTAATTCCAATTCATCAATAAACACTATAAACTAAAAATGCAAAGAAGAAATTTTATCCGGAATACGGCGCTTGTGGGAGGCCTGGCATTGGTAGACCCCTTTCATCTGGCTGCCGGAACGTTAAACAAGGGACAATTTCCCGAAGTAAGGACGCCGAAGGGTAAGCGGCACTTTGAGAGCAAAGCCATTGAGAAAGCTATAAAAGAGTTCGGAAAAAATGTAAAGGACGAAGAGCTGACATGGCTGTTCAATAACTGTTTTCCCAATACGCTCGATACCACGGTGACCTATACCGAAAAAGACGGGAAACCCGATACGTATGTCATTACGGGAGATATCGACGCGATGTGGCTTCGGGACAGTTCGGCCCAGGTATGGCCTTATATGGCATTTGTGGATAAAGATGATAAACTGAAAAAACTGATAGCCGGGGTTATCAACCGGCAGACACAATACATCCTCAAGGACCCTTATGCGAATGCTTTTTATGATGATCCGCAGAAAAAGGGAGAATGGACAAGCGATTTTACCGATATGAAGCCGGGGGTTCACGAACGGAAATATGAAATAGATTCGCTCTGTTATCCCATCAGACTCGGGTATAATTATTGGAAAACCACCGGAGATACCGCTCCGTTTGACGACCAGTGGAAAAAAGCGGTCGGAGAGATCCTCAAAGTCTTCCGGGACCAGCAGCAAAAAGATGGCCCCGGTCCGTACTCGTTCCAGAGAGAAACGGCCAATGCCACCGACACCAGATCACTCAAAGGTTTCGGATATCCCGTAAAACCCGTAGGTCTGATATGTTCCGCTTTCCGTCCGAGTGATGATGCTACCGTATTCTCTTTCCTGATACCGTCCAACTTTTTTGCCGTAGTAAGTCTGAAACAGGCTGCGGAAATGGTGGAAGCACTTGCCGGAGACCTGGCTCTTGCGACAGAATTGAAAGCACTTGCCGGGGAAGTGGAAAAGGCACTGAAACAATACGCTGTGGTCAATCATCCGCAACATGGAGATATTTATGCTTTTGAAGTGGATGGTTACGGAAATCACCTGCTTATGGATGATGCCAATGTTCCCAGCCTTCTGGCATTGCCTTATCTGGATGCCGTAGATATCGATGATCCTATATACCAGAATACAAGAAAGTTTGTGTGGTCACCGGATAACCCTTTCTTCTTTAAAGGAAAAGCGGCCGAAGGTATCGGAGGGCCCCATATCGGAATGGATATGGTCTGGCCGATGTCTATTATTATGCGTGCCCTTACCAGTACTGACGGAAAGGAAATCAGGGAGTGTATTGCCATGCTTAAGGCTACGCACGGAGATACCGGGTTTATGCATGAGTCGTTCCATAAGGATGATCCCAAAAACTTTACGAGATCGTGGTTTGCCTGGACGAATACCCTGTTCGGAGAACTCCTCTGGGATACGTACAAGAAACAACCCGGGTTACTCGGTTAAACCGAAATACACCAATCAAAAGCCACCACAATGAAAATCTTACTGAAAAGCTGGATAATCCTGTCATGTGTAGCACTTTTGTGCTGGAATTGTAAAGACAAGGAAGACACACAGGAAAATATCCCGGATCTTAAGAGCGATGCCGCGCTTACTTCTTACGTAAACCCGTTTATCGGCACGGCACCGCTTACCGATCCGGAACAGATCGGCTATACACCACCGGAGAACTGGAGGGTATGGGCAGGACTTGTTTACCCGGGCTCCTCCCTTCCTAATGCCATGGTACAGTTGAGCCCCGTGACCCGGTACGGTAGCGGTGCGGGATATGAGTACGAAGACGACGAAATTATAGGATTTGCTCATACCAATAAAGGACACTGGAATCTTTGCAATATACCCGTACTACCTGTTTCCGGAAAAGCAACCCATCCGTTCCGGTCTTCTTTCGATCACCAGGAAGAAAAAGCGTCCCCGGCCTATTATGAGGTGCTTCTCAAGGATTACGGAGTGCATGTGCGACTGAGTTCAACCCTGCGGTGCGGAATTCACGAATATACCTTTAAAGATACTACAGGCCGTAAGGTGCTCTTCGATCTTGGCAGTGCCAATAACCGCGTTTCCGACTGGAAGTTAACACGTATCGGCGACAACAGGATCGAAGGATTTCAGCAAATAGGTCAGGAGAACATTTATTTTTCGGCCCGGTTCGATACGCCGGTCGAAAATATCGAAAAGAAGGATGAAGGAAAAAGTGGCGGGTATGCCCTGGTCAAACTGAAAGACGGCACAGAACCTGTAATATTGAGAATAGGACTCTCTTTTGTGAGTACGATAAACGCCGATGAAAACCTGGAAAAGGAAATCGGGGGCCGCGATCTGGATGAGGTCCATGAGAAGGGAGCCGGTATCTGGGAAAAACTTCTAACAGCCATTCGCGTTTCCGGTGGGACGGAAAGGGAGAAGGAACTGTTTTATACCTCGTTGTACCGCGCTTTTTTATGGCCCGCCCTTCGCAGTGACAACAACGGGGAATTCACCGATGAAGCAGGGACCCGCCGAAAAGAGGAGTTTAACTATTATACCATCCCATCCCTATGGGATACCTATCGCAACAAACTGGTGTTACTGACAATGTTGTCCCCTGAAGTTACCGGCGATGTTATAGCATCCCTTATCGACCGGGGTCAGGTAAGCGGCTTTATGCCTACTTTTTTTCACGGCGATCACGCAGCTCCTTTTGTGACCGGCGCTTATCTTCGGGGTATCAGAAACTTCGATATCGCCAATGCGTATAAGTTATTGCTGAATAATGCCTATAAAGAAGGAGGTACAAGACCTTTTATCTCCGAATATATCCGGAAAGGATATATTTCCGATCCGGCTGTGGCAGATCCGCATGTAGAGAGTAAGGGAAAGGCCGGGGTTTCGAAAACCCTGGAATACGCTTATGATGATTATGCACTCGCTCAGCTGGCGAAAGAAATGGAAGACACCGATCGTTACAAGGACCTTTTCAAGAGATCCGGGAACTATGCGAATGTTTTTGATCCTACGGTGAATTTTATGCGGGGAAGACTCGAAAACGGACAGTGGATTACACCATTTAATCCGCAATATCCCTATTATGAGTATATGTTCAGGGAAGCCAATGCGTGGCAGGTTTCATTCTATGTGCCGCACGATATGCCGGGACTGGTTGAACGCTACGGAGGGGAGGAAAATTTCGAACACAAGCTGGACAGCCTCTTTACGACGCCATGGAACCCGCAATATATCGCGAGAAACGTCTCCGGGTTTATCGGACAGTACTGCCACGGCAACCAGCCCGATCACGAAGCACCGTTTGCCTATTATTTTGCAGACAAACCCTACAAGTCTCAAAAAGTGATCGATAATATCCTGGAAAATTATTACGGAGTCGGAGAAGATGGCCTCGCCCTGGTAGGAATGGACGATGCCGGAGAAATGTCTTCCTGGTACGTCTTTGCCGCGATGGGAATATATCCCTTATCTCCAGCCGATCCGGAATACCTGGTCACGGTACCTGTTTTTGATCGTGTGGAGCTACAAGTCAAAGGAGGGCAGAAGGTATCCCTGACAAAGACCTCGGAAGGTAGAAAATTGCGGGGAATACGAGTTAACGGAAAAATAATAAACTCTTTTTTCGTTCCCCATGAGCTGTTCATACAAGGAGGGCGCATAGAAATACAAACGGCCGAATAGAATGGTGGTTGTGTATTTTGTGAATTTTTGAAGTGTTAAAAGACGAAATTGCGAAAAAAACAAATAAAATTTTGTTAAAACAGTAATTGTTGCTAAGTTTATACCCATAGATAAACGTATAGCACTGCCCCGGTGAACAGTACCAAAGAGCATATTATAAGCGAATCACTGCTAAAAGGTTTTAGCAAAGGAGACCGTAAAGCCTTCAAAACCATATTCGATATTATGGAGCGAAGGCTCTACGGTTTTGTTTTTTCTTATACGAAATCCGAATATATAGCAGAAGAGATTGTTCAGGAAGTATTTATCAGAATCTGGGAGCGAAGAGCAGACATCGGGCTGAAGGGGTCGTTCAGCGCCCTGTTGTACACCATGGCAAAGAACCTTACGCTGAACTATCTCAGAAATGCTTCACAAAGAGCAGTGATCCGGGATGAACTCTGGAATAATATGTCCGAACTTCGGGAAGAAACCGAATCGGAGGTGATTTTTGCGGAATACAGGGACATTCTCGATAATATTATAGATCATCTGCCCCAGAAAAAACGTTCCATTTATATCATGTCCAGAGAAGAAGGGCGAAGCAATGCCGAAATAGCCGATATTATGGGAATATCCCAGAAAACGGTGAAGAACCATCTCTGGAAGATCATAGAAACCATCAGGGTACAGCTACAACCCCATCTTGAAAATACGATCAAGTTGCTCTTGCTTTTTTCCGCTTTTTGTTTTCTTTAAGTTTTGTCTTTGCGTGTTTAATGCTGCTCGGATAATCCGGCGACAACCCTTTCAGACTGCAAAAACAAAACCTTTTGGGACTTTTAGGGCTTTGAAGTGTGTTGTTAGGAGGAAAACATATACTTCATGAAAAAATTAATGACCTGCCTCGGGATCCTATCCCTGTTGTACTGTTCTTGTAAGGACAACCCGGAACCACAACAAGATAATGAGGAAGCGCATATAAGCGAGGCAAATTATCTTCAGAACAGAGCCCCCTTACGCGAAAATCCTTACCTCGAACTTCCCCTCGGAAGCATACGTGCAGAAGGATGGCTGAAAGAGCAGTTGCGGCGTATGGCCGATGGTCTGACGGGGAAAATGGATTCGGTTTACCCCGAAGTCGCTGGACAGAGAAACGGTTGGCTCGGGGGAGATGGCGATGGCTGGGAAAGAGGTCCTTACTGGATAGACGGTTTGCTGCCACTGGCTTATATACTCGATGATGACAGCCTGAAGAAAAAAGTAGAACCCTGGATAACATGGACCTTGGAACATCAGTCCGAAGATGGTTATCTCGGTCCTGTGCCCTTTGATAAAGAACCCGAACCGGAACCCGGTCTGCAAAAGGGAGCACGACGGGACTGGTGGCCGAAAATGATCATGCTCAAAATACTCAAGCAGCATTATGAAGCTACCGGAGACAAAAGGGTTATCACCGCACTGACCCGTTATTTCAGATATCAGCAAAAAGAATTGCCGGAAACTCCTCTCGATTTTTTATCGTTCTGGGGGAACCGGAGGGGGGGAGATAATCTGCAGGTCGTATACTGGTTATACAATATTACCGGGGACAAGTTCCTGCTGGAACTGGCAGATCTTATTCACGAACAGACATTTCCGTGGACTACTGTATTCCTCAACCAGGTCAAAGATGATGACCCCGGATATCCCTGGTCTTACGGGAGTACCAAAAGATATCCTTTTGACACCCTGGAAATTGCAAAGATCACACTGTCCCGCCACGGAGGGATACACACGGTAAACCTTGCACAGGGAATAAAAGAACCCGTTATACGGTACCAGCAACAGCCGGACGATAAATATCTCTATGCCGTAAAGAAAGCACTTCGCGATGTCAGGCGCTTTCACGGTCAACCACAGGGAATGTATGGAGGGGATGAACCCCTGCACGGAAATAACCCTGTCAGAGGCATAGAGTTCTGTTCGGTATCCGAGATGATGTTTTCCCTGGAGAGTATGATACGGATTACCGGTGATATGGAGTTTGCCGATCTCCTTGAAAAGATCACATACAATGCCCTCCCTGTACAGGCTTCGGACGATTATATGACAAAACAATATTTTCAGGCGGCCAATCAGGTAGAAATCAGCGACCGGCTTGATGCCGCATTCGAAACCCATAATCATCACTTTACGGATTTTGTATATGGTACGCTTACCGGGTACACCTGCTGTTTAACCAATATGCATCAGTCCTGGCCCAAGTTTGTACAAAACCTGTTTTACGGAACACGGGACGGAGGTGTTGCAGCACTGCAATATGCCCCCGGCCGGGTAAAGCTGAAGGTCGCGGACGGCGCAGAACTCCGCCTCGAAGAACGTACCGCTTACCCCTTCCGGGATATGGTGAACTTTAAAATGACCTTGTCCGAAACGGTTGCCTTTCCCTTTCATCTGCGTGTCCCGGGATGGACGGAGCATCCGGAAATACGGGTAAACGGTAAAAGAGTTGACGTCCGGATCGAAGATAACATCGCCGTGATCCGGAGAACCTGGAATTCCGGAGATGAGGTTACCCTCCGGTTGCCCATGAAAATAAAAACATCCCGGTGGTTCGAATTTGCTACGGCTGTAGAACGCGGCCCCCTCGTTTATGCCCTGAAAATACCACATACCGAAAAGCGAAAAGACCGCGGGGATTTTTATGGCGAATTCCGGGAATTCTATCCGGCTTCGGAATGGAAGTACGGTTTGCCCGAACAGACTGTGCGCAACCCGGAAGAAAAAATCCGGGTGGTGGAAAACGATTGGAACCAGGAGTATCCCTGGAACCTCGATAATGTTCCCGTAGAACTCCGCTTAGAGGGTGTAAAAGCAGAAGAATGGAAAGAAATCAGGGGAGTACCTGTTATGCCGGGCTACTGGAACAAGTTGAAAAGTAAGGAAGAACTGGAGGATATCATTCTTGTTCCTTATGGTTGTACGACGTTGAGAATAACGGAATTCCCTACGTATAATATTGCTGAATAAAAGTATTCCGGTACCCGGGAAATAAAAAATACAAAACAGGTTGGGACTTTCGGGTAAGTTAGGTGTGATGTATATATTGATGGTGTCAGGAGAAGAGGGCATCGGGACCTAAAACCCCCATGAAATTATCAGAATAGATGAATAGGGAGCAGGAAATAGAACAATTATTTAAGGCATTCAGGGAAAATACCATTGGTGAAGAGGATTATCACCGGCTGATGAACTGGATGAAAGAGCACGGTTCTGAAGAAAAAGTCAGGTCCTGGATGGACGAGCATTGGGAAGTGTTAAAAAAAAACGAGGACCCCGCGAAAAATGACCGCGAACTTCGCTTTAACCGGATGATAGAAAAAGCAGATAAAAAACACCGGATTCGCAGACCTGAAAAAAGTAAAATCAAACCGTGGTATTATCAGGCAGCTGCGGTACTCGCAGTATTGCTGTCGGTCTCATGGATATGGTATGGCACGGACCGTGAAGAGGTACCCCGTCCCTTTATCTTGATCAGCAAGCACATCGCTCCCGGTGAAAAAGCGACGATAACCCTTCCGGATGGCACGGTAGTCCGGTTGAATTCCGATTCCGAACTGGTTTTCCCCGATCGCTTTTCAGGTAATACAAGAACGGTAGTCCTCAAAGGAGAAGCTTTTTTTGAAGTGACCAAAGATAAAGAACATCCTTTCCTGGTAAAAACCGGGGAGCTCACCACACAGGTATTGGGAACCTCCTTTAACGTAAAGGCTTACCGGGAAGAGGTGGAGGTTTCTGTAGCCACCGGGTTGGTGGAAGTACGTAAGGGAGCCGGCGATCATCAACGGGAGGAAAAGAACCATGTCTTGCTGCACCCCAGCCAGCAAGCCATATATCGTAAAGGAGGTCCGGGTTTTACTACAAGAAAAGTAGATCTGGACAGCATAGGGGTGTGGAAGGAAGGTATTCTTTCTTTCAGGCAGACCCCTCTGGATGAAGCTGCCGGAATGCTCGAACGCTGGTATGGTGTCAAAGTTGTACTCAAGAATCCCGAGCTCAAAGCATGTGTCATTACGGGTGATCATAAGAACCAGGGATTGGCAAGCGTATTACACAGCTTTAAATACACCCTTGGTATCTCTTATGAGATTAAAGACGGGATAGTAACTATAAACGGAAAAAAATGTTCCTGATAAAAAATCTTGTGTATGGATAAAACCGAGAAATAATCACAGTTAAAAACCAAAAAAATCGGCCCTCTTACCACTGTTAGCGCAATTGATAGAAGGCCGGAAACCAAACAAAACCGAAGTTTCATTTAATCTTCACAAAATTATGAAAAATAATCTTGCTAAGGCTTGTATTACCATGACTTTACGCACCATTCTACTGAGCATCTGGACATTTTCCGGACTGGCTTTTGCCTCAAAAGCTACTTCGCAAAGCATCCGCGACGTCTATATTGATGTTGTGGCAAAGGACTTATCGGTTGGAGAGCTTCTGAAGACTATAGAACAGAAGACCGATTTTGTCTTTTTTTATGAAGAAGGATTGGTGAATAATATAAAGGAGAGGATTACGCTCGATGCCCGGAATCGAAGTGTGGCAGAAATCCTGAAGCGCATTTCCAAAGGAGCCCATATTTCCTTTCTGCAAAAAAATAATACCATAGCGGTCAAAAAGACCAGGATGCCCGTTCCGGTAAAAAAGCCGGAAGAAAAACCACAGGAAAAGACGGTAACGGGGGCGGTTATAGATAATCAGGGAGCCCCCTTGCCGGGCGTCAATATCCTGATAAAAGGGAAACCGAAAGGAACAACCACCGATTTCGACGGAAATTACGAATTGAAAGTCACCGAAGAGGATGTGCTGACCTTTTCGTATGTCGGATTTATCTCCCAGGAGGTTTCGGTAGCCGGGAAATCCCGTATCGATGTAACGATGCAGGAAGATTCGCAGCAACTTGATGAAGTCGTCATCACCGGGTATTCCTCTCAGGAGAAAAAATCGCTCACGGGTGCCATTTCTACCATAACCAGTGAGGAGATGGAAAATGTGCACGGAGGGGCTACGGTGAGTTCCGGTCTGGCCGGAAAAATTCCGGGAGTGACGTTTCGTATGGCTGACGGACGTCCCGGAGCCAGTGCAGCAGTACAGATCCGTAATATGGGAACGCCGCTATTTATTATAGATGGCGTACCGCAGGATGAAGGACAATTTAATAATCTCGCCCCGAATGATATCGAAAGCCTTACGGTTTTGAAAGATGCATCTGCGGCTATTTACGGGGTACGGGCCGCAAACGGAGTGGTTGTGGTAACGACCAAAAAAGGTAAAAAAGGTTCCCGGAATACCGTGAGTATCAACGCTTACACCGGATGGCAGAGCTGGTCTCGTTTTCCCGAACCTGTAAATGATTCCTACCAATGGATGCGGCTCAAGGCCGAAGCCGATGTCAATCAGTTCGGACAGACCAACATCACTCCCGAGGAACTTGAAAAATACAGGTTAGGCACGGAATACGGATATCAATCTTTTAATTGGAAGGATTTTATCATTAAGAAAAATGCACCGCTGACCAATCTTAATGTCAATGCTTCCGGAGGCTCCGAAAAGATCAATTACTACCTTTCGGCTACCAGGTTAAAGCAGGAGGCCGTTCTGGGAGATGAGTTTACCTTTGAGCGGACCAACATTCAGAGTAACGTAGACGCCAGTATTTCCGATCGTCTAAGGGTCGGGGTACAGATCAACGGGCGTATCGAGGTACGTGATAACCCCGGCATTCCTTACGAAGATGATTATTGGTTACCCCGTTTTGCTATTCTTCGCAACAGGCCTTTCGAACGGCCATACGCCAATGATAACCCGGATTATCTCAATGATATAGGGCATAATGAGACAAATTGGGCATTGCACAACAAAAAAACAGGAGGATATGCCCTGGATACCTGGAGGGTTATCCAGAGTAATTTTACCGGGGAATATGATATTCCGTTTGTAGACGGACTGACGCTAAAAGGGATGTACTCCTATTACTTTGCAGACCGTGTGCTGGACGGCCACGAATATA
Source organism: Sinomicrobium oceani (assembly GCF_900119185.1). Taxonomy (GTDB): domain Bacteria; phylum Bacteroidota; class Bacteroidia; order Flavobacteriales; family Flavobacteriaceae; genus Sinomicrobium; species Sinomicrobium oceani. The sequence goes on along the minus strand of NZ_FPJE01000033.1, from coordinate 29,343 downwards.
CGTACGATGCTTATACCTATTATCCCGAGACCGACACTTACGAAGTCACCGGGGGAAGTACCAACCCGTGGCGTGAGCGCGCCAATGAAAAGGTAATTCGCCAGCTTTATCAGGGGCAGTTGCACTATAAAAATTCGTTCGGAGATCACAATATAGAATCCTTTTTTGTTATCGAACGTAAGGAAGATCGGTATATCCGGCAGTGGGTACATGCCGTACCGGATAACAACGACCTTCCCCTGATCTATTTTAAAGATATGGACACCTTTGATGACAGTGATAACGAAGAAGCCCGTATAGGCTATGTCGGAAGGATAAGTTATAATTACAAAAACAGGTACTACCTGGAGCTCTCGGGTAGACGCGATGCTTCCTGGATGTTTGCTCCCGGAAAACGGACGGGCTTTTTCCCTTCTATTTCCGGAGGATGGCGCATTACGGACGAAGCCTTTATGCAGAAGTTTCTCGGTGAAAACACAGTGCTTAACGATTTGAAATTCAGGGCTTCTTATGGAGTTCTCGGAGATGATAACAGGGATGTTACAGGCCTCGGTGCCTATGATTACCTCAGCGGATACAATTATAATGTTTCCCAGGTCATCCTCGACGGCAATGTCGTGGTAGGATCCCGTAACCGCGGTGTCCCGATCACAAATTTCAGCTGGTTTAAAAGCAAGATCACCAACATTGGGGCAGATTTTTACCTGTTCGACAGTAAACTCAGCGGATCTCTGGAATATTTCTATCGTAAACGTACCGGACTCCGGGGAAGAAAATACGATATCCTTATTCCGAGTGAAGTCGGGTACGGACTTCCCGATGAAAACGTAAACAGTGATGCCCGTTACGGTATTGAAGGTGCCCTGGCCTATTCCGGAAATTTCGGAGAACTTACCTTTACCGTCAGCGGTAATGCTTCGGTATCCAGGAGTAAATTTCTGGACAGTTACAAACCCCGTTACGCGAATTCCTGGCAGGAGTACCGGAACCGTCCGGAAGGACGTTACGACAATATTTTCTGGGGATTGACAGCCGTCGGGCAGTTCAAAACCCAGGAGGAAATCGACAATTACCCGGTTAATATAGACGGACAGGGAAATTCAACCCTGTTACCCGGCGATATTATATACAAGGATTTCAACGGTGACGGATATATAGACGGCTATGATGAAAGACCCATAGGATACACCTCTTTCAATCCCAATATCAATTTCGGCTTTAGTTTGCGAATGGCTTACAAAGGATTTGACCTGACTGCAGATTTTTCCGGAGCCTCCGGATATTCCTGGAACCAGGAGCACGAAACCCGTGTGCCGTATCAGAATGAAGGGGCACTAAACAGCATCTTTCTCGATCGCTGGCACCGTGCAGACCCCTTTGATGCGCAAAGCGAATGGATACCCGGGAAGTATCCGGCCCTGCGATATAATCACGGAGGACACAGTAGTTACCGGAATTCCACCTTCTGGCTGCATAACGTAACGTATATCAGGGCAAGGACACTCGAAGTGGGATATTCCCTTCCGAAAGTATTTCTCGACAAATTCGGAATTCAGAAAATGCGTTTTTATGTAAATGGATATAACCTGTTCTCCATCGATAATCTTTCCAAGTTTGGTGTTGACCCGGAAATTGCGGATACCAACGGGTTACAATATCCGCCGAATAAGTTTGTCAACTTAGGTGTAAACATTTCACTATAACACAAAAGCAATACTACGATGAAAAGATATATATATACCTTTATACTATTGACCTTCTGGCTTGGCAGTTGTAATGATGATGATTTCCTCACCCGGGAACCCACCCAGATCATTCCTTCCGATAAAGCCTATAACAGTCCGGAACTGACCCTCTCGATCCTTGCGGATCTGTACAATCGCTACAATGATTTCGGAACTGTGGAGAACTGGCAATCCCTTTCCGGGTTCAACCTGGCTTTCTGGTCGGATAGCGGGAGCTACGGAGCTTTCCAGAACAACAGCTGGGGTTACGGCGATTGGAGAACATGGGATTACGGTTACATCCGCGACCTCAACATATTTATAGAAGGAGTTACGGCTTCAGAAGGCCTGGACGAAGCCTATAAGACCCGGTTTATTGCCGAAGCTCGTTTTTTAAGGGCATCGTATTATTTCACGCTGGTTAAGCGTATGGGAGGCGTACCCTTGATCCTGGAACCCATGGAATACGACTATAGTGGTGATCCCGCTTACCTGCAGCATGCCAGGGAAACCGAAGCGGCTATATATGATTTTGTGATCTCCGAGGCAGAAGAGATCATGGAGATGCTACCCAATGATGCCAATTCCAAATCGAGAGCCAGTACGGGTGCTGCCCTGGCTATGCAATGCCGTGCCGCCTTGTATGCCGGGTCTATAGCCCGGTACGGAGCTACAACTCCCCAGGTATCGCTTCCGGGAGGAGAAGTAGGTATCCCGGCAGAACGGGATGAGGAATACTATACCAAAGCATTGAATGCTGCCCGGCAACTTATAAACGGGGAGGCCGGAGCGTATGCACTATATGAGAAAAAACCCGATCTGGCGGAAAATTTCGCGAGCATATTTTACGATAAAGCCAGCAATCCGGAAGTCATTTTTGTAGAAGATTACAAACTGCAGACCGGAAAAAGGCACGGATTCACGATTTCCAATCAGCCCCGGTACGGTGCAGAGGAAGAAGAAGGCGGACGTATCAATCCCTCGTTGAATCTCGTACAGGCTTTTGAGACCCTTGAAGGGGAACTGGCACCCTTGCCCAATACGGATGATTCCGGAAATTATATAGCCTATGATGAGGTTACGGACATATTTGCCAATCGCGATGCCCGGTTGCAGGGCACGGTTATCGTACCGGGATCTTCGTTTAAAGGCAGAACCGTAGATATCTTCGCAGGCCTGCAAATGCCCGACGGATCGGTGATCAGCGGTGATGCCCGCGGACAGAGTAAAGTCGTAGACGGCACATCCATGCAGGTCGTGGGATTTGACGGCCCCATAGACGGATTGGAACACGTGGCACAATCCGGGTTTTACATCCGGAAATACCAGGACCCTAAAGACGGCTCCGGGCAGCGGGGTGTGATGAGCGACGTATGGTTCGTAAGGTATCGCTTTGCAGAAGTCCTGCTGAATGCCGCAGAAGCCGCTTTTGAACTCGGACAACCCGATCTGGCTGCGGAATATATGAATGAAGTGCGGGAACGTGCGGGAATTACCGTACCCCTTACTCCCGGAGATATCACATTTGACAGGATAGCGCATGAGCGTTACGTGGAACTCGCTTTCGAAGGACTTTACTTCTTTGATCTCAAACGCTGGAGGATCGCTCATCTCGTGATGGACGGTACCGAAATTACATCCTCAGGTATTACACAGGATATCGGAAGTGCTACCAAGAGACAGACACAACCCTATGGTATGTGGCCCTATAAGATTTACAATCCGGGGAATGCAGATCACGGAAAGTATATTTATAAGATCATAAGGCCTACACGTGTAACGGCTTCCGACCGTTTCCGGTTTGGCAATTATTATTCCGAGATCGAGCAGAGTGTACTCAACAACAATCCGAAACTTGTAAAAAATCCTAACCACTAAACCCGTAATCATGAAAACATTTCACATCAAGTATATACTGTTTTATCTTGGAATGGCCATCGCACCGGTATCCTGTGGTATAGACAATTTTGATGAGCCGGACACCTCATTCAGCGGCCGTATAGTTTACGAAGAGCAGCCGGTTCAGGTAAGACACGGCGAGGTGCGGTTTCAGCTATGGCAACCCGGTTTCGGAAATCCCGGGCCGATAGAAGTTCCGGTAAACCAGGATGGATCGTTCAGTACCTTGCTGTTCAAAGGCGAATACAAACTCGTATTTGTTAATAATGCAGGGCCTTTCAGAACGGAAATTGTCAATGAAGCACAAAGAGATACCATCTATGTCAATCTGGATGGGAAAAAAACACTCGATGTGAGTGTTATCCCCTATTTCACGGTCGAGAACGCACAGTTTTCCCTATCCGGAAATACCGTTAATGCCGGGTGTAACATCAGACAGGTGGTCAACGGGGAAGAAAGCAGGCAGGTCGAACGTGTCACCCTTTACCTGAACAGCACGGCATTTGTCTCGGACAATGATCTCGAAAACTATGCCCGCGCAGATGCGGATATCCAGGACCCATCGGTCATTACGGTCTCGGCCGATATTCCGGAAGATAACACGAGATCGTATGTCTTTGCGAGGATCGGTGTAAAGATCAGTGGAGTGGAAAGTCTTATTTTCTCTCCGGTGCAAAAACTGGAACTCTGAGTGCTGAGTTCCGTAGACGACGATGTTGCCGGAGATTATGGGACTCCAAGTGTCAATGACATTCCAACATATAAAATGATAGTACAACCTGAGATGAAGACGTTTTAAGCGGATTCATTTTCATAAAGCCAAAAAAGAATATATGAAAAAAGTATACGGAGTAGCTCTGGCAATGTGTATGGGACTGATATTTACAGTTAAGGCTCAGCAACAAGGCGAAAGATGGACTGTGGAAAAAGCCTGGGCATGGTATAACGATCATGCATGGATCAATGGCGCCAACTTCATACCCAGTACGGCGATCAACCAGTTGGAGATGTGGCAGGAAGATACGTTTGATCCGGAAACTATAGACCGGGAGCTCGGATATGCTGCCGGGATAGGGATGAATACGATGCGGGTCTACCTGCACAGTCTTGCATATAAGACCGATCCGGAAGGGTTTAAGAAGCGGGTCGATCAATATCTCGGACTGGCAGACAAAAACGGTATCCGTACCATGTTTGTTATTTTTGACGATGTATGGCACAAAATACCGGAAGCAGGAAAACAACCCGCACCGAAAACAGGAACCCATAATTCCGGATGGGTCCAGGACCCCGGGGACCCCGCTTCGAAGCAGGAAAAGAATTTTCCCGCACTTGAAAACTATGTCAAAGATATTGTCGGGACCTTTAAAGATGACGACAGGATATTGCTTTGGGATCTGTACAACGAACCAGGGAATGAAGGAAAAGGAAATGCGACCATGCCTTTGCTCAGGCGTGTTTTTGAGTGGGCGCGATCTGCAGGCCCGTCCCAGCCCCTGTCTGCCGGACTTTGGTCCTGGGGACTTACCGATCTCGGTGCTTTTCAGGCCCTGAATTCCGATATTATTACCTATCATAATTACGGGGACCCGGACGATCACAGGAGCGTCCTGGAGTTGTTAAAAAGCCACGGGCGCCCGATGATCTGCACCGAGTATATGGCGCGGACACGGAACAGCAGATTTTCGAATATCATGCCCATGCTGAAAGAAGAAAACGTCGGGGCGATCAACTGGGGGCTGGTCAACGGGAAGACAAATACCATTTACGCATGGAATACACCTATTGACAGCGGGGAAGAACCCGTAGAGTGGTTCCACGATGTCTTTCGTAAAGATGGTACACCTTACCGGGAAGACGAGGCAGCACTGATCAAAAAACTCAATGAAGTAAAAAAATAATACCATGCGTTTCCCGTTATTTCCGGTACTACTCGTAGTTGTTGTTCTTGTTACGGCTTGTAAGCATAAGAAGGAAACCAGGCAAGAAGCTGGCACAGAAGATCGTCGTCCCAATATCGTGCTCATTATGGCCGATGACCTCGGGTTTTCCGACCTGGGATGTTACGGGGGAGAGATCGAGACGCCCAATATCAATTGGCTGGCGGAAAACGGAGTGCGTTTTGCGGAGTTTTACAATACCTCCAGGTGTTGTCCTACGAGAGCTTCCCTGTTGACGGGGCTTTATAATCATCAGGCGGGAATAGGACACATGACGACCGATGAAAACCGCGAAGGGTATATCGGCCGCCTTTCGGACCATGCTGTAACCCTGGCCGAAGTGTTAAAACCGGCAGGATATCAGACCGGGATGTCAGGGAAGTGGCATGTGTCCAATACTATCGAGCAGGAGACCCCGGAAGCACAGATGAGATGGCTGAGCCACCAGGAAGAACATCCGTTGTTTTCGCCGGTTGAGCAGTATCCTACGAACAGGGGATTCGATAAGTATTTTGGAAATATATGGGGTGTCGTCAATTTTTTTGATCCTTTCAGCCTGGTCAATGGTACGGAGCCTATAAAAACAGTACCGGAAAACTACTATCATACCGATGCTATCAACGATACGGCATCGGCCTATATCCGCGAATTCAGTCGGGAGGAAAAACCGTTTTTTCTCTATGTAGCTCATACGGCCCCCCACTGGCCGCTACACGCCTTTCCGGAAGATATTGCAAAATATGAAGACGTGTACAAAGCGGGTTGGGATACGATACGGCAACGGCGATATGAAAGACTGATAGCGACTGGGATTATAGACAGAGAGCGTTACCCGCTTCCACCGAGGTGGAAGAACGATCTGAAGTGGGAGGATAACCCGGATGCGGAATGGGATGCCCGGGCCATGGCCGTACATGCCGCCATGATCGACCGTATGGACCGTGGAATAGGACGTATTCTTGAAACACTCCGGGAAACCGGAGAGATAGACCGCACCCTGATCGTATTTCTGAGCGATAACGGGGCGAGTCCGGAAAACAGTATGCGTTACGGTCCGGGATTCGACAGGCCGGGAAGCACCAGGAAAGGCGAGAAGATTGTTTATGCCGTCGATAAAAAAGTGCTGCCGGGACCCGAAACCACTTTCGGATCTATAGGAACGCGCTGGGCCAATGTATCCAATACGCCGTTCAGCTATTGGAAATCCGAATCTTTCGAAGGAGGTATACACACGCCGATGATAGCGTTCTGGCCCGAAGGAATACGTATGGAAAAAGGAGGGATTGCCCGGGAGTCCGGACATGTTATGGATTTTATGGCCACTTTCGCAGATGTGGCCGGAGCTGCGTATCCGGAAACCTACAATGGTCGCGACATCCACCCGTTACAGGGCAGAAGTTTAAAGCCCGTTTTAGAAGGAAAAAAAGCAACAGGACATCCGGCTTTATTCAACGAACACGAAGGGGGACGAATGGTTCGAACCAAAAAGTGGAAGCTCGTGGCTCCTGATGCCAAAAGCTCCTGGGAGCTTTACAATATGGACACCGATCGTACGGAAACCAAGGATGTGGCTTCTGCCAGACCGGAGGTCGTAAAACGCCTGGATAGCTTATGGACAGACTGGGCCAGGCAAAACCACGTGATGCGAGAATGATTTCCCGGACGAGTTCGTCAGGCTACCGGAAAACCTGTAACATTAATATATAACCTAAAGAAAATGAAAAAAATCAATCTGTATGCAGTTTTAGTCCTGCTGACTGTTTTCACAGCATGCAAACAAACTCCCGAAAAGCAGACCAAACAACATCATACTCCGGACGTGACCGAACCTGCCGAATTGAGTGCAAAGGCTTTCGATACGATTCTGAACGGAGAGCAAACAGGGCTGTACTGGATAAAGAATGGTAACATCAAGGCCGCATTTACCAATTATGGAGGGCGCCTGGTAGGGTTGTGGGTACCTGCAAAAGACAGCACGATGACAGATGTGGTAGTGGGATTTGACAATGTCGGTGATTTTGTTACCTCTACCGAACCCTATTTCGGAGCGACCATAGGTCGGGTAGGAAACCGCATAGCCAAAGGGCAATTCGTTCTGAATGACAGAGTGTACCACATTCCGGTGAACAACGGGGAAAATACGTTGCACGGTGGTAAAAAAGGATTCCAGGATGTTGTCTGGAAAGCCTCACAGCCGGATGAACATACCCTGGTATTACAATATACTTCCCCTGATCTGGAAGAAGGTTTTCCCGGGGAACTCGTCGTTAAAGTGACCTATTCGCTGACAGCAGATGATGCATTGAAAATGGAATATGAGGCCACCACGGATAAACCGACCCCGGTAAACCTGACCAATCATGCCTTTTTTAACCTGAACGGAGAAGGAAGCGGCACCGTTCTGGAACACCGGGTGAAATTTTATGCCGATGCATTTACCCCGGTCGACAAGGGATTGATCCCTACCGGTGAGATCCGGAAAGTAAAAGGGACACCTTTCGATTTTACCGCGTTTCATACCATAGGAGAGCGTATCGGGACGGACAACGAACAATTGGATAACGGAGACGGTTATGACCATAATTTTGTCCTGAACGGAACCGGTGGTATGGGGATGAACCATGCGGCAACGATAGTAGGAGACCGCACTGGGATCACCATGGATGTATTTACCGAAGAGCCGGGCATACAGTTTTACAGCGGAAATTTCATGCAGGGCCAAAATACCTTCAAAAGCGGGGTTAAAGATGAATACCGTACGGCATTTGCACTGGAAACCCAGCATTTTCCGGATGCACCGAATCAACCGGATTTTCCATCCGTTATTTTAAATCCCGGAGAAAAATATCACACCGTTTCCGTGTACCGGTTCTCGGTATCGGAGCAGTAAAAAACAGCATATCGTATTTAGCAGCAACGATTAAACCAACAGTATAATTTCATCATTGTACCCGGTTTTACAATACCGGGATATAACAAAGAGATCCCCTGAGATCGATAAAAATCAAGACCAATGAAAAAGACACTACAGCTTCTATGCAGCGTAATATTATTCCAGGTTTCGTTCGGACAAGAGCGGCAGGCACCGGCCTATCCGCTCATTACACACGATCCCTATTTCAGTATCTGGTCTTTCACGGACGAGATCAATGCATCACCCACGACACACTGGACAGGTACCGACCAGACCTTGCTGGGATTGATTAAAGTAGACGGAAAGACCTATCGCTTTCTCGGTAAAGAAGGCGTGAAGTATAGCGATATCGTCCCGGCTTCAGATAGCGAAGACTACCGGGCCAGAAGTACGGAATCAGATCCGGGTAAAGGCTGGGAGCAACCGGGCTATGACGATTCGGGATGGGAATCATCCGCGGCTCCTTTCGGGGATAACGAACAGGCCGGTACTTCGTGGAAGAGCGAAGACCTCTGGTACAGGCGTACCTTTGATATTCCGGAGAAAATAACCGGAAACATGTTACTGAAACTCCGGCACGATGATAACGTGAAGGTATATATCAACGGCAAACCGGTTTACCAATGCGAGTGCTGGAATAACGAATATAAATATTATGAGATCCCGGAAAGGGTACAGAAAAGCCTGAAAAGCCAGGGAAATGTGCTCGCCATACACGTGCGTAATACAGCAGGAGGACAGTGGCTCGATGCCGGGATCGTACAAAAAACAGAACCCGAAGAGAAAGCCCTGGAAGCCAAACAGAAAAGTGTGGATATTTCTGCTACACAGACTTCTTACACCCTCGAATGCGGCCCCGTCAATGTAGACCTCACCTTTACGTCCCCCTTGCTTATGGACGATCTGGAGCTCTTTGCCCGCCCCGTTTCCTATATATCCGTAAAGACGACACCTACCGATGGAAAACCGCATAACGTACAGGTGTATTTCGGTGCGTCCTCTACTATAGCGGCAAATGTTCCGGGACAATTGATGACCACGGAAGAACAGGCTACGGATCACCTTTCACTACTCAGAGCAGGTACGGTAGAACAGCCGGTGCTGGAGAAAAAAGGCGATGATCTCCGTATAGACTGGGGGTATATGTATGTAGCAGCGCCGAAAAGTGCCGGAACCGTACAGTATGTTTTACCTGAAACAGAAGCCACTGAAAACTTTATGACAGGAAGCAAGACTTCCGGAATTATAAAAGAAGGAAAGCAACTGATGTTGAACACGGTTTTTCCCGAAGAAAAAATCAGCACTACAAAAGAACACCTTATTATGCTGGGGTATGACGATATCTATTCTATTCAGTACTTCGGAAAAAACCTGCGCCCGTGGTGGAATAAAGACGGAAACAGTACGATTGGGAAAGAACTGGAAAAGGCCTATGTACAATACCAGGAAGTAGTTGAAAAATGTAAAATGTTCGATACCGGTTTGCGCGGTAAAGCCAGGGCAGCCGGGGGGGAAGCGTATGCCAAGATTTGTGAGATCGGTTACCGTCAGAGTATAGCTGCCCATAAGCTGGTGGAAAGCCCCGACGGGGAACTTCTTTTTCTCTCCAAGGAAAACTACAGTAACGGTTGCATCAACACCGTAGATGTGACCTATCCGTCCGCACCTTTATATCTCCTTTACAACCCAAGGCTTATGGAAGGAATGCTTACCGGGATCTTTTACTACTCCGAAAGCGGCAGATATAAAGAACCCTTTCCTGCGCACGACATAGGTACCTATCCGAAGGCCAACGGGGTGGTGTACGGCGAACCCATGCCAGTGGAAGAATCCGGAAATATGATCATCCTCACGGCGGCCATAGCGCGGGCAGAAGGCAATGCCGAATATGCCAAAAAGCACTGGGAGTCCCTGACTACCTGGGCAGGTTACCTGGCAGATAAAGGTTTCGATCCGGGAAACCAGTTATGTACCGACGATTTCGCAGGTCACCTGGCACGCAACGCAAACCTTTCGGTAAAAGCTATTGTTGCGCTGGGATGTTACGGGTACCTGGCCGGGGAGCTCGGCCATGAGGATATAGCCCGGAAGTATACTGCCATGGCCAGGGAAATGACCGGAAAATGGCAGGAACTCGCGGATGCGGGAGATCATTATGCGCTTACTTTCGATGATTCCGCTACGTGGAGCCAGAAATACAACCTGGTCTGGGATAAAGTCATGGACCTTCGCCTTTTTCCCGAAGAAGTGTATCGCAAGGAAATAGCCTTTTATCTGAAAAATCAGAATAAATATGGCCTGCCGCTCGATAGCAGATCCGATTACACCAAGTCCGACTGGATTCTCTGGACAGCAACACTGACCGAGTCCGAAACCGAATTCAGAAAGCTGGTCGACCCGGTATACCTGTTTGCAAAAGAAAGCAAAGACCGTGTGCCGATGAGTGACTGGCATTTCACTTCCTCGGGTGATGTTCGCGGATTCCAGGCGCGAAGTGTTGTGGGAGGTTACTTTATAAAACTGCTGGAAGAGGCGTGGAAAAAATAATACCGATGAAGAAGGGGATGTTATTCTGCCGGAAGGATAATTACCGGAAACCTTGTCCCTTTTTGCCCCGGATGAGAACATACCATGAGCATTTGAGCTGCGGTATACCGGCCGGAATTATTCCCTGATTCATCCCTTTTAGCCGATATATCCTGATATTATAAAGACAGGACGTTATCAGCTTTAAAAAATAAGGGACCGATGTGTCCCTTAAACCCGAGTCTTCATGCTGAACTGCCTTCCTGATCCCCAAGGGGTGATAGAAGGCAGTTTTTTTATGGTCAGGAATATTGCCTTTTGTTTTTCCGGGCAAACAACAGGGCAATGATCATCCCTGTTGCAGCCATGACAACCCCTACCCATTCGGGGGAAGTATAACCATATCCCATAGCAATAGGAAGGCCGCCGAGAAATGCGCCCAGTGCATTCGCAATATTAAAACACGCCGGGCCGAGTGATGCCACCAGCATTTCAGCTTCGCTTTTTACCGAGTGGAGCAGTAGCACGGTAAGGGGCGGGACGATGGCAAAAGTAGCCAGGCCTGTCAGGAAGGTCAGACCCAGAGAGGCCCAGGGGTTAAAAGAGGTATAATAGATCAGTATCATACAGATGATCTGAAAACCGAGTATAACCATCACCGTAGCTGCAGGGGAGAACGTATCGGACAGTTTTCCCCCGATAAGGTTTCCTGCAAACATACCCAGCCCCGCGAGGATCATAATATAAGGGAGGTGCTTTTCGGAAATACCGGAAACCTCCGTCATCAGCGGGGCGATATAACTTATCCAGGCAAACAGGGCTCCCGGAGCCACGGAAAACAACAAGATCATAAACCAGACATTACCCTGTTTGAATATTTCGAGGTCTTTCAAGGGCGATCTCCTGTTTTTTCTTGGCGGCATTTCGGGCATCCATAGCTTCAGGGCCAGGATCGTTACCAGTCCGATCAGAGCAATCAGCAAAAAAGTGTATCGCCACGAATAATGATGCCCGATGTATGTGCCCAGCGGTACGCCGAGCAGGTTAGCGACAGTGAGGCCGGAGAACATTATGGCGACGGCCCGGGCTTCCCTGCCTTCGTCCGCAAGCCTGCTCGCAACTACCGATCCCACTCCGAAAAAAGCACCGTGAGGAAGCCCGGAGACAAACCTCGATACCAAAAGCAGTTCGTAATCCGGAGCGATAATGGAAAATCCATTAAATACGGTAAACAAAACCATAAGTACGATGAGCGTTTTTACCGGAGACAGCTTGTCCATACCGATAACCAGGAACGGAGCTCCTATAACAACGCCCAGCGCATAAGCCGAAATAAGATAACCCGCAGCAGGAATAGTGACATTCAGGTCCCGGGCAACATCGGGAAGCATACCCATGATCGTAAATTCGGTGACCCCTATACCAAGCCCTCCGAGTGCAAGGGCTAATAAACTTTTTTTCATAGTAATCCTGAGTTTTTTTCGATGACAGGAAAGGGCTTTATACGTACGTGCCTTCCTGTGTAGCAAATATGTGTTCCAGGTGTGCCCTGTAATCGGTCATATCCCGTTCTGCATTTCCGTTTTTGACGATATCGTGAAAATGGATGCCCTGTAGCGGTTCAAGACCTAAAAAAGCATTCATCCGGTGAAAACCGAAAAGTACACCCTCGTCCACGCTTTTCTGTCTGAAAAACTCACCGGGCAGGGTAAAAGCTTCTTTTGGAGCGTTCCAGCTTGTGGTAACCATGTATTTTTTGCCTTTCAACAGCCCGCCCGTACCGTAGTTGATAGCCGGGTTGGCCGAAGAGCGTCCGTCTCCGTCGTACACCTCTCCATGTTCGAAAACATGATCTATGTAGGCCTTGAACTTATGCGGAAGTTGAAACCACCAGATGGGGGTGTGATAAATAATAACATCGGCCCATACAAATTTCAGCGCTTCCTCATGAGGATCATAACTGTCATTAATGTTCGTCGTTTTTACTTTAAAACCTTTTGCCTTCCCGAAAAAATCTACGGTGATCTTGGTAAGGGTTTCATTATACCTCCCTTCGGACTGTGCAAATTTCTGTCCGCCGTTAATAACAAATATCTTTTTCATAAAAGTTCTTTTAAGATTACAGGGCAAAATTACCGGGATATAATGTATTATTAAAATAATATAATTAATACATTTGTATCATAATTATAATGATTAAACTATGGTCAATCTCGAGTGGTACAGGACATTTAAGGCGGTATATGAAACCGGCACGCTTACCGGGGCCGCACAGGTGCTTTATGCTTCACAACCCGGGGTAAGTCTTCATCTGGGCTCGCTGGAGTCTTACACGGGGTATAAACTGTTCGATCGTTCTTCGCGTAAAATGGTGCCTACGGAACGCGGAAAAGTACTTTACAATCATATCAAAGATGCTATAGCCAAGCTTGAGGATGCCGAGCAGTGTTTCCGGAAGAGTACGGAAAAGGATAAGCCAACCATAGGGGTGGGGATGTGCATGGAAACCTTTCAATATACCCTGGAACCTTATATAGCTACATTGCCTTTTGATGTGATCATCAAGTTTGTGGAATATAGAGAAGCCCTGGCAGACCTGGATAAAGGAATCCTTGATCTGGTGATAAGTGCCCGTAAGGGACAGAACAAGAATATCGATTACAGGGCATTTTCCAAAGAAAAAATAGTGCTCGTGGCAGGAAGGGATACGGATATAACCGGTTTTGAAAGTTTAGCAGAAGGTGACGCAGAAAGTCTGCAGGACTGGTTAAAACAGCAAACGTGGTACGGTACTACAGGTGATATGGAAAACCTGAAAATGTTCTGGAATGTAAATTTCAATCGTCATCCGGATTTCAAATGCAATTATATCGTTCCGAATAAATCTTCTATTGTCCGTTGTCTGAGTAATGCGCAGGGTGTGGCCGTACTTCCCGATTTTCTCTGTCTCGACGAGATGGAAAAGGGAAATTTAAAGCTGCTGTGGGAAGGTAAAAACCCGATAGAGCAGACGCTTTACTTTGCCATGCGTAAGAAGACGATTTATGCGGAAGAAATAAAATGTATCTCGGATATTTTCGAAAAGAAAATGCCCGCACACCAATCTTCAGTAAAACAACATATCATCGGATAGGGAGACTAACGCACCATCAGGGCGGCTATTCTCCCGGCAGGGATGTCCGGATTGGCCCCTTCACTTTCTGCGACCAGAGCTCCCATGGCACAGGCAAAATGTATGGCTTCCTGGGGACCGGAACGGAGATGGAACAGGTGGGTCAGCAAGGTGGCAAGGAAGGAATCACCGGCGCCTACGGTATCCTTGACTGTAATGTTATAACCGCTGTTGTAATACCATTTTCCTTCGTGCAGGAGAACAGCACCATGCCTGCCTTTGGTTACACAGACTGAGGAAATAGCATGCTTCTCTGCGATATACTCCATATTTTGTTCCAGCGATCTGTAGGGAGACCCGAGAGCTTCGGCGATCTCGTAAAGTTCATCGTCATTGAATTTTATAAAATCGGCTTTTCCGATCAGGGCCTTCAGCGTCGCCATGGTATAATGCGGACTCCTGAGATTTACATCAAAAACTTTCCGGACAGTTTTGGAAAGTAATTGGTGGAGGGTGTCGGCGGAGACCTTGTCACGGCAGGCCAGGCTTCCGTAGATCAGTACATCTGATTCGTCGACAAGATCTTCCATAATCTCAGTGGCAGGGATCTTGTCCCAGGCCGACGGATAGGTGATCTCGTAGGATGCCGATCCGCGATCGTCCAGGGTAACCTGTACCGTTCCGGTATCATATCCCTCGATTTGAACAATTCCGGAGGTATTTATTCCGTGCTTCTCCAGGTATTCTTTTATACGCTTTCCGTTATGGTCATTGCCGATACCACTGATCATGCTTACCTGGCATCCGAGCGATTGCATCCGCAGGGCTACATTGAGCGGAGCCCCGCCTATTTTTTTATGATCGGGAAAACAATCCCATAGTACTTCTCCGTAAGATATCACCCTGAGTGTATTCGATTTCTCCATAATGTGTTTTTATCATTGACCATCTGACGTCACGGAGACATCAGCAGGTGTATAAAGCTATCCATTTACCGCATGGCCGCCTGTGCAAATTTAAAAGGAAATATCAAACAGAAAGTGTACATGACCGGATTTCACAGTACGGTCGCCCGACGAACAATTGGGGGGCGATCACAGGAGTAGTTTTTAAATAGGGCGGTAGAGCCAATTACCTGAATTTTTTTCTCTTGTTTTTACGGTATAACTCTATGCCGATAACCACACAGAACAACAGTACAAAGGTGCACAGTATGGTAGTTCGTGAAGCATAGGGAAGTTTTTCCTGTTCTATATGGCCATAGTACACAAATCCGGCCCAGTAATAGGGTGATTTCCGGGCGAGTGGTATTTTCGGATTTTCCAGGTAGTCTATCCCGGCCTGCTGACTGGCACTACAGGCGGAAGCGTATTTCTCATAATTTTTATAGAACATATCCATCAGCGTTGCCGTAGCCCGGTCATTCACTTTCCAAAGGGAAAACAATAATCTTTCGGTACCTGCATACTGAAATCCGCGTGCTATGCTCATGGCACCTTCTCCGTGCTGTAGTTTTCCGATGCCGGTTTCGCAGGCACTGAGCACCACAAGCCCGGGGTTGAGGTGCATGCCGTATAATTCCTGTAACAGGAGTATATCGTCCCGGAACTGTATATGGGCAGGAACCACAAAGCTTCCTCCGCTGGCATGGGTAGACAGGTGGATAATATCGTAATTTCCCGCCTTTTTTATAAAATTGGCTTTTGTGGCTTCGCTTTTACACAGCATATCTCCCTTCATGATATGGCGGATGTTCCCGGCTTCTTCTTCGGAATAACGCAGTTCCGAAGCACTATTCTCAAAAACAGGGAATATGCCGAGCAGTCTTTCATTTTTAGGGTGTTCTCTTTTGTGGAAATAAAGGTCCGCTGAAGTCTGATATACCAGTTTTTGTCGCCTGGTAAGAAAATCCATGTGCATATAGTTATCGTTCCGGGCGGGGGTAGTAAGCAGGGCCCCAAAAGGAACAAAATGCAGCAGCCCGTCCGGAACAATAACAAGATATGGCGTATATGGGATATCGTCTGGCAGCAGGGAGCGAAAGAGTTCGTATGCACTTTTTGAATAGGTGGCGACATCATTATTAATACGGTCGGGGCTATCAAAAAAGGAGAGAAACTGTTTCAGTTTTTTTTTATAATCCGGGGTTTTGGTCTTTCGGTAAAGTGCTATGTCTGTATGCGTAAAAACAAAGGTATAGAGGTAGTTTACTCCAGAAAAATATACAATCATATTCGCTTTGTCTTCCGCGAGTTTCTCCTGGAGCAGGGTTGTCGAAATTCCGTTAAACGCGTTTTCCGGATACCTGGTCACGATCTGTTGTTTCAGGGATTTGAGACTGAGGTTCAGTTCATTCAGGGTTTCGGTATAAAAAGGAACGGAGTCCTGTTTCTGCCCTGTCAGTTGTGCGCGTATCAGGCTGTTTACGGTATGTTCCCGCAAAGCAGATAATTTTTGTTCCTGCCGGATCAGGCTGTCTCCGGGAAATTTTTCTGCAAGCGATTTTAGTGCAATAGCATCTTTCAGTACAGCAGCTTTACTGCGTTCCGCATACGTAAAAGCTCGTTCGAGGTACCGGCTGTTACCGGTGTTTTTATATGCGTTGTAGAGCAGGGAGATACATTTTTCACTGCGGGTGCGATTGGTGGCACTGTGTAGTATTTTTGTTTCCTGGGAAGTCATTTGTTGCTGTAGCAGCGCGGTGACATAAAATGCCAGTTCATAATAATCCAGGGCTGTTTCCATATCTTCTTCCAGTGCTGCCAGGGCGTCGAAGACCGGGATCAGGGCACTTTCGGCATAGATATTGTCTTCGTAAGGCAATGTTCCGGGGTTACGGTCGGGAAGCAAAAAATCGAGCGCTTTGTAAAGTAGTTTCCGGGTAGTTATGGTGTCTCTGCGTGCTTTGGACAGGTCGGCTTTTTCGACATACAACAAGGCGAGATCCCTGGCCGAAAAAGGAGTTGTTTTTAGGGCCTGTTCGGCATGGTCGAGATAGACAGCGGCCTGCTCCCATTGTGCTTTGCCACGGGCCATTTGAGCCATGTTGCGATACATGGGTGCCGTAACTTGCGGAGATATGCGTGCAGCATCTCCGAGTGCAGTATCGGCTTCATGATAAGATCCGATGGCAAAATAATTCGTTGCCAAGTTGTTCAGAAGAAGGGCCTTTTGTTCTGGATCTGGTCTTCCGTATCGGAGATTGTCTTCCAGGAGCCGTATGGCAGTTCTGAAATTTCCCGTATTGTGATATACTACGGAGAGGTTGAGTACCGCTGCAATCTTCTGAGGTTGGTTATCCTGTTCTTCGGCGAGAAACAGATAAGACTTTATCGTATTTTCGGCCTGGGTGAAATTCCCGGATTTCGTATAGAGATTGCCCAGGGGCTTCAGACCGTATTCGATGATATCATAGTCGGGCAGATGGTGTTCCCTGTAGTTTTTCCAGGCTTTTTCATAACTGCCGATAGCCTTTATAGGCATTCCGGTATTCCGGTAATAATATCCCATATTACAACGCAGGATGAGCAGGGCCATATATTCTTCGGTGGAAGAAGCCCGTTGCTCGAAGAGAGAAGCCTGCTTTTCCAGTTGTTCCGGGAAGATCCCTTGACGGGCCTGAGCGATACGATCTATGGTACGGTAAATGCTATCCGTGATCTGGGCTTGTAAACAAACTCCGGACAGGAAGCAAACCAGCAAAAAGATATACTTTTTCATACCTGGTATTTTTTAAATTGAAATCGTTCTGAAACAAATCGGTTCGTATCAGAATTTCCAAATAGCATAGAGTTGTACCTGGTTATTGGGGGCGTTGAAATTATATATATAGCGGGCCCCGACACTGGGGCCTATACGTGCAAAACCGACATTAAAACCTACAAAAAGACCGCTCTGAAAATTGCTGAATGACCCGGTACTTTCGGTCTGCCTGATAAAATCTTTGGTGTCATCCCTGAAGTCGACTCCTTCGGAGGGAATTTTAAGCGTATATGCACCCGTGTCAGTTACACAATGTTTACTGCTCAGGTCCGTTTTCAGTTGTAAACCGGTACCGAGTGCAAGATAATTGTTCAGGTTATACCTGTAGGATACCGGAACGAGGTACAACGATATATTGCGGTATTCGTTAAGGGATTCCATATCGTAAGATTCAGTGTATCCATTGGTATTTACAGTTTCTTCCGTAAACTTTTTTATCTGGTCGAAGGAAGCGGCGGAGACCATGAGTTCGGCCTGCAGGTATCCTCTGTATGATTTGTAGGGGGATAGGGTAACTCCTGCAAAGTATTCCCGGTTATTGTTACGGTCGGGAGTAAAGATATATCCCGCTTTGGCCCCGAGGGATATGCCGGGTAAAAAACGGGTGGTGGCATAATTGGTAATCACGGGTTCGTTTTTGTCGAAGTAAATGGCCGTACGGCTTTTTGTTTTCTTTTTGTGAAAATCGTCAGCCAGTTTTATCCGGTATTTTACGAAGCCCTGGGTTGAGTCATATTCTTTTACATTGTTCTGGGCACTACCCGGTAAATAGATATTTTTGAATGTAAATATGGCCTTGTCTTTTGTAAAAACGGTGTCGATGCAACTGTATGTAACATCGGGTTCTTTGGGACATACGGGGCATTCGGGATACAGATCCTCGATCGCTATACTGTTCTTGTCAAACATTTCCGGAATGTCCGTTTCCAGCCGTATCGTATTTGCGGGTCCTTCCCCGTTATTCTGGAACCTGATTTTATAGCGAAAAGTTTTGAAACGTACCAGCCGGTAATTCATAATCGTGGCATTCGAAGACATTTTATTGGGGTCGTGGGAGGTAACAATTTCCATCTCCATTTCTCTCACCTTATGATTGTCGTAATTCTCATCGGGTACATAGATGCTTCTTACTTTGACAATGGCGCTGGTATCTTTGAGCATCTCCGGAGTCGTACGAAGAGTGAAGAATACATTGCGCTCTTCATTGGGAGCCATCCGGTCGAATTCCAACAGGTCCCAGTCTTTATAGTAAGCTTTGGACGCTTCCAGGGTCAGTGGGAAATTGACCCGTTCCGTGCTGTCCTGTAACCCGTGGAAACGATATGCAACAGGATCTTCCGCATTGGCGAGCAGTACATCATTGTCGAGGATATCTCCAGTATATGCGAAGTCTTTGCTTCGGTGAACCTTTTCATTGTGATAGGCACGCACTTCGGTGCGTTCGAAATTGTCTGCTTTGTACTGACGTTCGTTGTAGAACAGGTAGAGTTTTCCTGAAGTTACATATTCCCTGGGATTTTTATAACGGAGTACCACTACGATATCTTCGTCGGGTATCGGTTCCCGGTTCCTTAGCAACATAAGGTCGCTATCCATGGTAGCCTGGTCTGCATAGTTTTCCGTAACCTGGTTTATTTTGACCTGATGCGGGCGGGTAGCAGGTGTTTTTCCGTTGTCGTAATGATTGGTCACCCAGAGATCTACCCGGTATTCCCCCTCTTTTTTATAGCGGTGTTCCGGTTCTTTTTCCCTGCTGAAATTACCATCTCCGAATTCCCAAAAGTAAGAGTAATAGGCTTTCGGAGCCCCGGCCATTTGTATCAGGGCGGGAGGCTGGGGACTAAGCATAACAGTATTGCCCCGCACCTCATACTTAAAATCGGCCGTACGGGGCTGAAGAGAGTCAGCTACCTGTGTTTCCTGGGCAAAGGAAGCGAAGCAGGTGATCATAAAAAACAAAGCGTTAAAAATCCGCATATAGTTACTTATATTATTCATAAAAACAGTAAAGGTCAGAGGAGAAGATATCCGTTCATAAGATCGGTATCGTCATCTCTCATACTTATATCCGCGAGACCTTCATATTGTTACCTGTTATTTTCTTTTTTTAATGCGGAAAAGTGGGAAAGGGTCAGGGGAGTTGTTGGATTGCAGACCACAGTGCTGACCGGTTTGCTCTTGTCGTTTCGCTATGAGCTACAGTATATATTTTACCGGTTTGCGCCTTTACATTTTTAATAGCATAACGCCATTGACCATTGTCCGGGGAAACAAACAGCAGGTGCATATCGGTATCGGAAAAATATTGGTGTTCGGGGGTTCTGAACATGGATGTTTCTTCATCGAAATAGAGCTGTGCCAAAGTGTGCTTTCGTCCTTCAAAGGCTACATATACCGATGCATTCTGCTCGTTATATCCTTCGGTGGCCAGCACATTTATGGTTATTCCCGATACGGCATCCGTATCGGTATGGGCAATACCTTTCCAGCCGTTGCCTGAGACATAGGCGATGTAATAGTCGTTCTCATTGAAAAGTTCTCCTTCGGTATACGGAAACCAGGAAAAATGGTTTTCTTCGTTTTCGGCACCGGTCCATAGTAGCATGTCTTCCGGGGTATCACTTGTCAGCGATACCGGAACCTGTATGCGGATCTCACAACTATTCCGAAGACTTTGCCCGTTGTATTCCAGATTGAGGTAAAAAAAGCCTCCGCCGGCAATCAGGGTTCTGAGGTTGGCGGATACCCGCGCTATAGAGGGCTTTGCCGTAAAGAGCATATCCCCGATATCGTAAAGTTCTATAAACTTCAGGGTAACTTCTCCTTCCAGCGGATTGCCTTCCGGTGTAATAAGGCAGTCGGAGGGAATCGTAATCGTAGTACCGTTTCGGGAAATATATTCCAGGCCTTCTGTTGCAGGAAATGAAATGTTAACGGCCAGCGAATCTCTCGTGCTTTCAAGCAAATCCGTAAACTCCTGTGCACTGGGTGCAGTGAATGCTTCAGGGGTAGGAGGATCATCACAGCAGGTGTCTTTACCACAGCTCCATATGATGCATAGCAAAAACAGGCAAATGCGCGGTAATGGAACAGTTTTCATAGTCTCAAAGGTTTTGGCTGGTCTATCAAATGTAGCAAAAAAGTTTTACTTATGGTTTCAAAATACGAATAATGAAATTACGGGCTATAGAATATATGATATCCGAAACCCCCGCCCTTTACAAGGAGAGCGGGGGTATACCGGTAAAATCCGGATCAACGATGTGTTCTCAGGGAAGTTGTGCTATGATCTGGATGACTTCTTCTTCACTTGCCGTTGCGGTTTCTTCAAGATCAAAGGAATAAATATCACCTGCAGCTACGGTAACACCCTGGATGGCATATCGCCATTCGTCGTTTTCTTCGGTGACAAAAATGATATGCATTTCCAGTCCCACCGGAATTTGACCGTAATGTTCGGAAAATCTTCCGGTGTTCTCATCGTATGTGTCCAGTTGAGCCAGGGCATTTTCTTCGCCGTCGTAGGAGAGGTAGACCGCACAGTTTTGTGCATCGAATCCTTCCGGGACTTCTACCTGAAGTGTCGTTTTGGGTCTTGCATCACTGAAAAACCGGTCGACATTGGTCCAGCCAAACTGATTGCTTATTACAAAATACTGGTTATGGTCTATAAACACACCGCCTTCGTCGTCGTTGCGTTCTTTTTGGTTCCACGCGAGATTTCCGTCATCATCAATGGCACCTGTCCAGAAAGTCATGTCTTCATCTATTCCTCCTGTAAGATCCGGTGGAACTGTCATCTGAATGGCACAGTAGCTTTGAAGTTCTTCACCGTCTTGTGTGACCATGACGTAAAACTCACCGCCGGAAACAAGCAGGGCTTTGTCACCTTCCGGGGTTACGCCCATGGTAGGTTTGTTGGTGACCATCATATTTCCCTTTTCGAAGATTTCCATATAATCGAGTTGTACTTCTCCGGTTACGGGATCCCCGTTAGTATCCATAATGCATCCTCCGGAAATGGTGAGCAGCACTCCTTTTTCCGAAGTAAAAACCACGCCGTCTTCGGCATTGAAACTGGTGGTTTGCAACCTGTTTTCCATAGCTACGGCCCTCAGCCCTGCAAAAGCTTCTGCCGTTGGAGGCACAAAAGGTATTTCTTCCGGGATAATACCTTCGTCACTGTCTGTACATCCGGTAAGTGCAAATGCAGCCATGGCCATAATAATCAGAGGTTTTTTTACATTTTTCATAATTTTCGTTTTTTAGATAATTATTCATTTGATCCTTAATGGAAGCCGATTTTTTTAGCGGTCGGCACTATTGATAGTATATGTTCATATCAAATAGGTTTATAATTTGTTACCCCTGTGCGAAAACTTTTTTATTTTAGTTTGATAATTCTGTTGATATGGCGGAACGTAAAATACATGAAGATCAGAAGTACATAGACGGCCTTGCGCAGAACAATGCCCTGGTTATACGGGCGGTTTATGACAAGTTTGCTTCCAAGGTCATACATTATATATGTAATAACAGCGGAGATAGGGACGATGCCGAAGATATCATACAGGAGGTCCTGGTTATTATCTACGAGCAGGCCCGGGATAAAAACCTGAAACTCACCTGTCCTTTTGATGCCTATTTTTTTCTGTTGTGTAAACGAAAATGGCTTAACGAACTGAAAAAATCTTCGCGAAAGGCGGTAACAACCGAAGACGAAAATGTATATAGGAATGAAGAAGCAGAAATTCTGGTTACGGAAACTGATGTTTCCGTGGCAAAGGAAAAGTTGTTTGAAGTAATGTTCGATCGTTTGGGCAAGGCTTGCAAGGAGCTTTTACAGGCCTCTTTTCGGATGAAATCGATGGAAGAAGTAGCCGATACCCTTGGAATTACGTATGCCTATGCCCGGAAAAAGAAATCGCTATGTATAGGAAAACTCACGGATATGGTGCGCCGGTCGCCCGAATATGAAAAAATTAAATCCTCCTGAAGATGGAAAAACAAGATTATATTTTATTTGAGGACTATCTTTCCGGGGCCCTTTCCACATCGGACAGGCAGAAACTGGAAGCGCGTTTGCAGTCCGATAAGGAATTGAATGCGTGGTTCGAAACCTACCGGGAGGCATCGGCCTACCTGGAGCGTACTTTCGGGAAGGCGGAAGATACGGCGGCTTTCCGCGATAAAGTATCCGGTATTTCGGAGGAATACTTCAGAAAACAGGAGCGAAAGCCACGAGTTCGGAAATTGTTGCGATGGCAGATTGCTGTGGCAGCCAGTGTGTTGATCCTGTTAGGGATCTTCCTGTCGCGGAGGATGACCGTACCTTCGTATGAAGATTATGCGATATATCCCGAAATAAGTCTGGTGGTACGGGGAGAGGAAAATGCGGAGCTTTATCGTGCGGAAACTGCATTTAACCATAAAAATTACGAAGAAGCGGCAAGGTTGTTCGGGGAGATTCTCCGTGAAGATCCGGCTCATGCCGAAATTTCACTGTATTATGCCATTGCGCTGGTAGAACAAAACAGGTTCGGGGAAGCCGATATGGTTTTTGCAGGACTCATCGGTTCCAGGTCGGTATTCCGTACCGAAGCCCTATGGTACGGGGCATTGAGCAAGCTCAAACAAAAGGATTATGAAGCATGCCGGGAACTTCTCCGGAAAATACCGGATAGTTCCGCGAACCATACAGCGGCACAGAAACTTTTAAAAAGGTTACCCGAATAAAAGGAGATCAGTCAAAACGAATGAACATGTCCTCGAAATTGAAAGTTACTTTTTCAAATTTGGCCATGAGGTCCTGACCTATGTTACCGAGATAAGGATTGTCTTTTTTAAGTGCTTCCCTGAGGACAATAACAGAATCCATGGATATTTGTTTCTGCCCGATTTCGGGGGTAAATGTAATGTACATTCCCTTTTTGGATATTAATCCTCCTGCGCCCCCTATGGTAACTTCTTCTTCCCGATAGGTGTCGTCCAGTTCTTTTTTGTTTTTCCGGTAATACGTATCGTAAAGCATCGTGCTCATGGCTCCCGTATCGAATGTATAAGTACCTGTCCCGGTTTTGTCTTTCAGGTAGATAAGGGGAGTGAGGAAATCTATAGCCAGGTTTCGTTCGCTGAAAGTACTGCGTTTGTCGGGGACGATAAAACGATCATCCCGGGTAATCTCGATCTCTTTCATACCTTCGATGACCGGAAAACCTATAATGCCGTGTATCTGGTAGTCGATCTCCGGAAAGGCAAGGGCTTCATCCGGGAAGACCAGGAAAACGGCATTGCGTACGGTAAGGCTACCCAGGTGCAGCCTGGGAGCTATGGCAATCCGGGACCGGATCTCGTTTCCGGTGATGGCATCGACTTCCACGGTTCCAGGCAGATATTTCAGCCCGAAACGTCTGGCGGCTGTTTCGGTAATCGTCGACAGGTTGGCACCGGTATCGAAGACAAAGTACTGTTCTTCTCCTTCCAGGGATACCAGGAGGTTCTGGAGTTTGGCCTTGTCCCTGGCGATCTTCAGGTTTACCGTGCTGTTAAGTTCTATTTGCTGTCCGGGCTGGTTTTCCAGGGCGGTCCATATCGCCAGTGTGTTTTTATAATCCTGTTCTTCCGCATCGGAAAGCCAGTGTTCGTATTCGGATAATAGTAAAGCCAGCGTTTCTTTGGCTTTTCTGTAATTATATATTTTGGAGTAATTGACATGACCGATGGAAAGTAAGCGGAATTTAAGACTGTCAGAAATTTCATTTCCGTGCTTGTCCAGGAGCATATTCATCTTATGGATACAGGAATCGGGACGGTTAAATACATTATTCAGAAAAAAACCGCTTTTAAGACGATGCAGTTCCGTGAGCCGGTCTTCATTTTTCCGGTAGAGGTCTCTGGCCCGGAAAAAGTCCTTACCCTCGATCAGAGCGTCAATTTCTTTATAAGCATCTTCACCGTAACCATCAGGTATTTGTCCGTAGACATTCATTCCGGAAAGGTACAGGCACAGTGCAAAGACACTGGACAAAAATATCGGAGCTGTTTTCTTCATTTTCCGAGGTCGTATCAGGGGTTAGAATAATCAATTATCATATATGCCTTTCCGGTTATAAAGCTCAGGAGTTTTATTCCTCTTTCTCCGACGTGAATATAACTGCCCGATGTAAGTTCGTGCTGTAGTTCGTCTTTTTTGTGCTGTTTCAGCCTGTCATGGAAAAGCGGTACAACCTGTCCGCTTTTAAGAACTACAGAAAAAGTATTTTGCCAGAAGGTCTTGTCGTAACGTCCACGTGTAAAAAAGCCTCTTAATGTGTACACATCCTCATGGACGTATTCCAGAACCATATAACGGATATCGGAAAAAGATATTTTTTCCGCTCCCGTACTTTTCTGAACTTCGATGAGCTGTTCCTTCCTGTTGATGTATAAAGAGATATGCAGATCCCGGTTTATAATACTCAGGTCTGCCGGGCTGGATAATACTTTATTGTTCAATAGCGAAAACCTTTCGGAAAGAGGCGTGGGCTCGGGGACAGGTTGAAGGGTGTAATCTTGAAACTTTTGTTTGCGTTTACGCAAATATCGGGTTATACCTCTAATTTCTATAATTCCCCATAGCAGTAGTCCTAAAACAATTGGTAAAAGAAAATCATCTTTTTTCCATTCGTTCCATACCGGTTCTTTAAGCCGGGTTTTCAGAGAAATCAGCAACAGAATCAGTCCCGGGAGCAGGGTGAAGAAAAGACGGTTTAATAAGAGCAGGTAAAATTTTGATCTCATCAGGGATAGCTGATACCGGTTTTATCAAAGATACGAAAGCAGGGCTCCGGGAGAAAATAAAATATCAGACAAACTCCGCACGAAAATTTACAGATCAGGATCAGGATAGCGGGATACAACGTATCTCCATCACCTTCAACAGGGATATGATTTTTGAGGTATCAACATAATCTGCTTCCACACGTAAAATTCTGTCACAATCCTCCAGGTCGAAATTGATCGTTGCACCGGGAAAGGTAACGAGCAGTCTGGAAACCACTTCGGAAGCCGTAATTTCGTCGTGTACATCGGTCCGGAAAATTTCCACGGTTGTATATGAATTATATACGGGCATGGCGATGGTTTTTGGGATGTTGTATTACAGGTCTGCGTATATCATAAAAAGTTACAGTTTATTCCAGGTTATTTGATGAGGTTCTCGCAGTATTTTTTCAGACGTAACAGGAACAGGGCCCAGTTGTAATTACACCATCGGTAAAACGGAGTTATTGCATTCCAGTCCGTATGCTTCAGTATCACCTGGGTCAGTCCGTCTTTTTCCGAGAGTTCGAAAATAATGGAAGTGTCAACCCATTCCGGGTCGGAAGTCACGCATTTCCATTCGATTCTTTCGTTTTCAGTAAGTTGAATTACTTTCATCCTGGTAATTTCTTTTTCGTCAAAATCAAATTCATTGATGTGGCCTTCCTCGGGTTTAACCTTGAGTTTCGGCGTCCATATTGCGGAAAGTCCTGTTTCGGAAACCAAGGCACGATACACTTCCGATACGGGGGCTTTTATAAAATTAACATGTTCTATGCTGTTCATGAACCAAAAATTTTAAAGGCTTTTTTACTGTAGCTAAAATACAATGATCTTTTGGGCTTTACCGTGTTTATAAGGCCAATCTGAAGGGGGATTCGGGACAAAATCGTATCTTTAAAAGCTTTTCCCGGGCGATTTGTGTTTGTTTTGCGGGAGAAGCCGAGTAAGGCTGGGTTTTCCACAGGTAAAAAACAAGATATATTATGGAGTTATCAATATTACTTACTTCACACCATCGTATGCTGAGCGTAGCGGCTATACTGGACGTTTTTCAGTCCGTAAACCGGTATTTTTCAGATTTGGGAAAGGAGCCTTTTTTCCGGATACGCCTGATTTACGGCGAGGGAGAAGTGAAGAATATGGGATACGATGCGGTCGGTGTGCACATGAGTGAAGTGCAACGGACTGACCTGGTACTTGTTCCTGCATTTGCTTCGGAAGATATAAGAACACTTGTGGAAGCTAATCTTGATCTCACCCGATGGCTCTGTATACAACATGGTCAGGGTGTGGAGATCGCAAGTTTTTGTACCGGATCGTTTCTACTGGCTGCTTCCGGCGTGTTGAACGGTAAAAAAGCAACCACACATATTAATGCGACCACGGCATTTGCCAACAGTTTTCCGAACGTACTGTTGCAGTCCCGGGAAATCCTTACGGAAGATGGCGGCGTGTATACCAGCGGAGGTGCAACCAATAGCTTTCACCTGATGCTCCATATCATCAAAAAATATTGTGGTGTGGATGCTGCAATTTATATTTCTAAAATGTTTGCCATAGATATGGACCGTGAGCAACAGGCCTGTTACGGTACTTTCACACCCAACCGGGACCACGGCGATGAGCTGGTTAAAGGTATAGAGCAATACATCCGTGAGATGTATCCGCAGATACAGACTATAGAAGAGATTGTGAATGAAGTGCCTGCAAGCCGAAGGAATATGGTCCGTCGCTTTAAAAAGGCAACAGGGGTAACCCCTATTGTGTATCTTCAGAAAGTCCGGCTTGAAGCGGCTAAGAAAATGCTGGAGCAAACCAATAAAAGCGTAATGGAAATTATGCTGGATATCGGGTACCGGGACGAAAAATCTTTTCGTAAGTTGTTCAGGAAAAATACAGGAACGACCCCCGTATCCTATCGCGAAAAATTCCGGGGAGTGATCTGGAATGCCTGATTTTTTTCTGTTTTCGTACAATGCAGACTTATTTAGTGTAAAGACAGTGTTATTTTAAGGATAAAACTCACGTATCCGGAAGGGTTTAAGGATATTATTAGTAGTTTTGATCATGTTAAAAAAATACTAAATATGATGAAACTCTACGCTGCCAAATTTTCTATCCTGCTTGTAACCTTTCTGTGCCATACATTTTTAGTATCTGCACAGGTACCCGCTTACTACAACGGGACAGATATGAACAAAACAGGGAACAGCCTCAAAACAGAGCTTGCCACCCTGATTACACAAACTCATACTACGGAGCTCAGTTATACCCCGGGAGTGTGGGAAGCATTAAAACAAACCGATCTCGATCCGGATAACCCGGATAATGTACTGTTGCTTTACGGGTATAATGACAATGACGGAAATATCAAAACCGACAGATCACGCGATAAAGACAATAACGGTGGTAATACGGGCGACTGGAACCGGGAGCACGTATTTGCCAAATCGTTAGGAAATCCGAATCTCGGTACCTCAGGGCCCGGGTCCGATGCCCATCACCTGAGGGCCTCTGATGTAGGTTTTAACGCCGACCGGGGTAACCTGCCTTTTGCCGATGCCAGTGGTAATGCGAGAAAAGTGAGTAATTCCTGGTACCCCGGCGATGAGTGGAAAGGAGATGTAGCACGTATGGTGATGTACATGTACCTTCGTTACGGAAACCGATGTCTCCCTTCCGCGGTAGGGACAGGTACACAGACGTACAGTAACGAAATGATGGATATTTTTCTGCAATGGAATGCCGAAGACCCGGTATCTCTTTACGAGATCAACAGGAATGATATCCTTGAAAACATGCAGGGAAACAGGAATCCGTTTATAGATAATCCTGCTTTTGCTACTTCGATCTGGGGCGGGCCTCAGGCAGAAGATCGTTTCGGAAATACATCGACACCCATGCCTGTAGCGGATATTCTTATCAATGAGATCGATTCGGATACTCCGGGGGTAGACTCCATGGAATTCATAGAACTCTACGATGGAGGAACAGGAAATACTGCCCTGGATGGTATGGTCGTAGTCCTCTACAACGGATCGGGTGATCAGAGCTATGCAGCTTTCGATCTTACGGGATATACCACCAATGCCGAAGGGTATTTTGTATTGGGGAATGAAGATGTACCGAACGTATCTGTAGTATTCCCCGGTAATACATTACAAAACGGAGCCGATGCCGTAGCCCTTTATACCGGTAGTGCTACCGATTTCCCGAACGGGACCCCCGTGACGACAACCAATCTTATGGACGCTATCGTATATGATACCGATGATTCGGATGATGAAGGTCTACTTGTCTTACTGAATCCGGGCCAGCCTCAGGTAAATGAGGCCGGTGGTGGCGATAAGGACAATCATTCCCTGCAACGTATGCCCAACGGTTCGGGTGGAGCCCGGAATACCACCGCGTACACTACGGCGGCGCCTACCCCGGGAACAGCAAACGGGGGAATGACAGACGATCGTACAGGAATTCTGATCAATGAGATCGACTCCGACACTCCCGGTGTGGATACCATGGAATTTGTGGAACTGTATGACGGCGGGGCGGGGAATACCGTTCTCGACGGATTGGTTGTCGTGTTCTATAACGGGTCTAATGACCTGAGCTACGCAGCCTTTGATCTTACGGGATATAGCACTGATACCGAAGGGTATTTTG
>NZ_FPJE01000031.1 GCF_900119185.1 Sinomicrobium oceani | reverse complement strand
CACATCTGCTAATCCTCGATGACTTTGGTCTGGCCCACCTGGACAAGAAACAACAAATGGATCTTATGGAAATCATTGAGGACAGGCACGGAAAATCCTCAACTATTATAGCCAGCCAATTACCGGTGGGAAGCTGGTATGATATTATTGGAGAAGCAACCATAGCCGATGCTATTTTAGACCGATTGGTACACACCTCACATCGAATAGAACTCAAGGGGGAAAGTCTAAGAAAAAAACTGTAATATTGTCAGTAACTTATTTTTTTGACCAAAATCCTTAGAGGGTCAGTATGGCCGGAATGAGGGGTCAGCATCACCGGAATATCCAGGGGCTAATTCGTGTAAAATAGGTATTGCCTAAAGACTATTTGAGTATTCCTCGCTACTCTTGTTAAATTTGATAACATCAAAGTAAAGGAGACAGTTGTAAATAATATTGATAAAAAATGAATCAACAGAATTCAAAAGCAAAAAAGACAATAGAAGAAAGTGATTTAAAAAAATGTGGAATCGTAATGCCTATTTCTGCAATTGACGGATTAAGTTCTGAACATTGGAAAGAAGTTTTAACAATTCTAGATGATTCGATAAAAATGGCTGAATTTCAACCAAATCTTGTTAGTAATGGAACTGATGTTGGTGTAATTCAAAAGAGAATAGTTCAAAACTTATATAAAAATCCTATAGTAGTTTGCGATGTCAGTGCAAAAAACCCAAATGTGATGTTTGAACTAGGTTTAAGATTAGCTTTTGACAAACCAACAATAATCGTAAAGGATGATAAAACAAATTATTCTTTTGATACATCCCCAATTGAACATTTAGAATATCCTCGCGATTTACGGTTTTCATCAATTGTAAAATTCAAAGAAGATTTATCAAAAAAGATAATTGCTACTTATAAAGCTTCACAAGAAAATCCCAATTATACTACTTTTCTAAAACATTTTGGAGAATACAAAATCAGTAACTTAGAAGACAAAGAAATTACATCTGATAAATATATATTGGAATCAATTGAATCTTTAAGAAAAGAAATTAATTTCCTAAGAAGAGAAAACAATAAAAACGGAACAATTGATATTCATAATTATTTTGACAGAAGAGAAATTAAATGGATAGTTTTTAATGCTAAATTGCAAGAATTTGTAAAAGATAATAACCTTTCTGATGAATTTGACATTAAAGATGTGGGGTTAGAAACAGAATTGTATGAATTCTTATCAAGTTTTGAAGAAATAAGGAAAGTCATTCCCTCATCAAGAGAGCTTAAAGCAATGATAGAAGATGCAATTGAAAGACCTGAAGTTCCATTTTAATTTGTTGGAACTTTACATGGAACTGAGCCCATCTGTTTACGAACCGCCGTATACGATATCCGTACGTATGGTGGTGTGAGAGGCGCACTCCGTTCCTACTTAGGGACGGAGCCACCGGATTCCCTTGGATTTAGTGGCCTCCCCTTCGGGGGGGTACCCCCCCGAAGGGGAGAACAATCAGACAGAGTTTAATTTACAGACCCTTTAATTTACAGATCCGCGAAATGAATTTGCTATCAATACTTTGTTAGCTTACACAATCCTTTCGCAATATCTTCTTGAACAAGTTTGTATTTAATGTTGTCTTTTCTGCTTCCGTTCTGATAAACGACATTTACTCTGTCATTTCTTCTAAGTTTCTTTTGACTTTGGATAGTATTCTGTTCTGAGTTTTTGAAAGAAGGAGGAGTTAAATTAAATGTGAGATTTTTGGGCGTATTTGGATGTTCATATCTTACTTGTTTCCCTTCGCCCGTTTGAAGTTGTCTGAACAGTTTAAAAATTTTATCTACTTTTTCCTCATTGTACAAAATCTTTCCCGTCTCAAAATTAAAAGCTGTTGTTCCAAAAGAACCAATTAACTGATCGGTTGTTACTTCTTCCGATTCCGGATTTAAGTTCTCATATTCGTCTAAAATGAATCTCGTTTCAACACCTAATAAATTATATTTCTCAAGAATTATATCATTTCTAACTGCAAAGTTTGTCCCAAATTTCTTTTTTTGAACGCTGGGATAAATCATTGCTTGAATATTGTTATCAGATACAATGGGATAAAACAACTGTTCGGAAGAGAGTATTGCGCTAAAGATATAATCTCCTAGCTTGTCTCTTGAAACTGGTAAACTGAAAGCGTCAATTAGAAATTCTTCGAGCATCCCAGCTACAACTTGCAGAGGATGATTCGCATCGATGTTATCGCGCTTTTCATTTCTAACAATGTTACAGTTAAGCTTGGCATTGGGCTTTAGTTCAAAGTGAGTAAGAGTGATTACATCTCCGTTTTTAGGCTTCATCTCCCAGTATGCCCCAGCCTCGGTTGTGGAGCAATACAGAACTTGCTGATTTGGGATGTTACACCTGTTAAAATCGCAGTACTGGATTGGTGGAGCGAGTAGTTGAGAAATATCGGTGAGATAACTTAAATCTTTTCCTTGCCCTGCAAGAATTCGATTATTGTTTGAAATTCGAACCAATCTTTGTGGAGGGTTATCTGTAAATCCAACCGCCTTAAGATTAAAAAACGTTCTTATGTTCTGTTTCAGTTCTTCGAACTCTTCTACTGATAGATCATGAGTTTTATTGAATAGAGACCTGTAATAATCTAACTTCTCCTTGACTTTGTCGG
This sequence comes from Sinomicrobium oceani, assembly GCF_900119185.1. Classification (GTDB taxonomy): domain Bacteria; phylum Bacteroidota; class Bacteroidia; order Flavobacteriales; family Flavobacteriaceae; genus Sinomicrobium; species Sinomicrobium oceani. The sequence continues at coordinate 43,853 of NZ_FPJE01000031.1, read as the reverse complement.
GTGGATTGAGATTAAGATCCTCCGTGTTGAATTTATTATTTGCTACTTTATCAATCATCACGAAGGCTGAGTTTTATCAACTTCCTTTTTTGTAATTGTCGTTCTCTCTTGCCACTCAAAATAGTCGGACGGAAAATAAGAAGTTAAATCAATCTCATTGCCTTTATCAAAAAAGCCGAAAGGAATATTTTGAACAAAGCGATACTTCACTAAAAGCTTTTTGTCCCACCAAATGTTACCAATTGGAGTTAAGCAGTTAATGAACAGTAATGCTTGTTCGTGTGTTGTGAGTTGGGCTCTGATAGTTTTTACGTATTCGTATTTGTCAATATCGATTGTCTGATTGTCAACATAACAAATTGTTTGGTATAAGTGTCGAAAATAATGCCCCAATCGGGATTGATGTCCTTCAAATGGAATGAATTTAAATTTTCGATATTTCTTCGTTTTTTCTTTTGCTGCATCATTGTTAAGGCTGCTTTCAAACTCGTCAACAAATTTTTTGTCGTAGCCTTTGAGTGCTTCCTTAAGCATTCTTGATGAGTTTGGCCCAACGCCAAAAAACAAAGCATAATAGGACACAATAAAAACTTGCTCTCGCGTGAAATTTTGTTTCGTTTTTTCAGCAACTTCTTTCGTTATTACCTCAATAGAACGGAATTCTCTTATCAGTATGACGAATATTTTTTTTCCAAAGTCCTCACCAATGCCTATTTCAGCAACGTTATCTCTGTGCATTTTGATTAGTTCAAAGTATTTGTTTTCAAACTTTTCAATTTGTGAAGCCTCTCTTTGATTCTTTAAAGTGGAGTATAAGAATACCACGCTAATTAGAGCAAAGATAGTCCCAATGTAGCCGCCCACAAAGTCACCAAGTTGTCCCGCAGTTTCAGGATTGACTGTGTCCGTTTTAGTATATGCTTTTGCGAAAAAAATTAAATTGATTGTTATCAATCCTCCGAAAACTGTCAGTATTTCAATCCAGTTTCTTGTCCACCAATTTGACGGTTTATGTGTTTCGTAAGTTGGTTCTGATTTTGCCATTATTGTTAATGTTACTATGTAGTCCTAATATTGCCGCTAACACCCAAATATACACAATTAACCATTTCCACTAAAAAAACACCTTAATTGCAAAAAGTAACAGTATTTACTCAGGTTTAGAAAAATTTCATCAATTCATCATGGTATATATCGTTCCTTATTTTGTATATCGTATTTGGCGTGACCAATATAAAATCATTCCTGAAATAAATTTTATGGTTTTCCGTGGTATTCCAAAATTTCTATGTATAAACTGCATCTTTTGTAAAAACTTCTGAAAATGCTTCGGGATTTATTTTCATATTATTCCAGCCCTGATTTATATACAAGGCATATTGATAGGTAACATCTTTAATAGCCTCTTTGTCTTCAAGGGCTTGCACACGTTGTTCTAAACTTTGTTTTTCCATTACATCGCTAATTTTCCATTTGATTTTTGATGAAAATCTTTCATAAATTGATAATGAGAAAGTAATTCTTCTTCTGTAACTATTTGATTTTCGGGTTTGTTTCTTTCTTCTGAACTTTCGCCTTTCGCTTTTGCAATGGCAGCTCTTGTTGTTTGGAAATTGGCTTTTTTCTCTTCTGTAATTTCATTGGTAAATAATTGGCATAATGCTTCTGCATCCAACATTCCCAAACTAATACCTTGTCCGCCTGGACCATAAGGGTGCGCGGCATCACCTATTAAAAATAATCTTTGACTATACCATTTATCAGGCACACTACCATTGTAAACTGGTAGATGGTACAATACCGTTTTCGGATTAGCTTTTATCTGCTGGAAAACTTCTTGCAAATACGGTGTCCAGTTCTTGGCTCTTTCCGTTATCTGTTTGTATACATCACTGTCGGTCATCGATTTTGCTTCAGCTTCGGTCATATGTATGTGTGTCCACAGGAAATTGTTTTTATGGGTGTCATTCGAGTTTATAGTACCAACAGAACCAAGACCAATAAAACCATTGATGTTATTAAATAAGGACATTTCTACTTTTTCGTCACTTGGAAAAATGAAGCCAAGCCCCAAATACCCTGCATACCGTTTATTGGAATTGCTGTCTGGATTCAGCAAGCTTCTTACTTTAGAGCCTACACCGTCAGCACCAACCAAATATTTGCCTTGAATACGTTCCCCGTCAGTTGAAACAGCAACTACGCCATCGGTGTTTTCGATCGCATTTTCCAATTTAAAATTATAGATGACTTTTATACCTAATTCATTGGTACGTTCACGCAATTTTTCAAAAACAGCCAACCGGGTTACGATGATGGCGGGACTTGTTCCCTTATCGTTTTGTATATCGAATTTTATTTGATTTTTGCCAAAGTACATGATCAGTTTTTCCGTAGGCTCACCTATGTTGCTAATACCCATTTTTTCGAGTATTCTTACGCCTTTGGCTGAAATCCGTACACCACTTGTAGCTCCTCCAAAGCTTTCTCTTGCTTCAAGTACAATACAGGGGATTTTTTTCTCTGTAAGCTGAATAGCTAAACTTAAACCTGCTATTCCTGCACCAACAATTATTACTTGGTCTTCTTTATTATTCTGTATCATCTATATTCTCTTTTAAAATTATGATACAAAATTAGAGTGGTGCAAAACCTTAAAATAGTAGAAATCGGTCGTCCTTCAGGGAAGTGCTGATAACAGTATAAATTTGCTGTTTTCGTTTTTTGATAGTTCTTTAGGTGTAACTCCCGACATTTTCTTTACTTCTTTGATAAAGTGGTTTTGGTCTGTGAAATTGAGTTCGGGGAATAATTTTCCTTGTTTAATGTGATGTAAAGAGGATTTAAAACGAAAAATATTGCAATAGGCTTTTAATGAAATACCTATTGTTTGATTGAAATAGCGGTTGATTTGACGGCTACTCCAAAATACTTTTTCAGACAATTCTTTAACCGACAAAGTGCCATTTGAAGAATAAATCAATTCAAACAATTCCTGCTTTCTGTTATCGATATCGGGTTTTATAAGAGAAAGCATTTTTCGGGAAACTTTTTCGGTAAACTGCTTAAAATCATATAAATCTTTGTTTGTGATGTCCCAAAAAGCCGAGGGTAAATTAACTCCCCCGTTAACGATTGAATATACTTTTTCGGGTAATACATATTCTATGGCAAGCAAGTTAAAGCTTATAGCAAAGAAAATGGAGTTTGCGGGGATTGAGGCTTGCTGTGGTTCTGTGTCAATACCTCTTAACGTTGTTTTAAAATTTATTTTATCGGTCAGTGAAAAAATGATGTCAATTCTTCCGTCTGGCAGAATTACAATTTGCCGGTCTTTATCGGTAGGGTTGGTAATCATCCAAAAACTCTCGACAAAACTGCTGAGTTCCGCTGTTGGTTGAATAGTTTTTAATTCTATTTCTTCATTTGTCGGCATTATTAACCTTTTCTTTTTTTCCCAAGAGGTCGATGTTAGTGTGTCGGTTTTTTTAGGTTGCCGCTAACGGTCTCGTGTATGTGTAGTAGCGGGTTTTTAGGCACTTACTTTTCGGTTTAACACCGACCTTTTTTATATTCACTAACTTTCGTTTTATCTGTTAAACCGCTATTATTTTTATACATTGTTACCTGTTGGCTCTATTCCTTTAGTTGTTCCAATCTGTCAATTGCATTCTGATTTTTTGGATTTAATTCCAACGACTTTTTATAATTCAAAATAGCTTTTTGATAATCCTTATTGTAAAAATACGCTTCGGCTAAACTGTCGTATAAATTTGCTGATTTTGGATAAATATGTAAGGCTAACAACATGACGTTATATCCTTGTTCTTTCTTTTTAGGATTAAATGATAATCGTAATCCTAACATATTTAGCATTCCTTCTTGAAGTTTAAGATTTGGATGATTGACCATTGTTTTTTTATATAGTGGAATTAAATCTTGGTAGTCTTGTTTGAATGCTAAATCATTGAAGTCTTTATAGGTAAAATCCCTTTGTAGAGCTTTTTTGGTTTGTTTTGAAATCAAAGTTTCGGAAAATCCGTTTGCAACAGGCTTATTTTCAATGAAAGCAATCGCCTTTTCGTCATTTTTCAGTGTTGCATTTAGGAACTGCAAAGTATGTTGACAAAGCAAATTGTAAGAAGCCATAATTTTTTCATCACTCTTATCTTGTCTTTTATCTCTATTAGCAAATAAGACACCAAAAGAACTAAAATAAGAATGTGTTAAGTCGTGAAATCTGTATCTGTAAATATTGCTATATTTTAAAGAATCATATAGTTTAAAATTGTAGTTCAATTCTTCAGGTATTTTGTCCGTTGTTAGAACTTCTTTTGGAATCTCTTTTTGAGCAAAATGGATATAAGGAATTTCAAACTTATCTAAATCGAAATAGGGTGATTTTTCCAAAACAGGATAATTGTACCTATCAGCTCCATCCAAACTTACTACTGCACTTATATTCTTATTTTTCATAACTGTAATAGCGTTTGACAGCCCACCAAAACTAAATCCCATTAATGCTACTTTTTTCGAATCAATATTCTTGTAGTTGTTAATTTCCTTTAGAAGAAACTCTACATCTCTTGATTGCGTTTCCATATCTTTTGTGGTTGCTCCTTCTAACCAACGTGTTTCTGTTCCCCTTGAAGGGCTTGATATGACTACAAAACCATTACTCGCTAAATATTCGAATAGCGCAAAATTCTCAATTGACGAGGCTTGATAACTTGGTGCATAAACGACAACTGGAAAATTGTCACCTGAAAATGTCGGATTAGAAAAAGCATGTACTTTTTCGGACAGATGAGCTTTGTTTTGTGGTGTATTTGGCAAATGTTGAAACCAATCCATTAAAAAATAGTCTGGTAAGTTCTTCCACTCTTCTTCTTCCTTAAAAATCTCTACATAGTTTAAAACTGTTAATTGTTCAGAATTACTATCCTCTATTTTTGCAGGATACCAAACACTTATTGAAATTGGTCTTTGAATAAGTTGGTTATTATACTCGTTATGAATTCGATAGTTTCTGGTGCTATCACTAACTGTATAGTGTTTAAAGCCTACTTTATATTTTCCTGCTTCAAGTCCGATTTCATTTAATGATGTCTGTCCGTAAGTTATTGTTGATAATAATAAACCTGTAATAATTACTATTAATCGCATTATTTTTGAATTAGTGTCCATAAGATTACACATTCAGATGATTGTTACAGGTCTTCTTTTAGCTTGCGGGTGACACCCAAATATACGCAATTAACCATTTTTATTAAAAAAACACCTTAATTGCAAAAAGTAACAGTATTTATTTAGGTTTAGAAAAATTTCATCAATTCATCCTTGTATATATCGTCCTTATTTGGTATATCGTATTTGGCGTGACCAATATGAAATCATTCCTGAAATAAATTTTCCGCTTTTCCATAGTATTCCGAAATCTCTATGTATAAACTATTAATTATAATTCCCCCCAAAACCTGGACAGTGAATTAACCTTTCGCTATCCGAACCTCGCCAATTACTACCTACCGATGTTAGTAGCTCTCCGAATAAATATATAAAAAGGTAGCGCCTAACAAAGGTGGCCTTTAAGCGGGATAACTTTAGTATATTTGGGCATTACCCTTAATACCTGAAAAGAGAAATGCAAAAATTTTGGAAGATTAGTGATTCTAAATCTAATAAACTGATTTACATAAAAGATAAGACCATTTATAAAGGAAATCCCAAACAGGAAGATTCCAACCAATTAGATTTCCAATCTTCTGACTTAACGTTTTTAAAAAGTTTGTTTAGCATACCTTATTCGTATATAAAACGAATTGAAAATCAAAGTGAAAAGAATGAAATAAAAATTTTTTTCGGCAACGATTCGGAGGAAGAACTAATTGTAAAGGATAAGAATGTAAAACAAGAGATTTTTGAATTTTTGAAATCCGATTTACCGAATTTTAATTACATCTTTAAACTGCCGAGCGTGTTCAATTATGGAAAATCACAATTCTTTGCAATCCTTTTTATAACGGGGATTTTTTTATGGTCTCTTTACCTGGCTATTCAAATTGAAAATGGAATTGAATACGAAATTATAGGCAGTGGCCGTAGTCTTTCTGCAATTATTCTTTTGTTAGCTAACTTAGGAGTTGTAAAAAATTGTATTGGATATGTAATAATTCTATCCGTCATTATATACACTCTGGTTAAAAAATTAAAGTCAAGAAGCACTATGGAAATATTAGAGAGATCATGAACTTAGAGGGTGTGCACCTCTTCGACTTTAAAAAATACTTCAAATAGCTGCCTTAAGCAGCTATTATTTTTAGAGCTGATATCGTTAAAAACGAGCTGGATGACTACCTTTATGGTACATTAAAAAAAACAAACCCCAAAACGCACGACATAATGGACACAAAACTGATTAAACTCTTTTTGCGGCTGGCCATATCCTTCGGGTTTCTGTCGGCAGTGGCAGACCGCTTCGGGTGGTGGGGCAAGGAAATCTCCGTTTGGGGAAGCTGGGACAGCTTTTTGCAATATACCGCGGTACTAAACCCCTGGTTTCCGGAATCGATGATCCCGGCCATAGGGGGGATAACCACCGGGGCAGAGATTGTTTTTGCCGTATGCCTTATCCTTGGGTTTAAGACCGAACTCTTTGCCAGGCTAAGCGGAATATTACTGCTTGTCTTTGCCTTGTCGATGACCTTGTCTACCGGAATAAAAGGGGCGTTCGACTATTCGGTTTTCAGTGCATCTGCCGGGGCCTTTGCCTTGAGCCTGATGAAGGAGAAATATGGGGAACTGGACAGCCTTGTCCGCGCACCGAAAACGGAATAACAACAGGAGATTACACCCACGTAGCGATGACTATGTGCCGCCAAATATCCCGTCTGGCAAAAACCTGCCGGTAGGAATACACTATAAAATATTCCAAAAACAAATTTCAGACGGTTTCTGAACTTCCTGCCAATAAAAATTTGAACTTCTGACCAATAAATAATAATTGTAATTGGCTCAACTTTGTTTTGTTAAAAATTCAAATACTTTTAAAATGAGCAAAACAATTTTAATTACAGGAGCGGCAAGCGGTTTTGGAAAAATCGCGGCATTTGATTTTGCAAATAAAGGACACAAGGTAATAGCAACCGCAGAAGTTTACCCGCAAATGAGCGATTTGATTCGCGAAGCAGAAGAATCTGGAATCGAATTGATTGCGGATAAATTGGACGTAACTGATACACGTGACATCGATTACATCGTGAATAAATACGACATCGACATTCTGATTAGCAATGCGGGAATTATGGAAGGTGGGCCTATCGCAGAACAACCGTTGGATTTAATCCGGTATATGTTTGACGTGAATGTTTTTGGAGGTTTACAACTTTCGCAAGGATTTATAAAAAAATGGGTGAAACAGAAAAAAGCGGCAAAAATTGTCTTTACTACTTCCATGGGAGGGCTTTGGACGGTGCCGTATGTTGCGGCTTATTGTTCATCCAAACACGCTATGGAAGCCATTGCAGAAGGGTTGAAAACAGAATTGGCACCATTTAATATTAAAATTGCCACTTGTAATCCGGGTGTTTTTGGAACTGGTTTCAACGATCGTGGGGTGGATTCAATTTTCCGTTGGTACAACCCGGAAAAAAACTTTACACCACCATCGGTTTTTGATGGCGTTGGAGAATCGTTGAAAAATCAGTTAGATCCTCAATCTATGGCAGATACGATTGTCGATGTCGCTTTAGATGATAATTCTAATTTCAGAAATGTGCATCCTAAAGAAACAGAAGATTTCGTAAAACAAATACAAGCTGATGCCTGGACAGCCAAAAGCTAAACATAGCATTACTAAAGCACAGATGGCAATGCTGTGCTTTCCTTTTTTAACATGAAACAAAAAAATATGAACATCCATTATAATGAAGCATCAAAAGCATTGAATGCTTCCATAGAAAAAGCAAACGAACTGAACATTCCTGTAACCATTGCCGTTGTGGATACGGGAGGACATTTAATGGCATTGGCACGCTTGGACAGTGTGTACGGAGTGATAGATTTTGCCATAAAAAAGGCAAAAACAGCCATAATGTTCGGTGTGGACAACGATAGTATGGGAAAGATTGTTGAAGGTGCAGGTGTACATGGTTATGGAATGATCAATTCGAACGACGGACTTTTTACTGTTGGCGGAGGTGTTTTAATTAAAAATAAAGAAGAAAACATCATTGGGGCCATCGGCTCTTCGGGAGGAACACCCGAACAAGACCAGGAAATTGCTGCTGCCGGGGCAACCGCGTTAGTGTAATTTTTAAGACCTTTGTAAGATGAAAGGGACCACTGAAATTATATTCGACAAGTTGGTGTATTCCTGTGCATTTGAAAAATACAGAGGATACGAAGAATTTATTCCTGAGCATTTTCTGGGTTTTCAATTATCCGGAGAAACCCACGCATTCTCTGCAGGTGGGAATACGGTAATTAAAGAAAATTCAATTGTATTGGTCAAAAGAAATCAATTGATTCGCACCATAAAATATCCCAATAAAGATGGAAAATATCAGTTTCTATCCATTACGTTGGACAATGAGACACTTCGTCAATATGCAATGGAAAACAGGATTGTATTGGAAAATAAAACCGAATCGAAGCATAAGTTATTTTTTGAAACGGATGATTTTCTTTACGCTTATTTTCTTTCACTCAGCCCCTACATTAACAAAACCAAAGAAACAACACCCAAATTGGCAAACTTAAAAATCAGGGAAGCGCTTGAACTCATACTTCAGAGCAACCCTGGTTTAAAGAACATTTTATTCGATTTTGCCGAGCCTTACAAAATAGATCTGGAAGAATTTATGAACCAAAATTATATGTTCAACGTTTCGGTGGAAGCATTCGCAAGGCTCACAGGAAGAAGCGTTTCCGGATTTAAACGGGATTTTGCAAAAGTATTTCACACCACTCCAAAAAAGTGGTTGAAAGAAAGACGTTTGGACGAAGCTATGTATCTTATCAAACAAAAAAAGGAAAAACCGGCAGATTTTTATTTGGATTTGGGCTTTGAAAACCTTTCGCATTTTTATTACGCATTCAAACAAAAATTCGGAATAACGACCACTGAAATTTAATAATCGATGGACGTATTGCAACAACTACATCATTTTACACAAGGCGAAATTCTACAAGGAAAATGGATGATTGGAATAGCTGTTATCATTCTGTTTCCGATAGCTTTTTCCCTTTTTCAAGGTAATGTGTCTTTCCAAAAAGGAATGGCAATTCCCGTTTGTTTATTAATAGCAATTAACATCATTTATGGCGGATATATCTTATATTCCAGGACAAAATACCTCACGCAAACGGAAATAGAATTTCGTTCTCATCCTCAGCAAACATTAGATGCTGAATTGCAAAAAGCAAAAGCAGATGATCAAAGTTATACCACCCTGAAATACGTTTGGGGAGGGTGTGCGATTGTTTTTATCGTACTGTATTTAGTGGTTGTGAAGGACTTTTACAAAGGATTATCACTTGGTTTTGCTGTACTGTTTTTAGGTTTCTTAGTTATCGATTTGTTTTTTAATCGACGGTTGAACTTATACATGGAAGAACTGAATAAATTGACGATTTAAAATAGCTATAGCTGGAAAGCGGAATATTACTGCTTGTCTTTGCCTTGTCGATGACCTTGTCTACCGGAATAAAAGGGGCGTTAGACTATTCGGTTTTCAGTGCATCTGCCGGGGCCTTTGCCTTGAGCCTGATGAAGGAGAAATATGGGGAACTGGACAGCCTTGTCCGCGCACCGGAAACGGAATAAGAACAGGAAGCAACACTACCCGGGTTTAGGGCGGACTTTAATGCACTTCCGATAGTTTTAGGATGCTGCCCCGGACCAGGATCTCGGGGTCTACCATACGTTTTTTGGTATGCAGTTGTTTGTGTTGTTGTCCCCGGGCGCTCATTGCTGCAATGCGCTGCTTAAGATCGAATTGCCTGTTGATCTTGTCTATCAGGTAAAAATCGTCCCCGAAGAAGTCCTTTTCTTCGATAATGCCTTTTTCCAGGCAGTCTTTGACGATCTCCTTCATGATGATATGTATGGTTATGTTTTGCCTGCTTTCGAAATACCCGGTGGTCAGATCGTTGTATTGGGCCTGAAACCATCTGGCATAGGTCTCGGACTTCAGGACAATGCGGTTATCCACGGTGTCCAGGCCCCGTATAAACCAGGAAATCTCGTCGAGGGAGATTTTGCCGATCTGAAACATATCCCTGAGGGTGTAGTCTATCCGGTCTGCAGATAAGGAGGGTAGCGGATATTCCAGCAGCTTAAACTTTTCTACATCGGTAAACGTCGCGCTGTCCATTTGGTAATGGTGCAATACGGCGTTTAATTCGGCATCTTTAAGCACCTCGGCATATCTTTTTTCATGATAGTCTTCTCCTTCGATGTCCAGCACATAATCGATGAGATGCGAAAATGCCGTATGCGAAATATCGTGAAGTAACCCCGCGATCTGCTCTTCGATACGTCCTCCGAGTTTCCGGATGAGGAGCATAACACCGATAGCATGCTCAAATCGTGTATGGTTTATCCCGGGGTCGGCTAAAAACACGGCACCTCCCTGGTGAATTTTCTTTAATCGCTGAAAAACTTGGGTCTTTATGAGGTCCTCAATGACTCCTGGTAATTCAAATTCGCCATATATGTTATCCGTGTATCTCATCGGTTTTATATGTGGTGTGTTACCAGAACAGCTTCGCTTTGGTATGAAAAGTTCTGATCGGTACCCGGTGTGCATCCGCAGGTGAGGGGTTGTTTATGTGCTTTGGGATGTACACCCCGGTCCGGCGGGCTGTTTTTTATTTTCCGGCCTGTAAATATACAAACTGCCCGCCTGCTCGCGGCATGCAGGCCCAAAAATGTGAGAAGCTGTTTAAAGTGGGGATGCGATGTGCGGTCACAGGATGCCCGTAGATACAGGTGGAGGCCCCGGGGAGGTGTTTTCGGAGGGTTACTTTGTATTGGGGGATTAGGTGCTGCAAAGTTGCGAAGGTTGTCGTGCAGGGCCATAGGGAATACGCTTTTGTTTTCCTGTTTTTGTGTATCTTGGGTACAAGAACGAAGCGCTAAAGGTATATACTTTGCGTGGGGAATAAGCCAGACCATGAACATCGAAAAAGCCTGTAGAACAGATGCCCGGAAAATAACGGATGTAGCCATCCGATCAAAAAACTATTGGAACTACGGGGCTGAACAAATTGCGGCATGGAAAGAGGAACTGACGGTTACGGCAGGATATATAGACGATAACCAGGTGTTTAAGTTAATGGTGGATGACCACATGGTCGGGTTCTACGCATTCCGATCCGGAAACGGGAAAATGGTAAAACTGGATTTCCTGTTTGTCGAACCTGAGTATATCGGAAGGGGATATGGCAAGGTCTTAATGGCCGACCTTTTGCAACGGGTGAAAGAGACGGATGGCGAAAAAATAACCGTGGATGTCGACCCGAATGCTGAAATGTTTTATGAAAAAGTTGGATTTAAGGTAGTTGGTCAACTAAAAAGTTCGATAAAAAACCGGTTTTTGCCCATCATGGAAATGGAAATAAAGCCTGCTCCCGGCGAGGCGTCCTGTACTGCGCAGGACGGAGACCGTTAGCGGGTATAGAAGGTATACAGATGGAGGGTAGGGGACAAACCGGGATCTTATGTGAGGACTACATATAACAGGGGGGGGTAAAAAGCGGTAAAAAAACCCGGCGAATTGGGGGATTTGTATAATCAGGACTTCGACAGCGTTGTGATACACGAAAAAAATATAATCCCGCACTTTTTTGACCTGAAAACGGGAATCGCAGGAGAGATCCTCCAAAAGTTTGCACAATACCGGTTGCCCCTGGTCGTCATCGGCGATTTTTCGAAATATAAAAGCGGGAGCCTGGAAGCTTTTATCCTGGAAAGCAACAAGGGCAGGCACATCAATTTTCGGACCTCGATAGCAGAAGCCCTCAGACAATGAGCAACTTACCCTGGCCAGGGCCTTGGCCGTAGCGTACACGTTTGCCGTGGTATAGCGTAAAAAAAATGAAAATAAAATTGCGCAACTGATTAATTGCGTATATATTTGCAACTACTTAGTAGCATATTTTTAAACCATGAAAACAAGAAGAGATGTGTTTCAGGCCATAGCCGACCCCACAAGACGGGGTATCATCATGCTGTTGGCAGTGGGAGCGCTGACGCCTAATGCCATTGCGGCGCATTTTAATTCGAGCAGACAGGCGGTGTCGAAACACCTGCAGGTGCTCTCTGAATGTGAAATAGTACGACAGGAACAGCAGGGCAGGGAGATTCACTACCATTTAAATGCGGATAAAATGCAGGAGATAGAAAAATGGTTGGAACAGTTTAAACAACTGCTGGCTAAACGCTTTGACCAATTGGATCGTGTATTGGAACAACTAAAATCAAAAAGAAAATGAACAAGGCAATTTTATTTAATTTTGAGGTCGATAAGGCAAACCATCAAATCAAAGTAGAGCGTTCGTTTAACGCCCCGATCGACCTGGTGTGGCCGGCGTGGACAGAAGCGGAGATCATCGACCAGTGGTGGGCACCCAAACCGTGGATGGCACAGACCAAATCCATGGATTTTAAGGCAGGGGGGCACTGGCTGTATGCCATGGTGAGCCCGGAAGGAGAAAAACATTGGTGCAAAGTAGATTACATCAGGGTTATTCCGCACGAATACTTTTCGTCATTTGACGGCTTTTGCGATGAAAACGGTAACCTGAATACGTCGCTTCCGCGAAATAAATGGGAAAACAGTTTTGCAGGGCAGGGCGGGGAGACCGTCGTTAATATCCTGCTGAGCTTCGATACCCTGGAAGATCTTGAAACGATCATCGAAATGGGCTTTAAGGAAGGGTTTACGGCAGGTCTTGAAAATCTCGATCAGTACATAGCGGCACAGTTCCGGTTGCGCCAGCAAAATAAAACAGATCACACGGCTCGGGTGTCGAGCTACCTTAACTTTCCCGGTAACACGGAAGAGGCATTCAACTTTTATAAAAAGGTTTTCAGGTCGGAGTTTATCAACGGCTTACAACGGTTTGAAGATGTACCTGCCGACCACAATCACCCGCCTATGGCCGAATCGGTGAAAAAGATGGTCCTGCACGTAGAATTGCCCATTCTCGGGGGCCATATCTTAATGGGGACCGATGCCCCCAAAGAGTTTGGGATGACGGTGAATGCGGGGAACAACATGCACATTAATCTGGAACCCGAATCGAGAGCAGAAGCAAAACGGCTGTTTGACGAACTATCGGAAGATGGCGTAGTGGAAATGCCGATCCGGGATATGTTCTGGGGGGCTTATTTCGGGAGTTTTCAGGACAAATATGGTGTTAACTGGATGATTCACTTTCAGAAGAAATGAGGGTAAACACACTTCAGGTGGCAAAGACCGCAGCTATCGGTTTTATGGGTATTTTGGTCCTGCACCACTTTATCAATCCGGACATTAACCCCGGTTGGCAACCCATAAGCATGTATGCCCTCGGGAAACTGGGCTGGTTAATGAATATGGGCTTTATCCTGTGCGGGGTGTCATTCTCCGCTCTCGGCGTATTTGTCTACCGGCATATCAAAACTCCGGGCGGTAGAATAGGGAGAATATTTATGGGGATTGCCGCCATTGGTAATTTTCTTGCAGGAATATTCAATGCAGACCCCATGGATACCTTACCGGAACAAATGACCGGGAGCGGAAGCATACATGCAGGGGCGGCAGGATTGTTAGGGTTTTTTATACTCGCTACCCTTTTTATTTGTGTTCAGTTTTTAAAGCAACAACACCTGCGACCGTTTAAGATGGGGGTGGTGATAACCACAGCAGTGGTCCTGATTGCCGAAATAATCATGATGGTTATCATGGGTATATACCTTTCCGGAACCGACGGCATTTTAACCCCCGAAACCCCTGTTGGCGGTATAGGGCGGGTAGTGATTTTGGCTTGCCTGGTCTGGGTATTGGTCACCGTAGCCGCTTTGGAAAAAGCACGACTTCGTACGAATTTCAACTAATTTAATCTCATAAAACATGTCATTTCAGGCATATATCGACAACATTCAAAAGAAAACAGGGAAATCCCCCGATGACTTTAAAAAACTGGCCGAAGAAAAAGGCTTTCTGCAAAACGGGGCATTGACCGTAAAGGCAACTCAGGTTACGGACTGGTTAAAGGAAGAATTTGAGTTGGGACACGGGCATGCCATGGCGGTTTATGCTTCGCTGAAAGGAAAAACGGAGTAAAAGCACGGCAAACCGCCGGCACGGTATATAGACTATGACAAAGAACGGGCCCCGGCATGTGCCACCGACACATGGGCGGGACGCCGGGGGTAACTTAAAACAACAGCTATAACAGTAAGATGAGTAAAGTAATTTTTGACAGCGCCATAGCTCTTGACGGTTTTTTTGCAGGAGACCATAGAAGCCCTCAAAACCCTATGGGTGGTGTTTCCGGGCAACTTCATTCCTGGATGTTTCACCAGAAAGCTTTCTGGGACTATCTGGGTATGGAAGGAGGGAAGGAAGATGGAAAGGACGGGAAATATATCAGGGAGACTATAGCGAGAACAGGGGCATTTATTATGGGAAAGCGCATGTTTGAGGAAGGCGAGGTAAGCTGGCCCAATGATCTCTATAAAGCGGATGTGTATGTGCTGACGCATGAAAAGCGGGAGCCTTGGGTGCAGGAAGGCTCGACGACTTTTTATTTTGTTAATGACGGTATCGCAAGTGCCCTTGAGAAAGCCCGCCGGTCTGCCAAAGGAAAGGATGTGAGAATACAGGGCGGGGCCAATACCATACAACAATTTCTCAATGCCGGGCTTGTTGATGAATTTTTTATCCATATCGCACCTGTCTTCCTGGGGAGTGGGATCCGGTTGTTTGACGGCATCGACAAAGACAAGTACCACCTTAAAATCATGGAAGTAATTCCATCGGAGTTAACGACGCATTTGAAATATAAACTGATAAGGAAATAAAAAGTCACGGCCGGGAAGGCGTAAAGCTGCTGTAGTGCATATCGATTTGGATAGTTCTCCCAAAACCATACCGGAAAAGCGTCTCCCGATCCCGATCCCGATCCCGATACACATCGGGACTATCGGGACCATCGGGACCATCGGGACCATCGGGATGAAGAGGGATGCTTTGATAATTTGTCGAAAATGAGAATCATATCAATGACTGAAATTTCAATGCATCAGCAGTAAAATGAGATGATGAATACACCGCTTACACCGCATTCACCTTAAGGTATTCAGACAACAACCCGATACCCCGACAACCAATACCGCAATCCCGGTACGGGTCAGCACCCATAAACCCCAGGGGCATAAAGCTTTAGTTTTTCAGTAAGACTTCATCGACCAGTCCGAGTGTTTTGGCCTCCCGGGCGGTCATCCAGTAATCCCGGTCCGAGAGTTCCCTGATCTTTTCTATGTCATTACCCGAATGGTCGGCTATGATCTGGAATAGTTCGTTTTGAATTTTTAAGACCTGTTGTACGCTGATTTCCATATCCCGGGCAGTACCCTGGGTTCCGCTGGAGGTCTGGTGGATCATCACTCTCGAATGTTTCAGTACACAGCGTTTGCCCCGGGCGCCTGCACACAACAGTACTGCGGCCATGGATGCCGCCATCCCGGTACAAATGGTGGCCACGTCGGGGCTTATGTACTGCATGGTGTCGTAAATGCCGAAACCGGCATAGACCGAACCTCCCGGGGAGTTGATGTAAAGCGAAATGTCTTTTTTGGTGTCGAGAGATTGCAGGAAGAGCAATTGGGCTTGTATGATGTTTGCCGTTTGGTCGTCTACGGCCTGGCCCAGAAAAATGATCCTGTCCATCATTAAACGGGAGAAAACATCCATTTGAGCAACGTTCAACGACCTTTCTTCCACAATATAGGGCGTGAGGGACCGGGTGATGTATTTTTCTGTGCGGGTTGAACTTATCCCGTGTTCTGACCTTGCGTATTTTGCGAATTCCCGATCTATATTTTTCATACGAATATAATTAAATTAAACATTTGTTTTTTAGGTAATTACCCAACCATGAAAGGAATTTCCATTCCTTAAAATACGTTTCCTTTATTCATCTCCTTTTGTGTAGGCATTTACCTTGGCCATATTAAATCCCTCTATGAGGGTTTCATGGTATTGGATTTTAAAATGAGTCAAAAGAGGTGCTGTTTCTTTTACCTGAAAAGAAATGTATATATGTAGTATGTTTTGGGTGAATTAGTTACGGAACAGGCTTGATATCTTGCTTTTCAGGGTGTTTTTGGCATGGGGGTGAAACAATTCGTTATACACATCTCTAATTTCCCGCTGCAATGCTTTTCTGCCTGATCGTTGTATGCAGTCCATGGTTATTTTTTGCTGCGCTATTTCCTGTTCGAAATCGGGGTCTAAAATGCTGTAGGTCTCAAACAGCGCTTTTTCTTCCGGACTTAATGCATTGGCATGGAAAATAAGTTTTTCGATAAGTGCTATTTTATTCAAAGAAACTCTCATAGCTCAGCGAATTTTGTTTAACGGTTTCACGGACTTTTTCCAGGCATTTGTATTTCTGTACCGCTGTGGAATGGTTGGTGGAAAAGCCAAATTCTTCTCTTATGGTTTCGGTTTTTTCATTGTCGTAATAAAAACGCTGAAGCAATTGCATACATTTTTTCCCTGCGGAGTCTAACAACTGCAACAACCGGTTTTCAGCCACTGTGGGTTCCGGTTCTTCCCCGGGATCTATAGTGGCATTCTGGAACCTGGCTTGGTCGGTGGAATGTTTGAACCAGAGGTTTTTACATACCCCGAACAGATAAGCCTCTTCGTTGGTATGGAATGCGGTGTTCCTTTTTTCGTACAACACGATAAGGCCTTCCTGAAAAATATCCCTGGCATCGTCCAAAGTGCCTCCCCGCTTGGCGATAAAGGAGGCCACCTTTGGAAAATATGAGATATACCATTGTTTGATGAGTTCCTTTCTTTCCATTGTAAGGTCCGTTTTCTTATATGTACGGAAAGTAGGCATAAAATCACCTCGTTGGATGAAATTTTTTTAAAAAACAAATGTAGTGGGGGCTTAAAACTTAAAAAGTGCATGGATTTATATATCTCCAACCCGGGGAAATACGGGTGTTTTGTGAGATTGATGTGTATTATGAAGAGAAATGCTTATATTTGATACTGTTGCCAACCATTAAAACGGATATGATGAAAAAATGGAGTTTTACATTGAAAAATAATCCTGAAGAGATTTCGGAAAAACTGGAATCTTCTCTTGGGGGAGCTCACCTATTTGCGCGTAATAAAAATAATGAAGATTCCATACAATTTAAAATTCGTAAACGACTATTGGTAGGGTTGGATGGCCTTGATGTGGACAATAAGGTTATTCTTAATGGTAAAATTTTTCAAACAGGAAATGCTGAAAATGGGTCAAATGTTGAAATATCGTTTTCTAAGCATCTTAGGTTAAAATTAATAGTTTTTTTTAATATCATACTGATATTAGGTTTTTTAGCTGCACTGATCCTCAAGTCAAGCAGTAATGTGTATATATTTGTTTTTGGAGGGTTATTGTTAGCAATAGGAGTTTTAATAGTACTTCACGTAGAGAAGGAGTTCAATCATAAAATTCTGGAATACAAGGCTTTTATTTCCAGGGTGTTGGAGGTTTAAAAGGGAAGGGATTCAGAGCCCATATTAACGGTTACATAATTCTCTGCTTTTCGCTATGTTTCATATACTGCCAAACACGAGGGTTGTGAATGTCTTTGATTTCGAAGTCTGCTATAATAGTATAGAAGATATACGAACATTCGGATCCTTTTTCTGAGAGGGAGCTTAAACTTAGTTTATGGTCACTTATCTGTTTTTTTTACTTTCTTTTATCTAAAACAAACAAAGTCATACCAGAAGGATATAAGATACGTGGTGCTGGGTATTTCGGAGTTGTTCCGGGATATTCACCAAATACTACATGCTTTTATAGAAAAACTATTAATCATTGTTTTTATGTCTCTTATGGTTGAAAATCTATGGCTTAGAACAAGTTTAATACATTTGAGTGTTGGCGATCATTGAACCGGGAACAAGGAAAATCAACAAGATGAAACCGGCATAGAGGGGCTTGATATGGCCAAGGTAAATGCCTACACAAAGGGAGATGAATAAAGTAAACGGAATGGTGATCCCTTTTGTGATTGCGTAATTGCCTAAAAAAACAAATGTTTAATTTTGATTTTATTCGCATGAAAATTAATGGCATTGGAAAACCTAAGGAACCAGGTATAAATGCACTAAACGACTACATTGAAATATGGAAAAAAGTAAGTTACTCGAAATGAATAACGTGGGTATCGTGGTAGAAAACCTCGACAATGCCATTTCTTTTTTCACAGAAGTCGGGCTGACACTGGAAGGACGGGGAATGGTTGAAGGTGAATGGGCAGGACAAGTAACAGGCCTGGAAAATCAATCTGTAGAAGTGGCGATGATGGTTACCCCTGACGGACATAGCCGACTTGAAATCTCAAAATTTCTAACACCCGAAACCGTTTCAGACCACAGAACAGCACCTGTTAATTCACTTGGTTATCTACGCGTGATGTTCCGGGTTGACCATATTGACGAGTTGGTCTCAAGACTTATCAGACAAGGTGCGGAACTTGTTGGAGAAATAGTGCAGTATGAAGATGTGTATCGACTTTGTTACATCCGTGGAACAGAGGGGATTTTGGTAGGGCTTGCACAACAGCTCAATGAAAAATAAAAAAGCAACAAACCGCCGGCAATGCCTATAAGTAACCTGCCAGGCAGGTACTTTGCCAAAGCTACGCTTTGAGGTTTTGTGGGAAATACGTTACAACACACAGCGTAGCTTTGGTTTGCGTTCATGCCAATTCGGGAACTCCCGCCTTTAAAGTATAGCCGAGATTGTTAACCATAAGTAGAATGAACAAATTAATGGAAAAACCACATCTGATTTTCTTACTTGCGATTCCGATAATAATGCTGATTGGAATTTTGAGTGAAGATACCGTATTGGACATGAATGTTCACGACACGTATTATGTAATGGCTTATTTACATTTGGCAATACTGATTTCAATACTTTTTGGAATAATCGGAATTGGATATTGGTTTATGCATAAAACGGACAGAAAATTATCAAAGTGGCTGAATTGGATTCACGTTGGACTGACTTTTGGCGGAACTCTAATGGTGTGGATTTTGACTAAATTTTATCGGACAGAACTCATGGAGTTCATTTAATAATAAGCTGACTTTAATGATTACTCTTATTGTTGTGTTAATGATTGTGGGACAGCTCATTTTTCCGATCAATATTATTTACGGACTGATAAAGAAGAAAAATACAACCGGTGGCTGACAATGCTAACCGTTGCACAAGCCGGTAATTTTAAAAAATTACGACCTGGCTAAACCGCTTTAAGCGGTTTCATTAGTGGCGGTCTAAAGATAAGGCTTCTTGGAAACTTAGGTACGGCTAAAAGAGCATAAACCGGTATTAGAAAACAACCTGAAACTATTATGCAAAACATCGATAAAAAGGTCATTGAGGCGTGGTTTGTAACAATCCCGCCAGGAATGGCATGTATGAGAGATGACCGGACCAAAGAAACCTGGTCGGTTGCTATAGACGCCTTTAAACTCGGTAAATATCCTGTAACACAAGATATTTACCAGGCGGTAACCGGAGAAAATCCTTCGGCATTTGCCGGGCGTCAATTACCTGTAGAAACAGTTTCCTGGATTGACGCGGCAAATTTTTGTAATGCACTGTCGGAATCTTTAGGAAAAGATAAATGTTATACGATTAACCTTGAGACTGAAAATGTCACATTTAATTCCACAGCAAACGGATTTCGGTTGCCTACAGAAGCGGAATGGCAATATGCATGCCAGGCAGGAACAAAGGAAATAAGGTACGGAGTACTGAGTGAAATTGCATGGTATAAGGAAAACTCGGCCCATAGCACTCGGGAAGTCGGACAAAAAGAACCCAATGAATGGGGGCTTTATGATATGCTGGGGAACGTTTGGGAATGGTGTTCGGATATTTATGACAAGTCCGTCTACGGAACATATCGCGTTTTTCGTGGCGGCGGCTGGTGCGATCAGGAAAGAAGCGTTATGGCTACAACCCGGCGAAGAAGCCATCCGCTCTCATTCAAAATAGATGATCTGGGGTTTAGAATAGCCATTAACCCGGAAAAGTAAACGACCTCGGTGCGAGCACACGAGGCATTCGTACGAAACTGAATTTTAATTTCCGGGCAAGCCCCGGGGTATTAAACCCTTTGGCGGTGCCAATAAAAATACACTACCATATCAATGTTGATATGGCAGGTGCCGGAATGGTATTGTCTTATGCGTAGAAAGAAGGAATTGTACGGTTACCTGCAAGGTAATACACACGCCCTGTCATACCCTTAATAAAGTACGCAAAAAACCACTATACCAACGTACGGACCATAGCTTATTTCCCCACAATCTTTCTGCGGTGTGTAACACCCCATGCGGTGAGATTGTCGATGATGGTCCTTAAGGTAAGGCCGTGGTCGGTAAGCTGATAGTGTACACTTACAGGCTGGGTGTCTAACACGGTTCGCTTAACCAATAGATTGATTTCCAGTTCCTTTAATTCCTTGCTCAACATCCTGTTGGATATCCCGTCGATATCATTTAAAATATCCGAAAAACGCCTTTGGTTGTAATAACACAATGAGGATATAATAGGTATTTTCCATTTTCCGCTCAGTACGTCCATAGCGTCCTGTACGGCCCTCATTTCTTTCTTGTGTTCCTGTTGAAAATCTTTTGTTTGGCACTCCATAATGTTACTTTGTTACACGGGTGTTACTGTTATTTATAGACACAAAGTTACTAAAAATAACAATGCTTATCTACCTTTGTCATATACAAACAATAAATTTTATAAAAATGGATTTTACAGATAAGAATGTAGTGATTACAGGCGGGAGTACAGGAATTGGTTTTGCTACCGCAAAAGCATTTGTCCGGGCAGGGGCAAACGTATGGATAACGAGCCGAAGCGCCGGTAACCTGGAAAAAGCATCGGCACGGATCGATAGCCCGAAATTAAAAACGGTAGTGTCCGACACTTCCGCCCTCAGCGGAATAGCTGTGTTAGAAAAAGCCGTAGCCGAAAGCGGAAATAAGGTGGATGTTCTTTTCCTGAATGCGGGGATAGCTACGTTCAAACCGATTGCGCAGATGACCGAAGCGGACTTTGACGCCCAATTCAACACCAACGTAAAGGGGTTGTTTTTTACATTGCAGCAATTAATGCCGCATCTGGCAGACGGAGCTTCGGTAGTGCTTACGTCATCTACGGTAGCCACTGCTGCTACGCTGAATTCCAGTGTATATTCGGCAACCAAGGGCGCTGTAAATAAAATTGCGCAGGTGGCGGCCAACGAATTGGCCGAAAGAAAAATAAGGGTAAACATGGTGAGTCCCGGACCTACGCAAACCGAGGGGCTTGACGGGGTAGTATCTGCCGAGGCCAAAGACTATCTGGCTGCCAGTACCGCTTTGCAAAGGTTAGGCCGTGCCGATGAAATAGCAAATACCGTTTTGTTTTTGGCTTCGGACCATGCCAGTTTTATCACAGGGGCAGAATTATTGGTAGACGGTGGCGCTATAAACTATATGCTAAAATAATGGGGTAACCTGTAGCTGATCAGGGCAAACACCACAAATGGTCTGACCGTTTGTGGTGTTTGCTTTTTGGGGTAGCACCCGGATAAGCAACACGAACGAAAAAAGCCCCTATAATACGACGCAGGGGCAAAAGGAAAGCAGAAATAGCTGTGTTTTACGTTGCCTGAGCAGGACCATCTGCTTTTGTGATGCAGACTATTAGTGGTCGTATGGATCTGCCTCATGGAAGCCAATGGAATTATTATGTATATTTGGGTGCTGATGATTGTAAGTAAACGACCTCGGTGCAAGCACACGAGGCATTCATACGAAACTGAACTTTAATTTTCAGGCAAGCCCCGGGGTATTAAACCCTTTGGCGGTGCCAATAAGTAAAATGAAAATTCTTCTGTTTGGAGCCTCCGGCTCGGGAACCACCACATTGGGAAAAGAAATAGAGAAAAGGACGGACTTCAGACACCTGGATGTTGACGATTATTATTGGAAAAGAACAACACCGCCTTACCGGGAAAAAATACCCCTGGCCGAACGTAATGAAAACCTGAAAGCAGATTTTAATGCATCGGCTAACGTAGTGCTGAGTGGTTCTATGGTAAGTTGGGGAAAAGAATGGGAAACCGTTTTTGATTTGGCTGTTTTTATCCGGTTGGAAAATAACGAGAGAATGCGACGGCTGAAAAAACGTGAGGCACAACGTTATGGAGAAAAACTTCTGACGGATGAAAAAACCAGGCAGAACTCCGTAGCATTTCTGGAATGGGCCGCTCAATATGAAAATCCCGATTTCGAAGGAAGGTCCTTAAAACTACATCAGGCCTGGATGACCATACTGCATTGTAACATACTGATATTAAACGGAAAGACCGATCTGAATGACAACGTAGAAAAAGTGCTGACCGAAATAACAAGCTACAGGAAAAGAAATCTTTAGTTGAGCTTACGCATTACCGGGCTTCGTACACCCTTCACTACGTTACGGCACTCAGCCCGCTTTGTGGTGCCCCTGTCACCATATTTCCCAGTCTAAATACCAACGGCGGAACAGAGGCGGCTGCGTGTTCCGGCCCCGGCCGGAATGTACCGAAGCCCCTGCAATATACAATAGGTAAATATAGAGCCAACAGGAAACGGAAAACGAAATCGTGATAAGGTATAATTAATGGGGGAGTATACTTTTGCTTTCGTTCGAACTCTGTTATTTTTGTAAAAGGTAGAGAAAGGAGGGAAATGTTTGTTATATAGTTTCAAATAAGGTGTTATGGGATGCAGGCTATGTAAACATGTAACATTGACGGGTGAAGTAAGAAAAACGGGGAAATCGCATTTTCAGGGTATATGGATGTAACGACATTTTATATTTTAACAATTATCTTTATAGCAACACTGGTGCGTTCTACTTTTGGTTTCGGAGAGTCTTTAATCGCCGTTCCGTTGCTTATTCTTCTGATTCCTATAGAGATTGCAGTTCCGCTTTCTGTATTAATATCCATTCTCATTGCTGCTTTTGTGGTAGTGCAAGATCGGAAACAGATACATTTTCATAGTGCAAAATGGCTGCTTATTTTTGCTGCACTGGGAATTCCGCCCGGTATCGTCATACTTCTTTATGGTGACGAAAATCTTATAAAGTGCGGACTCGGCCTACTTATCATTTTATACGCCCTGTACGCGCTGTCTGCCAAAAACAGTTTTCGGTTACATACAGACCATAAATTATGGTTGTTCGTCTGTGGTTTTCTGTCCGGGGTATTCGGTGGAGCCTACGGTGTCAATGGCCCGCCGCTTGTTGTTTATGGCAATATGCGCCATTGGACGGCAAAGCATTTCCGGGCTACGCTGCAAGCCTACTTTTTACCCGCCAGTTTTTTGGGAATGATGGGATACTGGTATAAAGGGCTGTGGAGTACTACGGTAACCACCTATTTTTTAATAGCTATTCCGGTGATCATCCCGGCTATTCTGCTGGGCAGGTACTTTAACCATAAACTCAAAGACGGTACTTTCCTGAAATATGTGTATATAGGCCTCATTGGTGTGGGAATGCTGCTGCTGCTACAGTCTTTGTGGCAGACCTCTTAGCTTTTATAGCCATGTGGAATTACAGGATAGTATCCTGATACAGACCTTGCGGACCTTTGTGGTCTGGAAAGTTTTATTACTTTTGTAGTAATCATTACAATACTAAATGAAAGGAAGACCCAACATTCACCGGGATGAAGAACTGGTACACAAAGCCCAGCAATTGTTTTGGGAAAGGGGCTATAGCGCTACTTCGCTTTCGGATCTGAGTAAAGCAACAGGCGCAGGCGCGGGAAGCTTGTATAATACCTTTAAGGGCGGGAAGAAAGAATTGTTTCGAAGGTCTTTACAAGAGCGAAGGGAAGCACTTCACGCCTTTGAACGCGATGTGGAGAATAGTGATAACCCTGTGGCATTGCTCAAAGCCTTTTTTCTCGGTATTGCCGATGCCGATACGGAGGCGCATTTGCGGGGATGTATCGTGGCCAATACTGTCGTGGAAATGACATTCGTAGACCGCGAACTGGAAGCCGAGGCCATGCAGCTGTTACAGGATACGGAGGCCCTTTACACGACTATTATTCGCGATGCGCAAAAGAAAGGCACCATAAAATCCCGGCAGCCTGCCGATGTACTGGGCAAATACCTGATAACGTTCTGGTGCGGCATAAATTCACTGCGAAGAATATATCCCGATAGGGACATCCTTAAACAACAAATAGCACTTCAACTCCAAATGATCGATTGATTTTTTTGTCGGCTGTACAAGCCGGGGAGAAGTGTGCCTATTTTTGGAATAATCATTACAAATATGAAAAAACAATGGATTTACAACTCAAAGGAAAAAGGGCTTTTATAAGTGGTTCAACACAAGGCATAGGATTAGCCGTAGCGAAGCAATTGTTACGGGAAGGCGTTACGGTGATCATTAACGGTCGGTATGCAGAAAAAACACAACAGGTAAAAGAAAAACTACAGGAAGAATTTCCAGAAGGAAGTATTGCGGCAATAGCTGCCGATTTTTCGAAAAAGGAAGATGTAGAATATCTACTGGCACAGGTGCAGGAAGTGGATATTCTGGTAAACAATGTCGGGATCTTTGAGGTCAGGGATTTCGAAGCGGTTACGGACGAAGACTGGTATAGGTATTTTGAAGTTAATGTCATGAGCAGTATCCGGTTGTCCAGGAAGCTGTTACCGGGAATGTTGAATAAAAAGTGGGGGCGGATTATAGGGATAAGCAGCGAATCGGGCGTTAACGTTCCGGGAAACATGATACATTACGGAATGACAAAATCGGCCATGGCAGCTGTGGCAAACGGACTCTCCAAACTAACCAAAGCAACGGAGGTTACGGTAAATACGGTATTGGGCGGACCTGCGTATTCCGACGGCGTAGCGACGGTAATCGAACAGATAGCAGCCATGCAGCAAATGAATGTCGGGGAGATGAAAACAGCAGTACTGCAACAGTCCAGTCCGGAGATACTGCTGCAGCGCTTTATAGCTCCGGAAGAGATAGCGAACCTGGTAACATATCTTGCCAGCCCGTTATCTGTAGCCACTAACGGAGCATCGTTAAGGGTGGATTCCGGAGTATTAAGGATAGTATAGCCATATATGCGCTGCCACTTCCTGTCGTTAGGATCGGCGTAAAAATATCCCGGGCTTCGATACACCGGTCACTGCGTTGCGGCACTCAGCCCTCGCTAAATGACGGAACAGAGGCGGCTGCGTGTTCCGGCTATGCCGGAATGTACCGAAGCCCCGGAATTGCCTTATGCTATTTCTACAATAAAATCCTCTTTCGGGGTCCTGACCTTTTTCATAGGTGCCAGCCAGTCATTTTCGGCGTCCCGGTAGCCCACGGCCATAATGGCCGTACTCTTCAGGTTATATTTTTCCAGTTCAAGGACTTTGTCCATGGCCTGGTTATCAAAGCCTTCCATAGGAGTAGCATCTACCTTTTGTTCTGCGGCCGCAGCAAGGGCCATCCCCAGGGCAATATAGCTCTGTTTGGCAGCATGCTGTGCGTGCCACTCCTTTCCGAGAGGTTCGTAGAGGCTCCAGAGATTGTTTTTATAATCGTCCATGGTATCCTGGGGCAGGCCACGCTGTTCCAGGGTGTAATTGAATACTTCGGTAATACGCTCCAGACTGTACCCGTCCCATGCCGCAAAAACCAGTAGATGTGAACAATCGGTGATCTGGCTTTGATTCATGGCCACAGGTTTTATTTTCTCCAGAAGTTCCCGGTTAGCGATTACAAAAATCCGGTAGGGTTGAATCCCCGAAGAAGAAGGAGCAAGGCGTGCCGCTTCGAGAATATAATCCAGTTTTTCGCGGGATATGGTTTCCCCGTTCATTTTTTTTGTGGCATATCGCCATTGCAGGTCATCTATAAGGCTCATTATACAATATGGTTTTAAAGAGTTACGTACACAAATGTAGGAGTTAAGTTTAGTATAGACAGGTTTTGCCGTGTAAAATAATGGTAACCCCAAGGTTAGTACCCGGTAGATACACCGCTATGATCCGGGCGGGTAAGGGCAGGGGGGAAGCAGGATAGAGCGATTACCGGCAACATGATAGTCCGATGCTAAGTTCATGTATTATAAGTTCAGCAGATAACCGAAACCAATAGGTGGCAATAGCCAGGAATACAGGTGTATAGATGAGATCTTCCGAGTTAAGAATCTTTATTGCTTCTTTCTGAATAAGCGCCCTATTTTTTCGAAAATATTCTGTTTTCTTATAATAATAACTTCACCCATAAGAGCAGTATCTTCTACCAGTTCGATTTTTATAAAATCTGATTTTTCATTGAGTTTAACCTCTTGCTTTTCATATCCGAGAGCAGAAAATACAAGAGTTGGTTCTTGAGACCATATTTCTTTTTTAATATGTATTGCAAATATTCCGTCCATATTGGTTTTAGTACCGTATGAGTGATCTTTTAACGCAACATGTACATCCGGAATACCTCCGTTTTCGTCATATACCTGTCCTGTAATTAATATCTCTTCATTATTAGTAGGTATAAAATCTTTTTCTTGAGGATGATATAGTGGGTTTATTTTTGTGATCTCTTCTTTAGGTTTATCTTGTCCATATACAGGTCTGGAGACAAATAAGAAAGCTGATAAACCCAAAAGCATACTTATATTCCAATGTCTTTTCTTTTTGGAAATGGAAATATCCGTGTTGAGTTGTTCCGGTCTGAATTTACCACATATTTTTTGATTACCATTTAAGAGTCCGGCCAGTTGGTTATTGGATACTCGGGTGTAGTCCAATACCTCTTTATGACAATTCGAACAAAACCTGCCTTTCTCTGTAGGCGACATGTTATCCCACTTCTCATAGCAGGGGGTTGGTATTTTTATCTTATATTTCATGGTCCCGATTGGTTATTGGTCGTTAATAAGGTTTTTACCTCTTCAAATTATAATAAATATACAAAGCGGGCATTGCTTTTGGATAATATTTTTCATGAAAATCTAAACTTGTGTTAAGACAATGGAAACTTAGCGGTGGTGGTAGCGGCTGTGATTTTACAAGATATTTTATAAACTATAGCGCTAAATCCAAATTTCGAATTACAATATTTTGTCAATAATCCTATAGTCTAAGCCGTAAATCCAACCTCCTGAATCTGATCGTGTCAACTCCCTCCATCTTCCCATGGCTATGAACAGAAATAGTTGTACCTTTACAGTCAAATGGATTTCCGGCTCCTGCCAATGCCTTTTCTGATGCCGGCTACTACGGCATATTTCAGTCTTTGCTATACAGCTGTCGCTTCTCCGAAGAATATACGGATGAATGGAAATTCCGGGAATGTACCGGAATGATAACATATATGACCTGCAAGCCCCGGATCATTCTGGTTATATGACAAGTATGGTATTTCCTGCAATCCGGATATGAGGAATATACCAATAAGCGATAATACTGTCTTTGTAATGGTTTTTCGGAACGGGACATGGCTGCAACGGGACCAATAACGCTTTGACGGGCAGACCGTACAAAACACATAGTAACTTAAAAGATATAATATGGCAGACTCCTTCTTCAAAAAAGAAAATGCTAAGAAAAAAGCAAAGAAAAAACAGGACAAAGTCCGTAAAAGGGAAGAGCGTAAAACGAGTAACAACAAAGGTAAAGGCTTTGAAAGCATGATTGCCTATGTCGATGAAAGGGGAAACCTGAGTGCTACACCTCCCGGGCAGGAGCCCCAGAAGGAAAGCAGAGAAGAAAACCAGGAACATGTAGAGTCTTCTTCTTTCGATACCCATACACAACGCACCGGTGTCCTGATATCTTTTTTTGACAGGAAGGGATTCGGATTTATAAAAGATGATATTACCGGTGATACCGTTTTTGCACACCAGAACAGGTTTATGGACGATATTTCCGAACGTGATAAGGTGGTGTTTGTAGCCGAAAGAACCCCCAAGGGATACAGTGCCATTCGCGTAGAAAAAATGGATTAACACCCGCCGACAGGTTTAATATAAAAAAGCCTGCACCATTTCCTTAAGGGGGGTGGTGCAGGCTTTTTTTATATGATGTGATTTAATGTCGACGACGTTATTATACGAAGTCCATCCAGTTGCTTTTATCCTGATAGTCATCCAGTGCCCGGGTACCCGCGTGGTTATGCATGGTGTGGCGCAATATGGATATTTCTTCCCGCATGACTTCGATACAGTTGTCGGTAAGCTCGCGGTTGAACCCGTCGTTATGGAGTTCCAGTACAAAGTTTATGGCCAGTACACGTGCCATGATTTTACCGAGGTCTATAGATTGTCGTTGCGGCAATGTACCGCTTACCGAAAAGTTGAGTTCTTTTTTAAAGACATCGGCAGCCATCTTCGTGGCTTCTTTACCGGCGGCAAATGTGGCCATATCGTTTATTTTGCTCTTGCGCATTTCCCTGAGGATCATATCGGAGATCTGGGTATAGAGCATTTCGTTGGAGCCTTCGAAGATACGGAAAGGACGGCTGTCCATAATACCGCGCCCGCCGATATGACTGATACGGTATCCTTTGGCGCCCGAAAGTTGTACATAGGTCTGGGCGGCATCCTGCATGAGGTCGGTAACCAGGGCTTTCATGACATTGGCTTTGAGCCCCGAAGTAGCCAGCTCATGGTCTATACCGCTTATTTTTACACTTTTGGCACACATGGCAGAGCAGATGGTAAAAGACGATTGCATACGCGATAGCTGGTACTGCACCTGGTCCATGGCAAAGAGATTGGTGTTGCCTACCACCCGGTGCTGGCAGTGTGCTATGGCATCTTCCATAAGTCTTCGCAGGAAGCCCATAGCCATGCCCGGAAACTGCATACGGCTACGGTGCAGGATATCGAGCATCATCTTAAGGCCGGTAGAGGGTGGTTGCAGTTTGTTTTTTTCCGGTACACGGATATTTATTTCGTTTTTCCCGTAAGGGATCATATATAGCCCGGCATTATCGTAATATTCCAGGACTTTGATTTTTTGTTGTTCTTTGGATTCGTCAGCGACAAAAAAGTCGATATCGCGGGAGAGTTCTCCCTTTTCGTTTTGTCCGCGGCAGGTAATGAGCCAGTAGTCGGCCATTCCGGTAAGACCCTGCCAGTGTTTTAATCCCTGTATGTGATAGTCGTCTCCTGCGCGGGTATGACTGGTTTTCATGTTGAGGGCGTCGCTCCCGTAGCCGGGCTCGGTAATCATAAGGCCTCCCATGGCACCGTTTTCCATAAAATTCTTATAGACTTCCGGCTTCAGGTCTTCCGTGGCATACTTGGCAAAAGGTTCCAGAAAAAGGGCTATGTTAATACCAAAGGTAAGCGACAGGGGCAGCGACTGGTAAGAAGCTGCAGAAAGTATCCCCAGACATTCCTTGACCGAAACTCCACGGCCTCCGTAAGTTTGTGGTATGGCTACGGACAAAGGTTTCAGGGCCATGATCTCTTTCCAGATATGCGCGGGTAAACCGCGGGAAAGACTGAGTTGGTTGATGTCGGCTGTCTTGTTGAAAATAGTATCCAGCGAGTTCTCGAAATTTCGTAGAAACTGTCCGAAAGGCAGTTCGTTGGAGGATACGGATGAAGTTGATGACATATAAGCTTTATAATTTAATATACCAGGCCATAAATATAACGTATAAAAGTTGTGGAATAATTATTCCGGACTCAAGAAACGAAAAAATAATGACGTTAGGGTATGGTTTATGGATGGCAAAGCAGGTCTTATTTTACCGGAGTTAAAAGGAGAAGGGGGCTCAGGCTCTCTACACCGGAAAATATCGATAAACATCCCGGTAGCGACTGCCCGGATAATACCCAATCCCGGTCTTTACAGACATCGGGACCAACGGGTATCCGGGCAGTCGTTGAGATGTGTGGCGCTTAGTCCAGAACTTCTACGTTTACGGCATTTATGCCGCGTTTTCCCATGGTGGTTTCAAACTGTACCTTGTCATTTTCTCTCACTTCGTCAATGAGGCCGGTGTAGTGTACAAATACATCCTGTGAATCGTCTTCGGGAGTAATAAAACCAAAACCTTTTTCGGTGTTGAAAAATTTAACTGTTCCTTTTTGCATAATACTATGATCTTATAATTAATTAATAAATGTATAGGCCATTCCTTGTTTTCCGGCACGGCCTGTTCTTCCTATACGATGAATATAACTGTCTATGGACTGGGGCATCTGGTAGTTGATAACATGAGTTACGTTATCTACATCGATACCTCGTGCGGCAACATCGGTAGCCACCAGTACCCGGATCTTGCCCGACTTGAAAAGTGTGATGGCACGGGTACGGTAGTTTTGCGATTTGTTACCGTGAATAACATCGGAGTGTATTCCGGCTTTTGCCAGTTGTTTGTTTATTTTATCTACGGTTCTTTTGGTTTCGGCAAAAAGGATCACCTTTTTAAAAGAACTTTCCTTGAGCAGGTTATGAAGGACATCAAACTTGTTTTCGCCATCCGATACCTTAATCATATTCTGCTTTACGTTACTGCTCGATTCGGTTCCGCTACTGGCCTTTACGGTCAGGGCGCCGGGAACGATATCATGGATCAGTTTTTCCTGCCCCGGTTTTATGGTAGCGGAGAACAACATGGTCTGTTTGCGCGATGTCATCAGGGATACGATGGTTTGTACACTCTGTATGAAACCCATATCGAGCATACGGTCGAATTCGTCCAGGACAAGCCCGCTGATATTTTGCAGCCTCAGGGCTTTTTGCCCCACCAGGTCGAGTAACCTTCCCGGTGTGCTGATAATGAGGTGATTCTTGTGGCGCGCTTTTGCCACATCTTTACCCACACTGGTCCCTCCTATAAAGCATACCGATGAAAATCCGAAACTCCGGTTGAGCTGCTGGAATTCCTCATGAACCTGTAAGGCAAGTTCGCGTGTCGGAACAACAACGAGGTAGCGTGTATTCGGGGTTGTGAGCAATTGCTGTACGATAGGGATAAGGAAGGCCCCTGTTTTTCCGGTTCCGGTAGAAGCGATACCTATGAGGTTGTCTCCGTTGACCAGAGATATCAGTGTTTTTTCCTGGATCTCGGTAGGGTGAGTGTATCCCTTTCTCTGCAGGTTTTTTAGCAGCATGGGATGAAGGTCCATCTCGGCATAAGCCTGCTTTGCTACAAAAGGAACGGCAGAGGGTTCCGGGAGTTTACTGGTATGCTGTAAAAGGTCTTGCGGACTTAGAGAAGAAGCCTTGCCCTTCTTTACGGGAGGTCTTCTTTTTACCGATGTATTTTTGGTATTTATCTTTTTTTTGTAATTCATTTCGAACTGTTTTTGCGAAGTATTTTTACGAGCTTTATGGAAGCTTCAGCCCAAAGGATAGCGCTATCCTCCCGAAATCTGCCATAAGATCGTAGCATCTCCCCGCTTGGCAGTGCTGCTATTTTCGGAAAACCGGGAAATAACAAACCATTTGCAGTAACTGCAAAAAGGAACGGGAAGGATGGGTAATACGACTTTTTAATAAAAGGGATTTAAATTTTAACACCATGTTACCACGCTTTTCTCCGAAAAGCATTTACTATTCTATAAGAGTAAATTTTGTGGATTACGAAAATGAGAAAGTAATGTTATGAAGAAGGAGACTATGTAGTTTCCACTTAAACGGATACCTGTCAAGTGCAATATTACAACTAAACTTTATAAAATAATGATCGTGACTATAATAAAGTCCTGGCAAAGGTATAACAATATTTTTGATAAAGAGGTGGTTTTTATACGTTTTTATTGAAAAAAGGGTAGTGCAGGAAGTGTAACCTGATGTGGTTCAGGTTCTTATTTGTAAAAAAGCATCCGTAACAGGTATGGTTATGCGGGACTGTCAGCCGAGGTATTTAAGCAATGAATCTGAGATATGCGATGTCTTAAGCCTGCTCAGAGCGTTACTTTTTATCTGGCGTACCCGCTCCCGGGTAAGGTCCATAGACAGGGCAATGTCTTCCAGTCTTATGGGAGCAGTACCCTGAAGTCCGTAAAACAGGACCATCACCTGTTTTTCCCTGGGCGATAAAACATTGAGCAGGTTGGCAATGTCCGAACGTAGTGATACATTGAGCAGGTTGGCATCGGGGCCGGGACTGTCCGTATACTCGATAACGGCATACAGGCTGTCTCTGTGCTGCTCATCGTCTTGAAGAGGGGCATCGAGAGACAGGTTTATTCCGGAGTTTTCGATACAGGTTTCGATTTCGGAGAGGCTTACCTGTATAAATTCGGATATTTCTTCCGGTGAAGGTTTACGCTCAAGAGTCTGCTCCAGGAATGCGGTGGCCTGTTTAATTTTGCTGATCACTCCTATTTTATTCAACGGTAGCCTTACCATCCTCGAATTCTCGTTGATAGCCTGCATCATGGACTGTCGTATCCACCATACGGCATAAGAGATAAATTTGAATCCGCGGGTAGGATCAAATCGTTCGGCAGACTTGATTAGCCCCAGGTTACCTTCATTGATAAGGTCGGGTAGCGGGAGGCCCTGATATTGATATTGTTTGGCTACCGATACTACAAATCTCAGGTTGGCATTGACCAGGTTTTTAAGTGCATAGGGGTCGCCACTTTGTATTTTTTCGGAAAGAACAACCTCTTCCTCATTGCTTAACAAGGGAATTTTGGAGATATCCTGCAGGTATTTGTCCAGTGTGGTATCTTTTCTATTGGTAATCTGACGGGATATTTTTAATTGTCTCATAAACAGGCGTTGTTGTAAGGTGTGAATTGAAAGTAAAACGGACTAATCCGTAGGGTATTTAAAAGTGGTTACCTGGCTGTCGGGGGGGATCACCGTACCTGGAAACGTATAAAAAACAAGGCTCTGTATGGAATAACAACCGTATAGGCCGGGATAAAAGAAAAGTATTTCAAAAAGTGTAATATCCTATAAATATAGGGCTTATAATTGGGATAACGGTCTAAAAAAACAGAAAAGATTGATGAAGCTTAATAGGTATATAAAAAAAAGCCACCCGGACAGGATGGACGGGTGGCAGACAATAATATGACAAGTACAATTTATATTTAAATCACTGTGACATTTACTGCATTAAGGCCTTTTTTACCTCTTTCTACTTCGTAAGTAACCTCGTCGTTCTCACGAATGTTGTTGTTTAATCCTGATGTATGTACAAATACATCTTCTCCGCCGTCTTCCGGGGTAATGAAACCATATCCTTTGGTGTCATTAAAAAATTTTACTGTTCCTTTGTTCATGATATGAAAAATATTGGGTCAAAGGTAATGTAAATATTTGGTTTTCAGTTTTTTTTATTGAATTTATTTTTTATGACGCCTAATATGGGGCCTGAAAGCCTCTGAACGGGAAATTAGCGGTGAATATTAAGAAATAAATCGTTGTGGAGCGGAAGAGATGATGGTTATCCGGTTTATTAATCGTACCTTTAGTGACAGAATTTTTAATCGGTTACTGCCATCGCTTCACTGATTCTTTTCAGCCCTTGCTATTCCAGCTACCCTTTAGCAAAAAATCATATTATGGAAATCTATGTAGGGAATCTGCATCCGAATACTACGAAAAAGGATGTATATAATTTGTTTATACAATTTGGCAAAGTACTGAGTATTGAGCTTTATTCGGATGCAGAAGGACGTAATCTCGGATACGGATATCTCAGCATACGAGAGCGTATAGACGGGAAACGAGCTATTGAACAGCTCAATGAAATCTGTTTTATGCATTACTTCCTTCAGGTTCATGAAGTGAAAAACGAATAACGGAGATCGGGATAGGAAAAAGATACCGCGATGTGTACTCGTATAGTTAAGAAAGTATGATGATTTGTTCTTTTAATGGGAGCTAAAGGAATAGCTTGCAGCAAAATATATTTATATATCAAAATAACCGGGTGAGATCGATTTGATGATTTGTCCATCCATTAAAAAAAAATAAAAGATTATGTCGTTTAAAGCCACGTTGACCATCAATGATAAAAGAGTAAATATTCTGAATTTGAGTTATGACCTGGCCCAGGAGGTAGATGCTACCGGGAGGCCGTCATCGGTAACACGGGGCGGAAGGATATATTTTATGGTAGAGTCTACGGCAGACTCCTTTTTCTTTGATTGGATGACCAATAATTTTGAGCGCAAAAACGGTACGGTCACGTTTTTTAAACGGGATACCAATGCCAAGCTCAAGGAAGTAAAATTTACTGAGGCGTACCTGGTAAAATATAAAGAAAACTTCGAGGCGTTCGGAAATAAGGCGCTTACAGAGAGTTTTACCATATCGTGCAGAATGATTGACTGCGGTGGTGGCAACCACACCAATAAATGGATTTGATTTTTAACAGGGTGTAACCCGTAACAATATGCTCTATTCGTTCCGCCTCCATAACTTGTACCGGATAATCCACAGCATTACAGAAACCAGAGAACTACCGGTGAGAGCATGTATATAAAGTTGTTTTGTAACAAAAAGAATTTCATGGCGTCCTATACCTCATGGAGGAGCAAACAACAGCCAATAGGTACAAGGGGTACAGCAGGGCGGATAACAGGAATATCTGGGTGGATTATCTCAGGTCGTTTCTTACGGTTCTGGTCGTAGCCCATCATTCCACCCTGGCCTATACCACTTTTGCCAGCTTCGATGCGGAAGCCTATATACGTTCTACCCACCCTATGGTCGATGCGCACAGATGGATAGGGCTTGATATTTTTCAGAACTTCAACGATATCTTTTTTATGTCGCTGATGTTCCTGGTCGGAGGATTGTTTCTGTCGCGGAGCATAGCGAGGAAAGGAACGGTAACCTTTATACTGGACAGAATGTATCGTTTGTTTATCCCTTTTCTTTTTCTCGGCACCTTTTTTATGCTCATCGCACATTTTCCGTCCTATTATGTAGCCCATGGTCATACCGGTATCACGGCCTACGTCCTGGACTTTTTTACGGTGGAACAATGGCCTGTGGGGCCGCCATGGTTTATCTGCGTACTGTTTGTTTTCAATGTGATTTTTGCCCTGATAAGCCCTGTATTGCAAAGCTATAACAGGCAGATCGCGAAAGGAGTGGATATTCTGGGAAAGCATCCGGTATGGGCAGTGTTTCTGCTCCTGGTGGTAACATGGGTGCTCTACGTCCCTGTGGCGTATACGGCAGGTCCCGGAACATGGACAGGCTGGGGGCCTTTTGACTTCCAGGTAAGCCGTGTCGCCCTGTATTTCGGTTATTTTATGACAGGAGTGTGCATCGGTTATACCAGGTTCAACGAGGGGCTGTTTTCAGCGAAGTCCGTCCTGGTAAAGTACTGGTGGCTATGGGGGCTTTTTGCAGTAGGCATATACACGGTCCTGACCATTCTGTCCGGATCGTTGGGAGCTATGTTCCGGCAGGGAACGATCAGCGAGTTTCAGGCCTGGATGATCTACTACACCCTATATGTCGGCTCTTGTGTGCTGAGCTGTGTAGCCTGTATAACACTCTTCCGGCGTTTTGCAAAACACGAAGTGTCCTGGTGGCGGTCCTTGTCGGATAATGCCTATTTAATATACCTGATCCATTATATTTTTGTAATTTGGATACAGTTTTTACTGAGAGATGCCGGTATTCCGGCATTAGTGAAGTTTTTCATTACGTTTGGCGGTGCCCTGGGGCTAAGCTGGGTTGCCGCCGTGGGTATGAGAAAAATAAAACCGGTAAGACATTATTTGTAATATACGTTTTGGCATATAACCGGGGTTATGGCATAACAATCCTGTACGCAGCAAAGGACAAACGGACTTCCTGGTGGGCGAAGAGGTGCCTGTGCTGCCACCGGGGAGAAAACAGCCGGTCCGGACATATACAAGCTTAACGTATGCTGCAACAACAATACCTGAAAAGATATGATAGCAACACTCACCTCCGTACTTACGGCCCTGGTGGCCCTGGAACACCTGTATATCCTCTGGCTCGAAATGTTTGCCTGGGAAACCGCCGGGAAAAAAACATTCCGGTCTTTACCGGAGCATTTGTTTACCCCCACCAAGGGCCTTGCTGCCAACCAGGGATTGTATAACGGTTTCCTCTCGGCCGGGCTTATCTGGTCGTTCTTTATTACCGATCCGCAATGGATGGCCAATATCCGGCTGTTTTTCCTGGGATGTGTTGTAGTGGCCGGTATTTTCGGAGGTATCACCGCCGCACGCAAAATCTTTTTCGTACAGGCAGTACCCGCCCTGTTAGCTTTGATTTTTGTAATATGTTCCCTGTAAATCTCCCGTATTTTATATTTTCGCCCCGTTACCGGAACGGAGCCTCCCGCTATGATCGCCAATAAAACAGGCATACCTCCGTGCCCGTTTTCAACTCCCGACTCCACAAGACTACAAATCCCATTCCGTCAATAACTCCATAACAAAGCGGGCTGAGTGCCGGAACGCAGGGAACGGTGTACCGAAGCCCA
This sequence comes from Sinomicrobium oceani, assembly GCF_900119185.1. GTDB lineage: Bacteria > Bacteroidota > Bacteroidia > Flavobacteriales > Flavobacteriaceae > Sinomicrobium > Sinomicrobium oceani. The sequence goes on along the minus strand of NZ_FPJE01000031.1, from coordinate 7,082 downwards.
CACGCCCGACGATCAACGACAAACTAATGACCCCAAGAACCCCATAACCGAAAAAAAATCAATTTTTTTTAACCCTGTTCCCCATTTTTGTCGTCTTTAATTATGTAATGCGTAAAATAAGTAGTCTTAAATTGCTAATAGGGTAGTAAATAATGATCAATTTTATTAAAATAACAAATCTGGCTAAAAAACTGGCCGACATGGTCCTGAGAGGAAAAACGATAGAAAAAAAAGATATCGAGGGCGATCATTTTAGCGATGAAGATAAAGACTACGTCATAACCCACCTTTCCGACCCGGGAAAAGTAGAAGCCCGAAAAAAACTGGCTAAAGAAGTGGCCGGAAGCAAAAACCGGGACTGGCAGAAGGTAGAAGCGATCATCCGCCCGGTACCCCGAAAAAGGAAAATAAGAAACAACTGGATGAAAGCGGCGGCGGTTTTTACCGGTCTTATTACCATGGGATATGTGTACTACAAAAACATGCCTGTCGCTGTGGCCCCCGGTACAGAACCTGGCGGGCAGCAAATAACACTCCGTTTGCCGGACGGTAGCATACGCGTACTGGAAGAAGACCATAACGGGGAGATCCGGGACCAGGACGGGCAAACCGTAGGGACGCGTCGGGGAAGCCGTATTCACTACCGCAGGGACAGCGAGTCCAGGGGTTCCGGGGAGGTGGTGTACCATGAAATATACATCCCTTTCGGTAAAACTTTCCAGCTCGAACTATCCGACGGAACCGTAGTTAATCTCAATGCAGGATCGTCCCTGAAATATCCCGTGCACTTCGGGAACACAGGGAACCGGGCGGTTTACCTCGATGGAGAAGCTTATTTCGATGTCCGTAAAAACCCTGCACAACCCTTTGTGGTACGTACCGGTGATATCAATGTACAGGTGCTCGGTACCCGTTTTGTGGTTAATTCCTATAAAGAAGAATCCCGTATCCGCACCGTACTTGTCGAAGGGTCCGTAGCACTTTATAAAAAAGGGGAAGTGTACACGCCCGAAAAAGCCGCCATGCTGGCTCCCGGGCAAAAAGCCACATGGGACAAAACACAAAAAGACCTGTCTTTTGAAGAAGTCGATACCGGGCTGTACACCGGTTGGCTCAACGGAAAGCTCATCTTTAACCACGTGCGCTTCGGGGAGATCCTCCGGAGGCTCGAACGCTATTACGATATTACCATAATCAATAAAAACAAGGCATTGAACGACGAAATCTTTACGGCCGGCTTCGAAGGAGAACCCATAGAAAATGTCCTGAATGCTTTCGGGAGAAGCTATACTTTCGAATACACCATAGCAGGGCAGACGATAACCATAGCAGAGTAAACTACCTCGGAGCAAGCACACGAGGCATTCATACGAAACTGAATTTTAATTTCGAGGCAGGCCTCAGGGTATTAAACCCTTTGGCGGCGCCAATAAATGAAAATAATAACAGCACATAAAATTTAACCGGTAACCAAAAAAAAGAGCCTATGACAAGATAAAAAAACACCACCACCAAAAGAAGATCACCCATATATAAAAAAACCGGAAGATGGTGGCACATCCCCCGATTTGATATGGAGTGATTAAACAATGTTTAACCACGTAAACCAAAGCAAAGATATGAAAAACCTTCTGAAATCAGGGAGTGTGTTTCTCGGTGCATTAAAGTTTGATTTAAAGATGAAGCTCCTGATCTGTTTCTTTACGACATTTTTGTTCCAGGTACAGGCGGGTAATTTTTCACTTGATGTAAAAGTTTCCCTCCATTTCGAGGACGTTACCCTCGAAAAGGTACTGAAAGAGATCGAAACCCTTACCGAGTACAGGGTGCTGTACAATGACCGGGAAGTAGATTACAAACGGAAAGTATCCGTAGACGTCGATCAGGTACCCCTCGCACAGGTACTGAACCAACTGTTTTCCGGAACTCCCGTTGTCTATGAGACCCTCAACAAACAGATCATACTCAAAAAGGATAAGCGCAAACAAAGCAGTTACATTTCCGTTCCCGGAACTCCTGGCAAGGTGCTGCAAACCGAAGTAAGCGGTGTTATTTCCGACGAACAGGGGGTGCCTGTGCCCGGGGTGAATGTCCTGGTGGAAGGGACAACAAAAGGGACCGTAACCGATTTTGACGGAAAGTACAGTATAGCGGTGAGCGGTCCGGATGCGGTGCTGGTCTTCACTTACATCGGGATGAAGCAGCAGAAACACACCGTAGGCAACCGTACGACGATTGATATTACCCTGCAGGAAGATGTGCAGACCCTCGATGTCGTTGTCGTGACCGCACTGGGAATAAAAAGGGAGTCGCGAAAGCTCGGATACGCCGTATCGGAGGTAAAACCCCAGGAAGTGAATGTAAACCGTTCTTCCAACTTTATGAACAGTCTACAGGGAAAAGTAGCCGGGGTAAACATTTCAGCGCTCGGGAGCGGACCCGGCGGCTCCTCTAAAGTACGTATCCGGGGGCAGTCGTCTATCTCCGGGACCAATAGTCCGCTGATTGTCGTCAACGGGGTGCCCATAGACAATACCTCGTTCGGTACCAATCCAGGAAGTACCGGGGGAGAACCGGGTACCAGCGATGGCGGTGTGTATTCGGACGGAGGAGACGGGTTTTCCAGTATCAATCCGGACGATATAGAAAGCATGACCGTACTTAAAGGGGCTACCGCTGCTGCATTGTACGGTTCCAGGGCCAAGGACGGGGTAATCATGATTACCACCAAGACCCGGGGAGAAGGAAGCGGACTGGGCGTTACCTATAACCTGAACGTCACCAATCATACCCCGCTCGACTTTACCGATTTCCAGTACGAATACGGGCAGGGCGAAAACGGAATGCGGCCTACCGCTGCCAACCCGACATCCGGACAGTGGTCTTTCGGGGAAAAGTTTCAACCCGGAATGACACAGATCCTCTTTGACGGTGTGGAAGTACCCTATGTGCCGCAGCGCAACCGGATCAAGAAATTCTACAGGGAAGGACTGGATGTCACCAACTCCGTTTCCATAGCCGGAGGAGGCGAAAACGGAGGGTTTAACCTGTCCATGGCCAACCTGAAGAGCAAGGGAATTACACCCAACAACGAATACGAACGCAAAACCATCAGCCTGGGGGTGACACACGATTTCTCCGACAAGCTCAATGTCAATGTACATGTCAATTATTCCAACGAGATCAATACCAATCCGCCCAATGTAGGGCAGCAGGACAATACCATCCCGGTATCGTTGTACAACCTGGCCAATTCCATGCCGCTCGATCTGCTCGACCGTTATAAATACGATGCGGAAGGTAACGAGTATGTGTATTCCCGTTTCCGCAACAGGACCAACCCGTACTTTACCCTGGCAGAACAGTTCAACAACATCAGACGCGATCGTATTTTCGGGAATGTAGCCGTGAAATACAACCTGCTGCCCTGGCTTTTTGTACAGGGAAGAGTAGGGCAGGATTACTGGTCGAGAGACCAGGACTACAATGGTTTCCCCACAGGGCAGGCCTCGAGGGGACCCGCCCCGGCCGGATTCGTAAATGGGACATTTACTCAGGAAGTACGAAGGTTTCGCGAAACCAATATGGATATCCTGTTTTCGGCCAATAAAGAATTCGGGGAAGATTTCGAGCTCGGGGTCAACCTCGGCGGTAACCGTATGAAGCGCCGTATGGATGTCAACAGGGTCGATGTTACCGATTTTGTGATACGCGATCTTTATACGGTACAGAACGGAAGAATAAAAGATCCTACGTACGCCTTGTCCGAACGGGCGGTAAACTCCGTCTACGGAGCGGTAGACCTGTCCTGGAAAGACACGTACTACCTTAGCGGGACCTTCCGGAACGATTGGTTTTCGACCCTATCGCCCGAGAACAGGAGCATTTTTTATCCGTCGGTTTCCGGAAGCTATGTCTTTTCCAATAGCTGGGAGAACCAGCCCGAATGGCTGTCTTTTGCCAAAGTCCGGTTTGCCTACGCCCAGGTGGGGAGCGATACGGATGTCCCGCCGTACTCCGATGTGCTATTCTATGACATCAACCCCAACTTTTTTACCGGGCCCGATGGCAGTGTACAACCCGTTGCCGGTGCCAATACCAGTACCTTACCCAATCCGGGCCTCAAGCCCATGCGGACCAACGAAGCCGAAGTGGGACTGGACATCCGTATGTTCGAAAGCCGTGTAAACCTGGATGTGGCGGTGTACAGGAAGATCACCAAAGACCAGATTATTCCGGCACAGATCTCTAATACCTCGGGGTTTACCAATACGCTGATCAACAGCGGGGAAAGCCGCAGTGACGGTTTTGAAGCCATGCTGAACGTAATTCCGGTGAAGAACGACAATTTTCAGTGGGACCTCAATATCAACGGTTCCTATAACAAGACCAAGGTACTCAGCCTGCTTACCGATGAGCCGGGCGACCGTATCCTGGTGGGAGAGCACATATTCAACGGGTTCCTCTACCAGGTAGTCGGGGAGGAGATCGGTCAGCTTGCCGGTTTCGGGTATCGCAGAAACGAACAGGGACAACGTATCTTCGGTAACGACGGAAGAGCCTTGCCCACCGAAGATATCGTTTTCTTCGGAAGTGCCCTGCCCAAATGGATGGGCGGGATTACCAATAACTTCCGTTACAAAGACTTTAACCTCTCCTTCCTGATCGATTTTAAACTCGGTAATAAAATGATCTCCGGGACCAACTTCAATGCCGTACGGCACGGACTTCATAAAATGACACTTCCCGGAAGAGATACCGGCGTGGTGGGAGAAGGAGTAAACCTGCAGGGGCAACCCAATACCGTGGCAACCGAATCGCAGCAGTACTGGGAGGTCGTGAGGGCTTCGCAGATCATAGAACCCATAGTGTACAACGGAGGGTTCTGGAAACTGAGACAGATAACCGTAGGCTATGATTTTCGTAAACTGATTCCGGAGAAATCCTTTATCAAAGGCGCAAAACTGAGCCTGGTAGCCAATAATGTACTCATCCTGAAAAAATGGGTGGACAACATAGACCCGGACTCCTTCGCCTTCAGTTCCGATAACGTGTCCGGACTCGAATCGACAGGAGTACCTACGACCCGTAGTATGGGTTTTAACCTTAACCTGAAATTTTAAAAAGAGGAAACCATGAAAAAAAATATGATATACGTTGTTTTTGCAGTGGTGTTTTCCTTACTGAACACTTCCTGTGAAAAGGATTTCGAAGACATCAACACCAACGAAGTAGACCCTACCGATGTAGATCCCGTATTTATATTCAACAATGCCGTTATAGGGACGTCTTTTGCCACGGGGCAGCTCAAGTACGATGCGGCTATAGTACAGCAGATCGTAACTCCCAATTCCGGTTTGCTTACCGGGGGAAACCACAACCAGGACAACCGTTTTGCATCTGCCGAGGTCTGGGACGATTATTACGAGACCGTTATCAAGAATACCGGCGACCTTATGGGGCGTATCCAGGACGATCCGGAACGGAACAACCTCCTGCAGATGACCCGGATCGTACAGGCTTTTACCTTTATGGTACTTACCGACAGTTATGGCGATATCCCGTATTCCGAAGCCGGAAAGGGCATTACCGAACAGATCGTATTGCCGAAGTACGATGCCCAGGAAGAGATCTATACCGACCTGATCAGGGAAGTTAAGGAAGCCGTAGCGGCCCTGGATGACAATGGCGATATGGTCCATGGCGAGATCCTGTATGCCGGAGACCTGGACAAGTGGCGTAAGATGGGCAATTCACTCCTGTTGCGGTTGGGAATGCACATTATTAATGCCGATAATACACTCGCCCGCCAGACCGTGGAAGATGCTTTTGCAGGAGGATTGATGACGTCGAACGAAGATAATTATGTAATCCGCCACGACAGCAACTTTACCAATCCCATCGGTAATTTCCTGAACGGTTCCGAGGCCAATAACTTTTACCTGGTCGATACCTTTGTAGATTTTCTTACCGATACGGACGATCCGCGTCTGGGCTCCATTGCCGTACGTTATGTCGGTGCGGCATCGGGTACCGAACAGATACCTGTCAATGCTTCGGTAGACCCGGAAGATCAGGTAGGAATGCCCATGGGGCATGACAACAGTACTATAGGGCAGGCCGTGTCGGAGCTGGGACTGGCCAGTTTTTACGATTTCAGCCAGGTCGACCGCAGGCGTATGGTCAAGATCGGTGCGCCGATGTACCTGATTACCCATGCCCAGACCCAGTTGTTGCTTGCCGAAGCTGCTACCTACGGGTGGGTATCCGGCGATCCGGCGACTTACTTCGAAACCGGGGTAAGGGCCCACATGGAGCTCATGGCCGAATACGATGCGGCCTGTGCCATCTCCGAGGCCGATATAGACCAGTATATCACCGATCATCCCTATGGCGGTACCCTCGAGCAATTATACGATCAGTACTGGGTAGCCTGCTTCCTGAACGGCCCGGAAGCCTATGCCAATTTCCGGCGTACCGGCTATCCCGACCTTACCCCCAATCCGTATCCGGGGCAGGATATTACCGGCGACTTTATTAACCGGATTACCTATCCGAGTTCCGAACTTGCCGTAAACGGCCAGCACATCAGCGAAGCCGTGGCACGTATGGGGCCGGATAATCTCGATACCCGTGTCTGGTGGGACCGGTAGCCGATAAAACCATCCCCGAAATGCTCCTCTCTTTTTAAAGGGAAGGGCGTAATACGGGATGTCAGAACAGGAGCAACTTCCTGTAAAACAAAGACAAAACATAATACCAATCTAAAAAACAATAACTTATGAAAACGGAGTTAAGGCGTCTTATGGCCAAAAATAAAGCCGAGGAAGCAGCGTACCGTGAGTCTCGTGCTGCTGAGATATCTCATCCTGATACGGGCTCAGCCCGCCGTAATTTTCTAAAAAAAACCGCCCTTGGAGGTATCGGTCTTGCCGGTTTTATGGGCTTGTCCTTCGAAGATACGATGGCCCAGACGACCTCTAAGGTCAGTCGCAGTTCTGCACCTTCGGATCTTAAGATCACCGATATGCGCTATGCGCTGACCCATGTGATGGGGGGCACGGCGATAATCCGTATCGACA
>NZ_FPJE01000025.1:14445-68122 GCF_900119185.1 Sinomicrobium oceani | reverse complement strand
TGGTGTCGATACGAATTATCGCCGTGCCCCCCATCACATGGGTCAGCGCATAGCGCATATCGGTGATCTTAAGATCCGAAGGTGCAGAACTGCGACTGACCTTAGAGGTCGTCTGGGCCATCGTATCTTCGAAGGACAAGCCCATAAAACCGGCAAGACCGATACCTCCAAGGGCGGTTTTTTTTAGAAAATTACGGCGGGCTGAGCCCGTATCAGGATGAGATATTTCTGCAGCACGAGACTCACGGTACGCTGCTTCCTCGGCTTTATTTTTGGCCATAAGACGCCTTAACTCCGTTTTCATAAGTTGTTGTTCTGTTTAAAATATTGTCTGATTTTTTGACGGAATTACACGATCTGTTCCTTGCTTACCGATTCGGCAAGCCCACGCATATATCCGATTGCAAACAGGTTTCCGAGATCCATATACCCAGCTCTGGTATTTTTCTCTCCTGCCATGGTAGGAACATGGTCCGGTCGTATAGGGCCTCTGAAACCTATATCGTAATAGGCCTTCATAGCCTGGTACATGTCTATATCGCCTTCGTCATGAAATGTTTCGGTAAACTTCGTACTCGGCAGTTCTCCGCTTAATTCGCGCACATTCCGGAAGTGAACAAAATGTATCTTTCCCTCATTTCCCCATCTCCTCACTAACTTCGGGATATCTGCGCCCATGAGCGAAAAATTGCCCTGGCACATCGTAACACCGTTAAACTCGCTGGGGACAATATTCATCATGCGGTCGAAATTTTCCACCGTATTCATAATCCTGGAAATTCCCTGGATACTATCTACCTGAGGATCATCCGGATGCATGGCAAGTTTCATCTCTATCTTCTCGGCCTCAGGCACTACGGCCTTCAGAAAGTATTCCAGGTTTTCCCATAACTTCTCTTTACTTACCGTTCCGTATTCCGTGAGCGGTTTATCCTTTATCTCATTGTAATCGAAAGCTGTTACAAGAGCTCCGCCCCTTCCGGGACTATCCATCGATGTTCTTGCCCAGCTAATCACCGGCATCCAGTTGTAACAAATTACATCGACCCCGGCACGCTTGAGGTTTTTCATAAAAGTGATAAAATTGTCTATTTCTTCATCCCTGCCTTCAAGTCCGAGTTTGGTCTTGGAATGCAATGAAGGAGGACCTTCCACCACATTGTAATTTAATCCTACGGCCTTCCATCCATCAACTACTTTTTTTATGGATTCATATTCCCATGGTTTTGCTTCCGGGTCACCTATAATTCTTTTATCTATGCCGGCAACAGCTCCGAGAGCATCAATCTGTTTTGATAATTCAATGAGATATTGACATGCTTCCATGCCTCCGAAATACGCATTACTCATTTGCATTCCGGCATCTTTAGCCATGCTTCCGAGTTCCCGGTGTTTTTTCACCACAGCTTGTTTTATTTCCTTTTTTTCTTCGCAGGAATACGCTATTCCTCCCATAGACAAAACTGCTGCCATGGAAGCTCCCTTTTTTATAAAATTTCTTCTGTTATTTTCCATGATTTTACTTTTATTACATATTATCATTCTGCATCCCACCATACTCTTGTGAGATAATTATCCGGTCCCTGTGCACTGATTGCCGCCTCTACATTCATCGTATTAAGTGCGCGTTCTTCATAAGAATACATCAATCTCCTAATGGGTCTTCCGCCGGTGGTATTCAAAGGATAGGTAATCGGTGCCATTTCCGGGAACCCTGTTCTTTTCCAATTAGACCAGGCTTCAAAAAAATCGAGATACATGTAATGTGCCAGGTAAAACTGCGTGTGGATCTGTCTCATCTGTTCTTCATTACTTCCCGTAAGCGGATGATTTGCGATATAATCATCAATTTCATCAGAGGTAATAGATACGCCGTCAACACTACTGTTAGGGTAACGTATCGCAGATTCCATATTGCCGCGGATAGCATTGTGATAATGATCTTGTGGTGTATCGCTGATCCATCCGCGTAATGCTGCTTCGGCAAGTAGAAACTCGCATTCGGAGTAGCTCAGAATAATTGAAGGGGTCGAAAAATTAGCTATTGTAGCCGTATTAGGTTCCGAAAACTCCGCAAGCATCCCATTATTCCATCCCGGAATTATTTCACTGATGGTTCCGGGATCATAACCATTGGGCAGCCCTTTCTGCAAAGAGGGTTCGGTAGTTTCGGAAAGGACCTGGCTTTGTCTTGCATTGATGTTACCTTCCCAAAGTGTCATATAAAAAGGAATACGGGGATCATCGTGCTCCTGTAACAGATCGACAAAAGTTTTGCCCATTTTCACCAGTCCGAGCCCCTGATTACTTTCGGGAAGACTTTCCCTTTTGAGTTCCCTGGCGTCCCAGTTCCAGGTATTGCCACTGGTAGGGGCATGTTCTAACACGGCTATATCGTCATTACTTTGCATCACACCTCCGTTATAGGCTTTAACAACCCATTCCCGTGCCATAGCAGCATCTACTTTGGTCAACCGCATTCCCAGTCTGAGCATCAGGGAATAAGCAAAAGTCTTCCACCGGTCTGTACGCCCTCCGTACACGACATCTCCACCTCCGAAAGAGGCCCTGGAAGCATCGAACTGCCCTATAGCTTCTTCCAGTTCTGCAAGCATCATGGGATATATTTCGGATTGCCGGTCATAAATCGGTTTGAACATCAGTTCACTGCTTCCTTTTACAGCTTCAGTGTACGGTACATCCCCGTAAGCATCCGTAACCCGGTGCAAGACATATACCTTCCATATTTTTGCAATGGCATTCTGATTGACCAGTTCGGGATTATCTTCGGTCGCTTCCAGAATTACAGAGAGTTCCCGCATATGTGAGGTATAAGCGGTTTCGAAAAAATTTCCGGTCTGCTGATTCACAATACCCTTTTCACCATACCAGAACGTCTGTAATGTAGCATGATACTGCATGGCGCCGGAGAGGTATTTGATATTAGTCCGGTTTCTGTCCTCAGTACCGGTTCCTACGGTTCTGATCAGACTGGTGGTAAAAAGACTACCTATATCCGGCTCCGTGTATGCGTTGGGATCCCGGTTCATTTCCTCAAATCCCGAATCGCAGGAAACCATGAGTAACATCCCGGTAAAAAGGACAATCCGGGAGATTGTTTTTGCGCTTATATATCTTTTGAGATTCATGTTGTATTTTTTTGGTTAGCATTCTTTATCTTAAAATGACAAACTCACATCCAACCCGAAAGTACGGGTAGATGGTAATCCGAAATTTTCCAGTCCCTGAGCATTAGAGCTGCTGTAATTCGACTCCGGGTCTATATTATCAGTCGTGGTATAAAGCACCAAAAGATTTCTTCCTACGACAGAAAGACTGGCTGCGGTAAAAGGTGTTTTTTCCAGCAGAGCGGAAGGAAAGTTATACCCGAAACTAAAGGATCTCAGTTTAATGAAATCTGCCTTTTGTACAAATTCATCGGTAATGCTGTAGGCTATACCCCGGTAATAGGTCTGTGCGGGAACAGTAGCGGAATACGCATTTCCTGCTTCGTCAACACCCTGTACCTGTACTCCTGTTTCCCGTACGTTATTGGCTACGGTACGCTTATCAAGTCCGAAATCAGTACCATACGCACTTGTTGCAGAATAAATACTTCCCCCCCAGCGACTGTCGAGCAGAATATTGAGATTGAAATTCTTATAACTGAAATTATTAGAAAATCCGATACTCAACGGGGGAACACCTTTTCCGAGAGGTACTACCGGGCCCGGTACAGGTAATCCGCTCAGACTATTATATACAATTTGTCCGCCGGCATCTTGTAGCATTCGGTTTCCTGCAATCATACCAAAGGGCTGCCCTTCAAAATGATATATACCACCGTTCAATGTTCTTGTTGTCGCTCCGGGCAATTGTAATACATCAAGATCATCTGCTATTTTAAGCACCGTATTCTTATTATAAGCCATGTTATACGTGAGATCCCAGTTCAGTCCATCTTCGCTCCTTACCGGTGTTCCGGTAAGCATAAGTTCGACCCCCCGGTTTCTCATTTTTCCGACATTTAGCGCTACGTTATCATATCCGCTTGAAGGTGCAATAGAGGCGTTTACGATATCATCGGTCGTGGTACGATCGTATAGGGTAAGATCCATTCCCAATCTGTTCTGGAACACCCGAAGTTCTATACCTGCTTCTATTGTAGTAGAAGTATAAGGCACCAACCTCGTAGGAATAGTCCCACTGGTTACATTAGTTAGTGTCTGACCGAGGTGAGGTATAGATTGTGCGGAATAGGTCTGGGCTATAGCGTACGGACTGGGAGCTCCTCCACCCACCTCTGCCCAGGACGATCTTACTTTGGCATAACTCAGCCATTCGGGCTTGTTCGTCCAGGCTTGTGTCAATAAAAAACTAAGTCCTACGGAGGGATAGAAAAGATTGTTGTTGTTTACATCCAGGGTAGAGAACCAGTCATTTCTCCCGGTGAGGGTAAGATAGAGGTAATCTTTATAATCTACATCAGCGGAAAAGAATAAAGAATTGATACCGTATTTTCCATAATCAATATCAAAGTTCTGACTGCTTCCGTTGCCGATAAAATAACGGAAAGGAATATTGAACTGCCCACTGGATAATCCGATACCATCATATAGGTTACGCATCTGATTTCCTCCGGCGATGGCATTGATACTAAAATCTCCCGCATTTAAATTCACCCCGAGTATCGCCTCAATATTGGTTTCGGTTTCCAGACTTTGGTCTGTCCACATACTTCCGGGGTTATTAAAGGCAATACCCGAAGGTTCGATGCGAAACCCATCGGTATTGATCTGGTCCATTCCGATCCGTGCCCTGGCATACAAAAAGTCGGTAATATTATAGCTAACACTGAACGATCCTATAAACCTTTTCCTGGTATCCCCGTTTCTTATTTTATTTACCGCAAAGTAAGGATTCGTTGCATAGATATAATCGCTCCAGGGCATTTCATCGCCATTGGGCAGGTATCCCGGCGCAAGAGTTCTTACATCTATATTCGTGGCAATGAGCTGGGTTCCCGCATTCGGATTTTGCTGAAAATCTGCCAAGAACGTACGGTTTTTCACTTCCTCCGTAGAGTATTGTGCATTACCGGAAAACTCTATTTTTTCAGCCAGACTTGCATTGACATTAAGATTGAAAGTCTTACGGTTCATCTTATTGTGCGGAACAATAGACTTATTGTCCATATTCGAAGCAGCAAACCGGAAATTTATTTTTTCACTCCCTCCTGTCAATGCAACACTATTGGTAATCGTAGAACCCGACTGATAAAAATTCTCTACATTGTTTTTTTTCGCCGTATAAGGTCTCTGTTCGCCGTCCGGCTGTATAACCATGGAACCATCAAGGGGAGCCCCCCACGAAGTTCTTCCGAATGCCACGGCTTCACCTTGCGTTGTCGGTGCCTGTCCTAACGAACCGGAACCGTACTGGTATTGCCAGTCCAGAAAGTTCATAGCAGTTTCCGCAGTAAAATTGGAATGGAGTTCCACACCAATACCTTTTCGACCTCTGCCCGATTTGGTTGTTATCAATATGACACCATTAGCTGCCCTTGCCCCATAAAGCGCTGCTGCTGTTCCTCCTTTCAGCACCGATATACTTTCTATATCATCAGGATTAATACTGGAAAGCCCGTCTCCCCGATCAATTCCTCCATAAGTACCCGGAGTAGACGAATTGGTATTGGTAATCGGCATCCCATTCACCACATACAGTGGTTGATTATTTCCGTTAAGAGAGCCGTTTCCCCTGATAATTACCCTACTGGATGCTGCAGGGCCACCGCTGGTAGGTGTAGCTGTTACCCCGGCCACCCTTCCGGAAAGGGCATTTCCCACATTAATTTCACGTGCTTTAGTCAGGTTTCCCCCATCTACCTCAGAAACCGCATACGTAAGCGCCTTCTTTTCTCTTTTTATACCTAATGCCGTCACTACTACGGCATCCAGTACCTGTGCATCTTCCTCAAGTACAATATTAAACGTGGTTTCTCCCCGTACCGGAATTTCCTTCCTCGTAAACCCTACATAAGACACCACAAGAACAGCATCTTCATCGGAGATCGTAATAGTAAATTTACCGTCAAAGTCACTTACAGCTCCGTTAGAAGTACCTTTTTCCATGACATTGGCTCCGCCCAGAGGTATTTGCTGATTGTCGGTAATCGTACCGGAAACTTCATACCCCTGTACATTGTCTTGCTCAACGGGAGGTACAGTAATACTTCCTGTTTTATGTGTCTTGCCTTTCAACAAAATTTTCCGGTCCATGATCTCGTAATCCGTGTCGGAGCTGTCAAAAAGTTTTTTGAGAATACGGTCTATCGTTTCCCGTTCGGCATTGATACTCACCTTTCGGGATAGGTCGACGGCTTTGATATTAAATATAAAGCGGAATTCGGTCTTCATTTCAATTTCATCGATTACACGCGATACCGGTACGGCATCCATATCCAGGGAAATTTTTGTTTTCTGGGAATATGTATTACTGGCCTGAAGAGCTGCAGTTACGGTGAATAACAAAAGAAGTGATAACTTCATTTTTAAGTCAAAGTTGAATTTCCGGGCATGGTTATACCCGGACTTCCAGAGTTTTTTCATAATTTTGAGTGTTTTTGGGTGATTAATAGATTTTAATCACTTGAACAAATCGGGAAATGTGGCTGCATTTTCCGATTCTTTTTTTCAAATGATCTGTTACAAATCCTGAGAGTTTTCGTGTTTTATGTCATACTGTTCCGATATTAAAAATTAGTTGATTACAATTCTGTTTTCTATGATTTCATAATTTATCTTATAAGCAGCATTAAAATATCGCAGCACCTGTTCTATGCTTTCTTCCCCGGGTTTGATCGTAGCATTGAATTTTTCATATTTCAGGCTGTCGTTATTATTGATAATATTCACATTGTAATATCTCTCCAGCTTTTCTACAATATTATCAAAGGACTCATGCCTCAATATAATCTCTCCTTTCATCCACGAGGTATATAGTGCGGTATTTACTCTTGACCTCGATAATTGCTTGCTCTGTTTATTTAAAATACCTTTATAGCCGGGTTGCAACAGTAGTTTTTCCTGTTCGTATCCCGGAGTACTGGAGGATAAACTGACTGCTCCGTTGACAAGTACGACAGAAGTATCATCATCTTCGGAATAATTGGAAAGATTAAATGTTGTTCCCAATACTTCTACGTGAAGATTCTGTGCCCGCACCACAAACGGATGTTCTCTGTGGTGTGTGACATCAAAAAACGCTTCGCCCTCCAGGTAGACTTTTCGCTTTCCGTTTTCCGGAAAGACTACCGGATATTTCAGCGAACTTCCGGAGTTGAGAAATACATGTGTTCCGTCGGAGAGTACAATATCAAAACGTTTTCCATTAGGTACGTTCAATGTGTTGTACACGATCTTTTTTCCTCCGGAGAAGTCCTTTTTAGTATACATGAGCTTTCCGTTACGTATGGTTCCCAGACGTTTCCCGTTATCATCCGTAACCGGATATTCTCCCTCGGTGTCTATCGTTTTTATGTCACCGTTTTCCATCTGTATGGTAACAGCCCCTTCGGTTTTGGACACTTTCGTAAAATCTTCCTTCCCGGAAAACACATTGTATTCAAAAAGATACCCGACAGCGAAAAACAGGATGGCCATGGCTGCATATGCCATTAATTTGCGAAATCTCCGATGGTATATAACATTTTTATCCTTCCTGATCTCTTTTATCAAATATTTTTTAATGTCATTATTTTGATCCTGATCGTTGTTCATATAAAGAATTATAGCATAGTGGGTTTTTATAAATTCCCGGAAAACCTTTTCATTTTCGGGGTCTTCGATCCATTTGTTAAGTATATCCAGCTCTATACTATTTGCATCTTTACTGAGATATTTAACCAAAAGATATTCGATTTCCGGGTTGGGCATTGTAATGTTGTTTTTATAGTAAATACAGATCTAAAATTAAATACCCTTAATATTTTAGCTTTATTTTTTTGTTATATATAATTTTTATAGTTTTATTTTGCCAAATAAACCAACCACATGTATACTTTTAATAACGAAGACCTTATCGAAGGATTGAAGAAAGGCGATGAAAAGGCCTTTATGTTTCTGGTAGATTCTTATGGCAACAGGCTTATTGCCTATGCCAGAGGACTGGTAGACGATCCGGCAATGGCCAAGGATATCGTGCAAAACGTTTTTCTCAAGACATGGCGTCACAGACATAAACTCGACAGCAAATTTCAGATCAAAGGCTTTCTGTACAAATCGGTGTATAATGAATTTCTGAACCAATATCAGAAAGATAAAACACAAATGATACTGCAATACAAGTATATAGAGACCTTTAATCATATTGTAGAGAAAACTGAAGAAAAAAATATTCAGCAGATGATTGATATCGTATACAGGGAAATTGAAAAATTACCACCGAAATGCCGGGAGATCTTTAACCTGAGTAAAAAGGAAGGATTGACGAATACCGAAATTTCTTTACATCTCGGTATCTCCGTAAAAACAGTTGAAGCCCAAATCACGAGGGCATTTTCCATTCTACGTTCAAATCTGGGAAAACAGTTCGAGTCTATTTTAATTCTGATCTTCGGAAAACTTTCAAAAGTACCGTTTCCATAATTTTCGCCTATCCAATCCGCAAATAGTGCTACTACCAAAAAACTAATTTCTTAAAACAATACAAAACACCTGTTTAAAAATCAAAAACATATATGTGTATTATTTACACAGTCATACGGTTAAGCGTATTTTTTACACACTCAAAATATATGCTTAATTCTCTTTAGTCTCTACAATAAAGTAAGTTAACTACTACAACGTATTGTGGCATCATTTTAAATAGCATTCATCATAAAGTTAAAATTTTCTAAAAAAAGCTTTGATGAAAAAAAAACTATTACCCAGGTCAGTACTTCTGCTTTTGGGCCTGTTCTTTTGTAATCTGTCTGTTGCACAAGAAGAACGGGACATCAGCGGAAATGTCAAAGATGCTACCGGTATGCCATTACCCGCTGCCAATATCGTTGTAAAAGGAACACAAAACGGAGCCGATACCGATTTTGACGGAAATTATTCACTCCGGGTCAAAACAGGTGATATTCTGGTATTCACCTATATCGGGATGCAATCTCAGGAAGTTCCGGTAAAAGACAACCAGGATACCTACGATATAGTGATGAAAGAAGAAAATGCCAAGCTCGATGAAGTTGTGGTTATTGGTTACGGTACACAAAAACGTGCCGATGTTACCGGAGCTATCAGTGTTATGAAAGCCAATAACCTTGACGAAAGACCACTGCTTAAAGTAGACCAGGCGCTGACCGGTCAGCTTGCCGGGGTCCGCGTCGTACAGACCAGCGGTATCCCGAGTAAAGGGCTCTCCGTCCAGGTCAGGGGTACGGGTTCTATCTCCGCCAATACACAACCTTTATATGTAATAGACGGTTTTCCGCTCGATCCGTCGGCGCAAAACAGCGCGGGTGGCTATTCCACGGGTAACCCGCTGGACAATATCAGTCCCAATGATATCGAATCTATACAGGTCCTCAAAGATGCGGCTGCTGCGGCCATCTATGGTTCGCGTGCTGCCAACGGTGTGGTTATCATACAAACCAAGTCCGGGCAGATGGGGGCACCCACCATATCATTCAACACCTATGTAGGTACTGTCGAAGCTTCCAAAAAACTGGACGTACTCAATGCTTCAGAATGGATAGACAGGGCTACAGGTATGATCGATTACAACTGGATAAACTCCGGTCCCGGTCGGACAGCATCGCAGACCGCTGCCGAACGGCAGGCCATCCTCGGCGGCTTCGATGCCAGTATGATCAGGGACGAACGCTGGTACCAGCCCGGTTACGGAGGACTGGACTACGTCGATTGGCAGGATGCCCTTTTTAAGACAGGATTTGTACAGAATTATCAACTCTCCGCAAGAGGAGCTACCGAAAATGTAAAGTACTATATTTCCGGAGAATACCTGGATCAGGACGGTTATGCCGTAGGTGTCAATTACAAAAGGTTCTCAGCCCGGGCCAACGTAGAAGTCAAGGTAAGTGACAAGATCTCGATGGGAGTCAATCTCAATCCCACGTATTCCGAGGCCAATGATCCCGGGCTCGAAGGAAAAGACAATCAGCTACACAAAGCAGCCACTTCCGTACCTTTGTCTGCAGACGGGCTCGATTATAATATCGGGGACAATACCCGCTATGAATGGGGAGGAAGCAGCCCAAGCCCGCTACGGGTACTTCAGAACAGTATAGGACGTACCAAAACCATGCGGACCCTTTCTACCCTCTATGGTACAATGGAGATCGTTAAAAATCTCAACTTCAAATCCACGTTGAACTTCGACAATACCGATGAAGACCACAAGAGTTTTACGCCTTCGTTCGTCACCAACAACAACCAGGCTTCGGGAACATTTACCTCCTTCAGAAAACAGAATTTTGTCAATGAGAATACATTAAACTACGATGCCACCCTCGGCACGAAGCATCGTCTCAATGCCCTGGTCGGATTGTCTTACAACTGGCTGAACCTCGAACAACAGCGCATCCGGTCTGCAGACGGATTTGCTTCGGACGAGATTACCACCATCAACGGAGCCAACAATATCAATGTCAACGATACGTACACCCTGGAGAGCAAACGTGTACTTATCTCTTATTTCGGCCGGGTACAGTATAGTTTTGATGATAAGTACCTGCTCACAGCTTCCATACGCCGGGACGGTTCTTCCAATTTCGGACAGGATACCAAATGGGGAATATTCCCCTCCGCTTCCGCGGGCTGGGATATCAGTAAGGAAAATTTCCTGAAATCCGCCTCTTTCCTCGATCAACTCAAACTCAGGGCAAGCTGGGGTATTTCAGGAAACAATGGTATTCTGGATGATTACGGGAGTATTTCCATGTTGGGATTTGCCAATTACAGCTACAACGGGGCGCTGGTTACCGGACTGGTACCGGCTAATGCCGCCAATCCCAATCTGGGGTGGGAAGAATCGGAAAGTTTTGATTACGGTATCGATTTTTCCGTATTTAACAACAGGATAAGGGGATCTTTCGATTACTATATCAAAACCAACACCGACCTACTGCTCAACATTCCCGTACCTACCGCATCCGGTTTTTCCACGGCACTCACCAATATAGGAGAAGTGGAAAACAGAGGGTGGGAACTCGAACTCTATACCCAGAATCTGAACGGGGATTTTAACTGGTCTACCAGTATCAACCTGAGTTATAATACCAACGAAGTAAAAAAACTCGGCCCCGACAATGCTCCGATCCTGGGGGGAGATTTCGATATCGAACACAATATATTACAGGTAGGTCAACCGATGTACAGCTACTATGTCGTACAACAGGACGGCATACTTACGCAGGCCGATATAGAAAACGGCGCAGCCCTGTTTGGCAACCAGACTGCCGGTGACCCACGTTATGTGGATGCGAACGGCGACGGGGTTATCGACCAGAACGACCGCGTCCTTTCCGGGCACCCCAACCCGGACTATATCTGGGGGATCACCAATACATTCCGGTACAAAGGCTTTGACCTTTCGGTACTCTTGCAGGGACAATGGGGCGGACACCTCTACTCCACTTTCGGAAGGGCCATAGACCGGACGGGAATGGGATACAACCAAAACGTACTGGGAAAATACCGCGATCGCTGGCGCTCAGCAGAAGACCCCGGTAACGGAGTGGTCGGGAAATCCAATTCGAATTTCGGAGGGATTAAAAACACAGACTGGTTGTATTCTTCAGATTACTGGAGGGTACGGAATATTACCCTCGGTTACAATTTCGGCGAAGCGCTTAAAGATACCTTCTTCAAAAGCATCCGTGTGTACATAGCACTCGAAAACTTTTTCGGAGGCGACAAATACGCCGGCGGGTGGAACCCCGAAGCCAGAAATACCAGCGGTGATGACTATGGCGGAGCCCCCTTGTCCAAATCCTTTATTACCGGAATCAATGTTACGTTCTAACCCTAAAAAGACTGTACAGATGAAAAAAATATATATACTGCCCCTATTGGCCGCTACACTCTTCTTCTCCTGCACTAACGAACTCGATCAGAACCCTGTTTCCGATATCGGGAGTGAGAACTTCTACAGGGATGAGGACGATTTCGAACAAGCCATAAACGGTATTTACAGCAGCCTGCAGACCTACCCGGATCATCAGCTCGTACTCTCCGAAATACGATCGGACAACATGTATGCTATCACCAATTCCGGGATACGCGATCATGAGCCCGTAAACAACTTTTTCCCGACCATCGCTACCAACAGTTATATTGCCGAAGTGTGGAGCAAAGATTTCGAAGGGATTCTCCGCGCCAATACCGTCCTGGATCGTATGACAGATGAGGCTGTCCCCGATGAAAACATGCGAAACCGGATGATCGGTGAAGCCCGGTTTATGCGCGCTTTTTTCTATTTTGACCTGGTGCGGTTTTACGGGAAGGTTCCCCTGCTCGATCACGTGGTCACTCCCGAAGAATCTCTCGAAATCGGGAGAAGCAATGTTTCCGAAATCTACACGCTTATCATAGCCGACCTGGAAGATGCCATAAACAAACTCCCCGAAAGCTACCCTGCCGAACAACGTGGAAAAGTGACGCTCTGGGCGGCAAAAGCTATGCTCGGAAAAGTCTACCTCACCCGTTCCGGCACCTCTTATGACATTGAAGGCCCCGGCATGGATTCAGGCGAATACGATCTGGCCTTATCCCTCTTCGATGATATCATCAACAATGGCCCTTATGCTTTTATCGATGATTACGATACTATTTTTGCCTACGACAATGAAAATAATTCCGAGATTATTTTCGATATTCAATATAAAGACGGAAGCCTCGGAATAGGAGCTACCTACCCCGGATTATTCGTCCCGGATAATTATTTTGAAGCCATAGGTATCCCCTTTCCCGCGGGAGGTGAATACAAGGCGCCTTCCGAAAATCTGCTGCACAGTTTCGATGATAACGATATCCGGTACAACACCATATTCCAGGAAGGGTATACCGATGCCAACGGTAATCCTATTGCCGATATCTTTATTGTGAAATTCCTCGATACCGAAAATCCCGGTACCGACCGTTTTGACTGGCCTATCAATTTCCCGCTGATACGATATACCGAGGTGCTGATGATGAAAGCCGAAGCCATTCTTTTCGGAGGAACGGGAAATCCGTCGGATGCCGATGAGATCGTAAACCGGATCAGGGACAGAGCTAATCTCCAACCACTCACCGCGGTTACCACCGATCAGCTCCTCGAAGAAAAGCGAAGGGAATTCGCCGGAGAAGGAACCCGGTGGCACGACCTCGTCCGAAGTGGTAAAGTCCTCGATATCATGAATACATGGATCCCCGAAGATGATGTCTCCGATAAAATACAGGCCCCTATAAACCAGAACAGCATTATTTACCCGCTCCCTTCTACACAGATTACGGTGAAAGAAGGACTTTACGACCAGAACCCGGGGTACAATTAGATTTAAGAATAAAAAAGAGGGGGTTTAGCTCGTGGTTGGTGAATCGCCGGGTTACCGGGTTAATTATCTGGAACCAATAAACACATCGAGTACTACATGGACTGCGAACCACGAGCTAAACAGCTCTCCACCCTCCCTATCCTTTGATTATAGTCATAAAAACAATAAGTTATTAACAATCGGCGCAATCGGTTGCTTTAAACTTTCACGTCACCGGTTTTTTATTTAATTTTCTCCTGCAATTAAAAATCAACCCTAATCCATAGCCTTATGTGCTATGTTAAAACCCGTCGTATGTTTATCTTGTGCAAAAGACTGTTCCCCGCTCTGTTCTTGTTTTTATGGTTCACCGTTTCTCACGCCCAGGGCGGTTATGAACTTTGGTTGAATTACCGCAAAACAGAAAATCCGGAAACCCTGGAGCACTACAGGACACATCTCCTGTCTGTGGTTATGGACGAAAACAGCGAGACGGTTGATGCGATCAGGGAAGAGCTCAGCACCGGTCTTGGCCTTATGCTGGACAGTACGGTCTCCTTCATTTCTGAAATCCCGGAAAAGAACAGCCTTGTCATCCGCAAAACGGAAAACCTTCCTTCGGGGCTACGCAATACCCTGAAAAAAGATATTGCAACTATTGAAAACGATGGTTTCCTGATCCGTGCTTCCGGCAATACGGTAATCATTACCGCCCGGAAAGACGTCGGTTTGCTCTACGGGACTTTCCGTCTGTTGCATCATTTGCAACAAGGCCTGCCCCTTCGCAACCTGAGGATACTGGATATTCCAAAAACAGATATCCGGGTGCTCAATCATTGGGACAATCTCGACAGAACCGTAGAACGTGGTTACGCAGGAGCTTCTATATGGAAATGGCATCGCCTTCCGGGTTATATCGATCCGCGTTATAAAGACTATGCCCGGGCCAATGCTTCGGTGGGGATCAACGGAACCGTTCTCACCAATGTCAATGCCAGTGCATTGGTCCTTACGCCTGCCTATATCGAAAAGGTGGCTGCCCTTGCCGAGGTCTTCCGTCCGTACGGTATCAAGGTATATCTCACCGCCAGGTTTTCGGCTCCCATGGAGATCGGCGGACTCCAAACGGCCGATCCGCTCGATCCCGGGGTACGGCAATGGTGGAGAGACAAAGTCGATGAAATCTATAAGACTATCCCTGATTTCGGTGGCTTCCTCGTCAAGGCCAATTCGGAAGGTCAGCCCGGTCCCCAGAACTACGGAAGATCCCATGTAGACGGGGCCAATATGATGGCCGAGGCGATGGCTCCTCACGGGGGGATCGTTATGTGGAGAGCCTTTGTTTATTCCGAACACGATACAACCGACCGGGCGAAACAGGCTTATAACGAATTTGTTCCGCTCGACGGCAAATTTATGGAAAATGTGCTGGTACAAGTTAAAAACGGTGCTATCGATTTCCAGCCCAGGGAACCTTTTCACCCCATGTTCGGGGCCATGCCGCATACGCCGTTGATGATGGAATTTCAGATGACCCAGGAATATCTCGGGTTCAGTACACACCTGGTCTTTCTTCCCAAACTATACGAAGAAGTGCTGCAATCTGACACCTACAGGCACGGAAAAGGATCGTTGGTCGCCCGTGTCGTGGACGGTACGCTCGACAATAAGAAAATAAGCGGTATGGCCGGGGTTGCTAACATCGGCAGTGATATCAACTGGACAGGACATCCTTTTGCGCAGGCCAACTGGTACGGGTTTGGCCGGCTGGCCTGGGATCCTTATCTCTCCGCATCGCAGATTGCAGACGAATGGTTACGGCTCACCTTTACAAACGACAACAACTTTATCAAGCCCGTAAAAAATATCATGCTGGAATCGCACGAAACCGTCGTAGATTACATGACCCCGCTGGGATTACATCACATTATGGATACCGGACATCATTACGGTCCCGGACCGTGGGTAGGTAACCTGTCACGACCCGAGTGGAACCCCGTATATTACCATAAAGCAGATACGGCAGGGATCGGTTTCGACCGGACTCCTTCCGGTAGTAATGCCACGGCTCAATACGCCGGGGAAGTGGCTGCAACCTTCAATAACGTAAAAACCTGTCCCGAAAAATTCCTGCTATGGTTTCATCATCTGCCGTGGGATTATAAGCTTCAAAGCGGCAATACCCTATGGGATGGCCTCGGTATACGTTACCAGGAAGGTGTAAACCGTGTCCGGGAAGCACAAAAAACCTGGGCTGTCATGGAGCCCTACGTAAATAAACAACAATTCGAAGAAGTACGTATGCTCCTCGGTATTCAGCACGAGGAAGCACAATGGTGGCGCGATGCATGCATGCTGTATTTCCAGACTTTTTCGAAACAACCGTTCCCGGAAGAAATGGAAACCCCGTTGCATTCCCTGGAATATTACCGCTCACTTAAATTTCCCTATGCCCCGGGAATCAGTCCGCAATGGCATTAAAAAAACCGGCTGTCCCGAAGGGGTATAAGGGACAGCCGGTCTTATCTTACCAGACGTAGTTATCACTTTAACACGCCGAGCTCTTCCAGGTCGTATATCTTCTCCATTAACACCCATTTTTCACCGTTCCGGGTGAACTCCGGGGTTTGCTGATACTTCCCCATAAGGCTTTCCCAACGTTGTACGATACTATTTTCCGCATCCATCAGCTCCTTGCGCTCCAGGGAAAAATCATCTTTGGTATCCATAATCATAAACAGACGGTTCCCGGCCAGGAAAATTTCCATCTGTAATACACCAGCCTCCCGGATACTTTTGGTAATTTCGGGCCAGGTATTACTCCTGTGATGATATTCCTTGTATTTTTCGATCAGCTCAGGATTGTTTTTCAGGTCGCAGGTAAAACAAAGTCGCTTCATAGCCATGAGTCTTTTTTTTTCGGGAACTCTTCCCGTAAGGTCAGGTTCGTTTTCGTTATTCTTATTCCGGAAGCAGTGCCCGATCCAGGTGCACATAACCTCCGTCGACATAGACGAACTGTCCTGTGGTATGTGAGGCACGATCCGAAATCAGGAACAAACAGGTATCTGCGATCTCCTGTGCTTCCGTCATCCTTTTCCCTAAAGGTATCTTTTCTTTAATAGCCTGTAACTTCGCTTCACCGTTTTCCATTTGTCCGATCCAGTTTTCATACGCAGGCGTATAACACTCGGCAATGATAAGCGCATTGGTACGTATACCATCCCGGATGAGGTCTACCGCCCATTCTCTGGTAAGCCCCAATACACCACCTTTTGCCGCGGCATATCCGGAGGTTTTCCCCTGTCCGGTCTGGGCTACTTTAGACCCTATATTCAGGATTGCACCCCTGGATTGTTTCAGGTATGGCAGGGCGTACTTTACCGTGGCATAATAACTTACGAGATTGAGGGAGAGCGAACGCATAAAATCTTCTATGGAGGCATCCAGTCCTGCCCCATCATTGACCCCTACATTATTAATCACCGCATCGATACGTCCGTACACCGCCACAGTCTGCTTTATCGCTTCTGCAATTTGATCCGGAACGGTGAGATCCGTTTTTATAAAACTGGCCTTGATGCCCTTTTCACGGTACTCTTTTTCATATTCGTATCCGCGATCGTTACGGCATACGATAACCGGCAGAGCTCCTTCCGAAGCGAGGGCACGGACAATAGTCTCTCCGATACTTCCCTTAATGCCTGCGGCCCCGGTTACGACTACTACCTTGTCTTTCAGATTTAAATCCATTTTCGGTCCTTTTATCAGGAATACAACAACCCCGTATAGTTAATACCGGGTTGCTCTACCCTTATTTTAATTATTAAAATCTATCATCCCCTTAATTACACCTTCTGCCGGATCCGTCCACTTTTCAAAATTGGCTATAGCATCCTTCAATCCCGATTCGTGAGTAACATATTCATTTACGGGAAAATCTCCGATGACCGATATGACGTGTTCAAAATCTTCCGGCGTTGCATTTCTGCAACACAACAAGGTGGTTTCTTTGGCATGAATTCGCGGATGCGTGAATTCCAGTTCCCCGTTAAAGAGTCCTACAAGTGCGTATCTGCCTCCATGTGCCATATAATCGGTTCCGGCTTCCATGGCTCTTTTATTTCCCGTGGCATCAAAAACCACATCGGCGAGGTCATCATCGGTAAGGGCTGCTACTTCGGCTACTGCATTTTCCCCGGCTTTTACGATCTTATCGATACCTATCCGTTCTTTGACAAATTGCAGGCGCTGCTCATTAGTGTCTATAGCAATAACATCTGCCCCGCGTAACTTAGCCAGTTTAAGGATGCCTATCCCGATAGGGCCACATCCTACCACCACAACGCTGTCCCGGTCGGTCACCTCCGCCCTTCTGATGGCATGTGCTCCTATGGCCAGAGGTTCGAGTACGGCAATCTGTTTATCGGTGAGGCCCGGAACAGGAATGAGGAAGGCTTCGGGAAGTACGATCTTCTCTTTCATTCCTCCGTCGGTATGTACCCCGAAAACCCTGATATTACGACAACAATTGGTTTTTCCCTTACGACAGGCCACGCAGGTTCCGCAATGCAGATACGGAATTACGGCAACTTTATCGCCCGGCCTCAACGGACTGCTTTCATCGGCTTCCAGTACTTCCGAAGCTATTTCGTGCCCCAATACCCGGGGATACGTAAAAAACGGCTGGTTACCTCCGTACGCATGCAGATCCGTACCGCAAACACCTATTTTATTTACCCTGAGCAAAACTTCTCCTTTTGCCCGTTGGGGCTCTTCCATGTCACCGAGCACAAGACTACCCGGTTTTTCGCATACTATATATTTCATTTCTATTACGATATTTCTAAGGGATTGGCATAAAAACACTTTCCCTTAGCCTCCGGAAAATCTACGATAAGACCTTCCGGAGTCTGTCGGAAAGATAGCCTTTGTCCGGTGCTTACCAAACGGATACGGCGAATTTTTTTCGGGTAATGTGCATTGCCTTCAGCCAGGCTCTTTATAACCGCTTTACCTTGCTCGGGCCACCCCATAACCGTAGCGTACAGGGTTTCTCCTTTGGTCGCAAAACGAATATCTTTATAAGAGAAAGGTTCCCCTTTCCCCTCGTTGAAACCCTGGGCCTGAAGTTCACCGGCACTTTCCTGTTGGGGACCTTCGCCAAAGATCTTCCAGGGTCGTGTACCGTATATACTTTTGCTGTTCAGAGCCATCCATTCGCCGATTTCTTCGACAACCGCCCGCTCCTGCTCATCGATAGATCCGTTTCCGCGAACGGGGATGTTGAGCATGAGGTTTCCGTTCTTACTCACCACATCGATCAGAGTATGTATCACGGTTTTTGCCGTTTTGTATTCTTTACGGTCGTATATTCCCCTGTCGTAATGCCATCCTCCGATACAGGTATCGGTCTGCCATGGCAGGGGTTCGATAGTATTGCTCTGCCCTCTCTCGATATCCCACACCATAGCCTGGCGTTGATCTTCATTAAGGATTTTTCCGGTGATAACCGCCTTCAGCTCGCCATGATCCGCGATACTCTTATTGTACATATACGCTGCAAAGCGTAAACCTACATCGCTTACAGGCCAGAACGGCAATGCCGTATCATCGAAATATACCATGTCCGGTTTGTACACATCGATCAGTTCTTTAGTACGGTTGTAGAACTTTTCCATATACGCTTCGGTGGGAGGGGCTACGCCGTTACCCCAGTTCCATTGCCTGTGGATCATGCCATTATCATGGCTGTTCTCACCCAGCGGGTGGTTCTGGGCATAGAGTTCCTGCGGATCCAGTCCTTCCCACCAGGTTCCCTTACCCTCTTTTGCAGTGAGTTTTCCGTCGTAGGGAACTCCTGCAAGGGGTCCCTTGGTATCGGCACGCTGGGAAGTTTCGAACCAACTCCACGCATGCGCGGCATGCACACTTACGGCAAAGGGAAGGTCGTATTTCCGGGCAGCATCTGCCCATCCTTTTACGATATCTTTCTTCGGACCTCTTTTTACAGAGTTCCACTCCTTCTGGTAGGTACTGTTATAAAGGTCGAGATTATCGTGGTGGTTCGCCATGGCCATGAAATATTTAGCCCCGGCTTTTTTGTAGAGTCCCACAAGATCATCCGGATCCCAACGATCTGCTTTCCACGAGTGGATAACGTCCTTAAACCCTACTTTCGACGGGTGCCCGTAATGTTCAAGATGATACTTGTACTGCCAGGAATCTTCCATATACATTCCCCTGGCATACCAGTCGCCTGCTTCCGGTTCGCACTGCGGCCCCCAATGGGCCCACATACCAAATTTGGCGTCCCGAAACCAGTCGGGCACCTGATATTTCATCAGGGATTCCCAGGTAGGCTTAAAAGGCCCGGATATTTCCGGTTGAAAAGGTGTTCCCAGCCATTGTCCCTGAGCAAATATGTTGGATAAATACAAGCCTGCCGCTGCTGCCGACATGGTCTTTAATGCATCTCTTCTTTTCATCTGTTTTTTAGTTTTCGTTATAAGTATATCCTGCCCGATGGCAGGTGGGGAGCATATTGCGCAACCATAAACCCGATGGTTTAGGTTTGCAGTACACTTCGTGATACAGCGTGCTTAGCGCTGCTGATAACCTGTATTCTGGTTGAGATGGGTATTGATCTCCCTTTCCGAAAGCGGAATGGGCCACAACTCGTTAATACCCTCTTTAAAATTACGTCTCTGATATAGAAGATATCCCTCATCATCCACATCAAATGCAGTATAATTATCAGGATCGTTAGTGAGTTTCATACCTGTAAACTGACGGTTGAGTTCTTCTGCTGCTATACCCCAGCGCAATATATCAAAATACCGTAATCCTTCGAAAGCAAATTCCACACGACGCTCTCTCCTGATGATTTCGCGAAGTTCGGCAGGATTGGTTGTCGTTACAGCGGGCATCTGTACACTACTGCGCTGACGCACCAGGTTTACCGTCTGGTCGAGGATCCCCTGATCTATGGCCCCACCTGATTCCAGATGTGCTTCCAGATACCCCAGCAATACCTCAGGATAACGGATGATAGACCAGTTTCCTCCGTAATTCATGAGATTGGCGTCAAAATCCGGGTCCATAAATTTATTGATGCAATAACCGCTCCAGTTGTATTTGTTAAATCTGTCGGGCGAATTGCTGTCCGGTCTGGACACGTAGGTGACTCCTTTAAAAACAGTACGGTCAGAGATCATAATGGTGTAATCCAGGCGGGGATCCCTGTTGTCATAGGGGTTGTCCGGATCGAATAACGGGGATTCCTCTGTCGTTTTTCCATCGATACACTCATACGCCTTGACGAGTTCGTTGTAAGGAGAAAACTGGTGCCACCCTCCCCAGGTTTCGGGGTACAGGTACTGTAAAAGTACGTGGCTGTAGGTATCCTGCTGAAATTGAGAACTCAGAATAATTTCTTTACTGAACTCTCCCCTTTCCCAGAACAGTTCGCTATACTCGGGTGCTATCTGGTACGCCCCGGCATCCATGATCTTCCTGTAGGTATTTTTGGCGTCTTCCCACTTCTTATTGAACAACTGCGCTCTTCCCAGAATAGCCAGTGCAGCCCCGGCAGTTATTCTGCCGTTTTCGCTGTCGGGTCTGGTCGGGGGAAGTATTTCCGCGCTCTCCTTCAGTTCTTTCTCTACAAAATCAAAAACCTCATTCCGGGGTGCCTGAAACACACTGTTGGCCTCTGCTATGGTCAGCAATTGTGTTACAAGCGGCACATCGCCGAAAAATATGGCCAGATTCATATAATAATAGGCTCTGAGTGTCCGGACCTCGGAGATCATCACTTGCTTCTCCTCCTCATCCATCTCCACGTTTCCTATTTTTTCAAGAAAATTGTTACATGCTGTAATCTGTGCGTAAGCACTCCGCCAATAGCCTTCGGTAACCCAATAGGCTGAGGTAAGAGTACCGTCTGTAACCCTATCCGGAATAAGCTCTTTTTCCGATCCGTTTCCGGCCATCAGGTCGAGATACAACAGTCCCCTGGGCAACCAGAAATTTTCACCGTCCCATCCCGATCCGGCATGGTAACATCCTGTCAAAGCCAGTTCGGCATCTCCCCTGGTCTTCCAGAAGGTATTATCCGAAACAGCATCGAGAGGATTTTTATCAAAGAAATCATCAGCACAGCTCCCCATTAAAAACGGGGTTACCACACATACGATCAGTTTTGCTATATATCGAGTTTGGTTTTTCATAAAATTGATCTTTGACATTGCGTTAAAAATTAACATTCACTCCAAAGGTGTATACACTGGTTATCGGATAAAAAGGGCTGTTATCGGAAGCTTCCTGTCCCATTTCGGGATCCCATCCCTTATAAAAATCATTCAGTGTAAACAGGTTTTGTCCGCCCGCATATACACGAAGCCGGGTAACTTTGAGGATTTCCAGGATTTTTTTCGGGAACGAATACCCGATTTGCAGGTTCTTCAGTCTCAAAAATCCTGCGTTTCTGTTCCAGAAGGTAGAGGGCATTAAAGTACCGCTACCCTGATTGAGGCTGGTAAGTTTGATATACTCGGCATTGCGATCCGGGTTTTCTTCGGTCCATCTACCGTCGGCCTGCCATTGCTGTATCTGGCCTCCATTGAAAAAAGCATAGGCCTGGTAAGATCCTATTTGTCTTTTATAGCCGGCAAGGCCCTGGAAGATCGCAGACAGGTCAAAGTTTTTGTAATCGGCATTGAGGTTGAGTCCGTAAGCGTATTTTGGAAAGTAACTACCGATGACCTTACGATCGTACGTGGCATCCACAACGCCATCCGGAACACCGTCCGGGCCACTGATGTCTTTATACCTTACAAAGCCGGGCTCGGCCTGATAGGGTTGGTCCGGATAGTTTGCAATATCGTCAGCATCCGTAAAGAGTCCGTCAGCCACATACCCGTAGGTAGAGTTTACGGAGTGCCCCACGAACAGGCCCTGTCCTATATCCTGTTGAAGACCGTTGGCCAACTTGGTTACCCGGTTTTTGGTGTAGGAAAAGTTAGGAGATATCCCGATGTTAAAATTACCTAAATCCATAGTGTAGTTCACGGACATTTCGAAACCGTTATTACGCACTTCAGCGGCATTGACCTCCGAAGGTGTCAGTCCGAGTACATCGGATACGGATACCTGGTACAAAATATCGGAAGTAGTTTTATCGAAGTACTCCGCAGTGATATCCAGTGCACCTTTAAGTATACTAAAATCCAGCCCGATATTTGTAACACTGGTCGTCTCCCAGGTAATATCGGTGTTGGCCAGATTGGTAAGCCTTGCTCCTGAGATCAGATTACCTCCGAAAGGATAATTTCTTCCCAGGGTTAATACATTCTGATAGGGATAGTTTCCTATATTCTGGTTTCCGAGCATCCCCCATGATGCACGGAGTTTCAGGTTCTGTATCCATCCGGCATTTTCTTTGATGAAGGATTCTTCCGAAATCCTCCAGCCGGCAGAAAAAGATGGAAAGAATCCCCATCGCCCGTCCTTCGGAAATCTTGAAGTACCGTCGTACCTGGCATTGGCTTCAAACAGGTATTTTCCGGCATAATTGTAGTTTACCCTTCCGAAAAAAGAGCGGAGCCCCCATGATGCACCGGAGCCATAAGCCTGCATATTGCTCTGTGCTCCGGCATTCAGCTCATAAAGTTCATTATTGGGAAAATCGTCCCGGTATCCCCGGAGAAAACTATCTTTGTACTCCTCCTGTGAAAAACCGGCCAGAAAGCTGAGGTTATGCGCCCCGAAATCTCTGGTATACCTGGCCAGGGCCTGTAGGGTAACCAGTTGGTTCTCGCCATCCTGAACGTTCAGATTATTTGGGCCCACGGTTTTGTTCTCATCAAAGATAAAGGAAGATGAAAAATCTTTGTTTTCGTATCCGAAGTATTTAAACCCTGCTTTTCCACTGAGTTCGAAACCTTCGAAAAGATTCCAGGTCAATTCCGTTCCCCCGAGAAAATATTTGTTTCTTCTCGAAGAAAAAGATTCGCTCGCCAGCCAGGCCTCAGGGCTGTAATTGTCCTGGTAACCGTAGGTTCCGTCCGATTTTCGCCCTGCATATACAGGCCCCTGCCTCACGGCATAACCGATGATCGAAGTGAGATCTCCGTCGTATTGTCTCGGTTCGTTAGTATCGGAGCTGTAACCGTTAAGGCTTACCTTCAGGTTGAGGTTTTCTTTGATCTGGCTGTCAAAATTCAGCAGCACATTATACTTATTGTAAGTATTCTCGGCCACTACACCATCCTGTTTGAGATATCCGAATGCGAAGAGATACTTATTTTTTTCGTTTCCCCCGGTAAAAGAAAGATTGTGATTGGTCTGAAATCCGGAACCCGAACGGAGCAGGTTTTTCAAATGTGGTACATTCGGGTAATTATCCGGATCGGAGCCGTCGGCAAACCACCCGACCTCTTCTTCGGTATAGGCATCGGCCTGGCCCTGATTTCTGTTGGCTTCGTTACGCATTCTCGCATACCCCTCGGCATCGAGAAAATCCGGAAGTTGGGTTACTTTCTGCCAACCGATATAGCTGTTGTAACTCACCTTCATATCGCCCGAACTTCCCCGCTTGGTCTCGATAAGTATAACCCCGTTGGCTGCTCTGGTACCATATATGGATGCGGAAGCTGCATCTTTGAGTATGGATATGCTTTTAATGTTATTGGGGTCTATGTCATTTATCGAAGATGCCAATCCGTCGATCAGTACGAGAGGTTCATTCCCCGCACCGGAAAACGTGCCCAAACCGCGGATCCGGATAGAAGCTCCGTCTGATCCGGGGCGTCCGGATCCCTGCTGTACAGAAATCCCGCTCGACAACCCGGCCAGGGCCTGGGAAGCTTGTGTTATCGGTCTGTCGCTTAGCTCTTCAGAAGAAATAGAGGATACCGAACCCGTGAGGTTTACCTTACGCTGGGTCCCGTACCCCACCACAACGACCTCATCGAGTTTAGCCAGGTCCTCCTCCATCGCCACATCGATCCGACTCCGGCCCGATATACCTACCTTTTGTTGTTTAAACCCTATGTAGGAAAATACAAGGGTGGCATCTGAAGGGGCCGTTAAGCTGTAATTTCCGTCAAAATCGGTAACCGTACCGATCTGTGTACCTTCCACAAGAACATTTACCCCGGGAAGTGGTGTGCCATCCTGCTCGAAAGAAACTGTGCCTTCTACACGTATATCATCCTGAGCTCCGGCATACAGGCCGGAAAACAATAGGGATGCAAACAAGAGTAACTTTAACTTCATAAACATGTAATCATAAATTAGAGGGTTATTAAAAAACTACCTCTTTTACCTGGTAGTTGTTGGTTCCGTCGCACAGTAGTGTATATTCAGAAAACCCGGAGCATCTATTTTTACTATATTTTTTTATCGGTTGAAAGAGCAGAACATATTCATTACATATTTCCGGCTCCTGAAAAAAATCTCATGTCCTACCGTTACTATCTTTATTGAGATTTAGAATAAGTTCCACGAAACGGTAAGATCAAATTTTTGTGATTCATCAGATTTTTAATCTATTTTTTCGTTAATTTAACATCCAAAACACAAAAAAGAATGCAAATAATCATCATTCATCGATTTCAAAAGTAGCACTCAAAATAATTGTAACAATTACACTAAAAAGACTTTTTTTTATTTAAAACCGAGAATTCACCTCACCACCAACCTTTTCTGTTATGAGCAAAAGTATTTTTAAGTATTCGTTCTCTTTACTTAATACCGATTATGTAAAGCTTAATTCGAGCTGGAATTATGCCAATGTCATCAGTCCGTACTACCGGATATATTATATCGATGACGGTATCGCACAACTGTCCGGAAAAGAAACCGTACTTACGCTGAAGCCCGGCTATCTCTATCTTATACCGAGCTTTACGATATGCAATATGAAATGCGACAGTTATCTGAGCCAGTATTTTCTGCAATTCTTCGAGGAGACGCCCAATGGCATTTCCCTGTTTCAGGATCAACGGGAAATTATGCAGATCAAGGCCATGGAAACGGATATTCTGAATTTTAAACGTATTCTCAAAATCAATCCGGGACGCGGGATTAACCGGTCGGACAACCCGAAGGTTTATGAAAAACAGGCCTACTATGACGAGTATATCTCATTGAACCATAAAACAAACCTTTCCCTACAGTTCGAAAACCAGGGGATCATATTACAGTTACTTTCCAGGTTCTTAAAATCGGGGAATATAGTGAAGAAACAAACGGACATTCCGTCTAAAATACTTGACAGTATGAGTTATATTCAGCTTCATCTGGACAGGAACATCACTATTACAGAGCTTGCAAAACGGGTTAACCAGAACAAGGATTATTTCTCCAGGCTTTTTCTTACCCACACCGGTAAGCGGCCTATGACCTATATTTTGGAAAAAAAAATCGAGAGGGCACAACACCTTATGCTGACGACCAATAAAACACTGCTGGAAATATCCATAGAAACCGGTTTTTCCAATGTACCTCATTTTACCAATACATTCAAGAAAATAGTCAGTATTACTCCTGCTGCCTACAGAAGACAGAACGAAAATATGGCATAGATAAACACCAGCGGGACAGAATTTCTGTTTGCATTCACCTTTACCGCTATATCAGCAGATAAAAAAGGTTAAAATATTATTCAAATTTCATCCAATCGATCTCTGCCGTACCCTCCAGGAGTTCCAGTACGAGATCATGGATCCCGGTAATCGTACGATGCAACGGAACCTTTACGGTATTCCAGGTTTCGGTTTTTGGGATTCGGGCATCACATAGAACAGGAACATTACCGTTTCCCGGGCGCAATTGCAGTATTGCCCCGGCACCAGACCGAACCCTTAACACGGCATACCCGGGTGTTTCCTTGCCAAAGTCAACGCTGTTATAACGTATCCAGCCTTCTTTTTTATCCATGATAGTCTTCCATCCCGCAAAAGTATCGGCCTGGTTCAGAAAAGTTACGGATACTCCCGTTTTGCTCTTATCGCTGTACCTGTCCGGATGTATAGGGCCCAAACTTTGAGTACGTCCTATTCCGCGTAGTGTCGGATATACTTTTTGTATGCTGCCATCTGCATTAAAAAACAAACTGTCTGCACGGATGGCGCGGTTTTTATCAAAACCCGGAGAGAGATCATTGTGGTGATAAAAAAGGTACCATTGGTCGCGGAAGTTCACCACAGACTGATGATTGGTCCAGCAACCGTCCGGCGATTCGTCCATAATAACGCCCCGGTACGTAAAAGGTCCGAGGGGATCTTTCCCGGAGGCATATTCCAGGCGCTCGGTTTTACCTGCAACATGCGGGTAGGTCATGTAGTATGTTCCTGCGCTTTCAAACACGAAGGGGCCTTCCTTAAGTCCTTCTTCCGGCAGATCCCTCAGAATTTTCGGTTCCGAAGCCAGTTCGAGCATGTTATCCCGCAGTTTTGCACCGTAGATATGTTTTTCGGACCAGTACAGATAAGCCTGCCCGTCCTTGTCTATCATTACATTCGGGTCGATCCCCCGCACTCCTCGTATGGGTAAGGGTTGTGGCACAAAAGGACCTTCCGGGCTATCGGCAACCGCAACACCTATGGAAAACCCTTTACCGTTCAGGGTCGTATCTCTGGCTTTGGCCGGAAAATAAAAAAAATATTTCCCGTCCTTCTCTATACAATCGGGCGCCCACATACTGTAAGCCGTTGCATCCGCCCAAGGCACCTCTTCCTGACTTACGATAACACCGTGATCGGTCCAATCCGTAAGGTTTTCCGATGAAAATACATGGTAGTCTTCCATACAAAACCACTTTGGCCGCAGGTGTTCTTTATCATCACAACGAATGTCGTGCGAAGGATAGACATATACCCTGTCTCCGAACACCCTTGCCGAAGGATCGGCAGTAAACTGATCTGTAATCAGCGGATTTTGCGCATACATGGCGTACCCGCACAAACATAAGACACCGTACAAGACGGCCTTTGATCTATATTTCCTGATCGAGTGTAATGTCATAACTTTTGTTTATTCACCGATACGGTCGCGTATTTTAAAATAATCGAAATCTACATGTCCGCCCGGTTGTATGGTAGCATAATTAAACAGGGCAAAACGGTATCCCATAAAATGAGGAAGTGTATATTTCATATGCAGTACATTACCTATCGGCGTCCACTGCTTCCCATCGGTACTGTAATAGAACCTGCCTTCGTCTTTTTTATCCCGGAAATCGCAATCGGCCCTAAAGTAGACCACTTCCTGTCGTAACGGAATACTTTTTACGGTCTCCGGAGTTCCCGACTCCGCGTTAATCATCACTATGTTCTTTTGTCCGTTTTCAAACCGTACGCCTGCCAGACCATATCCTTTCTGAAAAAGAGCCAGTCCGGCCACATCTCCTTCCTTCATGCCAGATACGTCAAGCGCGATCTCTCCCGAGCTTTCCGGACCTATGGTACGTTGTGTCAGTGTATTTCTGGCAAATAATACGGACTCGTCCGTCCTTGAGGTGATAATCCTAAAGAATCCTTTTTTACCGTTTATTTTCCAGTGTTCCGGATCCGGGTTATGGTTCCACTGCCACACCAAAGGCAAGATAGCTTCGTTCTTTTTTCTTTTGAAATCATCCGGGGCTACAATCCCGGGAATCAGGGATCGGTTTGCCGGTAATCCGTCCAGATTTTCCGGCACTTTTCCGTCCACCCCCAGTACCGGCCAGCCGTCTTTCCAGGTCACGGGTACGAGATAAGGGATACGGCCTACGGCACCATTATCACGGAAGAGATAGGCGTACCACCTGCCGTCGGGGGTATCGATAAGCCCGCCCTGGGCCACACCTTTATCCTGTAGGGCCACCCTACCTTCATAAGGTCCCGTGATCTTGTCGGCACGATGTATGATTACCGTACGCATTCCTCCCTTGGGCCAGGCAATGTTGAAGAGATAGTATTTCCCGTCTACCTTAAACAATTGCGATCCTTCGGCGGGAAGCCCTACATTCGGTCCGGCAGGGGCACTGGCATTGGCGATCAACACCTGCTCGGTTCCTGCTTTTATCCCCGAAAGATCTTCTTTGAGCTCTACCATACGAAGTTCCCCTCCTCCCCAAATCAGGTATATTTTACCATCATCGTCAAAAAACAGGGTATGATCGTGATAGGAAGGCTTGAAGGATATTGCTTTCCATGGGCCTTTTTCTATATCTGTTGTCGTATAAATATGGGTTTTACCCGTCGTCTGGGCAAATGTCGACAGGTAATAGATCCCATTCCGATATCGCAAACAACTGGCCCACGATCCTCTTCCGTACGTATCTTTCCCGTTGAGCATATTGAGATCATCGTTATCAGGGGCCAGCACATCATACGCATAATTTACAAGCTCCCAATTGATAAGGTCTTTCGATTTCATGATCGGGACCCCGGGATTCATGTGCATGGTCGTACTGCTCATATAATAGGTATCTCCAACCCGGATCATAGACAGATCAGGTACATCGGCATGAATTACGGGATTTCGGGCTTCGCCGGCTTGCGCTGCAAGATCTGCAGTGTATAAGACAATAAACCCGAGAATTACTGTCAGATAACGGTTGTACATTATTTTTGGTTTTTTATGTTCAGGTTCCGGAGTTGACAATTTCCGGGCTCCTTTACTTATACATGTAAATTTAACATATAAAATGCAGCATACAAATATCCCGGTATATGAGGTACGTGCAAAGCTATTATTTATAACCATTTAATTCCATCCTCCGAAACCGGGAATTGTATTCCGGACGCGTTATTTATCAGCGGGTCATCTGTATAAGAGCATCCACTACAGGTTTGGGATGGTTATTGCGGTCGAACAGGAGCGGGTAATCCGTTCTTCCCCGTACCGGCCAGTTGTTCCGCCAGGAATTACCGTCGTTGACACCCCAGAAGGTAACCCGTGTAATTTTGTCGGAGTGTTTCAGAAATAACCGGAACAAATGGGTATAACGTTCGTCGAACTGTCGCTTGATACTGTCGGTAAGTCCTTCCGCATAAGGATCCATTTCCTTACTGTATTTGAAATCAGCCGACACTTCGGCCCCTGTCCGCTCCCACGGAGAAGGCAGTACGGTAAGATCGAGTTCCGTAATCATCACCTTCGCTCCGATACCGGAAAAGGCCAGTATTGTTTTTTCCAGTTCTTCTATTGCGGGGCCGTCCAGCCCTACATGTCCCTGCATACCGATACCGTCTACGGTGATACCTTCGTCCTGCAGTTTTTTGACGAGTCGTATGATACCTGCTCTTTTTTCGGGTATTGCCGTGGAATAATCATTATAATACAGTTCGGCTTCCGGATCGGCTTCACGGGCAAACTGAAAGGCCAGTTTCAGGTAATCTTCACCGATAATCTCATAAAATTTACTTTTTCTGAGTTCGCCGTTATCCAATACGGCCTCATTGACGACATCCCAGGTATGTACTCTGCCTTTGTATCGCCCTACCACCTTATGAATATGGTCTTTCATCCGCGCTATCAGTACTTCCCGACTTACCGTATTCCCCTGGTCATCTTCAAAAAACCAGGCCGGTGCCTGCGAATGCCAGATCAGGGTATGCCCGTTGATCCACATCCCGTTCTCTTCCCCGAAAGCTACGAATTTGTCGGGCAGGGCAAAATTATAGGTATCCTCTTTGGGATGGATACGTTCACTTTTCATACAATTTTCTGCTACGATGGCATTAAATTGTTTTTTAACCAATTCCATTTCTTCTTCACTCTTCCCTGCAATCTGTCTTTCATTCAGTGCCGTACCGATATAGAATTTTCCGGCATAGGCATCCTTCAGTGTTACTACCTCAGTCCGGGCAGTAGCATTTTTACACGCAGTGATTCCCGTTGTAATTCCGCAGACACAGAGCAAGGCTACTATGATCTTTTTTCTTTTCATATTCTCCCGATATTTACATTACTGTTTTGTTTCTGTTTCTACCGATCATAAATCCTTACCTGAAAAGCAAGGGCGCAAACCGGTACAGATTATCTCTCCAAACCGGCCAGGTATGGCCTCCGGGATACTCATAATAGGTATATTTCAGTCCGAGTTCGTCAAATTTTTTCAGCATTTTCAGCCCGTTGTCATGCGCTATGTCTTCTTTGCCTCCCATGGCAATCCACATCGTCCTCAGATCTTTATTGATTTTTTCTTTGTGCTGGCTGATAAAATCATATTGCTTATCCGCAACAGTCTTCTGTCTGTCGTATATCCATCCGGAACTGAATACCCCAAGAGCAGAAAACAGTGCCGTATTTTGTATACCGGTGTACAGGGTATGTATGCCTCCCATAGACAATCCTGCCAGGGCGCGATGGGCAGCATCGGTTTCTACCCGGTATTCTTTTTCGATCAATGGGATAACCACTTCTTTGAGTTCGGCTTCAAACATGTTTAGTCCGTTTTCTTCGAATGCAGGAGCATTCATATTGGCATCGGGCATCACCACCAGCATCGGCACCACCTGTTCTGCCGCGATCAGGTTATCGAGAATAACATCGGTTTTGCCTTGCATGGCCCATCCGCTTTCATCTTCTCCTCCGCCGTGTAACAGATAGAGTACCGGGTATTTCCGATCCGAATCGTCATATCCGGGAGGTGTATAGATAAATACGCGTCGCCAGCTTCGGGTCACCCCGGAAAAATATTTCCGGATACGGATCTCTCCGCGAGGTACCTCCCGGAGTTTATCATAGTCTCCTCCGTAAAAAGGGATCTCAATACCACTGGCCATACGGCCCATACCGTAAAAGGTTTCACTGGACGGATCGGCAAGGGGCACGCCGTCTATAAGCAGGGAGTAATAATGGAATCCGGGACTCACCGAATCGGTAGTTACGGTCCACGTTCCCTGTTCGTCTTTTTTCATATCGTATTTACCGGACAAATCTACCCCAACCTGTTTTGCTTCCGGCGCATGAATACGGAACTTCACCCGGTGATCGGGTAATATCTGCGGGTAATCAGCCGATCTCACATTGGTCTCGGCCGGAATTCCCAGCACACTGTACTTGCCAAACGATGTCTTATCAACCGGTTTGAATAGAAGTTGTGAAAACACATACAAGTCGTTCTTCCAGACTTTGAAATCATGCCCGCCGGGTTCGGCATAAAATATATGAGGTATCTGGTGCCTGGCCAGGTATTCGTGTGTACGTTTTGAGATATACATCAGGTTGTCGCGATCGCCACAGGAAATCCACAACAGCTTTAATTTTTCGCGTAGTTCCGATGGTTCCGGGACTAATATTTCGGGAGTTTTGGTATTGGGTGCGGAGGAAAATCCTCCGACCCAACCAAAGATATCCGGGTTACCAAGACCAAAATTCAGTGACTGTCCTCCTCCCATGGACAGTCCTGCAAGGGCGCGATGCCCCGGGTCCGTATACACCGGATAATCTTTTTCTATGTGTGGAATAAGATCGTTGAGCAGATCCTTTTCAAAAGTGGCAAATGCCCTGACCTTGATGCTGTCGAAAATATTTCCGGTAGCCCTGTCATCTTTCATGGCACGTCCGTTGGGCAATACCACAATCATAGGGGCCAATTCTCTCTCTCTGTAGAGGTTATCCAGAATAATCTGCGGGTTTCCCTGGTCCAGCCATTCGTATTCATCCCCGCCAATACCGTGAAGGAGATACAGCACCGGGTATTTCTTGTCGGCCGAATATCCGGGTGGGGTGTATACCACAGCTTTTCTGTCGGTCTGTACCGTTTCCGAGTAGTAAGCAATCGTGTCTACCCTTCCATGCGGAATATCCGCACGATAGGTGTCGAATCCTTCCGGGGCATGCTGTTCTACCTGTTGTGCCTGTGCAAGGAACGCCAGGATAAACAGGAAAGGAATCATCATTTTAAGTCTGGTTTTCATGGTCTCATATCTTATAGTGATTTTACGTATTCCCTACCGGTTAAAAAAACAGGGACTCCTTAGATTAAAAAAGGGTTGTCCCTGTTCCACCAAAACTGCTTATTGTAAGCTCATGATATCATTTCCGGTACACTGTTAATTGGGGTACCCCGGATTCTGATATGCTCTTTTATCGGATTCGGACATTTCCATACCATCCAGCTGTCCCTGAGGAATTGGCCGCAAATAATGATAAGGTTCTATAGTTCTTTGAAAGGTCTGCGGGGTGTGATCTCCCACATCCGGACCACATATCGTATAGGATCCTGCAAACTCTTCCCATTTTTGGGTACGCACGAGGTCAAACCACCGATATCCCTCTCCATAATATTCCCTGGAACGTTCTTCGAGAATATAGTTGATGGTAATTTCGGCTGGTGTAGCCGACACCATTTCATCGCTGTAATCTTCATCTTTGGCGGCGTTGCCGTTATTGTCCCATCGCCATTTCCCCGCACGGGCACGGATAACATTGATAAGTTCCCTGGCGCTCTGGCCTCCCTGCGGAACAGCACCTTTAACAATGGCTTCTGCTGCGATAAAGTAAAATTCGGAAAACTTGGCGATATTAAACGGACGTGTACTCGCCGCATTGGGTTGCCCCAGGCCATTCCCGTTATCGGTACGATACACCCCGAGTTTCCATAATCCCGGATACACCCGGCGGCTTATTCCCTCCGGCGAGATCACATAATCCGAACGGCCAGGTAACACTCCTGCTCCTATCCCGCTGTTATACGTACTATTGGAATAGTCTATAGCCTCGTCCGGTTCTTCATCGAGGAAAGAAAAAATAGGTTCTCCCGGATAGACTTTCAGATTATTGGCGTTATACACAAATTCCGCATTACTTCCTCCTTTGGGCCAGTTAGCACGATAAACGGTGACGAAAGTACCGTCGTAGCGGGAGTCGTTCGTCTTATCTTCGAAGGTGTTGGTCACCACATCTATGGTAGGGGCCATACGTGTCCACGGCCGGCCGTAGGCTTGTGCCGCTTCCCGCTGTACCGAACTCAATATGCTGCTGCGCTCCGTATTGAGTGCGCTGATCAGACTGGTATAATTCCATGTCATCATCCATACTGCAAAATTATCGGGAGCTCCCCCGCTACCATAAGTAAGGCTTCCTCCGTTATAGAGTTCGCTGTCTTCGGTATGATCTGCATACAGTAAAATCTCGTTATTACGGTCATTCTCAGCAAGGTTTACATCATAATAAGTATCCTGTAAACCGTAAGGCCCGGGACTGTTTATAGCCTCTACAGCAATGTCATGAGCCTGCTGATAATACCACTGCGCATCGTGTCCGTCGGGGTCTACCCGCTGGGCTTCGGGATAAGTAGGAATATTACGAGGGTTTTCCAGCCACCACGCATAGGTCAGATAAGCCTTCGCGAGGTGAAGCCGTGCAACGGTTTTTGTTACTGCCCCGGTGACCCTTCCTACATCCGGAAGGTTTTCGATAGCCGTAATCAGATCCGGAAATACGGCTTTGGTGTACACTTCCGGAACCGTATTCCGGACGGAAGTACGCACCGTAGCGGTATTAAATCGCAATTCTCCTCCACCCAGATCGAGCGGAACTCCACCAAAAGTCTGTACGAGCAAAAAGTAATCAAAGGCCCTGAAAAACCTCGCTTCGGCAATGAGCGACTCGGGGATATTCTCTACGGTAGGAGCGTTTTCTATAATCCCGCTTGCCATATTGATGTTTGGCAGCGCGTTATTCCAAAGCACATCGGAACGGCTCGTCATGGCATTGAGCTGCCCCACTCCGGAGAGGTCCATATCCCTGAAGTTCCCATCCGCACTTTGTGCATAGGTAGCCTCATCGGTTCCCGTAAGACAGGAGTTGTAATAATAGGCCTGTCCGTAAATATTTCGCAGGTGTCCGTACAAGGCGGTCACTCCTCCGTAAATCCCCCTTTCCGTCTGGAAATAACCGGGTTCATAAATACTGCGGGGCTGCTCGTCCAGGATATCCTTGGAGCACGATCCCAAAAACAGCGAAAGCAATGCTGTTCCTATATATATTTTTATATAATTACGTTTCATAGCTATCGGTTTTAAAAAGTTAGATTCAGACCAATCATATAGTTTCGTGTCGCCGGGGTATTGGTCCCGATAATCAACAGACGTCTTTGCCCGCCCACTGCGACATTTTCATCACCATACGAGTTGGTTTCCGGGTCCATCCCCGATTCCCGGGTGTAAGGCGAGAAAAGTACAAACGGGTTCTGCACGGTACAATACAACCGTAACCTGTCGATCCCCGCATCCGTG
Source organism: Sinomicrobium oceani (assembly GCF_900119185.1). Taxonomy (GTDB): domain Bacteria; phylum Bacteroidota; class Bacteroidia; order Flavobacteriales; family Flavobacteriaceae; genus Sinomicrobium; species Sinomicrobium oceani. The sequence continues at coordinate 33,358 of NZ_FPJE01000025.1, read as the reverse complement.
ATAAATTTCTGGTCAAAATTATATCCGAGTGTGATGGTACGCACCTTGAGAAAAGAAGCGTCGAAATAGCCCAGCGTACTTCCGTATTTGGGATTATCACTGGTCTGGATTCCTCCGGGTTTCGGGTATTTTGCATCTGTGTTTTCCGGGGTCCAGTAATCCACACTGACGTTATTACCTGCACGGCCGTTCAAGGTGTTCAGGTATCCGGAAGAGCCGTAAAGTGCACTGATCAGTGTTCCTCCGCTCTTAAAAGCCCCTACCATACTAAAATCGAAATTCTTGTAGGTGAGCCTGGTATTAAATCCTCCCTGAAACCTGGGCTGTAAATCGCGGATCTGCCTGTCTTCGGCACCGATAGCCCTGGTCGGCGATCCGTCCGCATTATAATCTCCGGTATATTTTACCTTGATCATCCCTGCATTCCCCCCGGGCTCGAGGATATCCCGATACGGATCGTCTTCCTGCCACAATCCTGTACGTTCATAATCGTAGATCACATCTATAGGATGTCCTACGAACCACCAGTTTCCTTCATCGCGCTGCTGCCCCGATGCCAGGGCTACCAGTTTGTTCCGGTTGGCATAGACATTGATCCCGGCTTCCCAGCTCAACCCGTCCGGATTATCGAGAATAAGTCCGTTCAGCGAAAATTCCATCCCTTTGTTCTGGGTCTTCCCGATATTGGCCGTATAGCTCCCTACCCCGGTCGTCGGAGGTAATCCTACGCCAAGCAATACATCATTTGTATTCTGAATATAATATTCGGCAGTACCGGATAGCCTGTTGTTGAAAAAGGAAAAATCCAGACCGAAGTTCCAGGTTTCGGAATACTCCCACCCCAGATCCGCATTGGGCAATTCGGAAAGATAATATCCCATGGCAAATTCATCTCCGAAATTATAAGGTCTTGTGGCCAGTAAACCGAGTGTCTTGTACGGATCAACGGACTGATTGGACGTTTGTCCGAAACCTACCCGGAATTTTAACTGATCTATGCTTTCCACGTTTTTCATAAAAGACTCTTTAGCGATGTTCCATCCTGCCGATATGGCCGGGTAGGAATGCCACTGATGGCCTTTGGCCAATCTCGAAGAACCGTCCGAACGGAACGTTGCACTCAACATATAGCGATCGTCATAGGAATACATGGCTCGCCCCATATAAGACATCAGGCCGCTGACATTGTACCATTGCTCTCCGGGATTGACATTGATCTCTCCCTGGGCCTGCCCCAGGTTGTAGAACTGAAAGTGATCTGCCGGAATATCCCTGGCCCAGACATACGACCTGTTATAGCGGGATTCCTGTGCGGAATATAATGCTACCACGTTCAGGTTATGCTTTTCAGCAAACGTACGATCATAGGTAAGCATATGCTCTATTGTCCATTCCGTCGTATGTGCATTGGCAATGGAGGCCGTAGAAGGGTTGTCGGTTATACCACTGAACACCCCTTCGCCGGTATAACTACCGTCATTGCTCTGGCGGTAGTTCAACCCGAGATTCATACGATACTTTAATCCTTCTACATACGGAATATCCAGCTCGGCATACAAACTGTTATAAGAACTGAAGGCACGATTCTGGTCCACGTACTTATCTCCGAGCGATTCGAAACGCTTTCTGCCGGGCACCCATTGCGCTCCGGAAGTCTGTTCGAGCAATGTATTTTTCAGGGAACCGTCTTCATTATACGGATTTGCTATCGGCGAACGCCCGAGCGCCATCCCTACGGCAGGCGAATTGTTCCCGTTGGTTACGGCATAAGTATTATTCGTCGTCAGTCCGACGCGGATAAACTCTCCTATCCCCTGGTCAAACGAGCCCCTAAGGGACAGACGTTCGTAATTTTGTAACGGCACCACGGCTTCATCTTTATAGTAACCTACGTTAAAGCTATAGCTCCCTTTTTGTGTTCCCCCGGTCACCCCGATATCATGACTGGTAAGCATACCGGTCTTGAAAATCATATCCTGCCAGTCGGTATTGGTATCATCCGACTCATCGAGGGTATTATCAAATTGTCCTGCCGCAGCCCGAAGCGCTACAAACTCCGGTCCGTCCATCATCGGGAATTTAGAAAACAGGGTGCGTATACCGGTGTATCCGTTATAGGTTATTTTAGCGTCCTGCCCGGCCTGCCCGCGGTTTGTAGTCACCAGGATCACCCCGTTGGCTCCTCTCGATCCATAGATGGCCGTGGCGGAAGCATCTTTGAGGATATCAAGACTTTTGATATCATTAGGGTTGATATCTCCTATCGAACCTCCGAAAGGAATTCCGTCCAGTACCACAAGCGGATCATTACTGGCGTTAAGCGACCGGGTACCTCGAATACGGATCTGCATGGAGGCGCCGGGTTTACTCGAAGTAGGGGTCATCTCCACCCCTGCCACACGTCCCTGGATAGCCTGGGAGATGTTAGGCGCTGGCATTTCACGGATCTCTCCTCCTTTTACGGAAGCTACAGAACCGGTCACCGCTTCTTTTCGCTGTGTTCCGTATCCGACTACCACAACTTCATCGAGTTGCTGCAGATCTTCTTCGAGAGTGACATCGACAGACGATCGTCCTCCTACGTTAATTTCCACGGTCTTAAAACCTACATAAGAAAATACGAGTACAGCATTGGCATCGGGTACCTGGATACTGTAATTCCCGTCAAAATCACTGACAGCCCCGGTGTTTGTTCCTTTTACCCGGACACTTACCCCGGGAAGTTCCACCCCCGATTCGTCAAGCGTTCTCCCCGATACGGTCTGCTGAGCCTGGGCATAGACCGTAAAAGAAAACATCAGCACCAGCGAAAAGGCTATTCTGAAAAGCCATCGACAACACTGCTGCCATAAAGATTGTACATTTACACTTTGCATAGATTTTGATTTTAAAGCAACTAAAAACCAAAAGCGTTTGAACACGTTGTTATTACCTGCCCTGTCCGCCAAAAAAACTTCCCTGTGTTACGAGGTTTGGTTTTTAATTTTCTGATTGGTTAAACTTCACACACATTATTATAAAAACGAGCTGTACATTCAAAAAGGAATTAAAAAAGAGTACGACAGCTTCTGTTTTTTTCACACTACTTAAACGCTTTGGAACTGGCATACATTCCCACCGTTGTACCTGTAAAGCCATAAGAGTTCGCTGTAGAAAGGTGTCTTGCCGGAATATGTTCCGCGACCTTTTTCCAGTCATCACTTCCTTGCTTAAAGGTGAAATCGAAATGTTTTCCTGAAGAGGTTATTTTCAGTAACACCCCTGTTTTGTCTTCGGAAGAAAGTGCCTGTTTACCGATAACCTCCACCCCTTCGGGGCTTATTTTATGTACGGTTACTTCGGTCTCTTCCCCGGTTTTGTGTACCAGGAATGCATATTGATGTTTTTCGTCTTTAAACAGGACCAACCCGGCTTGCTCCTTATCGGTTTCCGGAAGAAAATGCATTCGGGTCTCACATTCGAATTTATGGTGTTGTAACCTTCGGGCCACAAAAGCAGGCTCTTTGAGTTCCGATGTATTCACCTCAGCTGTTTTAAGCGCGAGGTACCCCGGGTTTTCCTTAAGCGTGTAGAGCCCTTCCGCCGGTCCTCTCAGGGTCATCCATTCGGCACCCAACTGCGGAGCATCAAAATTTTCCCGTACCGTAAAATTCCCGAACGTAACACGGTCTGCCCGTTGCACTCCGTCCATTTTCACGATTCTCGGTACGACTTCATCACCCGTTGTCATAAAGGGAAACCCGTCTTCACTCCATTGTACCGGCATCATGAATGTTTCCCGGCCCAGATTCTCAAAATCGTTCTCCAGCGGACGGCAGGCGAGGAACACGCCCCACCACTCGCCATTGTCTTTTTGTATAAGATCGGCATGCCCTGCGCAGGTAACCGGTAAAGGACGGTCCGGGTCCAGGTGTCTCTGGGTGAGGATCGGGTTCTTATCCCAGGGCTTAAAAGGCCCCATCGGACTGTCGGAAACAAATATAACCTCACGGTGATCTACCGAAGTTCCACCTTCGGCACACATCAGAAAATACTTCCCGTTTATATGGTACAGGTGCGGTCCTTCTATCCAGATTGGCTTCTCTTTGAGATCTACCCCTCCGTTTATGATCATTTTCCCCTCTCCCTTTGTCTTTTCCGTTTCCACGTCAAATTCGTGGATACGGATCGCCCTGTGCCCTTCATAGGCAGACCCTCCGTCAGGTTCGTCATTATTCACGATGTAAGCTTTTCCGTCCTCATCAAAAAGAAAAGACGGATCGATGCCGTGTACCCCGGGCAACCATACAGGATCCGACCAATCCCCGAAAGGATCACGGGTCTTGACAAAAAAATTACCACCGCCGATATTGGTCGTAATCATGTAATACGTCCGGTTGTGCGGATTGTAACTGATGGCCGGTGCAAATATCCCCTGACTGACACGTTGATTGTCCAGTTTGAGCTGAGCGGAGCGACGGAGAATATTCCCCACCTGTTTCCAGTTCATGAGGTCTTTACTATGAAATAACGGAACTCCCGGAAAATAGGAAAACGTACTCGTTACCATAAAATAATCATCGCCGTTACGGCATATACTGGGATCGGAATACCACCCGGGAAGGATGGGATTGTAAAAAGAGGAGTTATCCGGCAGCGGATTCTCTGTATAAAAATCATCTTTCCCGGTATAATTAAAGTAATCAAAGAAAGCCGTATGAGGAGCTACCGGCACATTCTCGTCTTTCTTTGCTTCAGGGCCGCAAGACATGAACGCTACAAGGTATACAATGCAAGGTACAAACCTCCGCAATACGGACAAACATGGTGTGTTTAACATGGTCGGTTCTGTAGATTAATTAACGCTTAAAGCTGTGTTCTCCGCATGTCGGAAAATAACACGCGGGACCTCTTCATCTGCACAATAACAGTTCGCTTCAAAAAACTTTTTTTCACTTGCGATTTAGCTGTTATCACATGGGGTAAAAGTACCCCCTAATTGTCAAAATGACTATTCGTAATGTTACAATTCCTTTCCGTTACGTTACACCGGCACGAAATCACAGAATATTTAACAATACTTAACCTACAGAATATACGAAAATATCATTTTAAACCACCGAATACTATCAAAAACACAATTACGTAATATTCATATTAATAATTTACCACAGGAAGCCTGGCCAAGACTGTTTAATGGCCCAAAAACCGGATATCAAATGAGATACATCATATTAAATACTTTAAAACAAGACCTCAAAACAGTATTGTTAATATTTTTTTATCTAAAAAATTGAGAATATAAAAAAATAAGCATACATTGTAGTCATAAAAACTATATGGTGTATACACTATATGAGCCCACGGAATATTCATGGAATCCGGCCAGGTTTTATCGCTTTCCGGGAGCGAACTTCGGAAGGTCGTGTGAACATTACGAAAAATGTAGTGATCGGTGTTTAAATTATAAGTTACTGCCATGATGAAACAACTATTTTTCAGATTTTTGATAGCTATTTCCCCTTACTGTCCCCCTGCTATTGTATTTGCAGCTTTCATCGGCTGTTTTTTTTATACGGTGCCTGAGCTTTTTGCGCAATCCGGCAAGCTTTATTCTACGGATACGGAATTATCCAGCAGCATGATCAACCAGGTTTTTCAGGATTCCAGGGGACTTATCTGGATTGCTACCGAAGACGGCCTCAATCGTTACGACGGCGCCAAGTTTACAAAACTGAAACACCGCCAGCAAGACACAACAAGCTTACTGAACAATTACGTCCGGGTCATATTCGAGAACCGGGAAAGCCACTTGTTTTTCGGTTTTTTCAACGGTTTGCAACACTACGATTACGACACCCAGTCCTTTACGGAAATCCCTATATATACTTCAGAAAGGAAGCGTTTACAACCTCACGTAACTTCGGTTACGGAGCGAAAAAACGGGGATGTCCTGGTGGGTACTTCCGGCTTTGGTATATTCCTGCTACAAAAAAAAGGCGGACAATATTTCTGTACCCCTTCCGATATATCCCTCACTACAGGTTATGTACACGGACTCTTCGAAGATGCTTCACAGTCCTTATGGGTCCTCACCCAAGACCAGGGACTGTTTCGGATAACGAGGTCCGGGAAATCCGAGCATTTCTTTACCTCAAATACCGGAGAGGGAAATATTTCGAGTATATGCCAGGATCACAAGGGCGATATTTATGCCGGAAATCTGCATGAAGGCCTGTTTATATACGACGAGAAAAAACACAACTTCCGGTCGGTCATTTCACAGCACCGCGCCCAAATTCCCGTAAAGACCCTATACGTCAATAAAGAAGGGCATATCCTCATCGGCACGGATGGTGAAGGTATCAAGCTTTTTAACACGAAAACCGGACAGTTGACAGACCTGAACCCGGGAGCAAATCGTTTTGATTTTTCAAAGACAAAAGTACATTCCATTACGGAAGACCAATCCGGAAATTTATGGGTGGGTATCTTCCAGAAAGGGGTTATGCTCATCCCCTCCATGACCAACAGTTTCCGGTATATCGGTTATCAGTCTCCTCAGAACAACGCCATCGGTTCCAATTGTGTAATGTCCGTATTCAAGGACCGCAAAGGTATTCTATGGGTGGGAACGGACGGCGACGGGCTCTACGGTGTCGATGAAACAGGTAAGCAGGTGGCTCATTTTGCTCCACCGAATGCCCCGGCTACCATTATGACGATCTTCGAGGATTCGGAACATCATCTATGGGTTGGTTCTTACCTCAAAGGACTCGCCCGGGTAGACCGCAAAACAGGAAAGTTCGAGTATATGGGTCAGCTCAGGGACGATCAGTCTCATAAAGTAGAAAGCATCTACGCCATTACCGAAGATCGCGATAAGAACCTTTGGATAGGTTCTATGGGATCGGGACTTTTTTCCCTAAACCTCAAGACCGGCGAAGTAACCCGGTATTGTACGGCTCCCAACGGCAACCCGGAAGACCGTCTTCATAACAAGTGGATCAACTACCTGCTGTATACGGAAGACAATATGTTGTATATAGGAACGTATGGAGGCCTGGGGTTTCTGGATCTCGATACCATGTCGTTCCTCAATACGGAGAAAAAAAAACATTCCCTGAATAACACCATTATCTATACCCTGCACGAAGACCAGGACGGAAGCCTCTGGATGGGAACCTCCGAAGGACTGTACCGCAAACATCGCAACGGAGCGCATAAAAAGTACACCATGGCAGATGGCCTCTCCAGCGACTTTATCTGTGCGATACAGGGAGATGACCAGAATCATCTCTGGGTAAGTACGCACCACGGGTTATCGAGATTCGATCCGCAGAAGCAACACTTTACCAACTACTATATCAACGACGGTCTGCAGGGTAACGAATTCAGCAAAGGAGCAGGGTATTCGGATGAAACGGGCCAACTTATCTTCGCAGGCACCAACGGGGTCACCCTTTTTCGTCCTGAAGCTATTATCGATAACGGACAAGTGCCTGATGTAAAGATCACGGCTTTTTACATCCGGAACAAGGAGGTTAAAAAAGGTATGAAGTCCGGAAAATACGACATTATAGAAAAAAATATTACCGAGTCCGATACCATACAACTGGCCTATTCCGATAATACATTCAGTATCGAATTTGCCACGACCAACTTCACTTCTCCCGAAAAAGTCACCTATTATTATACGCTCAACACTAACAACTGGGTGAGTCTACGACAGGTAGGAAACAACATTACTTTTAATGATCTCGTACCGGGCACCTATACATTTCGTGTAAAAGCCCGGGAAAACAAGGCCTTTTCACCTCCTGAGGAAATCACGGTAATCATCCACCCCCCGTGGTATGCTTCGGTATGGGCCAGGATATCTTACGGGGCATTAGTCCTGCTTATCGGTTTTCTCATCTACTACCAGGTACGGCAATGGTATAAAACCCGGAAAAAGATCCGTAAGCAGCATTACAACAATAAGATCAACGAAGCCAAACTACAGTTTTTTATCAATATCTCTCATGAAATAAAAACCCCGATATCGCTGATCATAAATCCGCTGACCAAACTCATACATTCCGATAGAGACCCTACCCGTCAGCGTACCTATAAACTGATCCGGCGAAACTCGGAGCGTATCCTGCACCTGATTAATCAGCTTATCGATGTCCGAAAGATCGATAAGGGACAAATAACCATGCAATTCCGAAAAATCGAGATCATCGGGTTTATTGAAAAAGTGTGCACGTTATTCGAAGACCGTATCCAGGCCCAGAATATACATTTCGAATTCCGGCACAATGTCCCCGCTTTGTTTATGTATGCAGACCCCGCCTATTTTGATAAGGTCATCCAGAACGTATTGTCCAACGCCTTTAAATTCACACCCGATAACGGTGTCATACGACTGACCCTTGATGTGATAAAACACGATAACGGGGAAGATTATGCCCGAATTACCGTGCAGGACAGCGGTGCGGGCATTAAACCGGAAGAAACCGAACGCATCTTTAACAGGTTTTACCAGAACCCCGATCCGGACAAGCCGGTGGAAGGTACGGGAATAGGACTGCATTTCACCCGGTCTATCGTAAACCTGCATTACGGTACCATCCGTGCTGTGAATACCCCGGAAAACCAAGGGGCTACATTTGTGATCGAGATCCCTATGGAAGCTCATCATTTCGGGCTCCTGCCTTCCGAAACTCCCGTAACACCGTCTCACCAATACGAACCGAGAAGAGAACCTTATATTACCAGTTTCTCCGAAGCTACGGATGATGAACATGTCCGTTCGAGTACGAAGTATAACGTACTCATCGTGGATGATGACGAAGAAATACGAAACTATCTGCACAAAGAACTGGCCCCGTTATATCATGTGGCGGAATGTTGTAATGGTAAACAGGCCCTTATGCAGATACTCAGGAAAAATCCGGATATCATTATCAGTGATGTGAAAATGCCCGAAATTGACGGGATCGCGCTATGCAAAAGAATTAAACAAAATGTGAATATCAACCATATTCCGGTAGTCTTGCTTACGGCTAAAACGGGGATCAACGATAATATCGAAGGGTTGTCCATAGGAGCGGACGCCTACCTGTCCAAGCCCTTTAACATAGAGATCCTCAAAAAAACCGTACGCAACCTGATTAAAAACAGGGAGTTATTGAAAAACATATACTGCGGAAATCAGATCAAGGAAGATAAACTGAGTAAGATCAGTATCAAATCGGCGGATGAAAAACTGCTGCAAAAAGTCACAAAACTCATCAACGAAAACATTGCTAATCCGGAGCTTAACGTAGAGATGATGGCTTCGGAGATCGGGATCAGTCGTGTTCATCTTTTCCGGAAACTCAAGGAGCTCACCAACCAGTCGCCCCGCGATTTTATAAGGAACATACGCCTCAAACAGGCCGGTGAACTACTCCGTACCAATAACCTGAGCATTACCGAAATCGCTTATGCGACCGGGTTCTCCAATGTTTCCAAATTTTCGTCCGGGTTCAAGGAATTTTACGGGCTTACACCGACGGTCTACAGGGAGAAGGTCCCGGAAGAAGCCAGCGTGCACTAAAAACGTGCCAAGAGAAAAACAGGTGTCATCTTCGCGGATGTCCCAGGTCTTTCAGGACCCGGACAGCGGCATGGTATCCGCACATACCGTGTACGCCTCCGCCCGGCGGTGTGGAAGACGAACATAGGTACACTCCTTTTGCCGAGGTACGATACGGTGACCTGCGCCATGCCGGCCGGGTAAAAAGCTGTCCGATGTCGATAACCCCGCCATTGATATCGCCTCCTACGTAATTGGGATTGTAATCCTGCATTGCTATGGTATTCATCGTGTTCCTGGCCAGTATCACATCCTTAAAACCGGGAGCAAACCGCTCCACCTGGTTCTCTATAGCTTCTGTACGGTCTGCTACAGATCCGTGGGGCACATGGCAATATGCCCAGGCCGTATGCTTCCCTTCGGGCGAACGCTTATGGTCTATTATACTGGGTTGTGTAAGTAATACGAAAGGGTTGCCGGCAAGCTTCCCCTGTGCTGCCTGCTTTTCGGAGTGCACAATTTCCTCCAGGGTGTTGCCGAGGTGAACGGTTCCTGCCCTCCTGCATGCTTCGGCCTTAAAAGGTATGGGTTCGTCGAGAGCCCAGTCTATTTTAAAAACCCCCATTCCATAGCGGTACCTCTTCAGCTGCCATCGATAAAATGCGGACAGCCTGTCTCCTGCTATGTCCAGTAATTGCCGGGGCGTTACATCGAGAAGTACGGCACGGGCGTGTGGAAGCTCTTCCAGCGAACGCACATAGTATCCGGTGTGGACGGTTCCCCCCATCGAAGTAAACAAAGAACCCATGGCATCGGCAATGGCCTGTGATCCTCCTTCCGGTACGGGCCATCCGCCATCGTGCCCGGATGCCGTGAGGACCAGCCCTATGGCTGATGTCGCATAATTACTCAGGGGCTGCAAAGAATGTGCGGCCATACCTGCCCAGAGCCCTTTACCCGCCCGGGTACGGAAATGTCTTGCAAACCAGGTGGCCGGCTGTAATGCCCTCATCCCGAATTTCAGCATGTTCCGGGGACAGGAAGGAAAAGTCAGAGGTCCGAGAACATCCGGAGCAATATCGCACCAATATGAGGCGAGATCGGTATAGATATCACAGTATGCTTTGGTGTCTTGTCCAAGGGAAGCTGCACTGCGGCGCACGGACCGCTCCAGGTGCGCTGCGGAACCGTCGTCGAAGGGATGTGCACAATCTATCTCCGGCCAGATGTATCTCAGCCCGTGCCTGTGTAGTGGCAGGGAAGCCATAAAGGGTGAAGCCAGGGCAGTCGGGTGCACCGCAGAACAGATGTCGTGCCGGAACCCAGGCAGCGTAAGTTCGGCCGTACGCATCCCGCCCCCGATAGTTTCTTTACCTTCTATGAGCAGCACCTGTAATCCCTCCGACTGCAGTTTTATGGCTGCAGCCAGCCCGTTGGGGCCGGACCCTACGACGATAATATCATAATCTTCCTCCATCGTTCCCCTAAGTTACGGGAATATCCGGAAATTACAGTGTTTTCCTATGATCTTTCGGGTCGGTCAATGGTCGCCGTCTTCCCGGTCCACTTTATCTTCCAGCGCCCTCGCCGCCCCGCTGGTATGCTTTTCTTCGGAATAGAACAGAGCATTCATATCTACTCCCCTGGCTTCGGCCCGCTCCCGGAACCTGTCATATCCCGGCAAACTGCGGTGTATCCCCAACAGGAGTAACTGTATGAGAAGTATAGCGAGAATGGCAATCACTAACTTTCCGGCACGGCTTTTCATCAGAGGCTTTCTGTTATTTCGGGAAATACGATATAAAACATCAGGTAGGCAACCGCCAGGGTAAGCAACAGGTTAAAAAGCTGTCCGCAGGCGTACAGAATAAGCGGTTTCCCTCCGCTGAAATGCGATTTTAATGCCTTAAAGTTCACAGACAGCCCGATACTCACAAAAGCCAGGCAGAACAACCAGCTCCGTAGGTCTTTGGTAAAACTCCTGATCAGCCCCCGGTCTATCATAGCCTCTCCGAGATCAGGTCCTGCAAGATGGTATAACAACGAAATCAGTATTGACGCTCCTACGAATCCGAGAATAAATTTGGGAAAACGGTTCCATAGTTCCTTTGCTTCTATCCTGCTATTTCCGCGCTCTTTATTGCCGGATATCCGTGCAAAATAATAAGCGACAAAGAAAGCTATAAGCCCGATGAGCATATTCTGAATCATCTTTATGGTTGCCGCTACCTGCAGGGCGGTCTCTCCGAGGAAAGCTCCGGCAGCTACCACAGCACCGGTGGCATCTATAGTACCACCTATCCAGGCGCCCCCGAGTACTTCGGGCATACCGGTCATATTGATAAAGGCCGGTAACACGACCATCATCACCGAAGTAAACACCATAGACAAACCCACCGCAAGGGTGAGTTCTTCCTTACTGGCTTTCGATGCCGCAGCCGTCGCTATGGCCGCCGAAACCCCGCAGACGGACATATCGGCACTGATCGTTATATTCAGTGTTTTACTCGTTATCTTCAGGACTTTCTGTCCGAACCAGTACGTGAGTACCAGAACAACCGGAGTGACCACCCAGGCTACGAAAATCCCGGGCAACCCTATGGATAGTATTTTCCCGAATAAGATCTCCGCACCGAGTAATACCAATCCGGTCTTGATATAAAATTCCGTCCTGACGGCCGGAAGCAACCAGGCAGGCGTTCCTATGGTATTTGAGATCACCATGCCAAGCACTATCCCCCATAAAGGATAACCGAAGCCCATAGAGCGGACATCGGTTTGCTGCCCCAGTATAAAAGAAATCAAAGCCAACCCGAAAATACCCAGAAAACCAATAAAAAAAGTCCGGAAGCCGTATCCCAGAAAATGTCCGCCAATCGCAAAAATCATCCCGAATAGTATGGCCAGCACCGGCAGTGACCACAGCAGGTTATAGGAGGACACCCCTTTTTTCGCCTTATCCAGTGCCTTACGGGCTTCGTTCCATATAGTAGCAGAACGGGCTGCCGTTTCCATGTCTCTTCCCGGAGTTCCCCTACGTTCAAAATGCCTTTGCGCCGCAAGAGCACGTTCCTCAAGTATCCGGAGACTGTCTTCGGCAGCCGGAAGAACGGTGGGATACGGAGCCTCATTTTTATATAAGGACTGCAGCGGATTATATTCCCATTTTCCGGGACTGCGCAATACGTTTTTTATCGCACTGCCTGCAGGGGTCCCGGCAGAAGACAAAACCGATCGCTCCTCCGAAAGACGGTACCAGGCAACTGTTTTATAAGGGGAACTCTCCTGCGCTTTCAGTTCCTCTTTCAGCAAATTTTCTTGTTGTGCCATCCCCGAAAATGGAAGGATGAAAAAAACAATAAGTCCGATAAGGACAAGACCGAGACCAATGATAATGGCCCAGCTGTCTTCATTTCTTAAAACACGTTGCATACGGCGGATGTAAAGATGGGTTATGTCCGTTAAGACGGCAAATTAATAAAATTCGGACAGATTACCCCACGGCATTCCCCAAACCACATCCTTCCGCTAAGTTCGACGCTGACATCGGCTATCCAGGTCAGACTTATCAATAAAAAACTAAAAACCAAACACTTAACACTAAAAAAACTTATCAATCTGTATATTTTTTACACAAAAAACATGGTGTATGTTTCAAATTACACAACATAATCCATGACTTAAAAAACATAAATCACTAACAAACAGCAAACTAACTAAAAACCTGAATTATGGCATAAAATTTACATTATACATAACAGAACATTTAAAGTTAATCTTAAAAACATCATATTATGAAAAAGGTAATTTTGGCTTCGGCCCTGGTTTTCGGAATTTTTGCCGCTCAGGCAACCCCCGTAATAGCACATAACAATAACATCGTTACCGTACAGCAGGAAGAGTTTACCGAAGTTCCGGTAGACCAGGTACCGCAGGAAGTCTCCGATGCACTTTCCAGAGACTTTGAAGGTGCTACCATTTCCAAAGCTTATACGAACGAAGCAAAGGAGTACAAACTGGAAATTTCCATGAACGGTGAAGAGAATGTACTTTTTGCCGATAAAGACGGAAACTGGATACAGAAATAAGCAGGTTTAATGCTTTAATCCGATAATCTTTATATTCATGTGAAAGAGGCTGTCCGGGAGGATGGCCTCTTTTATTATGGCAATAGAAACCGATGAGTATGGGTAGCGCAGGATTTCAGTACCCGGTATTTTTGCAGTCCCGTTTTCAGAGTGTATTATTATTCACTTCTATCCAGTAACCGTCCGGATCCTGCAGGTAGATCTGTTTTATCCCATCCGGCCTTGTATTGGTCGTTCCGGCTTCACCGGGCCAGTTCTCGAAATGAACGTGATGTACTTTGAGATGCTCCATAAATGCATCGAGATCATTTACGTTCAGTGCCAGGTGAACCCCTTTGTGCGGTTCAAAATGTTCTTCGCTTTCGATGAGGTGTATCTGCACTTTGTCCTGAAACCGGAACCAGCGATACTTTACTCCAAGGCCACCACTATAGATCTCCTCCAGACCGAATATTCGCGAATAAAATGCCGCACTTTTATTGACATCCCTGACCAGCAAAGCATCGTGATCTTTATGGAATGTAAAATTATGCGGAGATGATGTACGTTCGTTCATGATAATATGGTATTGTCATTGATTTTTCAGTGTATGAAAATACTATTTTTTTTAAACTCCCTGTTTTCCATGAAGGGTTTACGGTTCTACCTGTTTAGTTTTACCGCAATATCGGAGGAATAGAAAATCTTCTGTTACTCTCCTCTAAACATGTATTTTTGTACCCATAAGATATAAAAACGCCAGGTTATTATATTTTTAAACACCAAAAAACATCCATGTACCGTAAACATCTGCTATTTTTTATCTTGTTGCCCTTCACCGTATTTTCACAGGCACAGGACAATCCTTTACAAAAACAAGAGCAGGACAGCCTGATGTTTATACGGCAAAAAGCCCGCGACTATTTGCATGCATGCCAGCAATACCATCGCAACGGCCAGTATGAACTGCATAAAAAATATACCGATTCCCTACTGGAATTTTCCCGTTCTTACGAGCTCAGGGAAGCAGAACTTCAGGCGCTGATGAACCAGGCCATCTATTATAACAATATCAATGCGTATGAAAAAGCGTTGCGTATTTATCACGAAGCACTCGACAAATGCGGGGACATCCCCAACAGGGATATTGCCAGGACAGTAATTCTGGTCAATGTCGGTAATGTCTATAATAATATCGGGGCCTACGACAAGGCCATTGCCGTGATGGACACCGTGATACAGCGGACCAGGATGTATAAAACCCCTCCCCTGACCGCCATTGCCGCTTACAACGGACTTTCTACGGGGTATTCCAAACTCGGTGATGAAAAGGAATCCCTGCGTTACCTGGAAAAGGTCCGCAAGATGGGCCTCGAAATCGGGGATACTACTGTTGTGGTTACCGCACTCAACAATATGAGCAGTTCCTATATGACGCTGGGAGATTACGGCAAATCACTGGATCTCAGTAATAATTCCTTAAATCTCCAGCAAAACATCGTATATTCCAAACAAAAGACAACGGCACTTCTTAATATCGGCATGAGTTATCTCAGATCCGGGAAACCCAAACAAGCCATAACGTATCTCAACCAGGCCGGGGAAGCATCCGTGCAACTGCACATCGTTGAAGTGGAAATGAAGACTCACAACTATCTTGCCGAAGCTTATGAAGCTACAGGAGACTTCGAATCCTCGTATAAGGAACAAAAACGGTATTCGGATATGGTAAAGTCCAATATGAAGGAAAAGGGCGATGCCATGACGCTCGACCTGAAAAAGGAAAACTCCGATCAGCAGAAAATCATACAACACGGAAAAAGGGAACTCGCTTTTCTCAGGGCGCAAAAAGGAAAGATCATCCTGGGATGTTTCTTAGGATTTCTTCTGCTATCGGGTATCCTGTTTTTTTACTACCGGAAACGGAAGTCCCTGGAATCGGAAAACGCCCGGCTTATCCGCGATTTCCGGGATATTCACAATCGCCACGACGCCCTCAAGACCCAAATGGAAGAGATCGCCGGGCGGATAGGCCATGAAAATGCAGCAAATGACAATAATTCCCCGAGCTATAAAAATTCTTCCCTCAGTGCGGCAGACCGGCAGCTACTCATGCACAAACTCACCGATTATATGGAACAGGAGAAACCTTACCTGGATTTTGACCTGAATCATTCGCAACTGGCTTCCAGGCTCGGTATGAGCAGTAATCACCTTTCTGAAGTCCTGAGCCTGTGTTTTGAGCAGAATTTCTACAATTTCATTAATATCTATCGGGTCGACGAGGCTTGCAGGTTAATGAAAGACCCGGAGTACCGGAATCTCAAGATCATAGCTATCGCATACGAATCCGGCTTTAAAAGCAAATCTTCCTTCAACCGGATTTTCAAAAACCATACCGGCTATACCCCGACGGCCTACAAAGAGAAATTCTGCAGTTAGCCCCCTTTTTATGGTCTTTTTCGTGTACCACTCATTAGGGTGATACCGTTGGCACAGAAGTGTTGGATACTTTTGCGGCAAAAGCAGCATTTCGTTTTTGGAAAAGTACCGAACTATGCAACAACGATTACTTCCAGCGTTTTTCCTCATCTTATATTCCGGTATCTGTCTGCACGCACAGACTACCGCCATACCCGATACCGGTTTCGAACAGGAACTCATCGACCAGGGTATTGACAGCAACGGACTCAACGGTAACATACTCAACTCGGACGCACTGGGGGTTTCCTCCCTCACCATTTCAGCAAATACCATTACGGACTTTACAGGGCTTGAAGCTTTTACCGCTCTGGAATACCTCGATGCAGGAACCAACCAGTTTGCCACCCTGCCTCTGCACAATTTAACAGCATTGAAAACACTGATCTTCGATCAGAACCAGGTCCTGGAAAACCTCGACCTTTCCTCTAATACCGAATTGACGACCCTCGATATCCGGGCCAACGGAATGACCAATGAGGCTCCGATCACCGAAATTGACCTGGGGACAAATACAAAACTGGAAAAAATACATATTTATAACTTCGGAGACCTGCAGGATTTTACACTGCCACAGACCACCTCACTAACCGATCTCTATATCTATTCGAGAAATGACCTGGATATCGACCTGGCCCCGAACCCCAACCTGGAACAAATCGATCTCGGTGTAGGAGCCTTACGCACCATACAGGTCAATCTACCTTCCACTCCGGATATCCTGAAGAACATACGCTTATATGGCGGAAACATCCCGGTTATCGATCTTTCCAACTTTATTGCTTTACAAACCATCACACTTATAGGCACGGATGTACAAACCTTTATCCCTCCTGCAACCGCTACGCTCACTAAAATAGATATACTACTACACCACATGAGCAATCTCTCTTTACAAAACTGTCCTGAGCTGACCGATGTAAGTATCACATCCAAGGGTACTTCGGGGCCCTTTGAGATCGACCTTTCCGGAAATACAGCGCTTCTCCGACTCAACCTCAGTAGCAACAATATGCTTCAGCTCGACGTCACCAATAATACTTTAATCCGTCAACTCACCGCTTCGGGCAATCAACTTACCGGGATCGACCTGTCACAAAATACCTTGCTTGAAAACCTCAATGTAAGCCGCAATGACTTCAGCAGTATCGACCTCTCCAACAATACACTGCTCAAATCACTTAACGCTTCTTCCAACCATATAACCCCTACTATCGATATCTCACAAAACCCGTTACTGGAAAGGATCAACCTCAGTAGAAACGAACTGACATTTTTCGACATTTCAACCGCTCAAAATATAGGGAGTATTGATGTATCAGAAAACAACATCACCGGAAATGAGCTCATGATGCAGTTTTTTACCAATGTGGCACATCTGGGATCCAAAACCCTGAAGGTAAACGATAACGAAATGTCCGGCCCTATTCCCGACTTCAGTTCCAAAGTGACTCCAAATACTTATAATTTCTCTTTTGAATTTCAGCATAACCGTTTTCACTTCGGGGATTTTGAAGGGCAGCACGAAGATTACGTCTATTTCCGGGATCATAAACGACGGGAGCAGGATTTTTATCATATTTTCGGGGATTACAACTATGCTCCCCAGGCCAAAACAGACGAACCCGAAGCATATCTGCCCAATGCGGGAGATACCCTTATACTGACGACAAAGGTCAGGGGAAGCCAGAATCATTATCAATGGTTTAAGGACGGTACTCCCATCGAAGACGCCCCTGATGATCACGAATACATCCTGAACAATCTCTCCGGATGCGACAAAGGCGTCTATTACTGCCAGATAACCAGCGATCTGGTTCCTCTGGAAGACAGTGCCCCCCCCCGGAAACAACGGAAAAAATCTTATTCTCATCCGGCATGATATTACAGTGACGGTTCCGCAGGTAGCAAAACAATGTACTTCCGTAACCTTCCCGTCCGATGAAGCAACAGATGTTCCGTTAATTCCGGAAATCACATGGGCCAATGTACCGGGAGCCTGCGGATATAAGGTCAGCTTAGGAACAAATCCTGATGCGGACAATTTCTTAGACGGGGAAGATATCGGAAAAGTACTTTCATATACCCCGGAAGTGCCATTACAAAGCAGCACTACGTACCATCTCCGTATCATCCCCTATTTTGAAGACGAGGAGCAGGAAAACTGTCCGGTAACTTCGTTTTCTACAGGCGACGGTGCAGAACCACCGGAATGCACCACACTGCTTTCTCCTGTTCCCGGCAGTACGGATGTTCCTGTAAGTACCCTACTGGAATGGAATAGTGTTAACGGTGCAGATGGATATTATCTACAGGCAGGTACCACTCCCGGTGGAAATGATATTCTTTCGGAAACGGACCTTACTGAAGGTACTATGACCTCTTTTGAATTTCCGGAAGCACTGCCGGAAAATACGGAAATATTCATACGTATCACCCCCTATAACGAAGAAGGAGAAGCCGAAGGATGTACGGAGATCAGTTTTACCACCGAGATCTTACTTACCGCACCGCCTTGTACCACCGTGAACATGCCGCAAAACGGGGATACCGAGGTCGGTATTAATACCGATATTTCCTGGAACTCCATTGCGGAAGCCGAAGGGTACTATGTTTCCATAGGGACCACATCCGGGGGGATGGATTTTGTGAACCGTCAGCAGGTGTCCGGGAATGTGTTTACACTCCCTCAACCTCTCGAAGAACACACCACCTACTATGTTTCCGTTATTCCTTATAACGAAGAAGGAGAAGCCGAAGGATGTACGGAGATCAGTTTTACCACCGAGACATTGCTTACCGCACCGCCGTGTACCACCAT
>NZ_FPJE01000025.1:0-13930 GCF_900119185.1 Sinomicrobium oceani | reverse complement strand
CCGCAAAACGGGGATACCGAGGTCAGTATACACACCGATATTTCCTGGAACACCAGAGCTGAGGCCGAAGGGTACTATGTTTCCATAGGGACCACGTCCGGGGGGATGGATTTTGTGAGCCGTCAGCAGGTGTCCGGGAATGTGTTTACACTCCCTCGACCTCTCGAAGAACACACCACCTACTATGTTTCGGTTATTCCCTATAACGGGGAGGGAGAAGCCGAAGGATGTACGGAGATCAGTTTTACCACCGAGACATTGCTTACCGCACCACCGTGTACCACCATAAACATGCCGCAAAACGGGGATACCGAGGTCGGTATCCACACCGATATTTCCTGGAACACCAGAGCTGAGGCCGAAGGGTACTATGTTTCCATAGGCACCACATCCGGGGGGATGGATTTTGTGGGCCGTCAGCAGGTGTCCGGGAATGTGTTTACACTCCCTCGACCTCTCGAAGAACACACCACCTACTATGTTTCCGTTATTCCTTATAACGAGCAGGGAGAAGCCGAAGGATGTACGGAGATCAGCTTCCGGACACAAGGGGGAGCTTATATCGGCAAAACCCAATACGGTTTTTCACCCAACGGGGACGGTATCCGAGATTTCTGGGAAATCGAAGGCTTTGAGAACTATCCCGAAAACTCCGTATCGGTTTTTAACCGATGGGGAGACCTCGTATTCCAGGTAGAGGGCTATGACAACCGATCGAGGGTCTTTACCGGAGAAGCCAACAAGCTTACCGGGCTCGGAGGAGGTCGTTTACCTTCGGGGACTTATTTTTTCCGTATTCATACCGGGCACGGAAACAGCAGCAGGGAAGTCAAAGGATTTTTAGTTTTAAAACGCTGAGATGAGGAATATAAAAACACATCACTATCTGTATCTGTTTGCAATCCTGATCTCTAAGATTGCCATGGCCCAGCAGACCCCTTCATTTCCGGAGTATAATTACAATCCCATGCTTATAAATCCGGCTTATACGGGAATGACTTCCGGACCGGAAATCACGCTGAGCCATAACGGTTATGTGGGGAGTATACCGGGTAGCTCCCAAACCTCGGCTTTCAGTTTTCACACTCCTGCGGCTCAGGCCAAAATGGGCCTTGGAGCAGCTGTTTATCACGATAAAATCGGTGTCACTACAAATACAAATGTCTTTTTGTCCTATTCCTACAAGATATTTTTCGACCTCAAGAACGACCGTCCGAGCTGGGAGATCTACGATCAGCACGTATTGTCTTTTGGTATTACGGCCGGGGTACGCCAGTTCCGGGAAAACCTGCTAGAGCTCGGTATTCCCGATGACCCGGTATTTTCTGAAAACATCCGCGCTGATATCCCGTCCGTAGGTGTGGGCTTTTTGTACCATCGCGCCGATTTTTATATAGGTATTTCCGCACCCAATATCCTGGGCGACAGGCTGGCTTCGAGAGACGATCTCCAGCTGTCCAACCCCGTATACGGATATGTCGGTTATCGTTTTTTTGCCGACCGGTTCGATGAAGTCATTGTCAAGCCCAACCTTCTGATAAAAAATGAAAGCGGCGCCCCGCTACAGGCCGATATCAATATTTCGACAAGCTTCCGGAACAAATTTGAGATCGGCGCAGGGTACCGTAGCAGTGTCTCGATAAACTTCATGGCAGGAATATATCTTTTCCGTCATTTCCGGCTCCTTTATCACTACAATACGGGGCGGCGAAATTCCGTATCGGGCAACAGCCACGGTGTCGTCATTACCTATGCATTCGGGAACTATTCCTATTAAATAACCAACTTCCGGAATGCAAACATTTTATCGTATTTTCAGCTTCGGACGGCCACACTACGGGCTGTCGCCATCTTGCCCCCGGTTTTTTTAATAAGAAAATTCTTCTTTTCGGATAACCCGGGAAGTTTAGGTTACGAAAAATACCTTTCGGGACCGCATTACCGGGTTCGCAACATTCTTTTGTATTTCTACCTGTTATTCAACAAGATCCGTACTTCCACCCTGTTCAAATCCACAACGTATACACGCTGAAAATGTAAGAAATTCAAAAAGTGGCCCTTCAAAATACGGTTTACGAAAATCTAACATTATTTAACGGGTTGCCCCTTGTTTCGAATCATAAGTTTCTGTAAGTTTGGCCCCGATATGAAATTAATATTCCGAGTTTTTATATCGCTAAGCGTGTTTCTTCTGAGTGGTTTTAATCCGCTCCACGCTCATATTGACCAGGATGATGCGCTCTGCGCAACCTCGGTTTCGGACCTTGACAGCTATGAGTTTGCCGGGTTCGACCTGGTTCAGGACCATCCCGATTTTGTCGTACGCTCTGCTTCCATAGATCTTGAAAAAAGAGGTCACGAGACCGAAGAAAGAAACATCGAAGAAGAGTACAACGAACTCATTTCGTTAAAAAAATACAAAGACGGTGCTCATACGAGCCTTACCGTACTCTTTTATGCCCTTATTTTCGGCAACTTCCTCTATGCCGCTCAAAAACGTTTGTGCGTTCCGAAACGCTTTTACAGCTTTTTGGCCTTAACTCCTTTGTATATCCGTTTCCGGGTATTCCGAATTTGATTCATCTTTTTCTGCGGTGTTGTCGTTTTCCGGCATAACAACCGCATGCTACTTTCGCATTTTTTGGTAAGGAAAAACAGTTTCCTGTAAACTTCTGTTGTATTTAGAGTTTTCAGTGAGGACTTCCTTTTCCGCTACCATCTTATATATCATACTACTATAAATCATCTACAAAACCGTATCACTAAAAATTAAAGTTGTGATGAAGAAAATTCTCATGATCACAGGCCTTTGTGCCTTGCTGTGCCATACCGGCTGCAGTTCCAAAAAAGAAAAAAAGGAAGAGGCAACGAAATTCCTGGTCTCCAGTCCTATCAAAAAGGACACCCTTATCGTTAAAGACTATGTGGCCCAGGTACACTCCATACAGCATATCGAACTTCGCGCCCAGGAGCGGGGATACCTCCAGAACATTTATGTAGACGAGGGCCAGTCTGTAAAAAAAGGGCAATTACTGTTCCGTATCATGCCCAATCTGTACGAAGCCGAATTGCAAAAGGCACAGGCCGAAGCCGAATTTGCAGATATCGAGTACCAGAACACCAAAAAGCTGGCAGACAGCAATGTGGTGGCCCCTAACGAACTGGCTATGGCCAAGGCCCGTCTCGACAAAGCCAGGGCCGAAGCCCAGCTCTATAAAGTGCACCTGCAATTTACCGAGATCAGGGCGCCGTTTGACGGTATCATAGACCGTTTCCGCGTACGGCAGGGAAGTTATCTCGAAGAAGGAGAACTTCTCACCAGCCTGTCCGATAACAGTAAAATGTGGGTCTATTACAATGTTCCGGAAGCAGAATATCTCGATTATATGTCCAAAAACAGGGACGATAACCCGGCAAAGGTCAACCTGCTGATGGCCAATAACAAAATCTTCGAAAATCCGGGTGTGGTGGAAACCATTGAGGCAGATTTCGACAATGCCACAGGTAACATTCCGTTCCGTGCCACTTTCCCCAATCCCAAAGGACTTTTACGCTACGGTGAAACAGGAAGTATCCTTATGGACATTGCTTATAAAGATGCCCTTATCATCCCGCAGAAAGCCACCTTTGAGATCCTCAGCAAAAAGTTTGTTTTTGTCATCGACAAGGACGATCACGTACGGCAGAGGGAAATCACGGTAAAGGCAGAATTACCCAACCTGTTCATCATAGATAAAGGTTTGTCCGTAAACGATAAAATATTACTCGAAGGTATCCGGATGGTCAGGGATGGCGAAAAAATAGCTTATGAGGTCGAAGAGCCGCAAAAGGTTATAGCCAACCTGGACATGTACGCAGAGTAATTCAAACCTAAAAAGAGCTCAAAATGTTTGCTAAATTCATAAAGAGACCGGTACTGGCCATTGTCATATCGGTAATCATAGTTTTTGTCGGTTTGCTGGCGATCAGGCAATTGCCCATTTCCCAGTTTCCGCAGATCGCCCCTACTACGGTCAATATTTTTATTGCCTATCCCGGGGCCAGTGCGGACGTACTGGTAAAATCGACACTCATCCCCCTGGAAACCTCGATAAACGGTGTACAGGGCATGCGATATATCGCTTCGGATGCCACCAGTGCGGGAGAAGGAACCCTTCGTATTATTTTCGAACCGGGTACCGATCCCAACCAGGCTGTGGTCCGCGTCAAGACGCGGGTAGACCAGGTAATGCCCCTGCTCCCGGAACTCGTACAGCGGGAGGGGGTTATCATCACTCCCGTACAGCCCAGTATGCTTATGTATGTCAACCTGTTCAGTAAAGAGAAAAACAACGACGAAAAGTTTCTTTACAACTATGCATACACCAAGATCATTCCAGAAATTCAGCGGATCAACGGTATAGCCAGTGCACAGATACTCGGAAGCCGGAAATACGCGATGCGTGTCTGGCTCAAACCCGATCGTATGCGTGCCTACAAAGTGTCTGCCGAAGAGGTGCTGGAAGCCATGAACGAGCAGAGTATCATTGCCCGGCCCGGGCGACTCGGCAGAAGCTCCGGAAAAAAGACACAATCGCTCGAATACGTATTGGTATACCAGGGCCGGTATAACGAGCCCGAAGATTACAAAAACATCATTATCCGGGCCAAAGAAGACGGTGAAATCCTTAAACTACAGGATATCGCCGATGTGGAACTCGGCAGTGAGTTTTTCGATATTTATTCCAACCTGGATGGCAACCCCTCGGCTTCCATCGTACTGAAACAGACCTTCGGAAGTAACGGTAACGATGTTATCAAGGCCGTTAAAGGCAAACTCAAAGAACTGGAAGAAGACTTTCCTCCCGGGATCGATTACCAGATCGGGTATGACGTATCCAACTTCCTCGACGCATCCATAGAACAGGTATTGCACACCCTTCGGGATGCCTTTATACTGGTAGCCATTGTAGTATTCCTCTTTTTGGGAGACTGGCGTTCCACGATCATCCCCATCATTGCGGTACCGGTCTCGTTGATAGGTACTTTCTTTATCATGCAGCTTTTCGGGTTGTCCATCAACCTGATCACGCTTTTTGCCCTCGTACTGGCTATCGGTATTGTGGTGGATGACGCCATCGTGGTGGTCGAAGGGGTCCATGAGAAAATGCACCAGGAAAACCTTTCGCCTTACAAGGCATCTTATGCGGTACTCGGAGAAATCGGAGGCGCCATTCTTGCCATTACGCTCGTTATGGTTTCGGTATTTATTCCTATTTCTTTTATGACAGGCCCTGTCGGGGTCTTTTACCGCCAGTTCTCGATCACTATGGCCGGTGCCATCATCCTATCGGCTATCGTAGCGCTTACCCTGACCCCGGTACTATGTGCCATGCTGCTGAAAAACAATCACGGTAAAGCAAAACGCAAATCGCCCGTAGACAAGTTTATAGACTGGTTCAACCGGAAGTTCGACAGGCTTACCGGCAGGTATGTACGGGTGCTGAAACTTATCGTAAACCGCAGGGTTGTGACGTTCGGAATACTCATCGCCTTCTGTGTGGGGATCTTCCTCACCAACAAAGTCCTTCCCGCCGGGTTTATCCCCAACGAAGACCAGGGGATGATCTATGCCATTATCCAGACTCCCCCCGGGGCTACTCTGGAACGGACCAACGAGGTGGCCAGGAAACTACAGAAAATCTGTGAAGAAACCGAAGGCGTTGAGTCTGTTTCCTCGCTGGCAGGTTACGAGATTATGACCGAAGGACGGGGTTCCAACGCAGGTACCTGTCTCATTAACCTGAAACCATGGTCGGAACGTCACCACAGCGTGCATGAGATCATGGAAGAACTGGAGGAAGAGACCAAAGACCTCGGGGCGATCATAGAATACTTCGAACCACCGGCCGTGCCCGGATTCGGTTCTTCCGGAGGTTTCTCCATGCGTTTGCTGGACAAGACCAACAGTACCGATTTCCAGGAATTCGAAAAAGTGAATGACAACTTTATGGACGCCCTGAGAAAACGTAAGGAAATCACCGGTTTGTTTACCTTCTTTGCAGCCAACTACCCGCAATACGAGTTGAAGATCAACAACAAGGCGGCCATGCAAAAAGGCGTTTCCATCGGGAAGGCCATGGAAAACCTCAATATCCTTATCGGTAGTACTTACGAACAGGGATTCATTAAATACGGGCGGTTCTTCAAGGTGTATACCCAGGCCGCACCGGAATACAGGAGAATGCCGTCCGACCTCGAAAAACTATACGTCAAGAACGAAGAGGGTGAAATGGTACCCTACTCGGCTTTCATGACCATGGAAAAAAGGCTCGGCCCTAACGAGATCACCAGGTATAATCTGTACAATTCTGCTGCAATACGGGGACTTCCGGCTGCCGGGTACACTTCCGGCGATGCTATTAATGCCATCAAAGAAGTTGCCGCAGAGACCCTGCCAAGGGGATACGACATCGCCTGGGAAGGCCTTTCTTATGACGAGGCTTCACGCGGAAGCGAATCGATATACATCTTTGCCATCGTACTTGTTTTTGTCTACCTCGTACTCGCTGCACAATACGAAAGCCTTATGTTGCCGCTGGCTGTTATCCTCTCTTTACCTATCGGTATTTTCGGATCGTTCCTTTTACTGAAGATCATGGGACTGGCCAACGACGTATATGCACAGATCGGGGTGATCATGCTTGTAGGGCTGTTAGGTAAGAACGCCGTGCTTATCGTAGAATTTGCCGTACAGCGGCGAAGGCAGGGCGCTACTATTGTAGAAGCGGCTATCGAAGGAGCCCGGGTACGGTTCAGGCCTATCCTGATGACCTCTTTTGCCTTCATCGCCGGACTTATCCCACTGGTCATCGCCACGGGTGCCGGGGCCATAGGGAACAAAACCATAGGGGGTTCGGCCATGGGAGGAATGCTTCTCGGTACCATCCTCGGTATCCTCGTTATCCCGGGATTGTATTATGCCTTTGCTAAAATGTCGGACGGAAAACAGCTGATCAAAGATGAAGATACAGAACCTGTTTCCGAAGAGTTTATGCGGGTGAGTGAGGGCGAAAGCAAACTACAGGCCAGAATCCGTAAGATGAATAAGCTTTTGACAAAACTAATGAAAAGATCAGACGATGAACAGTAAAACTATAGTCAACAATCCCGGAAAAAAGCTGCCTTTTACCGGACGTAAAGGTCAGAAAAACGGCCCGGAACCGGTAACGGGGCGCTTGTCCCGTCTGGTTAGCAAAACATCCCTGGCCGGGATCCTTGTGCTGATTACCCTGTACTCCTGTGCTCCCACGCTCGAGACGGTTCAGGAAGATACAACCGTTCCGGAACAGTATGCCGGCGAACCGAAAGACAGTCTCAACACAGCCCGGATAAACTGGAAAGAGTACTTTACCGATCCGTACCTGGACACCCTGATCAGTGAAGCCCTGGAGAACAACCAGGAACTGAACATTACGCTCCAGGAACTGGAAATTGCCCGTAACGAGATCAGGGCGCGTAAAGGGGAATACCTCCCCTTTATCGGACTTCGCGGGGGTGCTGCCGTAGATAAAAAGGCCCGGTACACCAGCCAGGGTGCCAGTGAAGCTACTACCGATATCAAACCCGGAAAAGAAATGCCCGAGCCCCTGCAGGACTATCTTGTAGGTGCCTACGCTTCCTGGGAAATAGATATCTGGGGAAAACTTCACAACGCCAAAAAAGCTGCTGTAAGCCGGTACCTGTCTACCGTAGAGGGTAAAAATTTCGTCATCACCAACCTGATCGCGGAAATTGCAAACTCTTATTACGAACTGCTTGCGCTCGACAACCAGCTTCATATCGTACAACAGAACATCGATATTCAGACCAATGCCCTACGCATTGTAAAACTTCAGAAAGAAGCGGCACGCGTCAACGAACTGGCAGTACGGAAGTTCGAAGCAGAAGTTTATCATACGAAGAGCCTGCAGTTTGATATCCAGCAGAAGATCACCGAAACCGAGAACAGGATCAATTTCCTGGCAGGACGTTATCCGCAACACATCGCGCGCGATTCCGATGCCTTCAGCACGCTCATTCCGGACCAGGTACATTCCGGTTTGCCATCGCAATTACTGGAAAACCGTCCCGATATCAAACAGGCAGAACTCGAACTTGTGGCGGCCAAACTCGATATCAAGACTGCAAAGGCACGCTTCTACCCTTCTCTCGGCATATCTGCCGGGATAGGATACCAGGCCTTTAACCCGAAATACCTGTTGCGTACACCGGAATCCCTGCTCTACAGTGTAGCCGGCGACCTTACGGCACCACTGATCAACAGAAATGAGATCAAGGCCACCTATTACAGCGCCAATGCCAAACAGATACAGGCTGTGTACAACTATGAGCGTACTATACTGAATGCCTATATCGAAGTTGCCAATCAACTGGCCAAGATCGGCAACCTGGAGAAGAGTTACGATCTGAAATCCAAAGAAGTGGATGCCCTGATCCAGTCTATCGATATTTCCAATATCCTCTTCCGGTCGGCCAGAGCAGATTATATGGAAGTACTGCTTACCCAACGGGATGCACTCGAATCGCGTTTTGAACTGGTAGAGACCAAGATGCAGCAGATGAGTGCCATGGTTAATATCTACCGTGCACTTGGAGGAGGCTGGAATTAATTACAAGCGTAAGACGCACTATTTTTTTTAGCTGCGGGGCCGTATGATATTCCATCAACCGGTCCCGAATACCAAAAAGCCTTCGGAACTGCCATCCCGAAGGCTTTTTATTTAAGCGACACCAGCCATATAGCATCATTAAAAACAGGTATCGCTTCAATACCGGACGGTAAAACCGTTTCGCATCATACGATAAAAACACATACGAATCCCGGTGTGGAGTGCGGGGAAGGTATCGGTATTCCGATATCCCTATTTTCCGGAAAAGGTGTATTCCAGAATCTTTCCCGGTTTCCATCGTATTTTCACCCGCTTAATTTGAGTACATTAGCATTATGAAGATCCTGATTATAGAAGACGAGCAAGAATTGACCCAGGTCATGAGGACCTCCCTGGAGAAGGGAAATTATCTTGTAGAGCATGCCGCGGATTACCATACGGCACTCGACAAGATCGTTTCTTATGACTACGACTGTATCCTCCTGGACATCATGCTTCCGGGCGGAAGCGGTCTCGAGCTCCTGTCCGAACTGAAAAAGCTCAGAAAAGAGGAAGCCGTAATCATTATCTCTGCCAAAGATGCCGTAGATGACAAGGTGCTCGGCCTCGAACTCGGCGCGGACGATTACCTGGCCAAACCCTTTCACCTGGCCGAGCTCAATGCCAGGGTCAAATCGGCCATCCGCCGGAAAAACCAGAACGGCGAACAGTATATCGGGTGGCGCAATATCACCATAGACCCGGAGAACAGGGCCGTACGGGTAAACCATACGGAACTGGTGCTCAACCGCAAGGAATTTGACCTGCTCTACTACTTCATCACCAACCCGGAACGGCTCATTACCAAAACGTCCATTGCCGAATATGTCTGGGGCGATCATACAGACCAGGCCGACAGCCTGGACTTTGTGTATTCCCAGATCAAAAAC
Source organism: Sinomicrobium oceani (assembly GCF_900119185.1). Lineage (GTDB taxonomy): Bacteria > Bacteroidota > Bacteroidia > Flavobacteriales > Flavobacteriaceae > Sinomicrobium > Sinomicrobium oceani. The sequence goes on along the minus strand of NZ_FPJE01000025.1, from coordinate 4,350 downwards.
CTGCGTAAAAAACTCAATAAGGCCAAAGCCGAAGTCGATATACAGGCTGTTTACGGTGTGGGCTATAAAATCGTCTGAGACATGCAAAAACGTTCCCTCAAAAATTATACGCTACGGTATCTTGTTATTGCCATACTGGGAATTATCGCCCTGTGGGCCGCATTGTTTTACATGTATATTATCGAAGAGGTCTATGACAATATCGACGACGGTCTCAAAGATACGAGGTTGCGCATTATGCATGAAGCGGAAAGTGATCTGGAAATTCTGCTGACCCGCGAATACGATATCGCAAGATTCCGGGTAACCCCGCTGCCCCCGGGGGATTATTCCCGGAAATCGCACATCTACAACTCTAAAATGTACATGCCTTACGACGATGACGACGAACCGGTAAGGGTATTGCAAAGCATATTTTCGAGTAAGGGACAGGAATATCAACTGGAAATATACACGTCTACGGTAGAGGAAGACGAGTTGCTGGAAGACCTTCTCACTGCTTTAGTCGTATTGTATATTGCCCTGGTCGTGAGTATTATTCTCATCAACCATTTTATCCTGAGGAAAGCGTGGACGCCTTTTTACCGTTTTATGGAACAGTTGCGCCATTATAAGATAGGCGGGCGTAACCGGCTGGACCCCATGCCGGCAACCATCAGGGAATTCGACGAATTATATACGGAGCTGTCGGCAATGATCGAGCGTAACGAAACGGTTTACCTGCAACAGAAACAATTTATAGAAAATGCTTCTCACGAATTGCAAACTCCGCTTGCGATAGCCAGCAATAAACTGGAATTGTTGATGAACAGGCCCGACCTGACGGAAGAAAGCCTGGTACAGATCGATGAAATCAGTCGTACGCTTCAACGTCTCAAACGGCTCAACCGCTCTCTCCTGATGCTTTCGAAAATAGAAAACAGACAGTTTCAGCCTTCTGGAGATATCCTGTTGAACGACCTGATCAAACAGGCCCTTAATGATCTTGAAATGCTGATAACATCCAAAAACACCGAGGTTGCCTTCCGGGAACAAGGAGATTTCATAGCCGAAATAAACCCCGATCTGGCGTCCAGTCTCATCGGCAATCTTCTCAAAAATGCCATTGTTCACAACATCAAAGGGGGAATATTGGATATTTCGGTATCGGAACGTGAAGTGGTTATTTCCAATTCCGGTGAAACGCCCCTGAATAAGGAACAGATTTTTGAACGCTTTTATAAAAACGAACAAAACGAGCGGTCCACCGGCCTTGGTCTTGCTATTGTAAAATCTATTATCCGGCTCTATCCTTTCTTAACCCTTGAGTATGATTATGAAGGCATGCACCGTTTTACACTCCGGAAATTATAAGAAGCCCCGGGGCGTTGTTATATCCGGGTTTTGCGGCATTTCTATTACCAGGAAAAACCATACCTGAGTTTTAAACCGAAACCTACCGCTCTCAGTTTACTGTCGGAACGTGTATTTCCGGAATACAACAGGGTGTTGATATCAAATTCCGAAGGGTTATCGGTCTGGTATGTCAATACGGATGCCGTGGCGGATTTATCTTCCGAAAGGTCGTTAAGTCCGTAATTCAGATATACGCCGAGGTAAAGGGCATTCTTATCGTTAAGCACCTGTTTTATCCCTGTTTCCAGCTTCAGCATATAGGTGTTTTTGAGCTCCAGGTCGCGGGAAGCTACACTTCCTTTACCGAAATTACCGAATCCCATAAATTTCGGAGCCTGTAATTCCGCATCCCATTGGGAGTAATATCCGCTGGTGCTTAGTTTGCTGTAGTCGGCGCTATAGGTAGCATCTACCGAAAAGCCTATCCCTACACCGGCAGCGGCATAAAACCGGGTATTTACCCCCGGGCTGGTGTATTGCAGCATGAGTGGGATCTCTACAAAATATGCCTTTTGCTTTTCCTTATATCCCGAAAATGTATATCGGAATTCGAAAGTATCTCCTTCGATATCCGTAGTCTCATAAGCATCGGAAAATTGTCCGTAGCTTATAGCCGAACTGTAAAACTGTACTTCGGCATGGAGCAATACACTCCAGTTTTCGCTGAAGGCATAGCCATAACCTATTCCAAGGCTTCCCCCGTTCCGGGCGTGATAGGCGCCTCCGCTTCCCGCATCGGTCCGCAGGGACTGGAAAGGTCCGGATATGTATACGGATACTTCATTATGGTTCTGGGCCATACCCCTGGCAGATACCAGGACCATCACCAGCGTTAAAAGTATCGGTGATATGAATGCAACTGTATTTTTCATGACAACGTGTTATGTGCTCTGTTTAAAAGGAGATGCCGCCCATGCCACAAGGCTGTTGACCGGGCATCTCCCTGAAGTTGTATTATTTTACAATGATCTTAAAGGTCTTTGTCCTCTGGTTCGTCTGGCATTGCACCAGGTAAACACCGGGAAGACGTGGTAACGATATTTTCGTTTCCTTATCCTTGCTGCTCATACGCATCACCTCTCTTCCGCTCTGGTTGTAAACCTTTACGGAAAGGCTCGAAAGTTCTGCCTGTGAGAGATCGGCCAAAAGGTGCAGCATTTCCCCGGACAGTACCGGGTTTGGCCATACCTTCATCGTTGCCGAAGCCTCCAGGATCACAGCAGATGCACAGGCAGTAAGTACTTCCCCTTCTTCGGTAGTAACCTGCACACTATACAGCGCATTCGGATCGAGAGAATCGCTGGCATCGTCTCCGGCAGAGTAATACTGTCCCGAACCGATAAACGTACCGTCTTTAAACCATTCGTATTTTACAAACCTGTATCCTCCGTTGGTCTGAGGGTTATTATTGACGATCAGCACATTGTTGAACTTCTGCTCTACAATATCGGCAAAGGCAAAACGACGCTCTACCGTGATCGTGTATTGCTCCGATTGCTGTCCGTCCTGTGATGTTACCGTTACGACCTGTGTATAAATACCTGCACGAGGGGTGTCTATAACAAAGGAACGACCTGGTGTTACCACAGCATTAGGGTCGGAAGTTCTGATATACACCTGATTTTGCGATTCGGTATCCCCGCAATCCACAAGGTAATAAATTTCCGATCCCGGCTTGTCATAAACCGTACCGTTTATTTCCAGGCTGCTGATAGCCGCGTTCGCACTGTATATTGTTAACGTCCTGCTCACCGGTACTGCAGGGAGATAGTTCTCGTTGCCTTCCTGATGTGCAGTAATCGTTATCTCACCAGAGCTCAACAGGGTAACCATTCCCTCTTCGGTAACCGTAGCCGCCGGATCTTCAGAGGTATAGCTATAGGTATAGCTTACCGGCAATCCGGAATCCGACATGGCATCGAGCTGAAAGTCAGGGTCCGTATCTTCCCGGTCTGCAACGGGTGGAAAAGTCAGTTGTTGCGATGCTTTTTCTATGGTCAGTACCGCACTGAGCTCCACGGTTACATAATCAGCCCCGGTAATTACGGCAACAGCGGTCTGTACTCCTGCATCGATACGGGTATTATCGGTATACTGTACCGAAGTACCTTCCGGAAGTGTTCCTTCTATATACAGCGATTTTATCGTTCCGTCATATACAAAAGTACCGTCAGGAAAGGTTATATCACTGATCTCCGCAGGTAAAATGCGACCTACATTACCTTGTATAGCAGTAGTGTTACCAAGTGTATAATTGCCTGCATCCGTACCAGTCAGTGAGATCTCGTCCAGTAACAAGGTTACTTCCTTGTCTTCACCCGCATCTTCCGTATCATAAGTACCCGTACCTGTAGCCAGCGTTATAAACACATTATCACCGTTTACAACATCACCTGAGGCAAAAGCCAAATCAGATGCTTCGATATGCGCAGAAACCGTTCCGTCGTACGTTTTTGTAATCTCTGCTCCGGCTGCAAAACTGATAGTCACTACGCGGTGAGTAATTTCCAAAACACCAGCCGTGTAGCTGATCGTATAGTTATCGGAGGTGTAGCCCGATGCAGTAATCGCATAGGTATCTACATCTTCGCCGGGTTCACGGGTGATATCCAGCGTACCGCCGAGGGCCGCCTCCTCATCACCGTTTACAAAACCAGTATAGCTTACCGTAAAGGCAGGGTCTTCCTCCCCATATACTTTGGTCTTATCCTCTGCTGTTACCATAAGTGCGGCAGGGGTGATCTCCAGGGTACCGGCCGTGTAGCTGATCGTATAGTTACCGGAGGTGTAGCCCGATGCAGTAATCGCATAGGTGTCTACATCCTCGCCGGGTTCACGGGTGATATCCAGCGTACCGCCAAGGGACGTCTCCTCATCACCGTTTACAAAACCAGTATAGCTTACCGTAAAGGCTGGGTCTTCCTCCCCATATACCTTGGTCTTATCCTCTGCCGT
>NZ_FPJE01000030.1 GCF_900119185.1 Sinomicrobium oceani | reverse complement strand
TGAAGATGTCCCCAATGTATCCATCGTCTTTCCGGGAAATACATTACAAAACGGTGCCGATGCGGTAGCATTGTATTTGGGGACTTCTGCAGATTTTCCGACCGGAACCCCGGTAACGACGGATAATCTTCTCGATGCTGTCGTCTACGATACCAACGACGCAGATGATGAAGGTTTGCTGGCTTTGCTGAACCCGGGCGAACCTCAGGTAAATGAGGCCGGGGAGGGTGATAAGGACAATCACTCCCTGCAACGTATGCCCAACGGATCGGGTGGCGCGCGAAATACGTCTACCTACGTACCTGCATTGCCTACACCGGGTGCGGCGAATGGCGGAATTACGGAGCCTACCGAACTCATATCTGTTGCCGAAGCCAGAAACGCCGCAGAAGGGACTGTTGTAACTATTACGGGAGTTCTCACCGTATCCGATCAGTTCGCAGGCTCGGCTTATATCCAGGATGGTACCGGCGGAATAGCTGTTTTTGATGCGGCTGTACATGGAAACGGAACATTTCAGATCGGAGATTCCATAACACTGACCGGTACGAGAAGTGCTTTCAACAATCAGGTACAAATAAGCCCTGTTACAGAAGTGACCGGTTTCGGGGCTGCCAATAATCCTATACAACCCGTAACGATAACCCTGGCGGAACTGGGAGATCATCCCGGGGAACTGGTCCGAATTGCCGGAGTCACTTTTCCCGTGCCCGGCGATATGCTTTTCGGGAATTCCAATTATGTGGTTTCCGATCAAACAGGGTCCGGGGAGCTGCGTATAGACAATGATGTGGCGAGTATAGTAGGACTGGCGCAGCCCGAGAGTTGCGAAGCACTCACAGGAGTGATCGGAAAGTTTCAGGAGGTCTATCAATTACTGCCCAGAATGCGTACGGACATAGCCTGTGCCGAAACCTATATTCCCGAAGGAGGTGATCTCGGAATCCCGAAAGAAGAAACTCTTGATGTTGTCGCTTGGAATATCGAATGGTTCGGGGACGAATCGAATGCACCACCAGCCGGAAATCCCAACTCAGACCAGATACAGAAGGACAGTGTAAAAGCGATACTCCGCACATTGGATGCCGATGTTATCGCTGTAGAAGAAATATCCGATGATGCTTTGTTTGCCTTGATGGTGAGTGAAATGGAAGGATATGATTATGTCCTGTCCGACTATACTTCCTATCCCAATGATACCGAAGTGAAGCAAAAAGTAGGTTTTATTTACAAAACTGCCGTGGTCACTCCGGTAGAGACCAAACCGTTGCTGGCTACGATCCACCCTTATTACAACGGTGGTGACAGCAGTGCATTAACCGGGTATCCCGATGATCCTACACGTTTTTTTGCCAGCGGCAGACTGCCATATCTCATGAAAGCAGATGTAACGGTCGGAGGCGTGACGCAGCAGGTCAATTTTGTGGCACTGCACGCCAGGGCAAACAGCAGCAGTGGTTCTCAATCGAGATACGATATGCGTAAATACGATGTAGAGGTACTCAAAGACAGCCTGGATGTGATGTATGCCGATGCCAGCCTGATTGTACTTGGAGATTTCAATGATGATGTAGACGAGACGGTGGCCGACAATGTAAATACAACAGTGTCTACGTACCAGGCCTATGTAGATGATACGGCTAATTATCGTGTCGTCTCTTCCGTGTTGAGTGACCGTAATTTCCGATCGTATGTCTTCCGGGAAAATATGATAGACCATATCATGATCTCCGATGAACTCGAAGATAGTTTCGTGGAAGGTTCAGCAAGGGTCGGATACGAGTTTTACAGTAGCAATTATACCAATACTACTTCAGACCATTTCCCCGTATATGCACGTTTTCGTATGCAAACTGCTATGGAGCTTGTAAGTACGGCAGCTACCGATGCCAGCTGTAACGGCGCAAACGACGGTGCGGCTACTGTCGAAGTCACAGGAGGTGTGCTGCCCTATACCTATACCTGGAGTAATGGCGCCGATACGGCATATGCGGAAGGACTTGCAGCGGGGTATTACACCGTGGTTATTACAGATGCCTCCGGGACGGAATTATCGACGGAAATAGCAATAAAAGAGCCGGAGGCCCTGGTCATTACCATCGAAGGAGATGATAAAGTCTATCCCGGTTACGCACCGGAAGAATCTGCCGTGTTAGCTGCCATGGTTACCGGCGGATCGGGCGTATATACCTATTTGTGGAGTACCGGAGATACAGAAAGTACAATTAGTGTCAGCCCGCAGGAGACTACCGTTTACACCCTGACCGTAACAGACGATTCCGGATGTTCCGCAGAGCAGGACATCGTAGTCGAAGCAGAGGATATACGTTGTGGTAACGATCGTTTTTTCCGTAAGATACAAATATGCTACAGGGGGAAAACGCTTTGTCTGCCTGAGATTGCAGCCGAACAGTTACTTCGGATTGGTGCTACGCTGGGATCTTGCGGAACCGCGGGAGCTCCGGAAATATCCGAAGTCTTTATATTTCCAAATCCCGTATTGCGTACTACTTGTGTTGTTTTCCGAAGCAACAGGGATACTTCGGTAGGGATTCAGCTTTTTGACCAAAGAGGAAACCAGGTATTTGCGGACACCAAAACGGTAAATGCAGGTAAAAACAGTATAGAACTTAATCTTTCCGGATATCGCCGGGGAATTTATATCTGTAAAGTTATTTCTCTTGAAGGCGGCACTACAGTGACCCGAAAATTATTAAAACTGTAGGGAACATACCCTTTTGGATTTAAAAATCCCCGGTTGTTGCTATGCGGATCACCGGGGATTTTTTATTCGTATAACTTTTTTCAGTAAAATTCTTAATCCTCCGGGGCGTGGTAGGTAACGATATCGATACCTATTCCATTGGGGTCCCGTATGGCAAAGTGCCGGTCGCCCCAGAGTTCGTCCCGTATTGGGATAACTATAGGGATATGGCTGTCTTTGATCCTGGCGTACACGTTATCTACATGATCGACTTCTATGGTCAGATATACGCCCTGTCCGTTGAAGGCTGTCCGGAAAAGTGGTTGTTGGGATGGGTGTTCCGGTTGAAGAAAGCTGATTTCCGATGTTTTATCGGGAGTGTGCAGAAGCAGGTAAAACTCATTTTCAAAAGAGACACCGAAACCGAGAACTTCCGTATAAAACTTTTTGGTTTCCGCAAGCTTGTCGGTGATAATTCCTGCGTTTAATTTCATGTGAAAAGGTGTAGCCATGGCGGATTGATTTTGTGCGTTAATGTGAAATGTGAATAGAATAAGCCCGAAATAAAGGTGCAATGTTTTCATGTTGATTACTGTTCGTTTGTAATCACAAATTTGGGTATAACGGGTAGATAAGGATTGTATAAAACGGACAAAAACAGTATAAAAATAAAGGCCGGAAAATCTTCCGGCCTTTACATACTCATATTAGATGCTCTTTTTACAGCGATTGGAACAGTTCTTCCATTTTGGCTTTTTCTTCATCAGCCAGGTTAGGGTCTACCAGAATACGCCCACTGTGCTCATCCGTAATGATCTTTTTGCGTGCTGCGATTTCCATTTGTACCTGTGGCGGAATAGTGAAGAATGAACCTCCTGAAGCTCCTCTTTCGATAGCAACTACGGCAAGACCGTTTTTTACATTCTCCCGGATACGCTTATAGGCTTTTACCAGTCTGTCATCGATGAGTTCCTGGTACTCTTTGGATTTTTCTTTAAGAGTGTTCTCCTCTTTTTCTGTTTCGGCAAGGATAGCATCGAGCTCTCCTTTTTTGTGCTTGAGGTGGCTTTCGCGTTCTTTGAGACGTTCTTTGGTCTCGGTGATCACCTCTTTTTTCTGTTCGATCTGTACTTTGAATTCCCGGATGTGTTTTTCGGAAAGTTGAATTTCAAGCTCCTGAAATTCGATTTCCTTGGTCAGGGAATTAAATTCACGATTGTTTCGAACATTTTTTTGTTGCTCCGTGTATTTTTTGATAAGCCCTTTGGACTCTTCGATAGCGTTTTTCTTGTTGGCAATCTCCTGGGTGAGGTTTTCCTGCTCTACTCCCAGCTTCTCTAACCGTGTTTTCAGTCCTTCGACTTCGTCTTCCAGGTCTTCTACTTCGAGAGGTAGTTCTCCTCTCACGTTGGCTATTTCATCAATTCTGGAGTCAATTAACTGCAGATCATACAAGGCTCTTAATTTCTCTTCTACAGTAGCTTCGGTTTTTTTTGCCATAGGTTATAAATACTTGATCGAATTTGTATTGCACTCAGATAAAACCACCTTACCTCCGGGTAAGGCAGGTGCAAAATTATGAATTTTTTTTGTAAGATGCTCAAACAAAAGATTTTTTGTATATTGTTCGCTCTCATAGTGCCCAATATCAGCAATAATCATTTGTTTTTCGGCTTTATAAAACTCGTGATATTTAACGTCTCCCGTAATAAAAACGTCTGCTCCGGCATTTTTGGCATTTGAAATGGCAAAAGCACCACTGCCGCCGAGTACCGCAACTTTTTTGATTTTTTTATGGAGCAGACCGGAATGTCGTATACAGGAAAGCTGCATTTTTGTTTTGATGTGCAGCAAAAATTTCCGGTCTTCCATGGGTTCGGATAATTCACCGATCATACCGATACCGATGTGTTGGTTGTAATTTTCAAGTGTGGTGATCTCGTAGGCAACTTCTTCATAAGGGTGGCTGCTAAGCAGGGCGTTCATGATTTTCCTTTCCAGATGTTTCGGGAAGGTAACACCTATCTGCGTTTCGGGTTCATAGCGGGTGGTGCCCCGCTCACCTATAACCGGGTTACTGTTTTCATTGCCGCAGAAAGTTCCGGTACCTTCGAGGTTAAAGCTGCAATTGTCATAATTGCCGATACTTCCGGCACCTGCCCGGAACAAGGCATCGCGTACCGTATCGGCCCGATCCTTTGGGACAAAAGTCAGTAGTTTTTTTACTGTTTCCCGTTGCGGAACGAGGATACTGCGATTACTTAATTCCAAAACATCACATAATGTGGCATTTACCCCGTTGAAAGCATTGTCCAGTGCGGTATGAATGGCAAAAATAGCAATGTCGTAACGGATGGCTTTTATCACTGTACGTTCTACATAGGAGTTGCCATTGAACTTTTTAAGCCCCGAAAATATAATAGGGTGAAAGCTGATGATGAGGTTACAATCTTTTTGGATGGCCTCATCAACCACTTCCTCAAGGGTGTCATGAGTAACGAGAATACCTTTAACCTTGGTGTTTTTATGGCCTGTCAGTAGTCCGGTATTGTCAAAATCTTCGGCATAGGCCATGGGTGCGAGCTCCTCCAGGCAATCGATGACGTCTTTTATACGCATGCAGTTCCTTTTTTATAAGTTAAAACCATTGTATTTAGCTGTGGAGAATTCAGGTTTAAAGATACATGGAAAAATCGGGAATGAGAGGGATGTAAAAAAAATAACCGTAATTTGTGTTATAAAATGCCATACCGTCAAAAAAACAGGTCTGGCATCCATTGATAAGACACTTTGTTCATAGAGAATATGCAGAAACTCCGAAAAATACTCTGGCCTTTTTCCCTGCTTTACGGTGGTGTTGTGAAAATCAGGAATATTTTCTTTGACCGGGGGATATTCCGGTCTTTTTCTTTTGATACACCTGTTATTTGTGTGGGTAATCTCAGTGTTGGCGGAACAGGAAAAACACCTATGGTAGAATACCTTCTCAGGCTTTTACAGCCCGGTTATAAGGTAGCGACGCTGAGCAGGGGATATAAGAGAAAATCAAAAGGGTTCGTACTGGCAGGTCCGGAATCTGGAGTGGAATCCCTGGGGGATGAGCCCTGCCAGTATCATGCAAAATTCCCGGGAGTAATGGTTGCGGTAGACGCAGACCGGGTACATGGTATCCATAATCTTTTACAAGCTGAGGTTGCCCCTGACGTTATTATACTCGATGATGCCTTTCAGCACCGTAAGGTCCAAGCCGGCTTGAATATTGTGCTTACGGCCTATGACAAACTTTATGTACACGATATGTTCCTTCCTGCAGGTGACCTGCGGGATGATACATTACAGGCACGCCGGGCCCATATCATTATCGTAACAAAATGCCCTGAAGACCTGGGGGAGGAAGAAAAAGAGCAAATAGTGAGATCGCTGGCTCCCGGAGGAGAACAGCAGATTTTTTTTACTGCGATAGCATACGGTAATTCGATAAACTCCCGGGAGGAGACCCTGCCATTGAACTCCTGGAAAGAAGCGCACTTTACACTGGTCACCGGGATTGCAAATCCGGCTCCTCTTGTCGAATTTCTGCGAACCAGAGGAATGGATTTCGAACATCTCAACTTTCCCGATCATCACAATTTCAGTGAAGACGAGCTGTACAAGTTGCGCCAAAAAAGCAGGATACTGACTACAGAAAAGGATTTTATGCGACTTCAGGATAAAGTGGACCATATTTTTTTTCTGGGAATACGTACCGCTTTTTTATTCGGAGACGGAGAGAAATTCAATGCCGTTGTCAGTGCGTATGTTTCCGGGGGAGATAAATAAAAGCTATACCGGTCAGCTGTTCTGACGTTTAAAACGGTCGAGACAATTCCTGATCTTTTTATAGAATACCTGGGGCTTAAAAGGTTTGGTGATGATGTCGTTGCATCCTGCATTGTAGAGCGCATCCATGTTTTCTTCCAGTGATATGGCCGTAAGCGCGACGATCGGTACTTTTTTGTTGAATTTTCTGATCTCTTCCGTGGCTACGATACCACTTATCCCCGGCATATGGATATCCATAAGAATAAGGTCGTAGGTATTGTTTTTGGCCATTTCTATGGCTTCGTAACCGTCGTTGGCCACTTCGGAGGTGATATTTTTCTTGGCGAGCATTTTTTTGGTAACGACCTGGTTGATTTTGTTGTCTTCTACCAGGAGAACGTGAATATTTTCGAACACGATCTCTTCCTCGGTCAGTTCTTCCTCCACAGCAGGGACAGCCTCCCCGGAAATTTCGATTTCGCCCGTAGTGGTTAGGGAAAGATCAAAGGTGAATGTGCTTCCTTTTCCGGGACTACTTTCTACCTTAATATCGCTACCCATAAGGTTCAGCAGGTTTTTTACGATGGTAAGACCCAGTCCGGTTCCACCGTATTTGCGGTTTATTTGGGTAGATCCCTGGGCAAAACTATCAAAAATAAGCGGTAGCGTTTCCGACTCAATTCCCATTCCGTTGTCCTGTACCTCAAAACGGATGGTAATGTTGTCCGTAGTCTTTTTAAGGATATTCCCGCGCACCATGACCTCACCGCTTTCGGTAAATTTAAGGGCGTTCCCGATAAGGTTAATAAAAACCTGGGATAATTTCAGGGAGTCTCCTATGAGTTTTGCGGGGATGTTCCTGTCGAGATTAAGCGAAATAGTGTTATTGTTTTCTTTGGCAGAATGTTCCAGGGACCGGACTACTTTGACCAGCATTTGCTCCATATTAAAAGGAACTCTTTTCACTTTGAGCTGGTTGGCTTCCGATTTGTTGACCTGGAGGATATCGTTGATAAAGTTAAGAAGGTATTCTCCGGAAAATTTAAGAGAATTCAGATATTCTTTCTGGCTCTCTTTAGGATTTTCTTCCAGAAGCAGGTGGGTGAGTCCCGTAACCGCATAGAGCGGAGTTCTCAGTTCGTGGCTCACCGTAGACAAAAATCGGGCTTTGACCTGTAATGCTTTCTCTGCTTCTTCTTTTGCCGTTTGCAACTCCTTGTTTTTCTTGACGAGAAGGTTGTTGGTTTTTAGCTTTATTTTATTGTTTCGGTACAGTGACATGGTAAGGATGAAGATCACGATAACGAGGATGGAGCTGAAGATGGAAATCATCTTGGCAATATTAACCTGCCGGGCCAGTTTACCCGCATCGGTTCTGTATTGTTTGATGACCCTGTCCTTAAAATTGGAAGTATTCTGATAAGCTACATCGCTTCGTTGCTCTATGGCATACGCATTAAAATACTTTTCTTTGAACTGCCGGGCCTGCGTCATATAGGTTTCCGCCTCTGCCTTTTTACCCAGGGCGAGTAAAATATCTGTCCAAAGTAAATTTTTACGTAACTCCAGCTTCGGAAAGTCAGCATCCTGTAGCATGACGGTAGCTTTTTCCATATAGGATACGGCACGATCTGATGCTTTCAGTTTCTGGCAGGCAGAGGCCAGGTCGAGTAATATACCGGCATTGATATATTTTTGTTCATAGTTGTCCTGTAGGGGATAGACCTCCTGTAACAGGGCAATGGCCTGTTTGTATTTCTTCTGCTCCAGGAAAATTTGGGCTTCATAATAATACACACGGTTTCTTTCGGTCTGGTTCTCGGAAACCACCAGGGCTTTGGCTTCCTCAATCAGCCTGGCCGCCTTGGAATAATTTTCGTTCCGTGCCGCCTTTAGTGCTTTAAGGGAGAGGAACCTGGCTTCTTTGATGATATCCGGGTTGGGACGTAAATTGGATTCGCTCAGAAATTCATAGACCTGAAGGTCTTCGCTACGATCAAAATCGAGGTAGAGCTGAATGAAAAGCGTATAGCAATCAAACAGGTAAGGCGAACGTTTTCTCTTAAGGGTGTCGGATATTTTTACTGCGTGCTGAAGTTGTTCCACGGCATGCACGAGGTCAAATCTGTTTTTATAAACATACACCTCACGGATGGTACTTTCTACGGAATCTTCAACAGTATGATTATACTGACCGATAACCAGGCCCGGAAGGAAGAATACAAAGAAAGAGAATAAAATATGAGAGTGTCCCTTCATGCTTTAATGATTCACATAAATATAACAGGGTTCCCGCTAAAAACAAAAATTAAACATGTAAAAGATATTCCGTAATTATTGCTGAAATTGACGATCCGGAATATTTTTTGTAGTACATTGTTAATGGACACCGTGTGCTTGTTTTTTTGTTTTTTTCTTATGCAGGTACAGCATGAGATCTACGATACGGTTACTATATCCGTATTCGTTGTCATACCAGCCTATGATCTTCACCATCTTACCGATCACCGATGTCATTTGCGAATCAAAGACGCACGAATACGGGTTATTGATAACATCTACCGATACAATTGGATCTTCGGTGTACGACAGTATGTCTTTCAGATCGCCTTCGGCCGCTTCCCGGAAAGCATTGTTGATCGTATCGATGGAAGTTTCTTTACCTACATTAAAGGTAATGTCGGTAAGCGAGCCATCCGGTACGGGGACACGGATTCCGCATCCGCCGATCACATCGCTGAGTTCCGGAAATATTCCGGTAAGGGCTTTGGCTGCTCCGGTAGTGGTAGGTACTATGGATTGTGCAGCTGCCCTGGCTCTTCTCAGATCTCTGTGGGGTTGATCGTGAAGGCTTTGGTCCGAGGTATAGGAGTGAACTGTGGTGATGTATGCCTGTTCGATACCGCAGAGATCGTGTATAACCTTTATCATCGGAGCGGCATTGTTCGTTGTGCAGGAGGCATTGGAGACGATATCTTCCGTGCCGTCCAGAATATGTCCGTTAACACCCAGCACTACCATTTTTATCTGGTCATCCTCTGGGGGTACGGAAAGTATAACGCTTCCGGCACCACCTTTCAGGTGATGCTCCAGTTGCGCTTTCTTTTTGTATTTTCCGGTGGCTTCCAGGATCATATCGGGGGCATACGGCGTCCAGTCGATCTCTTGGATATCACGGACATTCAGTAAAGGGAAATGTCTTTGATTGACGATGATCGATCCGGAATCGAAACTCACTTTGTCCGGGAGTACGCCGTGTATACTGTCATATTTGAGTAAGTGGCTCAGTGTCTCACTGTCGGCGAGATCATTGATTGCCACGACTTCGATTCCCGGATGATCGAGAAGCAGACGGAACACCGTTCTGCCGATACGCCCGAAACCATTTATGGCAATTTTTATCTTGTTCATACCCTGGGAGGGGGTTAAATTCTTAAATTATACCTGTTCGGAATTCGCAAAGGGGAATTATTGAATGTGCTTGTGTGCCTTATAAGAAGACCTGACGAGCGCACCACTTTCCACATGACGGAATCCCATTTCCAGTCCTGCCTTCTGCAGCCTTTCGAACTGTTCCGGAAGGATAAACTGTTTTACAGGAAGATGTTTTTTTGAGGGTTGCAGGTACTGTCCTATAGTAACGATGTCTACCTGCGCATCCCTGAGGTCTCTCATGGTTTCCAGTACTTCATCTTCGGTTTCACCAAGTCCGAGCATGATCCCCGATTTGGTTCTTCGCACACCCTGGTCTTTCAGGTATTTCAATACGGCAAGGCTTCGATCGTACTTAGCCTGTATACGCACTTCCCTGGTCAGTCTCCTCACGGTTTCCATATTATGGGATACCACTTCGGGTGAAACTTCTACGATCCTGTCTATGTTTCTTTCGACACCCTGGAAATCAGGAATCAATGTTTCCATAGTGGTTTCCGGGTTCATGCGTCGTACCGCTTTTACGGTTTCTGCCCAGATAATAGATCCCATATCCTTAAGATCGTCACGGTCTACCGAGGTGAGCACGGCATGTTTGATGTTCATTAATTTTATAGAGCGGGCAACCTTCTCCGGTTCTTCCCAGTCTATGGTTTCGGGTCTGCCCGTTTTTACGCCGCAAAATCCGCACGACCTGGTGCATACATTCCCGAGGATCATAAAGGTAGCAGTACCTTCTCCCCAGCATTCCCCCATATTAGGGCAACTCCCCGATGTGCATATAGTATGGAGCTTGTATTTATCTACCAGCCCTCTAAGTTCTGTATATTTCTTACCGGTAGGCAACTTTACACGAAGCCATTTCGGTTTGCCTTTCGGTGGTGCCGCATTCGCAACAGTTTCTACACTCATAGCTCTGTATTTGTGCTACAAAGATACAAAAGAAGTATGAAGTAGCAGGTATGATGATCGCGAAGTACGACTGCCTTTTTTACTATCGGTTCATGGATCTAAAAAAGCGTGATAACATACCAGATGGTAAATCCGGTGAGAAATATGATCCCCAGCCAGCTTATAATTTTCAGAGATATACCGGGCTTGTCTTTTTCCGGGGTATGTGACGAACAGATCAGGCGGAAATTGATAATGGCATAGAAAGGTGCGGTAACAAAGGATAGTATCGTCGCGATATCTATGAGCGTTTTCATTTCGGAGAGGAAAAACAGAAGAATGGCAATGGTACCTGTAGCAAGTATTATCATCCACCACATATAAGAATTCCTGTGGTACTTTCCCATAAGGAGCCTGGTGGTGTACGACATGGCTCTCGGAGAAGCATCGAGCGTGGTAAGTGTAGTGCTGAACATGGTAGTGAAAGCAGCTATGGCTATGATAATGTATGCGACTTCCCCGAGATTTCCGGTGTATAAGGCAATGAGTTGTTCGGAGAATGTTGTGGCATTATTACTAAAGACCTCGCCCGAACCGAACATGATCAAAGCGCCGAGTGCCATAAACAATATTCCGAGTACTATGGTGCTGCTGTATCCGATATTAAAGTCGGTAATGGAATTTTTAAGACTGTAGCCGGGGATATTCTTTCTCTTTTCCATGGTCCAGAGAGAATGCCATATCGAGATGTCGAGAGGTGCCGGCATCCATCCCATGAAAGCGATGAGGAAAGCCATACCGGCATCACTTTTCGGAAAGACTTGCTTGAGCGAATGCGGAGCTGTGGTTTCTGGTATGGCCAGCATAACGGTAATCAGGGTACTTATGGTAAGTGTAAGCACAATGACCTTCATCAGCTTGTCGAGCAGTTTATACCGCCCCAAAAGCAGAATAAACATACATGTTACTGTAATTATAGCGCTCCAGGTGACGGTGTCGGTAGTAATTCCGAACAGGGTAGAGGCCAGACCTGCCGTAACAATAGTCAGCGCAGTCTGTATGGTAAACATCGTGGCAAACGTAAGTATGAAATAGGTGATAAGGACAGGATTTCCCAGTTTCCGGTATCCGTCCAGAAGACATTCTCCTGTGGCCAGGGTGTATCTCGGGCCATATTGGAAAAAAGGATATTTAAAAAGATGAACAAGCAGAAGTGCCCAGATCAGACCAAAATCAAAATCCGCTCCGGCACGGGTAGATTGTACGAGGTGAGAGACTCCTACGGCAGCTCCGGCAAATAACAGTCCGGGACCAAGCCTTTTTAATGCATTATACATTCTTACTTCTGTGAATGATTTCCGCAAGTAGCTTTCTTGCTCTCAGGAGTTTTACTTTAACATTGTTGAGCGGTTCGTTCAGCTCTGATGCTATTTCCTGATAGCTGAGTTCTCTGAAATATCTGAGATTGATAACATCCTGATAATGAGGTTTCAGCTTTTTGATAAAGCGTTTGAGTTGAGCCAGGTTTTGCTCGTAGATCAGGTTGTCTTCTGCCGAAGGTGCGTCGTCCGGAACCTCGTAAACCTTATCCTCGTCTTGTGAAGTCGCCTGAAACAGGCTCGACTTCCGTTTTCTGACCAGATCGAGATGTATGTTTTTGGAGATGGTAGTCAGCCAGGTTTTGAAGGAGTAATTGTTATCGAAAGTATCAATTTTGTCAAATGCCCTGGAGAACGTCTGAATAGTGATGTCCTCGGCGTCGTTTTCATTTTTGGTCCGGATCAGCTGAAAACCGTAAATGTCATTCCAGTAATGGTCTAAAAGGAAATTGAAAGCCTTCTGGTCGCCTTCACGGGCCTTTTCTATGTTTTTTCGGACAATTTCTGAGGTTATTTCCAACGTGTGCTTTTTCTAAAACCAGTTATAAAGATATAAAATTGTACACTAATAAGTACGAATTCGTATATCGGAAGAAGCCACATCAGGCCTTTTTCGTCGAATCTTTTGGCGAGCCTGGCCATAACCGCATACTGTATGCCCCATTTTATAAGTATCAGG
The DNA here is from genome assembly GCF_900119185.1 of Sinomicrobium oceani. Classification (GTDB taxonomy): domain Bacteria; phylum Bacteroidota; class Bacteroidia; order Flavobacteriales; family Flavobacteriaceae; genus Sinomicrobium; species Sinomicrobium oceani. The sequence continues at coordinate 34,442 of NZ_FPJE01000030.1, read as the reverse complement.
GTAAGCAGTGTTACGGGATTCATACCCAGAAATACAAGCGGGATGGGTAGCAGCCAGAATAAAAACTGGGCCATGTAATACGTGTTAAGCAGAATGCGATGCCGTATTTTAAAATTGCGGAAGAGGTAAAACCCTTCTCTTTTTTGTATTACCCATTGACGGAAAGACGGTGTGGTTACGGATTCCGTACGGGCAGCCCTGGCAACACAAATCGCCGTATTTTTTGCTGTGGCAACTTCGTTGATAAAGAGTTCGTCTTCGCCGTTTTTCATGTTCATATGACTGATAAAGCCATTGACCTGGTAAAAAGCATTTTTGTGATAGGCCAGGTTTTTTCCCGAGCCGGTATAGGGCATTCCTGATTTGGCGAAAGAGAGGTATTTTATGGCGTGGAACCAGTTGTCAAAACGAATCAAAGCATTGGCAAAGACATTTTTCTTCCTCTTTACCTTGCTGTATCCGAGTACCATGCTTTTTTCTCCGCAAAAATGCTGGCTCATTTCCTGTAGCCACATGCCGGATAGAGGGATGTAATTGTCTTCGGTAAAAACAAAAATAGGATGCCTGGCGGCTTTGATACCCAGTGTGAGGGCGTATTTCTTTTTGCCCCAGAAGGCTTCGTTATTTATGACGTTGACAATTTTTACATGATCATGTCTTTCGGAAAAATACTCCATGACCTCCATCGTATGATCGGAAGATGCATCGTTGATCAGGATGACTTCGAAGTCGGGATGATCCTGAGCCAGAATAGCCGGGAGGGTTTGCCGTAATATAGCGGCATTGTTTTTGGATCGTATAATAACGGAAACCGGGGCCGGTTTTCCTTGTCTTAAAGAATTGTCGGTAAAAGCAAGCTTTCCGAAAATCGTATAATAAATGACGAGGATACCTGTGCTTCCCGCAAACAGGGAGAGTAGAGTTATCAGCATAGGCGGTATCCTGCCGGTTTAGTTTTGATGCGCTTTAGGGTCTTTGCATTCTTGTTCGTCGGGCATCTTCCCACAGAAACTACAGGCTTCTCCTGATTTATTCAAAAAAGGGCTCTGGCTGGCACAGGTTCCTGCGAACTTGCCATCTTTTTTAGCCCATATTTTAATGGCGATTCCTGCGAACGCCAAGGCTAACAATCCTATGGTAAGCAAAATCAATTTCATTGTAGCAATCTTTGTTAATTCTAATGCAAAGTTACAAAAGAAAATATGGAATAGCGAATTATCCCTGCCGAATGATGCGCAATATGGCCATGTTTTTACCTTTGGGGATCGGATCATAGCTGTTTCCGGGAAACCTTCGCTATCTCAGGTAGATACTGGCCACTACATTATCTTCCGTGGCTATGATATTTCCACCCTTGGGTTCTATGGTGATGTTGTAGCTTTTGGCCCCTTCCTTAAAGGGGATGGAAAGTAGCTTGTTTTGTGCGTTTTCCAGAACACCGAGACTTACCATCTTACCGTCTATTTCTGCCCACATCTGGAATACCTGTTCTCCCGGAAGCTCGGGCAGGGAAACGATATTGATCATGGATAGCTTTTCCACCGGGTCTATGTAAGCAACGGTTTTAAGGTTTTTGGCCCTCCGGTTTCCTTTCAGTATATATTTTTCCGTTTTCGGATTGTTGAGAAGCAGAAATTGATTTTTAACATCATCCAGTTTGGAGTTGGTGTTTAAAATATCACTTTTAAGCGAAGCGATTTCTTCATTCACAAGACCGTTTTTATACAGGAGTTGTCTGTTCTGGTACAGCAGTACGACGGTAGAAGTGCAAAAAACAATGGCGATGACAGCGGCAGCATTGAGATACCAGGATTTTCCTTGTTTTTTTTCTTTCCGGATGGTCCTCATGAGATTCTTCTTCACCTGTGAGGGGGCTGGTTTGGAAAACGACCGGGTGTAGTTTTCGAGGTCTTCCTGCATTTCTTTATACTTTTGCCTGATCTCAGGGTATCGGCAAATACTTTCTTCTATAATACGATTTTCTCCGGCGGAAGTACATCCTATAAGGTACCTCTCCAGCATATCGCTCTCCAGTATGGATTTAATGTCATTATTCATTTTTACGGTCTTTTGTGACTATCTGCATATTATCTCCGTGCTCTGGCAGGTACCGACCCTGCCCGACAGGTCTCAAGGCAAAAATTAAATATTCGTACTAAAAATTTTTCGAAGTTCCCGCAGGCCTATTTTCAATCGTGACTTTACAGTGCCCAGGGGGACTTCCAGTACCTCGCTGGCCTCCTGTTGCGTCATGCCTTTAAAAAACAGGGCATCCAGAACAATCTGGTATTTTTTATCGAGAGATGCCAGATGTTTTTCAACATCCAGGTGTTCCGGTTTTATGGCATCTACTCCTACATTATATACGTTAGAAACATCGAGTTGGATTTCCTGTTCTGATTTTATATTCGAATTTCGGACTTTATCTATGGCGGTATTACGGATGATACGGTACATCCATGTAAATAATCTGGCTTTTTCCGCATCGTAGGTATGTGCTTTTTTCCATATCTTCAGAAGTCCTTCCTGGAGTGCATCCTTGGCGAGTTCTTCGTCTCTGGTGATTTTTAAAGCAATACCATACAGTGCATCCCCGTAATAGTCATAGAGCAGGGTCATGCCTTTCTCATCTTTCTCGATGAGCATATTCATGATGTTGATTTCGAGTAGCGAAGACATATCTCCTGTGGTTTAATAATAGCTGTGTTGACAGTAGTGGGGGTACCGGCAACAGTGTTATCCAAAGTTATTAAATAATGTATTTCGTCACCGAAACGGTAAGCTGTTTTTTTAGGAGAGGTAAAAGGCCGCCGCAAATCGTATATGCCGGATATATTACAATACATTGACCTCTGGTTCGAGAAGAATGCCGAACTCCTCCTTTACGCCATCCATTATTTTCTGGGCCAGTTTCCAGATGTCCCGGCCGGATGCCTTACCATAATTGACCAGCACAAGGGCTTGTCTGGAGTGTACTCCTGTATCTCCATACCTGCTGCCCTTGAAGCCGCATTGCTCGATCAGCCATCCTGCAGGTACCTTCGTGAGATGGTCTGGGAGGCTGTAGCCCGGTATTTCCGGGTGTGCCGACTTTATTTGTTCATAGAGCGAGGTGGGGATAACCGGATTTTTGAAAAAACTTCCGGAATTTCCGATCTCAGCCGGGTCCGGAAGTTTGCTCTGCCGTATGGCTATGACGGCGTCGGAAACATCCTGTATCGTCGGAGTGGTGATTCCGCGTTCTTCAAGTGTGGTACGGATGGCCCCGTAGGAGGTATGAAGGTTATGGTTATTTCGGGAGAGCCGGAACGTAACGCTTGTAATAATAAATTTACCTTTTGCATCTCTTTTGAAAATGGAATCTCGGTATCCGAAATGACATTCTTCATTGGTAAAGCTCACGGTTTTTCCGGAGCTCACCTCCAGGGCTTCGCACGATACAAAAACATCTTTGAGCTCTACACCGTAAGCGCCGATATTCTGGATCGGCGAAGTGCCTACATTTCCGGGGATCAGGGAAAGATTTTCCAGTCCGCCATAATCATTGCGGAGCGTCCATAATACGAAATCATGCCAGTTTTCTCCTGCACCTGCTCTTACCCATACCGCGGATTTGTCTTCCCGGACGACAGAAATCCCTTTGATACGCATCAGGATAACGAGGGTGTCCAAATCTTGCGTCAGCAGAATGTTACTCCCTCCGCCGAGAATAAGCCGCTCCGGATAGTCCGGGTTTTCGAGGATGGCCCCAAGCTCTCCGGTGTCCGAGATGGACGTAAAATACCTGGCGCGGACATCAATGCCGAATGTATTGTATTTCCTGAGCGATATATCGTGCTGAATATTCACTTGTATGATGGTTTTGTAGGAATAGTGGAAACAGGTGACCCTTTTGCGGATCACCTGTGTGTGTTATTATTTTCTTCCCGGGTAAACTTTCAGGGCTTCCCGGAGGATATTTACAGCTTTACGGAGATCTTCCTTTTTCAGTACATAAGCAATGCGTACCTGGTCGGTACCCATGCCCGGAGTGGAATAAAACCCGGCCGCAGGTGCTACCATCACTGTTTCGTTATTCAGCTCGTAATCTTCCAGCAGCCAACGTGCAAAATCGTCGGCATCTTTTACCGGAAGTTCGGCAATGCAATAGAATGCCCCTTTGGGCTTGGCCACACGTACACCGTCTATGTTTTCGAGCTCCCCGATGAGGAGATCTCTCCGTGATACATATTCTTTTATAACATCATCAAAATAGCTTTGTGGTGTTTCCAGGGCGGCTTCACTTGCTATCTGTGCATACGTCGGTGAAGAAAGCCGGGCCTGGGCAAATTTCAGAGCCGTAGCGATCACTTCCTTGTTGCGGGATACGAGACAGCCTATGCGTGCTCCGCACATGCTGTACCTTTTAGAGACCGAGTCGATCATGATTGCATTGTCGGCGATACTCGCTTCGCGCATTATAGAGTAATGCTTGGCATCATCATAGGCGAATTCCCTGTACACTTCGTCCGAAATCAGGAAGAGATTGTGTTTTTTTACGATGTCTGCCAGTTTTCGGATCTCTTCCCTGGAGTACAGGTATCCTGTGGGATTCCCGGGGTTACAGATCAGGATGGCTTTTGTTTTCGGGGTAATGAGTTTTTCAAATTCTTCGATGGGCGGAAGTGCAAAATTATGTTCGATAGATGAAACCACCGGAACTACCTTTACACCCGATGCCGTAGCAAAACCGTTATAATTGGCGTAAAAAGGCTCGGGTATGATCACTTCATCACCGTAATCGGCAACGGTGCCCATAGCAAACAGAAGTGCTTCGGAACCTCCTGTAGAAATAATAATGTCTTTTGCCGTAATCGTTATATCCTTACTCTTGTAATACGCAGCAAGCTTTTCACGGTATTGATCGGAACCTTCGCTTCTGGCGTATTCCAGGATCTCTATGGTGTTGTTCTTAACAGCATCAAGGGCTATTTTGGGTGTTTTTATATCGGGCTGGCCGATATTGAGATGATATACTTTACGCCCCTGTTTTTTTGCAGTTTCTGCATAGGGCACCAATTTGCGTATGGGTGACTCGGGCATAAGTCTCCCTTTATCGGAGATTACTGGCATAATTCTTAGTGTTAGTTTATACGTTGTTATTCGAGTCCGGGTCTAATCTGTTGCCCGGCATGTTATTACATTTCCGGCCTTCCGGCAGATCCCGGTATTCGGATGTGCAAATTTGCAAAATAATTTTCAGCTGCTTCAGGAGAATCTCAATATTATTGTTCTTTGAGGGGTATTGGTTTTAGAGGAGTTATTAAAAGATGAAACTTATCTGTATATTAGTATTATGCAATTATTTGTGTTAAATATTGATAAAAAGTTAATTTTACCGGTGCTGCTGGTCTTTTTTTCTTTCTTTTATCTCTCTGCGCAATCCGGATTCCGGTTGATATCGGATAAAGACTATCATACTGTTAAGTTCAGACTCATCAGTAATCTTATTGTGCTTCCGGTGGAGATCAACGGTGTGGAATTGTCGTTTATACTCGATACCGGAGTAAACCGGCCCATTCTGTTTGATCTGACCTCGGCGGATTCTCTCAAACTGGAAAACACGGAAACTATTTATATAAGAGGGCTGGGAGAAGGAGAAGCGATAAAAGCCTATAGGACGAGGGGTAATGTGATGAAGGTAAGGGGCGGTGTGGTCAATGAAAATGAAGACCTTTATCTTATTCTGGACCAGTATATCAACTTTGCACCAAGGCTGGGCATTCCTATCCATGGCATTATAGGGTTTGAATTGTTTCGTGATTTCGTGGTTGAAATCAACTATTCGAGAAAACGTATCAGGTTTTACAGACCCGGTACTTATAAACATAAAAAGTGCAGACGGTGTGAAACATTGCCTTTGGATATCATTCATAATAAACCTTACCTCAAAGCTGATGTTGATTTAAACGGTCGGAAAGGGGTGGAGGTAAAACTCCTTATAGATTCCGGTAGCAGTGATGCCTTATGGATCTTTGAAAAAGAAAATGAAGGGTTGATAACTCCGAAGAAGCATTTTGAGGATTTCCTTGGTAGAGGGCTTAGTGGCAGTATTTATGGTGATCGGGCCCGGGTAGAAAAACTTAAAATAGGAAAATTCGAACTTCCCGAAACGAAAGTCGCTTTTCCGGATTCGATTTCCATACAGCATCTTCAAAACCTGAATGAACGCGATGGAAGTCTGGGAGCCGAAGTGCTTAGGCGGTTCAATGTGACTTTCGATTATCACGGGAAAAAAATTACACTTCGCAAAAACAGGTACTTCAAAGAGGCTTTTAAGTATAACATGAGTGGTATAGAGCTACAGCACAACGGGATACGGGTTGTTAAGGAACTGGAATCGGGTATCCGGCGGGGACAATCCGGGAATTCGGGAAATGAAGGGGTGAGTATACGTCTCGACCGGCTCCTGAAATACACGCTTCATCCTGCTTTTGAAATCGCGGAAATCAGGCAGGGGAGTCCTGCGTTTCTGGCCGGTCTCCGTACAGGAGATGTTATATTGTCTGTAAATGGTAAATCCACATATCGCTATTCCCTTCCGGAAGTCACGGAAATGCTCAATGTTAAAGAAGGAAAAAAAATAAGGCTGGAAGTAGATCGAAAGGACAAAGTGCTGAAATTTTCTTTTGAACTGAAAAAGATGCTTTAATCGTATTGTGGGGCGAGTGCGATATAACTCCGGTAAGGAGTGTCTGTAGTATGGTCAGATAAAAAAAGAGTCCCCGTTTGAGGACTCCTGATGTGTTATTGTTCGGGGAAATACCTATTTACTGTTTCCTCCGAGTACTTTTCCTTTGATCTTAAGGGCTACCGTCGGTGTTTCCGCATTGGAAGATACGGTAACGGTTTTACGGATAGGTCCTACACGTTTAGTGTCGTATTTTACCTCAATAGTGCCTTTTTCTCCCGGCTTAACAGGGTCTGAGGTCCATTTGGGTACGGTACAGCCACAGGAACTGGATACGTTAGAAATAACCAATGGAGCATTCCCTGTATTGGTAAATTCGAAAACACGCTGGCCATCACTTCCCTGGGCGATTTCACCGTAGTCTATGGTATCTTCCTTAAAATCGATCTTCGCTACTTTTTCTTGTGCGTGTACAGCGAGGGCAAAAGTGCTGACGAACAGAAACATTGCTAACTTTTTCATAAGTTTTAAATTTGTGGTTACTTCCTCGGAAATAACCTGTTTTTTGTAACTTTTAAGTTTATAACAAGATGCTAAAAGTAAACACTTTTTATTCTTCTGCAAAATTATCCCGCATTTACTTAAAGGCTCCTTATCCTGTACACCCTATTTTCTTTGATTAACGGGCTTTTATAATCTTACAGATATAGTTACTTTTGCCAGATAAAGTCAAAAATCGTTCCAAAAAATGAATATTCCATCAAAATACGATGCTGCCGAAGTAGAAGGGAAATGGTATAAGTACTGGTTGGAGAACGGGTATTTCCATTCGAAGCCGGACGAAAGAAAGCCTTATACTATAGTTATTCCTCCTCCGAATGTAACAGGCGTGCTGCACATGGGGCATATGCTCAATAATACGATACAGGATGTACTGATCAGAAGGGCGCGTCTTCAGGGGTTCAATGCCTGCTGGGTTCCGGGAACGGACCACGCCTCCATTGCAACGGAAGCCAAGGTAGTGGGACGTCTTAAAGAAAGAGGACTGAAAAAATCCGATCTGACCCGGGACGAATTTCTGGATCAGGCGTGGGACTGGACCAGGGAACACGGCGGAATTATTCTGGAGCAATTAAAAAAGCTCGGAGCTTCGTGCGATTGGGACAGGACCAAATTTACTATGGATGACGATATGTCGGCATCCGTGATCAGGGTGTTTGTCGATCTCTTTAACAAAGGACTTATTTACCGGGGGTATCGTATGGTTAACTGGGACCCGGAAGCTAAAACCACCTTGTCCGATGAAGAAGTTATTCATGAAGAACGACAAGGATTACTGTATTACCTGGCATATCCCGTCGAAGGTTCCGATGAAAAAGTGGTTATCGCTACGACGAGGCCGGAAACCATACTGGGGGACACTGCTATTTGTATTAATCCGGCAGATGAGCGTTACACACACCTCAAAGGGAAAAAAGTGATAGTCCCCGTTTCCGGAAGGGTTATTCCTATAATAGAAGATGAGTATGTAGATATGGAATTCGGTACCGGATGTCTTAAAGTAACACCGGCACACGATGTAAATGATAAAAATCTCGGGGATAAACACGGTTTGGAGGTTATCGATATATTTAATGAAGATGCCTCTTTAAATCACCATGGACTCCACTATGAAGGAAAAGATCGTTTTGCCGTTCGAAAGGAAATAGCCAGAGAACTTGAAGAAAAAGGCTTCCTGGTAAAAACCGAAACCCATGTCAATAAGGTGGGAACATCGGAGAGAACGAAAGCTGTGATCGAACCTAGGCTGTCCGATCAATGGTTTCTTAAGATGGAAACCCTTGCCAGGCCTGCGATCGAAGCGGTTCTCAAAGATGAAGAGATTAAACTCTTTCCGAAAAAGTTCGAGAATACCTATCGTCACTGGATGGAAAACATCCGCGATTGGAATATTTCCAGGCAATTGTGGTGGGGACAACAGGTTCCGGCGTATTATTACGGGGAAGGGAAGGAAGATTTTGTCGTGGCGGAAAACCAAGAGCAGGCACTGGAGCTGGCCAGGAAAAAGACGGGAAATACTTCGCTTGATGTTTCCGGTTTAAGGCAGGATCCGGATGTTCTTGATACCTGGTTTTCGTCCTGGCTTTGGCCGATAAGTGTTTTCGGAGGAATCTTGGATCCGGAAAACGAGGAGATAAAATATTACTATCCTACAAATGACCTGGTAACAGGACCGGATATCCTGTTTTTCTGGGTAGCGAGAATGATCATGTCGGGATATGAATATCGTAATGAAAAGCCCTTTACCAATGTTTACCTGACCGGTCTTGTGCGTGACAGCCAGCGAAGAAAGATGTCCAAATCTCTGGGGAATTCCCCGGATGCCCTTAAACTAATCTCCGATTATGGAGCCGATGGAGTAAGAGTAGGGCTGTTATTGAGTTCGGCGGCAGGGAATGATTTGTTGTTTGATGAAGGGCTGTGCCAGCAGGGGAAAGGATTTGCGAATAAAATATGGAATGCTTTCCGTCTGGTCAGCGGATGGGAGGTTTCTGAGACCGAACCAGCTCCGAAGGTCGCTGAGGTAGCCGTGAGATGGTACCGCTCGAAACTGGGGCAGACGCTTCACGAAATAGAAGACCACTTTGCCAAGTATCGTATCTCCGATGCCTTGATGGCTACATATAAATTGATATGGGATGACTTTTGTTCCTGGTTTCTGGAAATGGTCAAACCGGCTTACGGGCATCCGATAAGTAAAACGACCTTTGAGCAGGTTATAGCACTGTTTGAGGAGAACCTGAAAATCCTGCATCCGTTTATGCCTTTTCTTACCGAGGATATTTGGCAGCATATAGAAAAGAGGGATAGCGATAAGGCGCTGGTTGTGTCCGACTGGCCCTCGATTCCCGAGGTGGACCACGGACTTCTGGAAGGCTTCGCTATGGTAACCGAAGTAATATCCGGAATACGGACGATAAGAAAAGATAAAAACATTGCTTTTAAGGAGGTGCTGGAGTTGCACGCCACGCACAACGGTTCTGCTTTTAATGGTAACCTGGACGAAGTGGTGAAGAAGCTGGGGAATATTACAGCGTTACACTATAATATAGAGAAAGTAGAAGGGAGTGTTTCGTTCCGTGTAGGTGCCGATGAGTATTTTGTGCCCGTAGCAGGATCTGTAGATGTGGAAAGCGAAATGGAAAAACTGAAAGAAGAACTTTCGTACGCCGAAGGATTTCTCAAATCGGTAAGGGGAAAGTTGTCTAATGAGCGTTTTGTGAATAATGCACCGGAGAAGGTGGTTGCCATAGAAAAACAGAAGGAGGCCGATACCCTTGCGAAAATATTGACTATAAAGGAAAGCTTGTCGAATTTAGGGAAATAACAGGAAAAATCTTTCTTGTTGTGTGAAGTCTGTATTGTATTATGCGAATTTACACTTTTAAAATAATGTTAAGTCTAATGTTTTGAAATACAGCAAATTGTTTTGATTTTTTTCTGAAGTCCCTATATGTTTTGGGGGCAGGATGACAAAAAAAGATGAAAAAAGTTATTAGATTTTGAGAAAACTGTAGTACATTCGCGTTAACATTTGTATATTTAGGAAACAGTATTAAAGAAAATTTTTTTACTAAACACTTGATTATGATTATGAAAAAATTAATGTTTACATCGCTTTGTGTGGGATTATTTGCTACTGGGATGACTGCGCAGGAGATGAATACTTCCGAAGCATCGGGGACTACAGATGTCATGGCTCAGGACAATTTTAATAAATGGTCTATTGAGGTTAACGGTGGAGTTAACAAGCCCATGAGACCCATTTCCGGAGGATATTTTACGAATACACCGGATTTTCTTCACCTGGATTTGGGTGTAAGATACATGTTCAACGAGAAGTTCGGTTTGAAACTGGACGTTGGTTATGACAATTTCCAGAGTGATGAAAAGTCTATGGATTTTGAAAGTAACTACTATCGTGCAAGTTTGCAAGGGGTTGCTAACCTCGGTAGAATTATGAACTGGGAAACTTGGACCAGAACTTTCAACCTTTTGGGACATGCAGGTGCCGGTTATTCTCAGTTGCGTCCGGATCAGGGGCCTATCTCTGATGATCACGACCAAATGATGAACTGGATTGCCGGTTTAACAGGTCAGGTAAAACTGAGTGATCACGTAGCATTGACTGCTGACTTTACTACGATTGCACACAGCCGTCAGGATTATACTTTTGATGGTATGAGTAAAACTTCAACCCGTGGTTTTGACGGTATTATGTTCAACGCTTCCGTAGGTATTACTTTCTATCTTGGTAAAGCAAAAGAGCATGCTGACTGGTATCTCAGAGAAAACGATGCTATTGATAACCTTGCCATGCGTGTAAGTGATATCGAAGGTATGCTTCAGGATACAGACAGAGACGGTGTGCCGGATTATCTCGATCAGGAACCTAACACTCCAACAGGAGTATCTGTTGACCGATACGGAAAAGCTAATGACCTGAACGAAAACGGTATCCCGGATGATTTGGAAAGTGCGCTTGATATGCGTTATGCTTCTAAAGAAAGCCTGGAAGGTGTTCAGGGAGGAGATCCTGTTAAGAGGTTACTTAACGACGGATACGTAAACGTATACTTCGGATTCTCCAGCAGCAAGCCAGCAGTATATTCCTTCGATGCGATCAATTACCTGGTTAGGTATATGAACGAAAACCAATCTGCACAAGCCGAATTACTCGGATATGCTGATGAAATCGGAGGAGATGGACAATACAACAACTCCCTTTCTGAAAGAAGAGCTAAAGCAGTATATGATATACTCGTAGCTTCAGGAGTTAGCGAGTCCAGACTTTCTTATAAAGGAATGGGTGTTGATGATAGCGTGAACAAAAGTTCTGCTAACGCTCGTCAAATCGTAAGAAGGGTTACTTTCAAATTGAAGTAATCAGGTCCTTAAGACCTCGAGATAAATAAGAGCCGCCGGGATTTCCCGGCGGCTTTTTTATGTCGTAATTTTAAATGAAACTCCTGTAGGGTCTGTGAGAGGTTTTTGTGTATTTGAGCTATGTATATATAGGCCGATAGTTGTGATCATTGTTTTTGTGAGCAATACCTGATTGGGAGAAGCGTAAAAGGCAGTAGAGTAATTAAGGTGGGGGGAGATGTCTAAAGTGAAGGAACGTTGAGGGTTTCTCAGGAGTTGTTAAAGGGGGGAATGGTGGTTACCGGATCGGGCATCGCTGTGTCTCGATCGGGTAGAAATGCGGTAATTTAGGCCGGCTTTGACATTGATATGAGGAAGGAGTGCTGCTACTTCATTCCGTAACGCGATTTGATTTGATGTAAGTATGATGAATCTTGAGTAAAGAACCAGTTGATATTCTCCGGTAGCCCTTTGGTGTTAAATTTCTGGCGGGATTATCCGTTCGGAGTATTCAGATCGCAGGTTAACAATATCTCTGCTCTGTGGTCTTGTGAGCCCTTAGTTCTGTGAGGTGCTTTGGGAGTCTCAACATAATGCTTATCCGTATCGGAATAATTTCGTAGCCAATATCCAGTGATCTCAATCGAAGTCAAGTTTATATATTTGAGTAAATCTCCCTTTGGCTTTTTAAAAAATTAGGACCCGAAGAATAGGTAGGAGGTATTGGAGTATGAGGTTGATGTTCGGGTGACTTAATAACGAGTTAACGAAATAATAATTCTATTGCTTGTCGACGTATGAACTTCAAGTTTGTAGTGTTTTAGTATAGTGTTTGAGCCATAAGTTGTCGCCACGGGAATAGCGGCGTTGCCGGATGTCTTAAGTTTTTTTGTAGTAATGCTTTTCCCGGCTTATTCAGCTAATGAAGTTGTCTATAGTTCAGGGATTTAGATGTATTTCCGGGAGTTTGATGCCAAGTAGAGGTGTAGGCTTATTTGTTATGAAATGATATCCCGGGTGCTCGCTGCTATTGATCATAGAACTTATGATATTTGCAGTGATGCACATATGGGAAAAAATGATGAGGAAAGCAGATCAGGATTTGCCGAGTACGTCATCAACCAGGGCGATATATTTCTCTTTGGCTTCACGTTCACTGATATTACGGGCCTGAAACAGGGCGTTTGCTTTGAATGCATTGATAAGGGGTTTTCTGCTGCCGGGGTTGTCGTAGTTCTTATTGGCTATTTTATAGTACGCATAAAGCCGTAACAGGAAATCTGCAGGTAAAGGGTTGGTGTAGTTGTTAACGCGTTCTACAGCTTCTTCAAATATCTTATTTAATGCTTCTTCGGTCATTTGGGTAGGGAGTTGGGTAAAAACCTCACTTTGCTGTTTTTATTTTTCGGCGATAATATCTATTCCTCCTTTGACTTTCTGGTTGAGGTTTACATTGATTTTGCTGTCAAGAGGTAGCAAAAGGTCTACACGGGAACCGAATTTGATAAAACCGGCATCTGCTCCCTGGATGGCCTGTGAGCCTTCCGTGGCATAGTTTACAATACGTTTGGCCATGGCTCCGGCGATTTGTTTGTACATAACTTCTCCCCAAACCTTATTTCGGACGACCACTGAGGTCCTCTCGTTTTCTTCCGACGATTTCGGATGCCAGGCCACCAGGTACTTACCGGGATGGTATTTGCTGTAAACGACTTCTCCGCTAAGAGCATATCGGGTAACGTGTACATTTACGGGAGACATGAATATGGAAACCTGTATTCTCTTGTCTTTGAAATATTCCTTATCATATACTTCCTCGATAACAACGACTTTTCCATCTACAGGGGAGATGATATGGCTTTCCTCAGGTACGGATGTCCGTTTGGGGTTACGGAAAAACTGTAATATCAGGATGAGTATTACAATAGCCCCGATTTGCAGGGTGAATTTCAGCCAGGCTACGGGAATAAAATATTCCGTAAGCAAAATGGCGCTCACGACCAATAGAAAGGTAATGATGATGATTTTATGTCCTTCTTTATGAAACATACAGAAAAAATTGTAAAGTCAGATATGTAAAAGGTGCGAGGAAAATAATGCTGTCCAGCCGGTCGAGCAGCCCGCCGTGTCCGGGTAGTATGGCCCCGCTGTCCTTAACTCCCGCAAGCCTTTTGAATTTAGATTCTATAAGATCTCCCAGAGTACCTGTGATGACCACAACGAGAGAGAGGGTTATCCATTGCAGCGTACTCAGATCCTTATTGTAAATAGAAAATATATACGCGGCAATCAATGAAAATACCATCCCGCCGACGAAACCTTCTATGGTTTTGTTCGGAGAAATACTGGGAAATAATTTGGTTCTTCCCAGGCTTCTTCCGACCAGGTAGGCAAAAGAATCGTTAATCCAAATTAATATAAAAATACCAATAATAACGAATTTGGCAAAAGGATTGTCATGATTGTGATAAGGGATCATCGTCAGAAAGATACATCCCGCCCCGATATAGAACAACGTGATGATGAATTTATGGACCTCTCTTAGGTTTTTCAGCTGCTTGCCGGAATAGAGTAAAGCAATCAGAAAGAGGTTCACCGAAAGGGTTACTGCTAACAGGAGAAAAACAGCGGTTTCTTCCTGGACGAGGTGTACAAATAACCACCAGATAAGGAGAAAGGCTATGAAAATGTAATAACCGCTGAGTTTAATAAGCTTTTTAAACTCATATATGCATATAAGCCCGAAAGACAAAAACAGGAAATCGAAGGCGTCACTGCTTAAAAACACTGCCGATAATAACAGGAAAACATAGAGTATTCCCGTAATGGAACGCGTGAGGAGGTCTTTCATTCTACAAATCTTCGAGAAGGAGCAAATATAAGTTTTTTGAATTACTTCCGTAGTTAAGAAAATTCTTTTCTCCCTGAGTATTGAAGTGTTTTATTGTAGTGATGTTGGTGGGAATGTGGTCTTTATTCTTGTTTTTTATACCTCTCAGGCCTTCTCCGATAGTGTTTACCAGCTGACTTGTAGTGGCAAAAAGGATCAGGTTGTCCGGTAGATCATGCAGCTTGAGTTCTCCTATCTGGTTAGAACTGATGAGAATGGCTCCGTTATCTGCTACAAGATTCTCACAGGTTGTAATAAAAGCATGGCTCCCCTGAAGGTTTGAGGAAAATTGTCCGCCCAGCTTTTCGAATTTTTCCCTGAGTTTGGCATTTACACAGAAGATTTTCTTGTCATTCCAGTTGTTCTCGGCCAGAATGCTGCCGAAACTGTCGTATATCTCTTCTATCGAATCACAGTAGATGAATTTACCACCGTTCTTCTTAAAATTGATCGTAAATTTTTCGTCTACCGGAAGATCGATATTAGGCATAAACTTACCTCGTTCCTCGACGGGATCTTCGTCAGGATTCGGTTTATTTATAATGTCCAGAATCTTCTTAAATAGCTTCATTCAATATTCAACGGGAAAAGTCGCCTTTTATTTTTATGTAAAGTTAAAAATATTCTGCGATAAATCCTTGTTTTACGTGTTATTTACAACAAATATGCCGGCTTCAGAGTGAGCGCCGGCAGTGATTTGATCTGTTTTGTGAAAAGGTCAGTTTTCTACGGTTTCTTCTTCTTCCTTTTCGAAGGGACGTCTTCCGAAAATTCTTTCGAGGTCGTCCTTGAATATCACTTCTTTCTCCAGAAGGCGTTCTGCCAGTTCTGTGAGTTTATCCTTGTTTTCGGATAAAAGTTTCACAGCACGTGCATACTGCTCCTCGATGATATTGGATATTTCTTTGTCTATAACGATAGCAGTCTCTTCGCTATACGGTTTTGTGAAGCCGTATTCGCTCTGTCCGCTGGAATCGTAATAGGTGAGGTTTCCTATTTTGTCGTTAAGCCCGTAAATGGTAACCATGGCTTTAGCTTGTTTGGTCACTTTCTCGAGGTCGCTTAGTGCTCCGGTCGAGATCTTACCGAACATTACCTTTTCTGCGGCTCTTCCTCCGAGGGCGGCACACATTTCGTCCAGCATTTGTTCCGGACGTACGATAAGGCGTTCTTCCGGGAGGTACCATGCTGCGCCGAGAGATTGTCCGCGGGGCACGATGGTTACTTTAACCAGCGGTGCGGCATGTTCGAGCATCCAGCTTACCGTGGCATGCCCGGCTTCGTGGAAGGCTATGGTTTTCTTTTCTTCAGGTGTGATGATTTTGTTTTTCTTTTCCAGACCTCCTATGATACGGTCTACGGCATCGAGGAAATCCTGCTTGTCTACTGCCTTTTTGCCCTTTCTGGCAGCGATCAGTGCAGCCTCGTTACAAACGTTGGCAATATCTGCCCCGGAGAAGCCTGGAGTTTGTTTGGCCAGAAATTCGAGGTCAAGCGCTTCGGAAGTTTTTATAGGGCGAAGGTGTACTTCGAAAATTTCCTTTCGCTCCCTGATGTCCGGAAGATCCACGAAGATCTGCCTGTCAAATCGTCCGGCTCGCATCAAAGCTTTGTCGAGAACATCGGCACGGTTGGTAGCGGCAAGGACAATGACATTCGTATTGGTGTCAAAACCATCCATCTCCGTAAGCAGCTGGTTTAGAGTGTTCTCCCGTTCGTCGTTGGAGCCGGTAAAATTGCTCTTTCCCCTTGCACGTCCTATGGCATCGATTTCATCGATAAATATAATAGAAGGTGATTTGTCTTTAGCTTGTTTAAAGAGGTCGCGTACCCTGGAGGCACCTACGCCGACAAACATTTCGACAAAGTCCGATCCGGAAAGGGAAAAGAAAGGAACTTTGGCTTCCCCGGCTACTGCTTTGGCCAGGAGTGTTTTACCAGTTCCCGGAGAGCCTACCAGGAGTGCGCCTTTGGGGATCTTACCTCCGAGAGACGTATATTTGTCCGGATTCCTGAGGAATTCCACAATTTCCTGTACTTCTTCTTTGGCACCTTCCAGTCCGGCAACATCTTTGAAGGTGACTTTGGTTTCGGTCTTTTCATCGAAAAGTCTCGCTTTGGATTTCCCGATATTAAAGATCTGTCCTCCGGCTCCTCCGGCTCCGCCTCCTGCCATTCGTCGCATCAGGAATATCCATATTCCGATAATGAGTACAAAGGGAAGGATGGTGATTATAAAATCTCCGAGAAGGTTAGACTCCTGGTCATATCCGATGACGGTAGGGAGGTTGTTGTCCTTTATGGTTTTCTTGATCTCGTTTTCGAAATTCTGGAGATCGCCGAATTTTACTTCGTACTGTGGCGATGAACCGCTTGCGGGGAGCAGGGAGTTGTCCCCTACATCCTTGTGGTCTTCTTTGGCCAGGGCATCTTTGGTCAAAAAAACCTTAGCCTGTCTGGTGTTGGTTATGATCAGTATTTTTTCTACATCACCGTTTTTAAGAAATTCCTGTAGCTCGGATGGAGTAGTGGGCTTGAGTTTTTGCCAGCTACTTCCCCCTGAGAACAGGTTAACTCCGATAATCACAAACAAAATGATTGCATAAATCCAGTAAGAACTGAACCTCGGTTTTTTGTTATTTGGGTTGTCTTTTGCCATTAATTACAAGTCTTTGTCTAAAAAATATACATTAATAATCGGTTGGAACGGAGGTGACTTTCGCATCGCCCCAAAGGCCTTCGATGTCATAATATTCGCGAATGTGTTTCTGGAAAACATGAACTACTACATTGACGTAGTCCATAAGAACCCATTCGGCATTATCGGTACCTTCGACGTGCCACGGTTTGTCGTGGATTTCCTTACTTACATTTTTTTGGATGGAGTTTACGATGGCATTTACCTGGGTATTGGAAGTACCGTTGCAGATGATGAAATAGTCACAAACCGTATTCTCAATTTCTCTAAGATCCAGTATATTTATATCTTTTCCCTTAACATCTTCTATTCCCTTCAAGATTATTGCAATGAGTTGATCTGTACTACTATTCTTTTTTGCCATTAACTTTCATGTGTTTAAATTTGTACCGGGTCTCGTACCGTTTTCGCGAATGTCGTACAAGGCTTTCCCCGTCTGCCTGACCTAATTATCACAAGTAAGGCCTGCTGATAATTGGTTATTTTCGCAAAGTTATTACTTTTTTGTTTCTTTAACTATTCTATTTAACAGAACATTTATATTCTACATGCACATCATCAAACTTAATGCCATTGATTCCACCAATTCTTACTTGAAGGAATTAAGTGCTTCCGGAATCCTACATGACTACACCGTGGTTATGACCCGCGAACAGACCCGGGGAAGAGGACAAATGGGAACGGTATGGAATTCGCACCCCGGTAAAAACCTGACATTTAGTGTTTATAAGAAAATATCGTGTATCCGTAAAGAGGAAATATTCAGTTTGAGTATGGCGACTTCTCTGGCGATAGTAAAGGCATTGAAGAAATTTAATATTCCGGGACTGAGAATTAAGTGGCCTAACGACATTTTGTCAGCCAATAAGAAAGTATGTGGCGTATTGATAGAGAGTATTATCAAAAAAGGTGAGCTTGATGCTGCAGTAATAGGAATGGGGTTGAATGTCAATCAGACGGATTTCGGAGGACTGCCTCATGCCGGATCTCTGAAACAGATTACGGGGGTAACCTACAACCTCGATGAGCTGATGCATGCTATTGTAAAAGAACTACAGGATTGTGAAAATTTTTTAGCGGAAAGAAAGCTGAACGAGCTCAAGCTGTGGTATGAAAAAAATCTGTTTCGCCGGGACAAGCCTTCTACTTTTGCGGATAAGGATGGCGGGCTTTTCATGGGATTTATCCGGGGGGTGTCCGATGCAGGCAAGCTGATTCTGGAACAGGAAGACGCTGTACGCAGGGAATACGATTTGAAGGAAGTGCGATTGATGTACTAAAAAAGGTCACACAAAATCTTAACGGTGTAACCTTCTTACTTGTACTGTTTTTTATTTCTGCCTTTAGAGTTTGCCGAGATTTTCGGTCAAAGTATTGATGAAGCTGGTTATCGGCCCTTTGATCATCATACCCATCATGGCGTTGAACTCGCCTTCGAAGCTCAGGCCGACTTCACTCGTAGTCCCGTCTACCGGTTGTATGTCGGCAGTTAGCGTAAAAGGAAGCTTGTTGCTGGCTGCACCGAGTACGACGCGGTCGAACTCATTTTTTTCTTTGAGTTCAAGTACGATTTCGGGCATGCCTTTCAGTGCAAAAGCAAACTTGGTATCGGTCAGTACTTCGAACATGCTGGTATTTTCCGGCATGATGCTTTCGAAATTCTTTACGTCGGAAAGGAAGTTAAAAAGTTCTTCCTGTGATTTGTTAACTGTAGTTTTCGGACTTTCTATGTGCATATACAATCTGTATTAGTGTCAAAACAACGTGCTCCGTCACATATAACCGGTTTTCCGAATCTGTTTTATCAGATAGCAGTGGCTTTCCAGACAGCGGGGGCTGTTCTCCATTCTTTCAGCGTATGCAACTCGGTTTCGTTGATGTAATTGGTGTCTACCGCCTGCTCCAGGAGGTAGTCGTAATTACTCAATGTGGTGAGGGATACTTTCTGGTCTTCAAAGTTTTTTGCGGCAATGTCAAATCCGTACGAAAAGATGGCCATCATACCTTTTACGTTAGCGCCCTGTTCGCGTAAAGCTTCCACGGCATTGAGACTGCTTTTTCCGGTGCTGATAAGGTCTTCCACAACGACTACGTTCTGCCCCTGGTCCAGAAAACCTTCTATCTGGTTTTGTCTGCCGTGTTTCTTGGGTTCGGGTCTTACATAAACGAAAGGAAGACTAAGGTATTCGGCAACGAGTATTCCGATACCGATAGCCCCGGTGGCTACGCCCGCAATAACATCGGGCCTGCCGTAATGTTCTTCGATTTGTCGTGCCATATTCTCGCGGATAAAATTGCGGATAGGCGGGAAGGACAAAGAAATTCTGTTGTCACAATAAATAGGCGATTTCCATCCGGAAGCCCATGTAAAAGGATTTTTCGGATTCAATTTTATTGCATTAATTTGCAACAAAAGTTCTGCTGTTTTCTTAGCGGTATTTTTGTCTAAAACCATGGTGACAAATGTATGAAGTTTTTGTAAATGATAATCCAATTATTTTAACTAATGTACTCACCAAAGAGGGGAAGCATAAATTGTTTTTGCTCGACAGTGTGAGTATAGAAGAAGTCATCAGACAGTTTCAGAAGGGAGAAATGACTTGCGCACATTTGTATGACCCGGAAAAAGAACGTTTGTTGTCTAAGTTTAAGGAAAAACTGCCTTTGGTGGTGGCTGCCGGAGGTCTGGTAACCAATCCGGATAATAAGGTCCTGTTTATTTACAGAAACGGAAAGTGGGACCTGCCTAAGGGAAAGCTGGAAAAAAAGGAATCTATAGAAGAAGCGGCACTAAGAGAAGTAGAAGAGGAAACCGGTATTAAAAAATTAAGGATGGGAACTTTTCTTCAAAAGACCTACCATATATTCAAAAGAAACGGGGTTTACAAACTCAAGGAAACCCATTGGTATACTATGAGCAGTACATTCAACGGGAGGTTTAAAGCACAGTGTGAAGAAGGTATAGAAAAGGTAGAATGGAAGACCTCTGAAGAGGTCGCCGAGGCACTGCAAAATTCCTATGCCAACATTCGTTCGTTATTTACTGTCTGATAACTGTATTCTTAAATTTTAAGTCAAATTTTATATATTTTTTAATAAAAAGCTGTTTTTTAATGCTTATTTTTGCAGTATCACAAAAAACAGGCATTATGAAAAATACATTTATTTTAATCTGTACGGTGCTTTCCATGTCCGTTTCGTACGGGCAGCAGAGCGCTCTCACAGGACCCAAGGTCAAGAACGAAAAAGTATGGAATAAGGAAGCAAAATCTATCGAAGTATATCATGCTCCCGAAAGAGAAACCGTGACAGGTCCTAAAGCCAAAAACACCCGCGTCTGGCAAAAGCAGGATTCGGTTAAAAAAGTAGTCACAAGAAAAAACAGGGAAGACCTGACCGGACCAAGGTATAAAAACCGGAAACCCTGGAAAAAGCAGTAATTACATAATAGGACCGGACGAAAAGTAAACGTCGGGCGAGGCCGGAATGTGTAAAAAGCCTATTTTTATAGGTCAAAACACAATCTATGCCTCGAAAAAAAACGGTTGCCGGTTCGGAAACGTCCAAAATAGGATGGAAAGAACGCCTGGGTTCTCTTCAGTACCTTCCACGGTTTTTCGGGAAGATACGGGAGGTGTCACCCGGGCTTTTTTATGTGAATATAGTGACGCGGATTATAAACTCGGCCATTCCGGTGCTCTTGTTGTGGGTGGGAAAGCTGATACTTGATGAAGTCGTATTGCAGATCGATGAAGCCGATAAAGATTTCAGCAGGTTGTGGATGCTCGTGGCCACAGAACTCGCTCTCGCTGTAACTTCCGACCTCGTGAGCCGGGCCACGAACCTTACCGATACGCTTATCGGAGATCTTTACTCCAACAAATCTTCCGTGGAGATCATCAATAAAACAGCCGAGATCGAATTGAGCCAGCTTGAAGATGCTGAGTTTTATGACAAACTCGAAAGAGCGCGTCGGCAGACCGTCGGGAGAGTTTCGTTAATGTCCAATATCATGGCTCAGTTTCAGGATAGTATTACAGTGATCTCTCTGGTTACCGCGCTCACGGTTTTTGAACCCTGGCTTATAGTTTTGCTTGTCCTTGCCGTTATTCCGGCTTTTCTCAATGAGATCAAGTTTAGTCAGAAGAGTTATTCCCTGGCCCGGGGCTGGACTATGGAAAGACGTGAGCTGGATGATCTCCGTTATGTAGGAGCGAGTGATATTACTGCAAAGGAAGTGAAGCTTTTTGGCCTCACCGGATATATTGCAGAACGCTTCAAAAGGCTTTCGGACGCCTATTATAAAGTAACCCGAAAGCTTGCGATACGGCGGAATGTATGGGGTGGTACTTTTAATATCCTCGGTGTACTATCGTATTACGGAGCTTTTGTGCTCATTATTTTCAGGGTAGTAGGAGGCGTGTTAACCGTAGGTGACCTCACGTTTTTATCGGGTTCTTTCAGCAGGTTGCGGGGACAGTTGCAGGCCATTTTTTTCAGATTCAGTCAGATTACGGAAAGTGCGCTTTATCTCAAAGATTATTTTGATTTTCTCGATCTTGAAACGCCGGTAGAAGATCCGGATAAAAAGCATCCGATACCTGATATAATTTATGGGGGACTGGAATTTGAAGATGTCTGGTTTCGGTATCCGGGCAGGGAAGATTACGTGTTGAAAGGAGTGAGTTTTCGTGTTCCGGCAGGTAAAAAGCTCGCTTTTGTCGGAGAAAACGGAGCGGGAAAAACAACGCTGATCAAGCTTGCGCTTCGGTTTTACGAACCCGTAAAGGGACGGATTCTGCTGGATGGCACTGACATCCGGGAATTTCCCAAAGAAGCATATCAAGGGCTTTTCGGGGTTATTTTCCAGGATTTCGTAAAGTATAATTTCTCTGCGGGCGAAAATATTGCTGTCGGTAATATTGCCGAGATACAGAACAGAGAAAAGATATTCAACGCTGCGGTGCAGAGCCTGGCTGACCAGGTTATTGCCGGTTTACCGCAGCGATACGATCAGAAACTCGGTCGTCGCTTTACGGACGGACTTGATCTTTCCGGTGGACAGTGGCAGAAAATTGCGCTGGCGAGAGCCTACATGAAGGATGCGAAGATCGCTATTCTGGACGAGCCCACAGCTGCACTGGATGCCCGTGCCGAATACGAAGCCTTTCAAAGATTTATCGGGCTTACCGAAGGAAAAACAGCTATTATCATTTCACACCGCTTCAGTACGGTGAGATTGGCAGATACTATTGTGGTACTGCAATATGGTAAAGTTTTGGAATCCGGTACACACGAAGCCCTCATGCAACACAAAGGCCTGTATGCCGAGTTGTTCGAATTACAGGCCGTGGGATATCATTAAGGATGTACAGGAGTTCCCGAATACCCGTCCCATGATCCGGATTCTGAATAACCCCGTAAAGCCTATTTTACGATCCGGTAAACCGGATATTGCAGGTGGGCTTCTTCGTAATATACCGAATGCTCGTAAATCCAGTTGAGTTGTGCATACCAGTGCTGCGCAAAAACAGTATCTCTGGCTTTTTCCGATTCGAACTCTTGTTTCAGCGCGGGGTCCTTACGGAGAATTTCAGCGGCTACATCCTCAAAAACATAAGGTGAAAAATGTTCCTTTTGTTGTAATATGGCATCGAAAAAATTCCAGTTGAAAAAGGAATCCGAAGCTTCCGGTTCGAGGGTTTCCAGCAGATAACGTATGGCGGGCTGGTCGGTCCGTATCATATAATCGCCTTTCCGGAATTGTTTT
The DNA here is from genome assembly GCF_900119185.1 of Sinomicrobium oceani. Classification (GTDB taxonomy): domain Bacteria; phylum Bacteroidota; class Bacteroidia; order Flavobacteriales; family Flavobacteriaceae; genus Sinomicrobium; species Sinomicrobium oceani. The sequence goes on along the minus strand of NZ_FPJE01000030.1, from coordinate 11,488 downwards.
TGCGCTTTTGTAGTGCGTACCGAGGTGTTGTAATGCAGGTAATGTCCTTCAAAAGCAGTATTACGGGTTTGGTAATCGGCAATATGATATACTTCTACGTCGAGTACGGTATCCTTTTCAACCTCTTGCAGCATAACTTCATTGGCTCTCAAAAGATCGATAACATGTTCCCATTGCCGGGGGATGATATAGGCTTCCGGTACAGTCACTGATTTTACGGGTTTGAAAAAATTGTAATAGGAAACGGGTTTGGTAAAGGGTCTGCTGCGATCGTATTTCAGTCTCGGAAAACCGGTAACTTCACTGATGATAGTATCCGCTTCGTATCCGCGAAACTGTAAGGTGGATACTTCGGTGGAATCCACAGCCCATTGTATCGGGTAATCATGCGCTTTTGCAAAACTTTCAAAATTTTTAGTGCGGAGTTCCCTGATCCTGTCATGATCTTTTTCTGTGATTTCCACCATATCTTTTAATAATTCATAGGTGCCTTCCACACGTTGTTTATAAGGTTTCAGCATATGCGTTTCTACCATCATGCCCAGAGTGTTCCAGAGTGTCGTGTACCCGGTAGAGTAACGGGGGAAGTCCATGAATTGTGAAAATCCCGTTTCAGGCACCTGATTGAATACATTGACGTAGGGCGTAATGTACCATTCTTTTTCAGCCAGTTTCTCTTCCAGGCGTGGCATCATCTCCTTATTGAGATAGTTTCCCAGTTCGCCGCCCAGTTTGTTGTGTTGCGTAAAGAGGTGTGTAAGGGTGTATTGATAGTCTGCACCATTACTAACGTGAGTATCTATAAAGACATCGGGTTTAACCAGGTGAAAAAGTTCTGCAAAGGCTGTGGCATTTTTAGTGTCCGATTTTATAAAATCCCTGTTCAGGTCATAGTTTCTTGCATTTCCCCGAAATCCGTATGTTTCCGGACCGTTCTGGTTTGCTCTGCTATGTTGGTTGCGCTGTAATGCACCTCCTATATTGTAAACCGGAATGGCTACGATCACTGTTTTTTCCGGTGTGGGAATTTTTCCGGTGGCATAATCTCTGAGCAACATCATGGTAGCATCTATTCCGTCGCTTTCTCCCGGATGAATTCCGTTCATGATCATGACAATACGCTTGTCTTCCCGGATACGGTTAAAGTTGAAACTTCCCCCGGGGTTATAGGTGACGATATGCAGCGGGTGCCCGCTGTCGGTATCTTCCATGGTCTGGAGATTGATGTCCGGGAACGTCCGGGCAAGCTTCATATAATAGGCCATGACGTCTTCGTATTCCGGGGTTTCTCTTCCTTCGGAAGTTTCGAATAATGTCCGGAATTCTTCTGTTTCTTCTTTATTGGTGCTGTTGCATGCCGACAATAAGAGCATTAATACAGCTATATAGTATGGTCTCATCGGAGTGTTTTTTCCGTTTTTACAATAATCACAACGCGCTTTGGATCCGCGGTGGAACGAATACTACGAATATACTAATTTTGTGTACAGACGGTATGTAAAAAGAGGGGCGGAATTTATCTGTAAAAGAAGTGGTACGGCCGATCCTGACAGCGAGGGAATATGCCCGAAAAGACTTCGGAAAACTGCTCCTCCCTGAGAAGTCTCTTTTTATATCATTTTCCTGCTGAGTAAGGGATACAGCCAAAAGCCTCTTTAATATAATTCCGGGCTGTATTATTAAAAAAGGAGCCGTCGTTGCAGACAGCTCCTTTTCCTGTGTATGATATCTCATGGCGTGTTACATCCGGTTGGTCATGACATTGTAATCCGGATCTTCGAGGATATTGACATCGATAATGGCCTCGGCATTCTGCAGAAGCCTGCGGCAGTCTTTGCTCAGGTGGCGAATGTGTACGGTTTTCCCCTGCCTTGCATAACGCCCGGTAATGGCATGGAGGGCTTCTATGGCAGACATATCTGCCACCCGGCTTTCTGCAAAGTCAATGATAATTTCATTGGGGTCATTGATAATATCAAATTTTTCGGAGAAGCCTTTTACCGAGCCGAAGAAAAGCGGTCCGTAAATCTCGTAGTGCTTTATGCCGTTTTCATCCGTATATTTCCGGGCACGGATTCGTTTGGCATTTTCCCAGGCATAGGCAAGGGCAGACAGGATAACACCTATCAGTACGGCCATAGCCAGGTTGTGGGTAAATGCAGTGATCAGCGTAACCAACACCATCACCATGACGTCGGTAGCCGGCATTTTTCGGAACGTCTTAAAACTGGCCCATTCAAACGTCCCTATGGCTACCATAAACATCACTCCCACAAGCGCTGCCATAGGGAGCCTTTCGATAAGCTCGGAACCGAACATAATAAAACAGAGCAGCCCAACCGATGCAATGATTCCGGAAAGCCGGGCCCTTGCGCCCGATGAAATATTGATAAGGCTTTGTCCGAGCATGGCACATCCCCCCATTCCGGAAAAGAACCCGGTAACGATATTGGCTGTTCCCTGGGCAATACATTCTTTATTGCTCCTTCCTCGTGTTTCGGTAATTTCATCAATAATATTTAGGCTGAGCAGGCTTTCTATCATACCTACTCCGGCAATAATGGCGGAAAAGGGGAGGATAAGGAGTAAGGTGTCGAAACTGAAAGGGATTTCAGGAATGGACAGCGGAGGAAAGCTCCCTTTGATAGTTTCTCCTTCTTTCAGAGTATCTGCTACCGTAGTCGTTTCGATATTAAAGCCTATAACGATGGCCGATACGACCAGTATGGCTACCAGCGAAGAGGGCACTGCTTTGGTGATTTTTGGCAATCCCCAGATAATAAGCATAGTGAGAAGCACAAATCCGATCATGACCATCATAGGAAACCCATCGAGCAATTCCGTACTCTCTTTCTGATAAAAATGCGTAAACTGGGCTGTGAATATGATAATGGCCAGTCCGTTGACAAAACCGAACATGACGGGTTGTGGTACCAGCCTGATAAACTTTCCGAGGCGTAATAACCCTGTTATAATCTGTATGACCCCGGCCAGGATCACAGTGGCAAAAACATACTGAAGGATGCCTTCCGGCGTAATATCGGGATAAACTTCTTTGAGTTTCAGGATGAGCCCTACAAAGACCACGGCCACGGCACCTGTAGCCCCTGAGATCATTCCTGGACGTCCTCCGAGTATGGAAGTAACCAGCCCCATGGTAAAGGCAGCATAAAGCCCGGTTAAAGGCGAAAATCCGGCGATCATAGCAAATGCAATAGCTTCCGGAACCAGGGCCAGGGCCACGGTAAGTCCGGAGAGTATCTCTGTTTTATAGTTTACCTTCTGCGAAAGATCAAATAGATTGAATATTTTCTTCATGCGAATCATTATAAATAGTAGATCAGTATATAACTAACCCGTGTTTAACAGTAATACAATGTATGGTATATAAAAAAGGGCCGGTTTCCCGTAGAGAGGGAACGGCTGCTGAGCATGCCTCCCGCTGTCAGGGCGGCGTAATGGTTTTGAAGTATGTCGTTGCTCTGTGTTTCATAAATGAATGCGCAAAAGTAATGCTTTTTATAAGAGTGGCAACTATATGATGTTAACAAAAATTTATGTTACGATGAATTTTTACGTGGTCGTTCATAAAGAACCTGTATTTTAATAAGATTACTAATTTAAACAGGTTTATCTTGTCATGTTTAGAATGAAGCTCCGGGCCGGCGGGCGACAAAATACTTAAGCGGTAGTGTGTAATCCGTAAATTGAAACCTGTAATGAGGAGTTGCGATTGAAGTTTTTATGCGCTTGTTCCGGACGTCTCCTTCATGTCAGCTTTCGTATCGAACAATTTTTTTTGTAAATTCACGGCATTCCTTAATTTATCCTGATACATGCTTACTTTCCTTAGCTTTTTGTTATTTACCGCTTTTGTAGCATTTTACGCTACCTGGAAACTACGCCGCGATAATCTGAAGACACAGGACGGCTATTTTCTCGGCGGAAGATCGCTTACGGGAGTGGTGATAGCGGGCTCGCTTCTGCTTACCAATATTTCCACGGAACACCTGGTGGGTATGAACGGCTCTTCGTATAAAAACGGGGCCATCATCATTGCCTGGGAAGTGACTTCTGCGCTCGCCCTGGTGATTGCAGCCCTGTATTTTGCCCCGAGATACCTGAAAATGGGGCTTACCACCATCCCCGAGTTCCTCGAGAAGCGGTTCGACGGTGCTACCCGTACTATTGTGGCCATGCTGCTTATCATTTCGTTTACGGTTACGCTTCTACCTATTGTCCTTTACACAGGAGCGCTCAATATCGAAGCTATATTCCGGATCTCGGAACTGCTCGATGTAAGCAGGTCGCAGGGGATATGGATAACCATCCTGGTGGTGGGAGGCATTGGGGCGGTGTACGCTATATTCGGCGGCCTGAAAATGGTAGCCTATACCGATACTATAAATGGTTTCGGACTGCTTATCGCCGGGCTGTTGGTGCCTGTTATAGCGCTTTGGAGCATCGGTAAAGGGAATATATTGGACGGACTTGCCGAAGTTTTTGAAAAGGACCCTTCCAAATTCAATGTGATGAGCCGGGAACCTGGTATAGGACCGGGATCCAGGTCTGCCATTCTTCCCTTCGAGGTGCTGTTTACCGGACTTATGATCAACCAGCTGTATTTCTGGGCTATGCACCAGTCTATAATCCAGAGGGCACTGGGAGCGGTAAGCCTGAAAGAAGCCCAAAAGGGATTACTTTACACGGGCGTCCTGAAAATACTCATTCCGTTGGTTATTGTTTTACCGGGGCTCATCGGTTTTTATTATTTTGATAATTCCCTCTATGACGATCCCGACAGTGTTTACCCCATGCTCGTCAAAAAGGTCTTGCCGTTCTGGCTTACGGGATTTTTCGTAGCCGTAATGATGGGAGCCATTCTGAGCACCTTTAACAGTGCGCTGAATAGTGCCGCCACGGTTTTTAGCCTGGATCTTTACAAAAGATATATCAATCGGAATACGGGAGAACTGAAACTGGTACGTACGGGAAAGTGGGTCTCGGCGGTGCTGGGTGTTTTGGCCATTGGTATTGCTCCGTTTGTAGAAAATGCACCTCAGGGGCTCTACCAGCTGTTGCAACAACTAAACGGCATTTTCTTTATCCCCATAGCCAGTGTTATCCTTGCCGGGTTTCTCTTTCCTAAGGTATCGGCTGTAGGGGCAAAGGCCGGACTGCTGTTCGGCTTGGTATTTTATGTGCTTACGTATTTTATATTTCAGGTAGATCTGCATTTTGTCCATATCTGGGGACTTGAATTTTTATTGAACATTTTAATCATGCATTTTGTATCTTTATGGTATCCGAGGAAAAATACCTTTGTTATAAAAGATAGAGGAGTCCTCAATGTAACGCCCTGGAAATATGCAGTTCCCCTGAGTTTTGCGTTGGTATTCATCACCATAACTATATACATCCTTCTCGGGAATGTGTAATCAGGTTACCGCGAAGGATGGGGAGGATGAGAATATACATGACGAATAATGATAAAATGAGAAGCTCAGACTATGGAAACTACAAAAAAAGAATTCCGTAACTATGATAAACTTGATGTAGATGCAGCGGTGCGACTACATTATAAAAAAATGCGCGAACGCCAGACTTTTGATTATGTCCGGCAGATGAAGAAAAAATACCTTACCTATGACAAGCCCATGAACTTATGGGATGCCATGGAAAAGCTGGATGCCCTCATCGACGTAAGCGATCCGGACCTTGACCTTCCCAACGTACAACATCTGGTACAGTCTGCCGAGGCCATTCGCAAAGATAACAGACCGGATTGGATGCAACTGGTAGGGCTGATCCACGACCTGGGGAAAGTAATGTACCTGTGGGGATGTGATGAGGATGGTACCAGCCAGGCCGAGCAATGGGGGCTGGTAGGTGATGTTTTTGTCGTAGGTTGTGCTTTGCCGGATACCTGTGTTTACCCGGAGTTCAATGCCCTTAATAAAGATATGCAGGATCCGCGGTACAATACCCACCTGGGTATTTACAAACCAGGTTGTGGTATTGACAATCTTACACTGGCATGGGGACATGACGAATATCTCTATCAGGTTTTGAGCAACCACAAGGGCAACAGCATACCGCAGGCGGGAATGGTAATGATCCGTTACCACTCTTTTTATCCCTGGCACAGCGGAGGAAGCTATACCGAACTGCTCGATGAGAATGACAGGAAATATAAGGAATGGGTGAAAGATTTTAATCAATATGATCTGTACACCAAATCCAATACGATATACGACCTGGAAGACATAAAGGACTACTATCTGCCGATCGCCGAAAAGTACCTGGGTAAAGGACCGGTTTACTGGTGACATATCAAAAACCCTGGTGATCTCTTTGTTTTCGGAGATAGGTTTTGCCGTTTATAGACTATATAGACTGCTGGTTTGCGGCATGGCCGGGATACGAATATGGGGTAACCCTGAACACACTATCAGGTCAGGGAAATATAAAAATGTAAGGATTTGTTGTTAAATAAACGATGTGAGTTTATACCTTATCTTTATGAGTTCCTGGATTTCCCGGATCGTTTTAAAACATCGTTTGAGTTTCATTTTTTCTTCTTTGGACAGGGCAGAGAGCTCAATGTAGCGACCGGAGTCGTTATGCATGAGTCCATGCTTGGTACGGAATTTTAGCAGTGCTTTGGAGGTATATGAACAGGAAAGATAGAGTTGTTTGTTTTCCGGTTCGAGTTCGGCAAGTTTTTCGAAACGCTCTGCGGTATTGTTGATGTGCTGTATCTGGTGGGATAGGATCAATACCCTTCCCGCATCTGTAATAGGAGTTATAGCCCGTTTTTTTAAATCAAAAAAGTCTTTGTATTCACCGTTCTGCTCTACGAGGAACTGTCTGAAAAATCCCAGTGGTGAGGGATTCTGTAGTACGCTTTTTCCGAGCATGGCGAAAAAATAGGTGTTCTGAGCAGTTTTTTCGAAGATATGTTTTCCCAGAATATCGGTGAGCGTACTGTCTCCGTAAGAAATATCGAAATCAAAAAAGATAGAACAAAGCAGGATCTCGTCATCACCCGGTTCTGCGATCCATTTGGTAAACTGGGCTTTCCATTCGTCCAGCGACAGGCACCATTTGGGATTGCTGGCCATCATATCTGCCGGGCAATATTCGTATCCCAGTGTATTGAGGCGTTTGGTGACCTTTTGGGCCAGTGCGATAAAATAGGCTTTGGTTTCTTCGAGTCTTTCGTCAACTACATTTTCAAACACAATGGCATTGTCCTGATCGGTATGCAAAAGTTGTTCTTTTCTGCCCTGACTGCCAAGTGACATCCATGCGAATTTTACCGGTGGTGTTTCGGGAATTTTGGCAAGAGAAAGTTCGATACATCGTTTGATGGTAGCATCGTTGAGCTCGGTAATAATACGGGAAATATGGGTAAGCGGGATATTCTGACGGATGTATCCTTTGAGCAGGATCATGATCTTTTCATGAATACGTTTAAGATGTTTGGTCTTGGAAGCCCGCTTTATAGCTTTCATCAACACGGAAGGGTTGTTTCCCTGAGATACTGTGATATCGTGTTCCGAAATAAGTCCTATAAGTCTGGATTTCGGCGTGCCGTCTTTCGTGATGCAGAGATGACCTATTTTATGCTTCATCAGCGCTATCTGTGCCTGGGCGATGGTCGTGTTTTTAGGATAGCAGATCACCGGAGTGGTCATAATATTGCGTATCGGGGTGCTGATAGGAAAGTCCCCGGTAACTATTTTGTTTTTGAGGTCCCTGTCGGTAACGATACCTACCGGGATTTCTTCATGGGTGATTACTACGGAGCCGATATTTTTTTCACGCATCAGCAGGGCTACGTTTTGTGTGGTTTCTTCCGGAGGGCAGGTAAAGACATTCTTTACATATTTGGTGGGCTGCAGATCGGAGAGATCTGTAGTCGTTTGCAGTTGCACATCAATATCCTCTTCTGTATAGAGTTTTTTCCGGTATTCTTCCGAGTAGGGGTTCTCCGTATTCGACGCGAAGCTTTCGATAAGGAAGTTGCCTACCTGCGGATTTTGCTCCACTATAGGGCGGAAGGTGGCGATCGGGATGCCATACACGATACTTTCTTCCCTGGTCATAGCTTTAATGACATAATTTTCCCTGGCGATCAGCGGGCGAAGCCCGAAGATATCTCCCTCGTCGCAATTGTCGATCGTCGTAAAATCCTGTCCGTCCCTTCGTTTTTGAAGAGCAACAGCCCCCTTGTGAACTACATAAAACTGGTTGTGTCCTTCGTCATTCTCGTTAAAGATTACCTTGTTCTTATCATAATATAAGACCTGTACGCGAGAAGATACTTCAAGCAGCTGTTCTTTGCTGAGCATATCAAAAGGCGGGTGGTTTTTCAGGAAATCGGCAATACGGAGTGCGATGGTGTTTTTCATGTCTTAAAGATATTAAGGAGTACAGCCAAAACAGGCTTAGCTATTTTTTTGACGGATAGCGTCGAAAACCGGTTTGTAATAGTCTTCGGGATGACAGACGTAAGCATCGGAAGCATCGGGGATACGGATGGCGTGAAGAAAGTCGTTTATCTTCATGAGTTTTACGGCCTCGACTTCCGATTCCTGTAGGATGAGCCTCTCGGGAGAAGAGGTCAGACGACATATATATATATGGTGAAGTTCTCTGTCCACTATAGTTGGCCGATGTTGTTTTACGGTGGTATATGTACCGATTTTTTGAAGTTCGTCCGGTGATACTTCCAGGCCGAGTTCCTCCCTGGTTTCGCGTATGGCGGACTGAAGGGGGGCTTCACCTGCCGCAATGTGTCCTGCTACGGAAACATCCCAATGCCCGGGGAAGATATCCTTGAGGGATGATCGTTTTTGGAGTACGACCTCGTCTTTTCCGGTGAACAACCAGACGTGGATGGTGGGATGGAAAAGTCCCTTTGCATGTACTTCTGACTTCAAAAGGACTTTTCCGGTATAATTTCCCTGGTCATCCAGTATGTCTACGTATTCGTCCATTTAATCGAAATAACTGAAACTGGTTTCCGGGGTGATTTTGAGCAGTGATTCGTAAATCAGGCGGATCACATTTTCTACATCTTCTTTATGCACCATTTCTACTGTGGTATGCATATAGCGCAACGGAAGCGAGATCAGGGCAGAGGGAACGCCACCGTTACTATAGGCAAACGCGTCGGTGTCCGTACCGGTGAACCTGGAAGAGGCCATGCGCTGAAAAGGGATCTTTTTGGCTTCTGCGGTATCTATAATAAGTTCCCGTAATTTGTTTTGTACCGCAGGGGCATAAGATATTACCGGGCCGTCACCGATCCTGGTTTCCCCCTGGGTCTTCTTGTCGATCATCGGAGTGGTGGTGTCATGACAAACATCGGTGACGATGGCGACATTGGGTTTTATGGTCTGCGTAATCATTTCCGCTCCGCGGAGTCCGATTTCTTCCTGTACCGAATTGGTGATATACAGGCCGAAAGGAAGCGCTTTCTTATTCTCGTGAAGCAGCCTTGCCACTTCGGCAATCATAAATCCTCCGACACGGTTGTCGATAGCCCGGCATACCAATTTGTTGTCGTTGAGTACCTGGAAGGTGTCGGGATAAGTGATCACACAACCTACATGTACACCCATTTCTTCAACTTCTTTCTTGTCTTTGGCTCCTATATCTATAAATATATTATCCAGTTTCGGAGCTTCCTCTTTACCGGAATTTCGCGTATGGATGGCGGGCCATCCGAAAACACCTTTTACAATTCCTTTTTTGGTGTGGATATTCACCCACTTGGACGGTGCTATCTGGTGATCACTTCCACCGTTCCTTATTACGTAGAGCAGTCCGTTATCGGTAATATAGTTGACATACCAGGAAATTTCATCCGAATGGCCTTCGATAACTACTTTGTAGGGGGCATCCGGATTGATGACGCCGACGGCGGTTCCGTAGGTGTCGGTGATAAAAGTGTCGACATAAGGCTTCAGATAGTCCATCCATAGTTTCTGTCCTTCCCATTCGTACCCCGTGGGAGCGGCATTGTTCAGATACTTCTCGAGAAAAGCTAAAGATTTCTTATTGATAATTTCCTTTTTCTTGGCCATAATATACTGATTTGTTTATCCCACGAAAATAAAAATATTCCACCACATTGAACAGTATAATGGCCGCATATTTAGCGTGTATGTATTTCCGGGTATTGAGATCTTAAGATGCTTTGTTCGTAAGATCGATTGTGTTAAAAGAGACAGACGTGTTGACAGCAGAGAGAATGTTTGTAAATTTACGTCCGGGACCAAAGCGGTGTCCTTGTATTATTATGGTGAGAAAGCTGGTATATATTCTTGTGTTTTTACTTGTTCCGGGGGGTGTGGTCCTGGCACAGGAAGGACAGGTTGTGAAGGATTCTCTGGAGCGGGAATATATTTTTCTGGAAGGAGATACCGTTCCGCGAAGCGCCATAGATCTGGAGGAAGTCTTTGTTTTTGATCGGCTCAAATTTGATTCGAGAGAAGAGCGGGTACGATATTATATATTAAAGAGGAAGACGTTGAAGGTGTATCCGTATGCAAAACTGGCTTCCGAGCGTCTGACGGAATTGAACAGACGTCTTGATCTCATCGAATCCAGGTCGAAAAAAAGATGGTACACCAAGCGTATTCAGAAATACATCGAAGAGGAGTTTACGGACGAACTGAAGAAACTCACCCGTACGGAAGGGCAGATTCTTGTGAAACTTATCCATCGGCAAACGGGGACAACAGCATTCGACCTGGTAAAAGAACTCCGTAACGGGTGGCGTGCTTTCTGGTATAACAACACCGCGAAGATCTTTAAAATATCCCTGAAAGAGGAATATCATCCGGAATCCGTACACGAAGATTATCTTATTGAAGATATTTTACAGCGGGCATTTGCAGCGGATCACCTGGAAAAACAACCAAGCGTGCTGGATTTTGACTATGCTACACTCTCTAATAAGTGGAAAAAATCCTATGAATTGAAAAAATAATTGGCAGGTTCAGGAAAATCTATTATCTTAGCTATCCTTTTTTTGATTTTCTAAAGTGTTGTGGGGTAGGATATTGGTGGATTATGTTAAAAAATCGTTATTTTTTATTTGCATAATTCAAAAAACAAGTGCTATATTTGCACCCGCTTTGGAGGAGAATGATTGATGAAGAAGGAAGCGAAAAAGTTCTTTAAAAAAATGTTTCAAAAAGTTTGTCAGAACGAATAAAGGTATTAGTTTTGCAGCCGCTTTGCGAGGGAGATTAGGAGAGTGATAGCGGGAAAGTTTTTTGAAAAAAGTTAAGCAAAAGTTTGGTCAGAATAAAAAAGGTTTTTACTTTTGCAGCCGCTTACAAAAACAGTAAGTGGATAAAGATTGACTAAGGAGTTCCTTGATATATTGTTGACAGCACTAACAGTAGCGATTTGTTCGCTACGAATTAGGAAGATTTAAGCAAGGTTATTTTGAGTATAGTACGTTAAA
>NZ_FPJE01000037.1 GCF_900119185.1 Sinomicrobium oceani | reverse complement strand
TACACATTTTCGGCGATAAGTTCGCCGGGAATGCTGATCGAAGCACTAAAGCTGGCGCTACTGGTGGCCTTAAAATGGAAACCGGGTTTTAATACAACAGAACTGCTGGCTATTTTACTCTGATGCCCTGTAAGCTGTTCGTTCAATTCGATATTCGCAGCCGAGGCTTCTTCCGTACCGCAATCGCCTCCCAGGCATTGTAACTGCCGTAAAAGCCGGCCTGCATGGTCGTATTCGAAAATATCGGTAGTCACTACAGGGGCATTACTGCCTTTGGTATGGGTGGTCCGGGTTTTTAGTACCTTACCGGTAAAGTCCAGCAGGCTTTCCACCACATCGGTAGTGTTCAGGTAAGGGTTCCTGCTGGCCGTATAGATCAATCGGCCCTTGCTGTCATAGGCATTCAGGGTGGTGATCCAGTGATCGGTACCCAACACACGGACCTTACTTCCCGTGGCCATTGTTTTGGTTCTTTTGTCCACAGCCTGTCCCAATACATTCGTGGGTTTGGTTAACCCGGCCAGGTCAAAGGTATAATCGTCGTAATAGTTGATCGTAAGGATCGTATCGTTCAATCCTTTAGGAGCCGCTCTATTACTGTAGTATACCGGGGTCTGTTGGTCGGTATAAAGTACCGGGGAGCCCAGACGTTCTTCAAACTGCCAATAGGCCGTGGTATCATTTGCCGTACCTTGCAGCGATTTTCGCTCTGCACTATTCTTAACTGTTCCCGTATAGGCGACACGACCAAAGGCATCATACTTGGTGAAAAGCCATTGCCCCTGGGAATCCAAATAGGCATCCTGAGTTAGTATAGGTTGGTCCAGCGTATTGTAAACGATAGACTCCCAGGCTTTACCAGGAAGCTTCTTCTCGACCAAACGGTTCCTGCCGTCATATACGTACTGGTAGCACAACTCGTTGCGCTTTGTAGCATCAGGAAGGGTGGTATGGGCCTCTGCCTTGGGAGGCAATACATAGGTCAGGTTCCCGTAATCATCGTAAACGTAATACGTGTCATGAGCCAGATCTGTATTGCCCGATACCGTATAGCTCCGTTTTAAGACCACACGGCCCTGCTTGTCCTTAAACTCCTCTGTGGTATGGGCCTTGCCCGTTCCGCTATGGTTCTCATCGCGGGTTATTGTTTTATACAATTGTCCCGCTCCGTAATACCCGTTGTTTGCCGAAAACAATACCAGGGCGGGGATATAGGTAAATACTCCGGCAGGTGCCTGGGTCTCGGTAATAGTTACCTCGTAAAGGCGTACTTCCTGCCCGGTATTGGTATCGTAGTCAAACTCCACCTCATGGCCTCCGCCCTGTCGCCAGTCCTTACCCGGGGCCGCCTGCTTTTCTACCCTGTTCAGCGGGGAAGCCTCTAACTGCTTCTGGGCATACGCATTGACCTGCGAAACCGTAAGCCCCGTAAAATCTGCAGGGTATTTTGACTGGTAATACGCCTGGGTACTCCCTGCTACATCCCCGCTACGGAAACTACCGTAGCTGTCCGGTGCGGGATCAGGCACAAAGGGTAGGTATTCCTTGTCCTGACGGCCAAAGGCATCATAACCGATATGCGTGACTATATCCTGCATCCCCGGGGACTGACGTATCGCTACGCCCTGCTTGGGACGACCCAGACCGTCGTAATACACAATGGATTCCTGAACATCCCCGCTTTCTTCAATACCATCCGCTGTGGTCATGGCTTTCTGATAGGTACGGGTAAAAACATAGTTCTCATTACTGAAAGCCACTTCCTGGTAGCTCTCATCCGGACAACCACCGGCTTCTCCGTACACATCAGGGCAGAGATCGTCTCCATGGGCTACATAACCTTCCTGTTCCGTACAAGCGACGATCGTATCGTTAGGATCTCCGAATCCGTCACCATCTTTATCTGCATACCAGGTTTTTTCTTGTGTTACCGTGTACGGTATCGTCCGGGAAGCACTCCAGCAACCCGAGCTGTTATGCCGTGCCCGGAGGTAATACACCGTCCCCGTGGTGCGGGTGATGCTTCCCGAAGTATTCGAAGTACTCGTTCCTGTTGCACTACTCTGCCAGTACCACGTAATCCCGCTCGGAGGCGTGCCCCGGGTGAGTACCGTATTGCCGCAGTTGTTGGTTACTGAAGGCGATGAAGGTACTCCCAAAAGATCATTCGGAATGGTCACGTATACAGCTCCCGAGCCTTCGCTCCACACTCCATTACTGTTTCTGGCCTTGATATAATAAACGCCACTGCCTTGCTGCGCCGTATACGTACTACCCGAACCCAGGTTCGTGCTCGTACCATTACCGTTCTTGCCCTGCCAGTACCAGGTGACCCCGCTGGGAGGGGTGCCACTACGTGAAAGGGTTGCTTTGTCGCAATCCGTACTGGTGATCACAGGATGGGCTGGTGTTTTTGGAGGAACCCCGGTGATCTGCACTGCCAGGGTCAGGGTACCGGTAGATGAGGAATTAAAATATACCGTACCGCTACTGCTATCCCCATGCCACTTAACCGAAGCACTGGTCGACGTATAACTTTGTACTGTACCGCCCTGGGCACTCCATTGCGCATCGGAAGTATTACCTGCCCGCATTACCGTATAAGTACTCGTGTTTTTGTAAGGAACCTGTGTAGGTCCCTTTACATAGGCGTTCTGCCCAAACACCGGAAATACAACAAAAGAGGACAGTATACTTAAAACTAATAGTATCGTATTTTTTTGCATAACTACATATGATCAGAAAAGTTAGTCTTTATAATGGTATCGGAACTGCTCTAACAAGGAATTGGTCTCATCACGGATAAACTCCAAACGGTTAAAATCGTCATAGCTATACCGCATGGTCACACCACGGGGGTCGGTAATACTGGTAACCCCTACTAACGGATCGTATGTATAGGTTGTAACCATCGCGGCGGAGGAAGCCTCTAACTGCTTCTGGGCATACGCATTGACCTGCGAAACCGTAAGCCCCGTAAAATCTGCAGGGTATTTTGACTGGTAATACGCCTGGGTACTCCCTGCTACATCCCCGCTACGGAAACTACCGTAGCTGTCCGGTGCGGGATCAGGCACAAAGGGTAGGTATTCCTTGTCCTGACGGCCAAAGGCATCATAACCGATATGCGTGACTATATCCTGCATCCCCGGGGACTGACGTATCGCTACGCCCTGCTTGGGACGACCCAGACCGTCGTAATACACAATGGATTCCTGAACATCCCCGCTTTCTTCAATACCATCCGCTGTGGTCATGGCTTTCTGATAGGTACGGGTAAAAAGATAATTTTCATCGCTATACGAAATATTTTCATAATCAACAGGACATCCATTATTATCCAAAGGTCCGGAAGCAAAAGGGCACTTATCATCATTATTCAATATATAACTATTGGGTCTAAAGCATCCTTTTTTTGTATCATTCGGATCACCAAGTCCATTTCTATCTTGATCTGTACACCCAATAGTTTCAGGGTTAATGGCTTCATTACTATCATCACAATCTTCATTATTCTCTACCCAATCCGGATTAGGAAGAGTTTCCAGATGAGGAGTAGCATACATATCTCCATAACCGTCACCATCATTAACTGGATAAAATTCAGCCAAAATTTTTTGCTCCTGAACTACTGATAATGTTGCCTGAGCAAGCTTACCATTTACTGAAAATTGAACAGTAAAATTTCTTTTTACTATTGAAGAATTAGACTTGCAGACGATCTCCATCGAAGTACTTCTGACAATATTTATTTCTATCCATTCGGGCAGTGCATTATATACCGTAATGTTCGCATTAATACACGATGTTCCCGGCCGCAGAATTGTTAGGTTTTGAGAACCTCCTTTT
Source organism: Sinomicrobium oceani (assembly GCF_900119185.1). GTDB lineage: Bacteria > Bacteroidota > Bacteroidia > Flavobacteriales > Flavobacteriaceae > Sinomicrobium > Sinomicrobium oceani. The sequence continues at coordinate 36,904 of NZ_FPJE01000037.1, read as the reverse complement.
GCTTCAAAAATCACCTCTCTTTCCCTTAGAGAGACTACATCCTGACACTTTTTAATAAGATCTTTTTGCCCATATAAATAACCTTTACATGTACTCAACATACAGAGTATACTAATAATATATATGCTTTTCATATTTATTCTCCTTTATAGTGATATTTATATTCTTCTAACAGTTTTCCTTCTTCTTCCAGGATAAAATTCAATCGATTAAAATCATCGAATTCGAAATAGGTAGCATTCCCTTAAGGATCCTATTTACTGATCATCCTGACCAAAGGGATATAGGTAAATATTGTTATCTGAACTTGAGGCAACAACACCCGCAAAATACTGATTTTAAAAATGTTATTTTTATCACACTCTTTCAAAACGGCTATAGTGGTTTACGGCACCTGCACTTTTTTCATAGTTTCTTTTCCTGTTTTGACAATTCATCAAAATATGCCTCCTAGTTTAACATGCCCATTGATTTTTCACTTGGAAAACCTACATTAAAAACATTTACATTACTGAATTGTACATAGGTGCCCACAATTGCCGTTCGGGCTCCCACATATATTTGACGATTAATATTCGAACTGATATTCTGAACCGTTATGGTATAGACCCCTTCCGGCAATACCAGCGAAGAATATCCCGGAGGACAGGTATAACTTTTTATGACGCCATAATTATCCTTGAAAGATACTCCGAAACTATCCGATGTAGAATTCGAAAACGAGAAACTCACCGCCTGGCGGCATGTACCATTGGTATTGGCATAGGCCTGTCCATTGGCATCAATATCAGCCTGTGCCATTGCATCTACCGTTTCTTGAGAAATCCGAGAATAGTACCTCTTAGCTGGAACTTTATATACTTCTTCACTCGGTATCTCACCGGCAGGACAGTTATTTTTTGTGAAAATTTTATGTACAGCTACGTTGTAAAACCCACAAGCACCATTAGCATTGGCATTGGCTTGTCCGTTAGCGTCAATTTCAGCCTGTGCCATAGCATCGGCATCTGCTTGTGACATAGTGGATGTATATTTTCCAAGAGGAACAGTATATGTAACCTTTGACCCATTCACCCCGACAGGACAGTCATCCTTTGTAAAGGTTTGCTGCTTTTTGGCATTCCTGTAAAAACATTCCCCGTGCTGGTTGGCATAGTTCTGCCCATTTGCCTGCATATCAGCCTTGGCCTTAGCATCTGCATCTGCTTGCGATATGGTAGAAAAATACTTTTTTGCCGGCACCCGATAGGTTACGCTGGTACCGTAACCACTGGTACAGTTTGTCTTTGTATAACTTTGGCTTACATAACTATTAAAATACACGCCTGACGAAACTCCACTACCATAGTTGTATTTATAATTCTTAACAACGTTCCTATTATGGTCTTTCACACTAATCAATCGTTGATAGTTATCGTACTCATAATACATCGTCATTCCCTTTGCATCGGTCTGACTCGTCATTCCGACTAAGGGTTTATAGCTAAAAGTAGTAACCTGAATATCTTTTAGTCCTTCTGCTCTAAGAGGATTAAGAAAATCGTTGACAGCATTGGCACTTGGCGGAATGCTCGCAGAAAAGGTTCTAACTGCTGTCGCACCTCCTAATAGGGTCTCTATTGTATTATAATTTGCATTTAATACCTTCGCAACAGGATATTGATTTTTATAACTCCATACATAGCTCTCCGTGGGGCCATTCTCCTTGGCTACACTAAGCAAATTACCAAAATTGTCATAGTCGTAAAAACGGATCTTTGTTTCATAGGGTAGCGACCCGGTCCTGGTTTGTATTATCTGGGGATAAATCTGGGGAACTGATGCCCCCCAGTTGAAGTAATTTATCTTAGTTGCATTGATTACTACATTATTTTTTAACTGAATTTCTTCTACAGGATAATTCAACATATTGGTTTCAGGCCTTACCATCTGGGACAGCACCGTGTTGCCCGAATAGTCAAAAGGATATTTAGTCTGCATCCCCAAGCTCCCTCCGTCAGAGGCGCTACTTGTAACAGAACTGACATACCCCCGGGAATTATAAATATACGAGGTAAGAGTGGAATTGCTCATACCATCTTCATTATAGACTGTTTCGGATGAACTACTCAAATACTTGTATCCAGCCGTAATTTGATATTTACCGAAAGCATAGGGAAGATTAGTGGGACTCCCGGTTCTCAGTACAGCCCACGGTTCTACATATTTACCTGAAAAATCGGGATCAGGATCAGGAGCAGGAGCCCTCTGTGGAAAAATATTAACCCGATCAATATGTAATCCATAAATTTTTTCTGTTATCTTAGTACCGTAATTGTTCACGGTTTCTTTTACCAGCTGGTACGGACGATTGTTAGCTATATTCTTATATTCTTTCCTATTAATCAAAGAAGGTTTATTCCAATAGTTATAATTCACAATATGTTGTCCGCGAATTGTCAGTTCATTCCTGCTGTTTTGAAAACTCTGCGGGGTCCAAGGTTGATAATCATAAGTATATACTATTTTTCCGGTATTGTCCTCTGGTGTACCAAGATATTCGGTTACCATCTTATAAGTTACCGGCCTGGTGGCAAGCTCTTTTAACTGAGGAATAAAATCATCATAAAAAACCCGTTCGCGGTAAGAGCTGTTACCATAAGGATTCAAAGGATTTATATCACCATTTGGCATAAAGTAGTAATAATGCGATTCCTTTGCCATATTACTAATATCTGGTACCAGATCTATAGTGCCGTAACCGTTTCCATCCTCTCCATAAACGAAGGTACGGTAGCTTGTTGTCCCGTTTCTATCATTGGTTTTGATCTGTTGTATGCGAATTCCGGGGCCATCCTTTACTTGAGAGGATGAGTAATGTTTATACCGGTTATTCTGATAAACAAACTCTGAACTACCTCCCGTGGGATACGTTATTTTTTTCAGCACACCTGACAGGAGCCCTGTAAGCTTTGGGGTTCGGTTGGCAGAAGTACTCCCTATACTATGATCGAACGAAATTGATGCAGAGGTGACCCATTCCAGATTCGTATATCTTGGAACCATATCATCCCGCCCTGATACATTATAGTAGCCCCACCAATCACGATGGTGAAGATTTAAAACACCTGATGTCGCTGCTGTCGGGTAATATTCAAACGCATAATTTTCTATGGCCGAACCTGTAGCGTCCTTAAAAACAATATTATCAAGTTTATTGGTGATATTGCTGGACGTTCCCGCAGAAGAAGCATCTAATCTGGAACGGTTAAACTGGATGCTCTTGATAGGTTTATTACTACTGTCGAACACCTGAATATTATCAATCTTATCGCTGCCGGAAACAAGGTTAAAGACAACCTTGCCATGCCTAAAATTAATTTGTTGTAATCTTGGAACAGCATAAAAGTCATAGTTAGTTGAAAATAATGAATTTTCGCCTACTATATCTTGATCACCATTATTTACCTTATCGATAGCGGTAATTGTATGGCTTATCCTTGTCCTTGTTTGATTAACCGAGGTATAGGTAAACGAAATGGTATCGGCCTTATCCGCAGAAATAATTTTAGTCAGGCAGTATTCATTTTCAATGACAGATCCATCGCTTCCATTATAATGTCCCATAGGGGTGAATTGGTAAAGAACTCCTTTATCGTCCAGGATGTCAATTCTCTCCAATATACCATAGGGACTGTCTTCCGCTCTGTAAACCGGTGTTATGACATAGGGTTTAGAGGTTGTTAACAGGATCGGGGTTTTTACATTGTTTATATCCTTGAAAATGAATTTGCCACTGTTGTTGCCAAAATAATAGGAAAAGATGTCGTACTCACTGTCTTTCCAATTACTTGGAAACACTTCTGTAGGGTTAAGCTTATAGTGGACAATCTGCTCTAAATAAGCACAGTCATTTTTATTTGTGAGTCCATCTGTTTTAAAGGGGTACGGAAATTTATACGCTCCAAAATCTGCTGACCCCTTTACAGTTCTGGAGATCGTCCCGCCTGCATTTAGCGTCCAACCAAGCGATATGGCTCCGTCCTGGTCATCTACCCTCCTACCAGACGCATGATAACTCAGTTCAAGAGGCACCCTTAAACTGCCGCTCTTGATCTCGTATAATGGTATATTTATTTGGGGAAGCCCTGTTGAATAATCGACCGGATAGGTCTGATATCTAAAGAGCGAAACAGCATCCGGGGAGGGTGGAATGGTTTTCGGTATTTCTTGTGCAAAACAATGTGACGGGTTGATGATCTGCCATACAAACAACAATACATATGTGATTACCCTTACCACACTATGCATTTTTGCTCTAAAAGACAACCGGGATAAGCTCGCGGAGACATCAGGTATTCTGTCCGGATTAAACGTCTCCTTTAAAGATATCGGGGACCGGACCGTTTGATCGTTGTTGTGAATTTTGGTGGTTATGAACATTTCGTTTTTTTTAATAAACTTTGAACTTTAAATTTGGATATTAAGTCTCTTTTAGAGTATGTTTAAATACATAAATTTCAGTTTCATAATGCAATTTTTATTTTTCACTTTCTTTAAGTGCATCGATTTCTTTACGGAGCTGTTGGTTTTCTTTCTTTAGCTCTATCATGTACAAAGTCAATTCCTCGATCTTCTGCAACAATTTGGCATCCATCTCCCCTAACAAAATGCCCCGGGCCTTTACTTCCTCAGCACTTGGGATCCCCTTTAAATGCCCTTTTTCCCTAATATGCTGTTCTACTTCTTCCAAGGTGGGAAGGCCATAACCTTCTTCAAATACAAAATCGCTCCAGCCGTTCAGATCTACTTTGACTTCCTTGCTGTGTACGACGCCATTTACCGATAGTTTGGCATCGGGAGTAGTGGTATTGATACCTACATTACCGTTATATCCCAGATAAAAGGCTCCTTCTCCGTAATTTACCCGGCCTACCGTGGCCGAAACCACAATATTGCCACCGCCGCCGGGTAATGTTCCTTCTATAATACTCCCTCCACTCCATACAGATTGATCCTGGTAAACGGATAATACCGGAATAGCTGTGGTAAAATAAACTTCGAGATAAGAATTAGTTCCATCGTAAGTAATTCGAACTTTAGACCAAAGCCCCCCATTACTCAATGAAACCACATTTAGTCCTCCATAATCCGTAGACCATCCTTTAAACCAGGAAATTTTCACAACCCTCGGCGTTGTAGCTCCTCCTTTAGTGAATAATACTATTTCATTGTATCCCCGGCCCGCTGATGCATCCAACAGGGCCACCCTTTTCCACCCGGCAGCATCAACGGTAACATTTTTAGTGACTTCCGCTTGGGCATTTCCCTTAAAAAAAACGATGAATAGCAGCCCGACCCATAAAATCTTGCTCGTTATTGTACGGGACCTAAAACATATTCTTTTCATTCTTATTTCTTTTTAAGCTGGTTAATTTCCTGCTGTTGTTTCCTGGTTTTTTCTGCTAAACTGTCAATCCTGGTATGCTGCTGTCGGTTTTCTTTTTTCAGTTCCAGGACATACAGGGTTAACTCCTCGATCTTCTGCAACAATTTGGCATCCATTTCCCCCAGGAATATCCCGTTTTCCTCAACCTCCTTTGCACTGGGAATATCTTTTAAATGGCCTTTTTCTTTAATATGCAACTCCACTTCCTCCAGGGTAGGAAGCTCATAATCTTCCGCAAATACAAAATCGCTCCAGCCGGCCAGGTCTACCTTGACTTCCTTACTGTGTACTACACCATTTACTGCTAACCTGGCGTCCGGACTGGTTGTCCCGATACCCAAATTTCCATTCTGAATGTAATGATCCCCTGAGCCGGTCAACTGAAGCTTTCCGGATGAAGCGACATCACTCCGGGAATCCAATAGTGTCCGCCAATTGTGGAACCCGCCGGTTTCCCCGGTTTCTGAGGCCCCTCCCCTCCAGGCACTTGTCCTGAAATACATTCGTTTATTAGCGCCAATATAAATATCACTTTGCCAATGACTACTCTTTCCATACATAGCCAATAATGTCCCATAATGGTTATTGTCCGGTGAAGTTCCCCCTGGACGGTACGTATGATAATCATCAAATAACCGGATACTCATAAAGGGTAATTGGGTCCTTGGAGCAAGCGAAAAGTCATATGGTGTAGGAGGGAAACTATAAGTTTCAGCACGTACCTCACCGACTACATCCAGTTTTTTAGCCGGAGCCGTCGTTCCGATTCCCACATTCCCGGAGCCCGGAAATGTATTGGTCTGCGCATAAAAGGTCATAGGGATCCCTAAAAGAAAAAGTACAATTCTTTTCATAGAAATGCAGGTTTTATAGCATCATTTTATTACAGTCGAAAAAAAACATAAAAGGTCCGAACCCGCTTTGCACGGGGAAAACCTTTCTAACGTATATGAGGGGGGGTAAAACAGCAGCTTATCGCCACAGTACTATTAAAAAAGAGGTAATTTTATTTCATTCGCTTTTATGTTTTGTTTACAAGATTGTTATTCATCCTTAAAAGGATCGTTCTTTGGTACGGTAATATTATAGAAAAACAAAATAAACACCAAAAACTTCTGCACCGCATTTATAAATGAAGACTACTATTTTCTCCTGATGGAACTACATCATGAAGTTTATTAAAATATTGATTATACATACTTTAAATCCAAAAAAGAATACATCGTCATACTATGCTAAAATATTTCTTATGCCCGTGTTATTTATTTGAACTCAAAAGAAAGAAATACTTCATAATACCTGTTACGGAAATCCACAACTGGACTGTTAAAGTTTTTCAGATCCAATCCGATGTACGGTTATCTCTCCGGCGAGCTCCCCCGGTTTTTACTTTAGAAAACAGAAAAACGACTGGTTACCACGCTCAGCGAAGATTTTGCAACTTCGCTGCCCAAACCTTCACTGAAAAGAAAAAAATGAAAAATGCCTCTCCGGGGTGTATCCCGGTTACTCACAAGTCGTACTTCATTTATTTCCGCAATGACCTGATCAATTAAAAGACTTTAAACAAAACTATCATTAATGCTCACAAACATAGGTTTGGGAGCTCCTCAGAGACCTGTACGGAGCACTTGCCAAAGTAGGAGTGCGATGTATTGGCCTGTCATGGATGTGTAGTGAGCTGCGAAGTCGGAGACGTTCGCAGAGCACGGAACATTTCGTAGAGCGGGGTGAGCTGCGAAGTCGGAGACGTTCGCAGAGCCAGCAACACTTCGTTGAGCAGGGTGTATCCCGGTTACTCACAAGTCTTACTTTATTTATCGCTGCAATGATTTGGTTAATCAAAAGGCTTTAAACAAGTTACAAAAATGTGGTTCAACATCATTTTGGAAGCCCCTCAGAGAGGAGCATGACGTTTTGGCCTGTCCTTGATGTGCAGTGAGCTGCGAAGTCGGAGACGTTCGCAGAGCTCGGAACATTTTGTAGAGCGGGGAACAGACAACACTTTGTAGAGCGGAAATAGAATCTCCGATTTGGAATTTGGATTCCCATTCTGACTCCACTTGAAAAATACAATTTTCAGTTCTCAGTGTTAATATATTGTGGTTCATTTTCTGCCTATAGATAGAGTCCACACGACCTACACAATTTATTTCCTTTCTGGAGCTTAAAAATATTTCTCCACCCGTCCTATCATCTGTTATTACTCCCCAAAATATCCAACCAAAGAGGCCAATGATCGGAAAAACCATCATAAAAATCAAAAAATACTTTACTTTATTATCCCATTCAAGATCACTCACAATCTAAAAATCATCATAATCTATTTTATTTAAAGTTTCACCTTTAAAATATCCATTAAAGTCCCGTTCCGATAATGTTCTATAATCAATTCTCCTCTTTTCTTGGATATAGAGTCTCCTACCTGAAATTTGTTTTCCCACAAAGGAGTAATTTCATAAATACATTGATTAACCTTAAGTGTTAAAATGTTATGATTTTTTTTCTGATGGTAGATAGAGTCTATTATTCCTATACACTCTTTCTTTCGTTCTCGTTCTAAAAATCGTTCTTCAAAACTTCGATTATCAAAAAGATTAGGAACAAGAATACTGGAAAATAAAAGTACTAAAGGTGTAAGACATACTAAAATTAGTAGCATTTTTAACCAAATTGAAAGTTGAACCTTCTTCATAACCTATTTAAAAACTGTTGTAGTTCCATAAGAATACATCGCAGACAATCTAAGTCCTCTACCTATTCCAAGGCCTCCTTGATTCGTTCTATAACCAGACCGATGATCTCCAAATTTTGAAGTGTTCATTTTATCATTAGTATGCCAACTGTCATGTATACTTCCTCCTACATGTCTGCTGGCATCAATTCCCATAACTGTTATTCCAGCATTATAACTGCTACTATTCCCTGCAAAATTACTGGTTAAAAACTGATTTGTCCCCGTGGGCGTCGTAGTTCCGCTATCCAAACTCACCCCCAAACCAAGCCCAATATTCCCGTCAAAATTAAAATAAAAGTTACTATTTCCTACGGCATCATTTACTATTCCAAAAGCAATACCAAAGCCACCTAAAAATGCAAAACCGGCTGAAATCTGAAGATAGTCTCCTCCTGTTTGTTTTGGCTTAAATGTAGAGCCATAAGCATTTGCAATAACCTGTTTTGAATTAACTCCTAAGGTTGCTTCCCCTTGAGTAACGCTCCCATCATTATTTAAAGTAACCGAATCAACGGTTTCTCCGTTCTTCACTGTAGACACTGTAGCATTAGCCCCCACATACTTTGCATCTTCTCCCTGATACTGCTCTGCTGTAGCCTGATCTGTTACCCTATCATCCCAAATATATTCGTTTTTTACTTTTACCCATTCTAATGCAGATTTTCCTGTAGGATCCACAAAAAAAACAGGATTATTATTTTGAAATGAATAAGAAGATAAAGTATAAAAATCTTCAGCAAGAGGATCTAATGTGAGAGTTCTGCCAATATCAGGCATATAATTTCTGGCGTGAAAATCATAAACATTCAGATTGAGTTCTTCTTCAAGCTCTTTTCCGTTATATTTCCATTTCTGCGCCACACTGTTTCCAACGGAAGAGGTTTCACCGTTATATCCTTTATGTTTGAACCCAAATGGGTAATAATTATTCTCTTCTATCATTTCCAGTTGCGGAGTGCTTGTCGTTCCTGTGTTTGCATAGGACAATCGCACGTTCCCTAAATGATCCTTATACTGGTAAATATATGTATAAGTACCACTCTCTTTGGTTACATAACCTTCCGGGTGACTGAAAAACTGCAACTGCCCGTTTTCATAGATATAGTTCCCGGCATACTCCGTTGCTGTCACAGAACTTCCCTGGGTAACCTCCTTCTTTAATTTAGTGCCCAAGGCATCGTAAATATACACAATTTTATTGCTGCCGAAGCTGACCTGTGTTGGTAAATTCAGATAGTTGTAGGTAATACCCGTGATACCCTTGTTCCGATCTCGGGTTGTGTTACCATTAGCATCCCGGGCATAATCGTTATCCGTATTGGTGCCGTCTTTAAAACCATAAACCGTGTTGGCAGCATCACTTACTTTTACCAGAAAGTTGCCCCCGTTATGGTAGGTATAGCTCAGGTCATCCATCAACCCGAAGGAAGTGGCACCGGCATTGACATGACCATTGCGCTTTAAAGCTATGATATTACCATTCTTATCATAATTCACATTTAAGAGACTGTAATTATTATTGCTATGAATGGCTGTCTTTATCCGGTTTAAGGCATCATAGGTGTAATTGTAGGTCTTTAACCCCTGGTCCTGGTTTTTGGTCTTCCATTGGGTCAACGCTATATTACCATTGTACAAGGGGTTACTGCCTTCGTTATAGCCTATTCTAAAGGCAAACAAGGAATTGCCCAAAGTAGCCGGATTGTTCATGCCTTTTAGCCAGCCTCGTATATTATAGGTATAATCTATAGTCTGCAAAGGCTTACTTTTGGTATTTCCTACTTTCTTCTGCTCCAACTGCCCTAATTCATCATATACATTTTCTGCAATAAGCTCCTCCGCCTGGTTATTGATTTTTTGGGTTTGGATCAAAAGCCTGCCCATATGGTCGTATTCGAACTTGTCTATCGTAACTATAGCGGCATTGCTCCCCTTGGTATGGGTGGTTCTGGTTTCCAGCACCTTCCCGGCAAAGTCCAGCTTGCTTTCTACAATATCGGCAGTATTCAGGTAAGGGTTTTTGGTCGCCGTGTAGATCAGCCTCCCTTTTTTATCATAGGCGCTGATCGTGGTGATCCAATGGTTGGTATCCAATACTCTTGTCTTACTCCCTGTAGCCAGGGTTTTGGTCTGCGTATCTACCGTTTGTCCCAGTACCGTAGTGGGTACCGTTAACCCGGCAAGATCAAAAGTGTAGTTGTCATAATAATTAACAGTATGGATCTCTGCCATACCTTGCGGAATAGCCGCATTGTTATAATACACCGGGGTGCCGGCATACGTGGTGGGGGTTCCGGTTTTGGAGACATATTGCTCATAGGTATCCGTATCATTGGCCGTGTTTTGCAGGGCGGCCCTGGTGCTCTCGCTATGGTGAAAACCCGTATAAGCTACCCTCCCAAAAGCATCATACTTGGTAAAAAGCCATTTTTTATCGGCTTGTAGTTTGGCATCCTGGGTCATCACAGGCTGGTCCAGGAGATTATACACGATATACTCCCAACCCTTTCCTGGTATCTTCTTCTCCACCAGGCGGTTTCGCTCATCATATTTATACTGGTAGCACAACTCGTTGAGCACTGTGGCGGTGATACTGCTCCCGGTATTGACCTTGGGCGGGAGCACATAGGTTAAATTGCCGTAATCGTCATAGACATAATAGGTGTCGTGAGCCCCGCTGTTATAGGTCCGTTTTAAGACTATACGGCCCTGTTTGTCTTTATATTCTTTGGTTGTGCGGTTGTCCCCATCCGCCGGTTGCCAGTTTTCATCCTTGGTTATTGTAACATAGAGCTCTCTTGAGGTATAATACCCCGAAGCCACCAGAGATGGGGTAAAATCGGATGTCAGCGATACCTCATACAAGCGGACTTCTTCATTAGCATTCGTGGTATGCTTATATTTAATGGTATGATCACTATCCCTGGAAGGATCGGCCTTCCAGGGAACTCCCGGAGGGGCTATTTCCTCTACCACGTTCAAAGGGGAAGGCTCAAAAACCTTTTCCGTATATGGATTAGTCGTGTTTTCGTATTTTGTTGTATCGTAAAAACTGTTAGTCTGTGATAAGGCGCTACCATTGAACTGTCCTTTATTCTGACCGGCCCGGTAGGGAAGATACTCTTTGACTTGCCTGCCATACGAATCGTATTCAATATGGGTAATTATGTCATGTTTATCATTAGAGGCCCTGACAGCCACTTCTTGTTTAGGTCTTCCAAGACCATCATAATATATCACTTTATCGATGACGTCCTTATTCTCCGTGATACCTGCGCTACTGGTCAATCCCATCTGGTAACTTCGGGTCAAAATATAGTTCTCCGTATTACTGATGGCTAAAGGAATATAGGCATCCGATATTACTTTTGCCGAAAAGGTACTCCCCGCCCTTAGCCAGGTATTTGGTTTTAAGGTAATGCTCTGCGTAACGATATAATTCCGGGTTTGACCTGACTGTAGGGTATCATCCTGTATTACTATCGTTGCCGGTGGGTCCTGGGCAAACAACCATGACACACTAAAAACAAAATACAGAAATAGTAATTTAGTTTTCATGTCCTGTTAGTTTTTATAGTGATATGTATATTCTTCCACCAGTTTTCCTTCAGCATCTTTTATGTATAATAATCGTCCAAAAGTGTCGTAATGATACGTGGTTTTCAACCCTTTGGCATCAATAATACCAGTAATTCCCACCAAAGGTTTATAAGTATAGGTGGTAAGTAAAGCATCCTCCATAGCTTCATGGTTTCTTAAATCCTCAAACAAAGAAAATAATGAAGTTTCACTGGTTGTGTTTCGTATAGCAGATCCCAGATCAGAGGGAATACTAACATAAGCCTTGCCTTCTATCTTGGCTACGAGGTATTGATCAAAATATCCCCACAAGTAACTGGTTGAGGGGCCGCCCTTTTCACTTATTTCAATAGGATTTCCGTATTGATTATGTAATTTGAAATTAATCAACTCATAAAAGGACTTGTCCCCTTTAGATTCTTGAATGATCTTAGGCAAAACCATTGTAAAATCGTCCAGCCCTTCTTTAATATAGTAGTTCGTTAATTTCTTATTATTCGATAGCACTTCATTCGTATTAGGGTCGATGGTTGCGGTCTTAGTAAGAACAGGACTGTCCAGGTACCGATGAAACTCCTTTAACGATTCTATAGCGGCAATTTGAGATTGCTCTTGCAGGGTAATACCTCCTATCGAAGCCCCATTAAGATCGTGGGGGTAGTAATATTCCGTTTCGAAAAGATCTCCTGAACCTGTAGAAGTTCGTATTTTCCTTAAATGCCTATATCCGGAAGCAAGTAGCTCATACTGATAGTCCTCAACTTTTTCCACATAATAACCCGGATTATCCTGATCATAAGTTTTGGTTATTATTTTTGTTACTTTTGCCCCTGCATTTACTACATGATGGTATTTCGCCCATGCTATTTCACTTTGATTAAAAGAATTCCCATGTAATGTTTCATATGCTTTATACATTAAACCGTACACTAATTCATTATCATCCCTAAAACCATCATATAAAAAAGTCTTCTCTACTTTTTTCCTGCTGTTTTCCGTAAAGTCTGTTATTTTCCATATCAACCCGTGGTTAAATGAACGGCTTGAAGGCGGATGGCTATTCGGTGGATAGGGAATTATTCCGGCATTTCCTGTCTGAATGTTTCCTTTAAATGATCCGAAAGGCGAATTATTATCAGCAAAATTTCCATCGTCTCTAAAAATGCTTTGTACATATGAAAGGGGAGGATGAACATATATATTTCCATACAGATTACCCATGGAAACCCCCTGTTGAACTGGTGTACCAAACGATCCCCTGTAAACTTCAGGATTGGAAAATTCATATTCCCTCCTGCCCACACCGGATATTGATTCTGTAATTTTTGTATAGAGAACAGTATTTCCCTTCTCATTGGTTATTTTATTGTAAGGATGTGAGCTGCGTTTTGTATACTTGTTCCATCGGTCGAATTCGGTTTGGACATACTGATTATGCAGTTGATCAAATGGCCAATTAAATCCTTCCGGAGTGTAATAAGCTGTCTCCCGATACGTGCTAAAATAACTTTTCATCACATTACCCCCCGGTCTAAAAAAATAATTCGTTCCCTCCGCAAATAGAGGAGCACTATATAACTGTCCCGATGAGCGTTGATTTCCATTGACAACCTTCGTATACGAATAGTTTTTGACTATTTCGCCGCCTTCGCCATCATTGTGTTTGATCTGTTTCAGCCTTAATCCACCCCCATAATTAGTCTTATAAGCGTACTCGTCGTAATATTGATTGGGTTCAAAAACATATTCCCGATATCCTTGGGTAGCAAATGTGATTTTTTGGAGCATTCCTGCCAGAATTTTAGACGGACTTACATTCCTGTTCGCTCCGGGCAAAACAAATTGATTTTGAGCCAGACCTGGAATAGGGTAAATTCTATACCTCCCAAAACCCGAATTCGTCGGGTATACATAAAGCCTGGGGATCAGGCTCTGCGCTCCATTGCCATTGTAATATCCCCAAAAATCCTGTTCATACGAAAATCGGTGAGGTAATGTATTCGAATTATAATCGAAATCATATAAGTTGATTTTTTCTGAACTCCCTGCGGATTCTTTTTCCACTTTGTCCAAAAAAAGGCGTTTACACCATCGGGGATCTTCGACATTGGACGGACATATATTTGCATCCTGATAATAGTGATAAAGCTTGTATTTATACAAAAGATTATTAGTACCTGTTTTTACCTGTATTTCAGCCAATCTTTTCCCTCCGTCTGAATCCAGCCGGGTTCCACTGTTAATAAAATCGATTCCGACAACACCAGGAATACTAACTCTTAACAGGGATTTTTCACTTACTTCATAGCTGGTCCTACGATCAATATTGGGATTGAAGTCCAGCAGTTGAAATTTATTCCGGTTTGTATCAGTGACACAGCTTCCTGTTTCACAATGTCCCTTATACACGGGGATTCTTGGTTTCTCCTTTATGGTTTGGGTTTCATAATCAAAATTGACTTGTCTTCCGGTTGGAGAAATTATTTTTGACAAATGCCAGGCGGATATGTACGATGGATACGTTTCATCCAACACAAAAAAGTTTTCTCCAACGATAAAAGGGTCATCCGGATCATCTGAAACGCCTTCCAGATAGAATCTTTTATGGGTTGCCGTTGTTCGTTCGGTGTCCTGATCGTAAAATATATACCGATACCCCTCTGTATCGGTAATGGTAAAGTTCTCTATGTACTTTTTGAAATCTATAGATTCAAATTCTGAATGCGGACAAAAATTAGCATTCTGTTGGGGATCGGTTTGAACATTCGGTTGATCTATAATAGAATATTCAATTTTGTATTTCTCATTTCCTAAAATCTTGGGAGTCCCCTCCTGTGTAAATACAAAATCAAAGGATTTTCCGTTGACATTAAAATGGAAAATATCTGGCTCAAAATCCCCTACCATACTATTATCAGGCCCTTTCAGAGAATTAATAGCTGTTCCTGCATATTGTTTTTCAAAATAACGTTCCGAATAGTTATTGCTACTACCTGTATAGGCTCCATCTACATCCGGAAAATTACGAATGTTACAATTGGGATATATTTCCGGGATATGTAACCAGCCCACCGTTTCCAACCCCGTAGCAGGACAAATATTAACCGGAGTTTGAAAATAATAAGCATCATCCGGTATATCTCTTACTGTTCGTGTAATAGCCCCTCCACACATTAAATTCCATCCTGTTCCTACATTAGATGCTCTACCATCAATACGTATCCCACCAGTGTTATAGACCAGATTTATGCCCAATTTCAAATCATAACCATTGATTTCATACAAAGGCAAAGAAATATGTATTTTTCCACTATTATTAACATCCGGATACGCTATATAATTTTCGAAAAAAGATGCTGTAGGTGTGTCTACGGAAAAATCAACATTGTCAGACCCAAGGCCTCCCTGGTTGGTTCCCAAATAATAACTATTTACCTGGGACACAACAAAAAAAGGAGAAAGGAAAAGACATAAAATGATAAGACCATGTTTCATGTTTAAAAAGTATTTATTTTTCTTCTTAGTTGTTAATTCATCTATACTTCTGCATTATTTTTTACAGAGAATTTTAAAGTACTAACCCATAGATCTAAAAAACACCTCCCAGACAAGTGCTATCTGAAAACTATTCGTCTCAAGATTCCATGGAGAAATCAAAATTTGCATTACTGATTATTTTTAAGTTTTTTATTTCATTTTTAAGCTCCGTCAGGGAAACTATGTCCGGAAAGATTTATCGTTTACCGTAGATTTCAGAGTGAAGTCCGTAGCCTCACTGGTTCCGGTTTGAATGAATTCCCATGCACGTTTGGTCTCTAACCGCAATACGAATGCCCATCTCTTTATTGGAAATCTCCAGCTTACCTCCCGGGTTGGCTATCCTTATCCCTACATTGTCGGAAGCCGGGAAAGTATTGATTCGGGCATAAAGAATAACAGGAGTAATCAAAAAAAGGAATAGTAATATTCTTTCCATAAGTATACAGGTTTATAATTAAAGCCTATGCAAGCCATACCTGTTCCTAAGCCAGGAAAGGCTTCCTTTTTTGTTAGGGGGAGGGGGTAAAAAAAGTCCTGATAATTAAATACAGGTTTAAGGGGATAGGTCGTTTTATTTCATACACTATGGTAATTTTGGTTTAAAGCGATGGAAAGATATTTGATTTTATCTTCAACAGAAACGGAGGTACGTTATCTTTTGGTTAATGGTTTGTTGTTTTTATGAAAAGAACTGGTTTTTTCCCCTAAAATTGTGAAGTTTTACAAAGAAAGTTGAAATGGCTACACCCCTTGAATAACCTCTCATCTCTCACCACTTTTGTGAAGTTAAATATAAACCAAGGCTGCGAAACATCGTTTTGGAAGCCCCTCAGAGACCTGTACGGAGCACTGGGTACACTTCATAGCCTGAGGTATATCCTTCGAGCGTCTACTTATTATTTCTAAATCTCAATAAACAAGCGTCTCCCGATCCCGATACACATCGGGATTATCGGGAACGAACCCTGCCTAAAGCAGGGTGTAGCAATCTTATGAGGTAAGCGCATACCAGCTACCAGATCGCCGACGCCTTAGTTTATCCCGGGCACAGCCGAAGGGCTGGCGAAGACGCTTTCCGTCGGGTTTGGCCATTTCTTAAATCTTATATACAAACTGTGATTGGCATCATGTACAGGGCCTATCCGGATGCGGAAAGCCGTTAAAAATCCCCGGCTTAAAGTCCGAAAAACAGCCATTAAAGCAATCTCTTTGACACCGGAAGTAGTTGGTTGAGCGGCTAAACCATTCCCTTTAGCCGCTAACCGGTTTGCTTTCGATGCCATACACCACTACGTTGACGGTAAACCCAGTTACGTTAACCGTTAACCCGTTTACTTCTGATGTCATACCCAACTGCTTTGACGGTAAACCCGATTACGTTAACCGCTTACCGGGTTGCTTCTGATGTCATACCCAACTACTTTGACGGTAAACCGGGTTACATTAACCGCTAACGGGTTTACTTCTGAGGCCATACCCAACTGCTTTGACGGCAAACCCAGTTACGTCAACCGCTAACGGGTTTACTTCAGACGTCATACCCAATTGCTTTGACGGCAAACCGGGTTACGTCAACCGCTTAAGGGAATGGGTTTACGGTGCCATGAAGCCCTTTAGCGGTAAAAGGGAAAGGGAAGGAATGCGTAAGCAATCGGGTTAGCAGTTAACCCGGTTGCTTATGAATGCATACCCAAACACAAAAGCGGCGAACTTCATCAAGTCCGCCGCTAAACAGGTTGCTTTAGCCGCTAACCCATCCTGGTCCGGTGTTAACATAACCTCTTACATGGCACTATCCGGGCCTGCCGGGGAATAAAAACCCCAGTAGTTTCCGCCACCCGAAATACTTCCGGGTGACCCGGGCAAGAACGATAAAGAGCAGGACCGCGATGGCGATCCACCACCGGCTGGCGCGGCGGGTGCCGGTACGTGCTACGGTCTTTACCTCGTGCTGCTGCATTTCCCGGGTATCGCTGCTGTCCCTCAGGTTGTGTTTTTCCTGCCGGGTATGGCTGTGGTGTTCATTTTGCAACGCGTCGTAAGCCATCTTACGCCGGTTGTAGATCACCACCTTTTCGGCCTGCCCGCTAAAGCCCGAATCGCGGTGATAGCTAAACCGGCCTACAGGATGGATAGCCACGGCTTCCAGTTCCTGCCAGGCCTGGTGTACCTGTACCACCCACACGCTGTCGAACTGTTCGACGGACATGGCGCGGAAGTCAAGTATACGTGCTTCCGAACGCTGTTTGATTTCGCTTTGCCGGTGGTGCCGGATACTGCTACAGGCCACCACACAGCAACCTGCCCACAGGATACATAGCTTTTGCAGGGTGTCCATAATTATTCCTTTACCGTGGCACGCATGGAGGATACCGGGCTCCAGGCGCTTACGCCGTTCTTGTTGCGCGCCCGTACCCGGAAATAATACGTCACTCCGTCCTGTACGGGGGCATGGAAATTACCTCGTGAACTGGACGTCCGCCCGGCAGGCTGCCATAGGGGCTGCCCGTTCTCGTCCAGCGTATCGGCGATCTGTTTCTCGTATTCATAGGCTTCCCGGATAGCCGGGAACTCCAGCAAGATCTCGTCCGGTCTCCGCGATGCGCGGATACGGGTCCATTCACAGGAAGAAGGGACACGGATACTCCTGGGGCTGGCTACGGGATAGAAGCCTGAACTGAGCTGTACGGAAGCCAGGCCGGTAACATTATTGATATACGTCGTTACCCGGCGCATCATCGTCACCAGGGCGGCGCGGGCTTCGTCCTTTTCCTTGGTCTCCCGCAGGTTGCCCCCCGCGGCGGTAACCGCCTGCTTCTCCAGGTAATCCTGCGCTACGGGCTGGTATTCCTCCAATGGCGGGTCCAGGTCCGGAAAATTCGTATTCGTGCTCAACGCATCTAAAGTACGTGTGGCCAGTACGGCCAGTTCGCCATCCGTGAGATGGGCATAGTTCGTGATTAATTTTGGTCGTCTCATTTTTTTAAATTTTTAAATGTTAAACATTTGGGTTTTTAGTTGATGAGTTGGGGAGTTTTGGAGGAGGTCCTTCTTAACTCCCGAAATCTTTACAAGTATGCGTCTTTGCGAGGGCTTTGCCCGTGGCAATCTCTTCAGGCTGGCAGCAACTCCCAATGGCAGGCGCATACCAGCTACCAGACTGCCGACGCTTCGCTGGCAGTGACGGGGCTAATCCGCCGTCCACCGGGCAATAACGCTAAGGGTACGTACGGGACGGCGTTTGCGTACTACCGCATTGTTGACGTTGCCTTCTACGGTACAGGCCCAGTTGCCCGACCACCGGTCGATAAAACCGGCGTGGGCGATACGGTCCAGGCTGGTATTGTAAAGGCCGAAGACATCGCCGACACGGGGCGTTTTCCGGGCCTTCCCTCCTTTTCTGACCGTCCATATCACCTTGCGCTGCGGGAACAGCGAAGGGCTCCAGGGCGTGCGGGGTGCGGTGTAGCCTGCCTGGCCAAAGCAGAAACTGACGAATGCGGCGCACCAGTCGTAGCCCTCATCCAGACCGGTATAGCGGAGGTATTCCGCCACCCGCCTGCCATCGTTATGCCCGGTGGCTTCCCTGACCCCCACTTCGGCCGTGTATACCCGGCGCAGGGTGCTTACATCATTCGCGAAAGCCAGGTGGCCATACCCCAGAACAAGGAGATATAACCACCCAGGTACATACCTACGTGTTGCCATGGGGTTAGTGTTATGGAATGTGTGATAAAGGAGCTATCCAGCAGCCTTATAAAGCTGCGGTACAGTTGTGCGGCCAACAGGCCCGCCAGCAGGTGGCAGGCGGCTGCGCCCAGTAGTACCAAGAGCAGCAGGCTCAGCGTGCCGGCGTCTACTACGGCCGCCATGGGGTCTGCCAGCCGCAGCAGCGGGCCGGCATACAGGAAGGCCGAAAGCAGGGCAAGGATCAGGACCGCCTGCCTGCCCCAGCTTCGCAGGTGCCGGTATCGCGGGCCCTGGGCCTGGTCGTGCAGGAAATCGACATAGTCGTCTTCCCACGTTACTTTCCGCAGCCGGAACCGTTCCGGATGCGGGGGTCTTTGGGTTTCTTTTGGTGTGTGCATCATTGTATATGTTTTATGGTTATTATATTGACTCACACAAACATAACAGGGCCATAACGGGTATCAAAATTCGCGGACAACTACGAACAGGTACGAACAACTACGGACAGTACTGTTCGCGAAAAGCAGGGGATTTTTAGTTGGGGAGTCTTGGAGTCCTGGAGTTGGGGAGTTTTGGAATTGATGAGAAGTAACGTTTGGCAAAGAATCACAAATCAAAACAATGCAATGCGCCTCCCGATAATTATCGGGAGCCAGCCTTTCGGCCGGGCTCAGGATACCCACCTGCCGGACAGGCAGGAACTAAAGCGTCGGCGATCTCCTGGCGGGTATGCGCCTGCCATCGGAGTATGTTGTTAGCCTCCATGAGATTGCCGCGTCACCTCCCTCCGGTCGGCTCCTCGCAAAGACGTGTACTTGTTATGGTTTTAAGCGTTGAGAAGTAAACCCCTCCAAAACTCCGGGACTCCCCAACTCCAAAACTAAAAAAAACCGCCCTGCACCATGCAGAACGGTTGTATTCAGAGGCTCTTCGCCCGGTCAAGTGGTTTTGTCTTATTTGTTTTGCAAGTCCTGTACGGCCTTGCGGTCGAAGTAATCGCGGTTGCCGATACGGAATTTGGGGAACAGGAGTTTGTTCTTGACGTGTTTGTAGAAGGTCGTCCGGCCGATGCCCAGCTCCCGGAGTATCCAGGTAATCTCCACCAGTTCGGGCAGGTCCGCCTCTTTCGGGGAACGGGGCCCGAAGTGGTCCCGGAGCAACGTCCGGATCTCGCACAGTTCACGCAAAATCAAATGGGATATATCGGTAGTTTCCATAGGTCAGATGTTGGTGATATTCAAATTCCGGCATTGCTGTGCTACCGTGGCAGCATGCTTTCACCGGGACAGGTTCGGGCTATGTTTCAGCCCTTTACAGTGCATTATGATCGTGTAATGAAGTCTAAGAGACCGTATCTAAACTATAAAAAACGGTTAAATAAACCGGCAAAACCCCGTTTTCGTCCTTAAAATAATCCCTCCTGCGCCTTTTTACTACCCGATTGCACCATATTTTTCCCCGAAAACATACGGAAAAACGGGACTGCAGCACGGAGGCTGTAGGAAAGCTTATGTTTTTATGACTGATTTTTAGTACTTTGGCAGCTTGTTGCCTGGTATACGACAACATTTATTTTATGCCGACATATCGGTAAACCCGTTTGACCCTAACTCCAGATCCTGCCGGCCAGGCAGGGGAATCTGATTTTCCGCTCCCGAGAGCTTTCGGGAGCGGAAGATCTACCCGGACCGAAATTTGTCATGTACTAAAAATTGCTGTTGAAAAAACGCAAAAATGCCCGAGTTCCTGGAAAATAAATATGCGCGTTTGTGGATAGACCAGGGTATCCTGTTTGTAACCTATAAGCCGGATACCGTCCTGGACCTTCGTGCTGCCATACGTTTAACTTCGGACCGGCTTTCTCTTCAGGGGGAAAAGGCATATCCTGTTTTTGTAGATTTCCGCGGGGTAAAAGACCTTACCCGGCAGGCCAGGAACTACCTTGCGGGCGAAGGTGCCCTGTATATCCATGTTCTGGGTGTTTATACCCCCTCTCCCCTGGGCAGGCTAATGGCTTATTTTTACATAAAAGCCAATGCCCCGGCCATTCCTACCGGGATATTTCCCCGCAAAAAAGAGGCTTTGCACTATGTAAAAACCACCGTCCGGGGCGAAAACGACCCCGGGGCTATCCGAGAACAGCACCGTATACACCGGGTGTACCCGGATAATTTCAAAGCACAGATAGCACACGTAGAGGATATGTTCCTGGCCCTGGCTACGGGAAATTTTCAATGCCGGATAGAACGCTCCTATAAAGACGACCTTTCGGAATATATTACGGTATTGCTGAATATGACCGCCGAAGAACTGGATGCCGCCTTTGTGCCCAGGACACATGCCCAACAACTGTGCGGGGATTATCTTTGGGGCCGTACGGCTTTTGTCCTGGACAGGCACCTGCAAATCCGGGAATTTCACCCGGAAGTGATCAAAGCCCTGGGGCTGGATACCGGTACGATGGCGGGCTTGTCGTTTCCTTCTTTACTGGCCAAAGATTCCCGCCATACCTGGAATGATGTGGTAAGCCGGCTGCAACAGGAAACAGACCGGACCGTTGTTTTATATGTAAAGACCGGCGGCGGGTTGTTGCTACCGGTATCCTGCCGGGTTTCTGTCCTTTACGGTACCGATCCGGAATCGGGGCAGGCCCTTTCGGTAAGCTTCCTGAACACGGCCTACGACCGGGACGAGAAAAACCAGCCCTTACCCGGTTCCCGGGCTGAGCCGGGGGGCAACGCCCCTGCCGTAAAAAAGAAGGAAACCCGCGATACTATTGCGCTGACCGCTGCCGACCGGCTACTCATCGCCAGGGCCCGAATCTACATCCTGCACCATGTAGATGAGCCCTTGTTGTCCTTAAAGGAACTGGCCCATATTTTTGCTACGAATGAGTTTAAACTGAAATACGGCTTCCGGAGTATCCTCGGCACTACGGTTTTCCGCTTCCAGAGAGCAGAACGCCTGAAAAGGGCAAAGCTGCTTGTACTGAACACCAATGTGCCGCTAAAAGATATTGCCGGGAGTATAGGTTATGCCAGTACCTCTCATTTCTATAAAGCGTTTAAAAAAGTATACGGAGAAACCCCGCATAAGTTCAGGAAACACCTCGGAGCCAGGGAAATTAGCGAGGGTTTGGGGTAAGGTTATTCGGAGATCATCAAACGCAGTAACTTAACCACCCATACCGGGGCTTCGGTACATTCCGTACTTTGACAGGCTCAGCAACCTACGCCGGAACACGCAGCCACCTCTATGGCGTTAAAATTCATATTTTCAGCGATCTACATCCATTTATAACCCGTTAACCACGAACTACAAAACTACCCCACTAAAAAACCACCCCCAAATACTCCTTTTCGCACCACAAATAATCCCTGCCCGGCCACGAAGATGTTTTAATTTTATAGTCTGAAATCAAAGGAGGATACCTGGTCTTCCTCTTTTTATGGGAATTCCATGAACGCCTGGCCGGATATTCCCGGTTTGTGCGTAAACCAGCTAACGATTGCCCCCGTCATTACCAAACAACCCCTAAACCCCAATGCCATGACCACACCATACGACCTGATCTTTGAACCCCAAGAATTAGTATCCGCCGGTCCCGTCGAAAGACTGCCCGGGTGGTGCCGTTTCGTCATCGCTTTTGCCAAACAGCGCCATTACTACCGTTTGCAGGATATGGAGATCGTAAGCCAGCACATGCCTTACGCTCCTTTTGATATAAACCTGACAGAACTTAAGGTGAGCAAAAGCACCCCGGTTCGTTTTAATATTCGAAAAAGGGCCCTGTTCCTCTTTTTTATAGTACAGGGTGGGTATTTTCTCTCTACGGGAAATGATATTCCCATGACACGCATCAACAGCAATACGTTTTTTATGCTCTACTATGACCCGGGGCGTTATGTAGCGCACATGGACAAAGGGCTCCATAGTATCGTATTGGTCAAAACAGACCCGGAGTGGATAGACCGCAGTTGTACGGGCCTTCACCACATACGGCAACTGCTGGAAGGGTTCCGGGAAAGCAACATGCCGTACGATATCCTGTACCCCTCCCGCATGGACCGTAAAGTGCACCGCTGGCTTTATAAACTTTATCATTATTCCGGGGACAATTTTGGGGTATTGGAAGGGAATATCCGAAAATATATTTCCCATATACTCGGCCACTACGATGCCATACTGAAAAATAATCCATACGACCTCGCCTACCGGGTAAAATCTTACCTGGACGACCACTACCGGGATCGTGAGCTGAACATGACATTGCTGGCTTCACATTTCTGTGCGACCAAGCGGACACTACGCAATAACTTCAAACAGGAATATACCATGACACCCCATCAATATTACAGCAGGCTACGGGTTACTCATGGGCTGGCCCTTATGCAACAGTATCACTACACGACACGCCAGGTCTATGATAAAATAGGTTATGGCGATGAAAGTTCGTTCCGGTATGCGTTAAAACAGTTCCGAAAAAACAAGGAGCAGTAAGGCCTCGTTTATATTTTAAAATAAATGCGGGGAAAACGGAAAGATCTGTGCAGAGGTTGCACGATTTTTACCGTTTTCTCCTTTAAAACCCCAAATCCCCCCTTTAATTTTACAGTAGCAAAAGGGACTGTTAGCAGTATAAGTCTCGTAAAACTAAAGGATTATGCGTTTTATTTTGAGATATAGGCCTTGGATTGTAGAGACCATCTGCTTGTTGTTTGTTGTCCTGTTTACCTATGCAGCGGTGAGCAAATTGTTGGAATTTGAGAAATTCCGCGCACAACTGGGGCAGTCGCCTTTGCTCACGGCTTTTGCAGACATGGTGGTATGGACCATACCGGCCGTGGAACTCGCCATTTCGCTTTTGCTTTTTGTGCCACGGTTCCGGCTGGGGGCCCTCTATGCCTCGCTGAGCCTGATGACCCTCTTTACGGCCTATATCGTAGCCGTACTGTACTTTTCGCCCTATGTCCCCTGCTCCTGCGGGGGTATCCTGGAAAACCTGGGGTGGACGGAACACCTGGTGTTTAACCTGGTTTTTATAGCCCTGGCCATTGCAGGGATAGTACTCTACACCACACCCGAAAAAACGAATACTACCCGAGTATAATATATGTATTGCGCAATACAGGCGGGGGAAGCCGAAAACCCGGAAGACAGAGTAGGCACTAATCTAAATTTTTCAATGATGAAGAAATTCAAATTTCTTTTAGGAAGCGCAGCTTTTCTCGTAGCTGTTGGCGGGGCATTTGCCAGTAAAACCATAAATAATGCTCCTTCGCTACAACAATTGTACGAAGAAATAGGCGATGATTGTGATCCATCAAATTGTGCAGCGACCAATACCGGTCCGCAATGTGATGCTGTTTATTTCGATGATGAATGTACCGATCCCGTAGGTTTTGATACATTCAGACCGTTGCCATAATCTTTATCACCAGGGGATTTTGGGCCTTGTTCCGAGATCCCCTTTTAACCAAATCCTCATGAGAAAAAAACTGCTGACCATTATCACTTGTATATTTCTGAGTATACTTTCCATGTATGTATTTCACCGAGAGTCCAACCAAGTATTTTCCAGGAAAGGCGATTTTGCCCGTTTTTTCCCTCCACATTTTATTACCTCCCGGAAAGTGTTTCATATAGAAAACATCTTCCAACCTATTATTTTGGGTATTACCCGGGAATATATTTATATAGGAACTTCCACAAATCCCGAATCCTTTAAAGAAATTAATTATAAAACGGGAGACATCACTTCATTGGAATTAAATGTAAATAAAGATCAGAAAATTGCCTGGAGGGCGCTGCGTATAAAGATTAATTCTCAAGGCATATATCTAAGCGAGGGGATCACTCCAAGCATATTGTACAGTGATTTAAAAACGCTTCGTCCGGTACGCCTACCCATTGACAGTGTCCATTTCAGCCAATGTCTGCCCTTATCTCCGTCTTCATTTGTCTTAAAAACCTATGACGCCAAACTTCAGCAGAATATACTGGCTAAAGAAACACTACACCCGATAACCGTTAAACGAATGCCAAATATCCTGGAAAAACAAGTAGATGGTATTTTCTGTACAGACGGGGAGCTTCATTATAACCGGAAAAACAATCATCTGATTTATGTATACCACTATCGCAACCAGTTTATCGGAATGGACACCGATATGAATATTCTCTATAAGGGAAAAACCATAGACACCGTTAGTCATGCTAAAATAAAAGTAACCAAAATAAGGGCTGAAGGTAGTGATCGCTTTATCCTGGCAGCACCTCCTTTAATCGTAAACAAAAAAAGCTATGCTGACGGAAACCACTTATTTATTCATTCTAATTTCATAGCTAAAAACGAGGAGATTACCGATTCCCGGCACAAATCCGTCATTGATGTATATTCACTAAAGAACCAGCGATATATCTATAGTTTTTACATTCCCGGATATGACGGGAAACAAATCAGGGATTTTGCAGTATACGACAATGCCCTGATTGCTTTATATGACAACGACATCATAGCTTTTGGGATAGCTATTTAATCATTCTATTAAAGCTTCCTCTATGAGTGCTATGAGTGCTTTCATTTTTTTATCATCGCCTTGTTTTGGCGGGGCTGCGGAATATATGTTCCCTTCTTTATCTATCAACATGGTTGTTGGTCCGCCACGAATGCCATAATATTTCATAAACGGATGATCAAAACCTTCTCCGTTAGTATATAAATTAACATATTCTTTTAGCCCATACTTCTCCCCTTCTACACTCTTAAGCCACCGTTCCTTGTTCTTGTCCCCTGAAATGGAGACAAACACAACCTCAGGATTATCCCTGAACTTCGGGTAAACCAGTTTGTCCACTTTTTCGGCAAGGGACGCACATCCCCCGCATCCCGTAAACCATATATCGATATACACTACTTTCCCCCTGAAATCGCTTAAGCGTACCATACGACCCGTCGTATCCGGCAAGGCAAAATCAAAAGCTGCCACCCCTTTCGTCTTCTTTCCATACCAATCTTCAATGATCTTTCTCAAAGAAGGCGTTTGAAACAGCACATAACTTTCCTTTAAGCATGCATTTAAACCATCCGTATCCTGTACTTTCAAATTTTGCAGGTTAAAAAGAAGTAATTTTTCCCGCAGTATTCCCTCATATTGGTTCTTCCATACTGCACATAAATCCCCGAACCGTTTGACATATATATTCTTGAATTCATATTCTTTTTGTTCCGGGTGGGTAATACAGAGTTCTGCAATAGTTTTTAACGACAAAAAGCGAATATAAAACGGCGACATCGCCAACAAATCATTATCAATACCGGAAATTCCGGACTGATCGATCATTTTACGCAATTCCGATATTTCATCTTCACCAACATTTTCGTTACTTAAACGCAAATACCAAAAATCTTTCAGGTGACTATTCGTATCCCCGATGATATCCGCTTTTATGATTTGGTATATTTCCCTACTTAAACCTTTCCTGTGTTTATTCAATTCACCGATTTGAACATCTATAATGGAATCGGCCAACTCTACTCTTCTCCTGTACCTGTCCAGCACATTCAGATCATAGGTTTTTCTCCTTTCGTCATACATCCTTGGATTGGCCGTATATCCGTGTTGGTCTACGGACCATCTGCATTTGAATTTTTCAGCTCCTCTGCCGGAAAAGGAGAACGAGGTCTCTTCTTTGGTCTTGTCAATGACCATATGAATACTGTCTCCAGGTGCTATAAGATAATTTCTCAAGGCATCATTGAACCGGGAGCCCATTTCCCCGGGTCTTTTGCGAAAGGCGAACAATGTTATTCTTCCGGGTTTGTCGATGACCGGAGACCTATACTTAAATTTTCCATCACCGTCTGTTTCAACAATAATTTCATTTCCTCCTATTTTGGGATTAAAAGGGATTTCTCCTTCCAGTATGAATTTTACACTATCTTTTGGTATACTACCGATTATCTTTCCCGAAATATAAACTGTTCCCGGACCGGAAATAGTTGACGATACGTGTTTTTTACAGGAAATCGCAGTGAGCAACAGGAACAGTAAAACGAATAAAAACTTATATTTTTTCATATACAGACACATTTATAATTGGTGAGTTCGAATGATGGACTAATATCCCGGGTTCTGGGTAATTGAAGAGTTTCTAAGGATTTCATCTAAAGGTATGGGGTAAAATATATCGGTGGTTTCCCAATGCGGTTTTACAGCTCCCAAAACAGTATCGGAATTTTCCGAACGCTTAAGGTCCAACCAGCGATGGCTCCATTCGGTAAAAAGCTCTACCCGCCGTTCGCGCAGGATAGCCTCCAAAAGTCCGGACTTACCAATACCGGGGTCGGTATCTGCAATAAGGTCAAGATTTGCCCGCTTACGAAGGGCATCCACATCTTTAACAGCGCCCTCAATCTTATTTTGCTGAGCCCGTGCTTCTGCCCGGATCAGGTATTGCTCCGCAACACGCAACACCATGGAATATTCTGACAGTACAGTCCCCAATCGTATTTTATATTTATGAGGATAATACCAGGTATCACCATCTTTGGTTATACTTCCCACCCACTTATTTTGTCTTTCATCCCCGGCCTCAAAGGCATGCACCATGCTCTCACTCAACCCTTGTGTGGACGGAGGAGCGGAAACCAGGATAAACCTGAATCCCTCCCAGGTATTTATTCCGGGTTGTACCGGCATTAACTGCCAGATGGCTTCCCTGCTGTTTTTCAGGAACACCTCGTTCAGGTTTTCCGGTAATTCATAAAGCGGATTATCAATAACCCTTGTTGCCTGTATCTCTGCATTTTCCCAGTCCTCCATATAGAGGTATGTTCTTGCCAGCAAAGCCGTAGCGGCCCATTGGTTAGGCCTTATACGTTCGCCTTCCGAAAAGGCATAGTCTGCCGGTAACAGCTTTTGCGCTTCTTTTAAATCAGCAACAATCTGTTGGTATACTTCGGCAGCCGGCATCCTGGAGCGCACTGAATTTTCACGATAATCTGAAGTGAGATGAAGCGGAACATCCCCGAAAAAATTAACCAGGTAGAAATAACAGAAGGCACGAATAAACCGGGCTTCTCCTTCTAATTGCCGTTTCACTACCGGTGTAATAGCTGTTGTTTCCAACAGGCCTTCCAAAACCACATTGGCAGTGTAGATATACTGATAAGGTTCATTCCAGCAAAACAGGCGGACGGTCTGGTCTGTAGATTGCAAGGTGTTTTCAAAAAAATCATCAGAAAAACCATAACTCACCAATTCATCGGCAGACAACCCGCCCAAAACACTTATGCTGTTGGCGAAACCGCTGGCAAAACCGGAGCTGGCCATCATCCTGGCATATATCCCGGTAAGTACGGCGGTAGCGGTTCTGTCATCTTCAAATACTGTCTTGCTCACTAATTCGGTCTTTGGGGCATCTGCTTCTACAAGGTCTTCACACGAACACAAGAACATCAACAGCACGGTTATTGTGAACAAAACCCTATACTCAGCAATATTGTCGATTCTCATCATAAAACAGTTCATTATGGGTTAGAATATAAATTGAACGCCTCCTGTTATTACACGTAAAGGAGGGAGGGTGGTATATGAATGATTTTCCGGGTCCAGCCCCGCAAAGCGAGTCAGCGTCAAAAGGTTTTGCCCCTGCATATAGATACGCACCATCTGAAATGGCGTGTTGACCACTGGCAATTGATAGGAAATAGCCAGGTTTTTCAAGCGAACGAATGAGGCATCTCCAAAAAGATAATCTCCCTGCAACCTGGCAGTTCTGTATGCTTGTCCCGCTTCGCCCGATTGTTGTGTAAACTTCTGGATTCCTGTTCTGTCTCCTTCGTGTTGCCAGCGTTCCAGAACCTCTGTCGGTTGGTTGCCTAAAAAGCCCGGGGCAGAAGAAAACATGTTCAAATAATTTCTGCCCGTCTGTTTTACAAACTGGAAAAAAACATCCAACTGCCAGTTTTTATAGGTTATACTGTTGTTTAACCCACCGTAAAAATCCTGTGTGATTTCATAGATGGCCCGCAAATCATCAGGGGACGAAACCACACCATCCTGGTTTACATCTTCAAACTGATACACCCCGGTCCCGGGGTCTACCTCGGTATAGTGAAGTTTTTTCTGGATAAACAAGGATTTACCGATCTCATATTGCCTGGCGTGCACGGAAGATTCAAAACCCGGGTACTCTAAGAGTTTGTTGCGGGGAACCGTGAAGTTTGCCGATGTTCTCCATTGGAGATGATGCGTTTGGATATTTGTGGTGTTCAATTCCACTTCCCAGCCCGTATTTTCCACCAAAGCAGAGAGGTTAGACCGTATGGCAGCAAAACCGGTACTTGGTGGTAAAGGCAGATTTATGAGCTGGTTACCCGACCGATTCCTGTAATACCCAATACTCAAAAAAATATGATCTTTGAAAAATCCTAACTCCAGGGTCCCTTCCAGTTTTCGGTTCTGTTCCCAGGCAAAATCCGGATTAAACAAACGGGTAGGATACAATCCTATATCGGCATGGTATGGGAAAGAAGCAAGGGAATACGTATCCAGGAATTCATAATCACCGATCTGGTCGTTCCCCGTAACTCCATAGCTGGCCCGTAGTTTTCCGAAACTCAAAAAAGGAATACCTTTCCGGATAAAATTCTCTTCGGAGAACACCCATGCTACGCCTACCGCCCCAAAATTGGAAAACTGCTTCCCCGGGCCAAAACGACTGCTCCCGTCCCTGCGACCGGTAAGGTTGACCAGGTATTTGCCTTTCCAGTTATAATTGATACGTCCGAAAAAAGCATTATAACGATATTTATTATATTCGGTAGTTTCAACCCTAATATCCGAAGCTGCCGCCATGTTCTCTATCAGGGCATCACTGGTAAACCCTGTAGCTGTTACCCCCTTTCGATCCCTGGTATTCTCCTGAAAAGTACACCCGAACAATATATTTAAAGTTCCCTGACCCCATGTTCTTGTATATTCCAATTGCGGTTCCATGATCCAGCTTTGGTACTTTCCATCTGCAAAACCAGCACTGGCTACAGGATCAAGAACAGGGTTCTGAGAGCTTGCAGGCGCTGTAGAGCGTTCATCATTCGTCATATTGGTATAGCCCAGGCTGATTTTAGTACGTAACCCGGGCCACAGATCATAATACAGCACGGCATTCGTCATAAAATTTAGTGCTTCCTTCCTATATTTTCTTTTTATAAAAGTATAGGGGTTATTCATTCCTGTCCCCTCCAGGGGAAACATCAGGTTCCCTTTTTCATTTATAAATGCCGGGACATTTGGCGGGGTCATCAGGGCATCCCGGGTTAAATCCTGGTTCAACAAATCACTCTCCTCCCTCGTAAACCCCATCGTCAGCGAAATCCCGAATTTTTCATTGGTAGAAGTATGGTTAAGGTTAGACTGTAACGACATCCTTTGGTAATCGAAGTCACCGGGAAAAACCGTGGTTTCCTTATAATAGCCGCCCCTTACGGAGAAGCGGGTGTTTTCGCTGCCGCCGGATACCGACAGCCGGGCATCGGTGGTATAGGCCGTGCCGCCTATGAGTTCTTTTTGCCAGTCGGTATAGCGGTTTTGGTCCCAGAGCAGCAGGTCGGGGGCGTTGGTCTCCGTGGGGGTTACGCCATCGTTGGCAAAGGCTTCGCGCCGCATGTCCAGGTATTGTGGGGTGTTGAGCAATTTCATGGTATGGGCCACCTGCCCTACCCCGGTTTGCATGTTTACCTCAACACTGGTTTTGCCCGCCTTTCCTTTTTTGGTGGTGATCAGCACCACGCCATTGGCCCCGCGCGAACCGTAAATGGCCGTGGCATCGGCATCCTTAAGAACTTCTATGCTTTCTATATCGGCCGGGTTAATGGCGGTAAGCGGTGTAATGGTGGCCGGGTGGGTGATAGACAGCCCCAGCGAGGCCACCGACTGCGACGTAAAGGGCACCCCGTCTACAATATACAGCGGGTCATTCCCGGCGGCAATACTGTTCTGCCCCCGTATCCTCACCTGGAAGCCACCGCCGGGCACCCCGGTGCTCTGCACTACTTCTACCCCCGGCATCCGCCCCTGCATGGCCGCCAGCGGGTTGGACACGGGTTGTTTGCCAATGTCCTCCGCACGAATACGCGAAATACTCCCTGTCCTTTCCTTTTCCTTTACCGTATAATACCCGGCATTGACCGTAACCTCCCCCAGGGCCATGACATCTTCCTGCAAGACCACATCAAGAGTAAGCCGCTCCCCTACCCTTTCTTTCCGGGTTTTAAACCCTACAAACGAATACACCAGGGTATCCTGCGGGATGGCTGTAAGGGTATAGGAACCGTCAAAACCGGAGATCGTACCCTGCCCTTTGCCGGATACAATAATGTTTACACCACCTAACGGCTCGCCGTTACTGTCGGTAACCGTCCCGGTTACCTGGTGTTGGTCATTAATTTGTAAGGAGGGTAATGCCATAGCAGGTAATGGCAGGCTCAGTAAAATAAGGGCAATAGTTATGGGGCACCAACGGGACAGGCCCGCTAATGTTGCATGTTTCATCATGTTAGCTTTTTATAGTGTTTGCTAAAAATCCCATACCCGGTTGGGGTAAGACGTATGGTATGGTTTACCGTAAAAAGGGGTGTGAAGGTTGCGGAAGGGCAAGCCGGTTACTGGCCCGGGACTCCCGGAAGGACCGGGATATCCAGCCGGTCTATAAGCCCGTGGAGTTCTCCTATCAGGGCTTTATTACTTTGTTCTAGTTCCCGGAATGTGGCCATTTCGGCGCTCCATTGCTGTTGGAGTTGTCGCAGTTTTTTGTTTGGTGTTTTCATAATATATGTGTTAGTATGTATGATATTGTGCATTAAGAAGAGTACTAAAAACACCACCAAAAAGGTGGGCGTGGAACTCAACTTATCGCATTAGAGGTACTGGTATACCCTGTGTACAGATAAGAGAGCCCACGCCCGGGTCGTGAGCAAACTTACTTATCCTCTCGTACACATAAAAATTACCAGTTTTCTAATGCGAGATTCAAAGCAATTGCTTCTAATATTTTCTATTTGAAGAATTGCAAATTTAAAGCTTAATGTTCATGCATCAAACTCTTAATAAAAGCAAATATACAAAATAATCTATTTAACATCAAAAAATTTAAATTGAAATAGATTAAAATATTGATTCAATTTGTTCAATGGAGAAATTTATCCAAGAACAAAGAAAAAAAATAGGGCTTAGAATTCAGAAGATTATAGATATTCTGGATTTAAAACCAACCCAATTTGCTGCTTTAACCAAACTTACTCCTAATACGATTACTCATATTTCCTCTGCTAAAGGGTTCAACAGTAATACCATACTCCATATTTCATTTTATACGGGAATGCCCTTAGATGTTTTACTTGACCTCTCTTCAAATAAAATAGACAAAAAAACACTTGTTAAAAATTTCTGGCAGAATGTTGAAACCCATAATCCTTCTGCGTACAATAAATTTAAGGAGAAACGATTTACCATTGTAGAAGCAATAAAAAAGTTAATTGAAGAAGCTTCTTTTTTTGACAAACCTAAAAAAACCGGAGAGGTTCGTGAATATTTAGAAACAGAATATTATAAAAGTGCCAGTAGTGCTACCATTAGTCAAGCATTAAACAATCTTTTTGAAGAAGGATTACTTCGAAGAAAAAAAATTGGCCTCAGGAATTATGCCTACTATAAGTAGGTCTAAATTCCAAAGTACAATAGACGTTATGTCAAACTTGGAAAACATTTTACAAGAACCTCTTGAGAACTACCAAATAGAAAAATCGAAAAGTTTTGCTGGAAATGCTCTTGCTCACAAGTTTAGACATGACTATCCTGCTGCCATTGAAAACCTTCTAATTGATAAAACTCGTTATAAAGTTATTGGTTCTCCCGGTAAAGGAAATTGGACGGATTGCCCTTGGATAGCTATTCTGGATACACTAATAACAGAAACCGCCCAAAAAGGTTATTATCCAGTTTTCCTTTTTAAATCGGATATGACCGGGGTTTACCTATCCTTAAATCAAGGCGTCACCGACGTGATAGAAAACTATAAGCGAGAAGCCAAAAGCGTTCTAAAATTAAGAGCTGAAGATTTTAGAGCTAAGCTCAACTACAATGATGCAGAATATTCTACAGAAATAAATTTAGAATCTAAAACAATAAATGCAAGGCATTACCAAGCCGGAAACATTTTGGCCAAATATTATCCCAAGGATAATCTCCCCACAGAAACAGCATTAAAAAAAGACATTAAAACTTTTCTCGAATTTTACGAAGCCTTAGCCTATTCCGATACTTCTTTTAGCAGTCATATCGAACAAAGCCACTT
Source organism: Sinomicrobium oceani (assembly GCF_900119185.1). GTDB lineage: Bacteria > Bacteroidota > Bacteroidia > Flavobacteriales > Flavobacteriaceae > Sinomicrobium > Sinomicrobium oceani. The sequence continues at coordinate 3,572 of NZ_FPJE01000037.1, read as the reverse complement.
CGAAACCAAACAGATACGGCTGCATTGGCGGATAGAAAGAAATACCTCCCTCTCCAAAAAGGTAAAAAAGCTAAAAGGCTATACTTGTGAGGCCTGTAATATGAACTTCGTGGACAAATACGGAAGCCTTGGAGAACAGTATATTGAAGCACATCATCTAAGACCAATCTCCGAATTAGAAATAGGAAAAGTGAAGATAGATATTGAAAATGACTTCGCCGTTTTGTGTAGTAATTGTCATAGTATGATACATCGAATGGATGATCCTAGTGATTTGGAGGGGTTGAGGGATTGTATAAAAAAATCGTAGTCTGCCATTATATTATTGATATTTTCCTATATTTATAGACGTATTGATGACTTTTTGATAAAGTAGCAATGCCCCCCCCTACTTTTGCCCGGAATGAGATTCTTTTTGGGTGGTTTTCTTATTGGTTTTTGGAAAAACGCTTAGGTTTATGGGATTCCGTAATATCAAAATTTCAATTTACTGTACATTGCAACATATATCTTTTTTGGAAAAGAAGTATCTTGGTATTAAAAACAGATAATATTCTTATCCCTTACTTATTCGACATAATAATGAGAGAACAAATACATATAGAAAGTACAATTACTAAAAAGTCTCTAAAACCATTTATTAGGTGGGCCGGCGGTAAGCAAAATCTAATAAATGAAATTTATAAAAACATTGATTTCAGTAATGTTGATAGATTTTTTGAACCCTTTTTAGGGGGAGGTTCTTTCTTTCTACATGGAAATTTCAAGCAGTCTTTTCTTTCAGATTTAAATCCTAATCTCATTAACTGTTATCAACAAATAAAAAATAATCCACAAGCAGTATATCAAGGTCTAACATCATATAGCATTCCTGTAACCCCTGAAAAGTATTACATAGTAAGAAACGAATTTAATTTCCATAATGGCGAACAAACTTTGGAACAAGCAATACGCTTTATATTTCTGAATAAAACTTCATTTAATGGGATCTACAGGGTAAATAAATCTGGTTTATACAATGTCCCATTTGGTAAACCAGAACCCGCTTTTCCTTCACTTAAACACTTAATAAATGTAAGTAACAAACTAAATACAGCGGTTATTTTTACTGCATATTATGATGAGATTGGTGAGATCGCCAGAGAAAATGATTTAATCTACTTAGACCCTCCGTATCCAAAATTGTCTGATACGGCATATTTTAACCACTACACATTAGATAAATTTGACATTACAGAACACATAAAATTTGCCCAATTTGCCAATGAGATGAGAAATAAAGGATGTAAAATTGTTATTTCCAATGCTGACTTACCCGAAATAAGAGAATTGTTTTCATCATGGAATATTTTGGAATGCAGTACCTATCGTTATATATCCTGCAAAAAAGAAAGAGTAAAAATTAAAGAATTAATAATAAAAAATATTTGAGATAGAATGAAAGAACATCAAGAAACATTTGTATTCTGTCTTGTAAGTTTATGCGGAAATTTACTACCCATTTTATTGAGTTTACTTTACTATACTGCTAATATGAATATTTGGAGTGGATGGGAAATTTTCTATAACGATGGCCAATTCTACTTATATAGTGCTTCTTTATTAACTTCAACTGCCTATATTTTTTACACCTATAAAGTCCGAAATACAGACAGTAATTCTATACTTCTTCTAATTACCTGCTTTTTGGTTCTTATCGTCTCCATCTTTTATGCATGGAAACTTGCCGGTTCTAACAATGATTTATCGTTTATAAGGGTTTCATCTATAGCTGTATTTATACTCACAATATTACTTTATTATTACTCTAATTTATTACAGAATAAAAAAATTGATGTAATAGCTGCACAAAAAAAAGGAGTTCAGGAAATTTTAGATAAACTTTAATATCATGATACTGGCCGAGGATCAAAAAATAGAAATAAAATGCCTCGAGGTTAAGCAACCTATTGGCACATACTACATAGGTGTTATAGGACATGAAGATCTAGTAAAAATATCTTATGCTGATATCCGAAGACTTGAAGTTGGTGATGAAAAAAGGGAAGTAGAAATATATTCTGGGATTCAAAGAGAATTATCTAAAAATAGAGTAAAAGAAATCAGCAAATACGTAAATCTTATTGATGCTACATTTCCATCTTCCGTTATTCTTCATATCAACGAAAAAGATGTAGAATATAATAATGAAACAAAAATAATGTACCTCCCTTTTCGTGATAATGTAGCCAAGGTTCTTGATGGTCAGCATAGAATAGCAGGATTAGAGAATTATGAGGGTACAAAAGATGGCTTTGATGTAAATGTAACCATATTCATTGAAATGGAATTAGAAGATCAAGCTATTGTTTTTGCAACAATTAATAAGACACAAACTAAGGTCAACAAATCATTAGTTGCTGATTTATTTGCTTTTGCCAAATTTAGAAGCCCTCAAAAAACTTGTCATAATATTGTTAGAGCTCTTAATCAAAAGGAAGGTAGTCCATTTAAAGATAAAATAAAAATTCTTGGAACTGCAGATGACAAAGAAAAAGAAACCATCACTCAAGCTACCTTTTCAGAGAAATTAATGCAATTTTTATCTAAAGATCCTATGGATGACCGAAATACATATAAAAAAGGGAAAATTCCTGAAAAATATACAGGAATAGAACTAGAAAGGAGACCTTTAAGGAATTTATTTATTGAAGAAAACGATGCAGATATTGCAAAAATAATATGGGAATATTTTGATGCTGTACAAGAAAAATGGCCGAATGCCTGGTGGGAAGTTAAAAGAGAAATGATTTTAAACAAGTCTACTGGTTTTTTAGCATTCATGAGATTCTTTAAAGATGCTTATGTCAAAAAAGGGGAAATAGGATCTATTGTTTCTAAAGACTACTATAAATCCCTCTTTGACAAAACAACCTTGAAAGAAAAAGACTTTAATCGTGATAATTTTCTTCCAGGTTCTGGAGGACAATCAAAACTCTATAATCAATTAGTAGAAGAAACAGAGATATAAATAGTAAATTATTCTTAAGAAGGTAAAATAAGAAGCCTAACCATCCTAATAAAAATTGGTTATGGGCTAGTAACATTCTTTAAAAGAAAAACATAAAGGGCAAACTATAAATTATCATTACAAATATATTAGTAAATAGATGGCATTTTTAACTGACTATCAAGTCAATGAAATTAAAAGTAAACTTACAAATGATAAATCTACTCTTGGAAAGTTATTCAAAGTGCAAAAAACGGATATAGTATACCACTAAAAACGGGTGAAAGTGAGCATAGCACAGCGGGTGAAAGTGAACCACCTAAAACGGATGAAAGTGAACCACTAAAAATCGATTCTATTTGAAGTGTGCGCAATAGTCTTTTTTTGTTAAAAAGATTATGGCCAACAAACAAATAGAAATGCGAAAAGTAAAAAAGATATTCAAGTTATACAGTGCCGGGGTCAGTAAGCGCCGGATCAGTTCCCAGTTGGGGATCTCCCGTAATACCGTAAGCAAGTACATCGCTTTTTTTCAACGTTACCAGCTGACCTCTTATGAAGTAGAGGCCATGACCCAGGAGGA
>NZ_FPJE01000028.1 GCF_900119185.1 Sinomicrobium oceani | reverse complement strand
TTACAAACACAAAACCTTATAACAAAAAAAAGAGGCTGCCTTTTTAGACAACCTCCTGTATAATCGTATAAAGCTATAGCTTATTCAGCCGTATCATTTTCTTCCTCTTCGACCTTCTCTTCTCCGTCAGCTTCTTCAGTTGCTGCGGTAAAATCGGAAATTCCTTTGGAGAGCAGCAGGTTATACCACTGGATGATTTTCTTGATATCGCCCGGATACACTTTATCTTCATCATAATCAGGAAGTACTTCGAAAAAATATTCTTCGAGTTTCACCTTGTCATCTTTGTGGCTCACCGACGTCTTTTCTCCGTTTTCCTTTTCCTTGATTTTATTGAACACGTCGCCGAGCGGTACTTCTTCTTTCAGCGTATATATGGCAATTTCGGAAAGCAGACTCACATTATTGCGTAACCCTACTGTAATCCGTTTACCATCGATAAGAGATTCCGCCACGAAACCACTTCTGGTCTGTGCCTTTAATTCATATAGCCCGGGTTTGCCCGAAATAGCCAATATTTTGTCTAAACTCATAGAGAAAAAGTTAAAATTTAATTGCTCTTATTTTCCAAAATTTATCGTCCTTTTTTCGCGTCGGGGAACCGCATTTTATAATCGACCTTCACTTTCCCCTTGGAAATATTCGCAAGCTTACCTTTGAGCAGGCGCTTTTTGAGTGCCGAAAGCTTATCCGTAAACAATATACCATCTATATGATCGTATTCGTGTTGGATAACCCGTGCAATGAGTCCGTCGTATTCTTCGGTATGCTTCACGAAATTTTCGTCGAAATACTCAATGGTGATCTTCTCTTCCCTGTACACGTCCTCACGGATATTAGGAATGCTCAGACATCCTTCGTTAAATGCCCATTCTTCGCCGGTCTCTTCCAGTATCCTTGCATTGATAAACACTTTCCTGAAATTCTCCAGCACTCTCCTTTCTTCTTCATCGATGTCTTCATCCTCGGCAAACGGACTGGCATCTATAACAAAGAGCCGGACAGGCAAACCTACCTGTGGTGCGGCAAGTCCTACTCCATAGGCATTATACATCGTTTCAAACATGCTTGCAATCAACTCCTGCAGCTCCGGATATTTTTCGTCTATATCTTTAGCCTCTTTTCTTAATACAGGGTCGCCATAAGCAACTATTGGTAATATCATAAGGTCTTTCTTGTTTTCGGAGTGCGTACCTTTATCGAAACAGATTATCTGTTGTAAAGATACGACTGTAATATTATTGTAGCACTGATCTCATCGACCAGGGCTTTGTTTTGTCTTTGCTTCTTTTTAAGTCCACTGTCTATCATGGTCCGGACAGCCATTTTGGAAGTAAAGCGTTCGTCGACCCGCTCTATGGCAAGAGCCGGAAATTCTTTTGCAAAAGTCACCAGGAACTTTTGTATGTACTTTTCGCTTTCGGACGCTTCGTTACTATGCCGTTTCGGCTCTCCCACCACTACTTTCTCCACGGTCTCCTTACCGATATAATCCCGAAGGAAATCCATAAGTCCGGACGTTTCTACTGTGGTCAAACCCGATGCTATGATCTGTAATTCGTCCGTCACCGCTATACCGGTACGCTTTGTCCCATAATCTATAGCCAGTATTCTCCCCATTCCACTTTTTGGCAAATTTAAGATTTAAATTGTTATAACTATAAAATAGCCGGGGATATTAAATTTTAAGCCGTTATATTTGCCATCGGACGCGGTTTACGGACCGGTTGTCCCACTTCATTTTAAAATCACTACATAAACATTATTGGTCTATGGAAAAGATAAGAGAGATCATAGAAAATGCCTGGGAAAACCGGGATTTACTCAAAGACGAAAACACACAAAACACCATCCGGGAGGTTATCAGCCTGCTCGATGAAGGAACGCTGAGAGTTGCCGAACCCACAGACAAAGGATGGCAGGTAAACGAGTGGGTTAAAAAAGCTGTTGTTCTCTATTTCCCGATTCAGAAAATGGAGACTATCGAGGCCGGCCCCTTGGAGTTTCACGATAAAATACCATTGAAAAAAGGATATGCAGCCAAGGGTATCCGTGTGGTTCCTCATGCTATAGCACGCCACGGGGCTTATGTGTCCTCGGGCGTGGTGATGATGCCAAGCTATGTAAATATCGGTGCTTATGTAGATGCCGGCACCATGGTCGATACCTGGGCTACCGTAGGGAGTTGCGCCCAGATCGGCAAGAATGTACACCTCAGCGGAGGCGTAGGTATAGGTGGCGTACTGGAGCCTTTACAGGCAGCCCCCGTCATCATTGAAGACAATGCCTTTATCGGATCGAGATGTATTGTCGTAGAAGGTGTTCGTGTAGAAAAGGAAGCTGTACTCGGCGCTAATGTAGTTCTTACCGCATCGACAAAGATTATCGATGTTACCGGAAGCGAGCCTGTAGAAAGCAAAGGTCTTGTCCCGGCAAGATCGGTAGTTATTCCCGGAAGTTACACCAAAAAATTCCCTGCCGGAGAGTACCAGGTTCCCTGCGCACTGATTATCGGTAAACGCAAGGCTTCGACTGACCTGAAAACTTCACTTAACGACGCACTTCGCGAATATAACGTTGCCGTCTGACAACTCAAAGGCCTTCAAGCTGCTATTTGCTCTGCAGGCTTTTTTAAAAAAATTAAAACCCCGCCCGAAGAATTCTTCGGGCGGGGTTTTTATATTACAGGACGATGAAAAAATCCTGAAGGCTGTTATACCTCCCTGCCATCTTCCGCCGGCTCTTCTTTTTTCTTTAACATGTCTGTTGTTTTATGCCTGAGGGTATCAAACATAACCGGAGTTGCAATAAATATCGAAGAATAGGTACCTACTATAACCCCGACGATAAGTGCAAACATAAATCCTCGTATGGACTCTCCCCCGAAAATAAATATGGCAAGAAGAACCACCAATGTAGTTAATGAGGTATTCAATGTACGGCTCAGCGTGCTGTTTACAGCCAGGTTGATATTCTCACCGGCTTTCCAGCCCCGTTCGTTTGTAATTTCCCGGATACGGTCAAATACCACCACCGTATCGTTTATGGAATAACCGATCACTGTTAGTATCGCCGCTATGAAAGCCTGATCGATCTCCAGGTTGAAAGGCATAAACTTGTAGGTCAGTGAGAAAATACCCAAAACGATCAATACATCGTGGAACAATGCGGCAACCGCACCTGCAGAAAACTGCCATCTGCGGAAACGGATGAGAATGTATAGGAAAACCACGATCAATGATCCTATGATCGCCCAAACCGCATTTCTCTTAATATCGTCAGCAATAGTCGGACCTACCTTTATCGCCTGAACGATACCGTATTGTTTAGCATCTCCACCACCTGCAAATTCTGTTTCTGTCAAACCTTCCGGCAAATGTTTCTGAAGGCTGGTATAAAGGATCTCCTGGATTTCTTCATCCACTGCCGTACCTTCCTCGTCTACTTTATACTTTGTGGTTATTTTTACCTGGTTGGGCGCACCAAATGTCTTTACTTCCACACTTCCGAGTGCATCGGTCAGGTCGGAAGCCAGTTCGGTAGGATTCACCGGGTGCTCAAAACGGATCTGGTAAGAACGTCCTCCCACAAAATCCACACCCTGGTTTAATCCTTGTGTAAACAAGGATCCTAAAGCCACGACCAGCAGAATACCGGAAATCGTGTAGGATATTTTCCTTTTACCAAGGAAATTCACATTAATATTCTGGAACAGGTTTTTGGTAATCGGAGTGGAGAAATGAAGAGATTTTTTTCTTCCGATATACCAGTCTACCAACAACCTTGTTATAAATATAGCTGTGAAAAGTGATGTCGCAATACCGATCATCAGTGTTGTAGCAAAACCCCGGATAGGCCCTGTACCAAACACAAACAATATTATAGCTGTAAGACCTGTGGTTACGTTGGCATCCAGAATAGAAGACAATGCATTTCCGAAACCGTCGGCAACGGCCTGCTTCTGTCCTTTACCTTTTGCAAGTTCTTCTTTTGCCCTTTCAAAGATCAGTACATTCGCATCCACGGACATACCTATGGTAAGTACGATACCTGCAATTCCGGGCAGCGTTAATACCGCTCCCAAACCTGCAAGCACACCGAATATCAGTACGATGTTAAAGATCAGTGCCACATCGGCAAACCAACCTGCTCTTCCGTAATAGAACAACATCCATATAAGCACAAGGGACATTGCGATAACGAACGACATCATTCCGCTGTCTATAGCTTCCTGACCAAGTGATGGCCCTACAACCTCACTTTGAACGATATCGGCCGACGCAGGAAGTTTCCCTGCACGTAAAACGTTGGCAAGGTCAATTGCCTCATTCAGCGAAAACTGTCCTGTGATCTCGGAATTTCCTCCGGAAATCGGTCCGCTGGTTACTCCGGGGGCGGAATACACGATATCATCGAGTACGATAGCGATAAAGCTTCCCTGACGATACGCTTTGCCGGTCAGTTCTTCCCATATTTTAGCTCCCTTACTATCCATCTGCATGGAAACCGCAGGATTTCCCCGCTGGTCGTAAGTTTGCTGGGCATCCACAACTACGCCTCCACTTAACGGGGGCTGGTTCTCGCGGTTAGATTTCAGTGCATAAAGATCGATCACTTCCTGATTTACTCCGGGCTTGCTCCAGACAAAACGTACGTTCTGCAACTCCGAAGGAAGTAATTGACGGATCTCACGCATTTTCAGGTACGAATTGACCTTAGCCGTGTCCTTGGTAGCAAAACTCATCAGCACGGGACCTCCCTGTACTCCCGGAGCTACGGCAAGATCAAACAATGGGTTCGTCTGGCTTACCGCATCGAGAGAATCTTTTTCGGCATCTGCCAGCAGAGCGTCTATCTCGGAAGCATCGTCTCCGGATGTAGCTTCTTCTTTCTTCTCTTTGGTATCTACCAGATCTTTCAACCGCTGGTTAACCTGCATCAGGTACTGTATAACCTCATCGTTTTTGAAAGTCTCCCAGAACTCGAGTTGAGCCGTGCTCTGAAGCAATTTCTTTACACGATTAATATCCTTTGCTCCGGGGAGTTCGACAAGAATTCTCCCTGTAGTCCCCAGACGCTGAATGTTGGGCTGCGTTACCCCAAAACGGTCAATACGCTTTCGAAGTACTTCGAAAGCGGACACGATAGATTCATCTACCTTACGACGGATAACGGGCTTAACCTCGTTATCGGACATCTGGAAGTTGATATCTTCACTTAATATTTTATTGGCAAAAATATCAGGAGAAGCAAGTTTTGTATCTCCTTTTATAGCGTCAAATTCCTGGAAGAAAAGATCTACATAGGGCTTATCACTGTTTTTTGCTGCTTTGTCTGCATTGGCCAGGGCTTTGTTAAACACCGCATTCTTAGATTCATTGGCCAATCCTTTTAAAATATCTTTTACTGATATTTCCAGGATAACGTTTATCCCTCCTTTGAGATCCAGACCTTTATTCAGCTCTTTATCCTTAGCCTCATTATAGGTAAAACTCGTAATTCCGATATCGAAAACCGTGTTGTTACCTACAGAATCTAAATACCTGGTCTCTTCTGTCTCTCTTTTTGCTACATAATTTTCCGTGTCATCGGAAATTTTGTTGATTGCAAATTCTTCCGCCTGTTTCTCCACTTTGTTGGTCACGAAAGTGAAGGACAATTGGTAAATACTTACAATTCCAAATAAAATAGCAAAAAGCTTGATAAGTCCCTTGTTTTGCATTCTTATTCTTATTAATTAATCCTTTTTTTGAAACGAGCAAATATATAATTTACAATAAGATTAAACAATTTATTTCCCCGTTTTATTCCCTTAGTGTTTCGGAAACAGCAACTTACACATATATCATTGTAAATCAGAGCTCCCCGATCGCATATTACAATTTTTTCAGTTCAAAAAAAAGCTGCGTAAACCTCCGACAGTACTGCCGGAATGTCTTACGCAGCTTTTCATCTTAACATATCCTTTTATCCTTAGAGCAGGGCGTTTACTTTCTTAACACCTTCTGCACTTTCTTTCATTTTTGCCTTTTCCGCATCATCCAGTTCAATTTCTACAATCTTCTCGATACCGTTTTTACCGAGAATTACCGGAACACCGATACAGATATCGCTCAGACCGTATTCACCATCAAGCAATGCAGAACAAGGGAACATTTTCTTCTGGTCGCAGGCAATTGCTTGTACCAAAGCCGAAACTGCCGCTCCAGGAGCATACCAAGCACTGGTTCCGAGTAGTTTGGTCAGGGTAGCGCCACCTACTTTGGTATCTTCTGCAACCTGGGCAAGCCTTTCTTCGCTAAGGAACTTACTTACCGGCACACTGTTTCTTACAGCAAGACGTGTCAACGGTACCATTCCGGTATCGCTGTGTCCACCGATCACCATACCATCCACATCCGATGCAGGACATTCCAGGGCTTCGCTGAGCCTGTACTTAAAGCGTGCACTATCCAGGGCACCACCCATACCTATGATTCTGTTCTTAGGCAGGCCTGTTGCCTTGTGCGTCAGATAGGTCATCGTATCCATAGGATTACTCACCACGATAACAATAACCTCAGGAGAATGCTTAATAAGATTAGAAACCACATCCTTTACAATCCCCGCATTAATTCCTATTAACTCTTCTCTTGTCATTCCGGGTTTTCTCGGAATACCGCTGGTTACTACCGCAACATGGCTGTCTGCTGTTTTGGAGTAATCATTGGTAGAGCCCACGATCTTGGTGTCAAAGCCATTCAGAGATGCTGTTTGCATTAAATCCATCGCTTTACCTTCCGCTACTCCTTCTTTGATATCGAGCAGCACAACTTCTGAAGCAAAATCTTTAATGGCAATGTACTCTGCGCAACTGGCACCAACCGCTCCGGCACCAACTATTGTAACTTTCATATTATAATTTTTTGAGTGATTTTTTACAGTCTGACAAATTTAGTCATTTTAGCACGAAATGAAGACATTAAGAACGAGCTTCTTGGAGGTATCAACAACTTTTTTTACTTCGCCACGTCACCGTCTCAAAAAACAAAGGCACCCTTTTCAGGATGCCTTTGATCTTATTGTTGAAATTTACGCATCAATATTCGCGTAAACTGCATTTTTCTCAATAAACTCTCTTCGCGGCGGAACCTCATCGCCCATAAGCATGGAGAATATACGATCTGCCTCTCCTCCGTTATCGATAGTCACCTGTCTCAGTGTACGGAACTCGGGGTTCATTGTAGTATCCCAGAGCTGCTCGGCATTCATCTCCCCGAGACCTTTGTAACGTTGTACGTTAGATCCGGCACCGTATTCTTCGATAAGAATGTCACGCTCCCTGTCGTTCCAGGCGTAATTTTTCTTATTTCCTTTTTTCACCAGGTACAATGGCGGAGTCGCTATATACACGTGTCCATTCTCGATCAGTTCCTTCATGTAACGGAAGAAAAACGTAAGGATCAGTGTAGCGATGTGACTACCGTCGACATCCGCATCACACATAATCACCACTTTGTGGTAGCGTAGTTTGGTCAGGTTCAAAGCCTTACTATCTTCTTCCGTACCTATAGTTACTCCGAGTGCGGTAAAGATATTCCGGATCTCTTCATTTTCGAAGACCTTGTGATGCATGGCTTTTTCCACATTGAGTATCTTACCCCGAAGCGGAAGAATAGCCTGGAAGTTCCTGTCTCTTCCCTGTTTTGCCGTTCCTCCTGCAGAGTCACCCTCCACGAGGAATACTTCACATTTTTCCGGATCCTGCTCGGAGCAATCCGAAAGTTTACCGGGAAGACCGCTTCCTCCCATAGGAGTTTTACGCTGTACCATTTCCCTTGCTTTCCGGGCTGCATGTCTCGCCTGGGCTGCCAGGATCACCTTCTGCACGATAGTCTTCGCATCATTGGGATGCTCTTCGAGGTAGTTTTCGAGCATTTCCGAAACCGCCTGTGAAACTGCAGCCGTAACTTCCCTGTTACCCAGTTTGGTCTTAGTCTGCCCTTCGAACTGTGGTTCGGCTACCTTAACGGAAACTATTGCCGTAAGTCCTTCCCGGAAATCATCTCCCGAAATTTCAAACTTCAGTTTGTCAAGCATTCCGGAAGCATCCGCATATTTTTTGAGCGTTGTAGTCAATCCACGCCGGAAACCGGCAAGGTGCGTCCCTCCCTCATGCGTATTGATATTGTTTACGTAAGAATGCAGGTTTTCATTAAAGGAAGTATTATACACCATAGCGACTTCTACGGGGATATCATTTTTTTCTCCCTCCATAGAAATCACTTCTGCAATAATAGGTTCGCGGTTACCATCCAGAAATTTTATAAACTCTCTCAGTCCTTCTTCGGAATGGAAGGTTTCATTCTCAAACACACCTTCTTCATCCGTCACCCGCCTATCAGTCAGTGTTATGGATATCCCTTTGTTCAGGAACGCAAGCTCTCTCATCCTGCTGGCCAGCGTATCGTAACTGTACTCCGTGGTCTGCTGAAAAATCGTGGCATCGGGCTTAAATGTTACAATAGTACCGTTCTTATCCGTATCGCCCACGGCTTTAACCGGATAAATAGTCTTTCCACGCTCGTATTCCTGCTCCCATATTTTACCATCCCGATATACAGTGGCTTTCAGATGATCGGACAATGCGTTAACCACAGAAACACCTACCCCGTGTAATCCCCCGGATACTTTATAGGAATCTTTATCAAATTTACCTCCGGCACCGATCTTGGTCATCACCACTTCAAGTGCGGAAACTCCTTCTTTTTTATGTAAGTCGACCGGAATCCCCCGGCCATTATCCTCTACGGTTATAGAGTTATCTTCGTTAATCGTTACGGAGATCGTGTCACAATGTCCGGCCAGAGCCTCATCGATAGAGTTGTCCACCACCTCATACACCAGGTGATGAAGCCCTCTTACTCCTACATCCCCGATGTACATGGAAGGACGCATACGTACGTGCTCCATTCCTTCCAGCGCCTGAATGCTGTCCGCAGAATATTGCTTCTTATTGGTTTCTTCACTCATAGATCAAATCTGTTTTAAACATCCGCCCAATCCGCTTCATAACGGCAAATGCCGCGCAGATGGGGACGAACGGACAAATATAGTAAAATACCGACATAATCAAAGCCATGCCCCATACAGTTCCCTCCTAAGTTATACACATTTTATCAACGCGTAGCACGTTTTTGAGTCTCGATTCATTCACAACAGCAACTTCTCTGCATGTACTGTTTTTGTGAAAAATCGTTTTAGGGTTTGTGCAACTTTGCTATCTTTCGGAAAAAGAAAACAGATGTCGTTATACACGATAACGGGATGGGTAGGTGCTTTACTTTTTATCGCTGCATATTTTATGTTGAGCATCAGGGTGATTTCCGCCGAAAAACCATTTTACCACTACCTGAACGCCGCCGGCGGAGTTTGCCTGGTCGTTCATGCACTTCATCTTAGCGACCTGCCCAATGTCGCCGTTAATATGGTGTGGACGGGCATCGCCATGCTGGCTGTTTATCGAATATCCAGGGATTTCCGCAAATAAAACCTATGCCTTCCGGAACAACGACATCGTATGTCTGATATACAGTTTTTCCTGTTTTTCATATTCGGCACTTCGCTCCGTAAACATCCCCAGATAGTAATATGCCCCGTCGATCAGCGCAAATATGATCTCCGTCAGCTCCTCCAGGTTTTCATTACAGATCACGCCGTGAGCTCGGGCCTCCAGTAATTTGTCTTTTAAGACCGTATGCAGCTCTTCCAGGTACTTCCTGAAACTCTCATTAAAATCTTTTTTCCGGTATATCAATGCATAACAGCTGTAAAATACACCGTCATCAAAATAACGGTTCCACTTTCTGGAAAACAGGTTTTCGACCAGTTTCTCCAAACGATCCCAGGTATCTACCCCCCCGTTATCTCCCGAGGCGATAATATGCATGTGGCGGTCCAGAATATATTCGTTCAACCCGATGAGAAGTTCATCCCTGGTCTTGAAATAATGCATCACCAACCCGTTACTGATCCCCATTTCATCGGCCACCTTGGCAATAGATGCGTTTTCCAGCCCGATTCTTTTAGCTACCTTATAAAAAGATTTGATGATTTCCTTCTGACGTACATCGGTTAAACGCTTTCTGCCCATTTTCGATAGTTTTCAACAAAAATAACATTTTGACTCACACTTTTAGCTCCGGGAGCATACATAACAGAAACAAAACATTTGTATAATATTTTATTAACTGAATACTCATTCAATTTAAAGGACTTCGGATTTACCTTTGCCCTATAACCGATACTAACAAGGTAAACATCTGAAACAAAACTAAAAAACATTTAAAGTTATGAACAAAAATTATTTTAAATTGAATGAATGTTCAATAAATTTATTATTTTCGTCTGAACCTTCAACCAAAACTATATGAAACTATACAGACACCTGGCTGCCTTAGCGGTCACTCTTGCATGTTTCTGTTACGCCATAGCAGACAACACAGATAACGAACCTGATATATCCGGGAAAAAACCAAAAAAAGTAGTGTTTATCATCGTCGACGGGCTTTCGGCTGACATGATTGAAAACAAACCCACACCAAACCTGGACGCCATAGCGAAAAAAGGAGGGTATACACCGGCCTATGTAGGGGGTAAAAAAGGGGGATACTCCGAAACTCCCACCATATCGGCAGTAGGCTATAATAGTTTGCTTACGGGGACCTGGGTTAACAAACACAATGTATGGGGCAACAGCATCAAAGCTCCCAACTATCACTACCCTACCATATTCCGGCTCCTAAAAAATCAGTATCCAGACAAAAAAACCGCTGTATTTTCCACATGGCTGGATAACAGGACCAAACTTATCGGGGAAGGTCTGGAAGAAACAGGTAAGATAAAAATCGACTATGCTTACGACGGCTTTGAACTGGATACGGTCAACTTCCCTCATGACCCGGAAAGGACCTATATACGCAACATCGACGAAAAAGTTGCTCTGGAGGCTGCAAGATATATCAGGGCAGAGGGGCCGGACCTGTCTTGGGTATATCTCGAATATTCGGACGATATGGGGCATAAATACGGGGACAGTCCACAACTGGATCAGGCCATAGCTTTTGAAGACCACCTGGTCGGAGAAATATGGAACGCCATACAGTACAGAGAAGAAAATAAAGGAGAAGAATGGCTCTTCATTATTACCACGGATCACGGCCGTACTCAGGAAACCGGGCATCATCACGGAGGTCAGTCAGACCGGGAACGAAGCACTTGGATCGTAACCAACAGCCCGGATACCAACGCTTATTTTAGCGAAGAAACGCCGGGTATCGTAGATATTCTTCCAACCATTGCCGATTTTATGGATATCGAAATTCCGGAAGAGCAGATTTTCGAACTCGATGGTATTTCGCTTACGGGACAACTGAATGCCACACAACTGGAAGCGGAATTACAAAACGGCGAACTGATCATACGCTGGAAAAGCACCGGAAAGCATACCGGCAGAAAGGCATCGATCTGGATTTCCGAATCAAACCATTACAGCACGGGAGGAAAAGACCATTACACCCTTGCCGGTAAGGTTCCGGTACGCGAGGAACTGTTTCGCTACATTCCGAAACAAAAGGGAAAGTTCTACAAAATAGTACTTCAAACCCCGAAAAACACCCTGAATACCTGGGTAAAAACCACTAACTAAAAAAACAAAAAACTGACTACTACGATGAAATATTACTTTATTATCATAATGTTATCGATAACACCCAACCTGTTTGCACAACATGGGGTTTCAGGTAAAGTTACCGATACCGACGGAATACCCCTGGGAGGGGTTAATATTTCCGTTCCGGGAACCTCATTAGGTACCGTCAGTGATTTTGACGGGCTTTACAGCATCCGGGCCACATCGGACCGTGACAGCCTTACCTTTTCATACATCGGTTTCAAAACACGAACTGTGGCTATAGGAGGAAAATCGCAGGTTGATATTGTATTGTCTGAAGATACCGAACAGCTTCGGGAAGTTGTCGTAACAGCACTCGGTATCCGAAAGGAAACTAAAGCACTGGGGTATGCAGTACAGGAAGTTCAGGGTGCTGCGCTCGAAAAAGCCAAAGAGCCCAATTTTGTCAGTGCCCTCAGCGGGAAAGTTGCCGGACTTAATATCAAAAACTCAACGGATCTTTTCCAGAACCCGGAAATCAGCTTAAGGGGAGAAAGCCCCCTGCTCGTTATAGATGGTATTCCCGACCGGACCACGGACTTGTGGAAAGTCAATGCCGATGATATAGAAAGCATAAGTGTACTGAAAGGAGCCACGGCTTCCGCACTCTACGGATCTGTAGGACGTAACGGGGCTATTATGATTACTACAAAAAAAGGTAAAGAAGGTAAACTGACCGTAAACTTCAACAACTCCACAATGTTCCAGCCTTCTTTTATCCGTGTTCCGGATGTACAGACCACCTACGGAAACGGGGATAACGGCAATTACGCTTATGTAAACGGCGGAGGCGGAGGCTCGGAAGGTGGTGGCTGGATATGGGGACCTAAACTCAATCAGCCCGATCCCTCCACACCGAGCGGGTACATGGAGACCCCACAATACAACAGCCCTATAGACCCCGAAACCGGTAAACGTATTCCGTTACCTTATATATCAAGAGGGAAAAACAACATTGAAAATTTCTTTCGTACAGGTCTGGTACAAACCAATAACCTGAGCATAGACTGGGGTAACGACAAAGCCAATTATCGTATATCCATGTCTAACGTTTACCAGAAAGGCATCGTTCCGAATACGGACCTCAACAATACTTCATTCAGCCTGGGAGGGAGCATCACTCCTTCAGATAAGCTCAGAGTAACCTCCGCCCTGACCTATAACAAGCAATACACCAATAATTTCCCGGCCGTAGGATACGGCCCCACCAACTACCTCTATAACCTCGTACTCTGGACGGGGACCGACGTAGATGTAAGAGATCTGAGAAATTACTGGGCCGAAGGACAGGAAGGCTATCAGCAAAGGCACTACAATACCTCCTGGTACAACAACCCCTATTTCCAGGCATACGAATACCTGCAGGGGTACGATAAGGACAATCTTTTTGGCAACCTCTCCGCCGAATATCAGCTGCTTCCCGGAATAACGTTAAAAGCGAGGGCCGGCGCCAATGTTTACGGGCTGCAAAGAACATATAAAGAACCTAAAAGCTATGTCGGATACAACGAAAAATCATTAGGTAATTTCACTGTCCAGAACACCAACTACTTCGACATCACGACAGATTTCGGCGTACGTTTTGAAAAAGCACTTACCGCAAATATCTCACTCTCCGGAGAAGCAGCCTATTCCGGTTACTATCGTTTACAAAACTTTCACTCCACATCCACAGACGGTCTTAACGTTCCCGGTTTTTACAACCTGGACAATAACGCAGGCTCAACACTGATTGGAGAAAACAGGGAAGAAAAGGAAGCGATACACAGTGTTTATGCCTTTGTGGACTTTGAGTTTTACGACACCTTTTACCTGTCTTTAACAGGGCGGAATGACAAAGTTTCCACCCTTGCCAAGGGATATAACTCATTCTTCTACCCTTCTGTATCCGGGTCTGTAGTACTTTCCAAACTGACAGATCTGCCAGGCTGGATATCCTTCGCCAAAGTAAGAGGGTCATGGTCCCGAGTATCTGATGGTAAAATAGAAGATATCTCCGGACTTAATGCCAACGCTCCTTACAATTACATTCAGGCCTATGACAAGGGACAGGCCTGGAGCAACTCGCAGGGAACGCGTTACCCCTCATCCCAATACGGAAGGTTACTCATCAGCGGGGCATTGAAGCCGAAAACCTCCGACAGCTGGGAAATAGGGACAGACATCCGCTTCTTCCAGAACCGCCTGGGTATCGATGTCGCTTACTACCAGGCCAAAGACTATAACAATCTCGAGAATATACCGGTCTCCGATGCATCCGGATACGAGGGGTACCTCCTCAACGGAAATATATACCGGAGAAAAGGTGTTGAATTTACAATCAATGCCACCCCCGTACGCAACGACAATTTCCGATGGGATACTCAACTGAATTTCAGTCAGTACAGGCGGTATATCGATGAAATATACGGTGATAAAACTTATACCGCCAACCGGTTAAAAGAAGGAGACCGAACAGACAAACTCAATAATGTTTCGGTGTACCAGACGGACGGGCAGGGACATATAATTTATGAAAACGGCTTCCCCGTAAGCGATCCTTACGGACGCTATATCGGTTATACCGAACCGGACTGGACCTACGGTTTTTCCAATACCTTTCACTATAAAAACTTTACGCTTTCTATGCTTTTCGACGGCCGCATAGGTGGTTTGATGTACTCTTCCACAAACCAGAAAATGTGGTGGGGTGGTATCTCTCCGGGTACGGTCAACCAGTATCGCGACGATGCCAATAACGGAGAAAGCACCTATCTCGCCCAGGGTGTAAAGGTCATCGGCGGTAGTGTTTCATACGATTCCAACGGAAATATTACGGAAGACACCCGGCAATACGCTCCGAACGACGTGCCCGTCAACTATATTTCTTTCATGAAGACCACCAGCAATGCACACAACGAAAATTATCATTATTACAGTCAGACTTTTATTAAGCTCCGCGAGCTGTCACTAACCTATGATGTTCCGGAAACGCTGGTTTCAAAAACACCCTTCCATGCGATGAGCGTATCTTTTGTAGGCCGGAATCTCTGGTTGTCCTCCAAAATACCAAATGTAGATCCTGACCCCGGAAAAGACAATTTACAGGCTCCATCTACCCGTAGTTTAGGTTTTAATGTTAACCTCAAATTTTAATGTAGTTATTATGAAAAACCTATATAGTCATTCTTATACAAGAATTATACTCCACCATTCTCTAACCCGTAAAAACCCAAAGATGAAAAGCACATCTAAAAATCTGTTCCTTCTGTTGTGCATCGCTCTTTCGCTCGTGAACTGCACAAAGATCGATGACTTGCAGGACGATCCCAACCGGGCATTGGAAGTACCGCCGGAATTATTGCTTACACAACTGGAAACAAGAGCGTTCAATACCATATCCCTTTCGGCTGCTCTGGCTACCCGGCAGCTGGTTTATACCGATGGTGTCAATTCTGATCAGTACTATAACTGGCAGCGATCCGGCTTCGGGGCTTACGATGACCTGAAGCAGGTACAACAAATGATCCTGGAAGCAGAACGTACCGGGCTCCCGGCTTACCGGAGCCTGGCGAGGTTTTTCAATGCATACTTCATCATCGATATGACCCGCATTTTCGGTGACATCCCCTATACGGAAGCCCTGCAAGCTTCCGAAGCAAATTTTGCTCCGGCATACGACGAGCAAAAAAATATCTACCTCAAAGTGTTAGACGAATTGAAAACAGCTTCCGAGGAACTGTCAGAAAACGGAGAAGATATTCGCGGAGATGTTATTTATAACGGAGATGCACTGCTTTGGAGAAAACTCATCAACTCTTATTATCTCAGGGTACTGCTCAGCCTGTCCCATAAGACCGGAGACACGGACCTGAACATCATATCACGCTTCCGTGAGGTAGTTAACAATCCACAGGATTTCCCGCTTCTTACATCTGAAGAAGATAACGGGGTATTACCTTTTCACAATATTGAGGGGAACCGCTATCCCCTGTTCAGGAATAACAGTCTGCAAACTGCATACTATATGGAGAAGACTTTTGTCGACAAACTTAAAACTCTGAAAGATCCGCGATTATTTGCTTTTGCACAGCGTACACCGCAAGCTGTAGATCAAAATTTAGAAGTCACGGATTTTGATGCCTATAACGGACTTCCGGGAAGTGCCCCGCTCGATGAGAATGTCGACAAAGCAGGTAACGGTGAGGCCTCTATGATCAATGAGAGATATTACACCGAGCCTGCTAACGAGCCGGGAATTCTTATAAGTTATGCCGAGCTACAGTTTATTCTTGCCGAGGCCGCATCACGTGAATGGATCACCCAAAGCGCCGAGGGTTTCTATACAAACGGAATCATAGCTTCTATGCGGTTTTACGGTATTTCCGAAAGCGAAATCGACATTTATCTGCAAAACCCGGATGTTGTTTCGGAAGACCCTTCTCCGGAAATGATACTTACCCAAAAACACATTGCTATGTTCCTGAACACGGGCTGGCAGATGTTTTTTGAACATCGCCGTACGGGATATCCGGAATTTGACATTTCAGGCGGAGGAGTCCTCAACAATGGCCGAATCCCCAAACGCTGGATGTATCCCGCCAAGGAGCTCACTCAAAATCAGGCTCATTTGGATGAAGCCATCCAACGGCAATTTCCAGAAGGTGACGACATCAATGCCGAAATGTGGTTGATCCGCGAATAACGGGTAAATAACAGCATGATCTGTGTACTTTCGGGGCAGATCCGGGATCATAATGCCAAATGGCGTATCCGGGTCTGCCTTTTATTCTTACACGAATTTCATTTCCCCATCAGTTCAGCCGTATATCTTTTTCCCTGTACATCACCCGGAAAGGCACTACGTTAACAGCCCTGTTCTTTAGCAGCAACATGAGATCATCACTAAGAAATCCCCATTCCTCATCGGAATAGTTAACTTCCTCACTTTTTTCCAGGAATATATCAATCGTGGGCGTGTATCCTACATGGTCGTCCAGACTTGTCTGTATCCCGTTTTTAACCTCCACTCCCGCTATGGCATTGCCATAATGATTTTTGCATAAGATTACAATGTCCTGACGTGTAACCACCCGCTGGTTGGACACGATATTTTCCCGGTATGCATATATTTTCTCCGAGTTGCTGAGCTCGTTCCGGCCTCCCTGGGTAGTTGACAGAAGCATGACAGAATCTTTCTCAAAATCTGCTCCTTTATGAGCCTGAAGCCTGGAGAAAGCATTGATCTTATTGGCATGCTCCCCGTTAGTTGTCCAGTATTTCACAAATAATGTCCCTTTACTTTCTTCGCCTTTGGTATTGAGAATCAGATAGGGCGTATTTTTCTTATGCATTCCGGTTTGTGCCATCTTATTACGAAACCTGGAGATGATCTGGTTTATTTCGTGAAGATTAGTTTCCATAAAATCGGTTTCCAGTCTGGAAAATGCTGCAGCTTCATCGCGGATAAGATCTATCATATAGTCTATCATTTCGGTCGCATTACGTTCATCGAACCTCGCTACCCCACCGAAACGCAAATACGCGTAATCTTCGGTAAACTCATCCTGGTTTTTAGCGATCACATCAAACTGCCTGCTCCGGTCATCCAGTACCGAATACAGCTCCAGGAAAAAGTCCTCCCCGATATTCAGAGGGTAAATATTCAACAGCTTCCTGATGTTTCCCTGAGTTTCATTCATTTTCTTATTAATCACAGGAAAACAATTATTGGCACAGAATATCTCCGACAGTATACTTTTTCCGATTACATTGGGAAATTCGATTTTAAGCCACAACAGGTTTTCTTCCCGTAGCGCTTCGAGCGTATTACCCGGGATGAAATCTTTAAATTCATCGGGAAAAGCATGATCCGCGTTTCCCGTGTTAAGTACATCCCTTACGGTGATAAAATTCTTTTCGTAATAGGTATTTACATGCTCCTCCACCCGTTGCAGGTGATGAAAATCTTCATGCACCATATACCGGTCTCCCGTAGTTACCGTTCCTTTACTGTTATACCCCTGGGAAACGGTGAGTCGATGACCGTTAAAATACCATTTAGCTCTTGGCAGAAAGTGAAAAAAGGTATCCCGGTCATGTATATTTTTCATGTAAAAGTAAAACATCAGGTTCTTTACAATCCCACTGCCACGGTGCGAAAGTCCCAGCCATATCGTACGGTGAGGCATAGGCTTGAGATATGCTTCGCCATCCAGAAATTCCTGGAACTGCCCGCGGGAAGCATCCTGTATTCCGTTAGGCAGTACCACGTACTGCAAGGCATTCCTGGTTACTTTTACAGGTTTGGTAGGCCCGAAAAAATATTCTTTAACGATCTTTTCTCCGGGATTATAAGGATTGTGCTGTCTCTTCTGGAAAAAGAACTGGTGATGGTCGTTGAGCGTAGTTTCATCTTCGGTGGGAAAAACCTGCATTATCGCGCGTGACGGCGTAGCCTTAGACGAAGTAATCGGTGTAAGGATATCCACCAGCCGTTCCGTAATCCTTCTCCGGCTCGAAAAAATTTCATTCGAAATATTTTCCAGCTCTTTCGAACACACATCAAAGAGAAGATTAACGATGGGATCGAATATATTCTCCAACTCCACATCAGAGTATCCCCAGTGTTTGGCAGCTCTCTTGAGCAGCCTATCTTTTATCTGATCTTTGGATAATTGTTTCATTCGCTAACTTTTTGACCTAATACCGGTTTTCCAAAGCACACAAAAGGCACTTCTTTTTATTTATATGAAAACGGAGCGAGATAATAGGAACTCTTGTAATAATAGGGCTCGTTTGTCTTTTTAATCACTCCGTACACCACGATGTCCAGTCTTTTCTTAATCCGTATGTTGGGATTGTACTCTATCGTATCTTCGCCTATGGCCAGACTTACATCAGTGATCGTCATACGTTTTTCATACTTTTTTACTTTTTCATAGACCGATTCCTTGATCTTGTCTTTCAACTGGTTGATATTGGACAACAGGTTGAAATCGGCATCCCAGATCACCGTACCGAATTCGGTATCGTATTTATACTCCCCGAAAATAGTGGTAATTACCAGCGAAATATACTGCGCCAGAGATTCTTCGAGTGTTACTTTCCGAAGGTCCTGCCCTTCGGTGATCCTCTTGTAATCTATGGGTATTTTGTAATAGAGATCTTTCACCGTATTCTTTTGGAATTATTTGTTTTTCTTAACGGAAAACTTCACTTCTCCGTCTTTTGCGATCTTCAGGGTGAGCTCGTCGCCATGACGTACATCACCCGAAATGAGTTTCCGGGCCAGCGGACGTTTCAGCTTGTTTCTTATCGTTCCCTTGATAGGCCTTGCCCCGTATTCGGGACTAAACCCCATCAGGGCTACTTCACCCTTGGTTTTGTCGGTCATTTTTAAGGTTATATCGAGCCTCGACAACAAACTGGTAAGTTCTTTTTCCAGGTGAATATCAAATATTTTCACCACGCTCTCCCGGCTTATCGGAGCAAAAGGTACGATCTCCGTCAGACGCCCCAGGAATTCCGGACGAAAATATCCGGACATGATCTCCAGCAGGTGATTGGACGGAGGTATCTGTCCTTCGGAGAAGGATTTTACCACATAGTCAGACCCTATATTGGAAGTAAACAGGATTACGGCATTAGAAAAATCCCCTTCTTTACCGAGACGATCGTGCAATTTACCTTCATCGAGTATTTGTAAAAAGACATCAAAAACCGATCGGTGTGCCTTTTCGATTTCGTCAAACAATACTATAGAATACGGATTTTGCCTGATCTTATTCACCAGCAGTCCACCTTCTTCGTACCCTACATAGCCCGGAGGTGCACCATATAACAATGCCGCCGAATGCTCTTCCTTGAATTCGGACATATCCAGGCGGATGATAGCGTTTTCATCTCCGAAAAGAAAATCTGCAAGCGATTTCGCCAACTCGGTTTTACCCGTACCCGTAGGTCCGAGAAAAAAGAAAGAACCAATGGGTTGCCCCGGTTTGGTAAGCCCCGATCGGGATTCGAGAATGGCATCGGATACGACTTTGATCGCGTGGTCCTGTCCTACTACCCGTTTTTTCAGGGTGTCTTCGATATACAGAAGGCGTTCGCGCTCCTCACTCTTTACTTTTCCTGCAGGTATACCTGTTATACCGGATACAACCGCAGAAAGATGCCCGGAGGTTACGACGTTATCTTCCCCGGTGAGTTCGGAAAGCTTACCGAGAAGTTTTTCGAGATAGGCGACCTTTTCACTCGTTTTCTTCAGGCCGTCAAACACCTGTTTTTCCTGTTCTTCACTCAGCAATTCCCCGGCTTTATCCAGGATGTCATTGTATAACCAGCCAAGCTCTTCTTCCTTGTTTTTCTTACGCGATTTTTTAAGGTCCTGTAACCGTTCTTCCAATTCGGGAAGCCCGTCCAGCACGACCTCTTTGGCTACCCGGAGCGATGACATGGTACGATCTATAAGATCGAGGGCCGAATCGGGAAGCGATTTTTCCTTGAGATACCGCTTGGAAAGACGTATGGCTTCTTTAAGACTGTCTTCGTCAATTTTAAACTGGTGATGTGCTTCGTAATGCGGCAATACATTCTTCACCATCCGCAAGGCCAGGTCCGGGGTGGGTTCCAGAATTTCAAGAGTTTCGAAACGCCTGTTCAGGGCATCGTCTTTTGCCAGGGTTTTACGGTATTTCTCCGTGGTGGTAGCCCCTATAAAAGTAATCTCTCCCCGGGTAAGTTCGGATTTGACGATACTGGCTATACCATTGCCCTGATGGGCATCGAACAATTCGTGAATATCATCGATAAACAACATGGGGCGGGGATATTTTTTAACCGCGGTAAATATTTTCTGTAGCCGGTCTTCCACTTCCCCTTTATAAGAAGCTCCGGCAAAAAGCAAACCGGTATTGACTTCCATAACTGTGGCTCCCTGAAGCGGGGGTATGATATGATTATCAGCTATCTTTCCGCAGAAACCTTCGATCAGGGCTGTCTTTCCAACTCCCGGTTCTCCGGTAACAATAACATGAGGCTTCAGTTTGCGGTTCAGGATCTCCGTAATCGCCTTGAGTTCTTCATCCCGCCCTACAACCGGCGCATCTTCACCTTCCCGGTAAGCGTTCACTTTATCCGTACAATATTTTTCCAGTGCCCCCTGTCCGGAGGATGTATGCTGCTCTTCTCCATAGACCGCCGATAATGGCGAAGGCCCTTCTGCTGATGTCTTATTTTTTCCGTGTTGTCCGTACCCGAGCTTTAAGGCCACTTCCGAAGCGGTCACCGGCATGGATTTTAACTCATCATGAGAAAAGCCGACTCCCGGCGTCACCAGGGCCATAAGTATGGGGATGAACCCCACTTCTTCCCTTCCGGCATGTTTCGCAATGTCTTCCGATTCCGCAAAAACAGCTTCCATAGAAGCATCCGGAACAGGATCTTCCACCGGCCGGGATGTCTTCGCATACTCTTCCATACGAATGTCTGCCCATTCATCGATATAAAATACATCGATCCCTGCGGCATCAAGTTCCCTGATAAAAGAAAACTGACGATGAAGCATCGCTTTCAGAACATGGGCCGGAGCATATTTCGGATGAAAGTTTTCTTTGGCCAGCTGTTTGGCGATATGAATGGCCTCGGTGCCGTTTGCTGTAAACATCGGGTTACGTTTTATAAGGTTAGTTCCTGTTGAGCTGTTTACACAATTCCAGTTCCTTTTTCAGGTCATTGATGATTTCTTCGTAATCACTGACCTGTTTTTTCAGGTCATCGATCTGGACTTCGGATTTGCGAAGCAGCTGCATCCTTCTTTTAGTCGTAACCAGATCTTTGAGATTCAGGATTACATTATTGTATAGCAGGGTCTGCTTGTAGGCCTCTTTATCAGAGGGCACACTTTCCTTCAATTTGGCGAGTTCCAGGCCTATCGTTTGTTCGAGAAACTGGAAACCGTCTCCGGAACGATCCAGGGAATCTATACTGGTGGTAAGCTCATCGATACGTGCAGAAAACTTGTCCTGGTAACGAAATTCATTCATTATTTTGTCGTTTTCCTGCTTCAGTGCCTCATTTTCTCTCCAGGGTAATTTGTAATTGAAGAACACGGCAAAAACAAGCACACTTACCGTAATGACAAGCATCAGGAGAAATAGTAAAAATGCGGAGACCCTTTCTTTTTTATTGAGTATTTCCATAGTTTAAAAATAAATTAGATCAATCTGCCAGGAATGATGTGGAACCTTCCTGCCCCTCGTTATCCTTATCGTCTTCCTGTTTAAAGAAAATGCCGGATGTCCGTTCTGTTTTCACAATATTTTCATTGACAAAAATGCCGGAATCTTTCTTCCTTCCGATATAGTCGAGTTGATTGAGAATAGAAAACAGGTGATCGGTTTTTTCGATAAACTCCATCACTCCCCTGACACAAGGCTCCATATCGTAGCCCTTGTACTTGAGGTTTATCGTTTCGGAGAACAGCTTTTCATAATCTCCGCTTCCGAGCTCGGTAGTCCATTCGGAGAAATAATTAAACACCATTTCCTTTCCGTCCCCGGAGAACGAATCGAAGCTGTTTTTCATAATTCTCGCCAGGCTTACCACTTTGTCAAGCACGTCGATAGGTGAGGAATAGAAACCGTTCCAGCGGTTTTGATTGATATGCTGCCCCACGTGTCCCAGGATCTTTTCGAGCGTGGCAAAAACGATATCTGCAATGAGGTTTTCGTCACCGCTAAGCCTTCTGAAACGTATTTTCTGACATATCTGCACCGCATAGAACTCCATCTGCTTAAAAAAAGCGTCATAAGCTTCGAAGAGTTTCACCAGTGAGGGATGACTGTTGACAGTCATACAAGGCGGGACATAGGTGTTCACGACTTCAAAAACGCCTCCACGAGATAAAAACTTAGCCAAAGGAAATTGCAACGGACCTATATTATTCTGTGTAACCTCGGCTTCAGCTACCGTGGTCAGAAAATACCTGGGCATTGCATGCGGAAATCTAGGAGGGATCTCCTCCATGTGCTGTGTTCCCGTAGGCACCCGGTTATAAGGGTCTACATTGAGCAACAGAAAACGGTTGTTTTCCTTAAAATCATAATTTTCGAGAGATATTTTTTCAGAGAATTCCCCGGTATAATCGGTAATCTCGATACGTCCCCCACCCGGGGTCACGGCTTTCATGAACTTAATGGATACGTTGAGTTCGTTGTGCTCATCGATGATGACCGAATATTCGAAAGGAGCTTTGAACCTGGTAGACAGCAGGCCGTACCTAAGCTGATCGACTCCCATATTTCTCGCATCGCGTACCAGGTCTTCCACATTGTCCTGGAACTCGATGAAATGATTTTTGTTGATCTTCATCCCGTCGATCCAGTTTACGGGAAAATATCTTATGTTTTCTGCCATGATTCGTTGTCGTTTACAATTATCTGGTTAAGCTATATGATGTGTTGCTTGCGGTTTGGCAGGTCCTGAGATCTGCCAAACCGGCAATGGTTATTTTCTATATCCGCTGGCAAATTATGGTATCGCCGTCTTTCATATCATTTCTGTCTACAGATTCATCCGGATCTATATGATTGGTAGAGCTGAACCACTTGGGACGGGAATGAAAATACCATCCGTAAGGTTCGTTCTTGATATCCGTAAAATGGATCTGACTATTGGGATGCTTATCGTTGTAATCATTGATAAAATAATAGAAAAGCCTTCCGAATTCCATGGCTCTCGGAGCTTTTACCTTAAAGTTGATAATATGCCGGTCGTTCGGCTTTTTGTGGAATACCAGATTGAGCAGTATTACATTACGCATCTCCGTGATCTGCGGATTGGGATAACGGTTATTCAACGGGTAAAACCATCTTTTATAAAGCCGTGCCGGAATAGTGATCGCCGTCTCAAACAGTATAAGTATAAGCGTAGGTACTACAAACAGCAGTAAACTGCCGAACATGTAGTAGATAAATTTAAATTCTGCAAAATAAGATACGATCAGGATGAGAAAAACGGCCATGTACAATGCCATGATAAAGGCCAGGAAAATCTCCAGATATATCCTGGTTGTCTCAAAACGCCGGAATACTTTGTGAAAAAACACGAGATGTACCGTTCCTAATAGCAGCATCAATACCTGAAATGAGATAAAACGCGACGTAAGGGTGGTGGATTTCAGGTTGTACAAAATTGCTCCGAAACCTATGATGACAACTCCCATACAAAGTACATACAAAAAGAACTTCCATTTTTTCTTACGAAATTTGGAGGCCTTGGCACCGAAAAGCATATTGAGTATAAAAGCTACGGCAAGTACAATTAAAAGTACAGTTAAAGTTTCGCCGGTGACTATATAATCTAAAATCTTTCTCATGTTTAAATAACGGTTGATATTCCCAATCGGGATTGATATACGGATTCGTTCAGCCGGAAAAGTTCGTCGCTGTCATTGAGCATTAACTGATAAGAAAACTGAACCTGGCATGGTAAAAACAGGTGAAAAAAAGCTTCCAGAAAACTTTCCATTTGTCCTTTATTGACATAATCCAGAAGTTTTGTCGAATCTTTCAGCGGTCCGATAATAAAGTGATATTTCTTCAAAAAAATCTCTTCTTTGCTTTCTAAAGTCGTATTTATCCCGAGTAACATGTCATCTGTTTTGTCGTAAGGGTCATAAACCTGCTCCAATTTAACATTTTTCGTAACAATCTGCACGTTTTCCCTGATAATAGACGATAATCCTTTTCGGACTTCCTCGGTATTCCGGCTCACGTAGTTCTTCTGTCTCATGAGAAGAAAGAACATTTTCACAAGGAGTTCATCCGGCACATTGACAGAAACCCCCAGAATCATCCGTATGACATCGGCAACCCCATACGCATTGATATCCCTGAAGAAATCGGATTCATATTTTTCGATTTCATGCCTGAATCTGAAAAATTCGTTTTCGAGAGGATTAAAAAAATGCCGGGCTTCCTTTTCTTCCTTTTTACGTTTTTTATACTCCTCTACAGGATCTTCGCTACGGCTTCTCGTACGGTAATTATGTGTTATTCCTTCCGGAAGAACATCATAGAACCCATCCCGGCTCAGTTTAAACTGCCACATGTCCGCATGGTTCATGTCCAGTTCTATATGCATTACATCTTTACTGAATTTCCGGAAAAAGTTTCCCTGTGGCCATACAGTGATATTCCGCTCCTGTATCTTGCGGCGAAGCATTACCTCAAACAAAAGCTCGGCTTTCAAATCAAAGGACGGGATATCCTGTAGTTCTTCGTAAACAATATCTTCTCTGCCCATCAATGTTTCAGATTTTTTACTCTTCCACGGCCTATATACCCGTTACGCCACATCCTGTCCCGAAGGCTGGCTATTTCTACACCACCGGCAGGAGTTACGGTTAAAAAACGCTTGTTTTTCAGGTATATCCCTACATGAGTATAGGGCTTTCCGCGATCCCGGAAACGAAAAAAAAGCAGATCGCCTTCACCCATATCCTTGGTATAATGGATCTGCCCTTCCGTATAGTTTGTCAGGATAGCCTTGGAAGTAGTTCTCGGAAAACTGATATCATAAACTTCTTGATACAGATTTTGCATCAATGTCAAATGATCGAGCCTGTCTTTTTTGTAGGGATCCCCGAGCCTGTCTTTGATGTAAGAATACAATCGCTGATCTTTGATGTCAATGGCTTTCACCTTCATTTCCTTAGCAAAGAACACTTTATCGGTAATAGTTAACGGCGAATACGACCTGATTTTGATTTCACGCATCAAAGGAGCGGAGGCCGGACGTTGTTTTCTCAAGTAGGCTATCGGGGCAGAAAGAACAGGCGGAATCGCAAACTGTTCGGTACGAAGTATCCCGACAACTTCCACTTCGTCGAGCATGATCGAAGACTCACTGTCCGATAGCACGACCTGTCCTGTTTCCAGTAGAAGCGCGGCATTGATGGGTTCGTCAGCAGCTACTGCCGTAGTCCTGTACGCCGGGGCGCGATCTGCTTTACGGGGAGCTTTATATTGCCTGGGACCTCCAAGCTCAGCCTCGACATCCTCATCAGTGATAGCTTCGATCTTCATTACAGACTCCTCTTCTTCGGGCACTTCCGATTCGCTTTCCATATCCCCCAATTCACCGAACTCTATCTGTACCTGTTCGTCGGTAATAGGCAGGATACCCTGTTTGGATTTGCAGGACATCACCAGGACAAACAACCCAACGCATCCCAGTATTCTCATACCTGCCATGTTCTCCTTATTTATAATTACCTTCATAAACTCCTGGTTATTTTTAAGGTTACAGTGTTATGCTATTTAACATCCTATAAAACGGTGTGTCCGTCATGCATACATTGTCAGTAACGACAATAACACGAAAAAACACTTCGACACCTTGGCGTGCAATCACAAACTCAGGGGACCAAAGTACATCAAACGGACTTTGCAAACCATCGCCAAAAACAGGGGTTTTTCGGATGAAATCATCAAAAAGGACGATTTCTGCGTTCCGGAAAAAGAATATATAAGAAATTTTACCTGTATATTTCCGGGCAGCAATCTTAAAAAAACCCTTACCACAACCAAAAAACCGTACAGAAAAAACCTCAGCTATTATCGCATAGAAGTCTCTTCCGTTCTTATTCTGCCACTTAATCTATAGGTATTCCGCCAATAGGGATCATCAAGGTTTGTAATCTGAACACCTTGCGATTCCGTAGCAGAAAGAAATCTATTGTTTTTCAGATAGATACCCACATGCGTCATGATCTTTTCATTATTTGACCGGAAGAACACCAGGTCACCTTCACGTAAGTATTTTATCGAACGAAACCGCTCTACATGATCGTCATTGAGCATGATCTCCGAAGCGGTCCTGGGCAAAAGTATACCATAAACTTCCTTATACAGGTCGCGCATCAGGGCAGAACAATCTATTCCCCTTTTGGTTTCGCCACCATAACGATAAGGAACACCCTGCCACTCTTTAATATAGGCATATAATTTCTGATTGGTTATTTCCGAAGGCCTCACCCCAAGTACCTTCGCGAAATATGCGCGGTCGCCGGGAGTAATCAGCAGCGGTTCTTTTTCTTCCTCCTCCAGAACAATTTCCATATCGCGGATCACCTTGATATCATCTACCTGGGGCCTTCTCCCGAGTTCTGCATTTACATAAGGGTCGGTAATCACACCTATTGCATCTTTTTTGCCACCACAACTACAAACAAAAAACAGCACGAGCCCTGCTAACATATATTTATTCTTCATCTCCGCAGATTTTTAATTACAGACGTCATTGCTTTTCTAATTCACACCCCCAACAGGAAGGACATTTCCTCCACCAGAAAACCTGTAGAATCAGCCGTTTTTCCTACATTTTAGAGAAAAATACATCAACAAAAGACCAGATGGTATTTTTTAAAAAACAGAGAAAAACACACACCTTACAATACTCTTAAACAACATTTTGATTTTCCACAGCAAATTAAGACAGAAATATTCCAAAAGGTTAAGTGCATCTTAAATTAACATCAAAAATGTATTATATTTTACTATAGATTTACAGTTTAAACCTGTCAAATTTGCAGGGTTTTATCTATTTTATTAGATTGTACCCACGTTTTTCCGTACGAAAATACAATATTTTTGTTTTATTTTGAAATACTTGTTTTCGGGGATTTTTTGACAATCGCAATTTTTTTACTTTTGAAAAGCTTTAAAACCCAAAAAACACATAGCTCAAAAACAAGCCTATAAGTAATTGCTTATCAATATTCCCCGATACGATTAAAAAGATTTAAAATGAACAGAAACTCACACATCCGAACACATTTCGACTCCAGGGTTATCCTGTCTTTTGTAGCCATACTGCTACTTTCGGGGATAATACTCGCTTTTCGCGTCAATGAAAGCGAGCCTTGTAAAGTAGAAGAAATAAAAGTACAGGCTTCTTCATTTAAGGTAGGGGAAATCATCACTTTTTCGGATTACACGGACAATGCACATGAATGGAAATGGGATTTTGGCGATGGTAATGAAGCTGCATTCCGGTCCAAAGTAGTACATCAATATAAAGACCCCGGAAAATATCTGGTCAGCTTGTGGGTAAATAAAAATTGTAATATTACCAGACTGGTAGACATCAAACCTTCCGAAGATATTATCGACTCTACCCTGTTACCAAAGTTTTTTGCCCCTAAGATCGCTTATGTAAACGAGCCGGTCTCTTTTTCGGATAGTACATCCCATGCCAAATCGTGGGAATGGCGTTTCGGTGAGGGCGAGAAAATAGACGCTATAGACAGAAATCCTTCGTACACCTACAAAACCACAGGTGAAAAAACGATTTCTCTTTTCGTAAACGACGATATCAAATATGTAGGATTCCGTAAAATCACCGTACTTCCGGCGAGAGAAGAAAACACCCCGATATCGAGAGCGGATATCATGCGAGAAACCAGGGGAAATGTAGTTAATGACTTCCTGGACCGTGTACCGGAAGCACCGGCATCCGAGCTCAAGGAAAAGTCTGCTACAACCGTCGAAAAGTCGAAAGAGGAAGTTATAGTTCCGGAACTGGACGAATCCAAACTGGCAGGACTTATCATAGGAATTTCGGAAGACAAATTATCCTTCAACAATTTTGTACGGTATTTCTGCAAAGGAAAACTGCCATCGGTACAACTCAAAGACAGGATAGTCTCCATTCACTACCTCAATAACAGTATCCGTGGCAAAAAGATAGACCTCAAAAGTGTATCTATAATACGGAATAAAGACAATGGCTGTGTAAGCTTAATCGTTGTAGATTATAAGCGGAAAGGTCTGTTCTGATAAGAAAAGTATACTCGATAAGTAATTTTTATTATATTTAACTTAAAATTAATGTTATGGCAAATCTTTCAAACAGTTATGGAATAGGAGGAAATGAGGTCAAACCGGAAGGAGAAGAGAGCATCGTTGATATTCCTCAAAACAAAACACTGATCGCCCAGAAGTTAACACCTAATACCCCGGTACGGCCGGAAGTGGTTACAGGTCTTAAAAATATGGATGAAGTTTTCGAACATTTCTCTCCTAAAATGAACGTGAATTTTGAGAATGAGCAGGGAATGACTGTAAGAGAAGAACTGAAATTCAAAAACGTCTCGGATTTCTCCTCGAAGGGAATTACGGAACAAAGCGAATTCCTTACCGATCTGCAAACCAAAAAAGAACAGTATAACAAGATGATAAAACAGCTCAAGACCAACAAGGTTTTAAAGCTGGCGCTCCAGGACCCGGAAGCCAAGAAATCCATTATAGAAACAATAGAGGCATTGGTCCGGGAAATTGAAGAAACCGATAAATAAGAACTACTTATGAAGAATCAGAAAGAAACAGCTCCTTCAGCAGTTAAGGAGCAGGAGAAAGCAGGAAAAAAAGTAAGTCTGGAGCAAAAACTGGAATCCTTCATCCAGTACGGAGGTTTCGATTTACTGGAGAGTGCTATAGAGGGCGTACAGAACCTGAGCCCTGACAGAAAGGCCAGAAGAAATATATTTCTCAATGAAGCCGGTAAAAAAGCAGAACGGCAAAACCTGAAAAGGGTGTTGAAACTCTGGGCGGAATCCCTCAGTTCATCGGACAATCTCGTAGACCTCGTCAACGATTGCCAGGAAAAAGCAGAATCTGCCGAGAAAACTCTTAAAAAGAACCTCGCTACAGCTGTAGAAGACACCAAAGAGCTCGAAGAATCTTATCGTACTCTGGCCATGTTCTACAAAAATACAGAAGAGAGCAAGGTAAAGAACGTCGCCATTATCAATGCGGAACTCGATCAGCTGAAAGATCTGGACAACACCAGGTTCATAGACCATATCGAAGAAGAGCTGGTAAACAATTACGACCGTCTCGATCTCAGAAACAACTATTCCCTTTTGGTTGTTCCCGGATATCTCGGTTCTAACAAAGTTCTTGAGAAATGGGCCAAGATAGCACATAACAACAAGGTAATGCTCGTCACGGACTTTCAGCATCTGGACGAACCGGATGATGTCATCGAAATGTTTGAAATGGCTAATCTCACCGGGGGAGATATATACAGGTCCAATGTTATTATGACCTGTAACTGGCTGGTAGGTCGTGGCAAAAACGAAGAGATCGGAGAAGAGGATAACCTCTACCTCCCTCCTTCCACAGCTCTGGCCGGAAAAATATACAACACGCTGATGTCACAGATTACCGCCGGTAAAAAATTCGGAGGTATCAACGAAGTTGACGGTGTGAAATTTGACCTGAAGAAAAGTGAGATTGCAGACCTGGAACACCTCGGCCTGGTTCCCATGGTAAATGAATACAACAAAGTTATGGCGTTCTCCGGGAAAACACTTTTTAACGGTGACAATCTCGGGCTCCAGACCTATTCTGTAGTCCGCGTATTCGATTATATCACTAAAGTGATGATGGACTTCCTGAATCGCAGGGCCTTCGAGAATTTTAATGCCAAGACCCGTAAACAAATACTCAACCAGGTTATTAAATTCCTGGACAGTGTTTCCGGTCCCGATAAACTCATCGAAGATTTTGATATCACTAAATTTGAACAGGACCCCAACCAAAAAGACAGGATTTTCCTCGACATACGCCTCAAACCGTATTTTCCTGCCAAAAACTTCCTGATCAAAATGGACGGGCAAAAAGGGGACGACGGTACAGAATGGGACACGGAATATTCCGAGCAATAAATGCCAGCTCCCAATACAAAATATCTACGATCAAAACGCCGGCAAAACCGGCGTTTTTTCGTTATGTAAAGCTGTAAAAGTATACATAAAAACACTTTACGCACAAAAATATCTCCCTTGCGCTTTGATTAAAAGTCTCTTTTTCTTACTTTTAGATCATATTTTTATACATTTTGACATCTTGTGTTTATTTTACCTAAATCTTTACAGCTATGATACCTTTAAAAAAACTTACGCCTTCGGTGATTCCCATAGAACACAGCCAGACCTACTAACTGCTGTCCGGCACACAAACACCGACCTTTTCTCCTTTTTTCAGAACAGCACGTTATTTGTTCCGGGGCTTCGGACTTCCGGAAAATGATTACGCTTCGACGAACAATATCCGTAACCGGCAAACCGAAGCAACGCCAGATCCTCCATTCAAAAAATCCTTTGGAGGACATGATGACGCATATTGACTAATGATTAAACATACCCAAATCTAAAAAATCAGCATATCATGGCCCTGCAAACTGATTTGACCATTAGAATAGGAGAACTCACGATAACGAGCTTTCTACATTTGCAACTTTCCCAGAATATTGACGACCACCACGAACTTTCGCTCGAATGTCGTGAAGATGAGGTCGTATTTCACGATCCGGCAGTACAGGGGAATTATCAAAAACTCATCGGACAGAAACTCCTGGTTACGATGCGGGCATCCAACAATCTATTTTCCGGAAATACCGGTTATTTCAAAGGTATTATCACCAGTGTTAAGGCTCGAAATTCCGATGAACTCGACGGCAAGCGTATCCGGTTTAAGGCCTTTAGCCCCACCATACTTATGGATAACGGTCCGGAATCTTTCTCTTTTCTGAAAAAAGACTTTATCCATATCGTGCATAACACAACCCGGCTTTATGATACCGATATGCTTAAGACCAGTATAAAACCGGCAAGAAACCAGGACTATCCGTACATCGCTCAGTACAACGAAAGCGACTACGACTTTCTGAAACGTATCTGCTCCAGGCAGGGGGAGTGGTTTTATTACAATGGCACGGAGCTCATCATCGGCCGGGAAAGCAATCAGGAAGAGATACCCCTGCATTACGGCCACAATCTGGTTGAATTTGATCTGGAAATGAGCCTGCAGCCCACACGCTTCAAATACCACGGCAACGACTTGTCCGAAGGCGTATCACATTACAGTTCCACACGTTCCCTCGAAAATTCCGTAAATGGTATTACAGGAGAACTCATAAGATCCTCAGCACGTGTTTTTGAAAAGGAAACCACAGTACAGCACAATTTTCTGGTCAATGAGGGCAATGGCCAAACCGATGTAGATCAGTACGCACAACTGAATTTCAGGAAAAAGGTGGCTAATATGCTCTTTGTATACGGGAGAAGTGAAAATCCGGCACTACGCCCGGGAGCCATGACCCGAATAACAGATGAAAACGGCAATGTCATCGGTACTTTTAAAATCATCAGTACCGATCATCGCTGTACGGATAACGGTGATTACGAAAATGTTTTCAAGGGTGTGCCCTCGGTAGTTACCATATCCCCTTATTGCGAACCCGGAAATTATCCGAAATGTGAAAGCCAGCCCGCTACGGTCATAGCCAACAACGATCCGAAAGGATTGGGACGGATTAAAGTACAAATGGCATGGCAGAAAGAAAACGGGCAAACCACGGACTGGGTTCCTTTATCTACTCCAAATGGCGGATCCGGAAAAGGATTCCATTTTATTCCGGAAACCGGAGAAACCGTTATGGTCGACTTTCAAAGCGGCAATGCAGAAATGCCTTATGTCACCGGATGTGTACAACACGGCAATGCCAGTAGCGGTTATGCCGACCCCGACAACAATCTCAAGGCCATACAAAGCCGCAACGGTAATAAGATCATTATGGATGACAATAGCGGTTCCATGTATATTTCGGATAACGGCGGGGCCTCCTCTTTCTATGATGGTGCCGGAAACTTACGGGTAGATGCCAATACCAATGTATGCATAAATGTCGGCGATTCCAACGCATGTATTATCATGGATTCATCCGGCAATATCGAGATCAAGGGAGATACCCATGTAAAACTCAAAGTAGGCGACAGTTATATCGGGATTACGGAAGATCACATCACCCTAAACAGCAAGAACATAGACCTCACCGGAGAAGACAGTATTACCCTAACCGGGGAGAAAAACACCATTACGGGAAACACCCTGACCGAGATGAACGGATCAGCAGTAACCATAGATCCTTCGGGAGATGTTACGGTTCAGCCCGACGGGGGTAATGTCATTATTAAGGGAACCCAGGTAGATATCAATTAAACACCATACCCATGTCTGATAAATACAGTTTTTACCAGGGAGATAAGGAATATCCGGTAAGCGGAGAAGAAGGTACGATGTTCCATACCTACCCGGACGGGCATTTTCCCGCAAGATATCGTTGCAGGCAGACCAATGTTACCCGAATAGGAGGAGTTCCTACGTTCAATTCGGAAATCAGGAAAGAATATATTGTAAATTATATACCCGAAAAAAATTCAGCTCATTGTCAACTACAGGATTATGTATTCCAAGCTGACCCTAAAGCCTTTGAATTACCTTTAGAGGAAATGAAACCTTTGGAATACTCCAAGGAAAATGTTTCTTTTGAGATCAGTGACACCGGCACTATCAGTTCCATACAAAACTTCAGGGAACTTCAGGAAAGATGGAGTGCTTTTCGCAAAAAATTCACAAATACCTTTTTTTATCAGGACATTAAAAAAGTGAACGAAAAAGCCGCAGATGATATTCTGAAAACGGGCGATAAAGAGTTCTCCACCATTGCGGAACTCCTGAGATCTTATGAGAAAAATATGTTTTACCACATTTTGTTTAAGGATTACAGGCCTTCCAATAAAAGTGATTCCCTCACTTTTATGTCACAAATATTTAATGACCAGAAACTGAACATTCCGATCGTAAACTCCAAGGCTTCCGACAAAGATGGTATACTAATATACCGAAGCGTAGGAAATCCAGATCTAAAAAAAATGAACAAGGATGAGATGATCAGACAATACGATCGTATTTATAAACCTGTAATAAAATATAATTTCACGGAGTACAATTATGAATATCGTATCCGGAGATACGTAAACAAAAAAGATGGCATCATTACTTCTGCAAAGGCAGTCATGATTGAGCGTATAAAAAACAATTACGAGTTAATTTCACAATTCGATCTTAAACAAGTTGCTCTATGACACCCGAACAGGATCAAAATACCATGATTGTACTTCACGCAAACCGCGTGAAAGGACTCTTTATTGTTGCTCTTATAACACTAATCTGTATTTTTCTCGCCAACTGGAGCGCTACGCATACCCGTATATTTCTTCCTTTTATACTTTTTTTCTGGACATCCATGGCTTTTATAGCAAGTTATGCCATAGCCAGAAACTTCCCATATTTATTCTTCTATGAATTAATTATCAGCAATATCCCTTTTATTCCGGATAACAAAACAAAAATAAAAAAACAGGTTCTTACACCAGAAGCCATAGATCATTACTATATACTATCCGGTTTTCGAAAAAGATTCGGATATGCCATACGGGTCACAAAAAACACAGAAAACCGCGTGTTTTTTATCGTACCAAAATTTCTTGGACACCTATCAGAAACGCAAAATAAGCGTAGGAAGATCGGGGACTATTACCAAAAACCAAAAAAATTCCACCGTGATTTCGACATGGTAAAAAAATTTCTGGAATCCAGATGTAAAAAACAGCGAGTTCCTTCAGACAGCGGCATACGTTTCTTATACATATTGCCGGTGATTTTATTTTTCATGCTGCTTATATACTGTATATCATTTCCCATATACATCATTATGTCCTTATAAAACCTGTTGAGATGAGTTCACCTTATATTCCCGAAAAAACAAAAGTTGTCTGTACTTTCCAAACAGATTCCGCTCCTAAAGAACTTATAGTAACCAGGGATAGGATTTCGGTAATCAAGACATCGGAAACGGTACCTTTACTTACCGCAGGGGACCTCAACATAAACGAGCAATTCGCATGTAAGAGTGCTGCCAATGCCATGGCTTCCTTCTTTGCCATGGCAGCCGGAATTCTTGTAGGTGCCGCTATTATAGCATCGGGGCCCGTAGGTTGGGTAGCAGCAGGAGTAGCGGCTGCCGCGCTGGTCACAGCCGGGACCTACCACGCTACACAAATAAAACACAAATGTAGTCCCGGGCTGGAATCCGGACAATGGAATTTTGCCCATTACAGCGTAAACATAGACGGACACCAGGCTATCACTCAGATCTCCATTCTCAGTTGCAACGAAGGAGGGGTTCTTTCTCCTATCCTGGACCCTGCATTAGCCAGTCAGGCTGCAAGTTCCATAGCTTCCAACAATAAAAAAGAGATTGGTATTAATGCGGCCGCTTCTTTTGTTACCGGGGCATTTCTGCCCTATGGCATCTCCGGTGTAGCCGGGGCTTCGACATTGGGACTCAAGTTTCTCGGGGGAGTTAAAATGACAGGCGGATTTGTCTTCGGCGTCGCTCTTATGCAAGGTGCTACCGCCATTCAAAGCGATATTATACGAAACAACTCGCTTTCGGAAAATACTTCTTACGATCGTATGAATGAGGTAGAATCCGGCCCTTTTACAGATAATTTCTACATTCCGGAAAACCCAAGCGATCTAAGTGATTTTAACGATCTTCTCAGCCTTCAGGAAGCAGTTAAGAGCGGACAATTGAGTGTTCAAAATGCCGAAATGCAACAAAGACTTAACAACTTATCAGGGCTATCCCGACAACAGTTACTGAGAGATTCCGGGGCTAAAGCATTATTGAGTGAATTAAAAAAAGGAAATCACCCCCAGTTACGGGAGGCTATTACGAATTTTAATAATCGTCGTATCAATCCGACCATGAGAAATCAAATGACAACAGCAAACCGCCAGGCATTTCATAACAATCTGAAAAATGCAGGACGTAACAGTGTGACAGGATTGATGTATTTCGCTCCGTTTGCTGCCAGGTATTTCTCTGAAGAAGCCAGGATAACCATGGCCGAATTTCTGGCCAAAGATCTGGGTACAACCGGTGATATTGTAGCTACTCAACCTTAAAAAGGTTCCTCTTTCTAAAGAACTGCCATCATCAAATTGTTCTCAAGTATTTGATTAAGGAAGAATCTATTTCTAAAATTCCCTCATACACTCGCTACACCCCATACTTTTATAACATTTTTCCTTGTGGGACTCAAATGATTGCTACAAAAAAACTACTTTTGCAATCGAATCGTGCCGTTTAAGTTTTAAACCGGTATCTGACAGGGATATTTTTTTGCACTTTTATAATTTTTCCGGGTACGACCCCGCTTATAATATGGAGGCTCCGCAAGAATTCGACATATATCCCTCACATTATTTTTTCGAAACATATCAAGAGTTAACAACAGTAGTATGAGTACCACAAAAAAAGCTGCATCTGCTTTAATTTCTGTTTTCAGCAAAGAAGGACTGGAACCTATTATTCACAAACTAAACGACCTTGGCATTACCATTTATTCTACCGGGGGTACGGAAAAGTTCATCCGGGATCTGGGTGTGCATGTCGTGCCTGTAGAAGATGTTACAGGTTATCCCTCTATCCTGGGAGGACGGGTAAAAACATTACACCCCAAAGTATTCGGGGGTATACTTAACCGTCAGGATAACAACCAGGACCAGACAGAACTGGAATCCTACGAGATACCGCAGATCGACATTGTTATTGTGGACCTCTATCCTTTCGAAAAAACCGTGGCAAGCGGTGCCTCCGAACAAGATATTATCGAAAAAATAGATATCGGGGGAATTTCCCTGATCCGGGCTGCGGCCAAAAATTTTAAGGATGTACTTTGTGTAGCTTCTATGGAAGATTATGCGGATTTCCTGAATGTCATTTCCGAGGGTAACGGGAATACCACAATCGCAGACCGGAAGCGTTTTGCAGCCAAAGCTTTTAATGTGTCTTCGCATTACGATACGGCTATTTTCAATTATTTCAACGAGGAAGAACTGGTATTCAAAGCGAGTGAAACCAAAGGTCAGGAATTGCGTTACGGGGAAAACCCGCACCAGAAAGGATATTTCTTCGGAGACCTGGAAGCTATGTTCGACAAGCTTCACGGCAAGGAATTATCTTACAACAACCTTCTCGATGTGGATGCTGCTGTAAACCTTATGGAAGAGTTTCGTGGCGACGATCCTACCTTTGCAATACTCAAACACAATAATGCCTGTGGGGTCGCGACCCGCAATACCCTAAAAGAGGCCTATCTCGATGCCCTTGCCGGTGACCCCGTATCCGCTTTCGGCGGCATCCTGATCGCCAACATGCAAATCGACAAGCCAACGGCAGACGAGATCAGCGGTCTTTTCTGCGAAGTCGTGATCGCTCCTTCATACACCGAAGAAGCCCTCGATGTTCTTAAGCAGAAAAAAAATCGTATCATCCTGGTTCAGAAAGATGCCAAACTTCCGAAAACACAGGTAAGAACCTGCCTGAACGGAATATTGGTCCAGGAGAAAAATGACAAAACCGATACCCTCGAAGATTTAACATACCAAACCAACAATAAACCGACGGATAACGAGTTAAAGGATCTGCTCTTTGCGTCGAAAATATGCAAGCACACCAAATCGAACACTATTGTTCTGGCCAAAAACCGCCAGCTGTGTGCCAGTGGTACCGGACAAACAAGCCGAGTTGATGCGCTGAGACAGGCTATAGAAAAAGCAGCATCTTTTGATTTTGACCTCCATAATGCCGTAATGGCCAGTGATGCCTTCTTCCCTTTCCCTGATTGTGTGGAAATTGCAGACAAAGCAGGTATCAAATCGGTAATACAGCCCGGTGGCTCTATCAAAGATCAGCTGAGTATAGACTATTGCAATGAGCACGAAATGGCCATGGTATTTACAGGAACACGACATTTTAAACACTAATTACCCCCTGTTTTTCGTTATAAAGCAACATTGCCCGGAATGTTCCGGGCAATTCCTGATACCCCGGGGAACTTTATAAGAGGACTGATTCGTAAAATGTGATAAAGTATCGTTACATTTGAAAGCAATCAACCTGAAGAATAACTGTTTTAAAAACGAATAAACTGACTAATTTTACGCATACATGGGATTTTTTGATTTTTTAACGGAAGAGATCGCAATGGACCTCGGCACAGCAAATACGCTGATTATCCATAACGACAAAGTTGTCGTGGACAGCCCTTCTATAGTGGCCAGGGACCGGATATCAGGCAAGATCATTGCTGTAGGCCAGCAAGCCAACCTGATGCAGGGAAAAACCCATGAGAACATAAAAACAATACGCCCTTTGAAGGATGGTGTTATTGCCGATTTCGATGCTTCGGAAAAAATGATCAATATGTTCATCAAGAATATTCCGGCATTGAAACGCAAATTATTCCAGCCGGCTCTGCGTATGGTCATCTGTATTCCTTCGGGGATTACCGAAGTGGAAATGCGGGCCGTAAAAGAATCGGCAGAACGGGTAAACGGCAAGGAAGTCTACCTCATCCACGAACCTATGGCTGCGGCTATCGGTATCGGTATAGATATCATGGAACCCAAGGGGAACATGATCGTAGATATAGGAGGTGGAACTACCGAGATTGCCGTTATCGCCCTGGGAGGTATTGTTTGTGATAAATCCGTTAAAATCGCAGGTGATGTCTTCACAAACGATATTGTATATTATATGCGTACCCAGCACAACCTGTACGTGGGGGAAGCTACGGCCGAAAATATCAAGATACAAATCGGTTCGGCGACAGAAGACCTGGAAACGCCTCCGGAAGAAATGAGTGTACAGGGACGTGACCTGCTTACAGGAAAACCCAAACAGGTACAGGTTTCCTATCGTGAAATTGCCAAGGCACTGGACAAATCTATTCTCCGTATCGAAGACGCGGTCATGGAAACGCTATCGCAAACTCCGCCGGAACTTGCGGCTGATATTTACAACACCGGAATATACCTCGCCGGGGGAGGTTCAATGCTCAGAGGATTGGACAAAAGGCTTTCCCAGAAAACAGACCTGCCCGTGTACATTGCCGAAGATCCGCTCCGTGCCGTGGTAAGAGGTACCGGAATTGCCCTGAAAAACATCGGAAGATTTAAAAGTATTCTGGTCAGATAGGTAACATGCTATGCAAAACATAATTAATTTTTTTTTAAAGAACAGATATTTTTTTCTTTTCCTTGTTTTGCTGTCATTTTCCCTGTTTTTAACCATACAATCCCATAATTACCATAGAAGTAAGTTTATTCATTCGGCCAACTGGGTCACCGGAGGAATCTACGAAACCGCAAGCAATATCTCCGATTATTTCGGACTTAAAAAGCATAACCTCCGGCTTATAGAAGAGAACAAAAGATTACGTGCCCTCTTGTTTAACCGGGACAACGCACCTCTCGATTCGCTTCCGGCCGACTCCATACTCATTCCGGAAAACCCGGGATTTGTGATCAGGGATGCTGCTGTAATCAAAAACAGTTTTAGCGCTCCGAAAAACTACCTGACCATAGACCAGGGAGAAGGTGATGGCATTGCCCAGG
The DNA here is from genome assembly GCF_900119185.1 of Sinomicrobium oceani. Classification (GTDB taxonomy): domain Bacteria; phylum Bacteroidota; class Bacteroidia; order Flavobacteriales; family Flavobacteriaceae; genus Sinomicrobium; species Sinomicrobium oceani. Next base: position 21,111 of record NZ_FPJE01000028.1, on the reverse strand, counting down.
ATATGGGAGTGATCACTTCAGACGGAATCGTAGGTATCATAGACAATACGTCCGCTCATTACGCCACAGTACAATCCGTCCTGAATACACTCACACGGATCAACGCACAGCTGAAGAACACCAATCATTTCGGAACATTACAATGGGACGGAAAATCTCCTTCCATAGTGCAACTGGTAGATATTGCACGTATAGCACCACTACAGACAGGAGATACTATAATTACGGGAGGGATGTCTACCATATTCCCCAAAGGTATTCCCATAGGGACCATAAAAGGATTTGCGCTTGACGTCTCTGAAAATTATTACATTATCAATGTACAGCTCTTTAATGACATGACTAATCTCGGACATGTCTATGTCATAGAAAACACAAATAAGGAAGAAATTCTCGAATTAGAGCAATCGGTAAATGAATAACAATACGCTTTCAAACGGTATAAGGTTTATTATCCTCGTCCTGGTACAGGTTCTCATCTGTAATCACATACAGTTTCTGGGATACATCAACCCTTACATCTACGTTTTGTTTATCCTGTTGTACCCTCTGAAAAATGAGAACAGGGCACTTTTCCTGTTTCTGGCCTTTTTCATGGGCTTTTGCGTGGATACCTTTAGTGACAGCGGCGGCATCCATGCTGCGGCTTCCCTGTGTATAGCCTATATACGTCCACTCGTACTCCGGTTCTCTTTCGGAAGCGCCTATGAGTACCAGACCCTAAAAATCAGCAATACGAACCTCGGGCAGCGGTTTATGTATTTGTTTATTATGATTTTAACACATCATATCATACTTTTTTCCTTAGAGATTTTTAGTTTTACACATATACTTTTAACCCTTAAAAAAGCGTTATTATCAGGAGCTTTTACCCTGTTGTTGTGTTTTTTGTTTATCCCTTTGTTCAGGACTAAGAATCAATGAGGAAATTATTACTTTCATCCATTATTATTTTTGTTGCGCTTATCTATATAGGCAGGCTTTCTTATTTGCAATTAATATCGGGAAATAAAGACAGTCCGCTCAATGACACCGCGATAAAACAGGTCTTCGATTACCCCGAACGCGGTTATATTTATGACCGTAACGGCGGACTCCTTGTCGCTAACCAGCCTTCTTATGATGTCATGGTCATTCCCAGGGAAGTTAAAAGTCTGGACACTCTTGAATTCTGTTCTCTCCTGAATATTTCCGAGGAAGATTTTATAAAAAAATACAAAAAAGCGTACACCTATTCCCCGAGACTCCCTTCGGTTTTCGTTCCGCAACTTTCCAAGCAGGAATATGCCGCATTACAGGAGAAAATGCGCAAATACGAAGGTTTTTACATTCAGAAACGGTCCCTGCGTCACTACCAGACCGCATACGGGGCTAATATCTTCGGATATATCCGTGAGGTCAGTGAATATGATCTGAGGAACAACCCCAGTTACCAATCGGGAGAACTTATTGGCATACAGGGCGTAGAAGAATACTACGAAAGTACGCTCAGGGGACGCAAAGGGATTAAATATATCCAGAAAGACCGTTTCAACCGTGACATAGGCCCCTATAAAAACGGAGCATACGACACCCTACCGGAACAGGGGAAAGACATTCAGCTAACCATAGATATCGACCTCCAGGCTTACGGAGAAAAACTGATGGTCAATAAACGTGGCGGTATTGTTGCTATTGAGCCCAAAACGGGGGAAATACTTGCCCTGGTTACGGCACCGAGCTACGATCCTTCCCTGCTTGTAGGCCGTCAGCGTTCGAGAAACTACACCGAGTTGTATTACGATTCCATCGCCAACCCACTGTACGACCGAAGCCTGCTGGCCATGTATCCGCCCGGATCTCCTTTTAAAACACTTAATGCCCTGGTGGCTTTGCAGGAACATGTTATAGAGCCCTCTCACCGATTAACCTGCCAGAATGGTTATTACTATAAGGGTAGGAGACTTATGGGATGCCATTGTGGGGGAGGTTCATGGGATCTCGTTCGGGGTGTGGCCCTCTCCTGTAACGGATATTTTGCAACGGTATACCGGAAAATCATCGATAAATATCCGACCTCCGCAGAGGGAATGACCGCCTGGGAAAAACACATGAAAAGCTTCGGACTGGGAGATTATCTCGGCTATGACCTTCCTATAGGAAAAGCAGGGAGGATCCCGGATGCCACTATGTACAACCGTATGTACGGAAAACATCGCTGGTATTCGACAACCAACCTCTCTAATGCTATCGGACAGGGAGAAATACTGACCACTCCGATACAACTGGCCAATTTTACCGCAACTATTGCAAACAAAGGCTACTACTATACGCCACATGTACTGAAAAGCATAGAAAACCAGCCTTTGAAAGACAAGAAGTTTACAGAAAAGAAATACACTACGATAGACGCCAAATATTTCGATCCCGTCATCGAAGGTATGGCTGAAGTATACAGAAACGGTACGGCCAGATATTTCCAGGTCCCCGGCATTGATATTGCAGGAAAAACCGGAACAGCGGAGAATTTCACCCGTATAGACGGTAAAAGGACACAACTTACGGACCATTCTATCTTTGTTGCTTTTGCTCCTGTCGAAAACCCGAAAATTGCCATTGCCGTATTTGTCGAAAATGGCTATTGGGGATCACGGTATGCGGCTCCTATTGCCTCCGTCATGATAGAAAAATACCTGAAAGGGGAAGTCACCCGACAAGATCTGGAAAAACGAATGCTCGAAACAAGCCTGGAAAAAGAATACGAAAAACCATACAGCGGTAAACCCTTCCGGATTAATGAATAATTCTTTTATACGAAAAATAGACTGGCTCACCGTAATCCTGTATTTCTCACTGGTATTTATAGGGTGGATCAATATATACTCGAGTAGTGTCACGGAGGGTGCCGGGGTGTCTGTATTCGATTTTTCCACATTTTACGGAAAGCAACTGACTTTTATAGGCCTGAGCAGTGTTTTCATCACACTCATTCTTGCTGTAGACGCCAAATTCTACCAGAAATTTGCCGGAATAATCTATCTTGTTTTAGTGGGGGCACTTGCAGGTGTCTTTATTTTCGGAAAGACTATTGCCGGGCAAACGGCCTGGTACGATCTCGGTTTTATGAGCATACAGCCTGCCGAGTTTGCAAAGACCGGTACAGCACTGGCCCTGGCAGAATATCTCAGCGACTCACAGACCAATATAAAATACCTGAAATATCAACTAAAGGGCTTCCTGATCATCGTACTGCCCATTATTTTTATTCTCCTGCAGCCAGACCCCGGAAGCGCCATGGTTTTTCTGGCCTTTATTCCCGTCATGTACCGCGAAGGGCTTCCCTCCTGGTATCTTCTCGCCGGACTCGGATTGGTTACACTTTTTGTAACAACACTTATATTCGGGGCTGTATGGGTATGTATTGCCGTATTCTCCTTTCTGACCTTGTATTATTTATGGAGAAAACGAAAAAAGAAAATGGTTTCGGTATTGCCGTTTATCACACTTCTGATCATTACGGTGGTAGTCACTTCAAGCGTGAGATTTACCTTCGACAACATTTTCAAGCAACATCACAGGGACCGGATCAACCTGTGGCTAAAACTGGAGCACGATCCTGCCAAATTAAGGGAAATACGAAAATCCATAGGATACAACACCTACCAGTCGGAGTCGGCCATATCGTCCGGGGGATTTTCCGGAAAAGGCTTTTTGGAAGGCACCCGTACCAAGGGTGGTTTTGTTCCGGAACAACACACAGATTATATATTCAGTACCGTAGGAGAAGAATGGGGCTTTATAGGAAGCACTACAGTTGTTCTCCTCTTCTGTTTTTTGCTACTACGACTCCTGTTCCTTGCCGAACGCCAAAAGTCGAAGTTTAGCCGGATATACGGTTATAGCGTAGCCGCTATTCTGTTTTTTCATTTTGCTATCAATATAGGAATGGTTATCGGGCTGCTGCCTACGGTGGGTATTCCTCTACCCTTTTTTAGCTACGGAGGTTCCGGATTATGGGCCTTTACCCTGCTTTTGTTTGTCTTCGTAAAACTCGATGCCAACCAGATCAACGAGTGGGATGACTTCTCCGAATTCCATTAAAAAACCCCGGAACGTCCGGGGCTTTTAAATTATAATTTATGAATAGCGCAGACTATCCGGTCAGTCCCGGATATTAGCCACTCTTTTCTTCACATGACCGGCCTGAAGATCTTCCAATACATTAAGCGCCTCTTCTACATAGACATCCTTAGCCAGATTTTCATGCCAGCGTTTGCGCTTGTCACGCAATACGGTATCTTTTGCCATAAGGGTTTCTTCATAAGGAAGTGACCGGAAAGACAGAGTGGTTTTATAATCGGACAACGCATCAAATCGTTTGGCAACCTCTTCATCCTTATCTATCGCTTTTCTATATGCCTCATAGTTTAGCGGGTACTTGCTTTCATCCTGCTTTTTCTTCACCCATCTGGCATTCTCATCGATCAGGGAAAGCTGCTCGCTTTTACCCATTCTTTCCTTACTTCTTTTTACGGCATAATCATAATTCAGGGGCCCGTCCCAGGTTTTATAATCGGCCGGGTCTATTTTATCCCATGGCAACGGGTTTTCCTGATCTTTCTCTCCGATGTCTATATAACTGTACCTATCGGGAACCGTAATATCACTCTTTACGCCTTCGAGCTGGGTGGAACCACCGTTAATACGGTAAAATTTTTGTGTTGTGATCTTCAGTGCCCCTACATCGCCAAAATCATTTTTTTGTCCGAGAAACTGATTGAGGTCCACTACATTCTGAACGGTTCCTTTTCCGTAAGTTTGCTTACTTCCTATAATTACCGCTCTTTTATAGTCCTGCATGGCAGCCGCAAGTATTTCGGATGCCGAAGCGGACAATTCGTTCACGAGGATAACCAAGGGGCCATCCCACTGCACGCGTTTATCCGTATCGGAAAGCACTTCTTTTCGTTTTCCGGAAGACTTCACCTGTACAACAGGACCTTCTTCGATAAAGAAACCTGCCATATCCACTACGGTCTTGAGCGAACCTCCCCCGTTTCCGCGAAGGTCGAGAATAAGTCCTTCCATTCCCTTTTCCTTGAGTCTTTCGATCTCTTTCTCTACGTCCGAAGCAGCATTTCTGTCATCGTAATTATCAAAATCGATATAAAACTTAGGCAGGTTAATAATCCCGAAAGTCCTTCCGTCTTTCTCTACCGTAGATGATTTTGCATAAGACTCCTCAAGCTCTACGACATCACGTACAATGGAAACCGTCTCTGTCGTACCGTCAACCCTTTTCAGCGTAAGCTTCACTTCCGATCCTTTAGGTCCCTTTATAAGTTTTACGGCATCGTCAAGACGCATTCCGATAACATCTACGGGTTCCTCATTTCCCTGAGCTACGCGAAGGATTTCATCGCCCACTTCCACTTCATTGCCACGCCACGCCGGCCCTCCGGAAATGATCTCAACAATCTTTATCCTGTCATTTTTTCGTTGCAACCTGGCTCCTATCCCTTCGAATTTTCCGGACATACTGGTATCAAATCGATCTTTTTCTTCCGGTCCGAAATAATAGGTATGCGGGTCGAATTCGGTTACGATCGCGTTGAGGTACATCACAAACCAGTCTTTACGCTCCAGGTCATCAACGAGATCATAAAACTCATCCTGCATTTTTTTGGTAGATTCCCGGGCTTCCTCCTCCAGGTCCTTTTCAGATTTCTCCTGGTATTCCGCATCTTCCTTTTTCTTATTCTCTTCGTCCTCCAGTCTGGTCACATAGCCGGAGAGCGTAGAAAACTTAAGATATTTTCTCCATCTGTCTTTCAGTTCTTTCCGGGAAGAAGCAAAAGACAGGTTGTCATAATCCATGTCTATCTCTTCATCTGCAGAAAAATCAAAAGGTTTTTCCAGTATTTCCTTATAAATCTCTTTCCCCTCTTCCATACGCTTTACCAGACGTTGCTGAACAAGATCGAAAAAAGTGATATCGGAATCCCGGATCTGGTCGTCTATTTGGTCGCGATATACTTCAAACTCTTCGATATCCGATTTCAGGAAATAGCGTTTGGAAGGGTCCAGCATGGAAATATACTGGTCGAATACTTTTTCGGAAAAGGCATCATCCATGGCTTTCGGATCGTAATGCCCCTTTTCCAGTACGTAGGAAATAAGTTGAATAAGAAGTTTATCCTTATCGGGGTTGTCAAATGTTTTATTCGTAAAACTACAGGAAGCCACGGATATAAGCAGTGCCGCCAGTACATACACAAAGTTTCTTTTCATCTGTCTACTTTTTTTTTGAATCCCGGAACGCAAAATCAAACCGCATATACGGGGAAGTTCTCCATAGCTATCTTTTTCTTTTTCAGAAAACCTGCCTGCCCTTTTGCAGAAACGAACGAAAATACCGCATCGTTTGCTCCGGTTATTTTTTTGGAACCTCTAAATTACTGAAAAAACCATGCCAGTTAGCTACAATGATACTAATTTTTTGTTAAACGGTTAACGCATTTCCATTATCCGTACGGTATACACGCAAATTACCGGGGCGTGTACAAAGGGGCATTAATAAAAAAATGAGAAAAGCGGAAAGAAAAAAGTAAAGTCCGGTTTAAAAATAGACCTGAGGATAAATGCTTATTTTAGCAACGTAATATAATCGTAAAGCGCTATGAAAAAAAGACCTCTCATACTGGTTACCAATGACGATGGCATCGCCGCACCGGGTATCAGGGCCCTGATCGAGGTCATGAAGACCATAGGGGATGTTATCGTTGTAGCTCCCGACAGCCCGCAATCCGGCAAAGGACATGCCGTAACCATCGACGCCACGCTTTTTTGCAATAAGATCAATATAGACGATCAGGTTGCGGAAGAATACAGTTGCTCCGGCACCCCGGTCGATTGTGTTAAACTCGCCGTTAACGAGCTCCTTCGCAAAAAACCGGATATCTGTGTAAGCGGTATTAATCACGGTTCCAATTCTTCCGTTAATGTCATCTATTCAGGCACCATGAGTGCTGCCGTAGAAGCCGGTATCGAAGGTATCCCGGCCATAGGTTTTTCGCTGTGCGACTACTCCTGGGATGCCGATTTCGAATCGATCAAAGACCAGGTACGGACCATTACCCTCAGCGCATTGAAAAATGGTATGCCCAAAGGTGTCGTGCTCAACGTGAATTTCCCCAAGATCAGTAAGGAAGCTGTCAGGGGAATTAAAATATGCCGCCAGGCCAACGCAAGATGGGTCGAAGAATTTGATAAAAGGACCAATCCGCAGGGAAGGGAATATTATTGGCTCACCGGAAAGTTTATCAGTGAAGACAAAGGAGAGGACACGGACGAATGGGCTCTGGCCAACGGCTATATTTCTGTGGTTCCGGTACAGTTTGACCTGACTGCTCATCATGCCATACAAACCTTAAATACATGGAGCCTTAATGATTAAAAAAGAAATAGCTATAGGATTTGCCGTAGGAATCATTGCCAACACCTTCGGCTCTTTATTATACATTCTTATCTTTTCGGGAGCGGGCATCGCAGAGACCCTGAACGATGCATTCCATGCAGGCCATTTCGGAAGTATCCTTGCATTGGGTGCATTGCTCAACCTGATTGCTTTTTTCGGATTCCTGAGAATAGGACGTGATCACCGTGCCAAAGGGGTTTTACTGGCCACTGTGCTCACTGCGGTAATAACGCTTATTTATAAAATATTCTGAGTCCGGCTTATGGATCCGGTCGGTCACATTACAAAAGATTAATCGTATGAAATATTACATCATTGCCGGGGAAGCTTCGGGAGACCTTCATGCTTCCAACCTGATGAAAGCGCTGAAAGCCGAAGACCGGGATGCCAATTTCCGCTTCTGGGGCGGTGATCTTATGCAAGCCGCTGGCGGGACTCTGGTGAAACACTACAAAGACCTGGCTTTTATGGGCTTTGCAGAAGTACTGATGAATATCCGTACCATCTTTAAAAATATTTCCTTCTGCAAAAAGGATATTACCGCCTACGCCCCCGATGTCATTATCTTTGTAGATTATCCGGGCTTTAATATGCGGATCGCACAATGGGCCAGAAAAGAGGGATATCGTACTCATTATTACATCTCTCCCCAGTTATGGGCCTGGAAAGAGAACAGGATCAAAGCTATCAAAAGGGATATCGACGAAATGTATGTCATCCTTCCTTTCGAAAAAGACTTTTATGAGAAGAAGCACTTTTATCCTGTGCATTTTGTCGGGCATCCCCTGATCGATGCCATCTCTCAATACCCCAGAACAGACGAAACCGCCTTCCGGCAGGCTCATCTTCTCGATCCCCAAAAGCCTATTATAGCCCTCTTGCCAGGAAGCAGGAAGCAGGAAATCCGAAAAATGCTCTCCGTTATGCTTGAGATGCCAAAACTCTTCCCCGAATACCAATTTGTGATTGCCGGAGCTCCGGGGCAGGACGAGGAATTTTACCACCCCTTTATCAAAGATTCCAACATCAGCCTTATACCTAATAAGACATACGGATTACTAAGTGTTTCTACTGCTGCGCTGGTTACCAGCGGAACCGCCACACTTGAAACCGCTTTATTAAAGGTCCCGGAAATTGTGTGCTATAAGGGCAACTGGATCTCCTATCAGATCGCGAAAAGAATCATTACACTAAAATTTATTTCCCTGGTCAATCTTGTCATGGACAAAGAAGTTGTTACCGAGCTCATACAGGACAATCTCAACGGAAAAAGACTGCATGAAGAACTCCAGAAAATACTGGAAGGTAAAAAGCGCAAACAGATATTCCACGACTATCACGACCTTGAGAAAAAGCTGGGAGGACGGGGAGCGAGCAAAAAAACCGCTAAGCTGATCTTTTCTGTATTGAAAAGTCGTTAGTTTAACACCTGCCGCAAAAGAAAAAAACACTTTTTTTATTATTTTAGCCCAAACAGTTTTAAGCGTATGCGGAAAATTTCTTTTTTTATTTGTCTGCTTTTATTTTTTTGCGCCTGTAAATCCAAAAAATCGATCCCGGAAACACCCAGGTCTGTCAGTATTGAAGGCACTTCAACGGACAGGACCGTTACCGTGGAAGCATGGCCGGGCAGCGAAAACGAATCTGCCGGAAACTCCCGTCACAAACACGGGTCTAAAGCCAGTCAGATTATCAATACCGCAATTTCTTTTAACGGTACCCGTTATAAATTCGGTGGTACGACGAATAAGGGAATGGATTGTTCCGGATTGGTATTTGTTTCGTTCCAGGAGCACGATGTTACGCTCGAAAGGGCTTCTTATATGATGGCCACCCAGGGAGAAGAAATTAAACTTAAAGAAGTACAAAAAGGCGATCTTCTCTTTTTCAAAACGGGCAGAAAAAACAGGATAAATCATGTCGGACTCGTAGTTGATAAAAAGGGGAAGGATATCCGTTTTATTCATTCTACTACATCCAGAGGCGTCCTGATCTCTTCCCTAAGTGAAGGCTACTGGAATCATGCCTTTACCGAAGCCCGGCGCGTATTGTAATACGCTTGCTTTACATTAGCGCATGTTTTCGTATATTTAAACATGCAATTACTGAATTCCCAGATATTTAGATTGCTCTTGTTTTTATCAGCCGGTATATGGGTTGGTTTTTATACTTCCCCTTCACCCCCGGTTGTTTATGGTATACTGACCTTATTATTTGTAGTACTCGGACTGCTTTATTACAGGTTATCCGGACCGGTTTTCTCTCACGGTATCACTTTCGGACTCATAGCCTGGTGTTTCACTTTTGTACTTGGAGTACTCATCAGCTGTAGCCGCAAACCGGAATTCACCGCTGATCATTACACACATTTTACAAAGGAAAAGCCCATGATGTACTTTACCCCTGTAAGTGTGCTAAAACCGGGAGACCGGTACTTTCGATATATTGTCCGAATAAAAAGTGTCAACGGACGTAAAACTTCCGGAAAAGCCTTGCTTTACCTGTACCGGGACAGTACGACGGCCGGGTTGTCTATGGAAAAACAATACGGGGTACGTTCCGATCTTCATACTATTAATCCCTCCCGTAACCCTCACGAATTCGACTATTCCGATTATCTCAAAAAACAATATGTCTACCAGAGTTTTAACGTTATTCCCGGAGACCTCCATATATTCCCGGGAAGTGAAAACGGCATACATGCCCACGCAGAAAGATTACGTCAGCATATAACTGCTTCCCTGAAAAAACACGACCTGGCACCCGGGACATTCTCGATGATCCAGGCATTGCTGCTTGGCCAAAGACAATATATCCCCGAAGACCTTTACAGAGATTATACGGACGCAGGGGCTATCCATATTCTGGCTATATCAGGGCTGCACATCGGGATTATTATGATGATGTTATATATTTTATTCCGTCCTCTTCTGCGTTTCAGGCACGGAAATCTCATCAGCTTTTTTCTGACAGCAGGTATATTGTGGTGCTTTGCATTTCTTACCGGGATGTCCGCATCCGTAACCCGTGCTGTTTGTATGTTCTCTTTTATTGCACTTGGTCTTCAGCTTCGGCGTACCACAAATATTAACGACGTACTCCTGGCTTCCATGTTTTTCCTGCTCCTTCTGCAACCCGGGTTTCTCTTTGACATAGGATTCCAGTTCAGTTATCTGGCTGTTTTTGCCATTGTTAAACTCCAACCTGTATTTTACAACTGGTGGAGACCACGATGGCGGTTTACGGATGCAGTATGGAAACTCACTACAGTATCCCTTGCAGCACAGGCAGGTGTACTGCCGTTAAGCCTTTACTATTTTCACCAGTTCCCCGGTCTTTTCCTGCTTTCCAACCTTTTTATCATTCCCCTTCTGGGATTGATTCTCGGAGGAGGAATATTTATTATTATACTCGCTCTCCTTGACATTTTGCCTTCGTTTTTACTGGATAGTTATACCTGGGGGATTTCCGGCATGAACCTGCTGATATCGGGAATAGCCCGGCAGGAACTGTTTATTTTCCGGAACATCCCGTTCCACCCCGTACTGCTTATCATATCTTACGGCTTCCTCATCGCATCCTTTTCATATCTCCGCAACAGGTCTTACCGAAAACTTTACCCGGTATTGATCCTCGTTTTATGTATGCAGGGATTTTTTTTCTACCAAAGCTACCGGGCATCCCGGAAAGATCATTGGATTGTTTTACACAAAAACAGGGAGACCCGTATCCTCAGGCATTATGGCAAACACCTGGTTATTCATTCCTCAGACACTACGGCAAACGCCTTGCAGGATCGTATGCTCACAGATTATATCATGCATGAGGGCATCAGAAAGACAGAAATACAGCCTGTGCACTCGGTATATGACATCTACGGAAGTTACCTAATGCATATCGTGTCCGAAAACGCACCGCTGATTGAACAGCCCAGGATAGACTACTTACTTCTGAGCAATTCCCCTACCATTAACCTGGAAAGGTTTATACAGGCATATCGCCCTAAGGTAGTCATAGCCGACGGAAGCAACTATGCATCCCTGGTAATGCAATGGCGCCTGACCTGTGCAAAAGAAAAACTCCCTTTTCACAACACTTATGAAAAGGGAGCCTATATTTTTAGTCCGGAATAGACAAATGTGCTATGCCTCACCCATATCTGCTACTACAGCTCCTTCTCCGTCCTCTGCACCATGTGTCAGTCTTTTCAGGGGCTTCAGGAGCAACAATACCACAATACCGATAAGCGTCCATATCACGGCAATCCCGGTAAATACTTCGAAATCGCCAAGAGACTGAGCCAATACCCCGAGTTTACTCGCTGCATAATTTCCAAAACCGGTCGCTGCCCAGTACAACCCCATGATCAGGGATGCGTATTTAAGCGGTGCCAGCTTTGTTATAAATGACAGGGAAACCGGTGATGCACATAATTCGCCTATAGTATGAAAAAGATAGGCAAGGATCAACCAATACATCGCAGAAGATCCGGTAGCGTTATATTCGGCAGCAGCAGCACTCATAAAGCTAAACCCGAGTGCCATAACAATAATACCTATAGCCATTTTAAACAACGAAGAAGATTCTTTACCCTTACGTCTCCATTTCAGCCAGAACGTTCCGACTACGGTTGCAAGTGTAATGATAAAGAACGAGTTTACGGACTGGAATACGGAAGCCGGGATAACCCCTAATCCGAAGAAGTCCCTGTCGGTCTTTTGTTTGGCATAAAGATTCATCAAGCCTCCTGCCTGTTCAAAAGCAGCCCAGAAAAGTATGATCAGCAGAAAAGAGAGCAGTAAGACCTTCACCCTGTCTTTTTCTATTGCTGTCAGCGGTTTTTCCAGGATTGCCCTGTCTTTTTCGTTCTTTACGGATATAAGATCTCCAACGCCTTTCAGGTATTTCTGTCCCCATATATAGACAATCTGTCCCAGAAACATTCCTATAGCCGCAAGGCCGAAACCGTAGTGCCAGTTTATCTTTTCCCCGATATATCCACAAATGATAGGAGCTGTGAAGCCACCTATATTGATTCCCATGTAAAAAATATAAAACCCGAGGTCTCTCCGCTCATCTTTCGGTTTGTACAATCCTCCTACCATGGAAGAAATATTGGGCTTCAGGCATCCTACACCGAGTATGATAAACAGACATCCCATATAAAAAGACAACTCCGAGTTCAGAGCCAGTACCGTATGCCCTATACACAATAGGGCACCACCCAGCATTACGGTTTTCTTCTGCCCTAATACCCTATCGGCCAGCCAGCCGCCGGGTATTGAAGAAACATATACCAGCATGGTGTACCAGCCATAAAGAGAAAGAGCTTCTGTTTCTGTCCATCCGAAACCGGGATTTCGTGCAGTAGTCTCTGCAACCAGGAACAGGGTAAACAATGCCCGCATACCATAGTAACTGAAACGTTCCCACATTTCCGTAAAAAATAAGATGTACAATCCTGCCGGATGGCCGAACAGTTCGCGTTCATGTGCTGGTCTGGATATCATTGCCATATCAATGTATAATTATGTTTCTATAGATTTTCTTTAATAAAGTTTGTCATTTTGGTATACAGATGAAGCCTGGTATTACCTCCGTAAATACCGTGATTTTTATCGGGATAAATAGCCCAGTCAAACTGTTTGTTGGCCTGTACAAGAGCTTCGATCATACGCATGGTATTTTGTACATGCACATTATCATCTGCAGTACCATGTACCAGCAGGTAGGCTCCCTTGAGCTTATCTACGTGATTGATCGGGGAATTATCGTCGTAGCCGGAAGCATTTTCCTGTGGGGTACGCATATACCGCTCGGTATAGATCGTATCGTAAAACCTCCAGTTGGTTACCGGAGCTACTGCAATGGCCATTTTAAACACATCGTTCCCTTTAAGAATACAATTGGAGGACATAAAACCTCCATAGCTCCATCCCCAGATCCCGATACGGTCCGCATCGATATACGGCTCTTCTCCAAGTTGCCGGGCTACCGCTATCTGGTCTTCTACTTCATATTTTCCGAGCTCCTGATACGTCATCTTTTTAAAATCTGCCCCCTTAAATCCTGTTCCGCGTCCGTCCACGCAGGCCACGATATACCCTTGTTCGGCAAGCATCTGGTACCAGTAATCATTGGCACCTCCCCAGCGATTGGCTACCTGCTGAGAACCGGGACCACTGTATTGAAACATAAAAAGCGGATACTCTTTATCGGGATCAAAACCGGATGGTTTTATCATCCACATATTAAGGTCGTATCCATTGATATGAATCGTGGAGAACTCTTTTTGCGAAAGCTTGTATCCGCCGAGTTTTTCCAACAGTGCGTCGTTATTTACAATCTCTTTCAGCTCCTTACCTTTCTGCGCATCGTTGAGTGTATAACGCGGTGGTACGGAAGCACTGGAATACGCATTAATGAAGTAACTGAAATCCGAACTGAACGTTGCGCTATTCGTCCCTTCTGCTACGGATAGCCGTTGTTTCTTTTTTCCGTTGAGTTTCACAGCATACACATCGCGGTTGATCGATCCGTTTTCTACGGACTGATAAAAAATTCTTCCTGTTTTACTGTCATACCCGTAATAGGTCGTTACTTCCCAGGGGCCACGGGTAACCTGCCTGATCAGCTTTCCGTTTTTTCCGTAGTGATAAATATGGTTATACCCGTCCTGTTCGCTGGTCCAGATAAAACTGTTGTCATCAAGAAAAGTAAGGTTGTCGGTAATATCGATATACGCTTTGTCTTCTTCGTGAAGCACCACCTCTGCTTTGGCCTCATCGACATGATAAAAAAACAGCTCCAGGTTATTCTGGTGACGATTAAGCACCTGTGCGCTGAGAATATCCGGATCATTCGTCCATTTGATCCGGGGAATATAATAGGCGTTCTTCAGACCTACCTGTTGCGAATTCCCGCTTTCGAGATCATAGACAAAAAGGGAAACTTCTGCATTGGATTCTCCAGCCTTGGGATACTTGAATTCCTGTTGTACCGGATATAAAGCATTACCATATACATCCATGGAAAATTCGGGCACTTTACTTTCGTCAAACCGGATGTAGGCCAGATGAGTTCCGTCCGCATTCCATTCGAAAGCCCGTACGAAAGCAAATTCTTCTTCATAAACCCAGTCGGTCACCCCGTTGATGATCTTATTTTTTTCCCCGTCATCCGTAATCTGACTGGTTTCTCCACTCATGAGATCCTTGATATAGATATTGTTATTAAAAACAAAAGCCACTTTTTTACCGTCCGGGGAAAAAGTGGGCTCCTGAATTTTATGATCGGCTATTTTTTGTGTTTTCTTCTCCTGAATATCATACATGTAATATATTCCCAATCTGGAATGACGATATACCGATTCCACATCGGTTGCCAGCAACACCTTCGATTCATCATCGCTGAACTCATAGGACGTAAAGTATGCTATTCCGTCCAGATTCTCCGTAGAGACAATGGTTTCTACTTTTTCGAGCGTATTGTAATCGTATTTATCTACGGATATGACCCGCGATTTGCGGTCCATATTGAGAATGGAATACTGTTTTCCGTTTTTCATGGAGTGAAGCACATCCATACCTTCGGTACCGAATGCCCCTCCCCATATTTCTTCTAAAGTTATCTGACGCTCCTGTGCAGCGAGTGAAGTTGTTAATCCGGCAAGCACAATAGATAAGATGAAATATTTTTTCATTAAGGTTCAGGTTATTATAAACAGGTAAAAAAATCTGCCAATTATACTATTTTTTTTGCGAAAATATAAACTTTTTCAGTTAAACTGTGACATTTCACGGTTTTTCGTTCTGCATGACGTTATATTAACACGTAAAATACCCGGATTTCTTTTAGTATCTTTACCGCCGGATCCGGTTGCAGCCGGCAACGCGGGCGTATCCGAAAAAGGTATCCGGCATTATAATTTTCTCAGAAATGATGAAGCAACCTGTAGAAGGGTTTTCCAAACTCACCAAAAATCAGAAAATAGAATGGCTTGCCCAAGCATATTTTAGCGATCCCGGCAAAGCCGTATCCATTTTTAAAACCTACTGGAATGATGACGAGAAGCTCCAGAAACTTCATGACGAATTTATAGAAAATACGATCACCAATTATTACCTGCCCCTGGGCGTGGCACCCAACTTCCTTATCAACGAACAGTTGTACACTATTCCTATGGCTATCGAAGAAAGTTCTGTGGTAGCCGCTGCAGGGAAAGCCGCAAAATTCTGGTTGAAAAGGGGCGGATTTCACGCAGAAGTGGTCAATACCGAAAAAATAGGACAGGTACACTTTATATACAAAGGCGACAAGGAACGGCTCCGGCAGTATTTCGAGCATATAAAACCGGCGTTGTTCTCCGAAACGGAAACTATTACGGAGAATATGAAGAAAAGGGGGGGGGGGATCATCGCTATCGAACTCCGTGACAAGACTGCTGCACTGGAAGACTATTACCAGTTGCACTGTACCTTTAACACCCTCGATGCCATGGGAGCGAATTTTATCAACTCCTGTCTGGAACAATTTGCCCGCACCCTGCAACAAGGAGCGCAGGAATATGAAGCTTTTGAAACTGAAGAGAAAAAGATCAGGATCGTGATGAGTATCCTGTCCAACTACGTCCCTGACTGCCTTGTAAGAGCATCCGTGTCCTGTAAGGTAGAGGAACTTAATGAAGATCAAATGCCCCCTGAAGAATTTGCCGATAAATTTGTCCGGGCGGTAGACATTGCAAGAATAGAACCTTATCGTGCTGTAACACACAACAAAGGGATTATGAACGGTATCGATGCTGTAGTGCTGGCTACAGGAAACGACTTCAGGGCTGTTGAGGCAGGGGTACATGCTTATGCTGCAAGAAACGGCCGGTATAGCAGTCTGACCAGTGCATCGATAGAAAACGGCATATTCCGGTTTGAGATCGAGATCCCCCTGGCCCTTGGTACGGTAGGAGGGTTGACAAGCCTGCATCCGCTCGTACAGCTATCCCTAGAAATGCTCGGTAACCCGTCTGCTCCCGAGCTTATGCAAATCGTTGCTGTTGCCGGACTCGCGCAGAACTTCGGGGCTATACGATCGTTGGTGACCACAGGAATACAGAAAGGCCACATGAAAATGCACCTTCTGAATATCCTCAATCAGCTTCAGGCTACCGACGAGGAAAAAGCTTTTTTTGTCACCTATTTCAAAGATAAGACAGCTACGCACCGTTCAGTAATCGAAGCATTTCACAAATTAAGGGAGAATGCCTGATCCGGCCTCCGACAAAAGACCATAAGATTTTTCTACGTGGAAAAGCATTTTTACAGTAACGGAAAATTGTTGCTAACCGGCGAATATGTCGTTCTGGACGGCGCCTTGTGCCTGGCCGTCCCTACCGCTTACGGACAATCTTTGACCTTGAGCCAGGGAACAGAAGGCAAACTTTCCTGGATCAGTAAAGATGTGAACGGGAACCACTGGTTTTCTCATACCTTCGACATCGAAACCGACATTCTCAATACAGGTCCGGATGCCGCCCGAAACGAAGATGTTATTCAGAGATTAGCAGGACTGCTATGGACAGCAAACACCATGAATCCCGATTTCCTGACCGACAAAAAAGGTGTTACGGTAATTACGGAGCTCGGGTTCCCGAGAAACTGGGGCCTGGGCACTTCCTCCACCCTGGTCAGTAATATTGCAGCATGGGCCCATATCGACGCGTTTGAACTGCTTCGGCGTACATTTTCGGGAAGCGGTTATGACATTGCATGTGCCCGCCACCACACACCTATTCTCTACGATATAAAACAGGAAAAACCGACAATTACCCCGGTGACTTTTGCTCCTGCCTTCCGGAAAAACCTCTATTTCGTACATCTCAATCAGAAACAAAACAGCAGGTCGGGGATTGAACGGTACAGAAGCCGTGAAAAAGATAAGCAGAAAACGATTGTCACAATTTCCGGGCTTACCCAAGAAATTCTCCGCAGTAGTACATTGGAGGATTTTGAATCCCTGATCACACATCACGAAGAGATCATAGCTTCTCTTATAGAACTTCCCACAGTGCGGGAACGATTATTTCCGGACTATCCCGGAGCTATCAAAAGCCTGGGGGCATGGGGCGGCGATTTTGTCATGGTGACGGCTAAGACAGATCCTGGCGCCTATTTCCACGCGAAAGGATATCACACTATCATCCCATATTCCGAAATGGTACGCCCTGTGTATTGATGAATAATCCGGCAAAGACCAGGACCTAACCCAAAGCATTTTTAGTCACATAGGCACGCCATCCGATAATGGCCAGCTGCCATTTACTGGCTTTCGCTATATTCAGTTTTCGTTTGCTGAAGGATGGCAGTATTGCTTTATTTAGTTTTGCCAGAAGCTTAAAAAACTCTTTTTTCATAATTACAAGATACTAAAAAAACCGCAGTACTGCGGTTTTTATATCTGGTATATACTTAAGGGCGTATTATTCCCGGTTTACCGAAATCTCTATCACACCATCTGCCCCCCTGCTTCCGTATTTTTTTAATGCGGATTCGCCTTTCAGTACATTTACAGCTTCTATCGACGACTCCGGGATGGAGTTTATATCGAAATCACGACCTTTTACACGTCCGTTTACCACAATAAGCGGTCTTTCTTCACCAGCCCCAGGCGTGCTTTTCTTACGGATACGGACATCTCCTTTGCCTTTGCCTTTCACTCCCACTACGCCACTATACGATTTGGTATAGACTTCAATCACCCCGTTTTCCCCTCTTTCCCCATAGGCTGCTATGGCGTGCTCATCTTTAATGATATTGATGGCCCGGATACTATCGGGCTGAATATCTTTCAGGCGTCCTCCTTCGCTGATCTCTCCGTTTATAATAAGGAGGACATTATCGGGAATATTTTCTGTGGTAATACCTACCGATTTTTGGGCAACTACGGTCTCGGTATTGACAATAAACATAAATGCGGCCAGTGCGGGAATTATAATCCCGTATTTCCACCATGCACTTTCTTTGGAATCTTTGGTCTGTAACATAACTACTCGTTTTTTGATCGATGAATTAAAAAATGTATTGGTCAATGTCATATATTTCTGATATGCCCCGGTCTGCCGGAGCAGTAACAGCTGATAATTGCGCTTATCACCCTTCCCCGATCCCGCTGCCTGACGGTCTGCAAGATATTCCAGATTAACCACCATAGCTTTTTTATAAAGCCATACCATGGGGTTAAACCATTGTAACACGGTAAAAAGGTGTATCAAAAGGATATCAAGTGAATGTTGTTGCCTGATATGTGCTTTTTCGTGCGCGAGAATGATATTCAGCTCTTCCGGGCTGTTGTACATATCCGGGTTGTAAACCAGAAAATTGAAAAAGGAAAACGGGCTTGTCTCTTCACCGGTCTTTATAAGAATTACACCATCTTTCTTACTCTTTTCTCCCGACGCCAGGAATCTTCTCAACGAATATAACTGTACGGCAAACCGGAACAGAAAGAAAACAACACCAGTGATATATACCTGGAAAATTATACCCGACCAAAACGCTGTCCCATCCTTTTCAAGAGAAACTCCTTCCACAGGACTGCCGGCTATCCCGGAAAATACCGGAGATGACTCCACAACCTTCGTGATCACGAACAGGGGTAAAATTCCCGAAACTATAATCCCCGACAGAAGAAACAGCCTGTTGCCCCGGAACAAAGTTTCCCGGTGTAAAAACAAGCGGTAAACAATGTAAAAGAGCAGGAGTAGCCCGGCACTTTTAATGAGATATATTAAAAAAAATTCCATTATCGTTTCTCTTCCAGTTGTTTCACAATCTCCTTGAGTTCTTCTACACTGATCTTGTCTTCCTCTGCAAAAAAGGACACCAATCCTTTATATGAGTTGTTGAAATAATCGGTTATCGCATTATGTATAAATCGTTTCCTGTATTCCTCTTTAGCCACAACCGGATAGTACTGGTGTGTATTTCCATAGGTTGTATGCCCCACATATCCCTTATCCTCAAGATTTCGGATCATCGTAGACAATGTATTGTAATGGGGTTTATCTTCTCCGAACTGTGCAAGAATATCTTTTACAAAAGCCCGCTCCAGTCTCCAGAGCATTTTCATGACCTCCTCTTCTTTATTGGTTAGTTTCTGCATAATGCTATCTCATTTTTAAGCTGAAAACAAATATAAACTATTTTTTTAGTTACACAACTATAAAAATAGTTAAACAACTAAAAATAACGTTTTACAGTTTTTATAAATTGTTTTAAGCAAAAAAAATGAGGCCGTCTAAAAAGTTTTAGGCGGTCTTTTTATATTTAACGTGAGTTCGATGTAAGAAATAAGTAATTTATCAACATAAAAAAGCAGAAATTCAGTATATTTAAGTGATTTAAATTCAAATATTTAACTGAAAATCTGCTTATGATTTCTAAGGATAAAATTACTGAAATTTTTTGTGTTGTTGACGATTTTTGCAAAGAAATGAACCTCATAATCGACAAAAATACAATTGTCCAAACCACTGGCAAGAAAAAACGTAACCGTAAATCCAGATTGTCTGATAGTGAAGTAATCACTATCATGATATTGTTCCATTTAAAAGGATACCGTTGCCTGAAACATTTTTATATCAACCATGTCACCCAGCACATGAAAGACGATTTCCCGGAAACCGTTTCTTATAACCGCTTCGTGGAACTACAAAAGAAATGTGTGCTTCCAATGACCATCTTTTTACAGACTTGCTGTTTGGGCAAGTGTTCCGGTATTTCCTTTCTTGATTCTACCGTGCTGAAAGCCTGTCATTACAAACGGGAGAAGCAGAACAAGGTGTTCAAGGGGACAGCAGCCAAAGGCAGGGGTACCATGGGGTGGTTCTTCGGGTTCAAACTCCATATTGTGATCAATGAGCGGGGTGAGATTATCGATTTCCTTATTACACAGGGCAATGTCGACGATAGGCAGCCATTAAAGGACAAGACCTTCCATGACAAGGTTTTCGGTAAGATATTCGCAGACAGGGGCTATATAGGAAAAGATCTTTTTGAAAAACTGTTTGTGGATGGCATACACTTGGTCAAAAAAATTAAGAAGAACATGAAAAACGCACTTGTACATGTATATGACAAGATATTGCTTCGAAAAAGGGCAGTCGTGGAGAGCGTCAACGATATCCTGAAAAACCAATGCCAAATCGAACACACAAGACATCGAAGCTTCGATAACTTCATTACAAACTTAGTCTCGGGGTTAATTGCCTATTCTTTTTACCCTACTAAACCAAATATTAATATCCATAACTTCCAAAGAATTCAGTAATCCTTATATCGAACTCACGTTATTTAGGCTATTTTCTTGCTTTCAACCTACAAGGAGCAAGAGTTGCGTGTTAAAAAGTTAATGAGTTAATAGAAGTTGTGGGATTACGCCCTTAACCCAACCTTTTTAAGATTGTGTGCCATAGCCACAAGCCCTATTTCGGTTTCCACTTTATCCAGTCCTCTGAGCATAAAGCGCTTGAAGCCCATATTCTGCTTTATATTCCCAAAGACAGCCTCCACCTCCCAGCACCTCCTTTTTCGGTGGGCAATGCCCTGTTCTGAGAGCAACAGTGCTTTGGCCTTGGCCTTTAACCGTATTAGCTCATGGTTTCT
>NZ_FPJE01000027.1 GCF_900119185.1 Sinomicrobium oceani | reverse complement strand
CCATGAGCGCAGATGGTACTGCGAGAGCGGGAGAGTATGTCGCCGCCTTCTTCGAAACCCTTCACAAGACGTGAAGGGTTTTTTTTTTGATGTAATTTTTCTGTACATAGGATGCTTCATCTACTCTTTCCTTATTAGTTTTTTAAGATATTTCCTACTTTTATAGGTTGTTTCCTGTTGTCTGCCGTTCACTTCTTACAGTTCGGCTAAAAAGTATGTTTATTTTTTGTTAAAAAAATAACGTATTGTAGTTTTATAGAACTGTATAACCCAAATCTTACATTATGTATAAACAAATAACCTTATTGTGGATAGGAGTCGTGTTGATCCTGTTTTCCGGATGTCAGCAGGAACAGGATCTCCACGAACAGCAATTGACCTCTGAAAGCGCTACTACAGTAGCCAAAAGCGGTCCGCTCAGCGTGATGTACGTAGAAGTAAACGGAAGCAATATTCTCAATCCGGGGGCTTACAGCCTGGCGGATAGCGGAGCTCCGTTTTTTGATATCGCTATTATTTTTGCAGCCAATATCAATTACGACACGGGCAATCAACGGGCAATTTTTCACGCCAATGAAAATGTACAGGCCGTGCTCGACGGCAGGGATACTTTTGTGCAACCGCTGCAGGATCGCGGAATAAAAGTCTTACTTTCCATCTTGGGTAATCACCAGGGAGCGGGAATCTGTAATTTTCCGGACCGGGCCGCGGCGAGGGATTTTGCAGAGCAATTAGCCGATGTCGTAGAGACGTACGATCTGGATGGTATCGATTTTGACGATGAATATGCCAAGTATGGTGAGAATGGAACGGGGCAACCTAATAATAGTTCCTTTATCATGCTTTTACAGGAACTCAGAAGCCTTATCCCGGACAAAATCATATCATTCTATTATTACGGCCCTGCAACGGCGTATCTGGAGTGGAATGGCAATCAGGCCGGGGAATACCTGGATTATAGCTGGAATGCCATGTATTCAACCTATTCGGCTCCTAATGTGCCTGGTCTTACTCCCACAAAAGAAAGTGCTGCCGCCATACATAGCAATCAGACTCCTTCTTCTACAGCTCTTAATTTTGCTTCCCGGACGTTGAACGACGGGTACGGACTTTACTTGATGTACGATATGAGGCAAAGCGATTACAGTTCGTATCTGAGTGGTATTTCCGATATATTATACGGAGAGGATACGGTACTTAGCGGAACACTATATCCCTGGCCCATGAATAGCATTCCTGAGGAAAGAGTCGGGCTTTACAGGCATTGCAATTACACGGAGGAAGTAGCATCCCTCGATGAAGGAACATACACACTTGCACAATTGATCGATGCCGGAGCGGAGAATGATGATATTTCTTCGTTAAAGATACCCTCCGGTTATACGGTAACAATCTATGAACACGATAATTTCGGTGGGTCTTCTGAAGTTCTGAGTTCGGATATGGCGTGTCTCACACAGATTGATTTTAATGATGAGATATCATCGCTTATTATAACCAAAGATTGAGTAGTTAGTGGAGAGCAGATTAGATATCTGCGTATAAGGGGGGTGTACGGCACCCCTTTGTCGTACTCAGGATTTGATGAAATCTTCGTACTCCGAATAAAAATCTTCGAACTGTATCATGGTGGTGTTCAGGAACTCCATGGTCTCCTGCCAGGATTTTTTGTTATGCACGGAAACCCCGGTTTTCTCGACATAGATACGGGATATTTCCTTTCCGTTGTCCAGAAAAAATACATCTTCGAATATAACTTCAGGGAGATATTCCTCTTTGAGTATGCTTTTCAGGGATGTTACTTTTTCGTAATAGTGAATGCGCTTTTCGAGATCCTGGCTTTCGATATCCAGGACGACACCTGCCTTCTTGGTATCAAAATAGAATTTAAAAGAAAAATCTTTGATCTTCGTGTTGTAAAGAATCCACTTTCTCGGAAATGACTTTCCGAAAGATGTCCAGAATTCTTCCCGTAATTTTCTCGATTCCTCTCTGCTGAACATAATTACATGATATATGCTATGGCAATACCTGCTACGATAACTACCAGTTTTGTAAAATTGAACTTGTGTCCGTCGGAGCTTTCAAAAAGTATAATGGTGGAAATATGTAGAAATATCCCGATAATGAGCGCTGATATATGGGCGTAATAATGTGCTATACCCTGTATGCGGGTGCTCAAAAAAGTTCCCAGTGGTGTCATAAGGGCAAAAAGTACCATGAAGGTAGCAATGTAAGATGCCTTTATCCCACTTTTAAGGAAAAACGCAGTAAGTACTATGGCTACGGGGATTTTATGTACGACGATACCATAGACCAGCGTTTCGTGCTTGTGGATGGGAAAACCTTCGAGCACCGAATGAATGCTGAGGCTCAAAAACAACATCCACGGAAAAGTGTCGTTATTTCCGGTGTGATGTACATGTCCGTGTTCTGCACCTTTCGAAAAGAATTCCAGGAAGATTTGCAGCAGGATTCCCAGCATGATGAATATCCCCGTGTTTTTACCGGCACTATGAGCGTAGACGTCCGGCAAAAGATTGAAAACCGTCAGGGAAAGCAAAAATGCACCACTGAAAGCCAGGAATAGTTTCAGTTGCTTTCCTTCCTTTGGTTTTGCAATTATGACAAACAGGAATCCGGCAAGAACGGCTGCTATGGGCAACAGGTAATCTATCATTTATTTCTGTCAGGTGTTTGCTTGCGGAAGTATGAAAAGAACAAAAGCCTGTCCTTTTTTTATCCAAGGGCTAAATTAATGTATTTTTGCCTTTTATTAGAGAAGAACAATGGGAAATAATTATAGAATGGTCGCTAAAACCCTCTTTGGTTTTGAGGATATTTTAGCACAGGAATTGCGTAATCTCGGGGCAATTGATATAGAGAACGGCGTACGTAGCGTTTCTTTCTGGGGCGATAAAGGATTTATGTACAAGGCGAACCTCTGTTTGCGAACGGCACTGAAGATCGTTAAGCCTGTACAATCGTTTAAAGTGCGGAATGAAAAGGAACTTTACGACAAAATGTATGCGATCCCCTGGGAAAACCTGATGAGTGTTCATGAGACCCTCGCGGTAGATGCCGTAGTGCATTCCGATGCGTTCAATCACTCCCTTTATGTAGCACTAAAGACCAAAGATGCTATCGTAGACCGTTTCCGGAATATCCGGGGGAAGAGACCTGATGTAGACCTGAAACATCCGGATCTTCGCATCAGTGTTCATATCCAGAAAGACACCTGTACCGTTTCTCTGGACAGTTCGGGTGCATCCCTGCATCACAGGGGATATCGTACGGCTACCAATATAGCTCCGATTAATGAAGTTCTCGCTGCGGGAATGCTGCTACTCAGCGGATGGAACGGACAAAGTGATTTTCTCGATCCGATGTGCGGTAGTGGTACGATTCCGGTAGAAGCTGCTATGATAGCCTGTAACATTCCGGCTAATATCAACCGAAAGGAATTCGCTTTCGAGAAGTGGTCGGATTTTGATGCTGATCTTTTCGAAAAGGTTACAGATAGCAGTCTCAACAAAACCAGGGAATTCTATCATAAGATTTACGCCTATGACAAAGCTCCTTCTGCGGTACGAAAAGCTAAAGACAATATCCGCAACGCCAACCTGGCTGAGTATATAACCCTGGAACAGGAAGATTTTTTTGCTACCGAAAAAAATACCGAGGGAAAACTACATATGGTTTTTAATCCGCCTTACGGAGAACGCCTTTCCAATACGGATATGGAGCGGTTTTACAGTAGTATAGGCGATACGCTGAAGCAAGGATATCCTGGAACGGATGCCTGGTTGATAACCTCCAACCTGGAAGCGCTTAAATATGTAGGTTTGAGACCGTCGAGAAAAATAAAACTGTTCAACGGGCGCCTGGAGAGTAAATTGGTTAAATACGAAATGTACGAAGGAAGTAAAAAAGGAAAGTGGATGTAGTGTCGTGATCCTTTGGAAAACAACCTTGTCAAATTTTATAAACATGAAATATAAAGCAGTACTATACAACTTTCTATGTTTTGCCGTAATCTTTATTCTAACCCGTACGGCGCTGCATTATTTTTTTCCGGGCCATGATCTGTGGACAGCGATAGCTTCTGCGATCGTGGCTATGGTCCTGGCACCCAAGTTTATTGTTGTACGGGGACCATCCGGGGAAAAGTTCTTTGTCAAGTGGTTGTTTACCGCTCCTAAAGAGATTAAATAGATGATCTTCGGTGGTTATTCTTTTTTGGCGGCTCCTTCTTTATAAAGGGCCCCTTTTTTGGTTTTCTTGAATATCGGGATAAGATACGATATGGTATAGTTATAGGTAAGTCCGAATTTGCTGCCATCGGTAACTTTTTGAAACCCGGGAATCCAGAGATTCGAAAAAGAATCCGGAGGGGTGTCATTGATTAGATACCCCAGGCGAACCGTAGCTCCGAGATAAAGGTTGTTGAACAATTCCACCTTCATGCCAAACAGCACCTCCAGCCATTGTGCAGAGAGCCCGCTGTATTCCCCGAGAATATCCTCATTAGTCCCCGGAATTTTATTTTCACCCCAGTATGGGTCGGTCGTGTAGATATAATATTCGTCAAGATTCTGACTAAATGTAGTCACTCCCAGTCGGGCTCCCGCAAAAATGAGATTTTCCATACCATACCAGTTTTCATACAGGTTATAATCGATACCTGCCCGGAGATAACTCCCCGAAGTGGTAAAGGTGTAAAGCGTTTCCTTGCTCGTATTCTCTTCTGTACCCAGTTCTGCTGCGATATACATGTTTTTAGATATCCTGAAATCCCCTGTAATCTCCAGCCCGGTATAATTGTCGCCGAAAAAAGTACGTACGGGTCTGCCGAGATCGATCCCGATACGGAGTCCGTATTTTTCCTTATAGACAATACTGTCCTTAGGTTTTTCCGTATTGCCGTTTTCCTGAGCGATCCCACAGAAAAAGCTCAGGAGGAGTATAATAGTATTAATGATATATTTTGACATGGGCGGCACTTTGGTTTTCTACAGTAGGATTGACAACCTCGATAGACGATATCCATCGTTCGCTGTCTTCCGTGTCACGGGTAGCGGTAAGGTTGGAAAAATTGGTAATAAACCCGCAGGCTCTGGAAATAAAGATCTGGTCGGTCTGATAACGAAATGTTATAGTGTCGGCATTATGAGTAGGGATAGTGTCTCCTCCTGCTGTAATATCCTGCGTATGGCGTATAAAGGCAAAGACGGTCTCTTCCTCAAAGACCTTCAACGGTATGGCGATAGAGTCGGTGGCAATACTGTCTACCGAGGGAAGTGTGTCTTCCATATCCCGCCCTACGACACTCAAAAGAGAGACTTCCTCTTTGGTGGTGGCATCATTTCTGTCATAGAAGGTAATGACCAGCAGCGGGGTGGTTACAGAATCTTCGGGGCATATATCATCTTTTTCACAGCCCAGGAGAAAGACCACTGCAAGGCCGGTTACGAATAAAGCTAAGGCAAGTCTTTTCACCTCGATGGTTTTTAGAGTTAATTTCTGTTTTGCCGTTTTTCCAAAAGTACGACATTTTCCACATGGTGGGTCTGCGGGAACATATCCACGGGCTGAACGCGGCTTACCTTGTACATCTCATCCATAAGGGCAAGATCTCTGGCCTGTGTGGCGCTGTTGCAGCTCACATAGACTACTTTTGACGGGGCAATATCGAGTATCTGCTGTACTACGTCCTTGTGCATGCCATCTCTCGGAGGATCGGTGATAATGACATCCGGCACACCATGTGCGGATATAAATTGGGCATTGAATACCTTCTTCATATCTCCGGTAAAGAATTCAACGTTATCTATATGATTTAATTGTGCATTGGTTTTGGCATCTTCAATAGCTTCGGGGACAGCTTCTACCCCGATGACTTTTTTTGCCTTTTTTGCTACAAACTGTGCGATGGTACCCGTACCCGTATAAAGGTCATATACCAGTTCTTTACCGGTGAGACCGGCAAAATCTCGGGTTACCTTATACAAGGTGTAGGCCTGCTCCGAATTGGTCTGGTAAAAGGATTTGGCATTGATCTTAAACCGGAGTCCCTCCATTTCTTCAAAAATGTGATCCCTGCCATGATAGCAGATGACTTCCTGGTCATAGATGGTATCGTTAGGTTTATTGTTAACTATATATAACAGGGAAGTGATTTCCGGGAATTCGGCTTTAAGAAAATCGAGCAGCAGCGATATGCCATTTTGGTCATTTTCGAAAAACTGCACCAGTACCATAATCTCTCCGGTAGATGCGATACGGATCATCAGGGTTCGCAACAATCCCGTCTGGTGTCTGGGATTGAAAAAAGGAAGTCCCTGTTTTCTTGAAAACCCGCGTACGGCGAGTCGGATCGTGTTCGAAGGATCTTCCTGAAGATAGCACTTTTCGATGTCGAGTATTTTGTCCCACATCCCCGGAATGTGAAACCCGAGGGCATCCTTGTCTTTTAGCTCTCTTCCACTGTCAATTTCTTCCTGGGTAAGCCATCTGCTGTCCGAAAAAGAGAATTCCATTTTATTTCTGTAAAAAAACTG
The DNA here is from genome assembly GCF_900119185.1 of Sinomicrobium oceani. Lineage (GTDB taxonomy): Bacteria > Bacteroidota > Bacteroidia > Flavobacteriales > Flavobacteriaceae > Sinomicrobium > Sinomicrobium oceani. Next base: position 56,641 of record NZ_FPJE01000027.1, on the reverse strand, counting down.
TTTTTCCGAGCCGAGGATGGGATGTGGTTCCGGAAGCGTTACTTTTCCCAGGCGTTTCAGGTTGTTCTCCACCTCTCTTTGTTTGTAGAAAAGCTGATCTTCGTAGCGCATGTTCTGCCATTTACATCCTCCGCATACCCCGAAATGACTACATTCCGGTTCCTGTCTTTTATCGGAATAGGTATGGAATTTAGTGGCCTTGCCTTCAAAATAGGCCTTTCTCTTCTTGGTGGTTTGAACATCGACAATATCACCCGGAATAGCATTAGAAAGGAATATAACCCTTCCGTCCGGGGCCTTGGCTATACCTTTACCCCTGGCACCGGCATCCGTAACTTCGACCTGCTCAAAAAACTGTTTTCGGTTATTTCTTGACATGGGGCAAAAATAAGGTTTATTGATGATTTCCAATACCCTGTGAAATATTTACTTCAAATCATTTTAAAAATGGTGCCGGGAGCCGAAAGAGCGATGGGAATCAAACCGGAAAAAGAGAATAAATGAGTATTTTTGAAAAAATAACCGCTTTCCGTTATGAACCGTTTTGACCGGATTACCGCTATCCTTATCCAACTTCAGTCCAAAAGAGTAGTCCGTGCCCAGGATCTTGCAGCGCGTTTTGAAGTGAGTTTGAGAACAGTCTACAGGGATATCCGTACCCTGGAAGAAGCCGGAGTGCCGCTTTACGGAGAAGCCGGAATAGGGTATTCTATAGTAGACGGATACCGTTTGCCTCCGGTAATGTTCAGTAAGGAAGAAGCCATGGCTTTTGTAACGGCTGAAAAACTGATGGAAAGACTTACGGACAAGGCGATAAAACAGCACTTCGAATCTGCGATGTATAAGGTGAAATCCGTACTTCGGGGGTCGGAAAAGGACTTTGTCGAAGAGCTTTCGTCCCATATCCACGTAAGAGATACCCGGGCATTATCAGAGGGTATATCGGGGAATACGCTGGAGGTGCTCTTCAGGGGGATTTCGGGCAAAAAGGTGGTAAAAATGAGCTACAAGGCCCTTGGGCGGGAGACAAAAACCGAACGCTTCATTGAGCCTATAGGGGTCTACTACGAAAATGATCATTGGTACACTATAGGATATTGCCATCTGAGAGAAGATTACCGCAATTTTCGTGCGGACCGTATCTATCACATCGAACTAACCGAAAAAGACCGCCTGGAAGACCGCCCCACATTGAATGAGTATCGTGAGCTTTGGGAAGCGGATAAAAAAAGCGATTCGTTGCAAAAGGTGGTGATCCGTGTGGATAAGAAAACTGCTGTTTATTTACAGGAACGAAAAAAAAACTTTGGTTTTATTTCCGAGGCGGAAAAAGAAGATGCGATAGAGATGACCTTCCTTACCACCCATCTCGAGCAAGGTTTTGCCCGTTGGTACCTTATGTTTGCCGATTGTGCGGAAATCGTGGAGCCGGAATACCTGAAAGATCATATAAAAAAACTGCTGGAAGATATGCTCCGGAAGATATGATTTTTTGATCGTGATGTATAAGCTGCTGACAAAGGGTTGTCACAGGTCGATTTTACCTTTGTGCCTGACTTCTAAACATAGATAAAATGAAAGCACAAATCAACACCAAAGAAACACAGACCACGGCTCCTGCAGGGAATGCCGCTCTCAAAAATGCAACCGACAAAAAGTACGTGCCAAACCATCTGGCATCCCGTATTTCCGAACTTTCCGTCTTCAGTCTGTTATGGGGGTAAGCCTGGATACCATCATTGGTGAAGACCATGTAACACATCTATAATTTGCGGGAGATATGTTAGTGTAATCGTCTAACTTTTCCTAATTTGCATCTTCATTGGATGATTTCTCTCCTCTAAAGAAGGAATGGTAAAGTTTCATTTCATAAAATTAATTAATAATGAGTATTACAGAACAGCTAACTTCGCAGGATGCTATTCAACTGGAGAACGATTACGGGGCACATAACTATCACCCGTTGCCGGTTGTTCTTAGTAAAGGAGAAGGAGTGTATGTATGGGATGTGGAAGGAAAGCGGTATTATGACTTTTTGTCTGCATACTCTGCGGTAAACCAGGGACATTGCCACCCGAGAATAGTAGATGCGCTTATAGCACAATCGCGAAAAATAACCCTTACCTCGCGGGCTTTTTATAATGATATGCTCGGACGGTTCGAAAAATATGTGACAGAATACTTTGGTTACGATAAGGTCTTACCCATGAATACCGGCGCGGAAGCCGTAGAGACCGCGATAAAAATATGTCGTAAATGGGCTTATGAGAAAAAGGGAGTAGCCGAAGAAGAAGCTAAAATCATTGTTTGTGAGAACAATTTTCACGGCAGAACCACAACTATTATATCCTTTTCCAATGATGAGGGGGCGCGTAAAAATTTCGGGCCTTATACTCCGGGTTTCCTGAAGATACCTTATGATGACACCGAAGCCCTGGAAGAGGTGCTGAAAACAGAAAAGAATATAGCAGGTTTCCTGGTGGAGCCTATACAGGGTGAAGCCGGAGTCTATGTGCCTTCCGAGGGATATCTCAAAAAGGCAGCAGCACTTTGTAAAGCCCATAACGTACTTTTTATTGCGGATGAAATCCAGACAGGTATTGCGCGGACGGGAAAATTACTTGCTGTTCAGCACGAAGGGGTCCGTCCGGATATGCTGGTGCTGGGAAAAGCCATTTCCGGCGGAACCTATCCGGTGTCTGCAGTATTGGCTGATGATACGGTTATGGAAGTGATCAGGCCGGGACAACACGGTTCCACTTTCGGTGGTAATCCCGTGGCGGCAGCCGTGGCCATGGAAAGCCTGGAAGTAGTAAAAGATGAAAAACTGGCGGAAAATGCGGCAGCACTCGGAGAACTCTTCCGTAAAGAGCTGAATACGTACATCACAAAATCGGAAGTGGTAAAACTCGTTCGGGGAAAAGGACTACTCAATGCTATAGTGATCAACGATTCCGAAGACGGGGATACGGCCTGGAATATCTGTGTGGCCCTCAAAGAGAACGGATTGCTGGCCAAGCCTACTCATGGGAATATTATCCGGTTCGCTCCTCCGTTGGTTATAAACGAAGAACAATTAAGAGATTGTGTGCGGATCATTACCGAAACCCTGAAGGAATTCGAATAGCGGATCGGACATACAAGATAAACGGGAGGGGGCGTCTTTTAGGCAGTCCCCTTGTTTTTGTAAGGTGATGAGCTTTTGTAAATGCAACAGAACGAAAAGGGCATAGCCAAAAACCTGGTAAAGTGGTGTTGGCTTGCTGACTATCACTGTTCAGAACGCTGTGGTTGCCTTATATATAAAATTGTTGAAATGAGATTATTGATAAATATCTTAAATAGTATTCACATTATGTTATTCTTAAGTGCTGCAGATTCCGAAGCAGCGTACAGGTATATTTCATAAAAAAGACCACTCAAACTTTCTGAGCGGTCTTTTTTATGTTTTTGGAATGTGATATAGCCTGTTATGTGTTTTGTTTAATGCCTTTCAGGATAAAGTATCCCAGAGTACCGCCTATCATAGATGCTGCAAAGATTCCCATTTTGGCTTCAAGGATATACTCTTCGGCGTTGGTTTTAAAGGCCAGTTCCGTGATAAATAGCGACATGGTAAAACCAATACTGGCCAGCAGGGCTACGCCGTAGATATGTTTCCAGGTGAGGTCCGATGGGAGCGAGGCTATCTTTAATTTGGTCATGAGTTTGGTGAATGCAACGACACCGATAAACTTACCGACGACGAGGCCTAAAATAATACCGATACTCACACTACTTGTAATATTACTCCAGAAATCCCCCGAAAATGTTACTCCGGCATTGGCCAGTGCAAAAACGGGCATCACGAAAAAGCTTACCAGGGAATGCATAGAGTGCTCGAGGCGTTGCAGCGGGGTAAGTGCTGCTTTGGAGTATATACGTACCTGCTCCAGTACATGCTGTTGTTGCGGGGTTTTCAGCCTTGTGGTCCGCACTTCGAGGTTGTCGTATTCATCTATAAAACCTCTGAGTTTTTCTACGTATTTTTTATCCCGAACTTTAGTTCTGGCCGGAATGGTGAACGCGGCCAGCACGCCGGCGATGGTGGCATGTACCCCCGAAAACAGGAATGCCATCCACAATCCTCCGATACCTATGATGCCGTAAAAAACGGGTGCCCGTACGCCGAGCCGGTTAGCAGCAAGAAGGATCAGCAGGAAAATTCCGCCTGCGATAAGACTATTAGTGTCGATGTCGGATGTGTAAAACAGGGCGATAACCAGTACGGCTCCAAGATCATCTGCGATGGCCAGGGCCGTGAGAAATACTTTTAAAGATACGGGAACCTTGTCGCCAAGGAGGTATAGAATACCCAGTGCAAAAGCGATATCGGTGGCCATCGGGATTCCCCAGCCTCCTACAGCGTTGGAATCATGGTTGAAAATAAGGTATATAGCGGCCGGAAAGATCATTCCGCCTAACGCGGCCATTAGCGGTAATATCGCTTTTTTGGGCCGGGAGAGTTCTCCGGCAATCATTTCCCGTTTCAACTCCAGTCCCACCACGAAGAAGAAAATAGCCATCAGCCCGTCATTAACCCAGTGGTGAAGGTTGTTACTAACGACAAAAGAATCGAATTTTATGGCAAATTCGTGTTGCCAGAAATGATGGTAAGCTTCTTTTAAAGGAGAGTTGGCAAGTATTAATGCAACGACAGCAGATAAGAACAATACGACACCACCGGTCGTAGACTTGTTGATAAACCTGCTCATGGGGTCAATTAGTATCTTGTCAATAGGAGTTTTTTTCATATAAAAGTTTAAAATAAATTTTGTGCCCGCTTTGTCTGTATAACATATAGTTATTGGAAGCTAATATAGGATTTATGCCCTATTTATTCAACAAATATTGAAAAAATCGGTAAAAATGACAAAGCTTTATAGTCTCCGGAACTATAAAATTCTAAGATTCAAACAGTACAATAAATCAGCGGTTCAGGTAGGTTTTAAGTGATATTTTCCTTCTGGTATCAGCTTAACATGTATTTCCTTTTATAGCTGTAGGAAAAGAAGGTTTAAATGGATAGGGTGCCGGCCGTGATATCTCATTAAAAGAATGGAGATTAAGACATGATACAGACGATTTCTGATCGAACCTGCCGAAAGTTTTAAGGTAATGGTAAGGAGATAAATCTTATGTGTTATTATCCTTGTATGGTATGCATAGTTCTTTGTATTTTTGGCGCGTCAAAAAACAACAATACAACAAACGGTTTAAATAACATGGCAGACACCAAGTATATCTTTGTAACGGGAGGGGTAACCTCTTCACTGGGAAAGGGAATTATCGCGGCTTCACTGGCTAAATTATTACAGGCCAGGGGGTACAAGGTGACGATCCAGAAGCTGGACCCTTATATAAATGTAGATCCCGGTACACTGAATCCTTATGAACACGGAGAATGCTATGTAACGGATGACGGAGCGGAAACAGACCTGGACCTGGGGCATTACGAACGTTTTCTCAACGTAAATACGTCTCAGGCCAATAACGTTACTACCGGTCGTATTTACCAGAGCGTTATCGAAAAGGAACGAAGAGGCGAGTTCCTGGGGAAAACCGTACAGGTGGTCCCGCATATTACCAATGAGATTAAAGAACGTATTCAGATTCTGGGTAAGTCCGGGGAATACGATATCGTAATTACCGAAATAGGAGGAACCGTAGGAGATATTGAATCCTTGCCTTATATCGAATCTGTACGGCAACTGATGTGGGAATTGGGAGATAACAATGGTATTGTAGTGCACCTTACACTTGTGCCGTATCTTTCTGCTGCCGGCGAACTGAAAACCAAACCTACGCAGCACTCTGTAAAAACACTGATGGAGAGCGGAATAAAGGCCGATATCCTGGTTTGCCGTACGGAGCATGATCTGTCGGATGACCTGAGAGAGAAGCTCGCCCTGTTCTGTAATGTCCGCAGAGAAGCTGTGATACAGTCGATCGATGCATCAACCATCTATGACGTGCCCAAGCTGATGCTGGCCGAAGGATTGGATAAAGTAGCATTGAAAAAGCTGAACCTTCCCGAAAAAAATCATCCCGATCTTGTAAAGTGGGACGCTTTTCTGGAACGCCATAAAAATCCGAAACATGAAGTAACTATAGGTCTTGTCGGTAAATATGTAGAATTGCAGGATTCCTATAAATCGATCCTCGAAGCATTTATCCATGCCGGTGCGGAAAATGAAGTCCGGGTGAATATAGAAACTGTTCATTCCGAATATATCGATGAGGCTACGATAAAAAATAAAATATCTCATCTGGACGGTATTCTGGTGGCTCCCGGTTTTGGGGAACGCGGTATCGAAGGGAAGATAAATACGGTGAAGTATGCCAGGGAACACCATATTCCGTTCCTGGGGATTTGTCTGGGGATGCAGATGGCCGTGATCGAATTTGCGCGTAATGTACTCGGACTGAAAGATGCCAATTCTACGGAAATGGTAGCAGATACGCCCTATCCGGTGATCGATCTCATGGAAGAGCAGAAGGAGGTTACCCACAAAGGCGGGACGATGCGTCTGGGAGCCTGGGAATGTGTACTGAAAGAACAGAGCCTCGCGCGTGAGATCTACGGAACAGCGACCATTATGGAAAGGCACAGACACCGTTATGAGTTTAATGATAAATACAAAGAGCAGATAGAAGCTGCCGGCTTGAAAGCAACCGGGTATAACCCGGATACCAAACTGGTAGAGATCGTCGAATTACCGGGGCACCCCTGGTTTGTAGGGGTGCAGTACCATCCCGAATATAAAAGTACGGTAGCCAATCCGCACCCGCTTTTTGTAGCATTTGTTGAAGCAGCGCTCAGGCACAAGAAAGAAAAAAACAATGCCACTTTGGCATAATAAGTCGTTTTGGGGATATTTTTGCGTCTGCATTTGCGCAGAGATGCCATCATGCCCCGGTTTTTTTAATGACGCTGCGTAATATTAATTTATAAAAGACTACATGGAAGAGAAGAAGTTGGATACCAGTTCCATTATCGGGTTTGTTCTGATAGGAGCTATTTTGATCTGGGTTATGTATAATAACCGTCCCTCGGAAGAGGAGATGAAAGCCCGGAAAGCCCAGGAAGAACAAGTGCAGAAGGCAAAAGAAAAGGAAGAGGAGGAAAAACTTGCCGACTATAATACCGGAAAACAGAACCCGGCAGATTCTACCGCAATGGCGAATTACGCTAAAACGCTCGGAGCATTCGGATACTCTGCAACCCTCTCCTCCGCAAAAGAAGGAGTGACCGTACTGGAAAATGATGTGGCTTATTTCGAGATCAGCAATAAAGGAGGGCAGATCGTTGAAGCGAGGCTAAAAGAATTCAATACCTACGATTCTGTTCCCGTATATCTTATCAAAGACGGAAATGCCGCCTTTAACCTGGCACTTTCCACTTCGGACAACCGTAGCCTGAATACTCAGGATATGTATTTCGAGCCTTCGTTGTCTCAGGACGGAAAGGTGCTTTCCATGAAGTTAAAAGCTTCCGAAAATCAATTTCTGGAATACAGGTATGCGCTGAAGCCCGGAGATTACATGGTTGACTTCGCGGTCCGTTCCCAGGGGCTCAATATGTTACTCAACAGTTCACAGCCGGTACGTATGAACTGGAAACTCCGTGGAATACGGCACTCCAAAAGCATCACCTATGAGAACAGGTATACCAGACTTACTTATCAGTACAGGAACGGAGACAAAATATCCAAACTCAGTCCGGGAAGCGATGATGACGACATCGAAGAGAATGTAACCTGGATATCTTTCCGTCAGCATTTCTTCAGTTCTATACTGGTGGCCGATAAACCTTTTGCCAAAGCAGAACTTTCTTCGGAAAACCTGGTCGAAGAAGAGAGTAAGGAAGCCCGCTGGACCAAGGCGTACGCCGTAGCAGCCGATATGCCTTTGAGCGGAGGAGAGATCAATGAGAACATGTCCTGGTATTTTGGGCCTACGGATGTGAAAATACTAAGCAAATACGAAGGATTGAACCTGGACGATTCCATTCCTTTCGGATGGGGTATATTCGGGTGGATCAACAAATATATCTTTACCCCTTTATACAACTTTTTGAGTTCTTTCCTGCCATACGGAGTAGCTATTATAGTGATGACCATTCTTGTGCGATTATTGCTGTCGCCGGTTACCTATAAGTCTTACCTCTCCCAGGCGAAAATGAAGGTGCTTCGTCCGGAAATTGCCGAGGTCAATGAAAAGTACAAGGACGACGCGATGAAGAAGCAACAGGAGACCATGAAGATATACAATAAGGCAGGAGTGAGTCCGCTGAGCGGCTGTATCCCGGCATTGTTACAGTTGCCGATATTTTATGCGCTGTTCATGTTTTTCCCGACAGCTTTCGCATTGCGACAAAAAAGCTTTTTATGGGCAGACGATCTGTCTTCTTACGATACTATAGCGGAATTGCCGTTTAAGATACCGTTCTACGGAGATCATGTCAGCTTGTTCCCTATACTGGCTTCCATAGCAATACTCATCTATATGACGATGACCACAGGGCAAAGTATGCAAATGCAGCAGCAACCCGGTATGCCGAACATGAAATTTATCATGTACCTGTCGCCGTTGTTTATGCTGATATTCTTTAATAATTATGCCAGTGGACTGAGTTTGTATTATTTCGTATCTAACCTGATCACCATATTTATTATGCTTGCCATTAAGCATTTTATTATAGATGAGCAGAAGATACACGCCAAGATACAGGAACAGAAGAAAAAGCCGAAGAAGATGAACCGTTTCCAGCGAAAGATGCAGGAAATGATGGAAGAAGCGCAGGCACAACAAAAAGGAAAAGGGAAATAGCAGAACGGTGTTTTCCGGAGTATAAAGTAGAGAGGCGCAATTTTCATTGCGTCTCTTTGTTTTTTGTAATTTTGCAGGGTAATAAACAAATGCTCTTGAACGGAGCGAAAGGAGTAAAAAATGAAACGAGTAGTTGTAGGGCTTTCCGGGGGAGTGGATTCCAGTGTGGCAGCATATCTCCTGAAAGAACAGGGATATGAAGTCATAGGCCTTTTTATGAAAAACTGGCTGGACGATTCCGTAACCATATCCAGGGAGTGTGAGTGGGTAGAAGACAGTAATGATGCCATGATGGTAGCGGAAAAGCTGGGGATCCCATTTCAAACCGTAGATTTGAGTGCTGAATATAAAGCACGTATAGTAGATTATATGTTCGGAGAATACGAGCGGGGCCGGACACCCAACCCGGATGTGCTTTGCAACCGCGAGATCAAGTTTGACGTATTCCTGAAAATTGCACTCGGATTGGGAGCGGATTATGTGGCTACCGGACATTATTGCCGTAAGGATGAGATTACGGGAGAAAACGGAGAGACGATTTATCGCTTACTGGCCGGTAAAGATGAGAATAAAGATCAGTCTTACTTTTTATGTCAGCTTTCGCAGGAGCAACTCTCCAGAACACTATTCCCTATCGGAGAACTCACCAAACCCGAAGTGCGGCAGATTGCGGCGGGGGAAGAACTGGTTACCGCGGGGAAAAAGGATTCGCAGGGGCTGTGTTTTGTAGGGAAAGTACGTTTGCCCGAATTCTTGCAACAAAAACTAAAACCCAAAGAAGGAGTCATCATAGAAGTTCCCGCTTCACATGCCGATTACGCAGGGGAAGTGCCTGCGTTCGGCAATATAGAGGAAGAACTGGCTTACCGATCCAGGAAAATACAATATACCAAAACAGATGGTGCTGTAGTGGGGAAACATCAGGGAGCCCATTATTTTACCAAAGGCCAGCGAAAGGGATTGAATGTAGGTGGAACGGAGGAGCCGTTATTTGTTATCGACACGGATGTAGCGGAAAACGTGATCTATACCGGGCAGGGTAAAAATCACCCCGGACTTTTCCGGAAAACACTGTTCGTCACCGATGATGAATTACATTGGGTACGTGAAGACCTGGCATTACCTTCGGACGGCGTTATGAAAGTGGAAGCACGCATACGTTACCGTCAACCTTTACAACAGGCGAGATTGTATAAAGTAGAAGGCGGAATGTATGTGGATTTCGCAGAAGCACAGAGTGCTATTACCGAAGGCCAGTTTGTAGCCTGGTATATCAAGGACGAACTGGTGGGCTCAGGAGTGATATCCTGAGATCTATGTATACGAATAAAGGCCACCGCGGCCCCGAACCTATAAGATATGGAAAACAGGATTACGGATTTGTTCCGGATAAAATACCCCATAATCCAGGCCGGAATGATATGGGCAAGCGGCTGGCGACTGGCATCTGCTGCCAGTAACTCCGGAATCCTCGGACTGCTGGGGGCAGGCTCCATGTATCCGGAAGTATTGCGTGAGCACATACGTAAATGCAAACAGGCGACGCAAGCGCCTTTCGGGGTTAATGTTCCTATGTTGTATCCGGATATCGATAAGGTCATGAAGATTATTGTTGAGGAAGGTGTGAAAATCGTCTTTACCTCGGCCGGAAACCCGAAAACCTGGACTTCCTATCTCAAAAATCATGGAATTACGGTAGTCCACGTGGTAAGTAGTGTGAAATTTGCCATCAAAGCGCAGGAAGCAGGGGTAGATGCCGTAGTAGCGGAAGGATTTGAAGCCGGTGGGCACAACGGGCGTGAAGAAACCACAACGTTTACCCTGATTCCTATGGTCAGGGAAAAACTTTCCATACCTCTCATCGCAGCAGGAGGAATTGCGACAGGAAGAGGAATGCTTGCGGCTATGGTACTGGGAGCAGACGGCGTACAGATCGGCAGTCGTTTTGTAGCAAGTGAAGAAGCGTCTTCACACCTGCTTTTCAAACAAAAGGTGGTGGAAGCACAGGAAGGAGATACTCAACTGACACTAAAGGAACTGGCTCCCGTGCGGCTGTTGAAAAATAAATTCTTTGATCAGGTACAGGAACTCTATAAGCAATCCCCGTCTTCCGAAGCACTCAGAAATCTGCTGGGTAGGGGAAGAGCAAAAAAAGGGATGTTCGAAGGTAATATGGATGAAGGGGAACTGGAAATCGGTCAGATCTCCGGACTGATTCACGATATCAGACCCGTATCGGAAATTGTAGATAACATTATAAGTGAATACTCTGAAGTAAGTAAGTATGTATCCCGTATGATCTGATGTTTATTGTAAGTATTACTCAGCTGAAAAAATAAAAAAAGCGATCCCGGGACGGATCGCTTTTTTATACCCTGACTCCCTTCATTTTTTATTTCGAAGCACATTGTATCCAATTATTTTAATATATTTTGATAAATATTGGTTTTCTGATATTATAATTTTTCTCTTAAAGTTGTCGTGCACATATAGTATTTTGATAAATATTTAGCTGTTTTATTATCTATTAATGCGTAGAAATCGATTGTGTGGATGAATTATTTATGTATATTTACATCATATATTCATGTTGACTATAAGCAAAAGTGTGTTAAAGGAGTCTTCATGATATATGCTTTTTCTAAACTCAATCATTTATTATGTACTTACAAAATTCAGAAAATCAGCGTAAAGTGCGACAGGTGATGCTCGGTCTTGTATTACTCCTTTTCGGGAGTTTTTCATACGGACAGCATATCACGGTGTCAGGAATGGTTTCTGATGCTAATGGTCCTTTGCCGGGAGCAAGTATCATAGTTCAGGGAACCTCAAACGGAACTACTACAGATTTTGACGGGAAGTATTCGCTTGGCGATGTTCCCTCGGATGCTGTCCTGGAAATTAGTTATATCGGATATAAGAAAGTCAGGGTGCCTGTCGATGGCCGTGCTACGGTCAACGCTACACTCGAAGAAGACCTGGCACAACTCGATGAAGTGGTCGTCGTGGGTTACGGTACACAGTCCAGAAGAGTGGTTACCGGAGCTATTGAGTCTATAGATTCGGAGGCCATGGCCAGTATACCTGTTACCACATCGGAGCAGGCCCTGCAGGGAAGGGCTTCGGGGGTGTCTGTGATTAACAGCGGTTCTCCGGGACAGCCACCTGTTGTCCGGATACGGGGATTGGGAACCATGAACAACAACGACCCGTTGTATGTCATCGATGGAGTGATCGGAGGTAGGCTTGCAGACATCGATCCGCAGGATATAGCGTCTATCGAAGTGCTTAAGGATGCATCGACCACGGCCATTTACGGGTCGAAAGGATCGAACGGGGTGGTTATGGTTACGACGAAAAAAGGAAGACAGGGCAAATTATCGCTCTCCATAGACAGTTACGTGGGGACCCAGTTTGTAACCAAGAGACTGGGCCTGATGAATACCAATCAGTACACTCAGTTTGCAGAAGCATTCGGGCTTCCCCAGCGTCTTACCGATCCGCAATATGCCGATATGCTCAACAGGAATACCGATTGGCAGGATGCTATCTTCCAGTCGGGATTAATGCAGAAACACAATTTTGCAATTTCCGGCGGAGATGAAAACAGCGATTTCAGAATTTCGGCAGGACTTATCGATCAGGACGGGATTCTGAGGAATACCGGCTTTAAAAGACATAATTTTCGGGCGAACAGCAATTTTACTTTCGGTAAGCTGAAAATAGGAGAAACAGCCCAAATCGTTTTCAATAATCAGAATCCCGAAAGTGATAGCGGCGGACGTTCTGTGATCCGGCATGCCATACGAATGGCTCCTTATCTGCCCATTTACAACCCGAATAATCCGGGAGGATTTCAAGGACCCAATTCTTCTGTAGACGGGCAGGATGCGGAGAACCCGGTAAGAGTACTCGAGTTACCACAACGGGAAAACCGTTCCGTTAATATTATCGGAGGTTTGTATGCCCAGTACGAAATACTCGATGGGCTGGTCTTTAAAACGCAAGCCGGATTGGATTACCGGACTTTTAATAACAATACATTTGTGCCTTCCTTTAACGATGACAGTATGGGAGCCACACATACCCAGATCTTTGCCTCCATAGAAAAAAATTCAGGAACGTTTAAGTCCCTGGTTTATACCAACAGTCTGAATTATACGGCAACCTTTGCAGATAAACATAATCTGGAAGTGTTGGTACTGGCGGAAAAGCAAAAGATGAGATCTACCAATACCAATGCATACAGCAGAAATTATATCAGTAATGATGTGAATGAACTGACTAATACCGAATCCAACCTGAGATCTAATTCTCTGGAATATACCCGGATCGGTTATCTCGGACGTGTTAACTACAATTACGACGAAAAATATATCCTTGCAGCTTCCATCCGTCGCGATGGTTCTTCCCGTTTCGGTCCGAATAACCGATGGGGTAATTTCTACTCGCTTGCGGGGGGATGGCTGATCAGTGAAGAAAGTTTCTTTAACGTCCCGGCTATTAACAACCTTAAACTCCGGGGGAGTTGGGGGACCACCGGAAATGACAATATTGCCGATTATGTCTACAATTACACCATTATAGATAATTTTATTTATCCGATAAACGGATCGGCCGGTATAGGGGCTTCTCCTTCCGGGGTAGGCAACCCCGATGTAAAATGGGAGGAAACCACTATGACAAATATCGGTATCGACCTGGGGCTGTGGGATAATAAAGTGACATTGTCTGCAGAGTACTACAAGAATAAAAGTGATGACCTCCTCATGGACCGGCCTTTACCGCCTTCATTCGGAACCCACTCCGGGATTGTTACCGAAAACGTCGGTTCTGTAGAGACCAAAGGTTTTGAATTCAACCTGGGGTATAATGATTACGAAGGAGATTTTACATGGTCTGCCAATCTCAACCTCGGGACAAACACAAACAAAGCACTTTCCCTGGGAACCGTGGGAGAAATTACGGGAGCCAGCTTTGTGGCAGGAGTAAATGACAACCTTACCCGTGTAGCACCCGGAGAATCCCTGTTCCATTTTTTTGGTTTTCAGACCGATGGGATCTTTCAGAATCAGGCAGAAGTGGATGCCCATGCTACACAGGCCGGGGCGCAACCCGGAGATATACGTATGGTCGATCAAAACGGAGACGGGATTATTAACGATGAAGACCGTGTGAAAATCGGGAATCCGTTCCCGGATCTCACTTTTGGTCTTAATCTCAATGCGGCATACAAGAATTTCGACTTTAACGTATTTGTAAGCGGAACCGCCGGGAATGATGTATTTAACACCCTGCTTTTCGACACCGAAGGGATGCAGCGTTTATTTAATGCCAGTACCCGCGTACTCGACCGGTGGACCGGAGAGGGAACATCGAACAGTATTCCGAGAGCACAGGGAGCAACACTCAATACCCGGGCTTCCGATAGGTTTGTCGAAGACGGATCTTATGCCCGGCTAAGAAATATTACGATTGGTTATACCCTTCCCGAAGAAGTGTTTAACGGTACGTTCTCCAGGTTCAGGGTTTATCTGAGCGGACAAAACCTGATAACATTGGCCGGTTATTCCGGTTACGATCCGGAAGTAGGAGCCTATACGGTAAATGATGCAACTTCAAATTTTGAAGTAGGGATAGACCGTGGAAACTATCCGCAACCCAAGTCTCTGTTCCTTGGATTGCAAGTATCTTTTTAATGCCAAAAGAACAATATCATGGAAATTATAAGAAAATATAAAAACACTACGACAGTCCTTTTCTGTGCCTTGCTCATCGCTGTGGCTATGGGAGGGTGTAATACGGACGATCTTGAACTCACCGATCCCAACGGGGCCAATTCGCAGACCTTTCTGGAAAGTGAAACCCAGGTGATATCGGCAGTAAATGCTATTTATGCCAATTTGCAAACCCAGGGACTATGGGGAAGGCATATGTTTTTTATGATGGATAATCTCTCTCATGAAAATAGCGGAAATCCACAATTGGAGGCCGATAAGCAACAGTATCTCGCCTTTAGTTTTGATGCGAGTCACGGGGGTATCCGGGCCTATTGGGAAAGCTGTTTCCGTGGGATAAACAAGGCAAATTATATCATCTCCAATGAGCAGAAAATACGGGATATCTTTGGGATGTCCGACGAAGCCAAAAACAAGTTTATAGGGGAAGCCAGGTTCCTGCGTGGACTGTATTACTTTCTTTTGGTAACGAGATTCGGTGATGTCCCCATGATAACCGATGTTATTGTAGAGGACCAGGAAGGTTTCCCGAGAACGTCTTCCGAACAGATTTATGAAGAAGTCATCATTCCGGATCTGGAATTTGCCGCAGAAAATCTTTACAGCAATTTCAGTGAAAGACACGAATGGGGAAGGGCAACTTATGAAGCGGCTTATGCCCTCCTGGGAAAAGTACATCTGTACAGGGAAGATTACGGTCCGGCACGGGATGCGTTTAATGAAATCATCGGCGACTTTACGCTGGCAGCAAATTTCGGAGATAACTTCCTCGAAGAGACCGAGCACAACGACGAATCGATCTTTGAGATCGAATATGATGAAAGCCTTGGGGCAGGGAACCTTTGGGATTCCGATGTCACCGGAGCAGGGCAGAATGAAGCAACGCTCCGCGGACAGGAATACGGATGGAACGACTGGTTTAACGTGTATCCTTCCGATGATCTTCTGGATGAGTTCGAAGATGGAGATCCGCGCTATACCGCAAGTTTTTACTTCAACGGAGATTCTTTTAATAACGGAGAAGGAGAAGTGAATATTCCCCTGGAGCGAAGAGCCGCCTGGAGAAAGTATCAGAATTATTACAAGAGGGCTAATGAGAATATCAACTCCAGTATCAATTTCCGAGTGATACGCTATGCCGATGTCTTGCTGATGATGGCCGAGGCCGAAAATGCACTGGGCAATTCGGATGTGGCGATCGACTACCTCAATGAGGTGCGTGACCGGGTGAACATGCCCAACTACGGTACTCCGGCTATGGATAGTATATACCCGGTTTCCACCCCGGAAGAAGTATTTGCAGCTATCGTACACGAACGGAAAGTAGAACTTGCCGGGGAGCAGGTGCGTTTTCCTGACCTGGTACGATGGGGTATGGGAAATACCATTCCCAATTTTGTGGTCGGAAAGAGTGAAGTATATCCTATTCCGCTGGCAGAAATAGCGGCTAATAATAACATTTCCCAGTCCGATCAGAACAACGGGTACTAATCCCGCAGATCTCATACGGTACGCAATACCCCGAAATTAGCGCAGGCTGTTTTCGGGGTATTTTTTTTGAATCTTACTTCCGGATGTTGCGGTATTGTCTTAAAAACTACAGGGAATTTTGAAGATGAAAAAATATACCCTTAAAAATTATAGGTTCGATAGGTTTTTTAACAGAAAAGAAAACGCAACCGATTGCAAGCATGGAATATTTGTGTATATTTACATCATATATTCTTTTTGACTATAAGATTAAAGCCAAGAAGCTATGAATACATTATATCCATATTTTATCGCGCTGCTGTTCTTTGTAAATATTCCTGTTTTTGCCCAGGAATTTCCGGAATTGACCGCACGGGGAGAACGAAAAATACTGGTAGTCAAAGACCAGCCTTTTCTGATTTTGGGGGGCGAATTGGGAAACTCCAGTGCCTCCGATATGTGCTATATGGAAAACATCTGGCCCAAAATCAAAAAAATGAATCTGAATACACTTTTAACCCCGGTGTATTGGGAATTAACAGAACCTCAAGAAGGCAAGTTCAATTTTGAACTCATAGATAACCTGATCCGTGACGCAAGGAAACATGATGTCAAGCTGGTCTTACTTTGGTTTGGTAGCTGGAAGAACAGCATGTCTTGCTATGCTCCGGTCTGGGTCAAGAAAAATGCAAGGCGATTTCCGAGGGCTGCCAGTAAGGAGGGAGAAGGACAGGAAATACTCAGTCCTTTTGCCCGAGAGAACCTGGAGGCCGATAAAAAAGCATTTGTGGCATTGATGAACCACTTGCGGAAAACGGATGGAGGGGAACAAACGGTGATTATGGTTCAGGTAGAAAATGAAATAGGAATGTTGCCCGATGCCCGGGATCACAGTGCCGAAGCAAACCGGTTTTTTAAACAGGCAGTTCCGGACGAGCTCATTACCTATATGAAAAACAACCGGGATGAATTGGCTCCTTTCCTCAGGACACGTTGGGAATCTAACGGTTCGTCATGGAGAGGTAGCTGGGAAGAGATTTTCGGAAAGGGACTGGATACAGACGAAATTTTTATGGCGTGGTATTTCGCCAGATATGCAGATGAAGTAGCTAAAGCCGGGAAGGAAGCATACCCGCTTCCGATGTTTGTCAATGCAGCCCTGAACCGCCCGGGAGTAAGACCAGGAGATTATCCCAGTGGTGGGCCTTTACCTCATCTTATAGATATATGGAAAGCAGCGGCACCGCAAATCGATTTTCTTTCCCCGGATTTTTACAATCCCAGGTTTCGGTACTGGAATGATCTTTATACCCGTGAAGACAATCCCCTTTTTATACCCGAAATACGATTTGAACCATCGGTAGGGGCCAAAGCTTTTTATGCCATAGGGCATTATCATGCTATGGGATTTTCGCCCTTTTCCATAGAATCAACCGAGCATCCCGAAGAAGAGAACATAGGGAAAGTTTATGAGCTGCTCCGCCAGTTGTCTCCGGAAATTCAACAAAATGTGGGAAGCCGTGACATGAGAGGAGTCTGGTTGAGCAAAAGTGAGGCTGTCGATACCCTGCATTTTGGCGATTATACCCTGGTGGCAAAACACGATCATATTCTGGGTTGGTCACCAGAAGCCAAAGCAGAAGAATGGCCCGAGAGCGGGGCTTTGATTATCCGTAAAGGTCCTGGTAAATTCATTATCGCCGGAACAGGAGTTGTTGTTACTTTTCTCTCCCGGAGTAAAAATGCCCCTCAGGCCGGAATATCCAGAATAGATGAAGGAAAGTACGAAAATGGAAGTTGGAAGCCAGGCAGAAGAATGAATGGAGATCAAAGCCACCAGGGCAGACATTTGCGTATACCTGCCGGCCGTTACGATATACAGCAAGTGGAACTGTACAGCTATAAATAATCAGATTATAACGTATCTCAAAATAACCAAACCCTAACACCATGTCTGAGATCAACTTTAGAATATACGTATATATGCTTCCCGTAATAGTCCTGTGTTTTTTTACAGGGATATTACATGGGCAGTCTCTGGTGTCTGCAGAAGACAACGGAGATAAATTTCCCCTGGTCGGAGAGAAAGCCCTGCCTGTTTATATCGGTGCCGATGAAGATCCTGGAGTGGTCAGGGCCTTGAAAAACTTCGGAGAAGATGTATTTCGTGTTACCGGAAAATCACCTGAGATCTCCGAGATAACAGACAAATTGCCATCACGTGTTGTTCTTGCGGGAACTTTAGGAAATAATGCCTGGATCGATCGACTCGTAGCGGAAGGTAAACTCCGGGTCAATGATATTGCGGGACAATGGGAAACCTTTTTAATTCGGGTTGTAGACCACCCTTTCGAGGGAGTCGACCAGGCCCTGGTTATCACAGGGAGCGATAAGAGAGGTACGATCTTCGGGTTGTACGACCTCTCGGAGCAGATCGGTGTTTCGCCCTGGTATTGGTGGGCCGATGTACCTGTTCGTAAAAAACAGCATATTTATTTAGGGAAGGAACGGTACAGCCATGGAACTCCTGCAGTAAAGTATCGGGGTATATTTATTAATGATGAAGCTCCCGCGCTATCCGGTTGGGCCCATGAGAAATTCGGAGGGTTTAACCATAAGTTTTATGAAAAAGTCTTTGAGCTTATCCTAAGGCTCAAGGGAAATTTCCTGTGGCCTGCCATGTGGGGAAGAGCGTTTTATGATGACGATCCCCTGAATGCGACCCTGGCCGATGAATATGGTATCGTGGTGAGTACTTCTCATCATGAGCCTCTCATGCGTGCTCATGCAGAATGGAGCCGATACGGGAAAGGAGCCTGGAATTACGAGACCAACAAGGCTGCGCTACAGGACTTCTGGAAAGAAGGTATCGCAAGGATGGGTGCTAACGAAAGCATTGTAACCCTCGGGATGCGTGGAGATGGCGATGAGCCCATGAGCGAAGAAAATAATATAGCACTCCTGGAGAAAATCATAGACGATCAGCGAAAGATCATCAGTGATGTTACCGGAAAACCTGCGGAGGAAACCCTGCAGGTATGGACCTTATACAAGGAAGTTCAGGAGTATTATGACAAAGGTATGCGTGTGCCGGATGATGTCACCCTGTTTTTATGCGATGATAACTGGGGGAATGTCAGGAAACTGCCCGATCCTTATGCAGCCCCGCGCAAGGGCGGATACGGAATGTACTATCATTTTGATTATGTAGGTGGCCCCCGGAATTACAAATGGCTCAACACCAATCCGATCCCGAGAATATGGGAACAGATGAACCTGACCTATCGGCATGGTGTCGACAGGATATGGGTGGTCAACGTAGGGGACATCAAACCGATGGAACTTCCTGTGTCATTTTTTCTCGACTATGCCTGGTCGCCCGATAAATGGCCGGCCGAACGCATTGGAGAATATGTGGAATCCTGGAGCGAAAGGCAGTTTGGCCCCGAATACGCTGCGGAAATATCGGAATTGCTCTCTCTGTATACCAAATATAACAGCAGGAGAAAACCCGAACTACTGGACGCAGATACATACAGTCTGGTTGATTACCGGGAGGCCGAAAGGGTTGTGGAAGATTACAACAGGCTGGCCGAAAAGGCAGACCGTATTCATGAAGCACTGCCCGAATCATATAAAGATGCGTTTTATCAGTTGGTCGCATTTCCGGTGAAAGCCTGTGCCAATCTCAACGAACTATATGTAACGGTCGCAAAAAACAGGTGGTATGCAAAACAGGGCCGCGCGACGACCAATGCGATGGCGAAGCGCGCGAAAGTATTATATCGCAAAGATGAGGAGCTTACCGAGGCGTACCATACCATGGGAGATGGTAAGTGGAACCATATGATGAGCCAGACCCATATAGGATATACCTATTGGCAGCAACCCGAAAAGCAGTCCATGCCGAAGGTCGAAGAAATAAAACTGTCCCGGAAATCCGGACTCGGTGTCGCTGTCGAAGGTTCCTCTTCCTGGTGGCCGGAAGCCCGGAAAAAAGCGGTATCGCCGGAGATAACACCATACCAGACAGGAAGGCGCTATCTGGATATATTCAATCGCGGACAAAAGAAACTGAAATACAGCATTACAAGCAATGCCGCATGGTTAACGCTTTCCTCCACTGAAGGAGAAACTGAAGGTGAAGAAAGAATATGGCTGACCGTAGACTGGGATAAGATCCCTGCTGATGCCACCGGAACTTCCGTTGTCATCCGTTCCGGAAAGGAAAAGGTTGAGGTCGCTGTACCGGTTCGTACCTATTTCGGGCAAAACGTAAAGGGATTCATAGAACAAAACGGGTATATTGCTATGGAGGCTGCGCATTTCACAGCCAAAAAAGAACTGACCGGGATTCAATACGGTATTATACCCGATCTGGGGCGTACCGGTTCTGCCGTGACACTTTACCCGGTGATTCTCGATAGAGAAGTACTGAACAACGAAGGGCATGGGCTTGAATACAGGATTTACGTAAATACGCCGGGTACCATTAAAATTCATACTCTGGTTTCTCCTACACTCAATTATCAGAATTCCGAAGCCGGAAAACGTCTGGCGGTTTCTCTGGATGATGACCCTCCCGAGATTGTTTCTATGCATTCCGAAAATGATGGCAGGCAATGGGGAAAATGGGTTGCGGATAATATCAATACACTGGTCAGCGAACACCAGATAAAAACGCCCGGGGAGCATATACTGCGTGTTCGTATGCTCGATACGGGAATCGTATTGCAGAAGATTATCATTGATACCGGTGGACTAAAACCCAGTTATCTCGGTCCGGAAGAAAGCAGGTTTGTCATCGAAGAGCAGGAGGGCATACATGTAAAATAGTATAAAACCATATTCATAAATAAAACCAGTATGAAAAAAAAGCATGTTATAAAGGCGACATCAGTCTTATTTGCCGGGATGCTCGTCGTGTCGTGCGGAGAGGCACCGCAAAAAAAGCAGAAAACGGAAGATAAGCAGGTAGAAGAAACGCAACAGAAAAAGGAGTCTGAATTCCGGAATAAACCTCTGGTTACCGACATATACACAGCAGACCCTTCGGCTCATGTTTTTGAGAACAGGTTATATGTCTATCCTTCCCATGATGTTGACGCCGGGGTGAAAGAAGATGATTTCGGAGGGCATTTCGATATGAGGGATTATCACGTATTCTCCATGGATTCCGTCGGTGGAAAAGTAACGGACCATGGAGTAGCTTTAAGTGTAGATGACGTGCCGTGGGCGGCCAGGCAGTTATGGGCGCCGGATGCGGCGAAAAAAGGTGACTCGTATTACTTGTATTTCCCTGCCAAGGATAAAGATGGAGTGTTCCATATCGGGGTGGCTGTTGCCTCAAGGCCGGAAGGACCTTTTAAAGCAGAGAAATTGCCTATCAAAGGTAGCCTGAGTATCGACCCGGCAGTGTTTAAGGATGACGACGGAGCGTATTATATGTATCTCGGCGGAATATGGGGAGGGCAATTGCAAAACTGGAGGACAGGTGAATACGATCACCATACCAAAACCCCGTATGACAACGAACCTGCGGATGACGAACCTGCTATCGGGCCAAGGGTGGCTCGTATGAGCGATGATATGTTGCAGTTCGATGAAAAGCTCAAAGAGATCCGTATACTGGATAAGGAGGGAAACCCTATCCTCGCGGGAGATCATGACCGGCGCTTTTTTGAAGCGGCCTGGGTACATAAATATAAAGGGAAGTATTATTTTTCATATTCTACGGGAGATACACATTACATAGCGTATGCCACAGGAGATAGCCCTTACGGACCTTTTACTTACCAGGGGAATATTCTGAACCCGGTTGAGGGATGGACCAATCACCACTCTATTGCGGAGTTTAACGGGCAGTGGTACATCTTTTACCACGATACCGAATTATCCGGTAAAACACACCTGAGGAATATCAAAGTGAGTCCCCTGAAACATCGCGAAGACGGAACTATCGAAACGATCAGTACGGTGACAGAATAACCGGGATCAGGATTTTTCGGGTATTAAAAAGCCCCGGTACCGTTTTTTGAACATGGTACCGGGGCTTTGTATTTGATGTTATAAAAATTATACGTGCTGTTCCAGGGCATACACGATGCCTTGTTCCAGCCCCCGGATCTCAGCAAGTCCTTTGAGTCGTCCGATCAGGGAATAACCGGAATAGTGTTCTCTTCCCTCTTCCAGCGTGAAAAGAGCACCGTGGTCCGGCCTCATAGGGAGCGCCGTATTTCTGCTGTTCATCAACTGCAGTATCTTGTGGACTATGGTAGCCATAGGAGCATCACCGCCAAGGTGTTCTGCTTCCTTGAACACACCTTTGCGTTCTTTCTCCACACTCCTCAGGTGAAGGAAGTGAATACGGTCGCCATGTTTTTCCAGGATACGGACAAGGTTGTTATCCGGATTGGCCCCGAGAGACCCCGTGCAGAAACAAAGTCCGTTGGCATTCACCGGAACCGCTTCGAATATCCTATCGATGTCCTGTTCAGAGCACACGATACGGGGTAATCCCAATACGGAAAAAGGCGGATCATCCGGATGAATGGCCAGTTTCAGGCCCAACTCTTCCGCAACGGGAGCTACTTCACTCAAAAAGAGTTGCAGGTTTTCCCGTAGCCTGGTGTCGTCTATACCCTCATACTCTTTTAAGAGGCTCAGGACTTTCTCCGGAGTGAAATTTTCCTTACTTCCGGGAAGACCCAGCAGTACCGTATTGAATAACAATTGTTTATCTTCTTCCGAGAGTTTGTCGCCATAAGCGAGGGCACTTGCCATTTCCTCCCCGGTATAATCATTTTCTGCCCCGGGTCTTTTCAAAAGAGACAGGTCAAAGAACACAAATGCGTCTTTTTCAAAGCGTAGTGTTTTGGTGCCGTCTTCATTGACAAACATGGTGTTTGTTCTTACCCAGTCCAGAACAGGCATAAAGTTATAAGTGATAACCCGGAGTCCGCAGGAGGCGATATTTTTCAGGCTTTCCTTATAATTTTTTATATACAGTTCGTAGTTGCCGTTGCGGCGTTTGATGTCTTCATGGACGGGAAGACTTTCGATAACGGTCCAGTCGAGTCCTGCTTCCCGTATCTCAGCCAGTCTTTTACCGATTTCCGCCGTGGTCCATACCTCTCCTACCGGAATTTCATGCAGGGCTGTGACCACACCGCTTGCCCCCGACTGTCTTATTTCCTTCAGGCTTACGCCATCATGCGGTCCGTACCATCGCATGGTTTGCTGCATTCGTATCATGTTGTAATATATTTGGTATCTGCCGGAACCTTTCTTTTTTCTGCCGTTATTTCATGCACAGCAATTGATCCTTTTGAAAAGTTTCCGGTTAGTTATCGTTTTTGTTTAAAAACCTATGCTGTTTCCTCCGTCTACCGGAAGTATGGTGCCCGTTGTAAACTTGGATTCGGAAGTGGCGTAATAAAATACCGCATCACCGATATCCGAAGGGTCACCCAGTTTTCCCATCGGTGTTCTGGAGAGTACTTTGTTTTTACGTTCCGGATCATTGTCGAGTGCTTTTGAAGACATTTTGGTTTTGATAAAGCCCGGAGCTACGCAGTTAACGCGGATGCCATACTGGGCGAGTTCTACCGCCATAGCCCTTGTCATCCCCTCGATAGCCGATTTACTGGCAGAATATGCAATTACTTTCGGAATGCCGTATTGGGAAGTCATGGAACTGATATTGACGATACTTCCGTCTCCGTTTTCCTTCATTATTTTTACCACTTCACGGCTTACGGAAAATACGCTGAATACGTTAGTGTGGATAATAGACTCAAAATCCGCATCGGTAACATCGATAAATTCCTTTTTCATATTGATCCCCGCATTGTTGACGAGGATATCTATAGGGCCGTTTTTAGCGATATCCTTGATCATGCCCGGAATGCCCTCCAGGTTGTTGAGGTCAAAGATAACGGGAAACGCCAGTTCCCCGATCTCTTTACAGGCAACTTCGGTTTTTTCGGGGGTTCTGCCTATGATATATGTTTTGATACCGTTGTCACATAATTTTTTGGCCGTAGCATAGCCAAGGCCGGAGTTTCCCCCGGTTACAATTGCTGTTTTAGTCATAATGTATGTTTTTAGTTTTCAGCTGTTTCTCCTAACGGAAATAAGGTCGGAAAAACTCCCGTAAAGACCATATATAAGTCTGAAGGGGGTGTTCTGAATGTAAAATAAATGAAAAAAAGTACCTTTTCAAAATATTTGATGCAATCGGTTGCGTTTTTATACTTAACTATAGTGATAATAACAAATGCGGTGAAAATAGGGAGAGGTACAACACGAAGTTTGTCCCGGAATACGGATTATATTATTTGTTTTTCAGGGACGAATTACGGATGCAAAGCTCCGTCGGAAGGATGGAGGTTTCGAAAAGGACCTCTTCGTCTTTTTCAACGGCGTGTTGCAATATGCGCTTTGCAGAGAGTTGCCCCATTTTTATGGCGGGGTGTATGACGGTGGAGAGAGCGGGTTCTACGATAGAGGCTATGGGGTCGTCATTAAAGCCGATGACAGCGAGTTCATCCGGGATCTTTATACCTCTTTTCTTGGCATACATAATTGCACTTACGGCTGTGGTGTCATTGGCAGCAAAAATACCGTCGGGAGGTATCGGAAGATCGAGTAATTTTTTAGTAGCTTTTTCGCCTTCTTCAAAACTCAAGCTCTCAAAGGTAATGATGAAGTCCTTATCTGCCTTGAGGTTGTGATCTTTAAGAGCATCCATATACCCCTTTTTACGTTCGCTGTAAACATTGCGGTGTTGTGCTCCGGCAAAGTGGGCAATCCGCGTACATCCCTGCTCAATAAGATGTTCTGCAGCCCGGTAACCCGCGGTATAATTGTCTATGATAACTTTATGGGCATCGGCCATATCCGGAACCCTGTCTACAAAGACGATAGGAATTCCCTGGTTTATAAAAGGACGTAGATGATCGAGTTTTCGGGTTTCCATGGAGAGCGAAACAATAAGTCCGCTGATCCGGCTGTTGTATAAGGTCTGGGCATTGATGACCTCATTTTCGTACTTGTCATTGGATTGACTGATAATAACATTATACCCCGATTTTCGGGCGGTTTCTTCGACACCACTAATCAGGGAAGAGACAAAAGGACGATTGATGCGGGATATCATGATACCTATGGTCTTGCTCCTGTTGTTTCTCAGGCTTGCCGCAAGCGAATTGGGGCGGTACCCCATTTCCTTCGCTACCTTCTTGATCAGTAGTGTGGTGTTTTTACTGATGCTTGGATGATCATTGAGTGCCCGGGAGATCGTGGACGGAGCGTATTTTAATTTTTCCGCTATATCGTAGATGGTGATTTCCTTGTTTGCTTTCATGTCTGCTGTTTAGTCTGTTTTGCGGCATCATTTTGGCGGTTTTGCCCGAAGCTTGCCCGGATCACCTCAAAAGCATAGTATTGAAGTCATCAAATATACACAATTGCCTGTAACCGGCATCGGGCTTGTCCTTTTGCAAGAACTTACCGGGAGACGGACTCCCTGTTCTCCGGGGAAGGGCGCTGAGGTAGCCATTAATATATGTTTAATTTTTTAGCGATAAAAATGTATATTTGGCTCCGGGTCCGTGATCAGTTCGATTTTATGGTAAAAAATTTGTCAGATCGAAAGATATGGTTAATTTTACCATATCTTATAGTGAAAATAACTATAAGGTGTTTTTTTGAAGTCCCGGATTACAGCAAACAAGTGTGCAATAAAATAGTAAAGACATCTTAATATATGTATTGGATAGGATATGACGTGGGAAGCTCTTCGGTAAAAGCTTCTCTTGTCGAAGCGGGGAGTGGAAAAGTGATCGGCATTACACAACAACCCGATAACGAAATGCCTATTACCTCCATAGAGCCCGGATGGGGAGAACAAAACCCTGAAATGTGGTGGGAGAACCTCATTAAGGCAACGGGAAAACTTATCCGGGAAACCGGGGTAGATCCGTATCAAGTAGCCGGAATGGGAGTATCCTACCAGATGCACGGTCTTGTCATTGTCGATAAAGAACTTAACGTGCTTCGGGATTCCATTATATGGTGCGACAGCCGGGCGGTAGCCGTAGGAAATGAGCTTTGTGCGAAGGCGGGAGAGACGAAGTGCCTGGAACGGCTCCTTAATGCTCCGGGGAATTTTACATTGTCCAAATTAAAATGGGTAAAAGATAATGAGCCGGGGATATTTGAAAAAATCCATAAGTTTCTGCTGCCCGGCGATTACATAGCCTTAAAGCTTACCGGGCGGTGTACTACAACCCCTTCGGGATTATCGGAAGGTATTACCTGGGACTTTAAGGACGACAAACCTGCGTTGTGGCTGCTCGAACAAGCCGGCATCGATACGGAGCTTCTTCCGGAGGTGGTGGCCACTTTTTCGGAGCAGGGCAAACTGACCGGGCAGGCTTCAAAAGTATTGGGGCTCAAGGCAGGTATTCCGCTGCTCTACAGGGCAGGAGACCAGCCAAACAATGCGCTGTCCCTGAATGTTTTTAATCCGGGAGAAATTGCGGCTACAGGAGGTACATCCGGAGTGGTGTATGCGGTTAGCGATGTTAGCAGAACCAGTGAAGGCACCCGGATCAATAATTTTGCTCACGTCAACCACAAACCGGAAAATCCGCGGATCGGAAAACTGTTGAATATCAATGGAGCGGGGATACTGTATCGCTGGATGAAAGATCAGATCTCGGGTGGTACACTAAGTTACAACGATATGAACCGGATGGCTGCAGTCGTTCCTGTCGGATCGGAAGGTCTGCGGATACTTCCTTTCGGCAACGGTTCGGAACGGATGCTTTACAATGCCAATATCGGGGCAGCCGTAAAGGATCTGAATTTCAATATCCATGGACAGGGACATCTTTTCAGAGCCGCACTCGAAGGTATAGCGTTTTCTTTTGTGTACGGTATCGGGATACTTGAAAACGACGGGGTACAATTGACCACCATAAAAGCGGGAGGAGATAACCTGTTCCGCTCGGAGTTGTTTTCAAGGACCATAGCTACATTGGTAGACCGTGAGATCCGGATAGTGGACACTACAGGTGCTGTCGGAGCCGCACGTGCAGCAGGTTACAGTTATGGCGATTTCGATACGTTCGGAGATGCGTTTTCCGGTGACGAATACATAGCGACCTATAGCCCGCTGAAGGAAGCCGGTGCATACCGGGGGGCTTACCTTGCCTGGAAAGAGGCGCTTGCCACTACCCAATATTAAAAAAAACAACATCATAAAGCATATATAAATACCTGACACCGAAGTATAACAATAAATTAATGTAAGCAAAAATGATAACATTAGGAGAGAAAGAGTATTTCAAAGGGATAGGGAAAATTGCGTTTGAAGGCGCTTCTTCCAAAAATCCTCTCGCATTTAAGTATTACGATGAGAACAAAGTCATAGGAGGCAAAACCATGAAAGAACATTTCCGGTTTGCTGTGGCCTACTGGCATACATTTACCGGTACGGGAGGAGATCCGTTCGGAGTACCTACCAAAAAATTTCCATGGCTCGAAGCAAGCGATGCAAAACAGCAGGCTAAAGACAAGATGGATGCCGCTTTCGAATTCATTACCAAACTGGGGGTTCCTTACTACTGTTTTCACGATTTCGATCTGATCGATGAAGGAAAGAACCTGGCCGAATCCGAGAAGAGGTTACAGTTTATATCGGACTATGCTCTGGAGAAACAAAAGTCATCCGGTGTAAAACTGTTGTGGGGTACAGCAAATTGTTTCAGTCATCCCCGTTATATGAACGGAGCCATTACCAATCCCGATTTTGACGTATTGGCACAAGCCGGGGCACAGGTGAAAAACGCACTGGACATTACCATTAAACTCGGAGGAGAGAATTATGTGTTCTGGGGTGGTAGAGAAGGCTATATGTCTCTTCTGAATACCGATATGAAGCGCGAACAGGAACACTTTGCCACCTTCCTGCACATGGCCAGGGACTATGCCCGTAAACAGGGATTCAAAGGTAAATTTTTTATAGAGCCCAAGCCTATGGAGCCCACCAAACATCAATATGATTTTGATTCGGCTACGGTGCTCGGCTTTCTTACCAAATACGACCTTTTGGACGATTTTAAGCTGAACATCGAAGTAAACCATGCCACGCTCGCTCAACACACTTTTGAACACGAACTCCAGGTGGCGGCAGACAATAACCTGTTGGGAAGTATAGATGCCAACCGGGGTGATTATCAGAACGGATGGGATACGGATCAGTTTCCTGTAGATGTTTACGAACTTACCCAGGCCATGCTTGTTATCCTTCAGGCAGGAGGATTCCAGGGCGGAGGTGTCAATTTCGATGCTAAAACCCGCAGAAATTCTACGGATCTCGAAGATATTTTCTACGCACATATCGGGGGAATGGATGCTTTTGCACGTGCCCTGATCGCTGCACAGCGTATCCTCGACGATTCCGAATACCTCGCCTTACGTAAAGAACGTTACAGTTCTTTTGACTCTGGAGACGGAAAAGTGTTTGCCGATGGTATGACTTCCCTGGAAGAACTTTACCGTTATGCAGAAGGACATCAGGAGATCAAACAGCGAAGCGGGAAACAGGAACACTTCGAAAACCTGATTAATCAATATATTTAAGTTACTGTTTCCGATGCGGGAGATCCTGGCCTCCCGTATTCGGAATAGCTGACCAAAAACCGGAATTATGGAACAACTGGACTGGATTGTCATAGCAATGTACTTTGTACTTCTCCTCGGTATTGCTGCCTGGGTGATGAGCAAAAAACAAAAAGATACACAAGATTACTTTCTCGCGGGACGGAATGTAGGATGGTTTGTGGTAGGAGCCTCTATTTTTGCGTCGAATATCGGATCGGAACACCTCGTAGGGCTTGCCGGAGCGGGTGCGGATAGCGGAATGCCCATGGCACATTACGAACTCCATGCATGGATCGTACTGTTACTCGGATGGGTGTTTCTTCCTTTCTACGCACGCAGCGGGGTATTCACCATGCCCGAATTTCTGGAAAGGAGATACAGCCCCAAAGCAAGATGGTTTTTATCCATATTATCCCTCGTAGGATATATTCTGACCAAGGTATCCGTATCGATTTATGCCGGAGGGATCGTCTTTCAGTCTCTTCTGGGAATAGATTTCTGGACCGGAGCGATTCTTACGCTTGTGATTACCGGCGTTTATACGGTAGTCGGCGGAATGAGCGCGGTGGTATATACAGAAACCCTTCAGACGTTTATACTCATCGGGGGGGCACTCGCGGTAACATTTATCGGGCTGAACCATGAAGCTATAGGAGGATGGTCCGGGCTCAAAGAAATTGTGGGGAGTGAACATTTTAATATGTGGCGCCCCGCCGATGATCCGAGATATCCGTGGACGGGGATGGTGTTTGGTGGAGCAATTGTGGGAATATGGTACTGGTGTACCGACCAGTATATCGTACAACGTGTCCTGACCGCCAAAAATGTTAAAGAAGGCCGGAGAGGAGCTATCTGGGGCGGATTCCTGAAAATACTGCCCGTATTCCTTTTCCTCGTACCGGGAATGGTGGCTTTTGCACTCAGTAAGCAAGGAGTGCTTCAGTACGACGATGCCAATGAGGTATTGCCGACTATGGTGAAAACCCTGCTTCCTGCCGGGATTCGGGGATTGGTGGCTGCCGGATTGCTCGCAGCACTTATGAGTTCGTTGGCTTCGGTATTTAACTCCTGTTCTACCCTGTTTACCATAGATATATACAAAAAACTAAGGCCTCATGACAGCGAGCGTAAGTTGCTTCGTATCGGTAAAATAGCTACAGGGGTAATTGTGATTTTAGGTTTTGCCTGGATACCGGTTATGAAAAATGCCCCGGGTACACTCTATGATTACCTGCAATCGGTACAGTCCTATATTGCACCTCCCATTACGGCGGTTTTCCTGCTTGGGATCCTGTCTAAACGTATCAATGCCACCGGAGCGATGGTGACATTATACACAGGCTTTGGTATAGGGCTCTTCCGGCTTGTGCTGGATACGATCGTAACGTTTAGTCCGGGTCATGAGTTTACGGGTATATTAGGCGATATCATCGCCATACCGTTCTCTCACTTTGCTATTGTTATTTTTGTTATTTCACTCTGTATCCTCGTAGGGGTGAGTTTGTCTACACCCAAACCTTTGCCCGAACAGGTAGAAGGATTGGCCATGGGGACATTGACGCCCGAGCAAAAAGCCGAAGTGAAGAACAGTTACAGTTGGGTGGATATCGCAACTTCCGTACTTATTATAGTTATTATAACTTCCATTATGTTGTACTTTACCGGTTGATCCGGTCGAAGGCTCCCGTGATCGTTATAAAAAAAAGCGCGTGATTTTCATTTCGGAAATCACGCGTCTTTTCTATATGGGTTTAATTACTCTATAATTTCTACCTTCATCCGTACCCCTTCATAAGGCCACTCTCTGTCGTCTGTAGGGAGTTCACTGATTTTGTCGACAACATCCATCCCCTGAACGACACGCCCGAAAGCAGTATAATTTCCGTCAAGGTGATAAGCTCCCGGATCCTGGACCACGATAAAAAACTCGAAAGGCGAAGCCAGTTTATGCGGATTGTCCACATCATCGCTACTCGGCATGGATATTACCCCACGGTGGTGTTTGAATCCCTTTCTCGTGTCGGGAGGAAGAAGGTACCTGCCTATTTTTGTCCGCTTTTCCGCTGTGATACGGCTGTCGGAGTTTCCACCCTGAATAATGAAGTTCTTTACGACCCGGTGAAAATAAGTGCCGTCAAAATATTTTTTTTTGGTCAGGTATATGAAATTGGAACGGTGATAAGGTGTTTCCCTGTAAAGTTCAATAATGATATCCCCGTATTTTGTAGCAATCTTAACCTTGTGTTCCTTGTGCTCTTTGTTGTATTCGAAAAAGAAAGGAATGGCATTGTCATCGTTGAGAACAATGGTGTCCTCGACCTTTATGTTTTTCGGAATACTGTCTTGGGCAACACTATCCTTTTGCTCATCGTGAGCTGATTTTGTTCCCCGAAGTGTTTCTTTCGCCGATGGAGTGCTCCCGGAGGAGCTTTTTTTAGCGTTTTCTTGGCAACCGGTTAAAAATATAAGTAGTATTATTGTAAAAAGACTCAGTGTATTGCGTAACATGAATTTTGACGAATTTTTAGAGTTAGTTCCAAAAATAAAAAATCTGCCTTTACCGGGGCAGGAATCACAGTACAAAATGGCTTCTATCCGGGCAAAAGAGTTACGCGAGGTAGATCTTTCCCTAAAGAATCCCAGGAAAGCCGGAGTTATGGCCTTGTTCTATCCGGATAACGCTCGCCGGACCAGTATTATTCTTTTGCTCCGCAGAAAATATGAGGGTATTCACTCCAATCAGGTCGGTTTTCCCGGTGGAAAAATGGAAAAGGAAGATGCGGATATTCGTATTACAGCATTGCGGGAAACTCAGGAAGAGGTAGGGGTTTCCCCGGAAAAAATCAATGTGGTACGGGCTCTTACCACGCTTTATGTGCCCCCGAGCAACTTTCTGGTACATCCTTTTTTTGGAATATCGGAAGAGACGCCCCTGTTTATTCCACAGGAAAAAGAAGTGGCCAAACTCATTGAGGTTCCCCTGGAGAATATCCTCGATGACAAGCTGGTTGCCCGCAAAACTATTGTCACTTCTTATGCCACCAATGTGGACGTACCTTATTTTGATTTTCACGGATATACGGTCTGGGGTGCCACCGCAGCTATGCTCAGTGAAGTAAAAGACCTGCTGGCGATGGCTATGGACTGACGAATCAGCAGGAATAATAATTTAAATATATATTTTTGTAAGGCCTGGTCTACACCGGCATCACAGCCTTAAAATTTAATAGTATATACATGGGATTATTCAAGAAGAATCCTTTCGGACACATCTTGTTCCTGAAAAAATGGTTGATCAGGATATTCGGAGTACTCACACACAGACGCTACCGCGGCTTCAACGAACTGCAGATCGAAGGGTCCGAGATCATCAAGGAATTACCAGAAACGGGAGTGTTATTCGTATCCAATCATCAAACTTATTTTGCAGATGTAGTCGCTATGTTCCACGTTTTTAATGCCAGTCTGACCCATAGGGTCGACTCCATAAAAAATGTCGGTTATATATGGCAGCCAAAACTCAATATTTATTATGTCGCAGCCAGAGAAACCATGCGTGCCGGTCTTTTGGCCAGGATTATGTCTTACGCCGGGGCCATTACCGTAGAGCGCACGTGGCGGGAGAAAGGGAAAGAAATACAGCGCGGCGTGAATCCTAAGGATACGGAAAATATAGGAATCGCATTGGAGGACGGTTGGGTGATTACCTTCCCGCAGGGAACGACAAAACCTTGGAAACCCATACGTAAAGGGACGGCCCATATTATCAAACAGTATAGGCCTTTGGTTATCCCGGTAGTCATAGATGGTTTCAGAAGATCTTTTGATAAAAAAGGGTTATGGGTCAAAAAGAAAGGTATCCTGCAATCTATGGTAATTAAAAAGCCATTGGACATCGATTATGAAAATGACAGTGTGGAGCAAATTGTAGAGCAACTGGAATACGCCATAGAGCAACATCCTTCTTTCCTTAAAGTAATTCCTGAAGAAGCTTTGCAGATTGAAGAAGAGCTCAATCAGAAGCGTCGCTGGAGTTATAAGGAAGAGGATTGATAAAAAAGTAAAAACTGAAAAAGGAAAATAAGCCGGAGATCCGGCAGGCTAACGCAATTTTTAAAACTAAAACGAACTCAAAATGAACCGAAAATTACGCGTATCGGCATTTCTGTTGCTCACGGCAGGAACGCTATTCGCACAGAAGAAATCTATTACGGTAGACGATTTTGATAACTGGAGATACATTCAAAAACCCCAGTTGTCGGATGACGGAAATTATCTTGTGTACGAATATAATACTGGTGACGGGGACGGGGCCCTTGTGATCACCAACACCACTACTGGTGTATCCGACACTATCGCCAGGGGAGCTGATGCCACTATCAGCGGAAACAGTGCTTTTGTCGCTTTTGGTATAAAACCTCCGATAGCACTTCGCAGAAAGTCCGAAACAGCCAAATGGAAAAAGGACAAACAGCCGAAAGACTCTTTGGGGATCTATATCTTGAAAACGGGAGACCTCAAAAAATATCCGAATGTAAGCAGTTTTAGTCTACCCTCAGAAGGTGGTGACTGGCTGGCTTATAAAACCGTGATGGATGGAGAAGCAAAAAAAGTAAAAGATACGGCAAAAGCTTCGGAAAAGAAAAGTAAAAAAGATACGCTCGTCGTTGTACGGAACCCTCTCCGGGGAGATAGTATACTGTTTAATCATACCAAGTCCTTTAGCTGGGCAGTCAAAAAGAACCGGCTTTTATTGGGGGCAGAAGAAAAAGACAGCACGGTGACCACTTCGGCCGTACTTTATTTTGATGCCGATTCCGGAAAGACGGATACGCTTTTTAAAAGGGAGGGATCGGTAGCGAAAATATCGTTCGGACCTTCGGGTGAGAAAGTGGGATTTTTGTTTTCTGAAGACACGACCAAAATAAAGAAATATGCGCTCTATGCAGGCACTACGAAGGATGTAAAATCTATAACGGACGATGCTATAAAAAATCTTCCTCAGGATTGGGGAGCATCGGAAAACGGAAATGTATTTTTCTCCAAGGACGGGAAGCGAATGTTCTTCGGAACGGCTTTTCCGGAAAAAGACCATCCGAAAGATACGTTGCTCAATAACGAAAGAGTTTCCGTAGATATCTGGGCCTGGACCGATAAGCAGTTACAGCCGCAGCAAAAGGTAAATCTGGGTAAGGATAAAAAGAAAACCTATCTCGCCGTATATAATTTTGAAGCAGGTACTGCCATACAGTTGGCAGACAGTACCTTGCCCGAAGTAACGGTACTGGACCACGGAAGGGGTAAATATGTACTGGCTGAAGACGGGGATGCCTATCAGAGAGCTTCTTCGTGGACCGGGCTTTGGATAGGTGATATCTACACGGTTAACCTGGAAACGGGAGCAAGAAAGCTTCTCGTAAAAGAACAGAATAGGATGTGGGTGGGCCCTTCACAGCATTACGGGGTCTTTTATAATCGTAAGGACAGTGTGTATTATGCTGTAGATCTCAAAAATAATACCCAACGTGCCCTCACCGATAATCTGAAAGTTCCTTTCTATAATGAAAGACATGATACTCCGAGTGAACCCAGGCCATACGGCGTTGCGGGATGGGCCAAAGATGACAAAGCGGTTTTCGTCTACGACCGGTACGATATCTGGCGACTTGACCCTTCCGGAAAAAAGAAACCGTTGCGGATAACAGCTAACGGGCGGGAAACAAGTACCGTCTATCGGTACATACAACTGGACCGCGAAGAAGATTTTATTGAGACCGGTAAAAAAGTGTGGTTGTTCGCTTTTGAAGAAAAGACCAAAAAAGACGGATATGCCTTTGCAGACCTCAATCGTTCCGGAATCCCGGAAAAAATCGTTACGGGAGATTATACTTTCGGAAGTCCCCGTAAAGCAAAGCATGCGGACAAAGTTTTCTTTACACGAGAGAGTTTTACAGAGTATCCTGATATCTGGATTACTTCCATAAAGTGGAAAGGTCCGAAAAAGCTCACGGCGGCCAACCCACAGCAAAAGGATTTTAAATGGGGAAGTGTTTCGCTGGTAGAATGGGAGAATTATAACGATGTTCCGTTACAGGGGTTGTTGTATAAGCCCGAAAATATGGAGCCGGGAAAGAAATATCCGATGGTGGTATATTACTACGAATTAAACTCGGATACGTATCACAGACATTTTGTACCCGCGCCAAGCCGCTCTACGGTAAATAAGCCTTTCTACACCAGTAATGATTATCTTGTTTTTGTTCCGGATATCGTTTACAAAGAAGGCTATCCGGGACAAAGTGCGTATGACTGTATCGTAAGCGGAGTAGAAAAGCTTATATCGGATTACGACTATGTAGATGACTCCCGCATTGCATTGCAGGGACAAAGCTGGGGCGGATACCAGACGGCTTATCTCATTACGAGGACAGATATGTTTGCAGCGGCTATGGCAGGTGCACCTGTAAGTAATATGACCAGTGCCTACGGAGGGATCCGCTGGCAAACAGGAATGAGCCGTATGTTCCAGTACGAACATACGCAAAGCCGGATAGGGGGAACGCTTTGGGATAAACTGGATTTGTATCTCGAAAATTCGCCCTTGTTTTATGCCAATAAGGTAAATACACCATTGCTGATGATGCACAATGATAATGACGGTGCAGTACCTTGGTACCAGGGGATAGAATACTTCGTGGCCTTGCGCAGGCTCGATAAACCGGTGTGGATGCTCTCCTACAACGGAGAACCTCACAATCTTAAAGGAAGCAGCTGGGGTAACAGAAAGGACTTATCTACGCGAATGATGCAGTTCTTCGATCACTATCTGAAAGGAGCGAAAATGCCGGAGTGGATGGAAAAGGGTCGCCCTGCTATACAAAAGGAATACAATAAGGCCTACTAAATAACCTATCAATCTATACAAACCGGGGTTGCAGGAGATGAAATTTCCTGTAACCCCGGTTATTTTTGATGCCTGCTCTGCTAAACTTCCAGGCGTTTCAATTCTTTATAGTTTCTATTAAGACGACGCAGCAAAAATCCATAAAGCAGGAGGTAAATTCCGAGGCAGACTCCGATGATCATTGCAGTGAGCAACACTACAAAAAACAACAGGATGAGATGATCGCTCAGGTGAGCATTCTGTTTGTAAACCTCCCAGCCACCATGCCCTTTTACATAGGTGATAATGGCCGTGCTGATCGATGTTAATGCGATAATAGCCAGGTTGAACAGAATGTAATGTTTTACTGTTTTCCGGGCTCGCAAAATAGAATCCATAAGGCCTTTTACTGATGACGTTGCCGATATCTTTTTGTAGTTGAGGTAAAACCTGTACACGAAATAAATAATAACGGGATATGTGCTATACAGTAAAATATCGGTAAACAGATAGTTCATTTCTTTCATGTAGGAAGGCGTATAAAAGAGAAAAACCAGACCCAGTGATAATTCTATGGCGCTTATGATAAATATCCACTTTACACTTGAAGAGGACTTTTTCCAGATCATTTTATAAATATCCTGGTATGACAATTTCGGTAACGAAGCCTCTCTTTTCTTCCAATCCTTTTTTAACAGCTCTAACTCATCCATAACTACGGGTTCAAAATGGTTCGTAACTTCAATTTTATCCGGTTCATTTTTACCCTGGCATTGACTTCGCTAATTCCCAGGGTATCGGATATTTCCTTGTAATTCTTATCTTCCAGATACAGGAAGATCAAGGCTTTTTCTACATCGCTCAGTTGCTTTATGGCATCATACATTAATTTTAACTGTTGTTCTTCTTCATCGTTATATTCACTGGCCTTGAGATTGCTCAGAACATTCTCGTAGCCTTGAGTCCGTATGGTCGTTTTCGATTTTCTGTACAGGGTGATAGCCGTATTCAGGGCTACCCGGTACATCCACGTACTGAACTTGGCTTCTCCCCTGAATTTAGGATAGGCCTTCCAGAGTTGTATGGTAATTTCCTGGAACAGGTCATTGTGCTCGTCCGGAGAGGAGGTGTACAACCTGCATACTTTATGTACGATATTCTGATTCCTTTCCAGTTCGCTTACAAAACTATGTTCCAGTTCTTTGTCCACTAATGATAAGATATTTTGATATTAGTAGCAGGATTCCGGGGTTTGTTACAAAAATATACGGAATAATAGCACAGCAGGTTTTTCCGGTAGAGGATCAAAGGGTCTGTGGGGTGAAAATAACCAGAAATACAAGGTAAAAACGCCGGAGACTATCCTTGTATTTCAGGGAATGTTCGTATGCTTCTGTTGTTTTGCCGGATCGAAAAACTGCTATTATTTTCTATAATCCAGTGCAGGATCGCGCTCGCCAAGCATGGGGATGTATTTGAAATCAGGACCTCTTTTTTCCAGGAATTCTTTTTTGGCTTTTTTGAGGGTTTCCGGGGATGAAAACAGGTCTATGGCCGTTAGGGTCATGGTTTTAGCGGCAACCATCATACCTTTTTTCCCTATGCTCATACCCCCTGCAGCCACAGCCTGCCAGCTATGTGCAGGTGTTCCGGGCACCCAGGTTGCGGCTCCCATACCTACGGTAGGTACGGCAAAACTGACATCGCCTACATCCGTGGAACCTCCTGGAGTTCCGGTTTCCTGATAGGGCATAATGCTATGGGGCGCATCATAATCCACGTTTTCTATTCCCAGGGTTTTTCCTATTTTTTCCGCAAAAGCTTTTTCTTCCGGAGTATAGGTATAACCTCCTACCGATACCAGGTTGTCATACATGAGTTTTTGCAGGGTAAGATTGGGCAAGAGCTCGTGTGTGCCACCTATCATTTCATACTCCATCGTAGTACCCGTACCAAGGGCAGCACCTTCGGCAGCTTTGACCATGCGGTCGAAGATATCGATAACCACATCCCGTTTTGCATGTCGCGCATAATAATAGACCTCGGCGAAATCCGGTACTACGTTCGGAGCTTTTCCTCCGCTGGTAATGACATAGTGTATCCTGGAGTCGGAAGGCACGTGCTCGCGCATCATGTTTACCATATAATTCATGGCTTCGACGGCATCGAGGGCCGATCTTCCTTTTTCCGGTGCTGCAGCGGCATGTGCCGAAACCCCGTAAAAACGGAACTTTGCAGACTTATTAGCCAGAGCTGCCCCGGCATTTGCGGCATTTACCGAAGAAGGATGCCAGTGTATAACGGCGTCTACATCATCGAAAGCGCCTTCACGGACCATATAAACTTTTCCCGATCCGCCTTCTTCGGCAGGACACCCGTAAAAACGTATGGTACCCTTAACCTTATTTTCTTTCAGCCAGTTCCTGACCGCGATGGCTGTTGCTGCCGATGCCGTGCCGAAAAGGTGATGCCCGCAGGCATGTCCCGCTTTTTCTCCCCTTGATTTTTTCTCCGGAACAGCTTCCTGTGAAAGCCCGGGAAGGGCATCGTATTCTCCCAGTATTCCGATAACAGGCCCCCCGTTATTATATTCGGCAATAAATGCAGTAGGAATACCGGCAATCCCTGTCTTTATTGTGAAACCTTCGTCTTTAAGTGTTTTTTGTAGCAAGGCCGAACTTTTTTCCTCAAGGTAACCCATTTCAGCATATTCCCAGATCGATTGCGCAATATCGCCGTAAAAATGCTGCTTGCTGTCGATTTCCGAAAGGGCCTTGTTTGTGTGTTTTTGAGCGTAACCAAGAGAAATAGAAAAGAAAAGTGTTAATAGTGTGGTGTGGAACAACTTCATAGTCAAAAAATTTTGCAATAAATTTAATGTAAAATGAAGGAAAGGGAGTTGAAGTATAACGTATTTTTTAGATTATGTTCGTTTTATCAATATTTGGGGATAATAAATTAGGGCTTTACAACTATTAAAAGATAACTAACACTTACCTTTGCATCGTAAATTTCATTCTTCTTATGAATATTCCAAAGACCAGTATTCCGAGGGTAGTAATCATAGGCGGTGGTTTTGCCGGCCTGGAATTGGCAAAACGCTTAGGAAAACAGGATGTTCAGGTGGTGATGCTGGACAAACATAATTACCATACTTTTCAACCGCTGCTTTACCAGGTAACTACAGGAGGACTGGAGCCCGATTCTATCGCTTATCCCATCCGCAAGGTGTTGAAAAATTATCCGAATTCTTATTTTCGTCTGGCGAATGTGGAAAGTATCGAACCGGAAAATAAGAATATCAAGACTGATATAGGGGACATCACATACGATTATCTTGTGATTGCCACCGGATCGAGAACCAATTATTTCGGTAACGAGAATGTAAAGCAAAACGGGATGGCTATGAAAACCATTCCGCAATCCCTGAACCTCAGAAGTCTTATCCTGGAGAATTTCGAACAGGCGTTGCTTACCAATAACCTGGATAAACGAAATGCCCTGATGAACTTTGTTATTGTAGGAGCCGGCCCTACTGGGGTGGAACTGGCCGGGGCACTGGCAGAGATCAAAAAAGGTATATTGCCTAAAGATTATCCGGATCTGGACATTCGCCAGATGCAGATCAATCTTATCCAGGGAACCGACAGGGTCTTGGATGCCATGAGCCCTAAAGCGTCGAAGAAAGCCGAAGAGTTTCTCGAAAAGCTGGGTGTGAATATCTGGAAAAGCGCGTTTGTAACCAATTATGACGGGTACACAGTGACGACCAATACAGGACTGGCGTTTGAGACGGAAACCCTGATATGGACAGCAGGAGTAGAAGGGGCGACACTCAAAGGGGTAGATGCCAAAGAACTCCTGGCACGGGGCAACCGGGTTAAAGTCAATGAATTCAGCCAGGTCGAAGGGTTTAAAGATATCTTTGCCATCGGTGATGTGGCTTATATGCCTACGGAAAAATATCCGAACGGGCATCCCATGATGGCACAACCTGCAATACAGCAGGGGAAATTGCTGGGAAGTAATCTGGCAAAGTTCCTTCAGGGCAGGCCCATGAAGCCTTTCCGTTATTTTGATAAGGGATCCATGGCTACCGTGGGACGAAATAAAGCTGTGGTCGATCTTCCGCGCTGGAAGTTTCAAGGAGTTTTTGCCTGGTTTGTATGGATATTCGTACACCTTTTCGCCCTGATAGGGTTTAAGAATAAGATGGTCGTATTTGTCAACTGGCTGTACAATTATATACGTTTTGACCGGGAGGCCAGACTTATTATACGTCCCTATAAAAAGAAGGGTAGGGAAGCCGCTATACAGGAGTAGACTGTGGTATGGTAATACTATTCTTTTTCCGGACTTCTGGGATGGAATTTTTGCATGACTTCCGCCAGTTGCGAACGGTCGACATGCATATACACTTCGGTAGTGGTTATGCTCTCGTGTCCGAGCATTTGCTGTATGGCCCGCAGATCGGCACCGTTCTGTAGCAGATGTGTGGCAAAAGAATGCCGGAAGGTGTGCGGGCTGATGTTTTTCTTCAAATCCGTTTTTTCAGCAAGACGTTTTATTATCGTAAAG
The DNA here is from genome assembly GCF_900119185.1 of Sinomicrobium oceani. GTDB lineage: Bacteria > Bacteroidota > Bacteroidia > Flavobacteriales > Flavobacteriaceae > Sinomicrobium > Sinomicrobium oceani. The sequence goes on along the minus strand of NZ_FPJE01000027.1, from coordinate 16,429 downwards.
ATCATAGCCCGGGTGAGTTGTTTACCCCGACGGTTGAGAAAGAGGATGTCTTCATGCCCTTTCTGTGCGGGAATGTGTACCCGGATTTCGCTTCTGTAAAGTTCGATGAGCCTTTGCGTTACAGGAGCTATGGGGACAAATCGTTGTTTATCGCCTTTACCTGTAACCTTGATAAAACCTTCTTCAAAAAAAAGGTCAGAAATACGGAGTGCCGTCAGTTCGGATACCCGGAGGCCACAACTATACAGGGTTTCGAGCATCGCTCTGTTGCGTTCTCCTTCGGGCGTACTGAGATCTATGGCTGCGATAAGAAGGTCTATATCTTCCTGTGAAAGCGTATCTGGCAATTTTCGCCCTATACGAGGTGATTCTATGAGTTCCATGGGGTTGTCCTTCCGGTAGTCTTCAAAGACAAGATAACTGAAGAAGCTGCGTAATCCGGAGAGTATACGTGCCTGCGAACGGGTATTGACCTCTTTGGCTATTTCATAAACGAACTGCTGAACCGTCTCGGCAGTGATCGTCACAGGAGATTGGTCGATATGATGAGTATCCAGAAATAGTATAAGTTTCCTGACATCAAGAGTGTAGTTTTCCAGCGAATTGGCAGATAGCCCCCGCTCTATTTTCAGGTAATGTCCGTAATCTTTTAATGCTTGTTTCCAGTTCACACGGTAAATATAGCGGTTTTTGCAATAAGCTCCTGTTGCTGTTTTGGCCCGGCTTTTCTATTTTTAGGGCATGGAGCAGCATTTGTATTTTATAGCCATAGTACCCCCACCGCATATCCGCGATGAGGTTTGTTTGATCAAAAAGGAGCTCTGTGAAAATTATGGTATAAAGCACGCATTGAAATCGCCTGCACATATTACACTTCAAATGCCTTTCCGGCGCAGTGCTGGAGAAGAAACGATCCTGATCGGTGCGTTGCGGCATTTTGCCGAGAACATGCGCCCCGTTCCGATAGTATTGGATGGTTTTGGCAGTTTTCCGCCCGGAGTTATTTACATTGCGTTAAAGGGACATTCCCGGTTGATAGCACTACGGCAGGAATTACAAAAAATATTATCCGGACCATGCGGTTTTTCGGATACGGAAATGAAACATAAATTTCACCCTCATATGACGGTAGCTACCCGGGATATACCGGAAGCATCCTATAATGAGCTGTGGGAAATCTTCGGGAAACGGACTTTTCAGGCTTCTTTTGTCGCCCGTGGTATTACACTTTTAAAGCATAACGGAAAATACTGGGAAATTTTTCGCGAGTTCGGCCCTACTCAAATGTAAGGTTGATAAAAATAGCCCGGCTGTACATGTTTTCGATGTTCCCTGTCCATCGGGTTGCAGGATTGTCATCGGGTTTTAACTCATCAGTCAGGGCGAAAACCCCGCGGATAGAAGGGGAGAATTTGAAATAGTACAAATAGAAATCTATCCCGAACCCGATCTCGTAATAATAGGCCTGTTTTTTCATCCGGAATTTTCCCTCCCGGTTGTCTTCGCGGCTGCTTTCATTACTGCCCAGGTTCATGGATGTGGAGAGTCCGCCGACGATATAGGGTTTGATATTGCCCATACGTTTCGTACCTACCTTTAACAGTAACGGTACGTGAATATAAGTCGATTTTACCTGGCGAAGCCCTTTGACATCATCAAAAGAACCATCCGGGTTATAGAATCCGGGGAAGTAAAGGTCTCTCTGGGTATAGTACAGCCCGGGTTCGAGGCGGAGGTTCATATAATCATTGAGGCGAAGGTCTCCGATGAGCCCCACATTAAAGCCGATGCTTTTGTTTACCTGTACGTCTCTCAGGCTTTCCTGGTTGTCATACGCCCGGTAATCGAATTTGAAATCGTATTGATTGATCCCGAGAAAATAACCCCAGTGCAGGGGTTGTTTATCAAAGTTTTCAAGGTTTATCAACGGGTTTTCATTAAACTGCGCCGAGGCGTTATAGCTCAATAAAGTAAGCACAAAGGCACAAAGTAGTGTTTTGTTCATACGCTTAAAGTTTCCGTTTTACTTGGGTATGTCATGACTTTTTATTTGGAAGCTACATATATGGTAGCTACCCCAAGGGTCTGGGGATGGTTCTGCACCTTTATAAACCCGATTTTCGATAAAATATTGTTCAGTTTTTCTCCGTGTGGAAAAACAGATGCCGATTCGGAGAGGTATTTGTATGCCGAACGATCTTTGGAAAAGACCTTCCCGATCACGGGCAGAACGTGACGGGTGTACAGGTTGTACCCTTGTTTGTAGGGAGGTTTGGTAGGTACGGAGGTCTCCAGGATCACAAAGCATCCACCGGGGCGGAGGACACGTAAAATTTCCGAAAGTCCTTTCTCGAGATTTTCAAAATTTCTTACGCCGAAGGCTACGGTAATGGCATCGAATGTGTTGTCTTCGAAGGGGAGGTTTTCACTGTCGCCCAATACCATCTCGATAGTGTCTTCCAGTTTCTTTTCGGCTATTTTCTTTTTTCCCACTTCGAGCATGCCGGAGGAAATATCAAGGCCGATAATTTTTCCGGCCCCTGTCTGTGCCAGATTAATGGCCAGGTCACCGGTTCCTGTAGCGATGTCCAGTATCGTTTCCGGATTTGTATCTTTGACGATCTGTACTACTTTTTTTCGCCATTTTATATCTATTCCGAAAGAAATAACCCTGTTGAGGCCGTCATATTTTCCGGAAATCGTATCGAACATTTTGGTAACCTGCTCCTTTTTTCCCAATCCGGAGTCTTTATAGGGAGTGACATTTTCAGACATCAAAAAAAATTTTTGACAAAGATAGGGATTATTTGAAGCAATAGTGCAGGAGTCAAGGATGTAAAAAAAGGTTAAAGAATGCGTTTCCGCTCTTTAACCTTTTTATTCCGTGGCTTGTATGGTTGTTTAGGCCAGTACTTCTTTGATCCTTCGCAAGGCTTCTCTGAGATCTTTTTCGGAGGCTGCGTAAGAGATACGTATACAGTTCGGGTTTCCGAAGGCTTCTCCGGTCACCGTAGCTACATTCGCTTCTTCGAGCAGGTAAAGCGAGAAGTCGGAAGCATTTTCGATCTTTTTGCCTCTTAAAGTTTTTCCGAAGAACGAAGCGATGTTCGGGAAGACATAGAAAGCACCTTCGGGTACGTTGACCTGAAATCCGTCGATTTCACGAAGCAGATCAAGTACGAGATCTCTTCTTTTGTGGAATTCATCGATCATATACTGTATCTTGCTCACCGGTGCTTCGAGAGCAGTAATGGTGGCTCGTTGTGCTATACAGTTAGCTCCGCTGGTAATCTGTCCCTGCATTTTGTTGCATGCACGGGCTATCCATGAAGGAGCGCCGATATAACCGATACGCCATCCGGTCATGGCAAAAGCCTTGGATACACCGTTTACCGTAACGGTTCTGTCATACATACCTTCTATGGCAGCCATACTTACATGACCTCCTGCGAAGTTGATGTGTTCGTATATTTCGTCGGAGACCACATAGATCTGCGGGTGTTTTCTCAACACTGCCGCGAGCGCTTCGAGTTCTTCCTCGCTGTATACCGATCCGCTCGGGTTACAAGGAGAACTGTACCACAACATTTTGGTTTTGGGAGTTATGGCAGCTTCCAGTTGCTCGGGTGTCATTTTGAAGTCATTTTCTATCGAAGTAGGGACTTCAACGGGAACACCTTCGGCAATCTTCACGATATCGGAATAACTGACCCAGTAGGGAGCGGGAAGTATCACTTCATCCCCCGGATTGATCATCACCAGGGCTATATTCGCAAGCGATTGTTTTGCTCCGGTAGAAACGACGATCTGATCGGGTTTGTACGTTAATTTGTTATCGCGCTTAAACTTGGTTATAATAGCGTCTTTGAGATCGGCATAACCGTCTACAGGTGAATAGCTGTTATAGTTATCATTGATAGCCTGTATGGCCGCATCTTTTATAAAATCGGGAGTATTGAAGTCCGGTTCTCCGAGGCTCAGCCCTATGATGTCTTTTCCTTCTGCTCGCAGTTCCCTGGCTTTTGCTGCCATAGCAAGTGTGGCCGAAGTGGCCATGTTCAGGATTCTTTCAGATAGCTTTTGTTCCATGAGTTGTTGTTCCATCTGTTGTTTTACGTTCTTAATTATAGATATATACGGGTTTTTTACCCAGTGCTTTCAGATGTTTAAAATGCGAAATTATAGCTTTTCTGGTAGATTTATACTCATAATAGGGCAAATTAAACTCACTGGCTGTTTGTTTAACAATTTTAGCAATATTTGTGTAATGTATATGGCTGATATTCGGAAAAATATGATGTTCAACCTGGTGGTTAAGCCCTCCTGTAAACCAGTTTACTACCTTGTTTTTGGTAGAGAAATTGGCAGTGGTAAATAGCTGATGTATGGCCCAGGTGTTTTTCATGGTGCCTGTTTCGTCGGGCATCAGGGTTTCGGTGTCTTCGACGATATGAGCCAGCTGGAATACAATACTCAGAATAAGTCCGGCGGTGTAGTGCATGGTAAAGAATCCGATAAGGATTTTCCACCAGGCGACATCCAGGACTACCATGGGAAGTACGATCCAGAGCGTTATATAAATAAGTTTACTGATGATAAGCACACTCCATTGTTTTGCGGGACTATGCAGTTTTCCGTAGGAAAGCTTTCGTTTCAGGTACCTGCGTAACTGGCGGATATCTGTGGTAATAGCCCAGTTTAAGGTGAGAAGTCCGTAGAGGAAGACCGAATAATAATGCTGGAAACGGTGAAACCTGTGCCAGCTGGCATGTTCGGAAAACCGAATGATCTTTCCTGCATTCAGATCTTCATCATGTCCGTGAATATTGGTGTAGGTATGGTGCAATACGTTGTGTTGTACCCGCCAGTTGTACACATTCCCGGCCAGGATGTATATACTGGCCCCCATAAGATTGTTTACCCATCCTTTGGAAGAATAGGATCCGTGATTACCGTCGTGCATGACATTCATGCCTACCCCCGCCATGCCGATGCCTATGACCATGGTGAGCAATAACTGAATCCACTGGTTGATGTCGAGCGTGAGGATAAGAAAGTAAGGGGTAAGGAACAGGGAGAACATAATGATAGTCTTGAGGTATAACCTCCAGTTCCCTGTTCTTTTTATATTGTGTTCCTTAAAGTAGGCATTGACCCTTTTGTTTAGCGTTTTGAAAAAATTCCGGGTATCTTTTCTCGAAAATCTGAGTATGTCGTTTTCCATGAAATAATAGATGATTAATTATTCCGGAGAAGCTACAGGATAGTTATGATTCGTAAGCCTGATCCCGTTCTCCGGTTTTTTGGCGATCCATGGCAAGTATCCTGAGGTCTCGTAAATAGTTGTTTTCCGATATGTATTGTAGTAAAACAACCGGTTAAAACCAGTCAAAAATAACCAATTTGCGAGATATCCGGGATATCGTGGATATAAAATTTAGATTTGTTTACTTTTGTGCAAAAATCGAGCCCATGTCTTTTGAGGTCATTCAGCAATACTTTTCCCGACTTTCCGATGTGCAGGTCAGCCGTTTAGAGGCCCTTGAGCCTTTGTACACCGAGTGGAATGCAAAGATCAATGTAATTTCGAGAAAAGACATAGGAGAATTGTATATCCGCCATGTACTGCATTCCCTGGGGATTGCCAAAGTACAGCCGTTTGCCCCCGGAAGCAAAATACTTGATGTAGGTACGGGAGGCGGTTTTCCGGGGATTCCGTTGGCCATACTTTTTCCGGAAACCGAATTTTTGATGGTTGACGCCATCGGCAAGAAGATCAAGGTGGTGCGGGAAGTCGCACAGGCCCTGGAGCTCCGCAATGTCAGGGCTGCCCATATCCGGGCGGAAAAAATCCGGGAACAGTTTGATTTTGTCGTCAGCAGGGCCGTAACCAATATGCCCGATTTTGTGCAATGGGTCCGCAATAAAACTACCCGGGAGCATCGTCACGATCTCAAAAACGGTATATTATATCTTAAAGGGGGAGACCTCTCGGAAGAATTGAAGGACTTTCCGAAAGCTAAAGAATACCTGCTTTCCGATTTTTTTTCCGAAGATTTTTTCGAAACCAAAAAAGTAGTACACCTGCCTTTGTAACAATACAGGTAGTTCAATGGATGTCGGCAGTGGATTATATCCCGAGCTTTTTACGAATCCCCCGCCAGCGATACCTGCGTATAAAACGGCCTTCGTCTTCCGTTACGAGAAAAGGGACCTGGGTTGCCCCCGCCTGAAAATAACCTTTCAGGTTGTCTGATAAAACGATCGGATCTCTCTGTTTCCATGCTGTTTTTACCGATGCGATAAAGGTTATCAGCAAACCATACCTCATGGTGTACATGGCATGCCCCCGGAGCAGCCGGGCTTTTTTGGTGTAAGCGTTGCCCGTAGGACGTAAGTGTTTTATAATAAGCGTATCTGTGGTAGCGATGGAAAAACCGTGGTAACGGGCAAGTAAGGTGTCTACGGTATCCCAGCCTATGGCCGGCTTCAATCCGCCGATTTTTTCAAAACATGCTTTGGAGTATGATTTTACCGGGCCACGGACATGATTTTTATCTGCTATAGCTTCATAAACCCACTTGTCTTTCTGCTCAATATAAACGAGTCCGCCGGCTATCCCGATCGAAGGGTCTGCTCCGAATATCTGTGCAATGGTAGCAAAATAGTCCGGAGGCAGTACAATGTCGGCATCCATTTTCACAACGAAATCATAGTGGGAATCCAGAGTGTTGAGCCCCTGGTAGAAAGCCTGTATTACTTTGCCGCCTGGAAGGTGTTCCGTGGACGAATCGGTAGCGGATACCACATCGATCCAGGGGTATTGTGCCGAGAAGGGTAAGAGTACTTCTGTAGTGTTGTCCGTAGAGTTATCGTCAACCACGATAAGCTTTTCGGGCAGGAGTGTTTGTTCCGCAACAGACCGGAGTGCGAGAGGCAAAAATTTTGCTTCGTTATGGGCAGGTATGATAATATAATACTTCATGGAGTACGATGTATTTCGGGAGTCTCCCGGCTAAACTGCAGAAGTTGTCTTCTTGCGTTCGGCATACACCATATAATACCGCGGCGTAAAATACCGCAACAAGGGCCGGAGTCCGATTTTTTTAACAGGATTTGTCCACTTTTTACGGGCTTTGATTTCCCATCCGGCTTTTTCGAGCAGCCAGTCGAACTGCCAGTCTTCGAATTCGTGATAATGCCTGTCCCACATATCGGTTTTGCTTCGGTAGGCAGGCGAAAACCACAACCGGAGCGGGATAGAGGCTACCAGTTTATCTGCTTTAATGGCGTTTAATACATTAAAAGGAGCCACGAGATGTTCGAAAATTTCAAAAGCGGTAACCACTTCAAACTTGTCTTCGGTCACTACATCAACCTTAATGTCCAGATCCTCACCTGTGGTGTTGGTAACCCGGAAACCTTCTTTTTCCATAATTTCGGAAAAGGGGTTTGGTGTTCCCAGATCGAGTATCCTGGCATTTCCCGGAATATGTTTTTTAAGAAAGTCTAAGGTAATTCCGTACCGTTTCTTGGGAAAGTTATTTTCGTACATAGTTAGCATTTATAAACGACGGCATTGATATTCATGCCGGCGCCAACACTTGCAAATATAATAACATCTCCCTTATTTATGGACTGCCGTTCGATTTCGCCTTTTTTAACCATGTCGAGTAGTGTGGGTATGGTCGCTACGGAGCTGTTTCCCATTTTTTGAATGTTCATAGGCATAATGTCTTCGGGGACCGGGGTTTTGTAGAGCCGGAAAAAGCGTTTGATAATGGCTTCGTCCATTTTCTCATTGGCCTGATGGATAAAAATTTTCTTTACATTTTCTATAGCAACACCACTTTTATCCAGACAGTCTTTCATAGCCTGGGGGACGTGGATACAGGCAAATTCGTATATTTTTCTTCCGTTCATTTTAATGTAACGGGTATTTCTGCACAGGTCTTTATTATAGGAGTTGCCATAATAGAGGTAATATACTTCATCCTGGGTATAGCTTGCCGATTCACAAGCGAGTATGCCCTCGTTTTTTGCGGAGGTTTCGACTATTGTGGCACCGGCGCCATCGGAAAAAATCATGGAATCCCTGTCGTGTTTATCGATAACCCGGGATAGTGTTTCTGCTCCTACAACAAGGCATTTCTTTGCCATACCGGCTTTTATAAAAGCCTGGGCCTGGATGAGTCCCTCCACCCAACCCGGGCATCCGAAAAGAAGATCATAAGCTACACATTTCGGATTTTTAATCTTTAAAGCATGTTTTACCCTTGCTGCAAGACAAGGAATGGTGTCGCCCTGAATAGAGCCGTACCTGACATCTCCGAAGTTATGGGCCACGATGATATAGTCGAGCGTTTCGGAATCGATACCAGCATCCTGAATGGCTTTCTCGGCAGCATAAAAAGCCAGGTCGGAAGTGTTGAGATGTTCTTTGGCATATCGTCTTTCGGCAATACCCGTTATCGCTTTGAATTTGTCAATGATAACCTGGTTGGGAGGATCAAGCCTGACACCGTTAGCGTCTAAAAATTCATGTTGATCAAAACCTGAATTCATCTCTATTTCGGAAGGGATGTAGCACCCCGTACCGGTAATTTTAATATTCATCTGGTGAATTATTTTCTTTAAAGGTATGGAATTGATTTTTATTTTACTATGCGCGCATAGTAAAAAATACGATGTTCAACATCTTTTTTAATTCAGAGAAAACTGTCAGATGTCAAGGGGAATAAAAAAAGCCTTTCCGGAAAAAATCGCGGAAAGGCTTGTAAATGAGGCTTGTTTTATAAGCTATTCGGCTTCGATATACGCTTCTATCGGGGCACAGGTACACATGAGATTACGATCGCCATAGGCATCATCTACACGTCTTACCGAAGGCCAGAATTTATTTTCTGCAACATAATCCAGCGGATACGCTGCCTCTTTCCTCGAGTAGGGAAGATCCCATTGATCTGCAGTAAGCATCTCGAGTGTATGTGGTGCATTTTTCAATACGTTATTTGTATCTTCTGCAGTAGCGTGGTCTATTTCCTTGCGTATAGAGATCATGGCATCACAGAAGCGATCGAGTTCATCGAGATTTTCACTTTCTGTCGGTTCTATCATCAGTGTTCCTGCTACCGGGAATGATACGGTAGGGGAGTGAAAGCCATAGTCCATAAGGCGTTTGGCGATATCGGTCACCTCAATACCGTTTTTCTTGAATGGCCTGCAGTCCACGATCATTTCGTGTGCAGCCCTGCCTCTTTCTCCGGTGTAGAGCACATCAAAATGCCCGCTCAACCTGTTTTTAATATAATTTGCATTGAGGATGGCATGCCTGGTAGCATTGGTGAGACCGTTGACCCCGAGCATTTTTATGTATCCGTAGGAGATCAGGCAGACCAGGGCACTTCCCCATGGTGCGGCTGAAATTGCAGTGATACCGTTTTCTCCGCCTGTTTTTACTACGGGATTCGACGGAAGGAACTGCACGAGGTGTTTTGCCAGGCAGATCGGGCCTACTCCCGGGCCACCGCCACCATGAGGGATGGCAAAGGTTTTGTGGAGGTTGAGGTGACATACGTCTGCGCCTATGGTCGCCGGATTCGTGAGGCCGACCTGAGCATTCATATTGGCACCGTCCATATACACCTGACCGCCGTTATCGTGGATGATTCTCGTAATCTCCTTAATGGACGATTCGAATACACCGTGTGTGGACGGATAGGTAACCATAAGGGCTGCGAGGTTTTCGTGATGCTTTTCTGCTTTTTCCCTGAGGTCGTCAATATCTATATTTCCTTTTTCATCGGTTTTGGTTACTACGACCTTCATTCCTGCCATCACTGCGGAAGCGGGGTTGGTACCATGTGCCGATGCCGGGATGAGACAGATGTTGCGATTGGTATCTCCGTTGGCTTCGTGATAGGCACGTATTACCATAAGTCCTGCAAATTCACCCTGTGCGCCGGAATTGGGTTGCAACGATGTGCCTGCAAAGCCGGTAATGACATTGAGTTGTTGTTCCAGTTCGCTGAGGACTTCCTGGTAACCTCCCACCTGGTCTACGGGAACGAAAGGGTGAATGTTGGCCCATTGTGCCATACTCACCGGTAACATCTCCGAAGCGGCGTTGAGTTTCATGGTACATGAGCCCAGCGAAATCATGGAGTGATTAAGGGAGAGGTCTTTCCGCTCCAGTCTTCTGAGATACCGCATCAGGGCAGTCTCGGAATGGTAGGCATGAAAAACTTCGTTTTTCAGGAAATCTGATGTTCTTTGCAGGTTTTCCGGGATGACGGTAGCCTCTTCCAGGGTATGGAGAACGATAGTTTCTTTACCTGCGACTTCAGCGAAGACAGCGATGATATCATTGAGGTCATCGACCGATGTAGCCTCATTAATGGCTATAGATACTGTGTTGTCATCTATATAAAGGAAATTGATTTCGTGATTTTCTGCTGTTTTGCGTATGGCGACAGCATTGGTTCGGATGACAAGGGTGTCAAAATAAGACGGGTTTGTCTGCTCATAGTCCAGTTGCCCCAGGGCTTTTGCCAGGGTAATTGCGGAACGATGAACTTTGGAACTGATGTATTTCAGCCCTTCCGGACCGTGATAAACCGCATACATGCCCGCCATAACGGCGAGGAGAACCTGTGCTGTACAGATGTTGGAGGTCGCTTTATCTCTCTTAATGTGCTGTTCACGGGTTTGCAGGGCCATACGAAGTGCGCGGTTTCCGTTAACATCTTTGGTGACGCCTATAATTCGTCCCGGAACATTTCGTTTGTATTCTTCCCTGGTAGCAAAATATGCGGCATGAGGTCCGCCGTATCCCATCGGGATACCGAATCGTTGCGTGGTTCCTACCACGACATCCACACCGAATTCTCCTGGAGGTGTGAGCATGACAAGGCTTAGGATGTCAGCCGCTACGGCAACTTTGATATTATTGTCATTAGCTTTTGCCACAAATTCTTTATAGTCGTAAACCTGGCCGTACTTACCGGGGTATTGAAGAATAGCTCCAAAGAAATCCGCAGAAAATTCAAAGTTCGCATGATCTCCGATAACGAGTTCTATGTCGAGTGGAATGGCCCTGGTCTTAAGGATGGAAAGGGTTTGCGGTAAAATTTCTTCAGATACGAAAAACTTACAGGTGTTATTTTTTTTCTGATCTCTGGAACGAAGTTCGAAGAGCATAGTCATAGCTTCAGCAGCGGCTGTCCCTTCGTCGAGCAATGATGCATTGGCCAGTGGCATACCGGTAAGGTCGCAGATCATCGTCTGGTAATTGAGCAGGGCTTCGAGCCTTCCCTGGGCTATTTCAGCCTGGTAAGGTGTATACGCAGTGTACCATCCCGGACTTTCGAGGACATTTCTCTTGATCACGGAAGGGGTGAAAGTTTCGTGATAACCCAGTCCGATATATGATTTGAACATCTTATTCCTTGCAGCGAGTTTTTGAATATGGTAAAGGAATTCGTTTTCACTGAGGGCTCTCGGAAGATCGAGTTTTTCTTTTAGTAAAATGTCATCCGGAATAGTCTCAAAAATCAATTGATCCAGGCTTTCTGCGCCAATGACATTCAGCATTTTATCCAGGTCGTCTTCTTGCGGCCCAATATGACGTACTGCAAAGGAGTCTGTTCTCATTCTCTAAAATTAAATGTATGTGTAAATCGTTGTGTTTGCGGCGCAAAAATACGTATTATATTTGTTAAAAATAACCTTTTGTATCTACTTGTACACAAAGTTTTTAACGGTCGTAAACCGGAATGTTCAGGGCAGATTATGCGTGAATAAAGTCTATTTTCTATTTTTGTCCGATGAGCTTTTTAACAAAGGTATTCAACTTCTATATCGAGGCAAGTATACATGTGGCCCTGTCTGTATATTCGCTAACGGTTATAACACTGCTGAACTTCGGGATACCGTATGATGAAAATGTTTGTTATGTCGTTTTTTACGGAACCATTGTCGGGTATAATTTTATAAAATACGGAAGTGAAGCCAGGCGATTTTACGTGGTAAAAACCCGGTATGTAAAAAGTATACAATACTTTAGTTTTATCTGCTTTCTGCTTTGTGGATATTACCTTTTGCATTTAAATGCAGCTGCTTTTATCGTGCTGGCCGTATTGATGATCCTTTCCTTTTTTTATGCGGTTCCGTTATCTTCTTCTTTCCGCAACATCCGGAATTCTCCCGGTATTAAGATCTTTATTGTTGCTTTGGTGTGGAGCGGTGCAACGGTGGTGCTTCCGGTAGTAAATAATGCGGATATTATGGCTTTCGGAGAAGCCTCGGTACAGGATGTGGTCCTCGAATGGTTACAACGTTTTCTCTTTGTTATGGTGTTGACTATTCCTTTTGAGATCAGGGACATGGCGGTAGATAACCTTTCTTTGGGAACCATACCGCAAAAAATAGGCATAAAAAATGCCAGAAAACTCGGGATATATGTACTGGTTGTCGTATTTGCCCTGGAATTATTAAAACAGAACCGGTTGGGAACGGATGCGATGACATTGCTTGTCGTGATCGTACTGTTAGTACTTGCCCTGATTTACTCAAGGGTAAAACAACATCGTTACTACTGTAGTTTTTGGGTGGAAGGCATCCCGGTAGTTTGGGCAGTATTACTGGTATTGTTTAAGAACTGGAAATAAAATAGTTATTTTTGAAGATCAAAATACGTGTAATCATGAAATACTTATTATTGGTTTTATGTGGTTTTGTCGGGTTATCTGTTCAGGCGCAGGTAGCGGATGTAGATATTACCAAGCTTAGTGAAAAAGACCTGGCTGGAAAATTCCTGGTCGATGTGCGTACACCGGATGAATACGGAGAGGGGCATTTTGCAGGAGCCCTGAATCTGGATAGCTCGGAGCCTGACTTTCTTTCGCAATGGAAGGGCATTGATAAAAGCACGCCGGTGTATGTGTATTGCCGCACAGGTAAGCGAAGTGCCAGGGTTACCAAATCTCTGGACTCACTGGGGTTTAAGGAGGTGTATAACCTTCAGGGTGGGTATCAGGCCTGGGAAAAGGAGCAGGCTAAAAAGGAAAAGCACAAGAACTGATTTTTAAGGTTCTTATGCTTTTCTTGTTTTAGAAGGGTCAGGATACTTTCTCCAGTAGGCCGGCTCTGCGAAGGAGTGCGTCCGGTTTGGGCTCCTGCCCCCGGAAGCGTTTGTAGAGTATCATAGGGTCTTCGGTACCACCCCTGGATAGTATATTCTCCTTAAAACTCACAGCTACTTCTTTATTGAAAATTCCTTTTTCCCTGAAGAGTTCGAAGGCATCGGCATCGAGTACTTCTGCCCATTTGTAACTGTAATAGCCCGATGAGTACCCGCCCTGAAAGATGTGTGAAAAAGCTGTGCTCATGCAGGTTTCCGGTGTTTCAGGATAGAGGTTTGTAGCGCTGAAGGCCTTGTTTTCATGTGCCTTTACGTCTTTTATTGTGGTCGGATCGATACCGTGCCAGCTCATATCCAAAAGCCCGAAACTGAGTTGTCTCAATGTTTGAATTCCTTCCATAAAGCTCGAAGATTTCCTGATCTTCTCTACATATTCCATGGGGAGATCTTCTCCGGTTTCGTAGTGCCTGGCAAAAAGTTTTAACGCCTCTTTTTCGTAACACCAGTTTTCCAGAACCTGGCTCGGAAGTTCTACAAAGTCCCAGTACACACTGGTTCCGCTTAGAGAAGGATAGGTGGTGTTAGCAAGCATACCGTGAAGGGCATGTCCGAATTCGTGAAATAAGGTGGTGACTTCATTGAAAGTAAGTAATGAAGGCTTGGTCTTTGTCGGTTTGGTAAAGTTACAGACGATAGATATGTGCGGACGGTCATTAATACCGTCTTTTATACATTGAGGTTTGTATGAAGTCATCCATGCGCCGTTGCGCTTGCCCGGGCGAGGGAAAAAATCGGCATAAAAAAGGGCTGTGAAATTTCCGGAGTTATCTGTTACCTTATAAGTTTTTACATCTTCGTGATAGGTGTCCACATCGTGTACCTCTTCAAAGTTCAGATCATATAATTGATGAGCTATGGTGAAAACCCCGCGAACCACATTTTCCAGTTTGAAGTAGGGTTTTAGTTTTTCGTCGTCGAGATCAAAAAGTTTTTGTTTTAGTTTTTCGGTGTAATAGGCTCCGTCCCATTTTTCCAATTGTTTGATGCCATCCCGTTCCCGGGCGAAATCCTGTAATTGTATGAACTCCTTTTGTGCAGCGGGTTTTGCTTTTTCGAGTAATTCTTTTAAAAAGTCGTTAACCTTTCCGGGGGTCTTTGCCATCCGTTCTTCGAGAACATAATGGGCATGGGTTTTATATCCCAGAAGATTCGCGCGCTCAAAGCGGAGACGTGCTATACTTAATACGGTTTCACGGTTGTCGAGTTCATCATTGTGAAATCCCTTACTACCTGAAGCGAGCAGCATTTTTTTTCTTAACTCCCTGTTGTCGGCATAGGTGAGGAAGGGGACCAGGCTGGGGTAATTCAGGTCGAATACCCATCCTTCTTTGTCTTTGCTTTCGGCAAGGTTTTTTGCGGCTTCCAGGGCACCTTCCGGAATCCCCGAAATATCCTTTTCATCGGTGAGATGGAGCTCGAAAGCGTTGGTCTCGGCGAGTACGTTTTCTCCGAACTTCAGACTAAGCGATGAAAGTTTCTTGTCGATTTCGCGGAGTTTGTTTTTTTTGTCCTCGGATAGTGCGGCTCCGTTCCGGGCAAAGCTCTTATAGCGGTTCTCTAAAAGGGTTGTCTGTTCGGCGTTGAGGTCGAGTTCTTTCTGCTGCAGATAGACAGCTTCAACACGTTGAAAGAGTTTCTGGTTCAGCCGGATGTCATTGCCGAATTCCGAAAGCATCGGAGAAATTTTCTGTGCCAGCTTCTGGATCTCATCATTTGTTTCGGCACTGTTCAGGTTGAAAAACATGCTGGTCATCCTGTCCAGGTATTTTCCTGAAAATTCCAGGGCTTCTATAGTGTTCTTAAAGTTAGGTGACTCCGTATTGGATGTGATAAGGTCTATTTCTCTTTTGGCCTCTTGTATTTCATTCTCAATAAGTGGCAGGTAGTCTGCAGCCTGAATTTTTTGGAAAGGAGCAGATTCGTATATAGTGTCAAATAGTTTTCTGATGTCTGGCATGATATAGTTTTTCTGATTACGAATATAGGATTTATGCGGGAAAAGAAAAAGCAAAGCGGAGATGCTAT
Source organism: Sinomicrobium oceani (assembly GCF_900119185.1). GTDB lineage: Bacteria > Bacteroidota > Bacteroidia > Flavobacteriales > Flavobacteriaceae > Sinomicrobium > Sinomicrobium oceani. Next base: position 1,203 of record NZ_FPJE01000027.1, on the reverse strand, counting down.
AAAAAAGAAGAAGCTGCCTAAAAGACAGCTTCTTGAATTACTGAGTTTATTAATTAACATTTGCATGTTAAACTACCCCAAAAATAAACTACAGTAAAAGTCTAAACCAACCATGAATCTTAAAACAACTAACTAATCCAGAAACTTTAATCGAATAAAGTGTATGCTGTTTTTTTAGTGACTATCCAGCGTATGTTTCTGAATGACGTTTCAAATATCCGATAAGTTGATGTCTTGATGTTTTTGGCGAAAACCTGATTTCATGAAAATCGATAAAATGTATGTTTTTATCGATAAACTACACGGTGTGTTCGTGATCTTCGTTTTTTTGAGGACGATTACGTGTTGATGTGTATAAAGAAAATGGAAGTTTTTTGATGGAGCTGGTGTTGATGCGTCAGGGAATAAAAAAGAGGCCGTCCTGAATTTTGTCAAGGCAGCCTCTTTTGTATCCCGAGAAAAGAATTAAATGCGCAAATCTCAGAAGGTAAAAAATAATTTTTGGACATCCCCGTATACATACGAAGGTTGACCTTTTTCGATTATCCGTAGATGTCCGAGGGTTTTTTGCACATCATGGTGTCCCAATCGCAGATTGTATCCCCGGGGCACGAATAAGATCCGTTGGACTCCAGTTTGCAGGCAATACCTCCTCGGATTAACTCTTGTTCTTTTCGTGATAACTTTTTCACATCTTGTAAGTTTGATATACTCTTTAACATGGTGATTAAGGGTTTTTAGTTAATATTCCCGAACATTTTAAGACATTTCAGGTTTATGTCTGTATGGTTATTTCAGTTAATATAAAGAAAATCAATGATATTTCCTAATGCCGATCGTTAACGGGGATAAAAAAAGAGGTTGTCTAAAAAGGCAGCCTCTTTTTTTTGTTATAAGGTTTTGTGTTTGTAAATTTAAGCATGAGCCGAAAAGTCACCTGGAAGATCTACGACCAAGGGCAGTTGAGCCTGCTTCCGCCCAGTTATGATGACCTAGTTCCTCAGAACCATCCTGTACGTATTGTCAACACGATTTTGGACTCGGTAGACTTGAGCAGCCTGGAAAAGACCTATCGTGGAGGCGGTACATCGAGCTATCATCCCAAAGTATTGCTAAAAATTTTAGTGTATGCCTATTTGCGCAACCTGTATTCTTCGCGTAAAATAGAGCAGGCTCTACATGAAAACATCCATTTTATATGGC
>NZ_FPJE01000056.1 GCF_900119185.1 Sinomicrobium oceani | reverse complement strand
CACTTTCATCCGTTTTAGGTGGTTCACTTTCACCCGCTGTGCTATGCTCACTTTCACCCGTTTTTAGTGGTATACTATATCCGTTTTTTGCACTTAAAAAGGCGATGTATCTTTTAAAGACCACGGATATCCCAATAAAAGAAGTTGCTTCGGCAGCCGGTTTTAAAGGACCTTCCAGCTTTTACCGTGCTTTTAAATTGAAATACCACTGTGCTCCGGGCCAAATGCGGAAAAAAGCAAAAAAGCCATACCCCTGATACCTTTAAACATTGTAAAATTCGGAATAAAAAATGTAAAATCAGGAACCCGGGGCAGCCGGGAATAACGAAATTTATACCAACCAAAGTCCTTAACCGACTCTGTAATACGTAAACAAAAGTTTTTAGGGTTACACACCAAAAGTCCGGAACCGTTATAGTATGATTTTAGGAAAGAGATCGAAATCCGGGCTTTTGGTGTTTTGTCTATACTGCTTCTTCTCCGGGTTGCACTACCGGATGCCCTTTACAGCCGGTCTTTCTATTTCATGTGGGGTCTACCTCGAAAATAATCGTATTTTTATACACATCAACTATATTTCCGAACGGTGAAATAACAACTATGGAAGACCAAAGAAAAGACCATACCTCCTCCCGAAAACCTGTTCTGAAAATAATCATCTTTGTACTGATTGTCATTTGTATATGGCAGTTTTACCGGTATCATAAAGAGAACAGGGACATTTCTTTACAGCATACCGCACTACTGGAAAAAGAGATTAAAAATGTGGGGAAGCTCATTGTTACCGAAGGTAATTATGCCCAGGTTTTTACGTTCCAGGACTCGAAAAAATTCTACCTGGACATCCTTTCTGCAAGGAAAAAGGCATTGGTTGTCGTCAATGCCACAGCTAAAGTATCCTATGACCTCAGCAAGATAAAAACTGAAATCCGTGAAGACGAAAAAACCGTAATTATCACCTACATACCACCTCCGGAGCTGGAGATTAACCCAAAAATAGAGTACTACGATATACAGCAGGATTACTTCAACCGCTTCGATGCAGGTGACCATAACAAGATCCGTAAGCGTATCGACAGCGCCTTGCGAAAGGAGATCGAAAAATCGGAACTGATGACCAATTCCAGAAACAGGTTACTGGCAGAACTTCAGAAAATTTATATCCTGACCAACTCTATGGGCTGGACCTTGCAATACAAGGATCAGGTCATCCGGGAGGAAAGCGACCTGCTCCGCGATTCTTTTATCCCGGCACCGATAGCCATACCTCACGAACAATAACAACAGAGGCCGTCTAAAAAGTTTTAGGCGGTCTTTTTATATTTAGGCTATTTTCTTGCTTTCAACCTACAAGG
>NZ_FPJE01000032.1 GCF_900119185.1 Sinomicrobium oceani | reverse complement strand
AGGTCAGCTGGTAACGTTGAAAAAAAGCGATGTACTTGCTTACGGTATTACGGGAGATCCCCAACTGGGAACTGATCCGGCGCTTACTGACCCCGGCACTGTATAACTTGAATATCTTTTTTACTTTTCGCATTTCTATTTGTTTGTTGGCCATAATCTTTTTAACAAAAAAAGACTATTGCGCACACTTCAAATAGAATCGATTTTTAGTGGTTCACTTTCATCCGTTTTAGGTGGTTCACTTTCACCCGCTGTGCTATGCTCACTTTCACCCGTTTTTAGTGGTATACTATATCCGTTTTTTGCAAGCAGCCGCCCAGCATTTTCCCGGATTTCATTATTCAGCTTCAGAACTCCTCAAATACATTACCGTAGCTAAAGATTTTACCTTAATGCTATCCTCAGGAGAATTTATTAAATTTACTCCTATTAACGATTCATTATTTGAAGATTGGCTCATAGCAAATAAGGTTCAAAATATCAGAAAAGAAGAAGGCTGGATAACCGAATAACCAGCCTGAATACTTTACTTCCCTTTTCCTAACTCATTCAACTTTTCTTTGAGTTCAATAAGTCCAGCTTTTTCGAGATATTGACCGGCAATACTTTTCAATTCTACCAGGTTTTCTTCGGGCACATTAGATAGAAGTCCATCATTTTTCTCATCATCTTTCACGACCAATCCACGCTCAATTACATGGTTTAGTAATAGCACATTTTTACGTGAGATCCTCAAATCAATCTTCACTGTGTCATTCATGCCAGGGATACTTAAGATCGTATCATAAACTTTGGCTACATCATTTGTTGTCAACATAATCACACGTTTTAAATCATTCAACATTAATAACAAAAGTATTAAGAGTAAAAGAAATCATCCTCATCAAAATATGAAGGAGATAATTATTAGAACTATGAAAAACAAATCAAGCACTATTATTATTACAGGAGGTCCCGGAATGGGAAAAACATCCGTGTTAGAACAACTTTCAATTATGGGATATCATTCCGTTGAAGAAACCGGTAGAAGCATTATCCAAAAAGAACTTAAAACAGATGGAAATCGTTTACCTTGGCTTGATAAAGAAGGGTTTGCAATGGCTATGTTTCAGCAATCCCTTAAAGATTTTCAAAATGTATCGGAGAAGAGTGGATTAACATTTTTTGACCGTGGTATTCCCGATGTTATCGGATACCTAAAATTGTGCAATATTTCCATTCCTGAAACAATGTGGCAGGCAGCGGAAGAAAAGCGATACTATCCTAAGGTTTTTATTACCCCACCTTGGAAATCAATTTATGTTAATGATGCCGAGAGAAAACAGACTTTTGAAGAAGCGGTTGCCACGTATCATATAATGAAGGAAACCTATTCTTTCTTGGGATATGAATTGGTTGAATTGCCTAAAACGACAGTTTTAAAAAGAGCAAAATTCATTCTTAATTATCTTTTAACCTATTGATTACCATCCCATTCAAAATATAGAGAGGATAGGTAGAAGCCATACCACTTGTTTAACTTTACGTCAGTAAACTGAATAGTGAAGGTGAAAATGTGTGGTTATGGATTTCAGGAAACAAAAACTTTCCATTGCGGAAGCAAAAGAAATGGACATGGTTCAGTACTTGTCCTCATTAGGTCATGAACCTTCGAAAATCAGGAACAATGACTACTGGTATCATTCTCCGTTAAGGGAAGAAAATACAGCCTCATTTAAGGTAAATCGAAAGCTGAACCGATGGTACGATCATGGCCTTGGTGAAGGAGGCAATATTATCGATTTTGGGATTGCATATTTTGGTTGTTCCGTTGGAGAATTTCTAATAAAATTGGATAGCGGTATTTCTTTTCAAAAGCCATTTAAAAATCGCTCCAAAACAGAAAATCAACCGGAGCATCTACTTAAAATTGTAAAGGATGATGAGCTCAATTCATACGCATTGATTCACTATTTGGAACAGCGAAAAATCCCTGTTGAAATTGCAACCCAATATTGCCGGGAAGTATATTATGAATTGAATGCAAAAAACTATTACGGGATTGGTTTTAAAAATGATTCCGGTGGATTTGAAATACGTAATCCTTATTTCAAAGCAAGCAGTTCTCCAAAGGACATTACGAAAGTAAAAAATGCTTCCGATGAGGTGACCGTATTCGAGGGCTTTATGGATTTTCTTTCGTTCAAATGTATCAGTAGAAATGAGCTAAATAAGACTCCTGATTTTGTCATTTTAAATTCCCTTTCCCTGTTCGAAAAAGCACGTCCATTTCTGGAATCGCACAAGTCAATAAACCTGTATTTGGACAATGATGCTGCCGGGAAAAAAGTTGCCAGGGAAGCATTGTCTAATAGCAAGAGATATAACGATTATAGCAAGCTTTACCAAAACCACAAAGACCTTAATGACTGGTTGGTGCATATTGGAAAGCAGAAGAAGAAGAAGAAGAAGAAGAAACGCTTAGGGAATAAACTGTAATAGTGTTTCTAAGCATTTTTGAAAACTTCACTATTTAGTAAATCGCCGGAATCCCTGAAAGTACATAATAAGCCTCTGGGAGACTTTGACAAAACGATGAGTTTGCTACGTTCCTGCAAACGGCAAGATGAACGGTTGTTAAACAACCGACATCTTGCTGCCTATCACTCGGAACTCGTGGGCAGGGCGTATAGAATGAATTTTTTGAGTTTGATAACAGGATAAAGGAAAAGAAGATGGAAGGAAAAAAATCAAACAGAACACGCATTATCGGGCTGCGTTTAACACCCGATGAGTATGCGAAAATCGAAAAGAAATGGCAACACAGCACCTGCCGAAAGCTAAGCGAATATGTTCGTCACAGTCTTTTTGAAAAGCCTATTGTAACTACATATCGCAACCAATCTGCCGATGATTTTATGGCAGAAATGGCTCAGCTTAGAAAAGAACTTAACCACGTAGGCAACAACTTTAATCAGGCAGTAAAAAAGCTCCATACGCTTCAAAAAGTTACAGAATTTAAAAGCTGGCTGATTGCCTATGAAGTGGAAAAAAGAACCCTGTTCAATAAGGTGGATGAGATTAAAAATCACATCAAAAAAATGGCGGAAATATGGTTGCTGTAATCAAAACAGGAAACTCCATTCACCGCATTTTAAACTACAATGAGAACAAAGTGAAACAAGGAGTTGCGGAATGTATTGGGGCAGGAAATTATCCTGTTGATCCGGATAAAATGAGCTTAACCATGAAGCTGAACCGCTTTTTAAAACAGATGGAATTAAATGAAAAAACAAAGCGAAACAGCGTCCATATTTCGCTCAATTTTGATGTTTCAGAGCACCATTTATCAAAGCAAAAACTGCTTGAAATAGCTGATAGTTATCTGGATAAAATCGGTTTTGGGGAACAACCTTATTTGGTCTATCAGCACCACGATTCAGGGCATCCACATATCCATTTGGTAACTACCAATATTGAAGCGGATGGCAAACGAATTGACTTGCACCATTTGGGTATCCGTAAATCTGAACCCGCTCGTAAAGCATTGGAAAAAGAGTTTGGTTTGGTGCAGGCTGAAGCTCAAAAAAAGGATGAAAATTATAAGTTAAAATCTATAGCTGTCGGCAAGGCAATGTATGGTAAATCGCAAACTAAAATGGCTATTCAGAACATTCTGGAAAATGTGTTGAATCCATACAAATATACCAGTCTTCCGGAGCTGAATGCAGTACTTAATCAATACAATGTAAAGGCAGAACGGGGGACAGAAAATTCAAAAGTTTACCAAACAGGTGGATTGCTATATCGGGTACTAGATATTGATGGTAATCCGATAGGTGTCCCTATCAAAGCCAGTCTGTTTTATAACAAGCCTACCCTGAAATTTCTGGAGCAGAAATTCAAAGAAAATGTGGCGAAACGAACACTTTTTAAACGACGGGTTAAAAATGTGGTGGATAAGGAATTGTTATCAAAAAAATCATCCATTCCAGAACTAATATCTGCGTTGAAAAAACAGGGTATTCAGATCGTACTCAGGCAAAATGCTAACGGAATTTTATATGGAATCACCTATGTGGATCACCAAACCAAATGTGTTTTTAACGGAAGTGCTTTGGGCAAAAGATACAGTGCCAAAGCCATTCAGGAAAGGTGTTTACCGGAAGGAGTTTCGGGACAGGATTTGCTAAGGCATCCCGACCCGAAACAGACCATTGGGTTACAGCCACAGACTACCGCTGCGGCAGAAACCAAAGAAGCTGATAAAGAGGTTCAATCTGCTACTATACCAACAGGAAAAGAAAATGTATTGGAGGTTTTAACTCAGGCAGAAAACACCTCAGATTATTTACCTAATCAGCTTAAAAAGAAACGCAAAAAGAAGAAAAAAAGAAATCTGAATAATAACCAGTAGAAAAATAAAGCTATGGCAATGCACACCGGAGAAAATGAACAGGCACTGAGAAAAATACTGGATATGACCAGGCTTATCAGTATTACCATATTAATCATCCATTTCTATTTCTACTGTTACAGTGCTTTTGAAATATGGGGATGGCAAAGCACTTTTAGTGACCGTATTTTAAGCAATATTTATAAGACGGGATTGTTCAGCAATTTTCATAAATCGAAATTTATTGCCCTTGTTTTTTTGGGTATATCCCTTTTAGGAGCCAAGGGGAGAAAGGATGAGAAATTAAATCACAGAACAGCCTTTGCTTACCTGATTACCGGATTGCTCATTTATTTTATCAGCTATCTCTGTATGAAGTTGAACACACCTATAATAACGACCGCTATCCTGTATATGGCATTTACAGGAGTAGGCTTTCTGCTGGTATTGACAGGAGGCACCTTGCTTTCCCGAATTATCAGGAATAAAATCAATAATAAGGACATCTTTAATAAGGAAAATGAAACCTTTCCTCAGGAAGAACGATTGCTGGAAAATGAATATTCCATTAACCTTCCGGCGCAGTACCAATTAAAAGACAAGCAACGGAAAAGCTGGGTCAATATCATTAATCCATTCCGGGCGATTATGGTATTGGGAACTCCCGGTTCCGGAAAATCCTACTTTGTGATACGTCATGTAATTACCCAGCATATCCGTAAAGGATTTACCATGTTTGTGTACGACTTTAAGTTTGATGACCTTTCCAAAATAGCCTATAATACCTGGCTGAAAAACCAACATCGATATACCAAACCCCCGGCATTTTATGTGATTAATTTCGATGACCTTACCCGTAGTCATCGTTGCAATCCCTTAGAGCCTTCTGCGATGACCGATATTACCGATGCAGCAGAAAGTGCCCGCACTATTTTGATGGGGTTAAACAGGGAATGGATTAAACGCCAGGGAGACTTCTTCGTGGAATCCCCGATTAACTTTTTAACGGCTATTATCTGGTATTTAAAAAAATACAAGGATGGTGAATTCTGTACCTTACCGCATGTAATTGAATTGATGCAGGTAGATTATGATAGCCTGTTCACATTATTACGAACCGAGAAGGAAATTGAAGTGCTGATTAATCCATTTGTTAATGCGTACCTCAATGATGTTATGGAACAATTGGAAGGTCAGATCGCTTCCGCAAAAGTGGCAATGGCAAGGCTTTCATCCCCACAACTATACTATGTGTTATCGGGTAACGATTTTGATCTGGATATTAATAATCCTGATGACCCAAAGATTGTATGTATGGGAAACAATCCACAAAAAATACAGATTTATGGAGCGGTATTATCCCTCTATGTAAACCGGCTAATCAAGCTGGTGAACAAAAAAGGAAAGCTAAAGAGTAGTCTCATTTTTGATGAATTCCCGACCATCTACCTGAACAATATGGATAGTCTGATTGCTACTGCCCGAAGCAATAAAGTTTCTACCTGTCTGGGTATTCAGGATTTTAGTCAGCTTCGAAAGGATTATGGTCGTGAACAGGCAGATGTGATTATGAATATTACGGGGAATATTGTTAGCGGTCAGGTTACAGGTGATACTGCCAAACAACTCTCCGAACGCTTTGGGAAAATCATGCAGGATAGGGAAAGTTATTCTATTAACAGCGGGGACACTTCCATCAGCCGATCCAAACAATTGGAAGCAGCCATACCACCTTCCAAAATATCAGGGTTAAGCTCCGGTGAATTTGTGGGCATGGTGGCTGATAATCCAGATTGTAAGATTGACCTAAAAGCTTTCCATTGTGAGATTATTAATGACCATGACAGCCTTAAGCGTGAGGAACAAAATTATAAGGACATTGAAATCATCCGAAAGTTGGATTCAGGTATGGTACAGCGTAACTATTTCCAAATCAAACAGGATATTCAGGACATTATACAGTCAGAAATGGAGCGGTTGCTGAATGATCCGGGATTGAGCCATTTGGTGGTAAAGAAATAATAGCATATTCGTTTTTTTTCCTTGGATAAGAATGACTTTTTCTGTTGTTTTCAAAATTTGAAAAACTCTACAAAATAATTTTATCAAATATTGAATGTTTTTTATATATTTGTAGTGAATTTGAAATAAGCTACAAATTAAATGAAGGTAAAATTAGGAGATATTGCTCAATTACAGTTTGGTTTATACGTGAAGCCTAAAAGTATTGGTGATGCGGTGTATTTGCAGGCTAAGCATTTTGATGATTGGGGGAATCAAACGGATGAGGTTGACACTTTCGTTCAGATAGATAAAAAAAAGAAAGCTCACCTTCTTGAAGATGGAGATATTCTGTTGGTTGGAAAAGGAATGAGGAACTTTGCTTGGACTTATAATAAAGAGTTCGGTCCAGCCATAGCATCTTCAATATTTTTTGTTATCAAGCCTGATCCTTTAAAAGTAATACCTGAATTTTTGACTACCCTATTTAATATGCCACAAACGCAGGCTTATTTCCAGACTCTTGGTGCTGGGAGTTCTATTCCTTCCATTCGTAAATCTGAATTAGAGGCTTTTGCAGTGAAGCTTCCTCCTTTGGAATTACAACAAAAAGCAATAGCTATTAAGTCCTTGCATTATAGAGATATGGAAATATCAAAACAGATTATTTTAGAAAAACAAAAAGTATATCAGGGTATAATAGGAAAAATCATTAATGGCGTTATGATTAATTAGATAATGAAAAAATTAAGTGAAATATTAAAAAGGCAAAAGGAATTAATGGGTATTGAGAATAGCTATGCTATTGAAATATCTTTTGACATCAATATCTTTTCGGAATTAATTCTTGAACATAAAACTTATCAAAAATTCCAGAAAACTCAGAATAGGTACACCTATCATCCTGAAGATAAAAATATTCCTGTTAAGGGACATTATCACATTTACCCAAGGAATAGCAAAAAAGAGATTTATGCCGTAAATATCGATGGCACAGCACATCACAAGAGTAATAGAGGTTTTGAAATTCCAAAAAAGGAAGCTATGGAATTAAAGAAACTTGGTGTGCAAATTCCCGATAACAGGATTCTCGAACATAAGGAAATATTCATTAACGAAAATATAGAATCATATACCTCTATATATATAATAATAAACGATTAGCATGAGTAAAAAACCAATTACACAAAACGAGATTAATAATATTGTTTGGAAGGCATGTGACACCTTTAGAGGGGTTATTGATCCATCCCAGTACAAGGATTATATCCTTACTATGCTTTTTGTGAAATATGTATCAGATGTATGGAAAGACAAAAAGAATTTCTATGCAGAAAAGTATAGCGGTGATGAAATCAGAGTGCAAAGAGCTTTGAGGAATGAGCGTTTCCAATTGCCCGATACTTGTACTTTCGACTATTTGTTTGAAAACAGAAATTCGGCAAATATTGGAGAGTTGATCAACACTGCACTGGAAAGTATGGAGGACGCCAACCGAAGTAAACTGGAGCGTGTATTCCGAAATATTGACTTCAATTCAGAAGCTAATCTTGGTCAGACTAAAGATAGAAACAGAAGACTCAAAAATCTATTGGTTGACTTTTCTGCGTTAGATCTACAGCCTTCCCATTTAGAGGATAATGATGTTATTGGTGATGCATATGAATATCTAATTGAAAAATTTGCCAGTGATGCCGGAAAGAAAGCGGGGGAATTTTATACGCCTGCTCAAGTTTCAAAACTTTTAGCCAAGCTACTTAATCCCCAGCCTGGTGATCGTATTATTGACCCGACATGTGGTTCAGGTTCTTTGTTGATTAAACTTGCTAAAGAGGTAGGGAATAAAAATTATTCACTCTATGGTCAGGAAATCAACGGTAGCACCTGGGCTCTTGCTCGTATGAACATGTTTTTGCATGAGATAGATGATGCTACTATTGAATGGGGCGACACCTTAAACAATCCTAAGTTGCTGGAAGAAGATAGCCTACTTAAAGGAAATATAGTAGGAGCAAATCCTCCATTTTCACTAGATAAGTGGGGAGCTGACAACGCTATTTCTGATCAGTTCAACAGATTCCATAGGGGAACTCCTCCAAAGAGCAAGGGAGATTATGCTTTTGTATCTCACATGATAGAGTCTACGTATCATGACACAGGTCGCGTTGGTGTTATTCTGCCACATGGGGTTCTTTTCAGAGGAAGTAGTGAAGGTAAAATAAGAAAGCAGTTAATTGAAGAAAACTTGTTGGAAGCTGTGATTGGATTGCCAGCTAATTTGTTTTACGGAACAGGTATTCCTGCAAGTATTCTCATTTTTAATAGAGCAAAAGGGGAAAATAAAGATATCCTCTTTGTTGATGCTAGTGAAGGATATGAATCCAGCACCAATCAAAATCGTCTTCGTGATAGTGATATAGACAAGATTGTCAATACATACAAAGCATTTCAAAAAGCCATTCCTTTAACTTCTAAGGAAGGTAAGGTATTAGAAGAAAAGTATGCTTATAGAGCATCTGTTCAAGAGGTTGCCGAAAACGAGTACAATCTGAATATTCCCCGCTATGTGGATACATTCGAAGAGGAAGAAGAAATTGACATCCCAGCAACTCAAAATAATATCAAAGAATTAAAGAAGGAGCTTGCAACGGTAGAACAACAAATCAATAATTACCTAGTAGAATTAGGGTTTAATGAATAAGACAGTCGAAATAACATATAAAACCAAACATACAAAAGTTGGAGATATCCCAAAGGATTGGAGTTTGGATAAACTTAGAAAAAATGCAATTGTTCTCTTTAGTAATGTTGATAAACATATTAAGGAAAATGAAATACCAGTTTCATTATGCAACTATCAAGATGTTTATTATCATGATTATATAACCTCTAGCATTCCATTTTCAGCAGGTTCAGTAAAAGAATCCGAGTTTTACAAATTCCAACTACACAAAGGAGACGTAATAATAACAAAAGACTCTGAGGACAGAAAGGATATTGCGGTGCCAGCTTATGTCATTGAAGAAATCCCCAATTTAATTTGTGGTTACCATCTTGCAATTCTGAGACCAAATGAAGCTCATTTAGATGGTGTTTTTTTATCTTTTCTGTTGCAGTCCCACAACATTAATCATTATTTTCAAAAATTAGCAAATGGGGTTACACGATTTGGCTTAACAACTGAATCAATAAAAAATGCCTTAATTCCTATTCCTCCATTACCAGAACAAGAAAAAATAGCAGAGATACTTAGTAATCTAGATTTAGCTATTTCTACTACAAACAGTCTAATAGAAGAGATTAAACTTCGAAATAAAGGTCTTGCACAGAATTTACTTAAAGGAAAAAAACGGTTAAAAGGATTTGAGGGAGAATGGAATGAGGTAGCTATAAAAGACATTGCTAATAGAATAACAAGAAAAAATGAAGAGTTGGATGATACAGTTGTTACCATATCTGCACAGAGAGGTTTAGTGCGTCAAGAAGACTTCTTTACAAAAAGAGTGGCAAGCAAGACTCTCTCAAATTACTATCTAATATATAAAGGTGAATTTGCTTATAATAAAAGTTATTCAAATGGCTACCCGATGGGAGCTTTTAAAAGGTTGGATGGCTTTGAAAAAGCCGTTGTAACAACTCTTTATATCTGTTTTTCGCTAAAAAAAATTGTCAGTTCGGATTTTATGAAACACTTTTTTGAAGCTGGTTTTATGGTTCGACCTTTAATGAAAATTGCACAAGAAGGAGGTCGTGCTCACGGTCTTTTAAACATTGGCATACAAGACTTTTTCGGTTTAAAACTTACCATCCCAACATTTAAAGAACAGCAGGCTATTACTTCGGTACTTTCAGAAGCGGATAAGGAGCTAGACTTATACAAAAAACAATTAAACATCTTGAAAAAGCAAAAGAAAGGCTTGATGCAAAAGCTTTTGACTGGTAAAATAAGAGTAAACATAAAATAAAAATGACATGCAATTAAATTACTTCCCCATACGGTTTGATTTTTCAGATTACCAGATAATAACGGAGACATATTCTGATGAACGATTGCAAGAATTGAGGCAAAACTATAATAGTTCTTACTCATTTTTTAGGGATGGTAATTTGATTGCTATTTCCAATAAAGATGATGAGAAAGGCCTGCTTAGCGGTAAGGTAGAAAAGCGATCGGTATTTGGTGATGCCAAGGTAACCGCATCTTTAGTAAAACACATTTTTTTTAGAACGTTTAAAGATAGGTTTCAAGGCTTTATACCGGTTGATTTTTATCCTTTTAGGTTTTATTCACGCCAAGATAAAGATGATTTAATTTTAAATTTTCTGCCAGAAAGATTAAAACATAAAATTGCGTTCAAGAAACTTATCGAGATACAACTCCGCGAAACAAACATTAATGACTCTAAAGGTTTTGCTTTTTTAGTTAACATTCGTAGAAACTGGGTATTTAATATTTCATGTTTGGAACTATCTCAGGAAGGCTTTGATTTGATTGATTTTGAAGTATTACATACTGAAACGCTTCCGGGATTAGATAATATACTTGCTCCAAACGAAGATTTTGTAGGTGTAATAAAATCGATCAGTGACAATATAGCGATAGTTTCCACAAATGATGGTGACGAGAGTTATCCACTGAACGAACTCTTTATTCGTAAAACGAGGAGAAATATTCAAGCCTATTTAAACTTTGCTATTAATGAGCAAAAATGTGATCAAATATTAGAGGCTGTAAAACAAGAACGTATTAAAAAGCAAAATCCTGTTAGCCAGCTTGCTGAAATAAATAAGATTGCCAAGCACCTTTTTTCGGATGGTGATAATCCAATTTTGTTTCAAAACCGAGATGGTTTTTGCTTTAAAGTAGATACATCGCCATTGCAAGTTCAAAATAGCATGAATTTGCAAACACCAACATTTATCTATGATCATGCTGGCACAAAAAAGAATAATATAAATGCCGATATGGGACTGTCAAATTATGGACCTTATGACAGCATTAGTTTTGATATAAAAAATTCAAGAATAATAAGTATTTGTCATAGAGCCAAGAGAGGTGATTTCACAAGATTCTTGTCTCATTTAAAGGATGGTATAGCAAACTCCCAATACTTCCAAAAAGGATTACTTAAAAAATATGAGCTTCAAGATATTAATTTTGATATACAGGAAATTTCTGATTATGGCTTAAAGGACTATTTAAGTATAATAAGTAATTATGATAATGAGAAGCCACATCTTGCTATAATCGAGATACCTGATAGATTTAAGGCTCTTTCAGACAGAGACAATCCATATTATAAGATTAAGGCGAAACTACTTTCTTTAGAAATACCGGTACAGTTTGTAAGATCATCTACCATATCTAACTATACGGAATATATATTAAACCCACTAGCTCTTCAGATTTATGCAAAGCTAGGAGGAACACCGTGGGTATTGTCCGCCCAAAGGTCGGTGGACAGAGAAATCGTAATAGGGATAGGACATAGTTGGCTGAGAAGTACAATATACAAGGGAGCTGAAAGTAGTCGTGTAGTGGGAATTACCACCTTTATGTCGAGCGACGGACAATATCTTTTAGGAGACAAGGTAAAAGATGTTCCGTACGAAAGTTATTTCGAAGAATTACTCAAAAGTCTTAAAAGTTCAATTGGCCGTCTTTCAGATGAATATGCATGGCAAGAAGGAGATACTGTAAGGTTGATTTTTCACATATTTAAACCGATTAAAAATGTAGAGTTTGGAGTTATTAGCCAGCTAGTTAAAGAGATTGGACAGTTTAATATCAAGTTTGCTTTCGTAACAATAAGCAAAAGCCATCCAAGTATTTTATTCGATACTAGTCAACAAGGAGAGTCAAAATATGGATCGCGTCAAATTATAGGGAAGTATATTCCACAGCGAGGAAGTAATGTCTTTATAGATGATGAAACCTGTTTAGTACAGATGCTGGGAGCAAGGGAACTAAAAACGGCTAAGCATGGTATGAGCACCCCTATTCAAATTAAAATAAGAAAGCCTCAAGGAAATTATGATGATCCCGAATTAAAAGACTTGATGTTTTATGATTTGAATTATATCACCCAGCAGATTTATTCATTCACCTATTTATCCTGGAGAGGTTTTTTACCGAGAGAAGAACCTGCGACTATGCTGTATTCTAATCTTATTTCAAGACTACTTGGAAAAATGAGACATATACCTGAATGGGATGCTGATAAATTGAACTATACCTTAAAGCGAAAAAAATGGTTTTTATAGAAGAAAAGCATAGTTATTTGAGCAGTCTAGCCAATCAACCTAAGCAAGCTGCTTTGGTTGCCTTGGTTACCGATGAGGTATTTCAATTACCTCAAGGTAGCTTTTCAGAACCTGATACAATTTATTACTCGTCTATTCAGGCTATTAAAAAGAATTCAAAAGAAAGTTTTGAGTCTCAATATGCCAAAATATCAAAACGTAAAGTTTCTGAGAACTCTGTTGCTCCTTTTATACATGACGATTTCCTGATTTTTACATTGGTTATAGGGGTGCTGAAATTTGAATGTGATAAAGAATGGCTTTTGGGTGTCATCCGAAACCGAGCTAGAGGTAAAGTTACTACTAGCTTTGAAAATTTATTGATTGGTAATTATCTAAGCAAAGCCAACAATCAGTCTATGGTTTTGGTGTTTCTCTTTTTACTGGATAAATCAAAAATAACCAATGACCAATTGAATGAAGCGTATAATACAATGAGCAACACCAAAGAATCATTTAACAGCGACTTCATACGTATCGTGTATTACCGTGCATTTGATATTATTATCCAGTTTAAGCTGCCAAGAGATGCCGATGAAGTATCTCGTTTATTAGAATTTGAGAGTCGTTTTAAAAAGCGAATCAATATTTTTTCAATTGTAGTATACAACCTTTTTATTATTGGGATTCTTTGTGGAGCATATAAAGTCTTTCAATTGCTACCTGAAGACAAAAAGCTATTTGTGAATGACTTGAATCTAATCTTAGGATTAGGTGCAGTTATAGGTTTGTCAGGAAACTTTATACCTAAACTAAAAACCAGGTTTCAAGAAATGATATTAAGAGCCTTTGGCTATGAAAATGTAAAGTAATTATGGCAATATTCTTATATGAGATAAAATTCACTACTATATTTCAAATGCTGAGATTGAATAAAAGTGTGCAGAGTTTTGGATTTGGTAACTAAAAAACAATTCAATAATGAGCAAGAAGATAGGAAGAAACGATAAATGCCCATGTGGCAGTGGCAAAAAATACAAGAAGTGTTGTATGAATTCTGGTCGTACGTTTAGTACTTCACATACTCAGCAACAACCTCGCCCATTTTTCTCTGAATACAATTCAATTGACCTTCTAAAGTCCTTCGCTGGTCTCACCTTGCTCGCCCAAAATCACGGTAAGAACGTCCGTTTCGAAGAGCTTTCGAGGATGTCCCTAAGAAACTTTACTGACGATAAGCCTAATGTGTCTCAAGCAGCATTAACGACCTTCCTAAATGAGAATTACCCCTCACATTATCTGGAAGATCCTGTCACGAACCTATTCACAGACTTAATCACATTCTATGGTGGTGACTACATTATTTTCCCGGGCATTACAGAAGGTGGTAGCTATGTGCCCTCCAAGCTATTAACGGCAATTTACAATTGGCCTGATTCAGGCATTCCAGACTGGTTTAAAAGCAATTGCATGCATGCAGCTCTGCTAATATTAAATCTATCAGACAGAGTTGCTGCCCGTTTAGGATATGGCCGATACCAATTTGAAAAAGTTGAGAGTAACCTCATATCTATTCCTGATTCAACACACCTTGCAGAATTAAAAGCAGCCGTTACTTTTTCTGAGGAGGAAATAACCCAATTACTTCAATCTAAGCAAATAGCAAGGGAAGCGCTGGACATGTTTGTAATTGACATCAACGATCCTGAATTAGCTAATGATCATATTGAGGAAAGTCCGTTGCTGACTAAACCAATAATTCACCACAATGGTGAATACATCATTACCTCCCCGGCAACACTCAGCTATGCTTTGGTCGATTTCATTCATTCAGAAGCAAGCACATCGGGCTGCCTCCCTGCTGTTAGCAATGCCTATCATAATGTCATTTGGAATTACACACAGCTTCACTTGAAGCAACTTGGCTTTTCAGGAATTGATATTCCTGCAATTTCAGAAAATACAGACCCTACCATAAGAGAAGCGATCTATCGCTTTGATGATGACAAACTTGCATTTGTTCAATACAGAACATCAGGTGAAGCAACACATGAGCAAAGAAAGCAACAGATTATAAACAGCACCCTGGCGTTACCTGAATTTGCTGGTCACCAGTTTATGGACATCTCCCTGATTTCTTCAATGGGTAAAGACATGTTCTTCATGTATGGCAATACTGTAAACTCTGTGAGTATAGGAATGCCAATCTATGATTTTTACACATTGGTGAAATTGAAAGAACATGACGCAATTGACCTTTGGAATTTCGCCAACGCAAGAGATAGTCAGATCCCAGGCAGCAACATGTTTGGAGCTTCTTTTTTGGATGTCTTTAAAGTATACAAGGAAAATGATGATTCCTTTTATGTTTCAGATGATAGTTCCGGTGTTATCCTTCACGTAGAGCCGGGATATGCAGGTAGTTTATATCAGGAAGCAAAGCTTCTTTCTGATGAGCATTCAGCAACACGATTAGTCGAAGGTAGGCTTGCGAACATCCCTGTGACACGAAAGGATAAGTATGCTCCAATTTATTGCTCCATTGATGAATTGTCAGCAGGCAATCTCAATATGGCTGTTGAAGGGTTTCCTTTACCTGTTTGGGTTTCCCCGAATAAAAACTCATTTGACATCCCTGCATCTGCAAGAGGCTTGTATTTTGAAATGACTGACGCCATCGCTTTTTGGTTATGGCAATGTCAGGAATTTATAAATGCCGACTTATCTCATCTTGAGCAAGCTCCTATTGCTTTTAGATTCGAATTTGAGCAGGAAGACCGTTTCAATCCTATAGAACGAAACTTTGAACGTGATCCTGAATTGGCCGGTCATTTCAACATATCAATTGATGGCAATACTATCTCAATTTCGATACCACCTGCCATTATACCATATCTGTACGGGGCAGACAATCAAGGAGAGCGAGAATTAACAAGGCAGATTCTTCGAGGAATAAATCTCCTGTTGGAGGCTCAACAGAAGCCGACTATCGAGAATGAAAGGATTAATCAAATTGTTGATGCGGCTGCACCACTCGGAGTGAAGAAGAAAATTTTTATTCTGGATTCAGCTGATAATCTATTACTCGATCCTTCAAACCTTACAAGCCATAGATATATACAAGGCTACAATGTGAATACCATATTAAATAGTCTTATTCCGGGCTTGGACAACTTATGCCCTCCAGTTGGAGAGATTACTGATAAAGCTGTAAAGACCAAATTGACAAGGGATGTAGTGATGCGAGTATTGCTACCTATGTTGCAGACAACAATTAGCCAATACCCTAATGAACCTCTCCTCAAAAGGTTATTCAATCTCAATGAAAGCTTAATCCATAAAAGAGAAGAACTAAGAGTCAAAACACCAACCCGAATTGCATGCTTTGTTACTCAGGAACAACAAACAAGTGATTTGCAAGATAACCTTGCTAAACTCAATCAAACGACCATTGCGGTAAGGTGTTTAATAGAACATCTGGCTGCAGAACCCTCCACTGGCAATAAGATCATTAGCACAACTGCTATAGATGAGCTAGTAGCCATAATGAACGCAATAATCGATTGGGGTTCTATGGGTGATCAGATTGAATTTGACCTTTTCGAAATAGAAATGGGCATTTTGCCTTCAGGTCGTATAGGTACAAGCAAACAACTCTTCCGAGAAATTTTTGACCCATATCACGCCTCCAAGTCGAAAGAGAATGTGCGTGATGCTCAAGACACTTTCGAACAAGTATTTCCACAACTGAATCCTATGGAGGGCTCAGACGTACCCGAAAGTCTTGATAATGCTTTCACAGAAGAGTTTGGAATCTCCTTCACAAGGTTGTGTGAGGTAGTAAATGACTTGGGAATTGTAGCCTATTCCCAACCTAATGCATGTGCAACCATGCTGAAAAAGGATTTATACATTGAAATAAACAAGCATGATCACACCTATACTGAGGAAGAATTTAATACAGCAATAGCATATCTGAGTTTATTCAATAGAGGAAAAGTACATCGTGTTCCTGCTGGTTTTGACAATATTGACATTTCACCTTGGAGGTTTAACAGAAGACTTTCCCTGCTTCGCAAGCCTTTAGTTTTGGTTGACAACCCCACAGACCCAGACAACCCCACCGTTTACTGGGGATTTAGACAGCTACTTTCAAGTAGAACGTATTGGTATGACCAATGTACCACCAACAGACTAAGGGTAAGTGAAGATGGACCAGTACAAAGGGTCTTAGGCAAGCTGGCACAACATAATGGTAAAAGATTAGTGGAATCCGTTCTGAATGAATTTGAAACAGATGACTTAGTGATTGATTCTGAAGTTCCAATCAATCCAAAATCAGACCTCAAAAATGATACTGACATAGGTGATGTTGATGTTCTGGTAATAGACACTTCCACAAAGACCATTTACAGTTTAGAATGTAAAAGCATGGCTCCAAGTCGAAACATCAAAGAAATGATTGGCGAGGTTGACAAACTATTTGGGAGTGATTCAGAAAAAGGTTGGATCGATAAACATGTGGAGCGAGATACCTGGTTAAAGGCAAATTTGGATCAACTCAGTACAAAGTACGACTTGGACTTATCTGATTATACAGTGAAGTCCTTTTTTGTGACTCAGGAAGATATGTTGACACCATACCTAAAAACAAGGCAATTGGCTATGCCATTTGTCACGCTGTACGATTTAAAAGAAAAAGGATTAGAAGCTCTTAATTAAAAGATTAATACAATGGCAGTACCATCATTTAAAGAAGACCATATATCACAGCTTCCCGCACTGAAGCTGCTTATGAATATGGGCTGGAAATACCTCTCTCCAGAGCAAGCTTTAGAAGCCCGTGGAGGCAGGACATCCAATGTGTTGTTGGAGACCATTTTGAAGGATCAACTTCAAGTCATCAACACCATTGAATACAAGGGCAAAGAGTTTCCCTTTTCTGATGCCAACGTAAACAACGCTATTCTTGCCATTCGTGACCTTCCGGTTCAGGATGGTTTTATTGCTGCCAATAAAGCCTTTTATGAACTCATCACCTTGGGCAGGAGCTTTGAGCAGTCGGTTTTAGGTGATAAAAAGAGCTTTTCATTCCATTACATTGATTGGAAACATCCTGAAAACAACACTTATCACGTATCAGAAGAGTTTAGTGTGCTCAGAAGTGGCAGCAGTGAACATTACCGCCCTGATATTGTATTGTTTATCAATGGTATTCCAGTTGTGGTTATTGAGTGTAAGAGTCCAAAGATCAAAGACCCAATCGACAAATCAATTGAGCAACATCTTAGGAATCAGCTGGAAGATGGAATACGTGCATTATATCAATACTCCAACTTGGCCATGGGACTGGCCACCCATGAAGCCAAATACGCCACAACTGCCACTCAAAAAGAGTTTTGGAGTTTTTGGAAAGAACTCTTTAAAACAAAAGCGGAAGAAACTGCCTGGCTCGATAAGCTCCAAGCTTTAAAAAATCAGCCACTACCTATCAACGAAAGAACAACGCTTTTTCAAGAACGGTATAAAAACGTTTTGACTTTCTTCCAGAACCTCGAAAAAGAAGAACAGGCGATAACAGAACAAGACAAGCTACTATTTAGCATTTGTAAGCCAGAGAGACTTTTAGACCTATTCTTCAACTTCACTCTCTATGATGATGGGATCAAGAAAGTCACTAGGTATCAGCAATACTTTGCCGTTCACAATACCTTGGATAAGATCGTAAAAACAGATAGCGAAGGATTAAGAAAGGGCGGTGTAATCTGGCACACTCAGGGAAGTGGCAAATCCCTCACTATGGTCATGTTGGCTCAACTGATTGCTACGCATCCTCAAATCAAGAATCCTAAAATCATCTTAGTTACTGACCGTATTGATTTGGACGATCAAATAACAGAGACGTTTAAAAAATGTCAAATACCAGTAGAAAATGCTCAAACAGGCAAGCACTTGGTAGAGCTTCTTTCCGGCACAGGTGATACAGTTATCACTACTTTGATTCATAAATTTGAAGCGGCTGTTAATCAGGCCAAAGAAGGATTTGATTCACCCGACATTTTTGTTTTGGTAGATGAAGGACATAGAAGTCAATATGGTACATTCAATATCAAAATGCAAAAGGTATTTCCTAAAGGTTGTTTTATAGCCTTTACAGGAACTCCTTTAATGAAGAAAGAGAAAAGTACTGCAAATCGCTTTGGAGGTTTGATAGATGTTTACTCTATTACCGATGCAGTTGAAGATGGAGCAGTAGTCCCCCTACTTTATGAAGGTCGCCATAACTTAATTGAAGTGAATGAAAAGCCTTTGGATAATTATTTTGATCGAATATCCGAACCGCTCACCCCTTATGGTAAAGCTGCTCTCAAGAGAAAGTTTAGTTCCACCAATCAGCTTAATAAAGCGGAAGAGATTATCTACGCCCGTGCTTGGGATATTTCAGATCACTACGAGCAAAACGTTCAAGACATACTTTTTGGAAGTTTAAAAGCTAAGGGGCAGTTAGTAGCTCCAAATAAGACGACGGCTTTACGTTATCGGGAGTTTATCAAAGAACACAAAAAGGTTAGCTGTGAAGTCCTGATCTCCCCTCCTGATGTGCGAGAAAACTATGAGGATGCTTTTGAAGAAAGCGACGATTTGATATTAAAGTTTTGGAAAGCCATGATGGATAAATATGGCAGTCCGGAGAACTATGAAAAGTCGTTGATCAACTCGTTCAAAAAGCAAGATCACCCTGAAATAATCATTGTGGTAGACAAACTGCTTACTGGCTTTGATGCTCCCAATAACTACGTTTTGTATCTCACTCGCCAGCTCAAAGAACACACGCTACTACAAGCGATTGCGAGAGTAAACCGTTTAGCTCCAGGCAAGGAACACGGTTTAATTATAGATTACTATGGCAATCTGGAGAATCTTGACAGTGCATTAGAAACCTATTCAGGTACAAACAACTATGATGCAGCTGATCTGGAAGGTACATTGACCAACATCAGTGAAGAAATCAAAAAGTTACCGCAAGCGCATTCAGAAGTATGGGACATCTTCAAAGAAGTCAAAAACAAGTATGACGAACCTGCCTATGAAATGCTATTGCAGGATGAGGCCATTCGCCACATCTTCTATGAAAAGGTATCGGCTTTTTCTCGCTTGTTAAAGCTAGCCCTATCGAGTTTTGAGTTTATCAGTAAAACTCCGGAGCAGCAAATAAATAAGTACAAACAGGATGCTAAATTTTTCCTTGGATTAAGAATTGCGGTCAAACGAAGATACTTTGACGATCTGGAATATAAGGAATACGAGCCACAAGTTCAGAAACTCATTGACAAGCATATTACCACAGAAGGTGAAATTCTTCGTATTACTGAAATGGTCAATATTTTTGATAAAGAAGAAAGGGATCGTGAAGTTGAGAAGATAACCAGTAAGGCAGCCAAAGCCGATCATATTGCTAGCAGGACTATAAAAGCTATCAATGTGAAAATAAATGAAGATCCAGTTTACTATAAAAAACTTTCAAGACTGATTAGAGATACTATTGAAGACTATCACCAGCATCGTATTTCAGAAGCTGACTATTTAAATAAAGCGAGAGAATACGAAGATCAATTTCATAATGGTAGACAGGACAATGTGCCGGAGAACCTTACTGGAAATGATACCGGTATTGCCATTTATAATTTAGTGAATGAGATTTTTAAAGGAAACTTAAAGCGTTCGGAAGGCTCACAAAACATTGCTGCATTGATGGCTGAAGGTATTGACGAAGTTATTAAGTCTATTGTATTTGAAAACGGGAAGCCAATAATTGATTGGGTAAATAAATCAGATATTGAAGGAAGGATAAAAATTGATATTGACGATTATTTATTCGATTTAAAGACACAGCAAGGTATAGAATTGCCCTTTGACCTAATAGATGAATTGGTTGAAGAAGGAATCAAAGTAGCTAAATTGAAATATGTCTGAAACGCTTAACATAAAATCTATAGAATTTGGTTCGAGAAAAATCACCTTTGAACTTTCTTATAAGGATCGAAAAACCCTTGGCATTCGGGTGTATCCTGATTGTAAAGTAAAAGTGATTGCTCCGTATAATACCACAGAGGAGAAACTGGAAGCTAAACTTCGGGAAAAAGCACCTTGGATCATTAAACAGCAGCTTGAATTTTTATCCTATCATCCATTAACACCACCAAGAAAATATATTAATGGAGAAACTCATCTTTATTTAGGTAGGCAATATAAACTTAGAATAGAGAAGTCGGAAACTAATGAAGTAAAGTTATTTAGAGGAAGATTATTAGTGTTGAAAAAGGATAATACATCCGCTAAAAGTCTATTGTCTGAGTGGTATAGAGAAAAAGCATTCGTTCATTTTGCGGAAACATTAAAAAAAACAATTCCACTTTTTAAACGATTTGAGATTGATGAACCTGAGCTCCAAATTAGACTAATGGCCACTCGCTGGGGAAGTTGTACCTCTCAAGGCAAAGTAATTTTAAACCCTGAATTGATAAAGGCTCCTAAAGGAAGTATTGAATATGTCATTATTCATGAATTATGCCATTTGGTTCATCATAATCATACCCGAGCATTTTATGCTTTACAAGAAGCAATCATGCCAGATTGGAAAAAATGGAAAGAAAGACTTGAAACGTCTTTGATATGATTTTAAGAGATTTATAAAATGAAATTTATGGGAAGTATGCTTTGATAATAGTACTAGGGTTAATATAAACAAAGAGCCATGATTTTTGAGGTATCTACAATGTTATTTATTTGAATCCTTACAAAATAAGTTAAACATCTACATTATGAAAATAACACTACCGTCTTTAAAACGTATAGTTTATGAGAAAATTAAAAGTAAGAATATTATAAAACAATTGATTATTCCTGAACAATCAATTGAGTTTAATATTTCAGAAGTTAATCGCTTTTACTTGGTAATAGAAGATAATGAAAGAAAAATATGTTTCACCACCAAGGAAAAGTATCTGCCACGTGGAATAGAGTATGCACTTATAACAAATATTCTACCGAGTAAGCAACGTTTTGAAGATGGTAAGATAGTAATAAAGAAATGGATTCAGCATCCTCAATTGAAAGAGTGCCAGACCTCAGACGTTATTCAATCCTGGAAGAATGATTTCATATATAAAGAAGAGGAAACGGGTAACCCTGGATTAAGACAACCGCAAATAGCTGCTTTACATATGATTATGGGGCATCTGAAACTTCCTCTAGATGCGGCAACAGTGGTAATGCCAACAGGTACAGGTAAAACAGAAACAATGTTGGCTACACTTATAGCTAATAGGTGTGAAAAGCTATTGGTTACCGTTCCATCTGATTCCTTACGCAATCAAATAGCTGGAAAGTTCTTTAGCTTGGGATTATTGAAAGAATTTGGAGTTGTTGGGGAAAAGTCGCTATACCCGATTATTGGTGTTATCAAAAATAGATTTGAAAATATAGAGGAGATTACTGGATTTTTAGAAAAATGTAATGTGGTAGTAACTACCATGAGTTGGCTTACTAATCAGGATAATGCGACTCAAGAACTATTTGCAAAAAGTTTCAGTCATATCTTTATTGATGAGGCTCATCACATAAAAGCCTCTTCATGGAATGAGTTTCGAAATAAATTCGATAGTGAAAAAATAATTCAGTTTACAGCAACCCCATTTAGAAATGATGGGAAAAGATTGGATGGAAAAATTATTTCGAACTTTCCCTTAAAAAACGCACAAGAACAAGGCTATTATAAAAAGATTGAATTCATTTCCATTCGAGAATATGACAAAAATAAAGCAGATCAAAAAATTGCTGATGTGGCTGTTGAACGCTTACGTTCAGATATGGCAAAATCTTATAATCATATCCTTATGGCTCGTTGTGCCACAAAGAACCGAGCGGATGAAATCTTTAAATTGTATAAAGAGAATACAGACCTTAATCCTGTTTTAATCTATTCTGGAGTACCTAGTTTTAAAGAATCATATAACAAAATACATCAAAAACAAGCGAGAATAATTGTTTGTGTAGATATGCTTGGGGAAGGTTTCGATCTACCGGAACTAAAAATTGCAGCATTTCATGATATTAGAAAAAGTCTACCTATTACGCTACAATTAGCTGGACGTTTCACAAGAACCAAATATGACGAAGAGCTTGGTGACGCATCTTTTATTGCCAATATTGCTGATTTGGAGGTAAGAGCGGAATTGGCTGATTTATATGCTTCGGATGCCGATTGGAATGAGATTCTATCAGATGCGAGCTCAGAACAGGTAAATGAACAGGTAGAATTCAAAGATTTTATGAGTGGTTTTAAGAAGTTGAGCAATGCTAACATTCCTTTTCAAAATATCAGACCTAAATTAAGTACAGTTGTCTATAAGAATAAAACCGATTCTTGGTACCCAAAAAATTTTCAAAAAGGAATCTCAGGTTATGATAATCTTGAATTTAAATTCCACGATATTAATAGGGATCATAATATGCTTGTTATTGTAACGGGCAAAAGGTTTGAAGTAGATTGGGTACATGACAAAAGGGAGATTTATAATATCCAATGGGATATTATTATCGTCTATTGGGAAACTGAAAACAACCTATTATTTATCAATAGTTCGGATAATGGAAGTCTTTATGCAGATTTGGCTGAGTCAATTATTGGCGATAAAGCTGAACTAGTCCGAGGAATAAACGTTTTTAAATCCTTTCATAACATCAAAAGAGTAAAGTTGCAAAATGTCGGATTGAGACAGTTTTTGGGCAAGAACATACGTTTCAGGATGATGGTGGGAAGTGATGTTGGGGAAGCGTTGAGCCTAGCTGAAAAACAACGTGGTGAAAAAGCCTTTGTAATGGGAACTGGTTTTGAAGTTGGTAACCCCGTGAATATTGGAGCTTCATATAAAGGTAGGATATGGACAAAACTTCAGGGAGATTTAAAACAATTTAAAAACTGGTGTACAGCCTTAGGAGATAAATTAGTAAATGAAAATATTGATCCAAATCAAATTCTTAGAGAAACATTAATACCAACACTTAAAACTGACCTTCCGACTGTTTTTCCGGTATGGATAGATTGGGACACAGATATCTATTTAGATGTTGAAACCAAATATAATTTCATTATTGATGGAATAAAATATGATTTATCTAACATAGAATTGTGTTTGGTCAATCCTTCTGTGGGCGGGGATTTATTATTCTCACTTAAATCTGACACAAAAGAAGTTGTTTTTAAGCTTGAACTATTTGAAAGAAAAGATGGTGATGAGTCATTTGCAGACTTTAAAATAACTCAACAATCAAAAGAAAAGATAGAAGTTCAGTATGGGCGTATTAAAATAGATGGAGTTACTTTCTTTGAAAAATTCATCCCCACTGTTTGGTATGCTGACGGTTCTGCGCTTACAGGAAATGAATACTATGAACTCAAACAGCAAATAGGCATTTATCCGAAAGATGAACTTATATCTTGGAATTGGGATGGTGTGAATCTAAGAAATGAAGCACAAGGTATACAACCTAAGAATGTTGATTCTATTCAGTACAAAGTCATTGAACAATTAAAGCAAGAAGATTTTGATATCATCTACGATGATGACTATTCTGGGGAAATCGCCGATGTTGTTACTATAAAAGCACATAGTGATAAAATTGAGATTAAACTCTATCACTTGAAGTTCGCTTTGGATGGCGTAGTAAGTAACCAGATTAAGAATTTTTATGAGGTTTGTGGACAAGCTCAAAAATCCGTGCATTGGAAACATAAATCCGGCAAAGAATTTATCAACCACCTCCTTAGGCGAGAAACTAAATCAAAAAAGGGCCTATCCTGTTCCCGACTTGAAAAGGGTAAAAGAAGTGATTTGGTAAAATTGTTAGGAATATTAAAAAATGAAATTCCTGTAGAATATGAAATTTTGATTGTCCAACCAGGTCTCTCAAAAGCAAAGGCATCAAATGATATTTTAGCTTTGTTAGGTGTTACGGCTACTTATATCAAAGAGTTTGCTGATATTAACCTCAAAGTAATAACAAGCGCCTAAACCAACTAGAGGGGGCTAATGGTAACAAATTATTAATCAAAAATATTAAATGAAACCACATTGGGCTAAACAAGAAGTATACGATTACTTTGATTCATTTTTAGAGCAAAGCATTCTAAGCAATAATAGTTTTATAACAGAGGGTAGTGGAATTTTTTCAATTGAAAACTTAAATAATTGTGTATCTGCCTTTGTCGATAATCCTGACACAAGTGCGCGAAATTTTGACGAAAAATCAAAAGATCAATTTGCAAATGCTTCTAAAGAAACAAAAGAAGTTTTTGCCCATTTTATATGGCTATGGGGTTTATCTACTTCAGATATGAGAAGTTGGGGCAAACAAAGTGCCGTTATTCGCTTTTTAGGAGAGGAATATAATGATTTATTATCCGATGTATTTGTGGATGGTGGGATTGGGTCAGCCGGACAACGGCATAAACTGAACAAGCCCTTTGAGATTTCATATTTGCTTTTGTTATTTAGAGATGTAAAAATCAATTTATTATCTAATGAGATAAATGATATTCAATCTTTAAAGGAATATATTGAATCCCTTTGTAAGGAATTGTATTATAAGAATGATGATACAGAATTAACAACAGATAAAAGGCTAAAAAAGGTAAGCAAAGAATTTCTTGCTTTACATCACATAATCTTGCATTTGTGTAATCCACAGAAGTATGAAGCCATCGCAGCTCAAAAACACAAAGACGCTATCATAAATACTTTTTTCAGTTTACTGGACAAAGAAAATACTGACGGTTTATGGGGTGATATTGATGGAAGCATTTTGTTAATCAGAGAAGAGTTGAAAGATTATGTAGGAAATGAATTTAGCTTTTATGACAAAAAAATTCAAGACGCTTGGAATTTTGGAGAAGATAAAAATGATTTTGTTTCTATCGAAACTTTATTTGAATACAAAAAAGCAATGATTTTTTATGGCCCTCCAGGAACGTCGAAAACTTATTCAGCTACTCGGTTGGCAGAATTAATCATCACCAAGCAGTATTTCAGGAACAAACACAACATCAAAGAATATTTTGAAAATTCAGATCAAATTTTTGAAAAACAGATACATCACTTGCAATTACATAGCAATTACAATTATGAAGATTTTATAGTAGGTCTGCATATTGAAGAGAGCAAAAGTATAGCAAAACCTGGTTATTTGCTGAATCTTATTGATAAAGTCCGTGAAGATGATTTACCTCATATTTTGATATTAGATGAAATAAACAGAACAGATATATCCAGACTGTTTGGAGAATTATTCTCTGCGTTAGAATATCGAAATAAAAAAATTAAACTTTCAGTGGGCAACTTTGAAATCGCTCTACCCGATAATTTATATTTCATTGGAACAATGAATGAAATTGATTTTTCATTGGAAAGAGTAGATTTTGCTTTACGACGAAGATTCTTATGGCAGTTTAAGGGATTTGATAGAAATATATTATGGCAGATAATCAACGAGAAAAGAAACTCATTAAAAATTGGCATTAACAGCACGGAAATAGAGACATTTATAAATAAATGTGAGCAGTTAAATAATGAAATTTCTAAAATTCCTGAATTAGGAGAAAATTATCAAATAGGCCATACTTTTTTTGCGGAGATAGTCGATATATTCAATTCCTTTAAGAATATTCATTCAGGCAGACGTTATTTCCTAAATCAACCTGTAAATATTTTATGGGAAGTTAGTATTAAGCCAATATTACAAGCATTTTTAGGAAATATGGATGCTGATTCAAAGAACCAAAAGATAAACCAATTGCAAAAAGTATTCATTAATGATTAATGATTACATTCATATTGAAGCTTTTGATTGCTTACCTTTTCCAGAAAACGAAGTATCTGCTAATGTTTTACAGGCATTTATCGCTTCACAAAGTGAAAGTGTATTTTGGTTTTCAAAAAAGTACCGTATTGATGAAGATTCAAAATTAGCTGAATACGACTATAGAAATCATTGCTGGATAGCAGGAAGATTCGTGGGAGAGGCTTTTTTCTCTATTAAAGATCAGGACTATAAAATCACTATCAAACCTCGATTTGGAGAAAAAATGCTTTTTAGAATGTTAGAAGAAATCTTTAATATTCGCATCACTTCTTCCATAAGTCAGGCAAATAAAGATAATGATTGGCAACACTATATCAAACGTATCATTGCTTTTATTTGGCTACAAAAATTAGCGAATGCCAATTTACACGGATTACCTAAAGTTCATGTAAAAAAGAAACATAAGGGACAAATAATAAGAGGCAGATTAGATGTAAGAAAGTCTATAAAGCCGTATTGTCAAAGTAAAGAAATTGTTTCAATATATAGAGAGAGGGAAATTGACAAAACAATTGCACAAATTATTTTTCAAGCGCATAATATCCTTAAAACAGAATTTGCAATTGGTCAAATAAATATTCCTGATTCTGCTCAAGAGGCAATTAATCAAGTGCATAGCGCAATACAAAGCAAAGAACATATAAGCTATGACGATTATAGAAGAATAAGTTATAAAGAGATTTATCTAGGTTGGAAACCTTTTGTGGATTTATCTTGGGACATTATCCAACGGAAACAAATCAGCCTAAAACAAGACAAAAATCAAAATGGATTTGGTTTCTTTATAGATATGGCAGAAGTCTGGGAACAATATTTAAGAACTATTTTAAAAAGAAATCTAGCTAAAATTGGTTGGCATTATATAAATGAGAAACAAATAGCTTATCCGAATCATTTTTATAAAAGAGAATTAATACCTGATCTTATGTTTCAAAAAGGAGATGAAATTGCTATTTGGGATGCAAAATATAAGAAAATGCTAGGTAGATACTTTGACCTTGATCGTTCTGATTTCTTTCAGATACATACTTACATTCAAAATTTTCTAAATTATAAGACTGTTAAAGTTGGAGGGTTATTATATCCAATTTCTAACCATCCAAATTTTAACGATTATAAAAGCCCATATCTAATTAATGAGAAAGGAGCTAACATAAGTTTCATTATTGATGGAATAGAATTAGAAGAGAATGAAAAAGACCAAAATCCATCGATTAAAGAGCAAGAGTTTATCAATCGTATAATAAACATTATAGAAAATTAGGCTTTTATTAAATTAATATGATCTTATTTCCCCACCATATTTTGAGTAGGATGGAAAAGCACATAATAGGTAGCTTTGTATTTGAGAAAATGCAGAGCGAAAATGGAGCGAGGAGAAACTCAGAATATTGAATACAAGCTAGTTTGGAGAGATGAATATCTGAAATGGATTTGTGGTTTTGCCAATGCAAAAGGGGGCCATATTTATATAGGCATTGATGATAATGGAAATATTACCGGTGTAGATAATTATAAAAAGCTGATGGAAGACATTCCAAATAAGTCTGTAAATCATTTAGGACTTGTGGTTGATGTAAATCTACATGCGGATGAAGGAAAAAACTATCTTGAAATTATTGTTCCGATTAGTAATATACCCATTGCTTATCATGGAGTTTATCACTACCGAAGCGGAAGCACCAAACAAGAACTTAAAGGAATTGCTTTACAAAACCTGTTGCTCAATAAAATGGGAAAGAAATGGGAGGATATGGCTGTTGAAGGAATAACCTTTTCCGACCTTAATGGTAATAGCATTCAAGCATTTATTATTAAGGCAATTGAGAAAGATCGTATTCCTCCAAATACACTAAACATTAGCAAAGAAACGCTATTCAAAAACCTCGGACTCCTTACGGAACAAGGGCAGCTAACAAATGCCGCCGTTTTATTATTTGGGGAAAATCTAATCAAGGTATCGGTAACGGCAAGTTTCAAGATTGGACGATTCGGAAAATCCAGCCATGATCTTTTGTTTCAAGACATCGTTGAAACCAATATTTTTGAGATGGCTGATAAGGTAATCGAAATGCTTAAAACCAAATATTTGGTTAGACCTATTTCCTATAGAGGATTGGAACGTATGGAACCGTTGGAATATCCGGAAACGGCATTAAGGGAAGCGGTTTTGAATGCTATTATTCATAAGGATTATTCCAGCACATATACCTTTCTTCGAGTGTACGATGACCGATTACATTTATGGAATCCGGGAACTTTACCAGAGGAATTGACAATTGATAAACTAAAACAAGAACATTCATCCTATCCCCGAAATCGAAATATAGCCAATGCATTTTTTAAAGCTGGTTATATCGAATCCTGGGGGCGAGGGATAAATAAAATCATAGATGCCTGTAAAGAGGCAGGATTGCCTGAGCCGATTATTGAGGAAGATCAAGGTGGAGTAAGTGTTATTTTTCTAAAAGATATTTATACTGAAGAAATTCTGAAAACATACAATCTTGAATCTCGACATATAAAGGCCTTATTGTTTATAAAAGAGAATGGTCGAATTAATAATAAACAATACCAGGAATTTTTTGAAATCTCCAAGAGGATGGTGTCTTATGATTTACAAATGCTTGTTGATAGGAATTTTATAACCAAAATAGGTTCCACAGGAAAGGGAACCTACTATATTCTCCAAAGGGGAAATAAAGGGGTAAAATAGTCTCCAAAAGGGCAATAAAGGAGCAATTGTACAAAAACTATATATATTGAATCTACTTCTATCTCCACACAGGTAATTACTTTGTTCCGATTTCCAAAATCCAAACGCTCACGCAAGGTATGTTTGTGGTGTTGGTAAATACCTTTTGTAAACTGGAAAATTCATTTATAGTAGAGTAATACCTGCAAGGATTGAATAAATTTGCAACTCAAATGCTAAAGTAATGAACGAAATTATGGATCAGGATTATCATCCTAAATTTATGTTGAGAGCAATTGAGCTTTCGAAAATGGCATACAAGAGCGGCAAAGGTCTTCCAATTGGCTGTGTAATTGTTAGAAATGGTAAAATTATTGGAGAGGGACATAATGAAATTTTTGAGCGGGTCAATCCAACATCACACGGAGAAATGGTCGCTATTGAAAGGGCTTGCAGAAATATCAATGATCTTCAATTATCTGAATGCCAAATGTACACTACATTAGAACCCTGTCCTATGTGCTTAGGTGCTATTTATTGGGCAAAAATTCACAAAGTCTATTATGCGAATACAAATGCTGATGCCGCTAAAGTTGGGTTTGATGATACATTTATATTTGATGAATTACGAAAAAGTGCCAATGAGCGTAAAATTAATTTCTTATATGTGCCCGACAAAAATGCAATAACCGTTTTAGAAGAATGGAAATCCAAAGATTTAATATCTGCCCAACCTTGGAATGATAAATAATGTCAATTAATCTTGTCCATCAAATTATTGTTCCATTCCAAGTGTAGATACCAGGCACAATGAGATTAATACTGATAGTAGTAAATTGTGATAAAATATTCTTTAGTCCAATATATGAAGTCCATAAAGAGTTCATTGAAAGAACATACTATAATTCTTCAAAGGGGCAATAAAGGGGCAAAAACGCCTTTAAAGGGGCAATAAAGAAGCAATTTAACAAAACTACTTCTTAAACCATTTGTAAATAAGTGGTTTGATTTTTTAAGCAGCTAGTATATCAGCTAAAAGCTTTAAATCCTCTATTAATTGGTTCGAGTTTTGTACCATATCGTTCACAAAAGAAGGGCTGTCTTGATTTTCAAGACAGCCCTTTTTTATTTGGTTATGTATCTCAGAAGAATATCAAATATGTTAAAATCATTGCGCTGAAAGGACCTTTAATTTTTCTGAACAATGGTCCTCCAGATACATAAAAAGCTATTGTGGAAAATATGCTTACTACAGCAAAAGTACTTTTTCTACTCCCTGTTTTAAATTGCTATATATATTTTATCAAACCTACAGGGGGACTGTAAATACAGGTATCACAACCATAGATTCCTCCTTTTTCATTAAATTGGATGGGACGCGAATATTTATTTTTAATCGCATTTAAGTACTCCTGTGAAAAAAGGATATACGGTTGCTGTTCTGCATAATGATACTTTAATAGTTTATGGGCTTCCACCACCGTAGCGCCATAGAGTTTGTTGAATTTTCCAATCACATATTCGGAGAACGTCCCGTAATGCACAATAAATTTTAAAGAAAGAAGAATTTTTGTTTTTAACTGCTGATGCAATTCTTCCAGACATTTACCAAAAGCATCTTTCATTACTATAGCCTGTTGGATAATACTTGCCATCTCCGAAGGGTCTCCGTATTTATAAAAAAGTACGGCATCACCTTCTATTTCTGAGATTTCAAATGCTAATGTATTGTGATTGATAATGCTGTTTAGCAACTTTTCGGTAATATAGCTTCCTACATACAAACTGTGACTTAATACAAAATCTGTAAACCCGCTAAAATCCGGAATCAGAATCACCCCTTTTTGTTCTACTTTTTTCATATTATAATATTTTACAGTCCTTTTTTCCCCTCTAACCAGAACCCTTGTGCATAGATTTTTCCTTTATGATGCTGCTCTTTAAGCACTTTCCTGAAGTTTTGTAGCGATCTAACATTTCCGGTAAGAATCACATTGGCATCCTTCCATTCCTCATTTTTAATAACAGGTAAATTCCGTATTTTTTCTTTGTTCCGAAATACATCATGCTTAGGGAAAACCGTATAATTTTTCAGTCTCAATAGTTCAGGTACAGCTTTGTTTTCCTTATCCAGTTCAATATAAAATTGGTACTGGTGTTCGTTTTGCTGCAATACCGGTAAAAAGGCTACCATTAAACTTAATGAGGTTTCATCACCGAAAATAAGTTGCTTTTTCACTTCAGGGTCAAATTGTTTTTGCCCGGCCGGTATGGCCATTTTAACGACATCTCCCGGTTGAAGCTGTTTCATAAAATTACATCCCGGAGCATGGCCATGCAGATGGGCAATGACTTCCAATATGCCTTTTTTTCTACTCCCGTAAGAAACCGTATAATGTCTTGTGTCTTTTGCATTTATGCGAAATGAAATGGAATATCCGAGTTCAAAACGGAGTCCTTTGTAATCGCCTTTAAACCGTATTTTTTTGAGTTGTGGGTTGATGTTGGTGGTCTCTACAACTTCTACCGTTCTCATCATGGAAGAAGCGAGTGTTTCCAAGGCATCGTTTACCCATTTTGGTGCTGTTGGCATCTCCTTAATTTTTTGAGGTTACTAAATTATTGATGGCTTCCGCATTACGGTTTTTACTTTTAAATTTTCCAGCAAGTCTATCAAAGGCAGAATAGACCACAGGCACCACAATCAAGGTTAGCAGCAGTGAACTTATAAGCCCGCCAATGATTACCCAGGCCAATCCGTTGTTTAGTTCCGCACCGGCCCCGGTGGCCAGGGCAATGGGGATCATACCGATGAATGGCTATGGTGGTCATTAGAATAGGGCGTAAGCGGGCGTGATTGGCACTTACAAGGGCAGTAAAAGTATCTTGCCCTTGTGCTTTCTGTTGATTGGTAAAATCGACCAGAAGAATCGCATTTTTAGCTACTAAACCAATAAGCATAATAATACCCAAAATGGTAAATATGTTCAGCGCATTATTGGTAAGCGCCAAGGCCCAAAGTGCACCGATAAAAGAAAGGGGAATGGAAAAAAGCACCACCAACGGGTAGAGGTAACTGTCATATAAAACCACCAAAATAAGATAGACCAGTATAATAGCTGCCAATAATGCGATGAGTAGGGTTCCAAAGCTATCGGACTGATTTTCCATATCGCCACCCCAGATATAACTTACGCCATTTTCTCGCGGAATCTTGGTAAAAGCTTCTTCCCAATCTGCGGCAATATCACCGGAAGGTCTTCCTGCCGCCTGTGCAGAAATGGTTACCGCTGCGCTTTTGTCCCGGCGTTCCAGAAAACTGGGCCCGGTACCTTCCGTAATTTTCGAGAATTGTGAGAGTCTGACCCTTTTGCCTTCAGCATTAACAAAAGAAATATCCCTGACATCCTGAATAGATAACCGGTGCGCTGCATTGTATTTAATGTTAATGTCGTATTCATAAGCACCGGCACGGAATTTTCCGTCGGTGTTGCCGTTAAAAGCGGTTTGCATGGCCAGTCCCACATCCTGTAATGTAATACCCAAAGCTGCCATTTTATCCCGGTCTATGGAAACCTGTACTTCGGGATTCCCTTTTTCGGCACTGGTTTTTATTTGGGTAGCTCCCGGAACTTTGGCTAAGGAATCCAGGGCCTTTTTGGAAAATTCCAGTGCATCTGTATAATCAGGGGCAGTAATGGTTAAGGATATCGGTGCATCGTCAGCACCTCCGACTATACTTACCGTAGCGGTTTTAATTTTTACCCCGACCAAAGCTTTTTGCAATTCCCGTTTCACTTTGGCGGCAAAAACAGTGGTTTTATCCTTGCGCTCAGACTTGTCTTTCAGGGCTACCGTAATTTCGGATTTAAAAGGAGTTTCCTGAGTGCTGAACGTTCCGTCACTACTTTGCCCAACAGTAGTGACTAAGCGGGTAACCTCGGGATGTTGCCCGAGTATTTTTTCCGCTTTTTGAGTGGCCAGATTCGTGTTTTCCAAAGAAGCATCTTTGTTGAGTTCCAGTTGTACCACAAATTGTCCGCGATCTACCGGAGGAAGGAATTCCCCACCGATAAAGCCCATTACCAAAAGTGAACACGAACCTATAAATAATAATATCACAACGAGGGTGGTTTTCCCTTTATGAACCAAAGACCATTTTAATAAATCACTTACAAAATGGGTGAATTTATCCAGTCCTTTTTCAAAACCCAGAATGATTCTTTCAAAGACATTTTTCCCGGTGATCTTTCCTAATTTGCCGAAGCGGGAAGAAAGCCACGGAACAATGGTAAAAGAGGAAAGTAAGGAGAATAAGGTAGCGAGGATGACGGTAACACAAAACTGGGCAATTAAATCGGAAACCAAACCGGTACTCATGGCAATAGGGAGAAATACGACCACAATAACCAGGGTAATTGCGGAAACAGTAAAACCGATCTCTACCATGCCATCATAAGCGGCCTGCACCCGGTTTTTTCCCATCTCCATATGACGGTAGATGTTTTCCAGTACTACAATAGCATCATCGACCAGAATACCAACTACCAGCGAAAGTCCCAATAGACTCATCAGGTTGAGTGTATATCCCAGGAGGTACATCCCGATAAAGGTAGCGATAAGTGATGCGGGAATGGAGATCATGACGATAAAAGCATTTCGGATGGTATGCAGAAAAAACAGCATGACTACGGCGACCAGTACTACGGCTAATATTAAATCGTGCATTACGGCATCAGACGCTTGCAGGGTGAATTCACTGCTATCATCGACGATAGGTAACTTTACATGATTGCCGGCATACTGCGTTTCCATGTGTTGTAAAGTGTGGCGTATGACCCTGCTTACTTCCACGGCATTGGCATCAGATTGTTTCATTACCTGCATTATAATGGCATCCTGACCATTCACACGGGCAATTTTATTGACCTCTTTCTGGGTATCCCTTACTTCGGCAATATCGCGTACCCGAACCTGAATTCCGTCTGTTGAACTCACCACTAAATTGCGTAGCTCATCGACGTTTTCATACTTACCCGATAAACGGATCAGTACCCGATTGTGACGGGTTTTTAAATTTCCGGTAGGATAATCAATATTGGAGGTCAAAATTGTGCTGACCACTTGGGGTAAGGTCAGATTGAAGCCTTTTACTTTTTCGGGATCAATGTTCACCTGGATTTCCCTTTCGGAGCCTCCGATTACATTGACCTGGCCTACACCTTTGGTGCTGGAAAGCACCGGTTTTATTTTTTTATCCAGTAAATCATAGAATTCGGTCTCTTCCATGTTGGCGGTGGCACCAATCGTGATAATCGGTAAGTCGCTAAGCGAAAATTTACTAAGTGACGGTGGGTCAGCATCTTCAGGTAAGTCTTTTTCAATCGCATTTATTTTACGCTGCGCATCATTCAGGGATTCGTTCTCATCGGCATCCGAGTTGAGGGTTAACA
Organism: Sinomicrobium oceani; assembly: GCF_900119185.1. Lineage (GTDB taxonomy): Bacteria > Bacteroidota > Bacteroidia > Flavobacteriales > Flavobacteriaceae > Sinomicrobium > Sinomicrobium oceani. The sequence continues at coordinate 11,448 of NZ_FPJE01000032.1, read as the reverse complement.
TTACTGTGGAAAGTCCTTCAAAAGATTTGGATTCTATTTTCTTTACATTTTCCACCGAAGAAATGGCATCTTCAATTTTCTTGGTCACCGAGTTTTCTACTTCGCTGGAAGAAGCCCCTGGGTATGGAGTAGAAATGGTAATCATATTCAGGCTGAATTGCGGTAACAGTTCATAGCCCAACCTACTGTAGCTATAAAGTCCGCCTAAAATAAGAATGGTGAAAAGAACCACGACAATCGTGGGACGTTTGATAGGTATTGCTGCTATATTCATAGGGTGATATATTTATCGGATAATTTGAATTGCAGATTGATCTTCCAAATTGATCTGTCCGCTGGTCACGACCACATCCCCAACCTGTAAACCGTCAAGAATTTCTACCTGATTATTATAATTCTTTCCTGTTCGTACTTTTTGCAGGTGAACTTTATTGTTTTTTACCACAAAAACCTCACTTTCTCCCAAGCCTTCGGTAAAAGCATTACGGGAAATAACTTTTATCGTGTTTATTGGTTCGGAAGGGGTGCTAAAGATGGCTGTAGCGTACATCCCTGCCTTTATGGGGTGAGTCGTGCTGTTTTGCAAGGTTATTTCTACCGGGAAATTCAGGGAGCGGTCTGCCTTTGCCGCTACAAAAGCAACTTTACCTGTAAACGTGGTGTCCGGATACACATTTAATCGTATCTGCGCTTCCCGGCCTGCCGCTATATGAGAAACCTGTAGTTCCGGTACGCTTACCTGAAGCCTTAGTGTATTGATATCTACAATTTCAAAAAGTGAGGTCGTCGTATTTACAACAGCCCCTGTTTCTACGAATTTTTTATTGATAACACCGTTTATGGAAGCTTTAATACGGGTGTCTTCTAAGTCCAGGTTGGCGTTTTCCAACGTTGATTTGGCATTGTCTAATTGCAATTTGATTTGCTCTAACTGTTCCCGGGTAACTCCGCCTGTTTTAAAAGCGCGTTGATAACGCTCGTAGTTCTCTAAAGCATTGCGGTAGTTGGCATCCGCATTCCGGTAGGACACATTGATCTGATCTTTTTTAAGATAGGCCAGGGTTTGCCCTTTGCTCACCGGGTCTCCTTCTTTAACCGTAATTTTCAGAATGGTCCCTGAAGTTTCTGGGGTGACGATGAGTTCCTGTTCTGGTTTAAACGTTCCGTTACTCCTGTAGCTAAGTTGTGGGGTGATGCGTTTTACCGTATCTGCTTTAACACTAATTGCATCGTTCTTTTGAGTAATAAGAGCGGTTTCCTGCTGGTTTTGCTCTTTATTGGAAAGAAGGAGGTATATTGCCCCGCCAAGTACCAGGCAGAAGATGATAATGGTATATACTGTTTTTTTCATTTTGTGCTTATTTTAAGAGGGTTTGTAATTCGCCTTTCGATTTTAAATATTCCAGTTGTGCCAGGCGATAATCGAGTATCGCCTTGTTATAATTATTCTGTGCTTCGATCAGTGAAGTTTCTGCATCCAGAACATCGGTTAACGGAGCGAGTCCGTTGGTGTAGTTGTTCTGAATATCTTCCACGACTTCTTTGGCCAGCACTACATTTTGCTGCTGGTTTTCTATGGTGATCTCACTGTTTCTGATTTGATTTTTAGCGTTTTCGAAATCTGCCCGGAGCGATAGTTTTTTATCCGCTATATCCAGTTGAATGGCTTCCACATCCAATTGCGCCTGTCTTACTTTAGCGCGTGTTCTGAATCCTGAAAAAACAGGGATGTGCAGGTTAAGGGCAATACTGGAATAATCGGTCCAGTACACCTGCCGGGCTTCACCCTTTCCGATAGGAAACGTATCGCCTAAACCCTGATAATGATATTGAGCGCTAAGACTGAGCGTAGGATAATTGGCGGCTTTGCTTTCCTGCAACGCATAGTTGCGTAAGGCTTTCTCCTTAACCAGGGATTGATAGGCGTTCAGTGAGCTTACGTCAAAAGTTTCTTTTTCACTAAGAGGTAGGAGCGGAACAGGTTCTGACGTTAATGTAATCAGCGTTTCCATAGGTAGCCCTGTTAAAAGCTTAAGCGTGTTTTTACTGATTTGAATGGAATTCTGTAGTTCTTGCCGCTGCGCCTCAAGGTTAGCTACTTTTACCTGAATACGCTTTACATCGATTTCTTTAGCCAGTCCGTTCTCAAATTGATTATTAATAATGTGCTGAATTTTCACGGTATTTTGATATGTGGTATCTACTGCAGCCAGATTAGCTTGCAAAATGAGGGTGCTGTAATATTGAGAAGCTACTTTTTCGATCAAAGTTTCTTCGGTGAGTTTCTGATTGATCTGGTAAAACTCGCGGGTAGATTTTGCCGCTTTCAACCCGATAAAAACCGATTGATCAAATAACTTCTGGGTGAGATTAACGCCGCCATCAGCGTTCCATTTTTGTCCTAAAGGCGCCATGATTACCGTGCCGGGTTCTCCCAGAATTTCTCCGGGCAAGGCTGTTTCCTGAAGAATGGGGTTATTGATCAGGCTGCCATCCAAAGCGATAGTTGGCATTATTTCAGCTCTCTTTTCCTGAATTAGATAATCACTTTTGGTAAGCTCCAATTGTGCTTTTTTAGCTTCTGCTTTATTCTCGAGGGCGTAATTCAGCGCCTCTTTTAAGGATAGCTCTTTTGATTCCTGAGCATTTACTTGCAGACACGTATTAAAGAACACTCCAAAGAGGACCAGTAGTTTTTTTATTATTTTCATTTAATTTATATTTAATCCGACTGTTCGGTATGTTTATAATTAAAATTAGTTAGGCTAAGAGTTATTTATTCAATATATTATTAAAACCGACCATTCGGTATGTATTCGTGTAAAATTTTTTAAGCTTTTACACTTTCGTAAAGACTGTTCCAGATTTCTTTTACCTCATTAAAAAGCTTATCAGAACTGCTTATCATTATCATGTGCATTGCAATTCCATCACTACTATATACAAATAGCTTCGCTAAATTTTTAGGTGAAAACGTAGTATTGATTTCCCCGGTTGCCATTGCATTGGTAATGACTTTTTCCCAAGCCTTCAATTCTTCCTGAATCCTATTTGTCTGTTGCTCTTTAATTTCTGGTAATAAACGAAGGGCATCAAATAGAATATAATAGATATTATTGGGGAAATCCCCATCAAAAGTTTCCTTATACCAACTGTGCAATATTTTATCGCGGTCCTGATGAATTTTCAGATTGGCCTTATAAAAAGATTGTAAAGAATCTGAGGGTAAAGTATTGTAATCCAAATGAAGCATTTGTCTGAAATACACATCAATCACTTCTTTAAACACCTGTTCTTTACTGCTGAAATAATGATAAAAAGCCCCTTTTGAAAAGCCTGAGCTCTTTACGATCTCATTCATGGTTACCTCCTTAAACCCTTTTTGTAAAAAGAGGAGTAATGAAGTTTTTAGAATATGTTTTTTAGAATCCTTCATAAAACCGAACGTTTGGTATGCAAATATAGAAACAAATTATTCTTTACCAAATTCTCATGTAAAATTTTTTAATCCTGAGGGTTCGCCGGGCTATACATGAAAATTAAGGTCTGACTTCAAAAACTGGGTAAAAGACCATTGTAGTTCAGGAGGTCTGTTAGCTAAAAAACAAATCGTCCACATCAAATAGCTTTTGTAGCTCGTATCTTATATTATTTTTTCAGCTCATTATCGGGGATCAGTTTATGATCTGTTTTTGGATTTACAATCCTTGTTCTCCCTGAGCTCTGTTTTTGAATATTCTTATCAGCAGTTTTTTTATATCTTATATGATCGATACTCGTTTTTTATCGCATCCTGTTTCTCATCGGATATAAACTTAATAGGGAATGTTGGTTTTGCGTATTCTCAAGACCACATTCCGGATTTGGGGTGATAAAAGAAGAATGGCGATCACAAAAATTACCCCGACGAGCATCAAAAAATAATAGTCTCTTGTGGCCCTGATCAATAGCTGTTCCCCTATTAAATGATTGAAAAACGTTCCTGATATTTCTTTTGCAGTATATATATCACTACCCGCATTTATATGTTGGTTCTGAATATCCTGTAAAGCGATACGCCATTGGGGAGTAGTTTCGGTTAATGTTTCCCGGAATTTTTCCCGTACCGCTGATGTGGTGTATAATTGAAACTCGTTGTTAAAAGCCATACTTACGGTAAAACCGGTAAATCTTGCAAAAATGCCGAGTAACGAAGCATTTATCGAAATTTTCGGCGGGGAGGCAGAAGTGGTAAATGAAACGATCGGAACAAACAGTATCCCTGTGGCGATACCATAGATAAGCATGGGCAGCATAAAGTCACCGGTTTCTCCCTGTTTGGAAACAAAAAGTATCATGCAGGTATAGTATAGTGCCATACACCCGAACCCCGCTATGATAATTTTTATCAGGTTATAACCCTTCAGGATAAAGCGGGAGGTAACAAACATACTCAGGACGGTTCCTGCAATTACGGCGGTCCATATAGGTATAGTACTTAACGGATCATGGCCCAAGATGATGTCAAGATAACCATAGGCAAGCCCTGTACTGCCTTTGAAAATGTAGAATGTAAAAAGCAGTAACAGACCGATGATAAAATTCTTTTCTTTAAAAATCCGTAAATTGATTAGTGGTCGTTTAAGTTTCGATTCTCTACTGATAAACAATATAAGGATGAGCAAATTACTGAAACATAGAAACCGGATGAATGAGCTGTCCAACCAGCCCAACTGATGCCCGTAGATGAATATATAACCCAATGACAGAATAAAAAATATATAAAAGAGATACCCCACCCAATCTACCTGGTAGAGCGGTATTTTTTTTGTAAATCTTGCCTGGCCGTTCATCGTTAGTAACACCACAAGGGTCAGGATGATGAGTAATATAGTGTTGCTGTAAAACAACCAGTTAAAGTTGTAAGTATGCAGTATTACACTGGAATAGATGGAGTAGAACGGGGGAGAGATTTGTATGCATCCGTAGAGTACACTATAGGCAATAACCCTGGCCCGTGTAACCTGGAGTCTCGGAAAAGTCAGTTGCAGGACAATGCCCGACATCAATGCACAGGTGATGCCCTGTATAAACTGGCAGACGACAAATAGTACCCAGTCTCTGGAATGAAAACAGGCAAAGGAGCATATAGTGTTGACAACGAGCGCTATAATCAGATATCTTCTGGGAGCAAAATACTTTACGATACGAAAATCAAGTGCCAGAAAAGCTACGGTTGAGCCATAAAGGACGATCATGGCATATTGAACATCGGTAGGCTGTATGCCGTAAAACCCCATGGTCGTAACAGGACTGCTGTAAAAGGCGAAGCTGAACAGGCAGGTCATCAAAATAGCCAATATCACAGCTATTGCCAACCACTTGGGCACCCATAGTTTGAAAACCGGAATTTTGTGTGCTTGCATAATCAATCTTTTATGACGTAAACATTGGCATTCATTCCGGCTGCGATTTTAGCCAATTTCTCGGAGGTGTCGGTAAGCTTGATCCGGACCGGAATACGCTGGGTGATCTTAACAAAGTTTCCTGTGGCATTATCCGGCGGAAGCAAGGAATAGCGGGAGCCGGTAGTGGGAGAAAGCGATTCGATAATTCCGTTGTATTTTTCATTCGGAAAAGCATCGACCTCTATGGACACGGGCAGCCCTGAACGGAGATGTCTGATCTGGGTTTCCTTGAAATTTGCGATAACCCATTTTTCTTCGGCTTTGTTCACCAAAAATGCCAATGTCTGCCCCGGCTGTATCAATTGACCTTCCTGAATGGTCTTTTTACCAAGCTGTCCGTCAAAAGGTGCGGTTATTACGGTATATTTAACATCCAGTTCCTGCCTTTTAAGCAGTGCTTCCTTGATCTTGATTTCTGCCGCTATAGCCCGGCGTTGTGCCCCCAGATCTTTGAGCCTGGATTCGGCTACGTGCAGAGAAGCTATAGCCTGATTATAATCAGATTGTGTAATGGCTAAAGAAGCATTCACACGATCAAATTTTTGCCGGGTCGTAGCTTCATCAGCCAATAGGTTTTTATAGCGTTCGAATTCATTTTGTTGCTGTTTTAATTTTGCTTTAATACCCGAGAGTTGTGCTTTTATGACCGCGATGTTTTTGGTTTGTGTTTCTACGTTGGCAGCCAAAACAGGTAACCTGGCATGCGAACTCATCAGTTCCGCCGCTGCAGCATCCCTTTTCAGTCCGTACTCGTTAAGCTCAATAACCACAAGGGTATCTCCCTTTTCAACCTGTTGATTGTCTTTGTAATAAATTTTATCGATGTAACCCCCTACTTTTGCGTTTACGGGAGACAGATACGCATCTACCTGTGCGTCATTCGTTTGCTCGTAACGATACCCTTTTAAGAAATAAACCGTTCCCCAAATGATAACTGCTGTACATAGTACGATTCCCAACCACGTTGTCAGGGTTATGATTATCTTGTCTGATCTTTCTTTGCTCATGTTTTTTATTTTAAAGAATTCCTGTGATTGCCAATAATCGGATATGGCTCAGTTTTAAATCTGCCTGTGCGGTTATCAGGTTAAATTTAGCTTCCAGCAAAGCGTTTTCTGCTTCCAGAAGATCCGTTAAAAGTGATTCCTGATTCAGGTAGCTGTTTTTGATTACGCGAACCGTTTCCTTACTTTCTACAATATTTTTTTCTGCCATTGCTAAACTTTCCATAGCCTGTAGCCTTTGTAAATAAGCTTCTTTGACTTGAATTGAAATTTCATCTTTTTTAATTTTGATTTTTTCTTTTACCTGATTGTCTATCATCCGGACACGTGCTACAGCGTGTTTGTTTTTGTGTAGATTATCTATGGAGAATTGCATTTTGATTCCCGTTTGCCCAAATCCCCATAAGTCCTTCGAATAAGGATAGAATGAGATCTGCGGATATGTGTAATTATAATTGGAATACAAGGAAACCCGTGGAAAGAGAGTGGCTTTGACCTGTTTGATATTCAGTTCGCTTAGTTTGTTGTCGCTGTCGGCTATTTTGTACTCGGGCGATTGGCTGAACGCAATATCCATGTAATCGGTATAATCCGAATCGATGACGATATCCGTATTTATCGCTTGCTGATAAGGAATCTTTAATTGTCCCCGGACATCACGACCCATATAGATGTTGAGACGGTGTGTGGCAAGGTCGATTTTCTTTTTAATATCTGAAAGATTTAATTCCAACTGTGACAATTTCACCGAGGTTCTCAGCACATCGCTTTTTAATACGATACCGTTGTTATATAAGCTTTCGATCAGGGATAATTGTTTTTTCTCCGCATCGATTTCAGTACAAATAAAATCACGGAATTTTAGCAGTTTAAAAAGGCCGAAATAAGCAACGGCAATAGTGTATTTTATATTTTGCATCTGCAGGTTCACTTCGTATTGTCTGCGTATATTTTCTTCCTGCTTTATTTGAATATTTCTCTTTTCCTTACCACCGTTGAAAAGATCGAAATTAAAGCTGTATCCTACTCCGTAGCCATAACCTTTGACAGGTACCTCCTGTGGAGATGCGAATAGTCCGTTGTTATAAATGAGAAACCTGGAATTGAGTTTTACATCACCAACAATGGAAAGTTCCGGAAGCAGGCGATCCTTGGCCTCAAGTATCTCCAACTGGCTTTGTCGAAGATTTAAATCCGATAATTTTAGCTGATGATTATTCGTTTCGGCAATTTTCCATATTTCCTCTAAAGTATAGTTGGGGACGGAGTCTTTTTGCTGAGCATGCAGCAAGTCCAGGTGTGCGAACAGAAAAATTACAGTGGTGAACAGTATTGTTTTTTTATGCCGGTTGATCTCCATAGCTGTCGGTTTTTATTAGGGTATGTTCCACAATGAATAGTAGTATTTACAGGGCAAAATTATCCCGGCGTACGCATTGTTTTTTTATATAATTAGCCTGATATTTGTTATATTTGGCCACATGGAGATTCTTGAGCAACTCAGAAGCAGTGTTGACCGAAACCCGGATTCGATATTGGTCATGAGGCAGCAAACCGAACAGCGTTTGCCTTCCCATGAGCATGATAAGGCACAGTTACTGTTAGTTTTCGGAGGAATTGCGTATCTGCAGACTGCGGAAAAAGACTATTATATTCCGTCTAATCATTATATCTGGATACCTGAAAATTACTCCCATAACCTGATGTTTAATACACAGGACCTGTTTATCATTAATATTTATTTTCCCGGAGAACGTTCGGATGATTTTTATGCTGAACTCGGAATTTATCCTGTGAGTAAGCTTTTGTCGGAAATGCTTTCTTTCAGCGAAAAATGGCAGGGCGATTATTATAAAGGCTCCTGGGAGTTTGAGTTTTTAATGACGTTGAGAAATCTGTTGTCTAAGGAAAACCTTAAAAGGTTTTCGATTCAGTTACCGACCACAGACGATAAAAGACTCCATAGTATAGAAGAGCATATCAGAAATAAACTGAATGAAAGTCTTACGCTCGATGGTGTTTCCAAACAGTTTGGGATGAGTGTACGAAGTCTGACCCGGTTATTCCAGGCCAAACTTCGGATAACCTTTATCCAGTATGTAAAAATGCTGAGGGTCATACGTGCCATGGAGTTAATGAAAGATACGGATCTGAATATGACCGAGATTGCCTATGAGGTTGGGTATTCGAACATAGCCGCTTTTAGCAATAACTTTCAACAACTCACCAACATCCGGCCATCCGTTTTTAAAGTAATGTCTTCGAAATAACGAAACAGGCCTGTATAAAGTCGGGGAAACAGCCCGTTTTGTAATAGAAAATAGTGGAAGCGGTTATACCGGGTAGTGCAATATCTATTTACCTGTTTTTTATTTAACAGGCTCACTTATACACACACAATTATCTTTGTACGCCGGCCTCGTGGTGACCGAAACAATCTACAATAGGGGTAAGGTGTAAACGGTTTGTATATCGTGTCGTTCATGACCTTAAGCAGCAATTGTACAAAAATATGTGCTGTGTTATTTACCTATAAAATGGCCAATTTTGTTCGGTTTATGGTCTTATTCGAAATAGGGGGAGGAGCTTTTCAGGTGTTTTCGTATCTTTAAAACGTATTGTAGAAAGGTGTTTTGTTCGTAATTCTTTTCCACCAGAACACCCTGATTTTTCCCGGATTGTTTCACCATATAGTAAAACCATGAGGATAAAGGTTATTTCCCTGCTTTTTACGGTATCGTTTCATATAGCATTTGCTCAGAAACGACCGAATATTGTTATTTTTATCAGTGACGACCAAAGTCAGATGGATGTCGGTTGCTATGGGAATTCCCAGGTAAAGACCCCTCATATGGACCAACTGGCCAAGGAGGGAATGAAATTCAATGCTGCTTTTGCAGCTTCACCGATGTGTGTTCCTTCCAGAAGTACCATGCTTACCGGATTATACCCTTTTAGCAATGGGGCCCAGATGAATCACTTCGCATTGAGACCCGGAACGAAAACCCTTCCGGAATATCTGAAAAAGCTGGGGTATTACGTGGCTATAGCAGGGAAGATAGACGTATACCCGAAACCGCCGTTTGACAAACATATTGGTGAATATTTCGGGAAATACCTTCCCGAAGAAAACAGGGATGATCCGAGGAACGAGACCGTACATTTTATTTCTGATTATTTCCGGGACGCCCCGGATAAACCTCTTTGTCTCATCGTTGCTACCTGGTTGCCTCATGTGCCCTGGAAAGAAGGCGGGGAGTGGGATCCGGACAAACTGACATTGCCCGGTTACCTGGTCGATACACCGGAAACCCGGAAAGCTATGGCTGCATATTATCACAGTATATCCAGAGCAGATAAAATGCTGGGAAAAATGGTCAATGCCGTAAACGATGCAGGAGAAGAAGCGAATACAATATTTATGTTTTTCTCTGACCAGGGAGTACAGTTTCCAGGGGCAAAATGGACGACGTATAATGAAGGACTCCGGGTTCCCTTTATTGTAAAGTGGCCGGGAAAGATAGCGCAGGGTACGCAGACAGACGCCATGATATCGCTGACCGATCTGACGCCTACACTGATAGACCTGGCGGGCGGAGAGGTTGTGGAGGGATTGGACGGAAGATCCTTCCGGGAAGTGATACTTGGAAAACAGGATAAGCATAGAGAATATATTTTTGCAGAAAGCTCCATGGAACCCCAATACTGGTATAATTATGTGCCTTCGAGGACGATTGTAGAGAAAACCGGGTACCACTACATCCGTAATTATAATCCGGGTGTGCCGTTTGTTACGCATATAGATGATGTAGAACGTAATATGTATTATTTTGATTCGTGGGAAAAAAGGGCAGAAAAAGACAGCCTTGCCCGTTTTCTGCTGGACCGGTACCGTTTCAGGCCCCCGGAGGAGCTATACGATCTGAACTCGGACCGTTGGGAATTGCACAGTCTTGCCGGAGACGATACATACCTCGCCACCAGGAAGCGACTCAGGAAAATCCTCGCTGATGTGCTGGATAAGCAGGGAGAAACCGAAGATCAGATCAGGCATGGAACGTTACCCGATTTTTACGATCGTTCGTATGAGGTTCGGCAGGGAATCAGTGTCAACGATATGTCTTTCGAAAAGAAACTCTGGGAACCCGAAGAGAAACTTTACATCACAGCATACATCCGGGGTATGGACCACGACGGAGTGATTGCGGAATATTTCAACCGTTTTAAGATTTTTGTAAAATCGGGAACGTTGGGTATAGCTTTCGACGAAGAGGAAATATTTTACAGTGCAAAGGTCGATGCCCAAGAAGGACAATTGGTCCTGGCCCTGGAGAAAACAGGGGATTTCGAATTGAAATACGCCGGAGAAATCCTTATTAAAAATCGGGTAGGCGGTGATTATACGGGAATTCGTTCCGGGTACGTTTCATGCGGACTGTCGAGAGAAAAAAATCCCGGACAGGGAATGCCCCTCTATTTTGGCGGAGAAATAAATAACTTCAGAGTGTCTCTGGATGCCTTATCGAGAACACCGGACTAAGTGCGTGACGGGGTTTTGGAATGCAGGATTAAAGTAATAAAAAAAGAGGCCGTCTAAAAAGTTTTAGGCGGTCTTTTTATATTGAGTCTGTTTGCTTGTTTTCAACTTGGAGTTGATAAGAGTTAAAGGTTAAAAAGTTAATGAGTTAATAGAAGTTGTGGGATTACGCCCTTAACCCAACCTTTTTAAGATTGTGTGCCATAGCCACAAGCCCTATTTCGGTTTCCACTTTATCCAGTCCTCTGAGCATAAAGCGCTTGAAGCCCATATTCTGCTTTATATTCCCAAAGACAGCCTCCACCTCCCAGCACCTCCTTTTTCGGTGGGCAATGCCCTGTTCTGAGAGCAACAGTGCTTTGGCCTTGGCCTTTAACCGTATTAGCTCATGGTTTCTCTGGATGGTCCGGTTGCCTTTGGTTTTATGACATAAGCCCCTTAGAGGGCAACCCCTACAGTT
>NZ_FPJE01000048.1 GCF_900119185.1 Sinomicrobium oceani | reverse complement strand
TTCAATGCATCATAGGTGTAGGCATAACGTCTCATGGTATTATCGTTGCTTGTCTTCCAATACGTCTCCGCTATGTTTCCGTTAAACAACGGGGTTACCGTTCCGCTTCGGCTCTTGTTATAGTTGATCTGGAAGTTAAACAGCTTTCCCGAAGGATGATCTACATCGTTGATATCCGTCAGCCATCCCCGTACATTGTATGTATACGCTATGCGTTGTAAAGGGTTTTGGGGCGTATTACCCACCTTCTTCTCCGTTAACTGCCCTAATTCATCATACACATTTTCGGCGATAAGTTCGCCGGGAATACTGATCGAAGCACTAAAGCTGGCGCTACTGGTGGCCTTAAAATGGAAACCCGCTCAGCGAAGTTTGCAACTTCGCAGTCCAAACCTTCAATAAAAAGAAAAAAACGAAAAACGCCTCTCTGTGGCGTATCCCCGTTTCTCACAAATATTACTTTATTTATTGCTGTAAAGACCTGGTCAATGAAGAAGGTCTGAGCACATCAACAACCGGGTTTACGGCAAGGGTTAGGCCCTCTAAAACACCTTTTCCATGAATATAATTACCAGCACTGGAATACAAATAGTCTCCCGCACGCTCCACAATACCTGCTCTTACAGGATTTAAGTGGAGATAGTCTAACTTAGACCACAGAAATTTTTCACTATAAACCTCTTCGGGGTGGTTACCGTATTTCCAGAATTGGTATGTTTTATTCCTGGAATGCGTACTGGCTGCCCTGCCAAATCGTTCCAGCATCCATTCCCTCCTGCTTTCCGGTACGGTTTGTATTTTTTCCAGAATGGTCTTGGCAGTAAATTTCTTAAAATCCCGCAATAAGCCCGATAAATCCCCGGTTTCCGATTGTACGATCATATGCAGGTGGTTACTCATAAGCACATACCCATATAGCAGCATCCCTTTATTAGCCATACAAAACCGTAAGCTGTCCAATATACAGTCTTTATAAACTTTCCTTGTAAATACATCTATCCAATCCACCACGGTAAGGGTAACAAAGTGTGGTTTGGAAGCGTCACGTATGCTATATCCTTCTGGCATGGCTTTATTAGTTTTAGATAAAGAAAGTTACAAAAATATGGTTAACACTGACAAACATAGTTTTGGAGGCCCCTCAGAGAGGGGCTTTACATATTTGCCTATTAATAACGTGCAAAAGGCTGCGAAGTCGAAGACATTCGCAGAGCACAGAACACTTCGTAGAGCGGGGTTTGTTTTTTACCCTTTGATGCGATATTTTTGTAAAATCCTTTACAGAATGGTCATTATAGGTACATTATGAGTACAACTTTCGGCAACAGATTAAAACAGATCAGGACAGAAAAAAATATAAAGCGGGAGGACCTGGCGACTAAAGTCGGTACATCCTCGGCCATTATTGGCAGGTACGAACGTAACGAACGTACGCCCTCTATCGACATTGCCAAAAAGATTGCACAAGCGCTTAATGTTTCTTTGGATTTCCTGGCTGGTGATGCCTCGGTACTGGTCAAGGACAAAGAAGTCCTGCAAAGGATTGAAGATATTTCTAAACTCTCCGAAGATCGTAAAAAATATATCTACGACTTTATCGATATGTGCCTGCGGGACTATAAAACTCAGGAAGCCTATAAATGACAAAACCGCCTCAAAAGGGCGGTTTGGGTCTGTTAAAAATCTTTTTTCATTACTGTATTCCTTTAAACAAAAATTTCTTACTGGAATTATCATATGAGTATATTACATCGACTCCCCCCTTGTTCTTAAACTCGATATTCCTTCTATTAGGGTTAATAACGTCGAAATAAACTATGCTTACTTTAAATTGACCTGTTGGCGTTACTTTCAGAGGTGATATTTTCAACACTTCAACTTTTTTATCCTTCCTAATCTTTTTTAAGAATCTCCTATCATAGGGATTTATAGCAACAATTGTTAAATTTTCAATTTTATTCGGTATAAATTGAGTAAAATAACTTTCTTCAAAAAGAACTGTTGTAGTTTTTTTTGTCACCTCTTTCTCGAAAGTAAAGTATCTCCAAGCTGCATCATAATAAATATTTGTTTTATCTCTTTTTAAAGAGTTGTTTACCTCTTGTCCCAAAACCCCGTGGCTCAAGAACAAAAATAAAACTATCACTATCAATTTCATTCCTATGTGATTACTTATTTCCGATACTTTTAAATTCTTTTATTGGAAAAGTGGCGATTGTTCCACTCCCATTATAAATATAAACTTTGCCATTCCCAACAGATAACACATAATTATTACCGGGCAGGGCTGAACTTTTAGCATTAGGTATATCTCCCCCGCTCAGCGAGATTGCAACTTCGCAGCCTAAGCCTTCTATGAAAAGAAAAAAATGAAAAACGCCTCTCCGGGGTGTATCCCGGTTACTCACAAGTCTTACTTTATTTATCGCTGCAATAATCTGGTTAATCAAAAGGCTTTAAACAAGTTATAAAATGCGGCTCAACATCATTTTGGAAGCTCCTCAGAGACCTGTACGGAGCACTTGCCAAAGTAGGAGCACGAGGTATTGGCCTGTCATGGATGTGCAGTGAGCTGCGAAGTCGGAGACGTTCGCAGAGCTCGGAACACTTCGTTGAGCGGGGTTTTACATATTTGCATATCAATAATGTGCAAAAAACTGCGAAGTCGGAGACATTCGCAGAGCCTGCAACACTTCGTTGAGCGGGCGTATCCCTGTTTCTCACAAGTCTTACTCATTTATTGCGGCAATGACTTGGTCAATGAAAAGGTTTTCAAAAAGTTACAAAAATTCGGTTTAACCTTATGAAACACCATTTTGGAAGCCCCTCAGAGAGGAGCGCGACGTATTGGCCGTCATCGATGTGCAGTGAACTGCGAAGTCGAAGACATTCGCAGAGCTCGGAACACTTCGTTGAGCGGGGTGGAGCATATAACACGTCGTAGAGCAGGATACCCTTCTATCTAACCATAAAACCTTTTTGTTTTATTCCTTCCATAAATTTTTGAGGATTACTTAAAATCCAGAAAATAATAAGCTTGTTATACCTAGGTATTTTATGTTCTATTTTTATTCCTTGTGCAATTATTGGAATATAGGTTACATTTTTTATCTCTATTATATCTTCTTTTCTAAAAACATATTTTCCCATTATTGTAATAAGCTTCAACTCTCTGGAATCAACTATTAACCTGGCAAATGGCCAGGTGGCATTCATTGTCCCTATCCTTACGCCACCTATCTTTGTAATCTTATTCATTCTTGTTTTGCTTTTTACCGAACACTTGTTGAAAAAACTCCCCAAATGTAGGATCACTAGGGTCATTTTCATACTCTGGAGCTTTCATAAGTACCAATATGGTATCGGGATATTTGAAAATTTTCAGGGTATCGTTGTTTTTTCTTTTTATTAACCGATATGGCGGCATTATGTCATTTAATGTCGGCTTATATTGTCTGTTCGGGTTCTTCCATAAAGTATAGCCTATTTTTTCCTCTTCGATTTTATTCTTTAGGGTCTCTTGATTAAGTACCGGATAAAAGTCATATAGTTTTATTTCATTACCATTTAAAAAAAGTGTTCCTCTGGAATTAGATTTATTCTTTATCATTACGTCTATTTCGTCCTCTATCTTTATGTTTTCAGTATGGGCTTTTTTGTCTATTTCATCCATATAATTCCATAGAATAGAAAAAATAACTATCATAAACAGGATAAGGTATATAAACTTTTTATTAACTTTCATTTTAGAAGTTCTTTATAATTTCTTTTAAAGGATTTGAACTACCATGTATAGGCACAGTTGCTCCATATTCCATATTAAGATCTACTCCGTAAACAGGACTAACGCCAATTCCTCCCGCTCTGCGAAGATTCTGTGTTAAAAACCAAGGTAAAATCTAAAATTTTTATCTTTGTACACAAATCAGCACAAGCTAGATTCTAAAGGTTCTGCATTATTCAGTAGGGCCTTTCTTTTTTCTTCATATTCAGTATCAAAAACAGTATTGTTTTTATAAACAATATACACAAGTTCCAGAAGCTTTCTTTGTATAGCGACAACTGCCTTCATTTTGATACCGTGTCTCGCCACCAACCTTGCATAAGTGCCCTTGTATTGTTCACAGTGCTTTATCGCTGTGAGGGCCGGTAGGTGCACCGCTTTCCTAAGGTACCTGTTCCCTTTTTTTGATATTCTGGGCTTTCCTTTTACTGAGGTTCCCGATTGTTTTTCTCTCACATCAAGCCCTGCATAACTTGCCATCTGTCTTTTGTTCTGAATTAGCTCAAAGCCATTTGTTTCGGCGAGTATGACCATGGCCGTGAGTCTTCCAACGCCCGGTATTGTGGTTATGTTGGCTACTTGCCGGCTTAACTCTTGATCTGCTTTTACCAACTGTTCTAATTCTCTTTTGATTTCTTTCTCTTGTTCATTGAGTAGTCCAATCCTTTTTTTCAACCTTTTTATGGATCTTGGGTTAGGGAAGGCCTCTGAGTTTTCGGCATGCAGTTGGTTTTTTATAATTGTTCTTTCGGACACGATCTGTTCCCTCTCCCTCGTTAGTTGCTTCATCTCCCTGAAAATACTACGGGGAGGACCCCATGTTTTAAGGGTTCTTTCAAGACCAAAACGCACTATTGCTTCTGAAGCGGTCTTATCCGTGATAGTCCTGACCTCTAGCGTTCTTGCGTAATTGCTTATTTTGTTGGGTAGGACTATGGCTATATTTTTCGCCCTTTGATGTAACCAATGAGCCAGCTTTTCATGGTAGACCCCGGTGGCTTCCATAACAAAAAACGGTTCCGTCCGGTCAGACAGATGTTGTTCTGCCCATTTGGCTAATTTTAAAAAACCCTTCTCCTGGTTTTTAAATACACCATTGGATTTAAGGTTAATCTTGAGGTCTTCTGTCAAAACCCCAAAACAGCACACCAGTTCGTTTTTGGCCACATCGATGCCAATAACTTGTTTAAGTAACCTCATTGATAAAAACGTTAAGGGTTAGTTATTAAGTGGATGTCTCTCTCCGTTTTTTCTCCTATTTGGATATTCTTGCTGCACAGGCCAAAACCTGATGCGCATTACATTCTGTTTAAACTCTTAGAGAAAGAAAGAGATGAGGCTAATATCTTCGCACCAATATACTTTTAAAGCTATTTAGTTTGCAATAAGCTCTCATCCCTCACCACCTTTATGGAGATAAATAAACAAAAAACAAACATAGGAGTTTGCAACTTCGCAGCCCAAACCTTCAATAAAAAGAAAAAAACGAAAAACGCCTCTCTGTGGCGTATCCCTGTTTCTCACAAATATTACTTTATTTATTACTGTAAAGGCCTGGTCAATGAAGAAGGCTTTAAACAAATTACAAAAATATGGTTCAACCTTATAAACACCATTAGGGAGAACGTGCAAAAAACTGCGAAGTCGAAGACATTCGCAGAGCGTACGCTTCCTACAGCTGAGCTCATCCTTTACACTTCGTCCTTCCTACTCCATACTTCCTACCCCGCTCCACACTTCACGCTTCATACCATCTTAACAAGCCCTTTCCCGAGCGTTGCAAATGCCCGGAACGATAGGCACTCGTTTCCGCTTTGCTCAAACGAGCGCCAGCGGGGACCTATACGGAGCACTTGCCGAAGTAGGAGCTTTACGTATTTGCTTATCAATAACGTGCAAAAGGCTGCGAAGTCGAAGACATTCGCAGAGCTCGGAACACTTCGTTGAGCGGGGCTAAATATAAAAAGACCGCCTAAAACTTTTTAGACGGCCTCTCCCTATTTTTATAGATAGTATTGTTATCCATCACTTACTTTGATGTCGATGACAGTATCGTTTTCAAATGTAATTATCATTGTTGCTGAATCTACACTCCTGTTAGAATAACCAAGATTATAATAAAATTCGTCTGAATATTGTTTATTTGGCTCTCCAAGTAAATTCAAAATAGAATCCTTGCTAATTCCTTTCAATTCATATTTTTTCAATAAATCTTTGTGCATCAACCATCTTGTATGTAACGTAGCTTCAGATTCAACCCAATTTTTCCATTCTATAGAATTGAAGTCTTTTTTTTCACTGCAACTTACTGCAAACAGCAATATGACTATAAAAGAGAATATTTTAAATGAATTCATGATTTTTAATTCTTTTTTTCCTCTAAATCTTTTCTATCGGCATCGTTCATACCATACCTGTTTAAGGTTCTTAACGTCTTCATGGCCGTATTATATTGTTCTTGAGTGATCTTTGTCCTTGATATAGTGATATTACCATCTTTATCTTTTGTGGCAGTCCAAAGCCCTTCATTTAACTGAACATCCAATGCTTTAACCGCCGCTTCCCATTCTGTGGCTCCTTCTCCTAACTCTGCTCCAATTTGACGTCCTATTTCGTTATTCAAAAAATCAACAACACTATCAGCTCCTAAGAGGTTATCTGGGGCGGGTTGGCCAAAATCTACATGAGCATTTGCACCCATATCTATCGCTTCATGGGCATTTCCTATGCGTTGGGCTGCACTCTCTCCGTAGTTACTTTTTATTGTGGCAACCCAAGTTGCATGTCTTAATGCGTTTCTTTGTGAGCCTTCTCCCACTGTCATATTTCCATTCTCTGCGGCGTGGCGTGCTATCCTTCCCGAAATAGAAGTAATATTGGTTCCTCCATGCTTAACATAACCTACATTGCTTGTAGCAATTGGATGCCGAGCAATAACTCCGGCGGTAGCAGCATTTATTGCCACTTTTGTCGGATGTTCATTCCTAATTACTGGAGCACTATAAACATTGTTAGGGGTATGAACAGACAGTCTTTCAGCCCCTTCCAATTCAACACCATCAATAACTCTATTTTCTGAAAAATTATATGGTGATTGATAAGCATATTCTTGGGCCAATGGATCAACTTGCCAAAACCTTCCAATAGCCGGATCGCTAAAACGGTATTTCCATTCATGGGTGTTTAATCCTAAATCTTCAGTAAATTCCTGATCCTGGAACGTTTTCAGGTTGTTTTTTACGCCGTATGTTTGACCGTTATACCCGCGATGTTCGAGACCGAATGGGTAAAAATTGCGCTCTTTTCTTATCTCTGAACTGTTTACAGAACCATCATTATTATCATCTGCAAACGTAATCCTTACGTTGTTTTGGTGATCTTTCAGATAATAAACATACTGGTATCCGCCACCAGCTTTCGGTTCAAAATACCCTTCCGGGTGGCTGACCTGCTTTAACTGGCTGTTCTCATAGATATAGTTCCCCGCATACTCCGTCCGTGTCACAGAACTTCCCTGGGTAACCTCCTTCTTTAATTTGGTTCCCGAGGCATCGTAAATATAAGCAATTTTATTGCTTCCGAAACTGACCTGGGTAGGAAGATTTAAATGATTATAGCTAATCCCGGTGATCCCCTTATTGGCGTCCGTCAGTAAATTGCCGTTGGCATCATAGGTATAATCGTTGTTCGTATTGGTCCCGTCCTTAAATCCGTAGGTCTTGTTACCACTGTCCGTTACTTTTAAAAGCTTGTTACCCGTATCATAGGCATAAGCCAGGTTGTCCATCACCCCGAAAGAAGTGGCGCCGCTGTTCAGGTGTCCCCTGCGGGTTAAGTGTTCTATATTCCCGTTCTTATCATA
>NZ_FPJE01000026.1 GCF_900119185.1 Sinomicrobium oceani | reverse complement strand
AAGGCCAAGGCCAAAGCACTGTTGCTCTCAGAACAGGGCATTGCCCACCGAAAAAGGAGGTGCTGGGAGGTGGAGGCTGTCTTTGGGAATATAAAGCAGAATATGGGCTTCAAGCGCTTTATGCTCAGAGGACTGGATAAAGTGGAAACCGAAATAGGGCTTGTGGCTATGGCACACAATCTTAAAAAGGTTGGGTTAAGGGCGTAATCCCACAACTTCTATTAACTCATTAACTTTTTAACACGCAACTCTTGCTCCTTGTAGGTTGAAAGCAAGAAAATAGCCTAAATATAAAAAGACCGCCTAAAACTTTTTAGACGGCCTCTTTTATGTGTTTTAAGCAGCGTTTAATATTCTTCCCGGAGCATCCTCCTTAATTATTCCATAAAAGATCCTTGAAATCGGAGGTAAAATAAGAGAAACTACAGGAGAAATAAATTAAAGCATTTATAATCGGGAGATCTAAGCTTGGAGTTCATAAAAGACTACCTTCTTACACGTTCGGATGATGTAGGAATATTTTTTGAGTTTTTTCGTATATTTATCTACTGCCGTCTTACAAATTGTATTCAAAATATTGATAAAACTATGGAGTTTACGGTACATTCTCTCAGGGATATTGAAAGTTGGCTGGCAATGCACCGACGGATAGGTATGGATATTGACCTCCATTTTCACCTGAAAAGCAATCCTGACATCGGGGGAGAATCTGTGCTTATCGATCAAAACCCGGATACCGATAACCTGCTTGACCGGCGTTTGAAAAATTCGACAGAAGGAATACCGCCGGATTGGGTTAAAGAGAAGAAAACGGGGCGATACTTTTGGAAAGAAGATATTACTTCAGAAGAAAATACCCCGGATCGTTTTAAAATACATAGGTGCTGAAGAAGCGGATGTATGGAGAGATTATCAGAACAGTGCTTCTAATGGTATAAGCAGGTTGTACCGTAAATATCTTGGTGCTCCGGACATAGATAGGGGTTCTTTTACTGATGCCCGCAATGAGGACCTGAAAGGGTTGGTAAAGGAGATTTTTGATGCTGTAAAAAACCGTATAAGCTCTAATAATTTTGAGCCGATTAATTTGGCTTCCAGGGGAAGCGGACAATATTATGGCTCTCATCGTTCCGGTTTTGGAATAGAAGATGGAATTTCAGAGGTGGAAATGCAGATAGAATATGAAGGGATAACCTTCAAAGCTGCATATTCCGCTGAAAGCGGACAGGAAAAACCGGAAAAATGGTTTCTGCCCGTATCTTAAAACCCGGATATAAATCCATTGCACAGGAAAATTCCACATATAACCGGAAAGAAGAGCTTGATATTTATACAAAAAAATTCAACCAAACCCTACAAACCATCCGGGAATCTCTTGTAGAGCAATATCCCGACACCCCTACCGAAGGTCTTATTTTTAATGACAACGGCAAACGTGTACGATGTATTTGTACCTTTAATGTTCCCGATGCTCCCGTGACTACCATAGAAAGGATACTTACCGAAAAACTGAATGCTACTACCGATTATATAGGGATGGCAGCGTTTTATATGGAGGTTCCTGTATTAAAATAGCCGGATTCGGCAAGATACGGGAGATCTCTGAAGTGGTGTGATCCTTATTTTTAATGTTTGATAAGGAACCTTTTTTAAGGTTGTCCCTACTCGAGATATACGGTGGAATTCCCGAAAATAACATTTACCGGCACCACGGATCTTTACAAAATCTTTATATCGCATTGCTTAAATTTGTAATAAAAACAAGGTGTTCGATTTATTAAGAACAAGAAAATATCCGGCTGTACGGCAATACGCTATAAGTCTTTCATTGGTCGTACTTACCGCATGTATTGCATTTTTATCCGTAGATTATACCGGATACAGGGTTGTCGCTCTCGTGCTTTTGCTCCTTGTTTCCGTACTGGCCATACTGTTTGATATTTTTCCGGTCATGGTCACTGCACTCCTGAGTGCCCTGATATGGAACTATTTTTTTATTCCCCCGACTTTTACTTTTCATATCGGTACCCCGGAAGATGCTCTGATGTTCCTGATGTACTTTGTTATAGCTTTTATCAATGCTGTTATGACTTTTAAGATCAGGGAATACGAAAGAAAGGCCCGGGACGAAGAAGAAAAGGAAAAGAGTATTCGACTCTACAATACCTTGCTCAACTCCCTGTCTCACGAGCTCCGGACTCCCATATCAGCTATCATAGGTGCTATAGATACTATCAAAGACAGTGCTAACCTGTCTGAGGTCAACAGGAAAGAACTTTATTCCGAAGTGGAAATTGCCGCAACCCGACTGAACCGGCAGGTTGAAAACCTTTTGAGTATGAGCAGGCTGGAAGCCGGTTTTCTGAAGCCGAAACCCGATTGGTGTGATATTAACGAACTGATATTTAAGGTAATTCAAAGTATAAGGGAATACGCAGCCGTACACCGGCTCGTGTTTGAACCCGAGGAAGACCTTCCGCTGTTTCGGACAGACAGCGGGTTTATGGTACAGATATTTCACAATATACTGCATAATGCCATACAACACACACCTGCAGATACGGTCATTACAATTACGGCAGTGCATGCCGGAAATGGATGCAGGATCAGTGTTTCCGATAACGGTCCCGGCTTTCCGGAAGATAAGATAGATCTCGTTTTTGACAAATTTTACAGGCTGCCTCATTCGGCAACCGGAGGAACGGGATTGGGACTTTCCATAGCCAAAGGATTTACCGAGGCTCTGGACGGACAGTTGAAACTGGAGAATTGCGCAGGGGGAGGAGCCCGGTTTATCGTGGAGATCCCTTCGGAAACATCGCCTGTTAATACCCTGGAAAATGAATAAAGCGCAAATTCTTATTATCGACGACGAACCCCAGATACGAAAACTGCTTCGTATAAACCTGGAAAGCAATGCGTATAGAGTTTTGCAGGCAGTCGACGGTAGGGAGGGCCTGGCCATGGCAGCAAGCCATTTGCCCGATCTGATCTTACTGGACCTGGGGTTACCCGATACCAGCGGGCATGACGTATTGAAAACCTTAAAGGAATGGTATCAAAAACCTGTGATCATACTATCTGTGCGCGACGGGGAAGACGATATCGTATCTGCCCTCGACAACGGGGCTACGGATTATCTCACGAAACCCTTCCGGACCGGAGAGCTGCTTGCCAGAATACGTTCTGCACTAAGAAACAGCAGCAGTGCAACCCCGAAAACCGATATCAGCTGCGGGGAACTCCGGATAGACCTGGCAGGGAGGGTTGTCCGTAAAAAAGGAGAAATCCTCAGACTTACCAGCACGGAGTACAACCTTCTGGCTCTTTTTGCCAAAAATGAAGGAAGAGTACTCACGCACCGATATATCCTCAAAGAAGTATGGGGCTTCGGTTACCAGACCGAAACCCAGTATCTCCGGGTATTTGTAGGGACCCTTCGTAAAAAGATCGAAGATAATCCCAATATGCCTGTCCATATTATCACCGAAAGCGGGGTGGGATACCGTTTCCAGTAGTCTTTATAAAATCTTTACGATTTCGGTGCAAACCTTGATTTTTTGCATATCCGTTTCATAAGACCTTTGTCCCGGACATACCAGGAGAGCCCGGAAGAGATGTGGAGCGATCATATATTTTTTTTTCCGGGCACTCCGGGGTGACGAGTTTACAAACAGGAAGACTTAAAACCGGAATAAGGATGACCGAAAACAGGATTTTCGACTGGGATGAAGATACGGCAACTCTTATCGTAAAGATCTGTCTCGATGTAAAGCAGGTAACACTTTGGTACAACTCGGAGCTGGCCGGACAAATAGTGCCGAAATCCTGCGACGGGGATATTAGCAAAGCATTCCGCAAGTTGCTGAGGTCGGAAAGCAGGGAGGAGTTCATAAAACACCTGCAGATTTTCCGCCGGCAGATAGGAAATCTCAAAGAAGCAACCCTCTTTTATGCTCCTGTCCTTACCCCTGTACTGAAGCGCATGGTGCAACTATATGACCGCCTGGTGCTCCTGGAGGAAAAGACGAACGATATCCACAAAGATTTCAAATAATTCTAACAAAAAATATATGAATTACATCACTAAAAAATACCGGAGGTTCCGGTTATCGCTGTCTCCCCAGCAAAATCTCTTATACGGTTTTGTCTCCTATACTCTTGCCGGATGGTTGCTTCTGTGTCTTCCGTTCTTTCAGAAGCAAGCTGTTTCCGCTCTGGATAATCTCTTTATAGCGACTTCAGCTATTTCCACCACGGGTTTGGTAACGGTAAGCGTTTTTGACACCTATAATGGTTTCGGGCAATTTGTGGTGATGTTACTTTTTCAGATAGGGGGTATAGGGTATATGACATTTACCTCCTTTATCCTGCTGTCCCGAACCGGTAACCTCACCCATTGGCATCAGCGAATTCTCAATACCGAATTTGCTATGCCGCGTGATTTTCAGATCCGGGATTTTTTACGGTCCGTTATTATTTTTACCATAGGCATTGAAACCATAGGAGCATTGTGCCTGTATATAGCTTTTACCCGGGCCGGAGTAGAACATAATTTTGCGGTTTGGAGCAGCATATACCACAGTGTTTCCGCCTTCTGTACGGCTGGTTTCGGATTGTATAATGACAGTTTCGAGCAGTTTGCCGGAAATACGGCGGTGAACACCATACTTTCCGTATTGGCTATTTGTGGTTCCCTTGGTTTTATAGTCGTCACCGATATATGGAACAGGCTAACCGGAAAGACCCGGAAAATAACCTATACATCCAGGATAATTTTTACCGTGCTTACGGTTCTGCTGGCCGGAGGGACATTCATGATCTACTTTTTTGAACCCTCCGTGAGTACTTTGGAAAGTTCCAGACTGACCACTTCCTTTTTCCAGGCCATGACAGCACTGACCACGGTAGGGTTTAATACCGTTCCCATAGGAGGTTTTACACTACCCGTACTCCTCGTTGTTATTTTACTGATGTATGTGGGAGCTTCCCCTTCGGGTACCGGCGGAGGACTAAAATCAACGACATTAACAGCCCTTATTGCTATTATGTGGAGCCGTATCAGAAACAATAACAGGGTCGTATTTTTCGGAAAGAAAATACCCCTGGAACGATTGTATGTTGCAACTTCGGTATTTATTCTATACGCGACAGTAATATTTGTTGCTACTCTGGTATTGGCTTTTACGGAACACTTTTCCCTGGAACAAATTCTTTTTGAAATCACTTCAGCTATAGGAACCGTGGGCCTGAGTACTGGAATAACCGGCGATCTCAGCCCCTGGGGCAAAGCAGTGGTGATTTTTGTAATGTTCATTGGTCGTTTAGGTGTATTGACCTTCGGCCTGGCTGTGATGGCCAGGAGAAAACTATGGAAAACCAGGGCTACGCAGGACGATCTTGCGGTTTGAGCCCTTTTTTATAAAAACGCAGAGATGTACGGAAAATCAGCAGTATTTAGTGTGGTTTTGTCCTTGTGCTCTTTATACGTAAGCGCACAGCAAATAACGGATGGGAGATATCAGCCGCAAATCCGGATCTCCGGTTTTATGGATGTATTCTATGTATACGATTTTAACCGCCCGGAAACAGCGTACCGACACCCTTTTTTATTTAATCATAACAGGCATAACGAATTCAACCTGAACCTGGGACTCTTAACAGTGGCTGTCGAAAATGCCCGGTACAGGGCCAACCTGGCCTTACAGACGGGGACCTATGCCCATGATAATTACGCTGCAGAACCCGGAATTCTTAAAAACATCTTCGAAGCCAATGTCGGAATTGCACTGAACAAAAGGCATTCGTTATGGCTGGATGCCGGGATATTACCTTCACATATCGGGTTTGAAAGCGCGGTATCTGCAGACAATCCTACACTGACACGTTCTTTGGCTGCGGAAAATTCTCCTTATTTTCTCACGGGGTTACGTCTTACTTTTAATGCCGGAAAGACTTGGGATTTTGCCGTAATAGTGTGTAACGGATGGCAACGTATCCAAAGGCTCAGAGGAAATTCTCTACGGTCTTTAGGCACCCGTTTAACCTATCGCCCGACAGCGAGGACGATGCTCAACTGGAGCACTTTTTTGGGTACGGACGATCCAGATATCCAACGGCGTATGCGGTATTTTAATAATTTCTACGGCAGGTTTGGGCTGACGGATAGAATTTCCCTAATGGCCGGTTTTGATGTAGGAATACAGCAACACCGTAAAAAAAGCAGGAGATACGATACATGGTTTGCCCCGGTGATTATCGGGCAATATGAAGTAAACGAAAAGTGGAAAGCCGCCGTACGTGCAGAGTATTACGGGGACAGAGCGGGAGTTATCATCCCGGTTGAAGGTACAAATGGATTCAGGACTTCAGGATGGTCCTGTAATATCGACTATACCCCTGTGCCCGGGATGGTGTGCAGGCTGGAAGGACGTTGGTTGAACAGTCCGTATTCGTTATGGAACGATGGGGACATTATGGTGAATAACAATTTTTTTATCGGAACTTCGATCGCCTTTGGTTTTTCTGAACGGATCGGTCCGGATCACAGAAAAAAGTAACATTCCGTTTGAAATTTTTTGACTGCATATATTATGTATCCCATAAGAGTACAGTATACTATTGCCGTTCCGGAATACCGGGGTAGAACACGTTCCTGCTTCGCTGTTTGACAAAACACAAAATAGCTGAAAATTATGCTCAGAAAACATAAAAATTATTGTTTTACGATAATTAATTATTATATTTGAAAAATAATATTAAGCTTTACAGCCATGAAACGTGTAAAAATTATAGCCAGGGCACTCTATATCATATGCAGGATACTGGCTGTGGGATACTCGCTGACCACAGTATATGCGGCCTTTTGTACCCTAACAGGTATTTGGGTAAGCCCGGACGGGAATAGGTTGCTTCATATTTTTTATCCGTTTACCCAAAGTCCGTTTCTTATAGCAGATAACAATTTTCGTTATATAGTATTTTCCCTTTTGCTCCCGTTAGGCCTGTATAGTGTTTTTTTCTGGTGGGTATCCAATGTGTTCAAAGTGTTCTTTCAGGACCGTTTATTTACGGTCGAAAACATTGTACATCTGAACAGGTTTTATCTGCTTAACCTCATTGCTCCGGTCTCCGCGACATTGGCGGGTAGTTTTTTTGTGCCGGTAAACAGTATAATCTGGGAATTGATCGTGGTACATAGCATTCTTGGAGTTTTTACTTATTTTTTTACGGCGATATTCAAACAAGGATTGGACTTGCAAAACGAACAGGACTTATTTATATAATTATGCCAATTATTGTTAACATAGACGTGATGCTGGCCAGGCGTAAAATGCAAAGCAAAGAATTGGCGGAACACCTCGGAATCACTCCCGCAAACCTTTCCATACTCAAAACCGGGAAAGCCAAAGGTGTACGCTTCGATACGCTCGAAGCAATATGCCGTATCCTGGAGTGTCAGCCCGGTGACCTGTTGGAATACAGGGAACAGGAGTAACGATACCATTATTTAAATACACGATTTTTAATCGATGCACAGCCATTGCAGGATGCGCATGCACTAAATCGAATACTATGAATACACTTTCTATCGATCGGCTTTCACTGGTTTATCCGAAAGGAACCAGGGCTTTGGATTGTATTTCCCTGCATATCGAAAATGGTATGTTTGGTTTACTCGGACCCAATGGTGCGGGCAAATCTTCCCTGATGAAGATTCTCGCAACGCTTCAACAGCCTACGGACGGCCGTGTTTTATATAATGGAACGAATATAGTCCGGGACTCTGCTGGCATAAAGAAAAAACTGGGGTTTCTTCCTCAGGATTTTGGGGTTTATCCCCGGGTTTCCGCATATAACTTATTACAGCATCTGGCGATTTTAAAAGGAGTTTGTGATGCACAAGAACGAAAAAGACAGATATGCGGCCTGTTGGAAAAAGTTAATCTCACATCCTTTAAAAATAAGGATGTTTATACCTTTTCCGGAGGGATGAAACAACGGTTTGGTGTAGCGCAGGCTTTACTCGGCCGACCGGAAATCCTCATCGTAGACGAACCTACTGCAGGACTTGATCCGGAAGAACGCAATCGTTTTAATGCCTTGTTATCGGATATCAGCGAAGAAATGATTGTAATACTCTCTACCCACCTGGTAGAAGATGTACGTAATCTATGTTCTCAGGTGGCCATTATCGATAAAGGCAGACTAATTGGGAGTGGAAAACCCTCTGAAATGATCAGTGCACTGAAAGGAAAGGTATGGACAAAGAAGATCGACAAAAAATTGCTGTCAGAGTATGAGCATAATTACCCGGTCATAAGTTGTCGATATATAGAAAGAGCTTTGCACATCACAACTTTCGGAAATCGGCCCCCGGAAGGTTTTTCCCCGGTTAAACCCACGTTAGAACACGTCTACTTCCGGGCACTTAAAGAACCCCATACACTATGAAAGCGCTGCTCTTTTTCGATGTAAACACCTATAGTCGCCGCTATACAAGCTATATCGTTCTCGTAATTTTATGGGGTGCCGGGATCTTTGCCGGGATGCGGTTCAATCTTTCTGTGGGAGAAGAAGTGTATCTCAATTCTCCGTACAGTATAGGATTTATGGAAGCCATGCTCAGTCTTTCCGTTATTCTTTTTGCTACCATTATAGCTGTTCAGCTCCTTTTCAGAGAGTGGGACTCCCGGTTTGACATAATCCTTTTTGCGACACCTATCCGTAAAACAAGCTTTATATCCGCTCGCTTCCTGTCTTTCTTTATACTGACATTTATATGCTATGCCTGTGTGATTTTTGGGTTTGTTTCCGGACAAAACCTGAGGTCCGGCGTAGAAATGCAGGATCACGTACTCCTGAGATTTTACCTCTATCCCCTCATCGTCTTCGGGGTGGTCAATACTTTGTTTACTTGTGCTGTTTTATTTGGGATTGCCGTCTTTTCCCGAAAAAAACTCCTGGTCATATCCGGAGGATTACTGTTGTACATACTTTATCTCGTATTGCTGATGTATTCCGATTCGCCTTTTATGACAAGTAGTATACCCCAATCCGTATGGCTGCAAAAGATCTCTGCCATTTTCGACCCTTTTGGCATATCTGCTTATTTTTATGAGGCAGGAAGTTTTACTGCGGTCCGTAAAAATGCCGATATTGTACCGCTAACCGGTTACTTTTTGGCAAACCGCGTAGTGTTTACCGTTATTTCCGTTTTTATCGGTATCCTGGGATACAGGCGTTTTTCGTTTGTCGCCAGCGGCAACAAACGAACTGAAAAGCCGGAGCCGAAACATACAATACCGGGTGTTTTTCCCAAAGAGATACTGTTTAGACAGGTTAACACCTGTTTCCGGTATAAATCGCGGTTGCGGGCCGTACTGTCCTTTGCCATGAAAGATATCCGGTACATGTTTGGCAGTATGGTATTTTTTGCTGTTTCCGTATTGTTGCTTTTTTATGTAGGGATGGAAATATATGCTGCCATAGAGCAGGGCATCCGTTTACCACAGCAATATGCGGATTCCGGATTGATGGCCTCGGCAATTTCCGATAATTTTCGCTTTTTGGGGTTGTGGATCGTCACTTATTTTGTCAATGATCTATACTGGAGAAGTCATGCATCAGGGTTTTCCGGAATAGAAAACAGTACTTTTTTTGCCGGTACAAAAATCGCGGGACATTGGTGGTCATGTACAGCTATGATATTGATCTTTTCTGTACTTATGATCATTCAGGGTTTGATTTTCCAGATTTTATTTCATTATTTCAGGATTGATTGGCAGGCATATCTGGGAGTCCTTGTGTTCAATACGTTCCCTTTGATATTATTTGCAGGTATGGTTTTGCTGATCAATAACAGGGTTCATCACAAATACATGGCCCTGGGCGTTTCTGTATTGCTTCTTCTGCTCACTACCGGCCCTGTAGCTCAAGTGCTGGTAAAACAACCACTCTTGCTTTTCTTTTCGGGATATACACTGCCTTACAGTGATTTTAACGGTTATGGAGCGTACATGTCTGCGTTTCTTAAAAGAATCGTTTTCGGAATTAGTATAACAGGTATATTATGGCTGATCAACCGTATTATAAATGGCACAAATAGCTATAAGATAATTATACCTGGTATTCTCATATTCCTCTTAATTTCAGTTTTTTGTGGCGTAAATTTTACAGAAGGATATATGCCCGTATCCGAAAAGGAAGATCTTGAAAAAGCTGCCCGTTATGAACAGCAGTACCGTAAATATAAGGAGATAGAGCAGCCCGTTATCTCCCGGGTGAAGACCGATATAGCGTTGTATCCGGGGCAACAAGCCTACACTCTGAAAGGCCATTATGTGTTAGAGAACAGATCGGGGAAAGACATGCGTACCATATTGTTGAATTTTCACCCCGATTTAAAAATAAATAAAGCCGTACTTACAATATCCGGGAATAAGTATAATATATCGGATAAGGTAACGGAACTCACCCTGAAAGAACCATTGCAGCCAGACCATTCTGCAACGTTAGAATTTGAGTTAGGATATCAATGGTTTCCTGTAAACGGACATCATCCTTTCAATGCCATCGTAGAAAACGGATCCTTCATGCGTATAAGCCGCTATTACCCACAGTTGGGGTATCAACAGGATTATGAAATTTCCGGTAAGAACGAACGTAAGGCATACGGTCTCGGAAAACCGACAACCGCAAAGTTACTGGAAGAGCCCCGGACGGATAATCACTTTACGGATCTGAACATGATCGTTTCAACTACCGGCGATCAGGTTGCTGTTGGAACCGGCGAACTTGTGAAGCAATGGAAGGATGGTGGAAGAAATTATTTCGAATACAGGACCCGGGAGGCCATTCCGTTTCGCTTTGCAGTATCATCGGCGAAATATGCAGTGAGAACGGCATCGTACAAAGGTATCCGCATCAAGGTTCTTTATCATCCCGGGCATGATGAAAATGTGGCGCACCTGGTCAGGAATGCCAGCGAAACACTATCGTATTGTATAACAAATTTCGGAGCATTTCCTTTTTCCTCGGTCACTTTTGCGGAAGTTTCTTCCTTTACGAAAGGCTTTGCCGCAACCGCATATCCAGGGGTAATCTTCATGACCGAAAATATGGTTTTCCATGCGAATATCCGTGCCGACAGACAACAGGATGTGATCAACGAGCTGGCGGGGCACGAATTGTCTCATTTCTGGTGGGGAAATAACAGGATTGCCCCCGATTACAGAGAAGGAGCCGCGATGCTTACGGAAACCTTGGCAATGTACACCGAAATGATGTTGTATAAGAAAATGTACGGAAGTGAAAAAATGCAGGAGAGGATAAAGGTACATCAACAGATCTACGATTCGCAAAAAGGTTTTGCTACACCCCGGCCCTTATATAAAGTACAGGATCAGGATATTCATATCTCCTATGCTAAAGGCGCTGTGATTATGGTCCGGCTCAGTGAACTTATCGGAGAGGATAAGGTAAATAAAGCACTGAAAGAATTTCTTCTCAAACATCGATATCCGGCTAAGGCCCCTGTTTCTACAGATGTTATAGAAGAATTTTTAAAGGTCAGTACTAAAAAAGATCACGAAGAGATCAGAAAGCTGTTCGAACAAATCTGATATCGCGTATAATGAAGAAAAAGTAAGTCTCAAATACATCGCCCGGATATCGCTCTCCAAAATTTGTCTTTTCATACAGAAAACTGCAACCGTCACATTTTTTTTGCGGTTTGTTCCGGAAAACTTTTCGAACGGTTTTACAGGTTGTGGGCCTTCTCAACAGCCATAAATATCATATTTTCTTTACAGTAAAAGGATAAATGATTATTTGTTACTGAAACCCTGTTTAAAATCACAAATATTTATATTTTGTAAGTTATTTATTGTTAAAAAATAATTGTCTGCGGATGTTGTAACGTATCGAAAAGGAATTGTAACCATACGAACGCTGATATTCTTACTTAAGAAATAATTTTATCACATTAAAATAACACGGAAAAGAGATTATTGTTTTAAGTATATCAAACAAAAAATGTGGCAATACTTTTTTGTAAGGTTACTTGGAAGACAACCTTGAATCCGAAAGTAACCGGACAAATTTTAAATATACAAAAGAAGACGGACCCGGAGTTCGTTTTCGCTTTATAAAAAGTGTATTTTTTACAATTTTGTCCTTCTAACTGAACCAATAACGATTAAAGACAGTCTTTCTTCTCAGCAACTGCCAAAGTAACTGTACGGGAATAACTGTTTTTAAAACCAAGACCAATTAATTATGAAAAACTCAATTCCTTTTTTTCGCAAAAGAAGGCTTATTACCCGCTTCAAATGGCCTTCCCCTGTCGGTTTTTATTCTTCGGTTTCACCTCCTGCCGGCTAACGGTATTCAGACAAAAGATTTACGGATATACAAGACCCGTTATAAAGTTATGATGCTTCTTGGGACAGGCGATGCATATAGTGCCTGTTTTTATTAAAGGAGGTATTAATACCGGTTTGCCGTGTATATGGTTTTTGCGTGTTTTCCACATGTTTTCAGGGACAAACACAGGAAATCTATTACCTTTTTTTAAAAACTATAACGTTTTAGTTGCTTTCTGAGACGGTCTGCACCATTTCATAAACCGTATAAAGCAGGTAAAACCACAAGGGTCGTATTTCTTGAATACATTTTGTTAACCTGACCATTAACTCATTGAATGAAAAATTTAATATATGAAATCATTACTACCAGAAGTTCTTTTAAAACCGGTATTGTTTTGCTTTTGCATGTTGTGGTTGTACCAGGACAATGCCTATGCCGGTAACTTCTTTCCTGGCAAAGAAGGTGAAACAATACGTAACACAGGCATTCCTGAAAATCCCGAGCAGCAGATCCGGATATCCGGGCAGGTAACCTCTTCCGAGGATGGTCTCGGCATACCGGGTGCCAATGTCGTGGTAAAGGGTGTCCGTGGGCTGGGAACCGTAACCGATATCGATGGAAATTACGATATCGAAGTACCGTCTTCCGACGTTGTCCTGGTGTTCAGCTATATTGGCTTTAACACCCGCGAGATAAGTGCCCGCGAAGGCCCGGTAATCAATATTATTATGACCCCCGACGAAACCCAGCTCGATGAGGTTGTAGTCGTAGGCTACGGTGTGCAGAAAAAGGCCAGTGTTGTTGCTGCGATTTCCCAGACCGAAGGAAAAGTACTTGAGCGGGCCGGGGGCGTATCCAGTATCGGGGCTGCTCTGACGGGGAATGTTCCGGGGGTTATCACCTCGGCCAGTACCGGAATGCCCGGAGAAGAAGATCCGCAGATCCTTATTCGCGGAACCAGTACCTGGAACAACTCCTCACCATTGATCCTCGTAGACGGTATAGAACGTCCCATGAATAGCGTGGATATAGGTTCGGTAGAGTCCATATCCGTCCTCAAAGATGCTTCGGCTACTGCCGTATACGGGGTTCGGGGAGCCAATGGTGTTATAATGATAACGACCAAGCGGGGAAAAGAAGGAAAAGCAACCATAAGGGGAAGAGTGAATACCACGATGAAGGTACCTTCCAAATTACCCGGAAAATACGATGCGTATGATGCCCTTCGTATCCGCAACAGGGTCATAGAATACGAGCTCGGACTTTCACCGAACAGCTGGAACGATTATCTTCCGCAGGAGATCATAGACAAATACAGGTACCCGGCCAACCTGGAGGAAGCAGAGCGTTACCCGAATGTAGACTGGGCCGATACCTTGTTCCGTGATTATACCATGTCTTACAATGCCAATGTCAATGTCAGCGGGGGATCGGACTTTGTAAAATATTTTGCCAGCGCTGACTTTCTGAGGGAAGGTGACCTCATGCAGCAATACGATAACAACAGGGGCTATCAGCCCGGTTACGGTTTCAACCGTCTGAACGTACGTAGTAACCTCGATTTTCAGTTGACCAAATCTACCGTACTCAAAGTAAACCTCGCAGGATCATACGGTGTAAAAAAGAGTCCCTGGGGCGCTACCGGAGGTGAATACAGTATGTGGATAGCCGCATATAGCACTGCTCCCGATGTGTTCCTTCCAAGATATTCCGACGGCTCTTGGGGATATTATGCCCCGAACGAGGGCAAAGCCGAAAACTCCGTGCTTGCGCTGGCATTGAGCGGGGTACAATACAGGACAACGACCAGGCTCACTACCGATTTCACCATCAATCAGGACCTCGATATGCTGGTAAAAGGTCTGAAATTTACCGGGATCATTGCTCTTGACAACACGTTCCTGGAAATAGACCGGGGGGTTAACGACCTCTATAACGATACCCAGAGAAAATGGATAGATCCGCAAACAGGAATCCCGCTTTACAAACAAAGCTATGACGACAGCAACCGTTTCGATTTTCAGGAAGGTGTCAAATGGTCTTCCAGTCCCGGTACGGTAGACAATAATGCAACCTGGCGTAAACTCTTTTACCAGATGCAGCTGGATTATGCCGTAACGATCGACCAGGATCACAATATCGCGGCTACCGGACTTTTCAACCGCAACGAGAATGCTACGGGTAGCGAAGTACCTCATTATCGTGAAGACTGGGTATTCCGGGCGACATACAACTGGAAGAACAAATACATGATCGAATACAATGGATCATACAGTGGCTCGGAAAAATTCGGTAAAGAAAACCGCTTTGCATTTTTCTCCTCCGGAGGTGTGGGATGGACTGTTTCCAATGAAGATTTTATGAGATCGCTCTCCTTTGTAGACATGCTGAAAATACGGGCTTCTTACGGAGAAATAGGAGATGACAATGTCAACGGAAGGTGGTTGTATATGTCGCAATGGGCCTACGGAGGGCGTTCGCGTTTGGGAATGAACGGCGAAGCCGCAGAACAAAGTCCCTATGTGTGGTACAGAGAAGCATCCGTCGGGAACCCCGATGTGCATTGGGAAAAGGTAACAAAGACAAATCTCGGGGTAGACTTCGGTTTCTTCAATAACTTCGTCGAAGGGAGTATAGATTTCTTTCGCGACAAACGTACCGATGTCCTGGTTTCCGGAGATCGCAGGGCCATACCTTCGTATTACGGAACCGATGCACCCGTGGCCAATCTCGGAAGGGTGACCAACCAGGGATACGAGCTGACATTAAAGCTCAATTATACCCTGCCTTCCGGCTTACACTTGTGGGGAAACTTCAACATGACCCATGCCAAGGATAAAATCCTTTATGCCGATGATGCAGCCCTTTTGCCGGACTATCAGAAAACAGCCGGAAAACAGATCGGGCAGACCTACTCGCACGTCAGTCATGGATATTACAATACCTGGGACGAGCTTTATGCCAGTACGATGTTCAACACCAATGACAATCAGAAATTGCCCGGAAATTATTTTATCCTGGACTACAACGGAGACGGTGTAATCGATGCTTACGATAATATACCTTACGGATTTTCCTCTTCTCCCCAGAATACCTTCAACACTACCGTGGGATTCGACTGGAAGGGATTCAGTGCATTTGTACAGTTCTACGGTGTAAATAACGTTACCCGGCAGGTGGTGCTTACCAGCCTGAGTTCGCAAAACCATGTGGTTTACGACGAGGGAAGCTATTGGTCTGTAAACAACCCGAATGCCGATGTACCCATGCCGAGATGGCTTTCCACACCCAGCGGGTACAATAGCGGTAACCGGTACATGTTCGACGGTTCCTATCTCCGGCTCAAAAATGCCGAGATCGCTTATACTTTCGATAGCAGGACCAAATGGGTTAAGGATCTCGGACTTCAGAACGTAAGGGTCTATGTCAACGGGAACAACCTGTATGTATGGACCAAGATGCCCGACGACAGGGAGTCTAACTTCGCAGGTACCGGATGGGCTTCTCAGGGAGCATACCCTACAGTCAGACGATATAATCTCGGTGTAAACTTCACTTTCTAAAACTGCTAATTATGAAAAAATACCTGAAAAACATATTGTTGGGAAGCATGGCATTGAACCTGTTTGTACTGGTGTCCTGTGAAAGTTACCTGGACAGGGCGGATGATTCTGTGGTGTCTGAAGAGGAAGCATTTAAGAATTTTACCAATTTCCAGGGTTTTACCGAAGAACTATACCACTGTATCCCGGATTTTACCAATGCATACTGGACGAATTCCTGGAACTGGGGAGAGGATGAAATACAATCCACAGCACGCGATTTTCACTTTGTGTGTAAAATCGATAACGGAAATTTCTGGGGCTGGCAGTCTGAGCACGATGGCTGGCAGGCCGGATGGATGGATCGCAATAATACCAGTACCGATGACGATCGCTTTACCAAATCGCTGTGGTCGCTCGGGTGGTACGGGATACGTAAGACCAATATAGGTCTGGCCCATATGGATAAAATGACTGATGCTACCGAGGAAGAAAAAAACCTGGTAAAAGGCCAATTACTGTTCTTCCGGGGCTGGTTTCATTTTATGTTCATGCAGTATTTCGGAGGGCTTCCTTATATAGATACCGTATTGCCGAGCAGCGAACCGCTGACATTACCAAGACTTGGTTACCAGGAGTGTGCCGAGCGGGCTGCAGAAGATTTCCGGCAGGCGGCGGCCCTTCTTCCGGCCGATTGGGATAACACAACGCCAGGTAAAAATACACTGGGAAAAAATCAGCTTCGTATCAATAAAGTAATGGCCCTGGCATATTTCGGAAAGAATTACCTGTGGGCGGGTAGCCCGCTGATGAATCAGGAGTCTACGGGGAGCGGTACCTACAATGCCGAATTCTGTAAAAAGGCCGCTGCTGCATTGGCCGAGGCCCTGAACCTTTGCGAAAGCGGTGAAGCCCCTTACCAGTTGGTTCCTTTTTCCGAATATTACAAGAATTTTTATACCTCCAGCCAGAACTGGCAAATGCCCGGAAGTACCGAAGCCATATTTCGAGGACCGTATTACGGAGCTAACGGATCGAACTGGGGGACGAGCAAGCAGTATCAGCCTGCACCCGTACTCGCCGATGGAGATGTGAAATTTTTGCCCACGGCCAATTATGTAGATTATTACGGAATGGCCAACGGGCTGCCCATCGAAGATATCACACAGGCCGATCCCGAATCGGGCTATGACCCGGAATACCCCTGGAAGAACCGTGATCCGCGTTTCTATAACGACATCGTGTACGATGGCGTAAAATGTGTCCAGGGAAGCACGACCGACGAACCCAATCGTTATGCCAACCTCTACACGGGAGGAAGCTATCGCAATGTCAGTACCGGTAGCCGTACAGGATACCTGTTGTATAAGTTTATCCCGCGTACGGCCAATAAATACGACGACGGCTACGGTTATGGAAACAGCCTTAATATTCACATTCCCTATATGCGCCTTGCCGATATCTACCTGATGTATGCCGAAGCGGCTTCACAGGGGTACAGCTCACCTCAGGGAAAAGACCCCGCCTATTCCCGTACCGCCGTGGAAGCGGTGAACGTCATTCGGGAAAGAGCGTCCGTAGGTGCCGTAGCTTCCCGGTTTACCGGATCACTCGAAGCTTTTACGGAGGAATTGCGAAGAGAACGTGCCGTAGAACTTTCTTTCGAAGGACATCGCTTTAATGATCTTAGAAGGTGGCTGCTGCTTACCGAACGCCCTTATACCCTTAAAAAATCGGTAGAATTTGACAGAGCAGACGACTTCAGTACCAGCGACCCTTCGGAAAACAGGGTACTGAACCTTAGAGAACAGGTTATCCTGGAAAGGGATTTCAGCAGTAAGCATTACTGGCTGCCCCTGAAAAATGCCGACGTTAATATGTACCTGGAATTCTCACAAAATCCGGGATGGTAATATGGCGTGGTCCGTATCATTGAATCCGGGAATGAAAATGAAATGCCTATTAACTTTTCGTGCGAACCTACAGATCATGTTTTCAGGCATTCCATTCGCCTGCCGGAAGGCAGATCTGACCGCTGAAAAACAAATATAAAGAACAGATGAAATATATATTGCAACAAAAAAAGGTAACTGCTTTAATCGCACTCCTGTTTTCCCTGTTTCTCCAGGCGCAGAACGAGGATGATGTCGAGATCAAAGCATTGGTCCACGGTGCCGACGGAGAGACTATCGTAGGGGCCACGGTACGGAGTTACAGCAACGGCGCTTCGGTCCTTACCGATACTTTGGGAGCGTTTGCCATCGAAGTCCCTCTCAACTCCATACTCGCTATTAGCGCCGAAGGTTATAAAAGTACCTCGGTAGCTGCTACACCCGATATGTACGAAGTCGTGCTGGAACCCGGAAAGGATGGTAAACCTATACAGGTGGCTTTCCGGCAGGTAGAAGAAAAGGACCTTATCGGGGGAATTTCGGCAGTAAACCTCCCGGAGATACTCGATAAGAATTACACGACGTACAGCCTGGAAGGACTCGACGTTTTTGCCGAAGGGTATAACGGAAATATCTGGGGAATGAACAGTTATCTCGTACTTATAGACGGGGTCCCGCGCGATGCGGGAACCGTGATGCCAACCGAAATAGAACAGGTAACGGTACTCAAAGGAATAGCTGCCGTATCCCTGTACGGAAGCAGGGCTGCAAAAGGAGTAATTTACATCACCACCAAGAAGGGTAAAATACAAAAGCAACAGATCGACGTTCGTGTCGATGCCGGATTGTATGTTCCCAAACGATATCCGAAATATCTCGGTTCGGCAGAATACATGACCCTATATAACGAAGCCAGGGTCAATGACGGGCTACAGCCTCTCTATAACGATGAAACGATTTATAACTATGCTTCCGGAGATAATCCTTTCCGCTATCCGGATGTAGATTACTACTCCTCCGAATACCTGAAGAAGGCTTATGAACGATATGATGCAACCGTAGAAATATCGGGAGGGAACAAGCTGGCCAAATACTACACCAATCTGGGTTTCTGGACGGCAGGAGACCTGTTGAATTTCGGAGAAGCCGGGAACAACCGTACACAGCGTTTTAATATCCGGGGTAATGTAGACATCGATCTCAACGACTTTATATCCTGTACTATAGGCGGAACAGCCATTTATTACAGCGGCCGGGGCGTCAATACCGATTACTGGGGTAATGCCGCTTCGCTTAGGCCTTATCGTTTTACACCGCTGGTCCCTGTGGATATGCTGGAGGAAGGCGACGAAAATTCCTGGAACCTCGTAAACAACAGCAGCTATCTCATCGACGGAAAATATCTTCTGGGCGGAACACAGCTGGATCAGACCAACCCGTTTGCCAGTATCTATGCCGGAGGATACAACAAATACACGAGCAGACAGTTCCAGTTTAATACCGCTATCCGGGCAGACCTCGGCGGATTGCTCGAAGGCCTCAGCTTTAAAACCATGTTTGCCGTCGATTATTCGACCTCGTATAACCAGTCCTATAACAACAACTATGCGGTTTATCAACCGGTCTGGAATACCTATGCGGGTTTTGATCAGATCGGAAGCCTGATCAAATATGGGGAGGACGCCCGTTCCGGGGTGCAGAATATCAGCAACAGTTATTACCAGCAGACCATTGCGTTTTCCGGACAGTTCGATTATATCAAAACCATAGACAAAGTCCATAATATCTCCGCAATGCTCATCGCATCCGGATATCAGCAAAGCGAATCGCAGGAGTATCACAGGATAAGCAATGCAAATCTCGGGTTACATCTTGGCTATAATTACCTGCAAAAATATTATGTCGATTTTGATGGAGCGGCTATTCATTCGGCTCGTTTACCTAAAGGAAACCGCGCTGCTTTCTCCCCCGTCATGACGCTCGGCTGGCGAATCAGTGAAGAAGAATTTATGGCCGATGCTTCTGTGGTGGATGATCTCAAGCTCTTTGCATCCGGAGGAATACTTCACACCGATCTGGATATTTCCGATTATTACCTCTACCAGAATATCTATACACAGACGGACGGAGCCTGGTTTAACTGGAGAGACGGATCACTGGGGCAGTCTACGGACTCCAGGAGAGGAGAAAACCCTGATCTTTCTTTTGCCAAAAGAAAAGAGATCAATATCGGGCTCGACGGTACTTTTTTTGACAAAATGTTACAATTCAAAGGTTCGTTTTTCCTCAACGAAATCCAGGGGAATGTTATTCAGGCTTCCGTGTTGTACCCAAGTTACTTCAGTACGGGATGGCCGGTATCTTCCTTTATTCCCTACGTAAATTACAACAACGACCGACGTGCAGGTTTTGATTTCAACATCAATGTAAATAAGCGCTTCGGGACCATAGACTGGACTTTGGGTGTATCCGGGATGTACTACAATACCAGGGCAACCAAAAGGGCCGAGATCTATGAGAACAGTTACCAGAACAGGGAAGGAAAACCTCTCGACGCTATCTGGGGACTCGAAAGTATGGGCTTCTTTGCCAGTGAAGATGAAATTGCAGATGCACCTTCTCAGAGTTTCGGACAAGTACGTCCCGGGGATATCAGGTATAAAGATCAGAACGGCGATGGTATCATAGATGTACAGGACGAAGTGTATCTGGGCAGAGGCGGTTGGAGCGGGGCTCCTTTATCGCTCGGGCTGCACCTTACGGCACGATGGAAAGAGCTGACGTTTTTTGCCCTGGCAACAGGCCGGTTCGGAGCACATGCCATGCGTAACAATTCTTATTTCTGGATAGACGGAGAAGACAAGTATTCCGAAGTAGTACGGGGGCGATGGACCGAAGAGACCGCAAACTCCGCCGACTACCCGAGGTTAACCACACTCAACAGCGATAACAACCTGCGCTCTTCCGACTTCTGGATGTATAGTACCAACCGCTTCGATCTCTCGAGGGTACAGGTATCTTATAAACTTCCGGAAAGGCTTTTCAAAGGATCGTTTGTCCGAGAAATGGGAGTCTATCTCAACGGAGCGAACCTACTGACCATAGCTTCCGAGAGAAAGCTGCTCGAACTCAATGTGGGCGGTGCGCCCCAGACCAGGTTCTATAACCTGGGAATCAAAGCATTATTTTAACCTTAAAAGCAAAAAGATGACCAGAAGATTATTCCGTTTTTTAGCTATCGTCTTTGTACTCAGCGGTTGCGATGACCTTTTCGATCCTGCTATAGAGAATAACCGGGGACTCGACGATATGTACGAAGAAGCTACGTATGCACAGGGTATATTGCTCAACGGTTATACCCGTATCCCTTCAGGATCGTGGTCTTTTAACGATGTGGCTACCGATGATGCGGTAAGTAATAATACAGGAAATAATTACCTGAAAATGGCTACGGGACAATGGACCGCAAACAATAACCCGGTGAACCAGTGGACCAATTCGAGGGCCGCCATACAGTATCTCAATATTTTCCTGGCCGAAGCCGATAAAGTCACCTGGGCCAATGACGAAGAAGTCAGTCACATGTTTCGCGACCGTCTCAAGGGGGAGGCCTATGGTCTGCGTGCCATGTACATGTACCATCTGCTGCAGTCGCATGCAGGCTGGGGAGAAAACGGGGAACTGCTTGGGGTCCCGATCCTGCTTGAGCCCGAAACTCCGGAATCCGATTTTAATCAGCCCAGAGCAACGTTCGAAGCCTGTATGCAGCAACTCTATAGCGATATAGAGCAGGCTACAGCGCTGCTGCCCCTGGATTTTGAGAATGTTTCCGGTGAAATGCCTTCCGGTTTCGAAGGAAACCTGGACGATTACAATCGGGTATTCGGGGATTTTGCCCGGCAGCGTATGTCAGGGCGTATTGCTATGGCAGTGCGTGCGCAGGCTGCCTTGCTGGCTGCCAGTCCGGCATATAGCAACGGAAATACCACAACATGGGCAGATGCTGCCGGTTATGCCGGGGAATTCCTCACCTTAAACGGGGGTGTAGGCGGTATAGCTCCTAACGGATGGACATGGTATTCCAATGTCTCCGAGATAAACAGTCTGGAAGCCGGGGTAAATCCGCCCGAAATATTGTGGCGGGGAGATATCTCCGAAAGCAACGGCCTGGAATCCGACCATTTTCCGCCCACATTATACGGCAACGGAAGGCTGAATCCCACGCAAAACCTCGTAGATGCCTTCCCCATGGCCAACGGATATCCCATCGGTGAAGCGGCTTCCGGATACGACCCTGCAGACCCGTATACCGGCAGAGATCCCCGGTTAAAGACCTATATCCTTGTTAACGGAGATACTGCAGGTCCGGGAAATACAACGATAACCACTGCGGCAGACGGTAATACCAATGATGCCCTGAACAAGGTAGAGACCTCTACGAGAACCGGCTATTATCTTCGCAAACTACTGCGACAGGATGTCAACCTCAATCCGGTGACTACCAACAATCAGAAACATTACAAGCCGCGCATACGGTACACCGAACTGTATCTCTCATACGCTGAGGCTGCCAACGAAGCATGGGGCCCTACCGGAAGTGGTTCGTTCGGTTTTTCTGCATACGATGTCATAGCTGCAATACGCAGTCGGGCAGGGATCGCTCCCGATGATTACCTCGAATCGGTAAAATCCGATAAGGCTGCCATGCGGGAACTGATCTGGAATGAGCGCCGGCTGGAGCTGTGTTTCGAAGGCTTTCGTTTCTGGGATTTGCGTCGCTGGACGGAAGATCTCAACGAGACGGCCAGGGGGGTACAGATAGAAAACGGAAATCATCAGGCGATAGACGTAGAGAACAGGCGATACCTGGAATATATGAATTACGGACCTGTGCCTTACGGGGAAATCCTCAAGTTTAATGCGCTGATACAAAACAAAGGGTGGTAACGGATAGCAACAAAGAATAAAATGATCAAGATGAAAAACAACATATTACTTTCGCTCATAGCCCTTTCGGGCATAATGGCTTCCTGTGAAAACGGAGAATGGGAGTTCGATGACTACGAATATCAATCCGTTTATTTTGCCTATCAGTACCCGGTTCGTACCATTACCCTGGGAGAAGATGTTTTCGATACGACGCTCGATAACCAATACAAGTGCCGTATCATGGCTACCACAGGAGGCGTATACGACAATAAACGCGATGTAACCATTCGTGTAGAAGTAGATCCCACACTTGCAGAGGGTATGCTCTTTAACGAAAATGACCATGAGATTATAACTATGCCCGAGCACTATTATGCTCTGGCTTCCGATAACATTATTATTCCCAAGGGAGAAATTGCCGGAGGTGTCGAAGTACAGCTGACCGATGCATTTTTTGCCGATACGCTTTCCCTCGGAAAAAACTATGTCATCCCCCTGGTCATGACAGGTGTATCGCAGGCAGACTCCATTTTGTCCGGTGTACCTAAAGTTGATAATCCACGGAGAACCATAGGAAGCGATTGGGATGAAGCCCCTAAAGACTTCGTGTTATATGCCATTAAATACATCAACACATGGGACGGATTTTACCTTCGTCGGGGTGTTGATGTGATCGAAGGGAAAAACGGAAATACCGGGCTGAATCAGACCATTACGAGGCACAAGCAGTATGTAGAGAATGATGAGGTATTTAAAGTGTCTACCAGGACATTGCAGCAAGTAGAATTTCCGCTGGTCTTTAAAGACAGCGAGGGTTATAATGTGGCATGTACGCTGTTGCTCACTTTCGACGATGAAGGGAACTGCACGGTTACTGCCGATTCCGATGAATATACGGCTACCGGAAGTGGAAAGTTTGTCAAGGACGGCGAGAAGAAAAGCTGGGGAGAGGAAGACCGGGATGCACTTTATCTCAGCTACGAGATAGACCTCGAAGAAATGCACGTTTCTACTACAGATACCCTGGTCCTGAGGGACAGGGGTGTGGCGATGGAAACATTCTCTCCCGTACTCCAATAATTTTTAAAGGATATACTATGTTAAGAAAAATATATACGGCAATGCGGGTTATCTTTATAGGTGCCCTGGTTGTATCCTGTGCAAACGACGATGATGCACGCTTTATGGTAGACAAACCGCAAAGTGTAGTACAGCAGGAAGAGATCGATGCTTATGATGCCCTTAGAACCTATGTTCCGAGAGAAAGCAATCCCGGTTTCAAACTGGGAGGAGCGGTTTCCATGTCCGATTACCGGGGGAAAGGTGTGATGTACCGGCTTTTGAATAACAATTTCGACGAGATGACTGCGGGTTATGGCATGAAACACGGTGCCGTGGTAAAATCCGACGGGACGCTTGACCTGGACAATGTCAATGAGTTTCTGACCTCGGGCAGCGAATCGGGCCTTACGGTGTACGGGCATACGCTTTGCTGGCACAGTAACCAGAACGCAGGATATCTCAATAATCTGCTCGCCCCGCTGGTGCTCAATGCCCCGCCTTTTGCCAATGCGCTCGACCTTTCTTCGTTGCAGGGGGGGAGCCTTGACGGATGGGAATATACGACCGGAGGAGGTGATGTACAGCTCATGGCCGACGGAGGTATGGGAGAAGGAAAAAATGCAGTGAAACTCGTTTCCGGAAACAGTGCGGAAGGCACAGCACTTCGTCTCAGCACACCAGGTATATCCGTAGGAGAAGCCCAGGAATATGAAGTGCTATGCTATATCAAATCAGACCGGCCCGGAGAAGGAAGCTTTACTTTTGAAGGGCTGGCCGAGAATGCCCCTTTAAAAGACTGGACGGGAACAGGAGAAGCCTCAGAAACTTTCGTAACAGGAGTATCGTGGACCGAAATCAGGTTCCGGGTCAGCGAATTTACATCCGATACGTTTCAGCTTCACCTCAATCTGGGGTATGAGGCCGGGGTAACTTATTACCTGGATATCGATAATTTTTATGTCTATGATCCGCAGGGCGAACCTGTTGTAAATAATCTGATCGCTAACGGAGATTTCGAAGCAGGGCAGCCCTGGGGAGGCTGGGGCAATAATGTGGTGATCGGTATTACCGAAGACGGTCAGGGCATTAATAGCCAGGGAAAGGCGTTATCCGTGTATAATCCTTCCGTTACAGGAGGATTCTGGGAAGTACAGACTTCATATACCTTTGCCGAACCGCTTCAAAGCGGAGAAACCTATAACCTTTCCTTTTGGGTCAAAGGAGATGCCGAAGGGGTGATCAGGCCGGAATTGCAGAGCCCGGACTATTCTTCCAACGGATTTCCCTCGGTCTCTGTGACCAAGGAGTGGGAACATGTGGAGTTGTCAGTTACCGCTACGGCGGACAGAACCCGGTTTATCATCAGTTACGGAGAATTTGCCGGAACCGTATTTATCGATGATGTGCAACTGAGTAATGCTTCTGTGTCCGGAGGTTCGACAACGGTGGTAGAGAAAACCCCGGAAGAGAAAACCGCTATTACCCATGC
This sequence comes from Sinomicrobium oceani, assembly GCF_900119185.1. Taxonomy (GTDB): domain Bacteria; phylum Bacteroidota; class Bacteroidia; order Flavobacteriales; family Flavobacteriaceae; genus Sinomicrobium; species Sinomicrobium oceani. The sequence goes on along the minus strand of NZ_FPJE01000026.1, from coordinate 41,584 downwards.
AGCCCTGGAGGACTGGATCTCCCGGATGGTGACCAATTGTGCCCCTTATGTAAAAGCATGGGACGTAGTCAACGAACCGATGGATGACGGGAGTCCTTACGAACTGAAATCCGGAATCGGTAAATCGGATATGAAGGACGATGAGTTTTACTGGCAGGATTACCTCGGTCAGGATTATGCGGTCAGCGCCTTTAAAATGGCCCGGGCCTATGGTAATGAGAACGATCTGCTGTTTATCAACGATTATAACCTCGGGTACAACCTGGATAAATGCAAAGGGCTCATTGCGTATGTAAACTACATTGAAGAGCAGGGTGCCCTTGTAGATGGGATCGCTACGCAAATGCATATTACCATAAATTCCGATAAGGAAAAAATAGCAACCATGTTTGAATTACTGGCAGCTACGGGAAAGATCATCAAAGTATCGGAACTTGATGTGGCGGTAAAAACATCCAATCCTACAGAAGAACAACTCAAAGCTCAGGCCGATATGTACCGCTACGTAGTGGATATGTATGAACAATACATCCCTGCAGACCAACGGTACGGAATAACGGTCTGGGGAGTAACAGACAGCGCCGACAACGCCTCATGGCTTCCCGGTGACCGTCAGGGACTTTGGAACCTCGACTATACCCGAAAACCCGCTTATGCTTCCTTTGCCGATGGATTGCAGGGTTTATAATATGAAAACTTTACACACTTTTAGATTTGATTTTTTGAAGCTGTTGCTTAATACCCTGTATGTTAAAGTACAGGGTTTGCAACGGTTTTGTTGTTTTAGGGCATACCCAAACCCTGAAGGCAATTAAGAGCATCTCCTCCGAACACCCGGAGCAGCTGTCAGAGAGACAGATATTAAGTTAAAAGCAGATCCCCGAAGACTAACCAGGGCCGTCAAGAGGACATCCGGCTTACAGGTAAATCTTTTTAGGGATATAAAAATATCAGCGGCTGTCATAAATCCGTATTCCGGAACTTTATGACAGCCGCTGAGTTTAAAAAACTACCGGCTACACCCCCAGTGGCAGCCGTGCAGTAAAAGAGTCTTTTTCGCTATTGTTTTTCCGGGCCGTTAGCGTTTGCAGAGGTTGCATATAACCCCAGCAGGGCTCCTGTAAATCCTCCGGCTACATTGGTGGATAAAATGGCTCCCGAAACAGTTCCACCGAGATTTTTAAATCCGGATCCGTCAACAGCATAATTAAAATGGTAATCATCTCCCCGGGCTTCCACCTGTAATTGTACAGGTTTTTTTATATCGATTATCGTACTGGCAAGAATTTCGGAAGTAGCTTCACGGTCTCTTCGGGTCTTTTCGGTTTTTTCGAGCAGCAGTACGTAATCCTTACCCTTTTTGGTGATACCGAATACATAATTGGACGATTCGTTTTGTAAGCAGACAATCCCGGCAAGGTCTTTTTCCGACTGTGGCCTGTATGCCATCGTAGCCGTAAAAGAAAAACTGTTGTGCTGCTGTCGGTAAAAAAGAGTTGAAGTGGGTTTTAATTCTCTGATATCCGTGGCAAAAGGGGTGATTTGCAATCCCTTTTTGGTCTTTGAGATAAAGGCTTCCCGGGGCCCTCTCAATCCGATCCAGCGATAGTCCAGCTCTTTGGATGTAAAATTTTCCCGGTATGTAAAGTTCCCGTTAGGGAAAAAGCCTTCCTGTCCCATTTTGTTCTCCACACCTTCCGGCATTTTCAACTTTGGTTCCATAGGCACCAGTCCGTTTTCAAAAACAGGAAATTCACCGGACCAGTCTACGGGGAGTATAAAAGTTTCACGCCCGATGTTTACCCGGTCTTTCTCATTGGGGCGGATAGCAAGAAAAACCCCGTAATACGTATCGTCCGGTCCCTTGACCAGGTCGGCATGGCCTGCCCAGTCTACTTTGTTTTTGCGCTCTTTCGGAAAATGCCTCTGGGTGAGTATGGGATTGCCCGGAGCAGGTTTGTAGGGCCCTCTTGGATGGTCACTTACAAAGACGACCTCGCTGTGATTGCCACCTGTACCCCCTTCGGCACACATCAGAAAATAGCGTCCGTCTTTTTTGTAAATATGCGGAGCTTCGATCCATATCGGTTTTTTGGAGAGGTCTACACCCCCGTCTACGATGATCTTGTCCGATCCTGCAATGACCTGGTCTTTTTCTACATCATAGTCCCATACCTTAATTACACGGTGCCCGTTGTACAATTCTTTACCCTTATCCGGCGCATCGTTGTGTATCACATAAGCTTTTCCGTCATCGTCAAAGAAAATATCGGGATCAATACCGGCAAAATTTAGTTTTATAGGATCGCTCCAGCCCTTTTTCGGATCTTTGGTTTTGACGACGATATTCCCCAGGCCACCTGCAAAGGCCGTGGTAATCATGTAAAAAGTGTCATTGTGCGTATTGTATGCAATACCGGGAGCGTAGACTCCGCTGCTGATCCCCGTATCGTGTACGTCGAGCTGGGATGTCCGGTCCAGAACATGGCCTATCTGGGTCCAGTTTACAAGGTCGTTGGAATGAAAAATAGGTACTCCCGGAAACATGGCGAAAGACGAACACACCAGGTAATAATCATCGCCCTTACGGGTAATGGCCGGATCGGGATAGCACCCTTGTAAAATAGGGTTGTAAAACTCACCTTCCTCCAGAGGATAGTCTTTATACACCTGATCATCTCCGGTGTAGGTCACCTCGGAGAAAACCGGAGAATTTTTTTGTCTTTTCTGGCTGTGAACCCCTAAGGAGAGAAGTCCGGCTATAATAACCAGAGGGATTGTTTTAATTTTTTTCATGAGTTAAGGTTAATAGATTTTATAAATATAAAAGCGGGAAGTCTTTTATTCGGAACTTAGCAGGGCATACATTTTTTCCCCGTAGCGTTGTCCGAGTACGCGGTATCCTGCAGCCGAAAAGTGCAGGCCGTCATCAACTGCTTCACATCCTTCCGATGAAATGATATACGCGGTCGGAATAGTCTCGGGAAGCGTCCGGATCACGGTGTTCATACTTGCACATTTGCCCCCCTGCGCTTCGCCGACAAGTTCTCCGGCAAGAAGTGGTATTTCCCCGGCTTTCAGCGACAGGTCATCCAGCAGGTTGGCATATACCGTTTTTACTTTTTCAGGCCATGAGATATCCCCGGTATCCGATTCTCCCTGATGTAGCAGCATACCCTTGATAACCCCTTGTTTCTGTGCTATTTTTGCCATTTCCACAAGCCTTTCGTAAGGATTTCCCCCGTATTCCTGTACCATGCTTTTCAGCCAGTCGGGAGCGGAAGATACGTAGGAAGTATAATGGTTTTTATCGAAAAGTTCGATCTTGCAACCGCCCACCGATACATTGATCACCCCTATCCTGATGCTGTCCGGAAGGCGCTCTGTCAGTGTTCGTCCGAAATAATCGGTGGGGGTAAGCCCTGTACCACAGCGGCAAAGTGGTGGCTTTGCAATATACCAAACCCCTTTTTTCCTGTCCGGGTCGGTGCAGTCTACGGCCGACAGCACCCGGAATCGATCGTTGGTCATTACGGTGTCTTCCGGTTCGAAACGGGCATGCCCTTCCATGTTGGACTGACCGAAGGCCAGAAAAATATAAAAGCTCGGATCCTGTGCCACAGCCCTGCTTCCGGCCAAGGATAGTAATATACAGATGATAAGGGAAAATGATGTTTTCATGTTTTTTTGGATTCTGATAATTTAACGGGGATTATCTATAGGGTAACCAAGGACAAAAGAAGGTCTCAGCACTGCTCTGGTATCCTTCCTTCCCGAATAATCTATTTCATAGTAATATGCTGCAATTTACTTTTTCCTCAATCCTGCGTATTACCGTTTTGTTACATATCTTTTGGATACGGTTACATTATCGGGACAATTTATAATATCCGGAAGATTTACACCGTAATGGAGATGTTGAAAGCCTTAGGGGAAGATACTTTAGAGGGATGTTTAAAACTGGCCGGAACGACCGGAAAGGATGGAGGCCTTTATAGTGTTTAAGCCGGTCATTTCCGGTTGGATTATACGGCCTGGAGAAGATCTATACCGGTCAGGATTTCCCGGTTGCCTGTTTTTTTGATATGATGTCCTTCAGGATATAGTGTACTCGGTAAGGAGAAGCGCTAATGGATTTTCTCACCCTGACGGTATAGGTATAGCCTTCCTCAAAATCGAATCCTTCGATATGGATCAAAGGCCATTTTCGGGTTTCCCCGGTTTCTTTGACCAGAAGGGCAGATTGAAGGTCTTTTTCTCCCCGTGGTATGAATTTTACTTTTTGAGGGGCTATAATCAGTTCCATAAGGAGTTCCCGGTCTTCCGTAATCATTTTCTTTTCCTGAAGAGTTTCCAGGTAGCTGTATTTAACGGAAGAAACATCCTGTGGCGGGTTTTTCATCCATATCTTTTTTACACGCAGTGCGTACTGATATCCTTTTTTAAAATCCAGATCCGCGAAGCCTTCGGTAATAATACCGCTCATCGTTTGTACGGTGTTCTCATTACTATCGGAAAAGGTCAGGAATTCTCCCCATATATCGGACATAAAATATTCGCCGTAAGCCGTTTCCGGATATATGGTCATCTCCACGGTTTTTTCTTTATCTCCGTTATTGTCATCATCCTGCAGGCAGGAGATAAGCACGCAGGATATCAAAATAATTAGCACACCGGTGCAAAAGGTTTTCATAAGGTTTCGGTTAAAGGGTTTATCATATAGATGCAAGTATGCCGGAAAAGGTTGCTTGCTGTTTTTTTAATCAAAATATGAAAAACACCTAACCTAAACTTAACAGTACTATGGTAAGTTGCGAAGTTCAAATCAATGCGCTGAAATTTGCATATCATCATTAAAATCGCACTGTTGTCACTGCTGTCCTTTCCGGTATACGAACAGGAAATACATGAAAGGCATCCCCGTGTGGTGCTACAGGATTCCCTGCTGTCTGTTTACAAAGAAGAATTGCAGGAGGCCCTGGAGCGTGGCGAGCCTGACACAGAGGCCCGTAAGCATATACAGCTCGGTGATTTCTACATGAAGAATGAAGTCTTTACGGAGGCGATCGGCCAGTACAACGAAGCCCTGGAAGCACGTTCCGGTATGCGCGAAGACAGCATCCGGTGCATGCTGAACCTCCGCATAGGAGAAATATACCTTTCCCTTAAGATATTTTCCAAGGCAAAGCAATACCTGGAACAGGGCAAGGCCATTGCTGTTCAAAGCAAATATGTGAGCGGACAGGCCCGTGCCGAGGGGCTTCTCGGTACCTGTGCCGAAAAGGAGGGGCATTATCTGCTGGCTCTGGAACATCAGCAGAAGAGCCTGGAACTTTTCGAACAGACGGGAGATCTCCGGGGGATAGCCTTTGTCCATGAGAATATAGGAAGTGTCTACGAAGACCTGAAGCAATATAATATTGCTTTGGGATATTTCAACAGGTCCCTGTCCTACTTCGAAGGACGTGACGATGAAGCTCTCACCAGTGTGCTGAACAATATGGGTGATATGTTCCGGAAAACGGGTAATTATAAAGAAGCTCTCGCATATACGGAGAAAGCCCTGGAAATGGCCAGGCGTAATGGCAACCTGCATCAACAGAAAAGTGCCCATCAGGATATTGCCGAGGCCTACGCCGGATTAGGAGATTACCACAAAGCTTATGAGCACCTGCAAGTCTATGATGTCATGTACAAAGAAATGAATGAAAACCGTGATATTAATAACTTCAATACCCTTCAGGCCGCTTATGAGATCAATCAGAAAGAGGCACAGATAGAGGTGCTCAAACATCAGAACGAAGTTATAACGGCTAACCGAAACCTGATACTTGTTTCCGCGATAGCTACACTCCTGCTGGGAGGATTCGGGTATGTATATTTTTCCAGGAAACGCCAGGTAAAGGCAAAATTGCAGCAGTATAAACAGCGCTTGCTTCGTGCGGAACTCGATAAAAAGGAAATGGAAGAACGGAGATTACAGGATGAGATCAACCTGAAAACTGCAGCATTATCGAGATACAGCCTGAACATGGCACAAAAAAACAAGCTCATTGCCGATATGGCATCGGCGCTTAAAAAAATTGCTTCCCGCACACAGATGGATGCCCATGCCAGGATAAAATTATTGGCAAAAGAGCTGGACGATAACCTGCAGATCGAAGAAGAATGGGATGAATTTATGGGGTTCTTTAAGGATATACACCCCGGGTTCTTCCAGCAACTTTCTGTGACTGCGACTGAGAAACTCTCTTCTGCAGAACTCCGGCTGGCCATGTTATTGCGGCTCAACCTGTCCTCCAAGGAAATAGCCCCCATACTTCGTGTTACCCCGGACAGTGTGCGTGTTGCCCGGTACCGGCTGCGTAAAAAACTTCCTATTCCCCCGAAACAGGAACTGGTGAGTTTCTTGATGGAACTGTAAACTTTTGCGGATTGTTGTGACCGTTATACCGTGATCATTGGCTGCAAAAAAGCGCTTTCTTCAGTAAAGGTTATCCGCATGTAAATAAAAAGTGAATGTTGCTTTTAAGTTTCTTCCGAAACACCCCGTTGTTTACTATTTGTTGCTCTTGAATTTTAAATTCAAGATGTTGGTATACATACTTTTGGATCGTAATCAAAACCAAAAAAAATGAGGCCGGAAAATTACCTGAAACTACTTTTTGTAACACTGCTGGTTATCCTTTTACCCCTGTGCACACACGCCCAGGAATCGGGAAATATAAAGGGAGTCATAACCGATGATACCGGGTTATACGTGCCCGGTGCTACCGTATTGATCGAAGATATGAACAAAGGCACCGTAACCGATCTGGACGGTGAATTTGTCTTTGTTGATGTTTCCGAAGGAGCACATACGCTCTCCGTGCAATACCTGGGATACCTAACAATAAGCCGGGAAATAAATGTCATTGCCGGAAAAACGGTAAGTCTCGAAATATCCCTTACCGAACAAAATACCGAGCTGGACGAGGTGGTACTTACCGGTTATGGTTTCGGAAGTCAGGCCAAGGCGCTGAATACCCAGAAAAACAGGCAGAATATTACCAATATCATATCTGCGGATCAAATGGGTAAATTTCCGGATGCCAACATCGGGGACGCCGTAAAGCGTGTGCCGGGGATTACCATGCAGGTCGATCAGGGAGAAGCCCGTAATATCGTAGTCCGGGGTCTTGCGCCGCAGCTGAACTCCGTAACGCTTAACGGAAGCCGTATCCCTTCGGCAGAAGGGACAAACCGTAATGTGCAGATGGATCTGATCCCTTCCGATATGATACAGACTGTTGAAGTGAGTAAAGCCGTAACTCCCGATATGGATGCCGATGCCCTCGGAGGATCGGTAAATCTCGTTACGCGTTCAGCTCCGGGAAGTTTCAGGCTATCCGCTACGGCCGGATCGGGGGTCAATACCATAACCGGTAAGCGTATCCTCAACGGATCATTCCTCCTGGGCGATCGAAGCCGGAATAAGAAATTCGGCTGGATGCTATCGGCCTCCTTGAATGATAATGATTTCGGAAGCGACAATGTCGAAGCCGAATGGAGTGATTCGTTCAAATACAATAACGGTGACCAGGACAACCTGCAATCGGTAGATGTCAATCCGTACGCTTCCAAAGTAGAGATCCGTAAATATCTTGTACAGCGTGTACGCCGTAGCGTATCGGCCAATTTCGAATATAATTTTGACATTGACAATACGGTATATTTCAAATCCATGTACAACTGGAGGGATGATCGTGAAAACCGGTATACCACGGCTACCGAGATCCTTGACGGAGAAGATATTGTCCCGGGCGATTTTACTGTGGACGCTGACGATAACCTGATCCGGTTTCCCGTAGAGGGAGAGAAATCGCTCAAAGGGGGAGTAGATTCGCGAAGAGGAAAAAGCCGCCGGCTGGAAGAACAACGCATGCAGAATTATACCCTGGGCGGTAACCACCTGATGGGTATCGTAAAGCTCGACTGGATGACAGCGTATTCCGAAGCCAGGGAGAGAAAACCACAGGAAAGAGGATATGCCTTTGTCAGTGAGCCTTATGCGGTGGACAACGGGCTGAATACACGCAAGCCCATACATCGTGCCATTTCGGTACTTTCCCCTTCCGATTATGAATTTGATACTTTCGAAGAAAAGACATCGAAGGCCGGGGAAGAAGATATAAATGCCTTTGTCCATGTAGAAATCCCCGCTGATTTTTTCGGATACGGAAACAGTATCGTAAAATTCGGTGCCCGGGGACGCTTTAAGAACAAATCGAACAATATACACCTGGCGGAATATTCGCCGCTGTATGACCTGGAAACTATGGCAGATACAGATCTGATTTACTACAACGATGATAATTATCTCGCGGGTAAACAATATGTCCCGGGGGCATTCACTGCCGCAAGCTACCTGGGGACGCTCCGGTTTTCGGACGAGAGCCGGTTTGAACAGGAAGATATGCCCGGAGATTATCTGGGAGAAAACTTTAAGGTAAAGGAAAATGTCGTTGCGGGCTATGTCATGTCCAACCAGAAGTTAACGAACAGGCTGAGCCTGCTGGCCGGGATCCGGGTGGAAAGCACATGGGTGGAAAGTGAAGGGAACGAAGTGATCCTCGACGAAGAAGGTGATTTTGCAGGAAGTAATATCCTTGAGGATAAACACCAATATACCAATGTTCTGCCCGGGTTGCACTTTAAGTATGACCTCGATGATAATACGGTGCTGAGGCTGGCATGGACCAATACGCTGGCCCGTCCCAATTATATAGATCTGGCCCCCTATGAACGGATCGTAAGGGAAGACCGGGAAATATTTACGGGAAATCCCGATCTCAATCCAACCACCTCGATGAACTTCGACCTTATGGCAGAACATTATTTTCGCTCCGTAGGGATAATCTCGGGAGGAGTGTTTTACAAGGACCTGAAAGACTTTATCTATACCTTCGTCACCGAAGATGAAACGACCGGGTATAAGCGCTTTCAGCCTTTCAACGGGGACAAAGCCCACATTTTCGGCTTGGAAGCCTCTTTTCAGCGACAACTCGATTTTCTGCCGGGTTTTGCCAGGAATCTGGGCGTGTATGTAAATTATACGTACCTGAAGGCTAATGCCAAAGGAGTTACCAATGAAGACGGGGACGAACGCGGAAACCTGGATCTGCCCGGGTCTGCTCCCCATATGTTCAACGGCTCCTTGTCGTATTCCGGCAAAAAGATAGGAGCCCGTATCTCCGCAAATTATTCGGGGGCATACCTCAATGAACTCGGAAGCGACAGCTTTGAAGACCGGTATTACGACCAGCAGTTTTTCCTTGATTTTAACGCTTCGTTTACCGTAAATAAAAACCTGCGTATTTATGCCGATGTCAATAATATTACCAACCAGCCTCTACGGTTTTATCAAGGTGTAAAAAACCGAACCATGCAGATGGAATATTACGGCAGAAGGATCACCTTCGGAGTGAAATACGACTTGTTCTGACAGATAACATAAAGTAAAAACAGATATAATTATGAAGAAATTAGCAGTATTGGGAAGTATTTTGATGATGGTGGCCTGTAAAGAACAACTACCGGAAATAAAACCTGTAGTAATTACTGAAAAAACTCCTAACGACACCGATGACCCTGCTATTTGGATAAACCGCAAAAACCCGGAGCAAAGTATTGTCTTCGGAACGGATAAAGGACAACAGGACCAGCCGGACAGTGGGGTCTATGCCTTTGATCTGGACGGAAAAATTCTCCCGGAACAAAGTATTACCGGTCTTATACGCTGTAATAATGCCGATGTGGAGTACGATCTGAAGATCAACGATTCGACCTATACCGATATCCTGGCCTTTACCGAAAGGGGGCGCAACCAGATCCGTGTATTTTCCGTACCCGATATGAAACCCCTCGACGGGGGCGGATTCCAGGTCTTTGAAGACGCCGAAGGCACGAACCCCGAATTTAAGCAGCCGATGGGAATTTCCATGTACAAAAATCCCCAAACGGGCAAAGTATATGTTATCGTAGGAAGAAAAAGCGGCCCCCCGGAAAACTATCTGTATCAGTACGAACTTGTAGGAAGTACCTCCGGAGTAGAAGCCAGACTGGTACGGAAGTTCGGAAAGTTCAGCGGTAAAAAGGAGATCGAAGCCATAGCCGTCGATGATGCCCTTGGGTACATTTACTATGGTGATGAACAGGAAGGAATACGGAAATATTATGCTGATCCTGAAAAAGGTAATGAAGAACTCGCTCTTTTCGGCGGAGAACATTTTACAGATGATAACGAAGGGATTGCCATAGCTGCTTATCCCGGCGGAGAGGGATATCTTATTGTCTCGAACCAGGGGGCACACACCTTCAATCTTTTCCGAAGGGATGATAATACCTTTGTAAAAGCCCTTAACCTGGGTACCACCAGCACAGACGGATGTGAAATTACCCTGGAGCCCCTCGGCCCCCGGTTTCCGAACGGCCTGTTCGTTTCCATGAACGATGCCCGGGACTTCTTTTACCACGATGTGAATGCTCTCGGATTGTAGAGCGGTATTACTTCCTGGAATATTTTATCATATAAAAACAGGTAAGCATCACCAGCTTACCTGTTTTTGTATTACAATAACCGAATAGTATCGTTTTCCAACGATGAGCCATGGAATATTCTTCAATATTTTACATGCCAATGAAATACGAAGTTTCTACCGGAAGGGATTATCAGGAGCAAACTTCAGTTTGCTGCAACTTTTCTTATGATCTTACATCGTACATTATTACATGCTAATAATCAATTTCTTACAATTATTTTTATTTGGACTCAATTCAAATAAAATGTACATTTGCTGCAATTCATAAGGTAGGAAATACATGAAATTTTATATCTTCTTTCCGCTTGTTTACATCGTAATGGGGAGTTGTATATGGGCGCAGCAAGCTCCGGTCACCACCCGGGGCGATCAGGAGTTTCTTCCGGTGGTCCGCGGCCTGGTGATCAATGCGTATACCGGGGCTCCCGTAGGGGATGTCCGGATAACAATAAGAGAGCTGGGCATAGAGAGTTACAGCAATGCCGAAGGGCAATTCACTTTTAAAAATATACCTGTCAGGCCGCTCACGCTGATCCTGGAACACGGGGATTATATTACGGGCGAAGAGACTTTTGATATTCCCGACGGTACATTACTATTGTCCATACGTCCTAATAGTCTCGATCTGGATGAAGTGGTGGTCATCGGAAAAAGGGACCTGAAAACACCGTCATCTGCTACGATGATTAACCGCAAGGCGATAGAGCATTTACAAGCGACCAATCTCCGGGAAGTTTTGCAATTGGTTCCGGGAAACCTGATAGAGAATCCTACTTTTACCAATACAAACCAGGCCAATATCAGGCAGTATAAAGCGGATAACCTCGGGTCGCTGGGAACTGCCGTTATAATTAACGGGGCTACCATTTCCAACAACGCCAATCTGCAGGCTATAAACACCACAAGGGCAGGCAGTGGAGCTGCTTTTTCCACATCAAGTGGTGGCGGAGTGGATCTGCGTACGATTTCTGCCGATAATGTGGAGCGTGTAGAGGTGATACGAGGTATTCCGTCTGTAGAATACGGCGATCTCAATGCCGGGGCTATTCTTGTCCAGACAAAGGCACGGAAAGAGCCGCTTACGTTAAAAGCCCGGTTCAATCCCACGCTAACACAGTTCTGGGCGGGTAAAGGGTTCAATACGGATAATGACGGCAGCTCCTTGTATGTAGATCTGGATTATACCAAAAACAACGATAGCGAAACCAACAAATACCAGAATTATACACGGGTTTCGGGTACGGCACAATACACCCGTCATTTCGGAAAGGAGAAGAACTGGAGAACCAATACGACCTTAGCCTATACCTATGGTAAAGATTCTTATGATATGGACCCGGATTTTGTGGTAGATTCGGTCAAGACAGTATCCAGAGAACATTTTATCCGTTTTTCTTCGAATGGTAATATTACTCTCGACCGTAAGTTCTCCCAACAAATCAAGTATACTGCTTCCCTGAATTACGGAGATCAGAAAGGATATCAGCAGCAATATTATACGGCCGATATCACTGCCGAATCCTATGCGTTGACCAACAGTACCCATGAAGTTCCTTACCTGCCGTCATCATACCTGAGCAAAATGCGGGTAAACGGGAAACCCTTGTCCGCAAATTTCAGGATATCCGATCATTTCAATTGGTATACCGGCGATTATACCCATAATATCCTCGCCGGGGCAGCATGGAAAATGGATGTAAATCTCGGTGAGGGTAAAACCTTCAATCGTCCACCCAGAAACACTTCTGCTCACGCTTACCGCACGCGCAGATACAATGACATACCCGCCCTGCACCAATTCGGTTTGTATGTGCAGGATCAGTTCAGCGGCTTCATAGGAAAAACTGCCATAAGTCTCCAGGCGGGGTTGCGTTATGACCTGATGCAGCCCTTTGACAAAAGTTATGATCTTAAAGCGCTATCTCCCAGGTTGTATGCGTCTGTTAAAACACCGTTCAACCTGACGCTGAGATCGGGCTACGGAGTCACGGCCAAGTCACCTACCCTGTTGTATTTATACCCTGAAAATGCATATTTCGATTTTTACAGTCTCAACCATTATGCACAACGCCCCGAAGAGCGGATGGCGCTGATAACGACCAGGGTCTTCGATTCGGGAAACCACGACCTCAAACTTTCCAAAACAGCCAAGTACGAAGCGGGTATGGATTATAACTGGGGGGAAAACGGTGAAAAGATCCTTTCCGTTACTGGGTATTACGAAAAGACCCGGAACGGGTATGACATGTCCACGACACTAAATTCGGTAAAATTTGCACAATATCCTGTATATGCCATAGAGAGTCAGCCCGAAGGGCAACAGCCCGTACTCAGTGACGAAGTGTCCTCCATGACAAGATTTGTCAGCTATTTTGCTCCTTCCAACAATATCCGAAGGGTTAATAAAGGCGTGGAACTGAATGCGGATTTCGGAAAGGTGGATGTTATCAATACCTCTTTTAATATCACAGGGGCATATACGTCTACGAAGTCCGTAACAAACGACTACTATATATTGCAGCAAAATATTGCCGGAAGGGCAACCACGAGAGTGGGTGTTTTTGCCCCGGGAAGAGGCTCGGTAGAAGAGCGTTTCGTAACGACGATCCGGGGCATATACCATATTCCCAAGCTCAGTTTTATCGTTACGCTCTCCGCGCAGACGATCTGGATGGATAAGAACAGGTATACGGGCTACCAGTCTTTGCCCGTGGGATATATACCGTACAATGAAAGCGGGGAAACCCCGGAGATCGTCTTTTTTAGTGAGTCCGAACGTCAGGGAATCAATAAATATGACGACCCGGACATCTATTTGAATATCAATGAGGCTACTTACATTACGGAAAAGTGGCAACCGTTATGGCTGTTCAATCTCAAGCTGACCAAGGAATTCCGGAACGGACTCAACTTTTCCTTTTTTGCAAATAATTTTATCAATTACCGCCCCCTTAAAAGCAGTACCAGGTATCCTACGGTGTATTACAAACGAAATATCAGTTTTTTCTTTGGTTCGGAACTATCAATAAGACTATAAATAATTAATCCTTTTACACATGAAAAACAAAATACACTTTTTACTATCCGTATGTATTGCCGTAGCGGTTCTTACCGGATGCAGCAGTGATGATTCGTCATCAGGTCCCGATACATTCGGGTATGATATTCATATAGAATACCCGGAATCTTATGGTGGAGGTGTTGTCGCAAATGCCAGTGTCGTATTAAAAAATCTTTCGACGAATATAGAGACTTCCATGACTACCGATGAGGACGGAGTTGCAGCTTTTACCGAAATCGCCCCGGGGAATTATTCCGTTACGGTGTCCAGGACCTTGTCGGCTACCGAAGCAGAAGTTCTTACCGGTATCGGGGCTGAAGTCTTCCTGAATGCTACGCTCTCTCAACTGCAAATTCTGGCAGATGGGGCTACGACCATTCAGCTTGAAGGAAGTGCGGTAGGGGACTGGGTCATTAAAGAGTTTTATTATTCCGGCGCTCCGGACTCCTACTATTTTTATGACGGATTTATAGAGATTTATAACAACTCTACGGATGTACAATACGCAGACGGCCTGTTGTTCGGAACCACAAAATCCGCATCCTCTTCTTCCACATCATTTTACGGGTTTATCACGGAAGGTTACGAAGATGCTTTTCTGGCTTATGTCATGCAGATTCCGGGCAATGGAACCGATTATCCCGTAGAACCCGGCGCCTCTGTTGTCATTGCCATTGACGGTATAGACCATAAAGACGACCCTAACGGAAATGCAAACTCTCCGGTAAACCTCGGTCCTGATGTAGCAGACTTTGAGGTTTATTTCTATGCCAACCCCAATACACCGGATACCGACTCACCCGATGTACCTAATGTAGAGATCATCTACAGCTATTCTACAACGGTATTCGATTATTTACCGGGTGTTTTCGGAAGCGGACTTGTGATTTTCCGTCATGATAACCCCGGGGAACTCGAACGATTGACAGAACCCGGCTCTACCAGTAGCAGGGAATTTGTAAGAGTACCGAAAGCGTATGTTGTCGATGCCCTCGATGCGGTTGCAAACTCTTCGGTAACCCCCGAACTGAAACGGTTACCGACCAATCTGGATGCCGGAATGAATACGGTGGGAGGAAGCTATACGGGAACTTCCCTGAGAAGAAAAGTAAAACAGGAGATCGGGGGACGTAAAGTATTGCTGGATACCAATAATTCCGCTACCGATTTTGAAGTAAACAATTCGCCAAGCCCCAAGGGATGGTAATGTAGTGATAACCGGAATATGAGAAAAGCTGTCGTTTTAATATCCTTTTTGTCCGTTTTTCAGGTATATGCTCAGGATGAGTTTTTGCGTACCTGGAATGAACTGATGTTGTCCCGGCCTGTTGTTACGGCACAGGCCATACCGATAAAACTGGCCTTAACGGACGCTGTTAATATCGGAAATTCGGCGATAAGGTACTTTGAAGGGAAAAACGATTTCAGAGATGCTTTCATGCCCGAAAAACAGCAAGGTTTTGATGTTCGTTCCGAACGTTTTGTCTCGGTCAACGGGTGGAATTTTTACGGCAGATTCTCTTTTTCCAAATACGAAGATTCCGGAAGCAGGTTTACTGCAATGGCAGATCCGTACCGGGAAAACCCTTATAAAATTGCAGATTCTGTAGAGGCCGACTGGAGAAAGCAACATTATCTGCTGGAAACAAAAATAGTCTCTCCGTTACTGTTCCGTAAATTCCGTGCCGGACTGGGTATGAGATATGAAATACGGAACGGGGCGAGGCAAAGAGATCCGCGCCCCCTCGATAAAATAGTGGAAATAGAACTTACGCCTTATGTATTGTATCACATCAATCCGAAATGGACACTGGGACTTAACGGTTACTATTTCCGTTTTCGTGAAGATCTGTCCGTCAGCCTGGAGAATACACAGAGACCGCGTAATATATATAAACTGCTGGGGCTGGGAGAGTATCTTTATAACGGTCCGGTCATACTTACCGGGGGAGTCTCCAGGTTGTACAAGGGGAATTCGTTCGGGAGCGGCATAAGCGTAGCTTACACACCCGGCGAAAGTCAGTTTATACAGGCCGGGGTACAATATAAAAAACACGATGAGGATGTTACCGATGGAACATCTTCGCCTTTTTATGCCGGAAATCATAAGTATTCGAATTTCGATCTCCGTGTTGATTACCTCGTCTCCGGATCCCGTATGTCACACCGGATATCCCTGGACTATAACCATTTTAACACTGATAATACCGAGTTTATTCAGCAGTTCAACAATACCACGGGTCAAAATGAGGTTTTATATGCCTCGGAGATGCATCATCGCACCAAAGACCGTTGGACACTCGATTATTCGGGCCTTAGAAAGGATGTACAAAAACGCCTGTTATGGGGATGGGATGTGTCCGGCAATTTATACGATCATACCGAAACATACCCTACCACCCAAAGCCGAAGGGAGATGACCGGTTATGAGGTACAGCTGGGGGGCAGACGATGGATCTATCTGAAGCAGACCAGTGTGGAAGTGGGGTATCAGACGTTGTACAGAAACAGTCTGGAGAGTGCTATGGTATACTTTCCCGGTACGGCATCCACTGATTTTGTAGCTGCCAATATCACTTTTCCCAATTTCTATTATGAAAATATGCCTGCCTGGACCAACCGTTTGTACATGCAGGTAAATTTACCCTATTTAAACAATAAAGGCTCTCAGTTATATATACGTGCCTCATACGAACGTATTTCAGCCCTGGAAAACAACGCTTACTATACCAGTGGCCTTCATAATAACGGTATGATGGTCACGGTAGGTTTATATAATTAATCCCCTAACAGGAACGAGCATACATTTTAGGAGCCCGCCAATTATGAAGGGATGGCCGGAAACCTCCGGAGGAGATACTAAAGGTTGAACCGTTTACAAAATGAAATATATGAAAAATAAGGTATTGGCACTGGTACTTTCCGGTCTGTTCACCGGTATATCAGCTGCCCAGCATTATATCGATCCGGAAATCAGCTCCGGAAGCAGTTTTGCCATCATAGTCGATCCGGACACTTTCGAAGCTGCAAAAAATGAGATTCTGGCTTACAAACACAGCGTGGAGTCGGACGGACTGGGAACGTATGTGATCTACGATAACTGGCGGAAACCGGATGATATCCGCAAAGTTCTGAAAAATTTATACGAACATAAACAACATCCGCTGGAAGGAGCTGTTTTTATGGGTGATATCCCTATTCCTATGATCAGGGGAGCACAGCAACTTACGTCTACCTTTAAGATGCCCGAAAAAGTGAGATGGGAAGCATCTTCCGTAGCATCTGATCGTTTCTACGACGATTTTGACCTGGAGTTCGAGTATCTCAAACAGGATGAAGACACTACCCGGACCCGCTACCACTATTACAATCTGGCTTCGGGAAGTCCGCATTACATATCCATGGACATCTATTCCGCAAGAATGCTTCCCCCTGTTTCCGGAGACCGGGGTAGTGCCGTGGAGCAGTTGAAAGCCTATCTGCAAAAACTGGTCCGTATCCGGGAGGAGAAAAATCCTCTTAACGATATGATCGTTTCCACCGGGCACGGATACAATTCCGATGCTATGTCTGCCTGGGGAGGAGAAGTTATGGCATTGCGCACCTCTTTTCCGGAACTGTTACTCCCGGAAAATTCATTGAAATTCCTGAACTACAGAAATGCCGTATTCATGAAAGAAGCATTACTCACTGAATTGCGACGCGATGATCTGGACCTGGCATTTATGACGGGGCATGGTACGGTAGATGCACAGTTTATAAACGGCTATCCCGATGTCTCCAATCCGCAACCGTCCATGGAAAATGTAGGAAGATATATACGGTCCAAAATGAATAATGCCAGGGATAGCGGGAAAGACCTGGAAGCGACTAAACAACGTTACCAGGAATGGCTGGGGCTGAATGGTAAATGGTTTGCCGATGCCTTCGAGGCATCCCGTACTGTGGAAGACTCTGTATTCAATGCCGCGCTTGATATTCACAGCACCGATTTGAAGCAGGTGAATGCCCGGGTAGCTTATCTCAATTCGTGTCTTACGGGGTCTTTTCACAAAGGAGATTACCTGGCCGGATATTATCCTTTTTCCCAGGGGAAAAATGTAGTGGCTATCGCCAATACGATAGGAGTTCTGCAGGATTTATGGGGTACGGAACTATTAGGGATTTTACACCGGGGGGTAAGGGTAGGGCACCTCCTGAAAAAAACAGCCTACCTGGAAACCCATATTCTTGGCGATCCCACATTCCACTTCGCTGCCGAGGAATCAGACAAATACAATACCCTATTCGGGGCACGGAAAACAACGGAAGATACCTGGCAAAAGCTTTTGGAAATTCAGGATGCCGACCTTCAGGCTTATGCCCTTACCGAACTCTGGAATAAACAGGAGGAGGAAAAGCTTTCGGAAAAGCTGTCGGACCTTTTCAGAACATCCCCGTACGAAGCGGTACGGACCCAGGCTTATTTTCTTTTGCGACGCTACAATAACGGAAACTTCAGGCAGGTTCTAAAACTCGCCCTTAGGGATAACCACGAGTATATAAGACGTAAGGCAATATACGATGTTATAGAGCTGGGAGCTACCGAATATATCGGTGATATTATAGACAATTATATATATGGACGTCATTTAAAACGTATCCGGCATAAAATTAACTGGTCTTTCCAATGTCTGGATAAGGAGGTTCTGCTGAAAGAACTCCACACCAAACTCTACGATAATACAGCGGTTTATAACGGAAAAGAACTTTACGACAGTGCAGTGACAAGGATTACCGCAGAAAAAAAGAAAACTGAAGAGCTAATAGCCCTGCTGGGCAATCCTGATACTCCCCGGAAGGAATTGAATTATACTTTGCGGAACCTGAGGGCATACAGGTATCACGAAGTTATTCCTGCGGTTATCAAAATTGTGAAAAATGAGAAAATGCCACAGGAGACCAGGCTGTCCGCCCTTGAGGCATTATCGTGGTACGGTTGGTCTTACACCAGAAACGATATCCTGCAACTATGCGAAACCCTGGTGAAGGGCAAGGAAGCCGCGGAAATAAAAAAACGGGCGCAGAAAACGCTACAGACGATAAAGGATGCTTCGCGGCGTCCCTTCTGAAAACAGGAACGAGGGCGTATAAAAAGTTTTTTCAACCCCCTGAGATTTGCGTATTTGAGATTTTTCTCGGATACCTACCTGAATAAAAATGAGGCTGCCTTGACTTTTTAGACAGCCTCGTTTTTTTAGTGTATTGTTGAAAAGTGGGGATATTATTCGGATCGGATTATTGGATTCAGGAATACGGATAGTCAATTTTCAAACGGTAATTCCTCGTTACCTACCGTGTTTATGATCCATTGGAGGCGTAATCATGATATGCGCTTTATAGGTGCCTTCGTCCATCAGCCAGGGCATCCCGAGGTTATTGGGCTTATTGGAGAGTCCCAGGTCTTCTGCCTTGGCAAACGGAATATAGATGACATACCTGCGTTTTGCATCTGCCATTTCCCCTGTTTCCCGGTTCAGGCTATCCAATGTTCCCCAATACCCGTACAACGTTGTAGGTTGTTTTGGGAAGGATAGCTTTCCTTCTTCGATTTCCCGGGCTCTTATTTTATCCCGGTCTCTTCGCTTGCCCTCGGCGATGAGCTCACGCCCCCTTTTCATCATCGGTTCCAGAGACTTCGGATAACAATAAGAAGCAAAATACTGAGGTCTCCTGTAGTCGGGGGCGAGGCATATATAATCATTGGAGCCTTTCCGTAGTTCTATAAGTTCTCCCTGTGGGTCATATCCCAGGACTGTAGCGTTTTCCCGGAATGCTTCCGGTGCGGCCATCACGGCTATTTTGATCTGTAGTTCGCCGGGAAGAATATGCTGAGGCGGGTCTTCCTGTGCGTAGTTTGACAAAGAAAAAAAAGAAAGTATCCCGGCCAATAATAACTTTACATACATAATTCGTGTTTTCCGGTAAAAATACGATTTTCTCCGCTTTATCAGGATATCCGGGTCTCATTATATCACTAAAAAACAGTGGTTAGGCCACCATATGAAAGCATGTCCCTTATTGTTTCCGGGGCAGTATTTCACCGTAGCATACAACCCTTGCGGAATTCCCATATCTTTGCCCCGGTGAAGCAGGAGCAAAAGCACATATATGGTATAAAACTGCGGGGAAGGAGCTACATCGCGATCCTGTTTGTAGTGGTGGTCATAACTATAGTAGTTACGTATATCCTGAACAGGCTTATCTCTGATGAAGTAGAAGATGTCAGTGCAAATATCTCCAGGAGTAGTTTCGTGAAGAAATACGATAATCTGCAAAACCGGTTCCTGTTACTTCAGAAACCGCTTTACGATGCGGAAAACCTGGCCCTTGAATCTTCCGATACGGTGACTTCGTTGCAGCGTCTGCGTATTCTCAGTGCCATCCAGATATCCGACAGCAGTGTGGTGCGTAACTGGTATGGTATTGTGCCCGAAGGGGGAGAGCAAACCGTTTTTGTTCACGGAGCCGAAGGAAATACTACCTCGCTTAGGGAAAATATCAGGTCACAGCTGCAGAAAGGCAAAACCGGGATTACCGGCAAAGTGCTTCCGGGAGTTGCCGGCCAGTATCTGTGGCGACAGACCATATATTTTAAAGCCCCCTATGGTACTGTTTTTTACGGCTATGACCTCGATTTGGGGGTAGTACATCAACTGTTACTGGAAGTAGGTAAGTATACGCAGAGCTATGCCTATATTTTTACTGCAGACGGGGTTTGCCTGCTGCATCCGGATACGGTACATATCGGCAAAAATGTCTTCGACTTTTCTGCGGTACTTCCTTCGGATACGATTTCCGGACCATCCGACCATAACGAGCGCGTCGTAGCATCGAAATATCTGGATCTCGAAGTCATGAATTATGTGAAACCCTTGCATATTGCCGGGGGGCGCTATTATATAGCTGTTAACTTTCTGAAAAGCATCAATGAAGAGGATATAAACCGTATCAGTAAATACAGTTTATACATTTATTTACTTTCTACCCTGCTACTGCTTTTTATATTCTATTATTTTACCAGGGCTATCCGGATACAATACAGGCGACAGGAGCAGCTTCGACAGGAAAAAGCCGGGCTTGCCCTCGAAAAAGAGGTCTTTCAGAAAGAAAGTGCTCTCCTGCAGTTGCAACAGCTAAAAAACCAGGTCGATCCGCATTTTCTTTTTAATGCACTGAATGCACTGCATACGCTTATCGATCAGGATAAGGCGTTGTCCAAAAAGTTCACTGTTAAACTCTCCAGGTTGTATCGCTACCTGATCCAGGCCCCGGAAGAGAATATCACCCGGGTAGAAAAAGAATTGAATTTTATAGCAGAATACCTGTTTCTGCAACAAACCCGTTTTGCCGATAAAATCGAATGTACCACCACCGTAAAGGAAGTAGCATCACTACAGCGGAAAATTCCTTATCTCTCCCTTCAGACCCTGGTGGAAAATGCGTTGAAGCACAATGTGGCCACCAGAGAACACCCTTTGTATATCGGTATAATCGTATTTCCGGATAAGGTTGTAGTGAAGAATACATATCAGCCCAAGGAATACGAACAGGAGGGCAGCCGTTTCGGGTTGAAGTACCTGAAACGGATTTATGGCTTTTATAAAGTTACTGGTTTTAAGACCGGTATTAAGGACGGATTTTTTTATTGCGAACTTCCCCTGATGTAAAATCACCCGTTCACTCCGGTTTTTTTCCCGTTCACTCCCTTTTGTTTGGTGCCTATCCGGATGTCACGGACTTTTAGAGAAAATTTAACTAAAAGTTAATCTGTTCATGACAAAAGTTTACCGCGTCTTTGCAACCGCTTTCTTGTTTTTAAGTATCCTGAACACGGTGACATCCCAGGAGAAGAACGAAAAGGAAAAAGACTCTGCAGATACGTCTTCCCTTAAAAAATACAGTGAACTGCTCAAAGAAGGCACATTAAAAGAAGGGCTTTTTAGTGTCCTAAAAGTTAAGAATGATTATTATTTCGAAATTCCCGATTCCTTGTTCGGGAGGGAGTTTCTCATTGTCAATAAAATTTCCCGTGTGCCGCTGCAACTCAATGAAGCCGGACTGAATAAAGGGATGGAATTTGAGAACAAGGTAATCACCTTTCAGAAAGACACCCTCCTTGGCAAGGTCTGGGTGCGTACATCCGTGCCTATGGTAACGTCGCCTGAACACGATGCCATAACCCTTTCGGTGCATAATAACTTCTCCTCTTCTATCCTGGAGGCTTTTGATATTAAATCCAGAAATGAGGAAAAATCATCGTTTCTCATCAAGGTTAACAAAGTATTTGACGGTAAGGAAAAGAGTTTTAACGATGTCTTCAGTAATACCGGACTGGGAGGAGCTGCCAAACCGGCCCTGTCTTATATAGAGGCAGTAAAGACCTTTCCGGGGAATATTATGGTAAAGTCAGAACTCACTACATCCATATCCGAAGGAGGAGCCGGATTGCCTGTAACTATCGGGGTGGCCTGTAATATCGTATTGTTACCTGAAAGTCCTATGGAACCCCGGTTTATGGATAAACGCATTGGTTATTTTACCAAAAAGCGCTGGTATTTCAATGATGAGCAGCACGCCATGAAAGAGCGGGAACTCATTACCCGGTGGCGATTAGAACCCAGACCGGAAGATCAGGCCCGTTATCTCCGGGGTGAACTCGTAGAACCCCGGCAACCCATTGTATTTTACATTGATCCGGCAACCCCGGAAAAATGGAGAAGCTACATCCGGCAGGGAGTACTGGACTGGCAGGAGGCTTTTGAACAGGCCGGATTTAAAAATGCGGTTATCGCAAAAGAACCTACCGAACAAGAGCCCGACTTCGATATCGATGATGTCCGGTATTCTGTGATTACCTATGCTGCTTCGCCAAAGTCCAATGCCATGGGCCCTTCGGTTGTTGATCCTAGGAGCGGAGAGATCCTGGAAGCCGATATTATCTGGTGGCATAACGTCATGACATCGCTCCACAGCTGGATGCGGGTACAGACCGGGGCTATAGACAGTAAAGCCCGCAAAAATGTATTTGATGACAAACACATGGGAGAGGCCGTAAGGTTTGTGTCTTCTCATGAGGTAGGACATACTTTCGGACTGAAACACAATATGGGGGCATCTTATGCTTTTGAAGTCGATTCTTTACGTTCCCCCACTTTTACCACACGCATGGGAGGGACTGCACCTTCCATTATGGATTATGCCCGTTATAATTACGTAGCACAACCGGGAGATGGGGTTACCGCTATTACACCCAGGATCGGTATCTACGACAAATATGCCATTCAATGGGGGTATACCTGGTACCCTTCAAAAGACAAGGAAACCGCAAAACTGAAAAAGCTGGTAGAGGCCCATACCGATGATCCGCTGTATTTTTACGGAGAACAACAATCATATAAAAATGTCGTCGATCCCCGTTCGCAATCCGAAGATCTGGGAAACGATGCCGTTAAGGCCGGCAGATACGGGATTGAAAACCTGAAGAGGGTGCTCGATAATGTGGTACGCTGGACGTACGAAGAAGGAGATACCTACTATCGTACAGGTAAACTGTATATGGCTGTGATCGGCCAGTGGCAGTTGTACAATAATCACGTTCTTAATAACGTAGGAGGGATCTACCTGAACAATACCGTACACGGCGACCATAAGACATCTTATGTGCCTGTGCCTTACACCAAACAGGAAGCCGCGGTAAAATATCTGAATGAGCAGGTCTTTACATTGCCCGAATGGCTCTTCGTAAACGATGTGCTCACCCGCACATATCCTTTGAAAGATTCTCCCCTCGGGCCTTACGAGTATTCACCTTACACCATGGCCAGGGAGTTGCAGTACGATGTATTCTACAATCTGTTTCGCGACGACAGGTTGTTGCGATTGCTGGAGGCAGCGGTGTATTCGGACAAAAAGACTTTCGGGGTAGATGACCTGTTCAGAAGCACCCGGGATCATGTGTTTGCCGGGACTATGAAAGGGAAATCCCTGTCTACTTTCGAGCGGATGGCACAGAAAAATTATGTGGATGTCCTTATCGTAGACCTTCTGAAACTTTTTGAAAAAACATCAAAGAAATCACTACAAATACCCGCATCTTTGCAGCTTCCAACCCTTTGCAACCAGGTTGTTAACAGCGAGACTGCGGTAAGAAATATAAATTACACGTCCATAAAGCGGGTCTCCGAGGTCACCTCTGTGAAAAAAGGAGAACTGTACACGCTGCTTCAATTGCTCCAAAAGAAGAAGAATAAGGGAGACAGGACTACCCGCATGCATTACCTCGATCTTATGGGCCGTATAGAAGAAGCAATTAACAACTAACACCGTTTGAAACCTAATCCAATGAAGAGAAAATTACAATTTGTATTACTGCTGTTACCCGTTTTGGGGTTTGCACAACAAACCAGGACCATCGCGGGGCAGGTATTATCCGGAGAAGATAATATGCCGTTGCCTGGGGCATCGGTATACGTAGATTCCCAGACCATAGCCAGCGAAACCGGAGTAAGCGGCATTATAGAAAGTACCAGCATTGGGACCGTAACCGATTTTGACGGGAATTTCAGCCTGGATATCCCCGCCAGTATAGAAAAGCTGACCGTAAGCTTTATGGGGTATGAAGCCCGTACGTTATATATTACCGATAAAAAAACATATACGGTACATCTGACTCCCGAAACCAGTTCGCTCGGCGAAGTAGTGGTTACGGGATATCAGAAAGTCGAAAAGCGAAAGCTGACAGCGGCTGTGGCAAAAGTAGATATGGAAGATGTCCGGCAGATCGGAGTGTCCGGTGTAGATATGTTATTGCAGGGTCAGGCTGCCGGAGTCGTGGTAACCCCCCAGACCGGGGCACCGGGAGCGCCTGCAAAAATCCGTATACGAGGTACGGCCTCTTTATCAGGTCCGCAGGACCCGTTGTGGGTGGTAGACGGACTGCCACTGGAAGGCAATGATGTTCCGGATTTCGGAGATAAGGATAATATAGACCAGTTACGCAATTATGCTATCGCCGGGATCAATCCGGATGATATCAAAGATATAACCATTCTTAAAGATGCTGCCGCTACAGCAATATACGGGGCACGGGCAGCTAACGGTGTTATCGTGGTTACCACCAAAAAAGGAAAGAAAGGAAAGATGAATGTCAGCTTTTCTGCAAATACCTTTTATACCATGCGCCCCGACTTCAGTAAGCTCAACCTGATGAATGCCTCGCAGAAAGTAGATTTCGAATTGGCGCTTGCCCGGCGAACCGATCTCGATTTTCGCACGGATAAAGGCGAGGTCATGCGAATACTCAACGGTGCGGGAGAACTCGGTAATTATCGCGATAACGGCTTTGGCGCATTGTCCAATACCACACAGGCAGCCCTGAACGGCCTCCGGAATAACCAGACCGATTGGGGAGACCTGCTTTACCAGGCGGCAGCCAACAAGCAGTATAGTATGAGTATTTCCGGAGGAAACGAAAGATCGGATTATTACTTCTCCCTCGGGTATTACGATGAAGAAGGAACTACTATAGGTACAGGCTTCGAGCGTTACAACATTACCCTCAAAAACAATTACCAGGTGTCCGACAAGTTCAAGGTCGGAGCAGCTCTGTTTGCTTCGCAGTCCCGAAAGGATTCTTATGTGACCGATACCGATGCGTTTACCAATCCGGCCAACTATTCCCGCAATGCCAACCCCTATCTGGACCCGTATCACGAAGACGGCTCATATCGTTATGATATGGATATCGAAGGTTTCGAAGGACGAAATGTACCGTTCAATTTCCTGGAAGAGCGGGAAAACACCTCTTACGAACTTAAAAATAACGCGTTGAAAGCGATCTTCGATGCTGCCTATGAGATAACGAACGACCTGAAGCTATCCTCCCAGTTCGGGTTACAGCTCGATAAAAACAGTACGGAGAAATATGCAGCGGCCGACTCCTATTTCACCCGCAAAATGCGGGAGAGAACACGACGTTATGATGCTGCTCAGCAGGATTATTACTATTTCCTTCCCGAGGGCGGTATTATTCAGAACTGGGAAGAGAGTTTCTTCCAGTACAATTGGAAATCTTTACTGGAATACAATACACGAATCGGTGAAAAACACGAAATCGACGCTATGATCGGATCGGAGCTCCGAAGGTCGGAATCCAGGATCATAGCGACGAAGGGATTTGGTTACGATCCCAAAACACTGACCACCCACCCTATCATGTTTCCCGGTGAGGATGATGCCAGCGACAGCAGGTTCAGGGCGTATGACAAGAGCGAGATAGAAAATGCCTATGCCTCTTTTTATGCGACGGCTTCCTATACATACGACCGGAAATATACGGTGTTCGGAAGTGTTCGTTATGATGGTTCTAACCTTTTCGGAGTAGATCCCAAATATAAATACCTGCCCCTGTGGTCCGCATCGGCTTCATGGCTGGTAAGCGAAGAAGAATTTCTGAAAGACAGTAAGGTCGTGTCCAACTGGAGACTACGGGCTTCGTACGGCTTACAGGGAAATATAGATAAAAATACCTCCCCGTTTGTGATCGGGGAATACAATAATGCATCGGTGTTACCGGGAAATAACGAACAAACCATTGTGGTTACTTCTCCACCTAATGATAAGCTGCGTTGGGAAAAGACACAGAACTATAATTTCGGAACCGATATCGCCTTATTCAATAACCGGATCAGCCTGGCTTTTGATATCTATAAAAGAAAGAGTTCCGACCTCATCGGCCTGAAATCCATTCCGCTCGAAAACGGATTTGAATTCACGAATCTCAACTGGGCGCAGGTAACCAATAAAGGGTTTGAATTGTCTCTGACCACCAGGAATATTGTTTCCGAAAACTTTACATGGAGTACGAATTTCAATATATCCCACAACAAAAGTAAGGTCGATAAGATCCAGATCAGGGAGAACAGTTTCCTGCCTTCCCGTGAAGGATTGCCGGTCAATGCCGTTTTTGCCTTGAAAACTGCCGGAATGGATGAAAACGGGTACCCGATGTTCTGGAAAGGAGACCAGAAAGTCAGTGCCGTGGAATTTTTCGATCTCGTAGACCCGTGGGCAGACTTTTTCCCCGGGTATTTAACACAGTCTAACCTGAGTAATGAAGAGTTCCGGAACCTTTTCACTTACGTGGGAGATCGCGATCCGAAATACAGCGGAGGGATTATAAACAATTTCTCTTACAGAAACTTCGATTTTACCGTAGCGGCCAGCTTTAACCTGAAGCAAACGGTGGTAAAGAGGCCTTCCTACAACCCGACCCAGGTAGACAGGGGGCAGAATTACACGACCGATATCCTCAATGCCTGGTCACCGGACAATACAGGGTCAAATCTTCCTGCTATCGTAGGCGAGACATCAGGGACAGGCGATTCCTGGATGGCGTATAAATGGTTCGGAGATCTCAATCCGATACAGACGATGTCATACCTGGATACTTTTGTCGATGAAATGAGCTATCTCAGGATTTCCAGCCTCCGTTTGGGCTATACCTTGCCAAAATCGGTAACCTCCAAACTGAAAATAGACCATATCAGGTTTAATGTAGAAGGAAGAAATCTTTTTGTTGTAAGTACCGATTATAAAGGATATTTCGATCCGGAGACCTACGGTAATATTTATGCACAGCCTATTCCGAAATCCATAGCACTCGGACTCAATGTTTCATTCTAAATTCCGACACATGAAAAAATATACTTATCTTTTTATAGCCCTTATTACCGGTCTGCATTTTACGGCCTGTGACAGCTATCTCGATATAGAACCCCAGGGAAAAGTAATTCCGGAAACACTCGAAGAGAACAGGGGGTTGATTACGGTAGCATACAACGGTTTTCCGACACACAAATCGCGCCTTACATTTCGTGCCGATGAGCTCGTTCTGGACGAATTCAGTATAGATGCCGCATATTACAGGGATATTTACATCTGGAAAGATGTCAATCCCGATTCGCAGACCGCGGCCTATCCGTGGGTCCAGTTTTACAACACGATTTTTTATACGAATTACATCATAAACGAGGGGCAAAAGACGATAGAGGACTCAGCGGATAAAAACCAGTTGGTCGGAGAGGCTTATGCCCTCAGGGCCTATGCATATTTCGACCTTGTCAACCTTTATGGCAACCCTTATGACGAAGCAACGGCAGACTCGGACAAAGCAGTCCCACTGGCTCTTGAGATCGATCTGGAGCAGGTATTCACCCCGGTTTCGGTAGCGCAGGTATATGAACAGGTACTTACGGATATCGATCGGGCCAAAGCTTCACTGGTACTGGAAACTCAGGAAACCGGAATGAATTACCGTTTTTCCCTGTCAGCCGTTAACGCCCTGGAGGCCCGGGTAAATTTATATAGCAACCAATGGGAGAAGGCCCTGCAGGCGGCGGAGAAAGCCTTGTCCTATAACAATAGCCTGGTCAACCTGAATACCGACCCGCAGCTCCCCAACCGTTACGATTCGCCCGAGTCCGTACTGGCTCTGGAGGATGTTTATGAATATGAAGTAAACAATGCCGCATACGTATCGGAGATGCTTACCGATAGATATGACAAGGATAACGACCTGCGCTTTGGTCTTTATTTCGTACAGGCCGGTTCCCGTTATAAATCGGGTAAGGGCGGGGCACAACAGTTTAAATGTTCTATACGTACCTCGGAGTTATACCTGATTAAGGCAGAAGCCCTGATGGAACTGGGACGTATCGAAGAGTCCAGGTCCGTATTGCTCGCACTGCTCCGCAACCGCTACAGAACAGCATATATACCCGCATTGGAAAACTCGGTTAAAGCTCTGGACAACAACGGGTATGCCACATTATTGATGGAAGAACGGGCTCGGGAACTGGCTCTCGAAGGACATCGCTGGTTCGATCTCAGAAGGACAAACCAGAAAGAGATCCGGCATACTTTTAACGGTGACGTATATACGCTACAGGCTAATGACCCGCGTTATACCCTGCTATACCCGCAGGAAGCCAAACTCAATAATCCCGAATTGTAAAAGCATATTTGAATTAGTTTTTCAAAAGGCCCGTGATGCATTCCGCATCCGGGCTTTTTTATACAATGGTTTTTTTGGGTAAGCGTTTGAGATAAGACATGTGTTTTTAACCGGATTTCTGAGTTTTTTAAGGGATTTCTTGTGTTTTGATAGTGATTTTGGGCTATAATTGCAAAATCATGCGTGTTGTAATTGTAGAAGATGAAGACCTGGCAGCCCATGGCCTGAAACAGCGTCTGCAAGACCAGGATATCCTGTACATAGGTTCCATAACCCGGTTGAGTACGGTAAAAGAAGCCGTAGATTATTTCCGGGAACATACACCTGACCTTGTTTTTCTGGATATTCATCTGGCCGATGGTAACAGTATGACCATACTGGACGCCGTACGTATATCGGTCCCGGTCATATTTACCACAGCTTATGATGTATATGCCTTAGAGGCTTTTAAACATTTTACCGTTGATTATCTCCTGAAACCTTTTGATACGGAAGACCTTTGCCGGGCGTTGAGCAAATACAATTCCATAAAGGAAAAGTATAGCGAAATACATCACGTGGAGGCCCTGAAAAGACATCTCGGTAAAGGGAGAGAGAATTATCAAAGACGTTTTCTGGTCAGCCACGGACACCGTCTGCAGCCTGTAGGAGATAACGACATTACTTTTTTTTACGCAACAGGCAAACACCTTTTTATCTATACCAATGACGGAAACAGCTACCTGTACAACAGTACGGTAAAAGAGCTCATACACAAACTCGATCCGGACATCTTCTTCCGGATAAACCGTAATTATATAGTACATACACAAGCCATAGACAGGGTTGTGAAACACCGGAGCCAAAGGCTTGAACTCATACTTAAACATGATGTGCCGGAAGACGGCCCCGTTTTCGTAAGCAAAAATGAAGTGAGAGGTTTTGTGGAGTGGATGGGGAAATAGGCGGTATTCTTTGGAAAATTTACCTGGAATTTACATAAGTAATGCTTAAATTGGTCTGAAACGAAAGCCCCGGTAACTTTGTGCCATATCCATATATGGCATTTGCGACAAAAACGGGAAAGAATGATGTATGCCGACTGTAGCTAAAAACACAGGAATTATGCAAAATATCAAGGTCGTTATTTTTGATCTGGACGGTACGCTGGCCAATACTTTACCCATGTGTATTGCAGCATTCAGAAAATCTGTAGAACCCCTTACGGGAAATAAAGTTACCGATGCCGAGATTGTAGCAACATTCGGTCCGTCCGAAGAAGGAACCATTATGGCACTTGCGCCGGATCATTATGATAAAGGAGTAGCATCTTATTTGAATTACTACGAAGAGCTCCACGATATGTGTCCGGAACCTTTCGAAGGGATCAGGGAACTTTTGGAGCTGTTGAAATCGAGAGGTGTGAAGTTGGCTATGGTTACCGGAAAAGGCAAAAGAAGTGCCGAGATTTCTATGAGTCGTTTCGGGATTTCCCATTATTTTGAAAAGACAGAAACCGGTGATCCCAAAGGGCCCCGAAAAGTGGATGGAATAAGAAATTGCCTGGAATATTTTGGAAATCCGGATAGTGAAGAAGTGATTTATGTAGGCGATTCTCCCAGTGATATCGGATCGTGCCGGGAGGCCGGGATCCCTATTGCTGCCGCGGCATGGGCAGAAACCGCCGAGCCCGAAGCGCTTAAGGCCGGGGCACCTGATGTGCTCTTTTATAAAGTCAGTGAATTTTTCGATTGGTTAGAGCCGAGAACAATCAGATAACCTGAAATCGTAGCATTTTTTTGGCTTGTGAAAAGTTTCCGGATAAAAAATTTTATATATTTGCATAACTGGTTATGTAATTAGTTATATATATGGATTTTTTTAGTAGAACAGGAAAAATGGCCCTGGGTAGCCGTCTTCGTTTATTAACAGCCCGGTTAACCGACGATGCAGCAACTATTTATGATGTTTACGAGATAGGATTGAAGCCTAAATGGTTTCCGGTGTTTTTTGTGCTTTCGGAAGAAGGAGAGAAGACCATTACCGAAATAGCCGGTGAAATCGGACATTCCCAGCCATCGGTGAGCAAGATCGTAAGGGAAATGACAGCTGCCGGGCTGATCAGTGAAAACAATGATACGGAAGACAAGCGCCGTAATGTAGTAGCGCTGACTCCGGAAGGTATTGAGGCGACTGCGCGGATAAAAGAGCAATATAGCGATGTAAATGCTGCAGTAGAAGATATGATAGCGAGTTCAAGACATAATCTGTGGGAAGCTATAGAAGAATGGGAATATCTTCTGGACCGTAAGTCGCTCTATCAGCGTGTGGAGGAGCAACGGAAGATCAGGGAGAGTAAAAAAGTCCGTATTGTCCCCTATGCGGAGCAATACAGGGCAACATTCAAAACGCTGAATGAAGAATGGATCTCCACCTATTTCGAGATGGAAGAAGCTGACTACAAGGCGCTTCACGATCCCGAAGGATATATTATCGATAAAGGAGGTAGCATATTTGTTGCATTGTACGACAATGAGCCCGTAGGGGTTTGTGCCTTGATCAGGATGCAAGACCCTGCTTACGATTTTGAGATGGCAAAGATGGCAGTTTCTCCTGTGGCCCGGGGGAAAAATATCGGTTTCTTACTGGGGCAGGCTGTAATGCGAAAAGCAAAGGAACTCGGTGGAAAACAGATATACTTAGAGAGTAATACGGTACTCAAACCCGCTATCGGGCTGTATCGAAAACTGGGCTTTCGTAAGATAGCCGGGCATTTTACTCCCTATAAGCGGTGTAATATACAAATGGCTGCAGATCTCCATACTTTTGCCGACTAATAAAAAAACCGAAAAACGGGAAGACTTTTTCAGAAGTAATCTTCCCGTTTTTCGGTTTTACAGTACATTCAGAATACCTCGCCGAGATGCTCCATGCCACTATCGATCACGTCTTTGACCTCTCCGAATTTACCAAGGCCAATTTTCTTGAGAATAGAGGCGGTAAAGCCCTGCATCTGATCCAGGGTAATATGAGGAGGCATAGCCAGGGCATTGGAATCGGTATAGATATTGACCAGCACCGGTCCTTTATGGGCGAGTGCTTCACGGATCGAAGATTCCACGTCCTCGGAACGCTTTACCTCTATCCCTTTGATGTTCATTAACTCGGCAATTTTATCGAAAGGCGGATTGACCATATCTGTTTGCCAGTCCACATATCCTGCGACTTCCATTTCTACTTTTACCATACCGAGGGAACGGTTATTGAATACAAATATTTTTACCGGATACTGGTATTGCATAATTACGGCGAGATCTCCCATAAGCATAGAGAGACCTCCGTCTCCGCACATGGCAATGACCTGTCTGTCCGGACATGAAGCTGCTGCTCCGATAGCCATTGGCAGGGCATTGGCCATAGAACCGTGATTGAAAGATCCTGTCAGATACCGGTTTTTACCCGCTTTGATAAAACGTGCCGCCCAGACTGCCGTCATTCCCGTATCTACGGTATAAACTGCGTCATCGTCGGTGAATCTATCGATAGTCCGGGCCACATATTCCGGGGAGATTTGCATGGGTTTACTTTCTTCATGTGCCAGCTTGTCAAACTGTTTTTCGATCCTGGCATACCGCTCCCGCGTTTCCTTTAAGAACGAGTCGTCGGAATGTGTTTTAACCAGGGGCAACAGGGCCGTAACCGTATCCCTGATGTCTCCCGCATATCCGTAATCTACCTGTGCCCTTCGGCCAATACGGTCGGGCTGGATATCGATCTGCACGATCGTATTTTTTCGGGGAAGGAATTCCGCATACGGAAAATCCGTACCCAGAAGTACCAGAACATCGGCTTTGGAACATGCGTCGAATCCGGATTTATGCCCGAGCAGCCCGTTCATTCCCACGGCAAAAGGACTGTCTGTCCTGTCAAAGAATATCTTGCCCCGGAACGAAAAGGCGATCGGGGCCTGCAGGCGTTCTGCAAGCGTTTCGACTTCTGCAACCGCATCTTTACATCCGTACCCGCAATAGAGTGTTATATTGTTTTTTTCATTCAGCAATGCTGCAAGCTCCTCAAGTTCACTGTCGCACGGTCGGTAGATCGCTTGCGTACGATAATTTTTCCGGGATGTGATAATGGTTTCAGATGCTGCCGCAGCAACATCTCCCGGCAATCCTACAACCGAGACGCCTTTCTCGGTAACAGCTGTCTGAATAGCCCGCTGCATGATCGTGGTGAACTGTTTAGGCGTATTGGCGACATAGACAAATTTGCTGCAGTCTTTAAAGAGATAGAAAGGATTGGTTTCCTGGAAATAATCGGTGGCAAATTTGGTAGTGGCACAGGTACTTGCGATAGCGATAACCGGATTTCCTGCCCGGTTGGCATCGTAAAGCCCGTTGACAAGGTGAACGTGTCCCGGTCCCGAACTTCCCATACAACAACCTATACCGTGAAGCTCGGCATCCATGGACGCCGCATAGGCAGCAGACTCTTCGTGCCTTACATGGATCCATGAGATACGTCCGTCACGACGGATGGCGTCATTTACCGGGTTCAGGCTGTCCCCGGTAATCGCATAAACTCTTTTAACGCCTGCATCCACAAGCATTTCCACTAACTGATCTGAAACATTTTTTGCCATAACAAACAGGATAAACGATTCTCTAATGAAGTTATCAGGGAAAGAAGAAAAATTCCCCCTTTTGTTAAAGATACGGCTTTTATTACGGAATGTCAATGACAGACGGGAAGACAGCACCATACCGGTAGAAATTATTATTCCGATGTTCCGGAGAAATAAAACAGTATTAAAAAAGATTTGCAGAAGGACAATAAGTGGCCCACATTACCTCATCTTTAGGATCATCCGGAGGACGTATATATTTTTACCGGAAAGACCTGTTTGGGAACAGTCTTTATGGTTTTGCCCTTTCGTACTGTTTTGGCCAGGAAATATCCGCCTTTAAACTTTGTGCGGCATGTAGCGGGAAATAGGGGTCTCGGAGGAATTCTCTTGCCATCATCACCAGGTCGGCATCTTGATTGACCAGGATGGTCTCGGCCTGTTCGGCACTGGTGATCATCCCTACGGTAGAGGTCAGTATGCCCGTTTCCTTTTTTATGGCAGAAGCAAAAGGCAGTTGATACCCGGGACCTACGGGTATTTGCTGATGAGGTACGAGCCCCCCAGTAGAGACATCGATAAGGTCGACACCTTTTTCCTTTAGGATCATAGCCAGTTTCACCGATTCCCCGGCGTTCCAGCCTCCTTCTGCCCAGTCGGTAGCCGAGATCCGTACAAAGACAGGAAGGTCTTCGGGCCATACCGAATATACCCCTTGAAGGATTTCGAGCAGGAGACGTATCCGGTTTTCGAAACTTCCACCATACCGGTCTGTTCTTTTATTACTCAGTGGCGAAAGGAACTGATGCAGCAGGTATCCGTGTGCAGCATGGATTTCCACAACTTCAAATCCTGCGGAAAGCGCCCTTTTAGTGGCTGCGGTAAAATCCGAAATGATATTCCGGATACCTTTTTCATCGAGGGCTTCCGGCATCGGGTAGTTGTCAGAATACGGCAAGGCGGAGGGTGCCAGTGTAGTCCAGCCTCCTTGTTCCGGGGGGAGTTCTCCCCTTCCGTTCCAGGGTTCTGCCGTACTTGCTTTCCGGCCTGCATGCGACAATTGTATTCCGGGAACGACCTGTTGTGCCCGGATAAAGGAAGTGATCTGTTTTAGCTTTTCGATATGCTCGTCTTTCCATATTCCGAGGTCATGGGGAGATATTCTTCCTTCCGGAGAAACCGCTGCAGCTTCTGCAAGGATCATGGCAGCCCCACCCACGGCCCTGCTACCCAGATGCACCAGGTGCCAGTCGTTTGCAAAACCGTCCGTCGCCGAATACTGGCACATCGGCGATACGATAATGCGGTTCTTCAAAAGGATACTTTTAATACTGACAGTTTCAAAGAGTTTGGACATAACGAAATGTATTTACCGGGTTACTGAAAGAAGATAAAGGTGCAACGGAGTCAGATCATAACCGTTACACCCTGTAATTATTTTTAATTCAACCCCCGTTCTTCGAGGATTGCATCTACTCCCGGATCCTTGCCGCGGAAAGATTTGTAAGCATTCTTATATTCGAGTGTATTTCCCCTGGAGAGGATCATATCCCTGTAGCGTTGGCCGTTTTCACGGGTTAACCCACCGTTTTCACCAAACCATTTTCCGGTATCGAGTGCCAGCATTTCTGTCCATAAGTAAGCGTAATAGCTGGCTGCATATCCTCCGCCGAACACATGGTTGAAATAGGTGGCGCGGTATCTCGGGGGGACATTCTGCATCCAGAGACGGTCTTGTTCAAGAGAAATTTTTTCGAAATCATTCACATCGAGGTTTTCGTCAATCTCTGTCAGCGTGTGGAAATTCAGGTCCAGATCGGCAGCAGCAAGAACTTCCCCGAAAGCAAATCCCTGATTGAATGTCGATGCTTTTCTGATCTTTTCGATCAGGCTTTCCGGGATCTGCTCCCCGGTTTTATAGTGCAGGGCATAGTTTTTCAGCACTTCGGGAAACAAGGCCCAGTGTTCGTTGGCCTGGGAAGGATATTCTACAAAATCCCGGGCTACTGAGGTTCCCGAAATCGAAGGGTATTGCTGATCGGCAAAAAATCCGTGCAATGCATGCCCGAATTCGTGGAACATGGTGGTGACTTCATCATATGTTAACAGTGCAGGTTCTCCGGCAGCAGGTTTGGTGAAGTTACAGACATTATAAATAACCGGCTTTTTGTTCAGCAGGTGCGACTGGGTTACGAAATTGCTCATCCATGCGCCTCCCCTTTTGCTTTCGCGGGCAAAGAAGTCTCCGTAAAAGAGCCCGAGGGGTGATCCGTCCTCCTCGAAGAGTTCATAAACCAATACATCGGGATGATAGACCGGAATGTCCGTACGTTGTTTAAACGTGATCCCGAAAAGTTTTGTGGCCGCAAAAAAGACCCCTTTTTCCAGTACGGTTTTTAGTTCGAAATACGGCTTGATCTGGTTTTCGTCGAGGTCATACTTGGCTTTACGTACTTTCTCCGCGTAAAAATTCCAGTCCCAGGGCGCTAAAGAAAACGAGCCTCCTTCGGATCGGATCATTTTCTGTATTTCGGCAGCCTCTTCATCTGCTTTTGCTACTGTAGCGGGAATGAGCTTAGCAAAAAAGTCATTGACGGTTTGTGTGTTTTTGACCATGGTATCCTGCAGGTTCCATGAAGCATAGTCGGCAAAGCCGAGGAGTTTTGCCTTTCGGATACGAAGGCCTGTGATCTCCCGGATAATATCGAGAGTCGAGTATTCCCCGCCGTTGGTCCTGTTCCAGCTTCTCTTAAAAAGTTCTTCGCGGGTTTCACGGTCCGTAAGCGTTTGTGTCAGTGGCTGCTGTGTTGTATTCAGGATAGGAATTCTCCATTCCTCTTTACTTTCTGTTTTCAGCGAACTCATCTCACCGGCCGAAAGTCCGGCCAGTCTGATAGAATCTGTGACGATCAATGCAGCTTTATTATTGGCTTCCTGGAGGGTTTGACTAAACTTGTTTTCCAGTGAAGCAAGCCGGGCATTGATTGCCTTGAGCTTTGCTTTATCCGCGTCGGACAGGTTGGCTCCCGCTTTTATAAACTTTTGATACCTTATTTCGATCAGTTTGATGGCTTCCGCTTTCAATCCGAGTTCGTTGCGCTGCCCGTAAAGTGTCTTTATACGTTGAAAAAGTTTGGAATTCAACAGGATATTATCACGGTGTTCTGCAAATTTCGGAGACATTTCAGCATCCAGCTTTTTAAGGACCTCATTGGTATTTGCGCCCGTAAGTGAACCGAATACATTGCTTACCCTACCCAGTAATTCATGGGCGTTCTCCATGGCCACCAGGGTGTTTTCAAAAGTAGGGGCTTCCGGGTTATCTGCAATTTTTGTTATGGCTTCCGCTTCTGCCTGTAGCGCGTATTCCAGTGCCGGTTTGAAATCTTCATTTTTAATCTTCGAAAAGTCGGGAGCCCCGAAAGGGAGCTTACTTTCCTGAATAAGCGGATTGTTTTTCATATCTTCAGCAATATAATTTTTTGATTCTGTCGCTTCATTTTTCTCTTTACAGCTCAAAAATGCAAGCAAAATAACGGATAACAATGTAATGTTCCTCGCTTTCATGTTGTGATCTTTTGAATATCAAATTTAGAAAAGATTCTGCAAAAAACAGGTAACAGGCAGCGGAATAGAACGAAGCAGTACGGAAAAAAGAAATAATAGGACGGCAGCACGGGACTACAAATGTATCCATAAAAAAAGGCGGAGTTGAACTCCACCTTTTTGCCCCAAATCTTACCATGAACTTAACCTACTTATGCTATGGTGATCCAAATGTAATGCAGGCTTTTTTTTCGGTATAATTATTTCGACAAAAAGCGAATTAAAACGTTAAAGTGTACATCTCAGGCCGTTTTTTGTGCGTGCTCCATGGGTTAACCGGTAAAGTAGCGCTGTGCGGGAGATGTATTTTTTTAAAAGAGAAGTAATAAAGCTATGTGAAGCTGGAAAAATAACAATTGCCGTGCATTATGTACAGAAGTGCCTCGCTAACAGCTTTTGATGTATATTTACGGGTAAAGCCCGAAATTATGAAAACACATTATATCTTGTTCTCCCTGTTTTCCACAATGATACTGTACGGACAGGAAACGGTTATTCCCGTATGGAATAGCGGTATTCCCGGAGCGATTGATAATTCGGAATACCACCAGCAGGAAATCTCAAAAGGTAATGATCAGTCTTCCAGGATCAGCAAGGTTACCGATCCGGTCATCGAGGTTTTCCTTCCTCCTGAAGATCTTGCCAACGGTACTGCGGTACTTGTTTGTCCGGGAGGAGGATATGCGATGCTCGCCATAGGGCATGAAGGTCGGGATGTGGCGAAATGGTTTAACAATATGGGAGTTGCCGCATTTGTCCTGCAATACCGTTTGCCCAGCGATGCCATTATGGAAGACAAGAGTATCGGTCCCTTACAGGATGCCCAGGAAGCGATGCGGATACTTCGCAGAAATTCGGGAAAATGGCATATAGACCCCGGAAAGATCGGGGTCATGGGGTTCTCTGCAGGGGGGCATCTTGCATCTACGGCCTCGACCCATTATATGGATCGGGTATATGCAGATGACGGTACAACAGCACGGCCGGATTTTTCAATCCTGATTTACCCGGTAATTTCCATGGATACGGAGATCACGCATATAGGGTCGAGAAACAATCTTATAGGAGAACACCCTTCAGCCGAACTTGCAAAGCGCTTTTCAAATGAACTTCAGATCACCGGGGAAACACCACCTGCTTTTCTGGTACATTCTTCCGATGATACGGCTGTTCCGGTAGAGAACAGTATCCGTTATTACCTGGGCTTGAAAAACCATAAGGTACCTGCGGAAATGCATGTGTACACAAACGGAGGACACGGGTACGGTATGGGAAGATCCCAAAATACCGAGTCTTCGTGGCCCGGAGCACTGGAGCGCTGGATGAAAATGAACGGCTGGCTGTAAAAAGTCAACGGAAGAGGCTGTTATAAATGTCCGTAACCTCGGGGGCAGTAAGTGTTCCGGAATGGATAAGGAGTGCATTGCGAAAATGCAGGGGTTGGTCTTTCGGGATGGATATAGGGGTTCTTCCCGGGAAAGCGGCATTCTGCATGCTATTGTCTTTTCGCAATATCCAGCCCTGAAAAGAGGGGAGTGTTTCCGGATTGCACATCATAACGATCCTGACCTGCTCCTTTTTTGAAGTGTCGTAGTCCGGGACAGCTTCTATCCATCCCCCGGCCTTTACCGGAGTGTTTTTAGGAGAAACTTCTCCCTGCGTATTGAAAAAAGTAAGGCCTTCTCCGGGCCTGATCCTCGGCGAAAAGCCACTGTAGCCTTTCTCGTCTTCCGACCCGCCGATTTTTACATCGTTTGTAAGAGCCGTCAGTGTAATATCGAAATCTACCAGATCATAATCCCCGTTCCGGGTGTAGGTAATCGTGCCGTTTTCCCGGATGACCGGCTGGTCTTTATCCCTTCCGCTCATCCAGTACACCACAGTGTGTAGTATTGCCGAATGCTCTTTGATTTCGGTATGTACATTATCTACATCCCAGGTAATTCCCTCGCATAACCAAGGATCAGCCATTCGCTCACCACGGGCAAATAACTGGTGCCAGGTCCAGAAGATACCCCGATGGTGCGGATGATCTTTCGGAAAGTCCTCGGTGAGTATGACCCCGTTCCTGTCATAAAGCGGATGAATATAATTGGCCCTGCCGTATTTTCCTTTTAGGGTTTTGGTTTCTATCTGGTATGAAAAGCAGGGTTCCGTACCATCGTACAATGTTATGATGTCGTTCTCCCGCTCAAAATGTAATTGTTGGGCATAACACGAAAAACATGCCATGGAAAACAGCAGCAATGAACAGACATTTTTTAAATAGGGCATAAGTGTATACGTTGAAATAACAGTGATTATGAAAGTTGTCTAAACAGAGTTTCTGTCCATAAAGCGAAATACGTTTCTCACCTGGTCTTTTTTGTTGGCGAGGATCATATCGGCCGCAGTTTCGCCCATAACCTTGAAATCTGTACTGATAACAGTAATGCCCAGTAATTCTTTCAGTGGGGTGTCGTTATAGGAAATAATCCCGATGTCTTTTCCGAGTCGAAGCCTTTTTTCCCGTACCTGCTTTACCAGGTTAACGAGGTCTGTTTCTTCTATAATGACGTAGGCATCGCGCGATTGCAGGGGCATATCATCGTAAATTTCATCCAGGATCTCAAAATCAAAGGAATATTCCACACAAAATTTGCGAAACCCGTGAAGTATGCGAAGCGGATAAGGATATACCGATTTTTGCGGATATACCAGGATGAGCTTGTCGTAGCGGTTTAGTTTTTCCAGGCCTTCCGTGAGGGCCTGGTAGATGTCGTTCTCAAAATCCTGGAAGATCGAGGCGTATGTTCCGGAAACAGCCGGTTTCCGGTTATCCATCAAGAGGAGTTTGTCTTTAGGGATCTTTTCCAGTGCGTTGACCACTTCGTCCGTATTACTCACGTGCATCATCTTTTCATTTTTAAAGTGAGGCATGATCACGTAATAATCATAGGCTCCTATATTTTTTTCAAGCGTTCTGACAAAAAGGCTTTCTTCACAATGATAGATAAACAGGTTTACATGTCCGTTAACCCCTATGCGGTCTACAAAAGAGTTGTAGATACGCATTTTGTATGAGCTCAGCTTGTTTACCATAAAAAAAATATTAATCCGCGAAATAAGATCCGTACGCGCGGTGTAATATCCTTTGCCTTTTACCGACACAATGATCTTTTTCTCTTTTAAAAGCCGGTAGGCCTTTTCCACGGTATCCCTGGAAAGATAGCACTCCTCACTGAGTTCATTGATAGAGGGGATCTTTTGTCCGATTTTGAGGTCTCCCCTGGCAATACCTTCTATGATAGAGTCTACGATCTGTTTGTATTTCGGCACCCGGGAATCTTCATTTATCCTGATATCAGCAATAGCCGGAATGGTATTCATAGTTGGCGGTTTTTGTGTTAATTTATAGTAATTTTGATTTTTTAGCCTGTGTTTGATTATTAAAAGTAAAATTAAATAATTTTATGTATTTTTTTTTAGTACATGACAAAACACTCTAATTGATTAAAAACCAATAAAATAGCTCTTTGATAATTTGTCAAAAAGACTGATATTCAGTATATTAAAGGAAAATTCACCACAAATTGCCTTTAAAAAAGAATACCAGTCTCCGCACGGAAGATACGCAATTGCTATCAATATTTAAAGCCCATTTTAAAGGGGAACTCCATTTGTCCAGGATCCGCCTGATCTGTCATTTTATCACGGCTTTATGCAAGGTAAAGTCTGTCAATTATTCCAAACTTAGTGTTGGATTTGACAGTAAGGCCTCGACTTTAAGCTGTTTTAGGCGTATTCAACGCTTCATGGCTGAGTCCAGCCTTTCTATGGAAATGGTGGCTAAGTTCATCTTTGAGCTATTGCCTGAAAAAAGTGCCCTTACATTGGTCATGGATAGGACCAATTGGAAGTTCGGCCAAAAAAACATCAATATACTAATGTTGGGAGTGAGTTACCGGAATGTGGCTTTCCCACTGATGTTCACTATGCTGGACAAAAGGGGAAATTCCAACGAGGAAGAACGCATTGCGCTTGTGAAGCGGTTTATCCAGTGGTTTGGCCGCGAGCGTATCGATTGCCTGTTAGCTGATAGGGAGTTTGTTGGCCAACATTGGATAGGGTTCCTCAATGAAAATGGCATTCGGTATCACATCCGTATCCGGAACAATTTTAAGGTCTATTGCTTTAAAAAGAACAGGAAGGTAACGGCCTTTCATTGGTTCCACCATCTGAAGATAAACCAATGTTGCCATTCCCCGAAAATAGTCAGGATGCATGGGGAATTGTGCTACCTTTCAGGGGTTAAGACCGTAAGGAACGGGAACATAGAATACCTGATCATTGTCTCTTATAACAAACCTGAAGAAGCTTTGGAATATTATCGGGAAAGATGGCAAATTGAAACCTTGTTTAAAGCACTCAAATCAAGCGGGTTCAATATTGAGGACACCCATGTAA
Source organism: Sinomicrobium oceani (assembly GCF_900119185.1). Taxonomy (GTDB): domain Bacteria; phylum Bacteroidota; class Bacteroidia; order Flavobacteriales; family Flavobacteriaceae; genus Sinomicrobium; species Sinomicrobium oceani. The sequence goes on along the minus strand of NZ_FPJE01000026.1, from coordinate 230 downwards.
CACAATTAGACAGGGTGGAAAAGCTTTTTATGCTTACTATGATTGCCTTTGTATGGTGTTACAAAATTGGGGACTTTATCGATAGGAACATTAAACCCATTACCATCAAAAAACATGGGCGAAGGGCCGTGAGTGTCTTTAAAAATGGACTGGATTGCCTATCTAATTGGTTGCTGACAAATTTTAACAAATTGAAAATCAATTTCATAAATTTTTTGTCATGTACTTAG
>NZ_FPJE01000024.1 GCF_900119185.1 Sinomicrobium oceani | reverse complement strand
CTCCACGATAGGTCTTTTCCAGGCTGCTCAAGTCTACCGAGTCCAAAATCGTGTTGACAATACGTACAGGATGGTTCTGAGGAACTAGGTCATCATAACTGGGCGGAAGCAGGCTCAACTGCCCTTGGTCGTAGATCTTCCAGGTGACTTTTCGGCTCATGCTTAAATTTACAAACACAAAACCTTATAACAAAAAAAAGAGGCTGCCTTTTTAGACAACCTCTTTTTATTGAAGGTCAGACGTTTTTCTGTACGACTTCAAAAACCTTGCTGCCGTCGCATTTCAGGGTTTTGGAAGGGAATTTGAGGAGCAGCGCATAATCGTGGGTAGCCATAAGAATGGTACGGCCGTTCCGGTTTATTTCCTGGAGAACTTTCATCACTTCCACACTGGTTTGCGGATCGAGGTTCCCGGTGGGTTCATCTGCAAGGATGAGTTCGGGATCGTTGAGCAGCGCCCTGGCAATAGCCACACGCTGTTGTTCGCCCCCGGAGAGTTGATGCGGAAATTTGAAACCTTTGGTCTTCATGCCTACACGACCGAGTACTTCCTCGATCTTGGCATCCATCTCTTCCTTGTCTTTCCACCCGGTAGCCTTCAGAACAAACAGCAGGTTGTCATTTATCGTGCGGTCCGGCAAAAGATTGAAATCCTGGAATACGATTCCCAGCTTTCTCCGCAGAAACGGAATGTCTTTTTCTTTCAGTGCCCTGAGGTCAAAATCCGTAACCGTTCCCGATCCCTGGGTAAGCGGAAGGTCGCCGTATAGCGTTTTCATAAAACTGCTTTTCCCGCTTCCTGTTTTACCGATGAGATACACAAACTCGCCCTTGTTGATGTCGAGATTGATTTCGCTGAGTACCAGACTCTCTCTTTGATATATGGCAACATCCCTGAGTTCTACGATCGTATTTGGCATACTTTGAATTTTACTGGGGTAAAAATAATAAAAGTTAAGGCTTCGGATTCTTACCGTAATGCTAAATATAACACAACACCTGTCAAAAGTAAAAAAATCCGGGGTTTTACCACGATCTTTTACCGGTTAAATATAACCGAAAGCCTTGCTTTTAGCTGCTCCGACAGTAGTGAAGAGCGATAAAATCAAAATTTGTAAGCGGTTAATCTCATTGTGGATAATTATAGGCGAAAAGCTGCGTTATAGGTTGTATATTCGGTTATCTTTGAGTGACGAAAAAACAATATTTATGCAATACATAAAGGTTATCCCGCTTTTTGCAAGTTGCTGTTTTATGCTGACAGCAACGGCGCAAATGTCTGAAGTATATACCTATAGTGAAAAGGATTATGAGAAAGCCCTGGAGCTTTATAATAATAAACAATATCGTGCTGCCCAGCTGGCATTTGAAAATGTAAAACAGCAGACACGCGACGAAGAAGTAGAGGCCAACAGTGCGTATTACATTGCCGGGAGTGCCATCCGGCTGGAACAGTTGGGAGCGGATCAACTGATGGAGAATTTTGTCAGGGACTATCCGACATCCACCAAAAGGAACACGGCTTATATCGATGCGGGAGATTATTATTTTTCCAACGGAAAATATCCGCAGGCCCTGAAGTGGTACAGTAAGGCCGAGGATCAGGGTATGAGTGCCGGAGAACGGGATGCCTTTAACTTCAAAAAGGGATATGCCTTGTTTACGGTGAAACGCTATAACGATGCCAAAACCTACCTGAACCGCGTGGCAACCTCTGCGGAGTATGGTCCTAAAGCCAAATACTACCTTGGGTATATGGCCTATGAAGGCGATGATTATAACGAAGCCAACCAGTATTTCGAACAGGTGTCGGGTGAGAAGGAACTCAATAAAAACCTGTCGTATTACCAGGCCGATATGAATTTTAAGGCCGGGAAGTTTGAGGAAGCCATACGACTGGCTAAGGAACAACTGCCTAAATCGGGACCTGCAGAAGTGTCCGAACTGAATAAAATTATAGGAGAAAGCTATTTCAACCTCAAGCAGTACGATGCAGCCATTTCCTTCCTGAAAGCGTATAAAGGGAAAAACGGCAAGTGGAACAATACGGATTTTTACCAGCTCGGATATGCTTATTACAAACAGGGAGATTATGAAAATGCCATAAACCAGTTCAACAAGATCGTGGGAGGAAACGATTTCGTAGCTCAAAATGCATATTATCATCTTGCCGAATGCTATCTGAAAACAGAAAAGAAACAACAGGCTCTCAATGCATTCCGAAATGCTTCCGAAATGGATTATGATGAGCGGATCAGCGAAGATGCCCTGTTGAACTATGCCAGGCTGAGTTATGATATCGGTAATCCTTACCAGAGTGTGCCTGAGGTTTTGCTTTCTTTCCTGGAAAAATATCCCGATTCCGGATACAGGCAGGAAATAGAGGGACTGCTGGTGGATTCTTATGTAACTTCAAAAGATTACGATGCGGCATTACAGCTTTTGCAGCGCAACAATTCTTACGGGAATAAGGAAGCCTACCAGAAAGTTGCTTTTTACCGTGGTGTGGAATTGTTCCGCGATGGAAAGTATAAGGAAGCCGGTGAGTATTTCGATAAGTCGGCCAAAGAACCACAGAACAGGAATTACCTGGCCAGGGCTATTTACTGGCGGGGAGAAACGGCATACCTGACTAATAACTACGATAGGGCGATAACAGATTTCAAGGATTTTATCAATAGTCCGGCAGCCTCACTGACTCCGGAATACGATCGGGTAAATTACCAGTTGGGTTATACCTATTTTAAACAAAAGAATTACGACCAGGCCATTACCTATATGGAACGCTACCTGAACGACAACACGGGCAGCGACCGCGAACGGGTAAGCGATGCCTGGCTTCGACTGGGGGACAGCTATTTTGTGATCGGGAAATACTGGCCGGCTATGGAAGCTTATAATAAAGCTATAGCCATGAAGGAATCCCGTATGGACTATGCCCATTTCCAGAAAGCCATAAGTTACGGTTTTGTAGACCGTGTCCCGAAAAAGATAGACGAACTGAAAAGCTTTATCAGTAATTATCCCGATTCCGACCTCAGGGATGATGCCATGTATGAACTCGGAAATACCTACATCGCTCAAAACGAGGTTTCGGCAGGGGTAGAGGTATATAACCGCCTGGTGAAGGAATATCCGCTGAGCCCGTTTGTGCCCAAGAGTATGCTGCGTGAAGGATTGGTGTACTACAATGCCGAAGAGGGTAATAAAGCCTTGGAGAAATTCAGGAGTGTGGTAAATTATTATCCCAATACCCCCGAAGCATTACAGGCTGTAGCTACGGCAAAACTCATATATGTGGATATGGGTAAAGTCGAGGAATACGCCAGTTGGGTACGAGGACTCGATTTTGTCGAAGTAACCGATGCGGAGTTGGATAATGCAACCTATGAATCTGCCGAAAAACAATACGCACAGAACAAGACTTCGGAAGCGATAAAAAGTTTTGAAAATTACCTGACGAAATTTCCGAGAGGACTTCATGCACTCGAAGCTCACTTCTACACGGCACAATCCTACTTCCTGAACGGAGAGAAATCAAAGGCCGTACCGCATTATGAAAAGGTGACGGAACAGGGAAGGAACGAATTTACAGAGCAGAGTCTTACCCGTCTCGGACAGATTTACCTGGACGAAAAGAACTATGAAAAGGCAGTGCCGGTATTGAAAAAGTTAGAAGAAATGTCCGGATCATCGCAAAACCTGACCTTTGCAAGGTCGAACCTGATGAAAGCCAATTATGAGCTCAAAAATTATCCGGAAGCCATCCGGTATGCCCAGCAGGTACTTCGCGATGATGCGGCTGATAACAGGGTGAAGAGTGATGCCCACATCATGATAGCCCGGGCAGCTATGCAAACCGGAAGCGAAGCTACCGCCAAGGAAGCTTATGCCGAGGTTGCCAGAATAGCCACCGGTTCGCTGGCGGCAGAAGCCCTGTATTACGACGCTTACTTTAAGAATAAGGATGGAGCATACGAAGCTTCCAATAAAAGCGTCCAGAAACTTGCCAGCGATTATTCGGGATATAAGGAATTCGGGGCAAAGGGCCTTGTGCTTATGGCTAAGAACTTCTATGCGCTGGACGACGCTTTCCAGGCTACGTATATCCTGGAAAATGTGATCAGTAATTTCGGGGATTATCCCGATGTAGTCAACGAAGCGCGTAGCGAGTTGTCCCGCATTAAGGGAGAGGAATCCAAAAGGAACTCCTCCGTAAATCCTAATAATAACTAAAATTCCATACGTACATGTATAGTATATATAGTCATAACGGAAAATCATCGGCTATGGATCGTAGTCTTCGCAAATCCGGTTCAAAACAAGTTCATCGGATTCCAAAGGGAACCGGGCTGATTACGATAGCATTGGCATTTTTAGCAATGTCGGCCGGATTTGCCCAGGAGAAGGAAAATATAGGAACAGAAACCGTAGATGTGGTACGTCCGTATAAGGCCAATATTTCCGATGCATTCAAAGTGAGGGATGTTCCGGCACTTGACGATTCCACTTTATTAAAGAAAAAGAAAATTCAATACAGCATTTTTTCGGTGCCCGTAGCGTCTACATTTGTTCCTGCCAAAGGAAAAGTCTCAGGGGTTGAAAGGAAAAAGCGGGATATGCTTTACAATACTTATGTGTCTCTCGGGCTTGGCAATTACAGCACGGCTTTACTGGATTTTTACACGAGCAGAGCGATCAGTAAAGATGAATCTTTTGACATCGGTCTTAATCACCATTCGGCCCAGGGACAGCTTGATGAAATGGAACTGGACACAAAATTTTTTGATACCCGTCTCGATGCATCCTACAGCAATGCCGGGCGTTTCTATCGCTGGGGAGTGAACGGGGAATTCCGTCACCAGATCTACAATTGGTACGGATTGCCGGAGGAGGCAGGTTTTGACCAGGCCGAGATTAACAGTATCGATGAGAGACAAACGTATTATACCGCTTCCGTAGGCGGAAATATAGAGGCTATTGACGAATCGGTGTTTACGGGAGCCGAACTTACGCTGCGAAGGTTCTGGGATGCTCATGATTCAGGTGAAAACAGGTTGGTTTTCAATCCGTCATTTCAATTTCCCGTAGGGCAGGAGCTGATTACCGCCAAAATATTTGCGGACTATGTCGGAGGAGAATTTGACCGGGGTTATTTTACCAATGATAAAATAAAATACGGAAACCTGTTGTTGGGGGTTAATCCCAACCTCCTGATCGACGGAGAAGATTTCAGTATTAGCCTCGGAGCTTCTGTATTTTACGGAATGGATATTGAGAATGACGATAATGATGTGTATATCTATCCGCAGGTTAAAGCTTCATACCGGCTTGTTGAGGAATTCGTGACAGTGTATGGGGGTGTAGAAGGCGGATTGGATCAGAATTCTTATTACGACCTGGTTCAGGATAACTTCTTTGTGTCACCTACCCTGGGAATAACACCTACGGACAGGCAATATGATGCGTATGTTGGGATGAAAGGAAAACTTTCCTCTACCGTAGGGTATAATGTAAAGGGATCGTACCGTTCCGAAAACAACAAACCTCTGTTCCGTGCCAATGCCGTTAATGTCAGTGGCAATGAAGGACAGGGATACGTATACGGAAACTCTTTTGGTGTGGTGTATGATGATGTAACGACATATTCGGCATTCGGTGAACTTCATGCGGATATAGACCGTAACCTCACCCTTGGCGTAAATGCTCAGATATCCGGGTATGATGCGGACAACGAACAGGAGGCCTGGAACCTTCCGGTAGTTCAGGGGTCTTTCTTTGGCGATTACCAGATCGGGGCACACTGGTTTGCAGGAGCTAACCTGTTTTTTGTCGGGAAACGGAAAGATCTGTACACTCCCGGTTCACTGCTCGGCGGAGACCCCCGGGTGGTTACGCTCGATAGTTATTTTGATGTCAATGCACGTGCCGGATATCGCTTCAATGATCAGTTGTCGGTTTTTGTGAAGGCAAATAATATAGCGAATAACCAATATACGAGATGGATGAATTATCAGGTTCAGGGCTTCCAGATCCTCGGAGGAGTGACCTATAAATTTGATATGTAAATCGTATCGGTTTCACAAAACACAACAGGCGCTATGTAAGGCGCCTGTTGTGTTTTACAGAAGTTGATGTTGACTGTCATTCTTCGAAAAGGGGCGTGTACCGTCGGTATGCACGCCCGGTCAGCACTTCGGCAAGATGTCTCGAGATAGCGCCCTGAGCCAGGCGATCCAGCCAGAGATATTCTCCCGCAGCATTGATCTCCAGAAAATAATACTCCTGTTCAGGGGTAACGATAATATCAATGGCGCCGTAATTAATGTGGTAAATATCCATTAACCGGAGTAATTTTTTCCTGATATCTCCCGGAAGCTTATAGGGTTTCCATTCGTTAAGAAGAGTATTTCCTTCCCGGCGCCAGTCTACCCGGGCATGAAGTGTTTTGCCCGAATCTATGGCATAGGTAAATACAGCATCGCCCACAATGGTTACCCGTAGTTCGCATGATTTTTCGAGTTTTTCCTGAAATTGCATGGGGCAGTATTGCAGCGTGTCGATGTTTTCCAGATCCTGTTCGGATACGATATTGGTAAAGACTACGTGTTCCATACCGTTTTGGTAGATAGCAAACGAACTTTGCATTTTGGCAATGACACCGTCCGGATACTTACGTACGAAACGCTTTGCGGCTTCGGGATCGTTGGTGATACAGGTATCGGGAACAAGGAGTCCTATGGAAGAAGCTATTTTCATTTGCTCTTCCTTGCTGTCGAGCCTGCGGTAGGTACTGAAACGGTCTATCTGAAAACACGGCATGCTTTCGAGCATACCGAAAAAGGTACGCCTGATTTCTTTCTGTGCGCTGGGAAGAAAAGTATGGTCCAGGATGGTATCGAGGCCTTTGGCAAGATGGTGACTTCTCCGGTACCATACTGCAGTGACATCGTGTAAAGACCACAGTGTTGTCCCGGTATCGAGAGCGGTTGTCCATTTCCCGTTTTCAAACAGACTGCTCAGACGATATTTCGTGGGGTATTCGTTTACATTAAAACGAATGACCTCGGCCCCGGTTTCTTCGATAAAAGCGGAAACCGTGGCAATGGAAGCATTATCCTCGGAATGGGTAATGATCAGTATTTTTTGCATGAGAAGAGATTTGGCAGGCGTTATATGCCTGCAATTAGTTTTTTGGCAATGGTTTCGCCTATGGGATACTGCAGATCGCGTTGCAGCATGCCCCATTCGCCCTGCGGATTGACTTCCAGAAAAATGTATGATCCGTTCTGGTGGCGGATCATGTCCAGGGCTCCGAAAAACAATCCCATCTCGCGCATCATGGCAGTCAGGCACTTGCAGATCGTTTCGGGTAAGGTGTAGGGTTCCCAGGCAATATCCGGAGCTGTCGCTGTTCTCCAGTCCGTATTTCCGGGCATAGTGTTGCTGGTGTTGATTTTTCCGGTGTAAAACATACCGTCGATGTAAATGATCCGGAGTTCATAACTTTTGGGGATCATTTCCTGAAAAATCATGGGGCATAAAGGAAGAACATCCAGGCGCTCCACATCTTTTTCTTCTATGGCTGTAGTAGGAAAAAAAGGAGTGTCTCCACGCATGCTTCGCGACAGCGAGCCGTGAAGTTTGACGATCATTTTTTTTCTGCACTCCCGGTAAAAGAATTCCCTGGCTCTGTCCGGATCATTAGTGAACAAACTCTTGGGAATATCGAGACCGTGACGTGCTGCAACCTGCAGTTGCCCAAATTTATCCTGACTGATGGCATGGTCTGTAGCTATAGGGTTCATCCAGGGGACATGCTTCAGGGAAGCAAAAAAAATGTTGCGCATGGTCTGGTATTCCTGGAGGTAAATGGCGTGATACTCCGGGGCAAGATCTCTGGGCGGCTTGATAGCCCAGAGTTTCCGGTACCATACGGCTTCGATATCTCTGACCGAAAAGCTGTTGTTGTCAACCGACCAGTAAAGGTCTTTACTGCTGTTGTCGCAGGAGTATCCGAAGCGCGCCCGGTGCGAGAAAAGGTCGGTATTCATCCTGAATACTTTTTTGCCGAGGGCCTCACATTGTTTCCGGACAATATCTATGGTGTAGTGATCTTCACTGTGCGTAAGAAATAAAATCATCGGGGCAGATCGTTTTGCGGACAATATCCGAAAAGGCAACAGCTTGTGAAAGCCGTTGCCTGTTACGGAAAACTTTAATCAATTTTACAGCAGGTCTCCTGCTTCGTCGTCATCCGAAGGATACTTCAGGGTAACATCCCCACCACCATCATTGTCCAGGACAGGTTTGGTAATAATAGGCATAGGCCCCCCGTTACCATCCTCTTCCTGGTCGGAAGGGTACTTCAGAGTAATACCTCCCTGAGCATTTTCTTTTTGATCTCCGGAAACCTGATGCTCCAGAAAATTGGCGAAAAACGGCTTTTTAGTGCCTTTGTTCTTTTTGTTCATGGTAAAAAATTTGGGTTTAATACTAATTTTTACGCTCATGCCAACGGCAAATGAGATACTCAAAGATTGCGAAAATATTAAATATAATGTGTTAAAATTCTTATTTTTTTTATAACGAATTAATCCATTTTCCGTTCCAGGTAGTCTTTTCATAGAGTTCAAGAGGAAGGCCGTCCGGATCGGAAAAAAAGGTAAAGCGTTTGCCGGTAAGTACATCCGTACGTATACGTTCTGTTTGAATATCATGCTCCTGCAGGGCCGCTATCGCACTTTCTACATCGTCTACTTCAAAAGCCAGATGACGCAAACCTGTGGCTTCCGGCCCGGTGACCCTTGGTGGCGGACCGGGAAAGGAAAAAAGTTCTATACTGTAATTCCCGTGAAGGGAGAGGTCCAGTTTATAGGAGCTTCTCTCCTGCCGGTATGTTTCCCGGGTAATGGAAAAGCCCAGTACCCGGGTGTAAAAATCCTTCGATTTTTCGTAATCGGAACATATAATGGCGATATGGTGTATTTTGTTGAGTTTAAGCATGGCAAATACCTCAGTTTTTTCCTATCCATTTGCTGCCTGCAGGGGCCTCGTAACGGTCCATTTTATCGAGAAGATCTTCAATGTCTTCACTGATCAGCAGCATATCCCGATTGTTTTTCCGGAGTAATCCTCTGGAAGTCATCGTGTCCAGAAGCTGCACCAAACCATCATAAAACCCCTGGACATTGAGCAGGCCTATGGGTTTTCGGTGCAATTGCAGTTGGGCATTGGTCAGGGCCTCGAAAAGCTCGTCAAGAGTACCATATCCGCCGGGCAAAGCGATAATACCATCGGCGAGGTCTTCTATTTTAATTTTTCGTTGGGACATGGTTTCGACCAGGAGAAGTTCGGTAAGTTTCCTATGGGCGATTTCTTTGTTCCGTAAAAAGTTAGGGAGTACGCCGGTAACTTTTCCTCCCTGTTCCAGAGCTCCGTCTGCAATGGCGCCCATCAGGCCTACCTGCGCTCCGCCATATACGAGTTCGATATCCCGTTGTGCCAGGGTTTGGCCGAGCAGATAGGCCTGAGCTTTATACATGGGATCGAGTCCGTCATTGGAACCGCAATACACTGTTATTCGTTTCATGTTTTCTGTTTTTTGTGCCTTGAAGCGATCGTGGAGACGACAATCGCAGAAGTAATTTTTGACGTCTTTAAAATACGCAATTCAATGTAAAATATACAAACTTTATTTTGCGGTATATTTATTTCCGGATAACTGTAATTCGGGGGATCGGTCATCTTTTTAATTACAGCTTTTTTATATCTTTGGAGCCGTGATGAAACCTGTGGCCAGAATCAAACAACCAATTTACACGGAAATGGAACTTTTCGAGAAAAAGTTCTATGAATCCATGTCTTCCAAAGTTTCACTACTCAATCGTATTACCTATTATATCGTAAACCGTAAAGGGAAGCAGATGCGGCCTATGTTCGTTTTCCTGGTGGCCAAAATGGTTTCGGGAGGTAAAGTGAACGAACGGACATACCGTGGAGCTTCTGTTATTGAACTTATCCATACGGCTACTCTGGTTCATGACGATGTGGTAGATGACAGTAACCGCCGTCGCGGTTTTTTCTCCCTCAATGCCCTGTGGAAAAATAAAATTGCCGTACTTGTCGGGGATTACCTGCTTTCCAAGGGATTGTTGTTGTCGATCGACAACGACGATTTTGACCTGCTTAAAATTATTTCTGTAGCCGTAAGGGAAATGAGCGAAGGGGAGCTCCTGCAGATAGAAAAGGCAAGGCGACTCGATATTACCGAAGCAGTGTACTACGAGATCATCCGTCAAAAAACAGCTACCCTGATCGCTGCCTGTTGTGCACTCGGTGCCTGCTCGGTGAAACCCGATTCCGGCGAGACTGAAAAAATGAGAAGGTTCGGAGAACTTATCGGAATGGCCTTCCAGATCAAGGACGACCTTTTTGATTACGGTGATGAACGAATCGGCAAACCTACGGGGATCGATATCAAAGAGCAGAAAATGACACTTCCTCTTATTTATACGCTAAACAATTGTTCGGAACAGGACAAACGATGGTTGATCAACTCCGTAAAGAATCACAATAAAAATATGGCCCGGGTGAAAGAGGTCATCGCTTTTGTGAAACAAAACGGGGGGCTCGAATATGCCGAACAAAAAATGAAAGCTTTTCAGCAGGAAGCCCTGCAGTTACTCGACACATATCCTCCCTCTGAATATAAAGATTCTCTGGAGCTTATGGTCAACTACGTCATTGATCGGAAAAAATAAAACTTCACATTTTTTACGATTAGTCTTAGAGTGTTATTGATCTGTTTTTGTGTGTTATACGGTTTTTGATTCTTTTTTTATTCCGGGAAATTCAAAAAAAATACACTTCTCAGGCAACTTTTAAAACGCTTTTTTCGTCTATGTAAACAGAAACACTAATGAAAAAGCATTTCTTGAAGATCATACCGCTCTATAAAGACGAAACCAGGCTGGTAAAGAAGGCAGCCGGAAATAACCGGGAAGCCCAGCAGGAACTTTTCAGGAAGTATGCTTCCAGGATGCTCAGTGTTTGCAGGTATTATATCAAAGACGAACAGTTTGCCGAGGATGTGATGATTACCGCTTTTTTCAAGGTTTTTACACAGATCGGTGCATTCCGGGGAGACGGGAGTTTCGAAGGGTGGATCAGGCGTATTATGGTGCGGGAATGTATAAGTTTCCTGCGAAAGGAAAAATCCCTCTCCTTTCTGGAAGAAGAACATATTGCAGGTGTGAGTTCCGAAACGGCAGACTACTCCGGAATTGATGTGGAAGCAATACAGTTTATTATTGATGCGTTGCCGCAGGGATACAAAACTGTTTTCCTGATGTATGCCATAGAGGGGTATTCACATAAAGAAATTGCGGAGACTTTGTGTATCTCGGAAAACACCTCCAAAACACAATTGTTTAAAGCGCGGAAGATGTTGCAGGAAAAAATAGAAAAACTAAAGATGAGGGAGAATGGAACAAGATAAAAGAGAGCTTCAACTCATAAAAAAACTGGAGGAAAGACGTATAGAGCCTTCGGCGAAGGCATGGGACAGACTGGAGCAGAAACTGGACGAGGCGGCAGCTCCCCGAACAATGCACAACCTTAATCTGTATTGGATTGCTGCTTCCATGCTCATACTGTGTTCTGTAGGAATATGGATGTTTTCCGGAGAAGGGGAACCGCAGGATGTTCCCACAGTGCAGATCACCGAAACTACAAACGATACCAAAGCAGTGAAAACAGAAACCGCTCCTGCGGGAACGGATGAAGCCCTGACCGAAACAGGGATATCAGAACAATCTATAAACGAGCCGGAAAAACAATCCGCTTCCTCCTATTCCCCGGAACAGAAGGTTATGCCGTTTCCACGGCCTGCCCCGGAAGAAAAAGAAGAGGTGTTGGCCAAAGCGGAACAAGAGGATGATCTTGAGCGTAAAAAGGTTGATGAAGTTGTGGCCAGGGTCATGGAGATTCACGAAAAAAGAGCCGTCACTGATGAGGAGATCGAGCTTTTATTAATGGAGGCACAACGCGAAATAAAAACACAGCGCGCTCTTATAACACAAACCGGAACGGTAGATGCCATGGCCCTGCTGAATGAGGTAGAGACGGAACTGGATAAGTCTTTCCGGGATAAGGTATTCGAAGCGCTGAAAGAAGGTTTTGTAAAAGTAAAAACCGCTGTGGCCAACAGAAACGATTAGTATATTCATTCATCAATCAAATCCATCAGTTATGTTACGAATTATCAGTTATGTCACTTATGTGATCCTGCTCCTTATTGCCCAGAATTTATGTGCCCAGACCCTTTCGCAGAAGGATAGCCTGGACTTACGTGCCCGCGAACGGGTACTGGAAGCTATCGACGTCCGTAAGGAACGTGTGGTGGAAGAAGAAAAAGCCAAATTGAAGAAAGAAGTGGAACGTATTCGCGAACTGGAAGACCGTGGGGAGATCAGCGCCGGAGAAGCCCGGGCAAAAAAAGAAGAGGAGGCCCGGAAAACCGCTTTGAACATCGAAAATAAAATGGCCGTACTCAACAATAAGAGAGCCCTGGTAGAACGCGGTGAAGAGAAAGGCTGGGAATATCTGGAGAGTTCCACGATCGGTATAGGTATCGGTAATAATTATGACGGAAACGGCAGCAGGTTTTTAGGAGTACGGTTTGAAAATAAGCGAAAAGACAAAAAATATGATCGCCGGACCTATTCCGATATTGTGGTGGCAGTAGGTTTTAATAACGCTCTGATCGAGGGAGAATCCCTGAATGACAGTCCCTATAAAACAGGGGGGAGCAGGTTTTTTGAACTGGGATGGCAATGGAAGACCCGGGTATTTAAAAACAGCAATGCCGTGCGTTTGAGTTACGGACTTTCGTTCCAGTCCAATGGCCTGAAACCGAAGGACAACATGTATTTTGAAAAGGAAGGGGAAGAGACTTCGTTGCAAGCGTATCCGTACAGGTTGAAAAAATCCAAATTCCGTCAGGACAACCTCGTAATTCCCGTATTTTTCGAATTCGGTCCTTCCAGGCGTGTGCAACACGATGAGTATTTCCGGTATTCGACACGCAAAAAATTCAGGATCGGCCTCGGGGGATATGCCGGGCTCAACCTGACATCCAGGCAGAAATTAAGATACGACCGGGAAGGGAGTACCGGCAGGGAAAAGATCAAGGACGATTACAACACCAATAACTTTGTTTACGGACTGGCGGCCTATGCGGGTATCGGGGGAACATCACTGTATCTGAAGTACGATCTCAACCCCATTTTTAAGGAACCCAACATAAAACAGAACAATATTTCACTGGGTCTGCGTTTCGAGTTGTAAAACCAGCCGGTGCTTTAAAATCAGGAACGATAATTTCCTTACTTTTGATTCCCGTTTCAGGCGGGAATCTTTAATTTTATAGAAAAGAACGAAGTATTGATTTCGAAGGAGACCATAGATAAAGTTTTTGATGCGGCCCGTGTGGAGGAGGTTATCGGTGATTTTGTTCAGCTAAAAAAATCCGGTTCCAACTTCAAGGGGCTGAGTCCTTTTACCGAAGAACGTACCCCGAGTTTCATGGTGTCTCCGGTAAAACAGATATGGAAGGATTTCTCTTCGGGCAAGGGTGGGAATGTTGTGGCTTTTCTTATGGAGCACGAACATTTTACATATCCGGAAGCCGTAAAATACCTGGCTAAAAAATATAATATTGAGGTCGAGGAGACCGAGCAGAGCGACGAACAGAAGCAGCAGGCCGATGAGCGGGAAAGTATGTATCTCGTGAGTGAATATGCCAAGGGATATTTTGAGGACGTTCTCTGGAATACGGAACCGGGAAAGGCTGTCGGGCTCACCTATTTTAAGGAACGCGGCTTTACAGATGAGACGATAAAGAGCTTCGGACTCGGATATTCTCCGGATGAATGGGAAACGTTTACCAAAGAAGCGCTGGCACAGGGATATCAGTTGGAATTTCTCGAAAAAACAGGGCTCACTATTGTCAAGGAAAATGCGGCTTCTCCAACGGGAAGAAAACAGTTCGACCGCTTTAAGGGGCGGGTGATGTTCCCTATACAGTCCATGAGCGGAAGAGTGCTCGGGTTCGGGGGAAGGATACTGACCAATGATAAAAAAGCAGCCAAGTACCTGAACTCTCCCGAAAGTGCCATCTACCATAAAAGTAAGGTGCTCTATGGGATATATCATGCCAAGCAGACCATCGCCAAAGAAGACAACTGTTACCTGGTGGAAGGGTATACCGATGTTATCCAGTTTCACCAGAGGGGTATAGAAAATGTGGTAGCTTCCAGCGGAACCGCCCTCACCCCGGAACAAATACGCCTGATCCATCGGCTGACCAATAATATTACGGTACTTTTTGACGGTGATGCGGCGGGGCTTCGGGCTTCGGTGCGGGGCATCGATCTGATCCTCGAACAGGGAATGAATGTAAAAGTGTGCGCATTTCCCGAGGGGGAAGACCCCGATAGTTTTGCAAAAGCCAATTCCCTGGATGCCATAAAGCAGTATCTGGAGGAACACGCTAAAGATTTTATCCGTTTCAAGGCGTCCATGCTTATGGAAGAAGCCAAGGACGATCCCATTCGAAAGGCAGACACCATACGCGACATCGTAAACAGTATTTCAAAGATACCAGACCGCATACAAAGGGAAGTATATGTACAGGAATGTTCCCGTATTATGGATATTTCTGAAGAGGTGCTTTTTAATACACTGGCACAGATAGGGCGTAAGGAGATAACCGATGCGGATAAGAAGTTCAGAAAAGAGCGACGCGACCAGGGCATGCAGGTGGTTAAAGACCCGGAGCGTACATTGCAGAAGATAGATCAGCAATATCTCCTGGAGCGCAAAATCATTGAAGTGTTATTGCTTTACGGAAAAAAAACCGAAGAATTCGAAGATTTTGTACTGAAGCAGGATGATGAAGGGGAACTACAGCTGGAGCGTGTGGTGCATCGGAGTTGCGTATTCGAAAAAATATTCCTGGACCTTCAGGACGATGAAATCGAACTGAGTAATCCGATTTTCCGGAAAGTGTACCCTCAGCTTATACAGCAGCTGAATGAAAAAGAAGATTTTACCGTTAAAACTTTCGTACAGACCATGGAGGATGATGTGGCCGATGAAGTGACCTCTATTCTCATGGAAGAAGAAAAATATATTTTACACCGCTGGGAAGAACAGGATATTCTGGTTAAGGATAAGAACGATACGGTGGGACAGCTTGTCAGTGAAATAGTGTTGAGCCTCCGCTGTTTTCTCATCGATAAGCGGGTCATCGAACTGCAGGAGAAAACCCTTGAAAACAAAGATGGTAATTCGGAAATCCTGGAGGAGATTATGAATTACCATCAGTTAAAAAGATTGTTAGCTAAAAAGCTCAACAGGGTATTGTGAAAACCTATAATGCCAAACTGTTTTTTTAGTACAGTTCGAGCGCTTTTGCCTGTTGGAGCATGTCTACCATATTGTCTACATTTAGCTTACGCATCAGCCTCGCCTTGTAGGTGCTTACGGTTTTTTCGTTGAGTCCGAGTTCTTCGGCAACGTACTTGTTTCTTTTTCCTTCTGCAAGAAGCTTGAGGACTTCAACTTCTCTTGTGGAGAGTTTGCGGAAGAATTTTCGGGGTTTGTTCGTACTCTCGTCGAAAGCCAGGCGCTGAGCAAGTTCGTTGGTGATAAACAATCCGCCGTTGGCGATCTTGGTTATGGCTTCGGAAAGAAGAGAGGTGTCCGCATCTTTTGAAAGATATCCCGAGGCACCGGCACGGAGGGTACTCAATGCATAGACGTCTTCAGATTCGGAACTGAAAATAAGAACTTTGGCCTGGGCGTATTCTTTCTTTAACTGGCGCAAAGCTGTAATTCCGTTCACTTCCGGAATATTCATTTCCAGAAGGATAATGTCAGGGCTCACTTTCGGTAAAACTTCGAAAAGTTCGGAAGTCGTACGTACTTTAGCCACTACTTCAATCTCTTTATTGCTGCTGAGGGCGGCAGCAATACCATCTTGTACTACCGGATGGTTGTCGGCAATTAACACTTTAATCATGATGATTTGTTTTTATTTAGGATTAGTTAGGTTTTTCACAAACCATCGCTGATAAGCAGGAAGTAATATTCAGGTAGTATATGGGGTAGTAAGTGGGTATAAATGTAATAAAAAAAAATATCCTATGCAAAAGTAGAGAAAAATATTTCAGTTTTTTTTGTAATTAAAGCCCTGAGCCTGTGCGTAAATGTAATATTAAATTACAGTTAATTAGTACAGTTTTTGGTGTGCAGGTACACTCTGCCGGCAAATATATTCAAATACGTAGAAAACCTTTTCTTGTTATACAAGGTGTTGATTTGAAGGGCGCAAAAGGTATTGTGGCAGAGCCTGCCTTTATATTGGTTGCGGCCTTATTTAAGAGCTTCCGGTATCTCACATACGGGGATGGGAAGCATCTTGTGTTTGTTGGCATTGTTAAATCGCTTGTATATTTCGAAAACTTCTTTTTTTCGCCCTTCGAAATCTGCCGCCTTTTTGCCTTCGTTATCCATTTGCATAGCCCATTCCAGTTCCGGATAGGAGGCACCTATCTGATCTTCGTCGGTACGGTCATCTCCCCAGAGGCCATCCGTAGGGGGTGCCACGAGGATTTCCCGGATAATACCGAGATGTTCGGCTATTTCATAAACTTCGGTTTTCAGCAGGTCGGCAATAGGACTGATGTCTACCCCGCCATCTCCGTATTTGGTATAAAAGCCTACACCGAAATCTTCTACCTTATTTCCGGTACCGGCTACCAGATAACCTTCCAGTGCTGCAAAGTAGTATAAAGTAGTCATACGCAGTCTTGCCCGGGTATTGGCGAGCGACATAAAGCGGTCTTCTTCCTGGTCTACTTCGGGAAGACTGCTCACGAGACTGTCAAAAACAGGGGTAAGATTTACCTGCTGTACACTTATGTTATCGTAATTTTCGCCCAGCCAGGCAATGTGTTTTAAAGCACGTGTAACCTGGTTTTCTGCCTGATGTATGGGCATTTCAAGGCAAAGCAGCGGAAGTCCTGTCCTGGCACAAAGGGTGGAAGTGACCGCAGAATCAATGCCTCCGGAAACCCCGATAACAAAACCCTTGATTTTTGCTTGCTCCGCATAATTTTTCAGCCAGTGTACGATATGATCGACTACTTTTTCGGTTTTCATTCTGTTGTGGTTTATTCTGTTTACCTTTGCCGCTGTTAGGCCGCATAAAAGTATTAAAAAGATTGGTTAATTATAAAAGGTAATCTCACACTTATGTGTAAAAATGTGATATTCTTATGTGTTTTTCTTCTTGTTGTTTCGTGTAACAGGAAAAGTGACCTGGAAGCGGCAATAGAAAAGATCGATGTCGATGTACATATAGACAGATTTGATGTGGAATTTGCCGAAGCGACACCGGATGATCTCCCCGCGTTGAAATCCGATTATCCTTTTCTCTTTCCTTCACAATATACGGATAGTGTATGGATTGAGAAAATGAATGACAGTCTCCAGAAGGAACTTTCTTCGGAAGTTAAAAAAGCTTTTCCTGACCTTTCGAAGCTCCGGACCGCGTTGCATTCGCTTTTTCAGCATATCAGATATTATTTCCCCGGATTTACAGTGCCGCGGGTGATCACCCTGACCTCGGAGGTCGATTACCGCAATAAAGTGATCTGGACGGATAGTCTTCTTTTTATCGCTCTCGATACCTACCTGGGGGAAGACCACCGTTTTTACGAAGGTATTCCGGCCTACCAGGCGAAAAACTTTTCGGGAGAACATATAACCTCCGATGTCGCGGGCGCTTTTGCAGAGCTGCACATCCCCGGAAAACACGACAGAAGCCTGCTGGCAGCCATGGTGCGTGCCGGGAAGGCATTGTATGTTAAAGATCTGCTGCTTCCAACCGTCCCGGATGCACTTAAAATCGGGTATACCACAGATGAAATGCAGTGGGTGATGGCTAACGAAAGTGAAATGTGGCGGTATTTTGTAGAGCGCAGCCTGCTGTACAATACCGATTCGAGGTTAAAAGATCGCTTTATAGAAGCTGCGCCTTTCTCCAAGTTTTACCTGGATATCGATAACGAATCACCCGGCGGTACAGGGCGTTTTATCGGCTGGAAGATAGTGCGGTCGTATATGGAGAACAATGATGTATCTTTGCAGCAGATGCTGGAAACACCGGCAGAAGACATTTTTAGGACATCGGGTTATAAGCCTGCAAAAGCGTAGTGCTTCTCTTTGGCGGACCGCGATAACACTATACGAATTTAATAGAAAAACAATATGGCTAAGACACATCGATCGGATATAAATATTTCGGTAGAACTCGATGAGAACAGGGTTCCGGAAAAACTCAAATGGTCCGCGCAGGACGGGGGCGTAGATAATGAAGAAGCCAAGGCTTTACTGTTGTCTATCTGGGATAGTAAAAACCAGGAAACCCTGAGGATAGATCTGTGGACCAAAGATATGCCTGTCGACGAGATGAAAGTATTCTTTCATCAGACACTCGTGGCGATGAGCGATACTTTTAACAAGGCTACACAAGATGAAAAGATGACTGCTACCATGCGCGATTTCTGTGATTACTTTGCAGAAAAGCTGGAGTTGAAAAAGTAGTGACTAAGATTTGATCTCCTGGTTGATGTGTTCTATATATCCCAGGAGTTCTTCCTTTCCCCGGCCGTCTGAAGACGACGTGATGAAATGGGGAGGGGCTTCTTCCCAGATACCCTCGAGCATTCTATCCAGATAATTCCGGGTGTTTCGTTCGGCTGCCTGTGGTTTTAATTTGTCGGCTTTGGTGAAGACAATGGCAAAAGGTATGCCGCTCATGCCGAGCCATTCCATAAATTCCAAATCTATCGGCTGTGGCTCATGGCGGATGTCAATAAGGACAAAAGCACAAACCAGTTGTTCCCGTTTCTCAAAATAATCGGTGATAAATTTCTGAAAGGTCTTCTTTATTTTTTTGGACACCCGTGCATAGCCGTATCCAGGCAAGTCTACCAGGAACCACCGCTTATTGATGCGGAAATGGTTGATAAGCTGTGTTTTTCCCGGTTTTCCGGAAGTTTTCGCAAGCTGTTTTCTCTCGGTCAGCATATTGATCAGGGAAGACTTCCCTACATTGGAACGCCCGATGAACGCGTATTCCGGTATGGGTTCGGAAGGGCATTTGCCTACATCCGTATTACTGACTATAAATTCAGCCGAATTGATTTGCATGGATTATATGTTTTTGGCCGTAAGCCACTTTTCCAGGAGAACATTAAATTCTTCCGGATGTTCCATCATGGGGGCATGCCCGCACTTTTCTATCCAGAATAATTCGGAATCCGGTAAGAGACTGTGAAACTCTTCGGCAACATTCGGTGGGGTTACCGAATCGTTTTTTCCCCAGATGATACATGTGGGCGTAAGCATGTGCGGAAGATCTTTTGCCATATTATGGCGGATCGCACTCTTTGCAATGGCCAGGGTTTTGATCAGTTTGGAGCGGTCGTTCACCGTCGCGTAAACTTCATCCACGATTTCCTTGGTTGCAACGTTCGGATCGTAAAATACATCTTCGCTTTTTTTCTTGATGAATTCGTAATTCCCCCGCTTCGGGTATCCGTCGCCCATAGCACTCTCGTAAAGCCCCGAGCTTCCCGTAATAACCAGTCCTTTTACTTTCTGAGGGAACATTTTGGCGTGAAGCAATGCTATGTGCCCCCCCAGGGAATTACCCAGCAGAATAACCTGGTCCAGTTTTTTATATTCTATGAATTGTTCGAGGTATTTAGCGAAGCTCTTAACATTGGTGCGTAGAAGTGGCTTTTTATATATAGGCAGCTCAGGCACTATGACTTTGTATCCTCTTGTGGAAAAGTATGAGGTCACTCCGTTGAAGTTGCTCAATCCCCCCATTAACCCGTGGAGGATAATCATCGGGGTGCCTTCTCCGACCTCTAAATAAGAATATTTGCCTTCTTTCTTTATGTCGTGTACCATCAATAGGTTAGTTGATATTCTAAGTTAGCAAATTTACATAAAATTGTTTCACTGCAAATTTTACTTCTGCTCTCTTGTTGATTTTTATGGAAAATAAGGCTTTTACGACCTTTCAGGGGACATTTTGCTACTCAGAAAATCCGCCCTTTTTCGGAGGCTTAGTCATTGAATAGTGTAGGGCTTTACGGTAAAAATAAGTATTCTCAGGACAGGCACAATCCTGTGGTAATCCCCCCGGAATGTCAGGAAACGGAGGATTTAGGGGGCATAAAACAGTAAAACTTATCAACAAAGTGGTAGAAAGTGGTAAAAAGTGGTAAATAATTCCATATATTTGAAAAAGTAAATCTCAGAACCTTAAGGTTTGATAATGAATAACTTCATCGGGACATACGAGTGTAAAGCGGATGCCAAAGGAAGGGTGATGCTTCCCGTTGCGCTTAAAAATCAGCTTTCGCCTGTGTTGCAACACGGGTTTGTGCTCAAAAGAGCTGTTTTTCAGCCTTGCCTGGAATTGTATCCGATGGAGGAGTGGAATGTGCTGATGCAGAAGATGAATAAACTCAATAGGTTTAAGAAGAAGAATAATGATTTTATCCGTCGTTTCACTGCGGGGGTTAAAATGGTTGAGGTGGATGCTACGGGGCGGCTGCTTGTTCCGAAAGATTTGGTGGCTTTTGCCGGGATCGGTAAGGAGATTGTGCTGTCTTCTGCTATAAACATTATTGAGATTTGGGACAAAGATAAGTATGAACAGGCAATTGACGATGCTGCTGTGGATTTTGCGGAACTTGCCGAAGAAGTAATGGGAGACGAAGATGACGAAGATGGAATATCATAAGCCGGTACTGCTGAAGGAGTCTGTAGACGGGCTCCGTATTAAAGAGGACGGGGTGTATGTGGATGTGACCTTTGGCGGAGGAGGGCATTCCCGGGAAATCCTTAAAAGATTAGGGGTGAACGGGAAGCTTTTTGCTTTTGACCAGGATGAAGATGCCTGGGAGAATGAGATTGCCGATGACAGGTTTGTGCTTATCCGTGAAAATTTCCGTCATGTCAGGCGGTTTTTGAGGCTCTACGGGATAAAGCAGGTTGATGGTGTTTTGGGAGATTTTGGTGTTTCGTCTCATCAGTTCGATGTGCCGGAGCGTGGTTTTTCGACCAGGTTCGAAGCGGGGCTCGATATGAGGATGAGTAGAAAAAACGATCTGTCGGCTTATGACGTGATCAATGTGTATGAAGAAGAAGAGTTGCGGGAGGTGCTGCAGTTATATGGAGAGTTGAAGAATGCAAGAGCTATGGCCCGGGTTATCTCAGAGGCGCGTAAGGAAGAGCCGGTGAAAACTACTGAGCAGCTCAAAAAAGTACTGAAGCGTTTTCTGCCTGCAAATAAGGAACATAAGATACTGGCCCAGATTTATCAGGCTGTTCGTATAGAAGTGAACAGGGAGATCGAGGTACTGCGTGAGTTTTTACTGCAGATGCCGGAGTTGCTGAAAAAAGAGGGGCGATTGAGCCTTATTAGTTATCACTCCCTGGAAGATCGTTTGGTCAAACGATTTATACGCAGTGGGCTGTTTGAGGGAGAGCCGGAAAAGGATTTCTACGGTAATGTGGAAGTGCCTTTGAAAAAAGTCGGAGGACTCATCGTTCCCGGAGCGGAAGAGATAGCTGAAAATAACAGGGCGCGGAGTGCGAAGCTTCGTATAGCCGAAAAGATATAATTGAAAACACGGAAAAAGCAGCTGGAGATGAAAAGCAGGTTGATGGATATACTCAAAGGAAAGTTCCTCGTCAGTGAAGACGCGGTGAAGAACTGGAGGTTTATCCTTTTTGTGTCTGCGCTTGCCGTGTTTATGATTGCCAGTTCGCACAGTGTGGACAGGAAAGTGCATGAAATAGCCAGGCTCAATGATGAAGTAAAGGAGTTGCAGAACGAATATGTGGATACGAGGTCTATCATGCAGCGCATGAAGCTCGAATCTACCATTCTGTCCCGACTGGAGAACAAGGGGTTGAAGCAATCCGAAACAGCGCCCAGGAAGATAGTCGTCCTGGAGGGGCGTTAAGATAAACCGAATGAATTAAAAAAGATTTTTCAGAAAAGCGAGTAATGCCGATAACAGAAAAGAAAATATTGCACCGATTGTATTTTGTAGCAGGGGCTATGTTCCTGTTTTCTGTCGCGGTAGCCGTAAAGCTGGTCTTTATCCAGATCGACGGCGATGAATACAGGCAAATGGCAGAAGAGCGTACGATCCGGAATTTTACCATTCCGGCAAATCGCGGCAATCTGTATTCTGATGACGGGAGTCTGCTGGCAACTTCGGTGACGAAATACGATATTCGTTTTGATGCGATGACCGTATCGGGTAAGAATTTTGAAAAATACCTCAAACCGCTTTGCGATAACCTGTCCGGGATGCTGGGGAAACCCTCGTCCTATTATCAGCAGATGTTTCGTAAAGCCCGGGCCAATAAGAACCGTTACCTGTTGGTAGCCCGCGATCTCGGATATTCCGATTATATACGTTTAAAGAATTTTCCGCTGTTTGAACTCGGTCCTTATAAAGGGGGTATTATCGTTGAGCAGCATGTGGAGCGGGAGCATCCGTTGGGGAAAATGGCCGAAAGAAGTATAGGTTACGAACGTCTGGACGGTGAAGGTCATGCCCTGCGCGTAGGGCTCGAAGGTGCGTATAGCGAATACCTGAGAGGAAGGAACGGCAAACGATTGAAACAGCGAATAGCCAAAGGACAGTGGAAGCCGATAAGTGATAATAACGAAGTGGAACCCCAGGATGGCTATGATGTGATTTCTACTATAGATATCAATATTCAGGATATAGCGCACCACGCGTTGCTGGCTCAACTCGAAAAATATAAGGCGGAGCATGGTACCGTGGTCGTCATGGAAACAGAAACCGGAGAAGTGAAAGCGATTTCCAATCTGGGCAGGACCGAAGACGGAAAATACTACGAAAAACTGAATTATGCCATAGGAGAATCGCATGAACCGGGATCTACCTTTAAACTGATGGCTCTTGCGGTAGCGCTTGAAGATAAAGTGGTCGATACCAGTGATATTGTCGATACCGAAAAAGGAGTAATTACTTATTACAGGAGAAAAGTGAGAGATACCAAGCATGGCGGATACGGGAAAATAAGTGTGGGCCGGGCTTTTGAGGTTTCTTCCAATGTCGGGGTCGTGCGGACGATCCATGATCATTACACCGATCATCCTGAAAAGTTTGTGGATAAACTTCGTGAGATGGGGCTCGACAAGCAGTTGGGGCTTTCTATTAAGGGCGAAGGGAGCCCTTATATACCGGACCCTCGTAATAAAAAACAATGGAGCGGTATAGCATTGGAGTGGATGGCTTTCGGGTACGGGGTATCGCTGACTCCTTTACAGACCCTGACCTTTTATAATGCTATAGCGAATGACGGGGAAATGGTAAAGCCCAGGCTGATCAAGGAAGTGAAAGAATGGAACAAGACCATCCTGAAATTTGATAAAGAAGTTATTAATCCGCAGGTATGTTCGCCTGAAACTGTAGGTAAACTGCGGGGGATGATGAAAAATGTAGTGCTTAAAGGAACCGGAAAAGGATTGTATTCCCCTAATTTTTCCATGGCAGGGAAGACGGGTACGGCTCAGAAAAACTACAATCCCAAAAACAAGGAAAGATTACAGTATATATCCACCTTTGCGGGATACTTTCCTGCAGATGCCCCGAAGTATTCCTGTATTGTTGTGATTCATGAACCCGACCGTAGTGTGGGATATTACGGAGCCGATGTTTCCGGGCCCGTATTTAAAAGTATAGCCCATAAAATATATACGAATTCGCCACAGATTGATGAGGTCAGGGAGCTGGGGGATGATAAGGACGAAACGGAGAAGAGTTATGAGTCGTATTACGCAAGAGCGCAGAAACGATCCGAAACTGTTCCGGACGTGATGGGAATGAGTGGTATGGATGCCATACCTCTGCTCGAAAATCTCGGGTTGAAGGTAAGGGTAACAGGAAACGGAAGAGTGAAAAAACAATCGATATCCGGAGGAAAAAAGATTGCTGCGGATCAGACTATACTATTAGAGCTTTCTTAAGAATGAGCATACTCAAGGACATATTATATAAAGTGCCTATTGACGCTGTGACCGGAAACACTTCGGTTTCCGTTAATGCCCTGTGTTTCGATTCGAGGGAAGTCTCGCTCAACGATGTTTTTGTGGCTATCCGTGGCGTGGAGTCTGATGGCCACCGTTTTATAGAAGCAGCTGTGCATCAGGGTGCTGTTGCGGTAATCTGTGAAGAAATGCCATCGTCTGTCGTTAATGGTGTCACCTATGTGCAGGTCACGGATACACATGCCGCTTTGGCGATAATGGCTTCCAACTACTATGGAAATCCTTCGGTTAACATCAGGTTGGTGGGGGTGACGGGAACTAACGGAAAGACAACGATAGCTACCTTGTTGTACCAGTTGTTCCGCCGGGCCGGATTTAAGGTGGGGTTGCTGTCTACGGTAAAAGTCCTCGTGAATGATAAGGAGTATAAAGCTACGCACACGACACCGGATCCATTGACCATAAATTATTACCTGGACCTGATGACGATGGAAGGGGTGGAGTATTGTTTTATGGAAGTGAGTTCGCATGGAATTGCACAGAAAAGAACGACAGGGCTGCATTTCACCGGGGGTATTTTTACGAATCTTACCCATGATCACCTGGATTATCACAAGACCTTTGCGGAATACAGGGATGTAAAAAAGTCCTTTTTTGACCAATTGCCCAAAAGTGCTTTTGCACTGACCAATACAGATGATAAGAACGGTCTGGTGATGATTCAGAATACCGTAGCTAAAAAATATACGTATGCCCTGAAATCCTATGCGGATTACCGTGCTAAAATTTTGGAGAACCA
This sequence comes from Sinomicrobium oceani, assembly GCF_900119185.1. Lineage (GTDB taxonomy): Bacteria > Bacteroidota > Bacteroidia > Flavobacteriales > Flavobacteriaceae > Sinomicrobium > Sinomicrobium oceani. The sequence continues at coordinate 43,224 of NZ_FPJE01000024.1, read as the reverse complement.
ATTGAACGGTTTGCTTTTGAAGATCGGGGATAATGAAGTCTGGGTTAAGCTCATCGGGCAGTTTAACGCCTATAATATGCTGGCAATCTATGCAGCAGCCGTATTACTGGGGCTCGAAGAAATGGAAGTGCTACGTCTGTTGAGCGAACTCGACAGTGTTCAAGGGCGATTTCAGTATTTTATATCAGAAGGTAAAATAACGACAATAATCGATTATTCGCATACTCCCGATTCGCTGAAAAATGTGCTTGAAACGATCAACAGTATCCGTACAGGGAATGAAGAACTGATCACTGTCGTAGGCTGCGGCGGAGACCGGGATAAAACCAAAAGACCCGTGATGGGAGCAATAGCAGCCGCACTCAGTACGAAGGTCATTTTTACTTCCGATAATCCGAGGACGGAAGACCCGGATGTTATTATCGGGGAGATGGAAAAAGGGGTTGAGCCTCAGAATTTCAAAAAAACCTTATCCATAACAGATCGTAAGCAGGCTATAAAAGCCGCATGCCAGATGGCAAAAGAAAACGATATTATCCTGGTTGCCGGCAAAGGACATGAAACCTATCAGGAGATCAATGGTGTCAGGAGAGATTTTGACGATTTTAAAATAGCAGAAACATTGATGAAGGAGTTGCGTAAGTAATTCTTTATCGATGTCTTAAGAATATAGAACAGTAAAAAGACAGAGATTAGATGTTGTACCATTTATTCGAATACCTGAGCAAACATTACGAATTTCCCGGATCGGGACTGTTTCAGTTCCTTTCTTTCAGGGCTGCTATGGCTGTCATCTGCTCTTTGTTGATCTCTACGATTTTCGGGAAACGCATCATAGACTTTCTCCGTAGACAACAGGTTGGAGAGACCGTACGCGATCTTGGTCTGCAGGGACAAAATGAAAAGGCGGGAACGCCGACCATGGGAGGTATTATTATCATACTTTCTACCCTGGTGCCGGTATTGCTGTTCGCTAAACTCAACAATATCTATGTTATTGTATTGCTGATTACCACGGTGTGGATGGGGGCTATCGGCTTTGTGGATGACTATATTAAGATATTTAAAAAAGATAAAGAAGGGCTGAAAGGAAGGTTTAAAGTGCTTGGCCAGGTGGGATTGGGAATAATAGTAGGTGCTACGTTCTATTTTCACCCCGAAGTGACGATCAAGGAAGACCCTAAGGCAGATGGTGTCGAGATGGTAGGCCGTTCGGCAGAAGCAGCAAACAAAGAAGAGAAATCGACCGTAACAACGATCCCTTTTGTAAAGAATAACGAACTGGATTATTCCCGTATTATAGCGTGGACGGGAGAGCATTATAAAGACTATGCCTGGTTGATTTTTATCCCTATAGTCATCTTTATCGTTACGGCAGTGTCCAACGGGGCAAATCTTACCGACGGAATAGATGGTCTCGCGGCAGGATCATCTGCAATTATTGTAATCGTCCTGGGGATTTTTGCATGGGTGTCCGGTAATATTATCTTCTCGGATTATCTCAATATTATGTATATCCCTCGCGTAGGGGAGTTGTCCGTTTACATCGCGGCTTTTGCCGGGGCTCTGGTAGGGTTTTTATGGTACAATACTTATCCTGCACAGGTGTTTATGGGAGATACCGGAAGCCTGACTATTGGCGGTATCATCGCTGTAATTGCCGTAGCGGTCCGGAAAGAACTGCTTATACCTGTATTGTGCGGTATTTTTCTGGCAGAAAATTTATCCGTGGTCTTACAGGTGAGTTATTTTAAGTACACCAAGAAAAAATACGGGGAAGGAAGGCGGATATTTCTGATGTCCCCGTTGCATCACCACTATCAGAAAAAGGGCTATCACGAAAGCAAGATCGTGACCCGGTTCTGGATTATAGGAATTATGCTTGCAGTGATCTCCATTGTTACATTGAAGGTCAGATAAGTAGTTTGTAAAGATCAAAGCTATGGAGGCAGACAAGAGTAAAGGAAAAAAACTGATCGTGCTCGGAGGGGGAGAAAGTGGTGTAGGTACGGCTGTGCTTGGTCTGAAAGCAGGTTTTGAGGTTTTTGTGTCCGATAAAGGACTGATAAAGGAAAAGTATAAACACGTTCTTGAACAACATGGGATTTCCTGGGAAGAAGGACAGCATACGGAAGAAAAAATTTACGATGCGGACCTGGTTATGAAAAGCCCCGGTATTCCTGATAAAGTGGCGCTGGTCCGTGAGTTGAGAGCCAAAGGTGTTCCGGTAATATCGGAAATAGAATTTGCTGCGGCTTATACCAAAGGACAGCTTATCGGAATTACGGGGAGTAACGGGAAGACCACGACGACAATGCTCACATATCACCTGTTGAATAGTGAAGGGCTCGATGTGGGAATGGCGGGAAATATCGGAGATAGTTTTGCTCAGATGGTTGCCGAAGATGACAAGGAAAACTATGTGCTGGAGATCAGCAGTTTTCAGTTGGATGGTATAGTGGATTTCAGGCCTCATATTGCAGTAATTACCAATATTACTCCCGATCATCTCGATAGGTACGAATACAAATTTGAGAATTATATAGCGTCCAAGTTTCGGATTGCCCTGAACCAGACAGCAGCCGATTATCTCATTTATGATGCTGATGATGAAGTGATTGCCGACTGGTTGCAAAAACATCCGGTGAAGTCGAGACAGCTGCCGTTTTCACTGGAGAAAGAGATCCCGAATGGCGCTTACGCAAAAGAAAACAGAATAATAATAACAATAGATAACGATCAGATAACTATGTCAACAGACACATTAGCATTAGAAGGGAAGCACAACGTTAAGAACACGATGGCGGCTTCTCTGGTAGCCCACCTGGTTAAGGTCAGAAAGAAAACCATTAGGGAGAGTCTCGAAAATTTTCAGGGTGTAGAGCACCGACTGGAAAAAGTACTGAAGATTCAGAATGTTCAGTATATCAATGACTCCAAGGCAACTAATGTAAATGCAGCCATGTATGCCCTGGATAGCATGTCTGCTCCTACTGTCTGGATCGTCGGAGGAGAAGATAAGGGTAACGATTACAATACCCTGATGCCCCTGGTGAGGGAAAAAGTAAAGGCAATTATCTGTCTCGGACTGGATAATACCAAAATTATTGACACTTTTGGGAAAGTGGTTGATCTTATGGTCGAAACGCAGTCCATGGAAGAAGCGGTGAAAATAGCATACAAAATTGCGGAAAAGGGTGATAATGTGTTGCTTTCACCTGCATGTGCGAGTTTTGACCTGTTCCGGAATTACGAAGACCGGGGAGATCAGTTTAAAGAAGCAGTGAGAAAGCTGTAGTGACATAGTATATTATCTCCCGGCTATGATCGGGCCGGGGAAATGAAATATAATAACGGAAATGCAAAGTATATTCAGAAATATCAAAGGGGACAAAACCATCTGGGCTATCGTAGCCCTGTTGGCGATCCTTTCCTTTCTGCCGGTGTACAGTGCGAGTTCTAACCTGGTTTATGTGGTTGGTAACGGTACGACTGTCGGACATCTGCTGAAGCATGGCCTGTTACTGTTACTCGGGTTCGGAATTATTTTCGGGATGCACCGTATTCCTTACAGGTATTTCAAGGGGTTGTCCATTATAGCTATGCCCGTGGTCTTTCTGTTGCTTGTTTACACCCTGGCGCAGGGTACAACCATAGGTGGGGCAAATGCCAGTCGCTGGGTGCAGATCCCTTTTGTGGGAGTCAGTTTTCAGACGTCTACTCTCGCTACGGTGGTGCTGCTTATTTACGTAGCCAGGTATCTGTCCAGGATAAAAGACCAGGAAGTGACATTCAACGAGACACTGTTGCCGCTTTGGATACCTGTTTTTCTGGTGATGGCCCTGATATTGCCAGCGAATTTTTCGACTACGGCAATACTGTTTTTTATGGTCCTGGTATTGTGTTTTCTGGGAGGGTACCCCACCAAATACATCCTCAGTATTATTGGTGCCGGTATTTTTTGCCTGTTGATCTTTGTGTTGATAAACAAGGCTTTTCCGGACCTGCTTCCAAACAGGATAGATACCTGGGTGAGCCGGGTGGAAAACTTTGCCAACGGTGAAGATACCGAGGCGGACTACCAGATCGAAAAGGCGAAAATCGCTATAGCTACCGGAGGAGTGCTGGGTGTCGGAGCAGGTAAAAGTGTGATGAAAAATTTCCTTCCGCAGAGTTCGTCCGACTTTATTTATGCTATTATCGTAGAAGAATACGGACTGGCAGGCGGATTGTTATTATTGTTTTTGTATATGTTACTGTTGTTCCGTATCGTCATTGTAGCCTACAAGGCAGATTCGGTCTTTGGTAAACTTGTAGTGGTCGGTGTAGGTTTGCCTATAGTTTTCCAGGCCCTTATCAATATGGCGGTTGCCGTAGAGTTGTTTCCAGTAACCGGGCAAAACCTGCCGCTGATCAGTACCGGGGGGACATCGATCTGGATGTCGTGTATGGCGCTCGGAATTATTCTGAGTGTAAGTGCACAACGACAGGAAGCGGTAGAGCAGTCTGGAGTTCCGGTTGATGAAGAAGAACAGAACCCATTAGAGATATTAAGTGAACAATTATAGATTTATCATATCAGGAGGAGGAACCGGGGGGCATATCTACCCCGCCATAGCTATCGCAGATGAATTGCGGATGCGGCATCCGGGTGCAGCGTTTCTTTTTGTAGGAGCAAGCGACAGGATGGAAATGGAGAAGGTGCCTCAGGCCGGATACCGGATAGAAGGATTATGGATATCGGGGATTGATCGTAAAATAAGTTTGAAAAACCTGTTGTTTCCTTTCAAACTGATCAGTAGTTTGTGGAAAGCGGGCAGGATATTAAAAAGATTTAAGCCCGATGTGGTTGTCGGTACGGGCGGATTTGCCAGCGGCCCGCTTTTAAGGGTAGCTTCCGGTAAAGGTGTTCCCTGTGTCCTGCAGGAGCAGAATTCCTATCCGGGGATAACCAACCGTTTGCTGGCCGGAAAAGTATCGAAGATATGTGTTGCTTATGACGGACTGGAAAGGTTTTTTCCGGCAGATAAAATTATAAAGACGGGAAACCCGGTGCGAAAGGATTTGCTGGATGTAAAGACAAGACGTGTGGAAGCACAGGCGTTTTTTCGTATAGACCCCGGGAAGAAAGTAGTATTGGTTCTGGGAGGTAGTCTCGGGGCAAGAGCAATAAATGAATTGGTCCGGAAGCAACTGCCGTTGTTACGGAAAAATGGGGTACAGGTGCTTTGGCAATGCGGAAAGTTATATTACGAAGAATTTAAAGAGTACGAGGATAATACGGTCCGGGTGCATGCGTTTATAAACGAGATGGCACTGGCCTATGCTGCGGCGGATGTAGTGATATCAAGGGCAGGAGCAAGCTCGGTGTCGGAGTTGAGTGTCGTGGGGAAACCGGTGATTTTTATTCCTTCGCCCCATGTTGCGGAAGACCATCAAACCAAAAATGCTCAGGCTGTTGCCGCTAAAAATGCTGCCATACTTATCCGTGAAAAAGAACTGGATACGGTCTTTGAAAACGAATTCGTGTCCCTGATCTCGTCTGAAGAAAAACAGGAGGAGCTCGGTAATAATTTCAGGAAGCTTGCGCTGCCTGATGCTACGGCAACTATTGTCGATGAAATAGAAAAGTGTATTAAACCAAAGGAGAAACAGTAGATCGCGACAGATGAATCTAAAGACTATAAATAACGTCTATTTTATAGGTATAGGAGGTATAGGAATGTCTGCCCTGGCCCGTTACTTTAAATTTATCGGTAAAAACGTAGCCGGGTACGACCGTGTTTCTACCGAGATGACTACGGAGCTGGAAAATGCAGGGATGTCGGTGACCTTTAAGGATGACGAAGAGGAAATCCCCGAAGTGTTCAGAGATACTGTCGGTACTTTGGTGGTTTATACTCCTGCGGTGCCCAAAAGCAGTGCGCTGTTTCAGTATTTTACAGGTAAGGGGTTCGAAGTGTGTAAAAGGGCGCAGGTTCTGGGCTTTATAACATCAGGATCATTCTGCTATGCAGTGGCCGGGACGCACGGAAAAACTACGACTTCGGCGATACTTGCTCATGTGCTAAAAGATACAGGAGTTCCGGTAACCGCATTTCTCGGAGGGATCTCGGAAAACCTGAACAGTAATTTTCTCCTCGAAGGAGATAAGATTACCGTGACCGAAGCCGATGAATTCGACAGGTCTTTTTTGCACCTGTCACCGGATATAGCCTGTATTACCTCTATAGATGCTGATCATCTCGATATATATGGAAACAAGGAGGAGATGGATCGTACATTCCGCGAATTTGCAGGTAAGGTGAAGCCCGGAGGAAAACTCATAGTACGGTATGGTTTGCCGATATCCGGAATAACCTACGGGGTAGAATCCGGTGCCGATTATTCGGTCGAAAATCTGGAGATCCGGGATGGTGGGTATGTATTTGATATAAGGACACCGGAAAAACTGGTAACCCGTGTAAAATTCGGGAAGCCCGGAAAGCACAACCTTCTCAATGCGCTTGCGGCATTTACAATGGCTGTAGAAGGAGGAGTGGAGCCCGGGGACGCTGCCGAGGCTTTGTTTGGCTTTAAAGGAGTGAAACGAAGATTCTCGTATCAGCTGAAATCGGAAAATATCGTGTATGTCGATGACTATGCGCACCATCCTGCGGAAATCGATGCGGTATACCAGGCGGTCCGGGAGATGTATCCCGGGAAAAAGGTCATGGCGGTGTTTCAGCCCCATCTCTTTAGTCGGACCAGGGATTTTATGGAAGAATTCGGAAGGAGTCTTTCCGGTTTCGATGAAGTAGTGCTGCTGGATATTTATCCGGCCCGGGAAGAGCCTATAGAAGGTATTACTTCCGCGCGTTTGCTCGAAGAGATCGACAATGATAATAAACAGTTGGTAAGTAAAAAAGAATTGTTGTCCCTGCTGAAAAAAACCGATGCCGATGTAGTGCTTACCTTGGGAGCGGGAGACATTGGCCGGGAAGTAGAAAAGATCAGGGAGGTACTTTCGGAAAAGGCTAAAGAATAAAAATAAGATTTTAAGGTTGGCGTAAAAGAAGAGGAAGGAAATTTAGAATGATCTCATGAGAAAAATATTTTACATAGTAAAGCTGTTACTGGCTGTTATAGTGTTGGTTTTTCTGTATTCTTTTGCAAATCAGAGATCCGGGAAAAAGCCGGTATCCGGTTTGCAGGTCGAGTTTCTCGATGGAGATAACCTTTTCGTTACCCATGCCATGGTTAATAAATTGTTAATACTAAGTACGGACTCCGTCCCGAACATACCTAAAGAAAAATTAGTTTTGAATAAGTTAGAGCATACTCTGTACTCTAATGAAATGATTCAGGAGGCCCAGGTCTATCTTACTGTTAACGGGCAACTTGGTGCGAAAATAAAGCAAAGAGAACCGATTGCCCGTGTAGCGGGCAAGTCGTCGTTTTATATCGACAGAAAAGGCAAAAAAATGCCACTGTCTCCGGTTCACGCGGCGCGTGTGCCTTTGATCACCGGCCAGGTAAACGAAGACGACCTGAATGATGTGTATGTACTGGTGAAGTATATAGATGAAGACAGGTTTTTAAACAGGAATATTGTAGGAATACACAAGACGGAATCAGGATACGACCTGAGACTGCGAACGGACGACTTTACTGTGATCTTGGGTAATACGGATAACCTGGAACAGAAAGTCGTTAATTTTAAGGCTTTTTATCAAAAAGCACGTAAAGACCAGTCTTTGGGAACCTATAAAAAAGTAGATCTGCGATTCAATGACCAGGTGGTTTGCACCAAAAAGTAAGATATGGAAAAGGAGAAATACGCAATAGGATTGGATATAGGGACCACGAAAATCGTGGTTATGATCGGCCGTAAAAACGAATATGGCAAGATAGAGATATTGGGCATTGGGAAAGCAAAAAGTCTTGGGGTCCACCGTGGGGTGGTGAATAATATCACCCAGACGATCCAGTCCATACAACAAGCGGTACAGGAAGCAGAGAACAATTCCGGGAAACAGATCACCGAAGTGGTGGTAGGTATTGCCGGGCAACATATACGAAGTCTGCAGCACAGCGACTATATTACCCGTCCCAATTCGGATGAGGTCATAGACGAATCGGATGTAGACAGGTTGTGTAACCAGGTTTATAAACTGGTTATGCTGCCGGGAGAAGAAATTATTCATGTACTTCCGCAGGAATACAAGCTGGATGGGCAGTCGGAAATCAAGGAGCCTGTCGGGATGTACGGCGGAAGACTGGAGGCTAATTTTCATGTGGTGGTAGGGCAGGTATCTTCCATACGCAATATAGGGCGCTGTGTAAAAAGTTCCGGACTGGAATTATCGGGCATAACTCTGGAGCCGCTGGCTTCGGCCAATGCAGTGTTGAGCCAGGAAGAAAAAGAGGCTGGGGTAGCGCTGATCGATATCGGAGGAGGTACAACCGATCTGGCGATCTTCAAAGACGGGATCATCAGACATACGGCAGTCATCCCTTTTGGGGGTAATGTGATCACCGAAGATATAAAAGAAGGCTGCTCTATTATCGAAAAGCAGGCCGAATTGCTGAAAATTAAATTCGGTTCCGCCTGGCCGGGAGAGAATAAGGACAATGAGATTGTTTCTATTCCTGGCCTGAGAGGCAGAGAGCCCAAAGAAATTACATTGAAAAACCTCTCTAAGATCATCCACGCGAGAGTGGTGGAGATCATAGAGCAGGTGTACATGGAAATAAAGAATTACGGGCATGAGGACCAAAAGAAGAAACTCATAGCCGGTATTGTGCTTACGGGGGGCGGAAGCCAGTTGAAGCATCTGAAGCAACTGGTCGAATATATTACGGGGATGGATACCAGAATAGGATACCCCAATGAGCACCTGGCCGGAGATTCCGATCCGGAGGTAGCAAGCCCCGTATATGCTACGGCAGTAGGCCTGGTGATGAACGCCCTCGACAGACAGGAAAAGAATTTTAAAGAAGAAAAGATTGTAGAAAAGAAAATACAGACTGAACAACAACCCGAAGAACCAACCAACGATGAGCCCGAAACTGTATCGAGACCTTCGAAAGAGCGAAAGTCTTTCCTGGAAAAATGGTCCGATAGAGTGAAAGATTTTTTAGACAATGCGGAGTAAACGGTATTGGCTAAAGGAAAATATTTTAAAACCTGTAAACAAGAATTATGAGTAGCAACACAGATTTTGGAAACATCTCGTTCGACATGCCCAAAAACCAGAGCAATGTAATCAAGGTGATTGGTGTTGGCGGTGGTGGTAGCAATGCTATCAACCACATGTTTCAACTGGGGATAAAAGGTGTCGACTTTGTAGTATGTAATACGGATTCGCAGGCTTTGGACAACAGTCCTGTACCCAATAAAATACAGCTTGGGGTATCGCTCACGGAAGGACTGGGAGCCGGAGCTAATCCCGATGTCGGGGAAAAAGCCGCCATAGAAAGTTTTGAAGAGATAAAGGGGATGCTGGACAGCAATACCAAAATGCTCTTTATAACGGCAGGAATGGGAGGAGGTACCGGTACCGGGGCAGCTCCTATCATTGCTAAAATGGCTAAAGAACTCGATATCCTTACTGTGGGTATCGTTACCATTCCTTTCCAGTTCGAAGGGAAAATGCGTAATGAGCAGGCCCGTAGAGGAGTAGAGAACCTGCGGAGCCATGTGGACTCACTCATCGTTATCAACAATAACAAACTGCGCGAAGTTTACGGAAACCTCGGGTTTAAAGCAGGTTTCTCCAAAGCGGATGAAGTCCTTGCCACAGCTTCCAGGGGTATTGCGGAAGTTATTACGCATCACTATACACAAAACATTGACCTCAGGGATGCCAAGACCGTCCTGTCGAGTAGCGGTACTGCGATCATGGGTTCTGCTTCCGCTTCCGGGGGTAACCGTGCTCAGGACGCTATTATCAAGGCGCTGGATTCTCCGTTGTTGAACGATAATAAGATCACCGGAGCCAAAAACGTACTGCTACTTATCGTTTCTGGCGGAGAGGAGATCACTATAGATGAAATAGGAGAGATCAATGATCATATTCAGAATGAAGCCGGTCACGGAGCCAACATCATTATGGGTGTCGGTGAAGATGACACCATCGGAGATGCTATTTCCGTAACGGTTATCGCTACAGGTTTTAATATCGAACAACAACATGAGATCGTAAATACGGAAGCCAAAAAGATTATTCATACCCTCGAAGATGAGCAGCGGGCTACCCAGGAGCTGACTCCGGATAAGACGTTTTCCACGATGAATTTTCCGGGTGAGATAAAGCCCAAGGCTGTTTCGGAAGAACCGAAACAACAAACCGTAAAACATACGCTTACGGATGATATGCCCGAAACCGAGGTAAAAAAGGGCCCGGACCTGGTTCCTACTACCGATCTTATACGGAATATCAATGTGATCTATGATGAGGTGTATGCCAGAGAAGAAGATTTTGTGATCATAGATACCACCGAAAATATCCGTAATATAGAAGTTGAGGTCGAAGAGATACGAATGAAAGAACAGCAGAAGCAGCAACAGCAGACCATGCTTTCTTTTGATATGCCTTTGACTCCCGGAAATGAAAATCGGGAGACACCCAAGTCCGAGCAACAACAGAAAAAGGAAGAGAAAAAGAATGTTTTTACCTTTGATATGGATGAGGATACGAGAAACTACGAGGTGAAAGATCATGTAGAAGTAGTGCCCGTAACCGAAGTGTCCGAAGAAGGTGTAAGGCGATATAGCCTGGATGATTATATGGAGATGGAAAGCAGGCTTTCCAATGCCAAACCGGTACAGAAGAAAAATGAAGTGGCAGACCGGGAGCTTGCTATCGAGAAAAAGGTAGTTAATCAATCTGCTCCTCCCGCTGAGAATAAGGAGATAGATCCTTTTAATTCTTCTATAGAAGACAGTCTGAAACTCCGTGCTGAAGAACGAAGAAAAAGGCTCAAGGAATTCAATTACAAGTTCAATAACAGTACTTCCAAGATCGATGAGATCGAGAAGCAGCCTGCATATAAGAGAATGGGAGTCCAACTGCATGAAAGAACATCCGAAGACGGTACATCCCGGATTTCGGTAGGTAAGGACAGTAATGATGATATGCAGTTAAGATCCAACAATTCGTTCCTGCACGATAATGTAGACTGATTGTTGTGTTCTTCCAAGGAGAGAAATTCTTAGCGATATATGGTGAACAAAAGATGTTAAACGTCATGTGTTTTTTAAAACCATGACGTTTAACTGTTTTAAGGAATGCTGTAAAAATCTTCAAATTTTTCGCTACACATTCTCGAATTCTTTCTTATATTCGCAGTCCGGAAATAAAAGCCGAAAATTATGAGTTTGCAAAGTAAAGTAATGGAGGAGATGAAGACTGCCATGAGGGCAAAAGACACTGTGTCTTTGGAAGCTCTACGTGCTATCAAATCTGCACTTTTGCTTGCACAGACCGAGAGCAGTTCCAAGGAATTGTCGGAAGCAGACGAATTGAAATTGTTACAAAAGCTCGTGAAACAGCGTAAAGATAGTGCGACAATTTATTCGGATCAGGGAAGAGAGGATCTTGCAGCACCTGAATTGGCTCAGGCGGCAGTGATAGAGAAATTCCTTCCGGAACAAATGAGTGAAGAAGAGATTGCGGTTGTGGTAGAAAAAACCATTGCCGATACCGGTGCCGAAGGCATGAAAGATATGGGGAAAGTGATGGGAGCTGTAACCAAGCAATTGGCGGGAAAAGCAGATGGTAAAGTGATCTCTGCAATCGTAAAACAGAAGTTAGCTTAAAAATTAAAATAAACCTGGGATCTTAATGAAATTTTATTTCATTGCCCGGATCATGGCTCCGTAGTTCAACTGGATAGAATATCAGATTTCGGCTCTGAGGGTTGGGGGTTCGAATCCCTCCGGGGTCACTTGATGGGACAAATTCAAAAATGATGAGTTTGTCCCATTTTTATTTCCATTTAAATCTTTGTCAATCAGTGTGATATACTTGATTGCTTCATTAACGCGGGTGGTTCGATATTCAAATCCGTCAAAAGTCAGATTTTCAGGAAAGACCGAACCAATGATCTTTCTTTTTTGTGTAATCGTCCCGGTTTCATACAAGTAGCCCAACTGTGAAAGATTGCTGATCGCCTTGTCCCACAGGGGTTCTACGTTTTGAGTGTCGGTTATCGTGCTTGTCAGTTTAGCTTCCAGCCTGTTTATTTTTTTATCGGCATCCGCTTTCATCATTCGGTAATCATCCGCTTCAATATCACCACACAAAAGTAATTCCCTTGCTTTACTCAGTTTATTGTTTTCGTCCTGTAAACGGATTTTCAACTGCTGTATATTTCCAATCCTGTCTCTGGTTTTTGTTTTATATACCGAAGTAATGACTTCTTTAAATAGATTCAGCTTAGGAATGGAATACACATATTTCCCAATTTCGGAAACGATCTTTTCATTCATATCTTCAGCCTTGTGTCTGAATTTACAGCCACCAGAGCAATGGTAATAGTAATAATACTGGGAACGCCCTTTCGACTTGCTACCGGTCAGCATACGTCCGCAATCCGGGCAAATCACAAATCCACGTAATGGAAAATGACCATCCACCTTCATTTTAGCCCGCATCACTTTTTTACGACCGTCAAGCACATCCTGTACATCATAAAACAAGGCTTCAGATATCAGGGGTTCGTGTTGCCCCATTACCAATTGACTTTCTTCATCTTTGTATTTAGGAATAAATATTTTACCGCAATACATAGGATTACGGATAGCTGTCCAGAAATTATTCTTACTGCATTTCAGCCCCTTTTCCTTTGCCATTTTCCAAACCTGCTCGGTACTGAACATATTTTTTGCCAACTCTTTGAACGCCCATTTCATAATATCGCTCTGAACTTCCCTTGGGGCAATATATTTTTTACCGCTTTCGTTGGTTTTATTGACGTATCCAATCGGCGCTGTTCCCATCCAGCGACCTTCTTTTTTAGCCCTGCGCATCCCATGAAATACATTCAATGCCCTTCTGTCATTTTCCACTTCAGGAGCAGCCAAATAAAAGGCGAGCATCATTTTATTTTCAGGAATGGATAAATCGAGCGGTTGTTCGACTGCCTGCGGTTCTACCCCCAATCTTCTCAACGTGCCGATCATCTGATAAGCATCTCCCGCATTTCGGCTGAACCTGTCCCATTTGGTAAATAATATCAAATCGGACTGCCCTCTGGATTTACGAAGGATGCCCAACAGTTTTGTCCAGGAAGGACGTTTAAAGGTTTTTGCAGAATGATCCTCATAAATCACTTTCCGTACCTGAATATGGTTGATTTCACAATACTTACGCAAACGCTCTTCCTGATCCCGTTGTGAGTATCCCTTATCGGCCTGTTCATCCGTGCTTACCCGTATGTATAAATCTGCAATTTTCATCTCTCCCACGTTTTAAGGTTGTTCTGTCTAACAGCTTGATTCCGTTTATAAATATACGAAATTCAGGCAGGTTTTGCCAGATACTGATCTACTACAATATCTGCAATCTCATACATAAAGTCCAGGATGACTTTCACCTGTTCTGCTGTTACTTCTATACCGTCTTCTTTCAATAGTGCTATTGCTTTTTCCGGCGGAATTCTCTTTACTTCATTTTCCATCTTACACCTCCGCTTTAAAACAGCAAAAGCCCCGAAGGGCTTTATACCGAAAAATTAATTCATGCTACCCATCGGTTTCGTGAAAGTAGATTTTACTCCCCTTGTTTTTATTAAATGAGGGTTCATACCGTATATACCCGTAGGCATTAAGATCCTTTACACATTTATGATAGGTCATGGCAGATGATATTTTTGCAATCTTCATAATGTCATAGCTGAATGCCACTATCGGATTGCTATTGCCCATCTGCGCCCGGTACTCTAACAGGGCAGCATATATCCCTATATGTGTAATGCTGATACGGCCATCCTGCTCAATAGCCGTAAAAAAATTAGATAAAGGCTTTAACTCTTCCATATCATTTAGGTTATAGTGGGTCTCTTTCTTTTCTTCTTAGCCTTCGGTATATCCGGAGCTTCATCGTTAATTGGCTGCTCCTGACCTTTATGATCCTGTTTAGCAGAGCGGCTTTGTGCTTCCGATTGTTTTTCCGTCTTGGACTGGCGGTTATCCATCCGTTGCATATTACTGTCATAGATATTGATGGTCTTAAACCGTGGATTCGCCTCGATGTACTGTTTCTGCTCCGAACCTTCCTTTTGAAAAGTTGCCGATTGCAGGTTTCCTTTTTTCAGGGAATCGACCAGGTTGGATTTATAGGTTTCGTGCTCCAGTTCTTTAATGGGATGTTTAGAAAGTGTTGCTTCCAGATCGTACCCATAGTTTTGATGGTACTGCTGTATTTTAAAATTTCCATTGTCATCACTCTGTTTAAAATCCATCTGTAACCATGCATTGTAGAGTTGCCCTTCCTTGTTGGTCAAATCCTTATTGACCGACCGCCCTTCCATTAAGTTGTAGGCTTCTTTCAGGGTAATGTTATTGCCTTTGTTGATATAGAAGGTCTGTTTCATCGCTTCATCAGGACTATTTTCCTTTTGTACACTCACCTGATAGGAGTTAAAGAAATACATATCCGTTTGCTTGGACTTGCTAAAATTCATTCGGGCTTCCACCTTATCAGTACCGAATTGGGTTTCATGTACCAGCTTAAAAGCTGGCTTTTCTATTTCCATCATTCGCTTTAAGGGAGCTTCAAAGCCTTCTCCAAAACCGGTATATTTAATCTGATCTTTCAGGTATTCTAAATTCTTCTGATTCATGATAATTGATTTAAAAGTTATTGATAGGTGTACTTCCTGTTGATTTGCAATGTGGGAAGTACTACAGCTTTAATAATCGTCCTGTTTTTTACACTGAGTTCGATATGCCTTCCCCCGTTTGCTTCAAACAATTGAATAGCGAAATATTTCTTATCGGGAATGGTAAACTTGGGAACGGCAACTACCAAGGCCTGTGAAGACCGACCGTCAATTTTTGTTACCTTATTTTGGATGTGTACCGGGGTAATCTCAATTTCCTGTGAAGCTGTCCTTTTCGCCTTTTTCTGGTCACGGATAAAAAAGCGTAATTGGTCAATATCATAGCTGATATTGGATGTGTTGGTAATGGTTAACCTCAGGTACATCAGGTTGTCCCGAATGAATATGCCGTTCAATCCGAAGCGGATACCATATTTGCTGCGCTTTACCTTATGCCCTTTGTATTTGGAATATAAGGTGTGTGTAGCATAGGTAGTGACTTCAGCTTCATTAACCGATCCGGGTGAAAGGAAAATACTGTTTTTGTTATCCCTTTCCTTTATGGAAACATTCAACACGGACGGCATGGGTGTATAGTTAATCACAAAGGAATTCAATTTCCCATCTGCGGTAATCACCGTCAGGTTGGTCTCCGGGAAACTGTCCCTTGCCGCTTTGAGCTGTAGAATATTGGCAGCTCCTTTAGCTTTTTGCGCCAACACATCTTTACTACCCCTGTCCACACCCACAATGGCACTTGGAAATATAATATTGGTCGTTTTAAAATAGGTAATCTCCAAAGGATAGGGAGCGATGGATTTGGGCTCAAGCTTAGTCCTGCTTTGAGCGTTTACATTTAATCCGAAAAGGAACAGGAAAAATCCCATCACCATATGTGCATTTATCTTTTTCATCTTTATGGAATTTTAAATGGTTATTACTTATTGATTACTGATCTGTTTTTGTTTTTCATCACGGAGCAATACCTGATAGCCCGCTTTCAGGGTTACTTTTATCAGTTTTACTTTTTTACTGAACAGTGATTTAGCCGTTTCTATACCGGCACCTGCGGCCTGTGCCTGCCAGGAAGGGTCAAGAGAGGTCAATCCGATGTTTTGCATGGAGCGGTCAGCCGATTGTTTGGCGACATCCCGGGTAATGGCGCCGGGAATGTAAACCCCGTCCAATCCATCCATATCGTACACGGAGAGTTCTACCGGGAAAAGGGAATTACCGCTTCTAATGCTGTTGATCTTGATATGCAGCCTTTCCCCGCTAAGGGAAGCAATTCCAAACACAAAGTTGTCTTTGGGGATATGCACCCCATTAATGAATACATCATTGACCAGGCGAAGCTTTACGGTAGACCCGTTCACTACGGTCTGTGATTCGTGAATAACCGCTTGTATGGCATTTTCTGGTTGTTCAGCAATTTGGTCATCGTCCAGGGAATAAAATCCATTTGCCGTAGGAGTAACAAAGCGTCCGGTATGCATCAGCGAAATACTATCATCTTTCTGTGCAGTGGATACTTTGTACAATTGTTCCCTGCGATCCTCCGATAGTTGTTTTAGTTTCTCCTGAACCCGCTCGGGATGCTGTACATCAAGAATCTTTTCCAGCATACTGTTGAGTTGTTCCAGTTCCGGGTCAGGTGCTTCCGGCTGGGTCATGGTGTGCATCATTTCTTCCAGCCTGTCCACATCACTGGAACTCACCGATGTATTACCATAATTGGTTTTTGTTTCCTGTTTCGCGGAATCTTCAGAAAGCTGGGTTCGTTCCACCGGTTTGTTCAATTCCCTGTTTAAAGCTTCCAGCTTTTTATAAATTTTATCCGTATTCGGATCGTTGCCCTGACCGCTTCCGTAGAGGGAAGTTTTCAGTCCACCGGATGATACCTGACCCGGTTTTACTTCCTGTTGGGGTAATACATCATCCATATCTGAAATCACACTGTTTTTATAGTTCGGATCATTTTTACGGAGTTCCCTGAATTTTGCCGAATCCTGTTCTGCCCGGTTGTAATAGCTCATCTTATCCATTTGCTTGTCATCGGTCAGTTTTGCTTCCGGCAGGTGAAGGTTAAACCCGTTCTGTGGAGTTTCCTGTGCCTGTAGTTCCTGTACCTGTCCGCCTCCCAATACCCAAAATATCAGAGTGGTGAAAGGAAGGACGAGCAGCGGCAATACCAATAGGAACTTGCGCTGTCTTTTCATTTTTGGTGTTATTACCTGTTTTTCCATGGTCATTGATTTTTAAAGTTTTGATATTCTTTTTCGATATAGCGAACCGAATCCATCAATCCCGGACGGGCTGCTACGATACTGTCATATAGTTTTCTACCCGATGGGCTTCGGGCAAGGCTATCCATATACCACCGGAACTTTTGAATGCGCCTGTAATCCTGTTTGGATACCGGAGGGAGCGGTGATGCTATAGCTTCGGATTCCGTAAGATGCCGGGGACGTTTGATCGAGGTTACCGTAAAGGCATTGTCCTTACTTTTTCCAGTGATGGCGTGTACCCCGAGATAGATACAGTAACCGCTGGTGAGGCTTACAAAAAGGACCAGCGCTATGGTTCCTGACCGCTTGGAAATACGCTTTGTCTTATTCGACATCCATTTTGCCCATGCTTTTTGCAGCCATTTGTATAAGGCAAGTAATCCCAGGATTAACAGTCCGTTTTTAGGAGCCTCCTTTTTCTGTTTTGTATTTCGTTTCATTTGTACAAAGTTTTATAAGCCACTCAATTGACTTTGTTTGTATTAATTTTGAATAAATGTCCATTATGGGCTTAATACCGTCTGGCGGTCGTTTTCAAATCCTTGTTGGCGATGGTTGCCCAGCGTTCTATCAGAAAACCATGCGGATTATTATCACTTCGGGATACATTACGCAACGCCCCTTCAGTAATCAGGCTTCGGGTAGTGATACTGGTCGGACGGATTATGCGCTGGGTAGCGTAGCACCGGAATTTATAGGGGTATTCATTGATGTCCACCGCTACGCTATCCACATGGATGGTCTGGTTAACATTTCCGGAAATAAGCCCGGCATAATATCCGTTCTCCTTCAGGTCATCATAAATCCGTTTGGCACTGCCATCCGCCAGGTATAAAGCTTTAGTGATATTCGTTTCAATTGCTTTATCATCCGGGTCAAGGGTAAAGAACAATTGGTGGAAGGTTTTCACATGATCCCGTGCTTCCACTGGGATATTGTCCTTACGTCCGGCGGAATAGGCTTCGAGTGCCTTGCCATTGGCAAGAATGTAAATCCTATCCTGCATCTCCGATACCAGACTGAAACTCTTATAAAGGGCAAAGCAGGATAATAGCACCGAGCCTGCAATAATAAGCATGGTAAATCCCCGGATATGCCGAAAAGCCGTATCGATATTTTTCATTTTTTTAAACATGATTTCTCCTTTTTGGGGTTAAGAATTACCTTTGAGTTTGTCATTCATATAGCCGGAGCCACCGCCATCCGAATTGCCATCCTTGAAATAAGGATTGGTTGTACCATTGCTGGCCATACTCTGGGAAATACGACTGGCGGCATTGCCCATTGCATCCGCCGCCATGCTGGCCCCACCTGTGGCTGCTCCCATAACTGCTCTGGAGGAACTGCTGAAGATACTGGTGACTTTCTGTCCCAAAGCACCGCCACCTCCCGCATGGACAATGTAATTGGCTACCGAAGGCACGGTAAAGTATCCTACAATGCCAATAATCATAAAGACCAGATAGGCCATATCCGTGCGGCTGAAAAAAGTATCCCCGTAATCCTGTACCTGGGCAATGTCCATTTCCAGCATTTTCTCCTGGATTTTTCCGATAATGCTCCCGAAAATATTGGCTACCGGAAGCCAGAGAAAAATATTGATGTATCGGGCAATCCAAACGGTCAGGGTATGCTGGAACCCGTCAAAGACGGCAATCCCAAATACCAGCGGCCCCAATATGGCAAGTACCACCAATTGAAAGGTTCGTAGCGTATCGATACATAAGGCTGCGGCTTCAAAGAGTACCCGCAGTACTTCACTCATCCATTCCTTGACCGAATTGCGGAAATTGTACGAGGCTTTGGACATGGCAAACTTGATGTCGTTGCCAATCCCTTCAAAAAAGCCTTCATCAGAAGGACTGGCATTATCATGGGTGTATTTATACCATCGGTCCCGGTCACCATCCCCGCTTTCACCCACATACATCTGCCATACATCCGTTTTTTTGATGGCTTCTTCCTTCTTTTCCAAAAGCACCGCAATTGCCCTGTCGGAGCCTTCTACCATCGAAGCGGTAGCGGTCACCGTGGGTTTCATGATCCCGTTGATCAATCCCAGAACGGAAGGGAATATCAGCACACAAAACCCGATGACAAACGGGCGAAAAAGCGGGTAAAAGTCGATAGGTTCCGCTCTTGACAAATGTCCCCAGACCCTGGAAGCGATATACCACATGGCGGCAAATCCCGCCAGTGCCTGTCCTACGCCAATAAGCTGGCTGCACAGTGGCATCATTTCATCATAGAGTTGTTCCAATACACTATGCAAGCTGTTCATCTCACCGGCAATTCCCTGTGCACTGCCCATAAAAGGCAATAGCAATCCTATAACCGCCAGCCAGGCGGTTTTTCTATATGTTGCCATAATTTTTGATTTTTAGTTGTTTATACCATATATATTGCGAATGGTGCGGGCATCATTTCTTTCTTTTGCCCTTTGCACCGCAAGAATGGTCGTATTATTATTAAAGTGTCTGAGGAACATTAGTTTGTCCTGCATATCGGCATAGATCCGGTCAATGGCCTGTAAACGCTCATCATCACTCATACGGGCTTTACCTGCCGTAATGATGACCAGTAATTCATCGAGATTTCGCAGGCTTTCATCAAAGAGGTTATCATACACCCGTCCGAGATACGCCAGTTCCTGCGGATTGAAATTCCCGTCACTTTGAAACCGGTCATACGCATTCCGGTATTCCCTGACCAGTATCACCTGATAATTCACAATATCGCCCACACGTTTGTAATTGCGAACGGTGGGGCTTACTTCCATCAGCCCGTCCAAAAAAGCTTTGTGCATACTGAAATTACCTTCCGATATATCCTTGATGGTATTATAACCTCCTTCCAATATCTGATAGCCCTTTTTCATATCGCTCAATATCTGTTTGAACTGGGTCAGTTTTTCTACATTGAGCAAGAGCTGTTGTATCTCTGCGGATTGCGCTGATGCTCTGAACGAGCAGAAGAGCCCGCAGATCACAAGTCCTATAAGTATTCCTGTCTTTTTCATGGGTTTTCGTTTTGAAGGTTCCTGAGTGTTTTGCCGTATTGTACTTCATGGTATTCCCTGATCCGAGCGGCTGCCATTACTTTGGCTTCATTGCCGAAACTTTGCGAGAAGGTGTAATTGTCCTGCATGCGTAAGTAGAGCTTGTCGATACGCTCCATGCGCTCATTATCTTCCATTTGCAACTCGGCATCCGTAGTTATCGCAATAAGTTCGTCCAGTGCCTGTTCACAATCCTCCAAGAGGCGAGTAAAAACCCGCCCGATATAGCTGAGTTCTGCTTCGGTAAAAGCATCGCTATTACCAAGTTGTCCGTAGGTTTGCCCGTAATCCTGAATGATGCGTATTTCAAGGGCGATGATGTCTGCTACCTTTGCATAGTTTCTGATTTCAGGGTTGACTGTACTCAAGGAGTTTATAAAATCATTATGCAGGTCAAATTCCCCTTTGGTAAACCCTCCGATAGTGGTCAAACCTTCTTTGGCAATACGATACCCTTTTTGAGCATATCCGATATATACCTGTAAAGCGGCAATCTGCTGAAGCAGGTATTTCTTCTGTGTCTTTTTCTGGCGGAACCACTCTGAAAAAGTCTGTGCCTGAACGGTTCCTGCTGCCAGAAACAGCATGAGTCCTATTAAAATTATCTTTCTCATAGTTCGTGTTATTGAGGAAGTCCATATAATTTTTTCACGGTTTGTACTTCAATGGAAGTCTTTGCCCTGGAAAGGCTCAGCAATACATTTTGCTGATTAAAGCGCATCAGGTCATCATAATTGGCATCAACCTGATCGGCGGCATTGTTGATGATCTCCAGGCGTTTGGCATCACTCATGGTGGTGGTAAAGGATTGAACGATCAGGGTAATCTGGTCAATATTGTTTAGGCTCTCTTCCAGGATACCGGAGTATACCTCTGACATATATTCAATCTCATCCGAGGTAAAGTGTTCATCCTGCTGAATGAGCTGCCAGGCATGTTGGTATTCATTGACCAGCCGAACCTGTTTTTGGGTGATATCCCGGATGCGCTGGTAATAGGAAATAATAGCCTTTACCTTAGCCAGCTCTTCATAATATTCCCGGTATTGCTCTTTTTGTTTTTCCGTCCACTCGGAAATCTCATCCAGTTTGAGCTTGGAAAGCGTATTTTCCAAGGTCTTCTGGGCGTTCTGTAACCAGATGGTCTTGTTCTGTAAGCGCTGGATTTTTAAATCCACGGCTTTGATTACTTTTTTGATGCCTGCTTTGATGATTTCCAGTATGGCTATCGGAGTGGCATTCGCCTGTTGTACCGGTAGTACCATAAAGGAGATACAAAGGGCAAGCAGTAACATTCTTGCATATTTTTTCATGGTTCATCATTTTTTAAGTTTTAGATCTTCCGCCATTGCAGCAATACCCTTGCGGATATCCCCGCCAAATTTTGCCGCATATTCCATCAGTTTCACCTTTTCAGTCTGTTCGGTGGTGTACGCCAGGTATTCTTCCACGCTCACTTCGGTGCGGTACACCTTGCTGAGCATTCCGCCGAGGCTGATAAAGACCTCTTTGTATTTTCGGGTGGGATCATTGGCTTTATTGACCGATAACACAAGGGCTTTTTCTTTTTCCGTTAACCCTAAGAGTTCCTGTATTTGGTCAAATTTGTTTTGGTACTTGCTTTGGTCGAGCAGTATCTTGCAATCGCTGTTATTGATGATCGCCTGCTTGACCACCGGAGAAGAAATAATATCTTCTACTTCCTGGGTCACCACGATAGCCTCGCCAAAGAATTTCCGTACTGTTTTAAAGAGGTATTTGATGTATTCCGCAAAACCTTCTTTCATCAGGGCTTTCCAGGCTTCTTCAATTAAGATCATCTTACGGATGCCTTTCATTTTGCGCATCTTGTTGATGAAGACTTCCATGATAATGATGGTCACTACCGGGAAGAGGATGGGATGATCTTTGATATTGTCCAGTTCAAACACGATAAAGCGTTCCTGTAAAAGGTTCAGGTTTTCCGTGGCATTGAGCAGGTAATCAAATTCCCCGCCCCGGAAATATGGGCGGAGTACATACAGGAAATTATCCATATCAAAATCCCGGTCTTTTACCCGATCCTGTTGAAGTACCGCTACATACTCATCCCGCAGGAATTCATAAAAGCTGTTGAAACAAGGAAACACCGATGGATTCTTCTCAAGGTGCCGGTAGTATCCGGTAATGGCATTGGAAAGCGCTACATACTCGCTGCGTTTGAAGGCTTCATCATCCTTTTTCCAAAGAGCGAGCAGCAGTGTTTTGATACTTTCTTTCTTTTCCGTGTCCAGGTGGTCACCCTCCCCGATAAAGAAAGGGTTGAAACGGATCGGGTTTTCTTCACTGTAGGTGAAATAGTAGCCGTTGACCATATCACACAAGCCCTTATAGCTATGTCCTACATCCACCAGTACAATATGGGTTCCCTGCTCGTAATAGCTGCGTACCATATGATTGGTAAAAAAGGATTTTCCGCTCCCGGAGGGACCTAGTATAAACTTGTTACGGTTGGTACAAATCCCCATGTTCATGGGTTCATCACTAATGTCCACATGTACAGGTTTGCCCGTCATCCGATCTCCCAGACGAATCCCTACAGGACTTAAGGAAGTACGGTAACCCGTTTCCAGGTTCAGAAAACAGGTCGCCTGTTCGGCAAAGGTGTCGAAGGTATCGTTCATGGGAAAGTCAGCGGCATTGCCGGGAATACCTGCCCAGAAAATCTGAGGAGCTCCGATGGTTTCCTGTTTGGCTACCGCATCCATTTGTGCCAATGCGGAGGAGACTTTGTTTTTCAGGTCTTTGAGTTCTTCCTTATCTTCCGTCCATACCAGTACATTAAAATGGGCTTTTACCGGAAGGCGTTGCTGACTGATAGCTTCATTTAAAAAATCATTGGTCGCATCACGGGCAATCATATTTTCCCGGCTGTAAGCGGACAGGGATTGCAACCGTAGCCTTTTGGATTCCAGTTTAGTGATCGTCTTCTGGGCATCCTCGATAAACAGGTATTGGTTGTAAATATGATTACAGGGCAGTAGTTGACCCAGCGTAGAGGCAAAGCCGATACTGAATTTGGTTTTGTCCGTACTGTACTTATCGTAATTGATACGACTGCCACAAAGTGCAGGCAGGTCAGCAGCATCCCCCAGGGTGTAAAGTTGACAATGCTTTGAACCTACCTGTAAGCCTTCCTGGAAGTTGATGTCTCCCATGAGATACTGGTCATTGTGCTCCGACAGGTAGCAGTACTTTTCAATGATACCCATTGTCCGTTTGCCACTCCAAAGTTCCTTTTCCCGTAATCGGGTCAGTTTCACAAAGCCACTATCTTCCATGATACGTTGAAACTGACCGGCAGCGTCCAGAAAATCCTGTAACAAAGAGGGTTTCAATGTTTCTTCCGGGACGATGCTTCTGCGCAGCAGGCTGGAATAGGCAGAAGTTGCCGTTTTGCGGTTATCCGGTTTTTTGGTCAGTAGGATATAACACCTATGATCCAGAAAGGGGCGTTCATTAAAAAACCGCTCACTTGCCCGGCTTAAAAAACTGGTATCGGCTTTGGTAAAATCGGGTTGATGCCCGGTTTGCAAAAACCAGTCCTGTTTATGCAGTACACTGAATTTGGGCAATACCTTAATGGCTTTTACCCAGGCCTGATGAAAAGCTTCATATTCCTGATCGGAAAGGGTAAAGATCTCCGGCAGGTCTGCTTTAAACACGACGGTGACATCGCCTTGTTTGCTCAGGATGCTGTCGTGTTCCACATCCATAATCGGTAATAGATTATCCAACATTTTTTCCATTCTTATAGTATTTACCGGATTATTACTTATTTTTTTATCGTTTTAAAAATGCCCTGCGGCTTCTGGAGCGGAGCGCTTTGGGAACCTGTTTTCGTGCCAGGGTTTTCATAAGTCCGTATTCCCCGTATTGATTGCTCATTCGGTAGATCTTCATCACCAGCAGGGTGCCTAAGCCGAGAATGACACCGATACATACCAGTGTGGGCAGCCCGATGATATACATGATGGCAAATACGATGAGCAATCCTACCACACCGCCACCCAAATACCAGATATATTGGGCTTTTAATCCCTTAAATTCGATACTGCGGTTAATTCCTTTATTGACCTGATACACACTATTTGCCATACGTTTCTTTTTTAATGTTACAATCGCATCCTGCTACGGGGACGCTCCGATGCCGAAGCAGCTACTACAGACTCTTTGACGGCATGCCCGTTTGTTTGATGTTCCCCGAGTTTGATGACCGGGGTTTGTTCTTCATCCGGTTCATTGGGTTGGTGTTGCTTTAACTGGTTTTCCTGAATCTTAATGGCGATCTGCCGTTCCAGATTGGCGAGTTCTGTTTTCAGTTCCCGCAGCTCGTGCTCCTTGGTAAAAGGTTTGGAGGTGAGTTTTTCAATCTTGGGAAGTTCGGTTTTCAGATCGAAAAGGTTCCGTTCATACCGCTCTTTAAGATGCTCCACCCGGTCAATGGCATTTAAAAAATGCCGTGCTGCCAGTTTCGGATTATCCGTATTGGGCAAACCGTTATTGTAGGTATATTTAATCCCCTCACTTTCCCTTTGTGCATAGAAGCTATTGGAATACCGGTATTCGAACAATCCGTTTTCTTCGTAGGCTTCCTGTTGCCTGCGGATGTATAGCTGAAAACCGTACAGGTTACCAATTTTTTCTTCGTGCTGCCCGGCTTTTGGCTTCCAGTTTTGATACAACTGGATAATGTGTTTGCCTATAGCTTCACTGTCCCGACCAGTTTTCCCGTCCAATTGAATGGGGTTAGCTTTAGTACCTTCTTTGGTCATCTGGAGACGGTCTTTATACACGGCTGCATCGTCAGAAAGCTTTCCGAGTGTTTTTTCCGTGGAAGCATGATCGTTTTGCAGTTTTTCCAACTGGTATTTATGACGGGTGAGTTCCCTAAAATGCGAATGTTTCAGGCTTTCCATTACCGCCACTTTCTTTTCCAGTTTGCTTTTTTCCAAAAGGGAGGTATCCCCAGAAAGGATGGCGATGTATTCGGAGAAGTTCATACCGCTTTTTTCATCTACAGCCCCTTCATCAATGGTACGGACATTGAGTTCACTGTTTTTCATTTGGGAAATGAAGGTCTGTTTGTTTTTAAGCAAGTTGAATTTGTAGTTGTCCAGCGATTGCTCCACGGCATAGACGAAATTCTGTACCTGATTGCCATAATATTCTTTGGCAATACGGTTACCCTGCCTTGCCCCACGGCCGTTGCGCTGTTCCAGTTCCGAAGGCTTCCAGGGAATATCCAAATGGTGTATCGCCACCACACGCTCC
The DNA here is from genome assembly GCF_900119185.1 of Sinomicrobium oceani. Classification (GTDB taxonomy): domain Bacteria; phylum Bacteroidota; class Bacteroidia; order Flavobacteriales; family Flavobacteriaceae; genus Sinomicrobium; species Sinomicrobium oceani. The sequence goes on along the minus strand of NZ_FPJE01000024.1, from coordinate 17,758 downwards.
TGTACATTCAAACCGGTACCCGCTTTTTCCGTACTTCCAAGCAGGATGCGGATTTCACCCCGGTTCATCTTACGGAAAAGTTCCGGTTTCTTGCGATCCGTCCAGTCATGAATAAAAGTGACTTCCCCGGCAGGGATATGGAAATCCCTCACCAGTTTTTCCTTCAGGGTATCATAAATATTAAAACGGTCCGGTTTGGGGGTTCCTATATCCGAAAAGACAATCTGCGTCCCTTTATGAGGTTGGGTATTATTATAAATTTCAGCGATCTTTCTTGCTGCGGTGTTCACCTTGTTATCCGGATGGTCTCCGTATTTCCAATCATCTACCAATCGCATATCGGCTGCCATTTTCTTGGCGTAATTGGTTGCAATGAGCATACGCCCTTTATCTTCTTCGGGGGTCAGCCTGCCACGCCCGATGAGTTCTCCATCACCGGTCTTGGCGAATTGCATCAGGTTTTTTATAAAGACCGATTGCTGTGGTGTAGGCGGAATATTGACCAGGGTTTCCCTGAGTTCCGGTTTGTCCAGGTTGATGTGTTTGGCGGTTTTGTAATCGGTAATCTCGTTATAGAACAAAGCCAACTCAGGAACTTTGATAAAATGACGGAAGCGTTCTTTGGCAATGATTTCATTGGTAACACTAAACTCAAAGTCGGTGGTTTTGCGGGCAAATACCGCTGCCCAGCCGTCAAAATTCTCAATGCGTTGGCGTTCCATTTCTTTAGGGCGTAGGTATTTGAATAGTAGGTACATTTCCGTCAGGCTGTTGGAAATGGGTGTACCCGATAAGAAGGTCACACAGAGGTCGGAATTGAAACGCTCCTGCAAAGTGCGCACGGCAAAAAGCATATTAAGTGCTTTTTGGCTGCCTGCCATATTGCCCAATCCGGCCACTCGGTTATGACGTGTGGTAAAGGTCAGGTTTTTGAATTTATGGGATTCGTCCACAAACAAATGGTCAACACCCATTTCCTTAAAGTTGATGCCCGTATCTTTCTTTTCTTCAATGTCTTTGAGTACCGTTTTTAATTTTCCTTCGAGGTTGTTTTTTCGTATTTCCAGTCCTTTGAGCATCTTTTTGGAAATCGCCCCGCCCAACTCCCTGACAGTATTCAGGTCACGTTCGATATGATCCAGTTCCGTCCGGAAGATCTGTTGCTGCATTTCCGGAGACTGTGGTATTTTACCAAACTGGTCATGGGTAAGGATAATACAATCCCAGTTGTTGTTTTTGATTTCATGGAATAAGCGTAGCCTTTTAGTGGGGGTAAAATCATTTTGCCCCGGGGACAATATCCGGGCGTGGGGATAGGCTTTTCGATAGGTTTCCGCAATTTGATTGACATTGGCTTTCAGGGCAAGGATCATCGGTTTTTGGACAATACCGAGCCGTTTCATTTCCTGAGCGGAAACAATCATGGTGAGGGTTTTTCCCAATCCCACTTCGTGATCGATCAGTGCGCCCCTGTTTTGGATAATGCGCCAGGCAGCATTTTTCTGACTGCTGTACAAATCTTCAATGCCCAAAGCCTTTTTGTCCAGTCCGGGAAAGTTCAGGTGACTACCGTCAAATTCCCGTAATACATAACAATTGAAGGTATCGTTGTACAGGTTTTCGATATGCTTTTTATCGGTATCCGGCAATTCTTTGAGCCAATCTATAAAGCCATTGCGTATCTGGTCGATCTTTTGGTGCGCCAGTTGAATGGCTTCATTATCGGGCACCCGTATGCTTTTGCCATCGCCAACGGATACCTCATAGGTGAAAAACGGTGTTGTATTTTCCAAAGCATGTTCCAGCAAGGTATAGCCGTAGGTAGTCCGTCCGCTTTTCGGGGTGACGGCAAATTCCCGGGCTACTTTGGTATTCATCCCGGTGGTGACCTTAAAGGCATCCAATGAAGGAAAATAATTGATACCCGTATGTTGCTCGAAGAGTTCCGCAGCAAAACGTTCGTAATAGCTTACGGGAATCCAGCGTTCGCCCAGGTTAAAATCCAATAGTTCGAAAGGGATGCGTTCGGGTTGAACTTTTTCCAAAGCGGTCAGGCTTCTTTGTACTTGTGGGGTATCATTCTCAGCACCCGTTTGTTGTTTTGCCTGTCGTAATTTTTCCACTACGTTACCGCTCAGGAACTGATCTGCGGTTTCCCAATCTTTGCTTACCGGGTTCAGGTAAATATGCTCGCCCAAATGGGCAATGGTTTCCGGTTCCTCCAATCCCATGGCCGCACCAATAAACCCGATATCCACCTTTCCGGTATCATTCAGGCTATGTGCCAGGGCTTCAATCGGGTCATCGGTGACAAAACGTTTTACGGATACCTGAGCAGTGCTGGTCAGCATATCGGACTTGACAAAATGTTCACCTTCCCTGCGTTCCAAAGAGGATAACATGGTCAAACCGAAAGCGATATCTTCCAATATGCGTCTACGGTTACCTTGGCTGTTTAACTGCCCATATTGGGAAATAAATTGATCATAACGCTGGTTCAACTCATCCCGTTCGGTTTGGGGAACCGGAGTTCTTGTAGTTTCTTTTTCGGAAATTTTTAGGTACTCATCCCGAAGGGTTATATAGTGTTCATAGAAACGCTTATCGGTTTGCATACCCAGGGGTTGGAACACCGCATTTTTAAAATCATTATCAATTTCGGAAAGCGTACCCACTTGTCCCTGATAAACGATCAGTGTACCTTCTTTATGAAACGGGTGTATATTGGTAAAGGGACGTGCTGCCTGCCCGTTTAATTGAAATACTCCTTCTAAGGTTTGATCACCTTCGTAAGTAAACGCATGGCCAAACCCTTGCAATTCCCCGGACAGGTTTTGCAGTTCATGTCCCAATAAGCGGGCATCCATCCAGTTGGCGGAGAAATGATCAATCTCCTTGACGTTGGAATATAGTTTATATAGGTAGCGATTGGATTTTTGTTGTTTGGCTGCCAAGAGTACAATACTCTCGTGCGTAGGCTTATCAGTAGTACGAATGGTACTGATAAGCCGTGCACTTTCTTTTCGAACGACGGTGGCATCCAAAGGGTTGATATAGGCTATGGCACGGTTGATCTGTTCTGCCGGTGCCGTATCAAAAAGCCCTAACTGTACCGAAACGGTTTCTGCTTTATTCTCAGGCATCGGAAGATAAGTCAGCTTCCTGCCACCAAATTCCTGTTTTTCTATTGGTAGGGATTGACTTTGGAAATAACGCTCCCGATTTAAACGGGTATTAAAACCTTCGGTAATCGTCTGTCCAAGTTTTTCACGAATGTCATTGAGGTCGCCTTGCTGCCATACGGTTTCGTGTGCCTGTCCGTATTGATTTTTACCCGGTTGGAGGGTATTTCCCGTAATGATATCCCGATGCTGTTGAATATAGCTATTGCTATGGTAGGTTCCATATTCATTCTCTAATGATACGGTAGTCACCAGTAAGGTTTCTTCTTCGGATAGGGTTTCTTTTGTTGCATTCTTTTGAACAATCAATAGGTGGTTGGGAGCTTCGGTATTGCCGGTATCCTTCATCAGGTTGTCGGGCATAACTGATAGGCTTATAAAATCCGCTTTTTCGAATAGGTATTCCCTCGCTTTTTGATTGGACGGGCTGTTTAAGAAAGCATCGGTGGTAATATAAGCCATGAGACCGCCATCAGCTAGTTTGTCTAATCCCTTGGCAAAAAAGTAATTGTGTATTTTTCCAGATAGTGCTTTATTGGGATAAACCTCATCATATACCGAAAAATTGCCGAACGGAATATTGCTGACGATAAGGTCATAGCTGGAATTTTCGGTTATCGGGGTTTCTTCAAAACCGGTGATATGGGTTTCTGCCGGAACAGGAAGCGTACTGTTGATGGCAGAGAGTACCAACCCGGAAAGGGTATCTTTCTCTACGGCGGTAATCTGTTCCAATTCAGGAAAAGCCTTTACCGCTTCACTGATAAAAATACCGGAACCTGCCGAAGGTTCGTACAATCGTTTGGGGTGCAGATTTTGTGCTGCCAGAACAGTGTATAAGGTTTCGGGAACTACCTGCGGGGTATAAAAGGCGGTCAGCACACTATTGCGCAAAGAAGAAATAATTTCCCGATATTGAGTTTCGGTATAGTTTTCCTTTAGCAGGTCATGCAGCTCCATAATATCTGCATGGTGTTTCAGGTCTTCTTTGGTAGCCCCATTGGCTGACCATTCTTCCTGTGTACCATAAGGGTATAGGATAGCCTTGATCCCTCCAAAACCTGAGAATTTTTTCAGGTTCGAGACTTCATCCGGACTTAGTTCTTTACCGTCTTGATGGCTCAGGGCGATTCGGATCGCCCTGATATTGTCCTGTAGTTTTTCTGAAATATTGTAAGCCATATCCACACATTTTTCATTCTCACAATTCCTTTATGGCTGTAAAGCCGTCCTCTTTTCCTAATGACCGGCTTTTTCGTATTGGTAGTTAACTCAGATATTCGTGTACCTGTCCGATGACAGTGTACCGTAGCTGCCTGTCCTCTTCATTTGCTGCATTGAATCCGTATCCGTCAAAAATGTCCTTGCAGTAAGCAATCAGGTTGACGACTTCATAGGTGAGCGTGCCGCTTTCCCGTAACCGCTCATAGTCGGCAGAAAATTCTTCTTCAAGTATGGAAAGGAGGTAGTGGTAACGGGAAGGTTTAAGCTCTTCAGTCATCTGCTCCAGACATAATTCTTCCACAACATAATCGGGTCGGTTTTCAGAAAGTAATTGTTCCGCCAAAGGCATAATGTCCTTTATTTTTGAATCCAGATAGCTGGTCACCGAATAGTCTTCCTGCAAATTGAACATCAATTCGGGATTGTTGTGGACGATAAACGCCCACAACTTTTCTTTTAATTGCGTCTGCATACTTCAGGGATTTTAGATACCGAAGAACGACTGGATGACGGTAGCCACAACCACCAGAAAAATACAACTACCAAACCAGGCGGCCGCTACCTTTCCGGTGTCCTGATCGCCGTTGTTCCATTTTTGATAGACCTTTACGGCGCCGATTAAGCCTAGCAATGCACCTACGGCATACATCAGGTTGGTGCCTGCGGCAAAGTAGCTGCGTACTTTGGTGTTGGCTTCGTTGATCCCCTCAATACCATCCTGTGCATAAGCACTGTATTGAATGGCTAATAATGCCATAGCGGCACAAATGGTAATAACCTTTTTTCGGTTAAACTTTGTTGTTTTCTTACTGCACATTTTCATAACTCACATTTTTAAAGTTTAAAATCAAAAGTTTTTTAGAAATAAAAAGCGGAACGGTTTCGCCGTTACTGACCCATCCATTCTGTCACACATCGCCTTACGCCCGGGGTTGAACAGGGAAACACGTTCCGCTGGGATTGCTACCTTTCCTCGCTCCACAACGCATCCACTTCATCTTCATTAAAGGCACCAATCCCTTGTTTTTCGCACTCCGATACAATCAGTTCATTGACCGAAGGACGGAGTACGGATGTTTTTACGGAGGGAAATTCTTTAAGGACAAGGCGTAGGTACTTCCTGAATTCTTCCTTGACAAGTTGTTTGCCAAGCGCATCGGCAATCATCGTTTTCACTTTTTCGATCAGGTATTCTACTTCTGCGAATTCGTCATCGGTATATTCATCTGTAGATACCGAAATATTTTCTGAAGCTTCATTTTCCAGAGTGGGATGATGATCAGGAAAACCGGGACACGGGGATGTCTTTTGGGGGAGTTTTCGTTTTCCTGCCAACAGGGCTTTAAGGTTATCGGAAAAATACCGTACCCCAACAAACAAATAATAAATAGCTAGTAGTATGGAGACCGCCAACAGGTAGTCTGTCCATGAAATCTGGGTAAACATACGCCTCTCATTTTATCGTTCTACAATTCAACTCGGCATTTAATGTCGGGTCGTTTACATTAATCTCGATAGCAAAGAAACGAAGGCAGGCAGGGCGCTACAAGTCCAACTTTTGGCTGGAACCTTTTTGTAACCATTGGAACCTTAATGAAATAGATGTCTTTCGTGAAGAGATTATTCAAAAAAAAGAGAACATTCTTAAAAAGTTCTCTTTTGTAACTATGATATGGAAAAATGATTTTTATGGCTTTATCAGTTTCCATTTGCCATCTGTGAAACGTAGTGTAGCGGAGCGATCAATCGGTTTGGAAAAATCACGTTTCATCAAGACAGAAAATGGGGTGATATTGGTACAGGTTACTGTATAAGTCACCGGGATAGATGTTTTTCCATTGGATTCAGAACTGTTTCCGAGTTTGATGTTATCTATGGTTTCTTCTGCAATCTTTACTTTTTGAATGTCGAGCTTCCTTTCCTTTGCTGTAGGTTTAATCAGATACGGTTGGGCTGCTTCGGTAAAAGAGATTAACGGTGAACCGATATCTTTTAATCTTTGTGTTTTTTGAATGGCAACCATTCCTTTCTCATCAAGCTTTAAATCCAGCAACTTTTTAGCATGAGCAGGATCACTACAAAAGATTTCATAATCAATAGTACGTGGAAAGTTTAGATCATCATTGATTCTTTTTAAGACAGTCTCCTTATCAGGTTTTTGATTTGTTTGACACCCAATCACAGGGATGATAATGAATATGAGAAATAGTTTTTTCATAGTATAGTGGTTTTAATATTCTTTGATTTTTTTAATAATTCGTTCCAGGGTTTCAATGGCTATTTGTTTGTCTCGTTCTTCTGCTACATACGATTTGCTACGCATGCCATCGTAGGACAGGTCTTCTTTATAAGGGGTTGATAAATGGGGTACTATAGTTTTAAATATCTGGCTCATTGACTTTGCAACCAATATTCGTAGCTCATCGGAAGCACGAAGGATAAGCCCTATCTGGTCAGTAGAAAGCATACAAAGCACTTTCTGCTTCTCCTTTGCGGTTGATTGCTTTTCTACTGGGTTTTCCTTTTTACTTTGCAGCGGGACAACTGATAGATGTAATTTCTTTTCTAGGTAAAGAATCTCTTGTGTAAACCAATTTCCCAAAATTGTTTCCAGATCATGATAGTTAGGGTTCAGTACCAAACTTGGCTTGCGATGTAATTGGTTGAAAGCTTTGTAATAGTATAGCAATCTATCCATTTTCTCAATAGAATTATCACAGCTATTAATACATTGAGAAATACGTTCAGTAAGTAAATTAATGTAGCCTTTACTGTTGAAATTTAAATAGATTAGTAGCTCATCAATAGGAGAAAAAGCTTTATTATTTACTGAATTCCAATCTATTTCTTCCAACCCCCGTACCAGATCTTTTTTGTAAAAAATATCTCTAAAAGCTATTTTATATCTCAAGTTGGTGTCTGTAAAACGATATAATCTCTTTAATACAATATCCATAACAGGATTTGTAATTCTTTTATGTTTTGATTTTAATCTATCCAATTTTTTCCTGAGCTCTTTACGTGTTACCGAAAGATAGGTTTCTGGGACCTCTTCTTCAGGGCTTAGATAATTGGCAAAGTGGGTTTCTATGAAAGAAAGAAGTTCGTCAATATTTACAAGTAAGCTCTTATAGGTATTCTTTAAAATTAATTTCCTTGGGATTGCCGCTTTTTGATTTTCTAGAGTTTGATTTAATAATATGATAAAGGAAGAGTGGTATTGTTTGATAAGCAGTTTTATTTCATTTTCCTTGTTTGTGGAAAAGACCTGGCTTTTTATGAGTAGTTGTAAACGAAGATTTTCTTCAGAAATTCGAAGGATAATATTATTTAACTGCACATCGGTAATTGCCCCTATATCTGTTTTGGAAGGGTTGAGCGTGACTGTAATAAGTAGATCGAGCCATTCAAGTGGATATGATTTGTTTGCATTTTTCAAGATAATTCATTTGCGGACTCTATTCTTACAGTTAATTATATATTCTTCCTTTTTATAATATTCAGGTTGTTTTATAGGATTATAAATTGATTCTATCCATAGGATTGCCAGGAAATGATATCACTAAAAAACGTAGGTATTCTGAGTGTCTATTACAAATTTTATGAAATTGTTTTTTTTCAATTTTAATCCCTTCATTTTGTTTTACAACAATTTCTTTTTTGTTGAGTAGAAATGTTGCAACGCCTTCAAGAATATAAAAGAATTGCGCAGTTTCATTATGATAATGTGTTTGTTCTTCCGTATTTAGTGGCATTTTTTCTTCTTTGATGATGACTTGGTCTGATTGTATTAATGTCCAGGCATCACAATGATTTCCCCATGTGTAGTGAAGGGTATTTTCTGTATTTGTAATCATAATTTTTAGAGGTTATAAGTCATCTGTATAATGTCTTTTGCTTTTCTCCTGTGAAAATTTTCGATTGTTGTAATCTCCTGATTTATTTCTGGCTATGGATAATGTATTCCACGCTTCGTTTTTCAGCATTTTGGCAATGAAAACCATCTGACCAATATGATATGGGTAGTGAGCTAATTGTCTATTAATGGCTTCTACTACGGTATGGCCATCATTCCGTATATAAATAATTTTTTCCAAGTCTTTTTCTGATAATTGTTCAAGCGTAGTTAAGAGACATTCCCATCCTTTATTCCAATAGTTCATCATTTCTGTTTTGTTCAAAAATGAATTCGTAAATTCAGAATCCCTATTACGCCAGCCCTTTTCTCCATCTGTGGTTAGAAAATCGGTAAATCTTGATAACATATTTCCAGCAATATGATTTACTAGAATGGCGATGCTATTGCTTTCTTCATTGTATTGCCAAAACAATTGTTCTTCAGTTAGTTGTTCCATCGCTTTTTCTCCTAACATTTTATAATAGAGAAACTGTTTTTTAATGCTTTCCAAATAACTATTCATCTCTTTTGGTTTTGATTATATTTTTTAATTCTTTAACGGAGCAAATACCTACACCTATCCCTTTCAATTCATCGATACCTTTGGGGTAAATTCCGGAGATAGTCTCAGGAACAATACTAATATGGTAATCTCTTTCACTAGCTTCATATATGGTAGCTCTGGGGCAATTGGGGAAATTGCAGCCTGCAATCAACAACGAATTGATTTGATGACTGGTAAGCCAATCATCTAATTGTGTGCTATAGAAAGCTCCCCAGCGAGGTTTATAGACTATAAAATCATAAGGGGCTATTGGTATAATCTGACCGTTTAGCAGCGATATATCTGAATAATTTTCCGCATTTTCGGGTAATAATTCCGTAACTATTTTAGCTCCATTACTACCCGGGGAAACGATTTTTTTACCATCTTGAAACAAGCTCTTTCTGCATAGCTCAGCATTACTGCCATCCTCTTTATAAAGTCTAATGACGTGTATGACCGGAAGTTGGCAGTTACGAAATACAGATGCCAGTTTGGCAATATTTTCCGTAACGTCTTCGGTTCCCTGTATATATGATGCACCATCTTTTTTTGCAAAATCCTTTTGCATGTCAATGATGATCAAGGCACTCCTATTCCAATTCATTTTTGTGTATTCCATTTTCTTACTGGATTTTATAATGTGCTCTTACTTTACTTACTTTTCCTTCATTATTCAATTCCATATATTCTGCCGAAAAGGAGTTATTTACACTTCGGTAAAACAAAACGATTGAATGAGATCCTTTGAGTTCGTGATATAATTCAAAGTGCAGGTCGGGGTATTTTTGCAGGGCTTTTGAAAAATAATCCTTTAAATCACTTTTATTGGAAATTTTACCTTCTGCGTTTATTCCCATTTGCTGGATAATAGGAGATACAAAATCAATTTTTTCGCTGTAATGCTCCATTATTTTATTCAAATCGTGACTGTTCCACGCCATGAGCCACTCCTGTGCAAAATCTGTATTCATATCCGTTTATTTTAATCGACTGTTTTGAATAATTTCTTCTGAACTCAATCCAAACATTGGCGGTGTCTTTACATCCAACAGGTTCAGATAAATATAAAGCTGTGCTCTGTGATGAATTTCGTGTTCGGTCATTGCACGAAGCCACTTCCATACCGTAATAGGTGTATTGGCTGGTGTCAGGCATTTTCGTTGCAAATCATCATTGCTAAGCTTTTTTAAAATAGCTAATGCTTCCTCGTGTTTCTCATTAAAATACCCGATTATCTCATTGTATCCATCTGCTAATTCTTTACCACAACCGCTATAGCTACATGGCTTTCCTAAAATGGTTTCGGCAAACATATATCTTTCTATTGCTGCAATATGACGTATTTGGTCGGCTATGGTAAACTTTCCGGGTCTATACGCCCAATCCATGTATTCTGGTGGAATAACAGCTATCAATCGGTTCGTCCGTTCCCTGATTTTTCCGTAATAGTCCAGAAAGGTGTTGATATTGGTTATTTCCATAATTCGTTCAGTCTATTTGTTTGTCAGGCGCTTTTTTAGATAACTGCATTAAGGTTACTAATGAAGTTGCCGCTAGTGTTTCCTCGCCTTTATTCGTAATACTAAATACATCCGAACGTACCACAGTAAGTACTTTTCCGTTTTTTACCACCTGCGCTTTAGCCACCAATTGTTCTCCAAAAGCGGGGTTTAGATAATTCACTTTTAATTCAACCGTAGTAAAGTAACTGTCTTCCGGTTTTGCCGAAGCTCCTGCATAACCAGAGGAAACATCTACTAAAGTAGCAATGGTACTGCCGTTGAACATTCCTGCGGGGCGAGCCATAAATTCTTGTTTAGCAACGGTAATTTCAAAATAGCCCTCGCCAATTCCGGTTATTTCTGCTCCAAATAATTCCATCATTTTGGAACGATTAAAACTTTCCTGTAGTTGCTTTTTTCGTTCGTTACTGATTGTTTTCATAGAACCAATTATTTAAAAATTCATTCATAAGTGTGTTGCACGTACTTGTGTTTTGTACCCCTGTATGGATTTCTGCTTCAGATTGTACATAAGAAAGCGGTTCTATGTCTTCTTTTCCATTTTCAAGCATTTGCAATAAGCTGGTTTGTGTTACTTCCAAATGAAATTGAAGTCCTATTACATTTTTATTGTAGTAAAAAGCCTGATGCGCATTAGCTTCTGAATACAATAGGTCTAAACTTCCGTTATCAGGAATATCGAACCGGTCTCCGTGCCAGTGAAAGACGATGGGGTTATTGCTGAACAGCTTATAAAACCAAGGTAGCTTTTTACTTTCTTCGGTAGGAAAAACCGGAAACCAACCTATCTCTTTATGAGTGGCAGGAGATACTTTTGCACCTAAACAATCCGCAATGAGTTGTGCACCCAAACAAATTCCCAATACTTTTTTACCTGCGGCTATACAGGATTTGATAAACAATTTTTCTGCCTTTAACCATTGATATACCGATTCTTCGTAAATACCCATTGGGCCTCCCAGTACAATCAAGGCATCTATCTCTGAAATATCAGGTAGTAGAAACCCGGGATCATAAAATTTTGTGGAGGATATTTTGTGTTCTTTGTCATCCAACCAGATTTTAATAGCTCCTAAACCTTCAAAGGGTACGTGTTGTAAATAATGGACATTCATAGGTATGCTTTATTTTCATTCCAATAATAACTGTCAGGGTACATACGCTGCCCGAAGACTGCTGTGCCCACCCTGACTATTGTAGCCCCTTCTTTTATGGCTGTTTCTAAATCTGCACTCATTCCCATTGACAATTCCTTCATTACGACGTTGGGGATATTTAAAGCAATAATTTCCTGCTGTATGTTTTTCAGTAAGCGGAAACATTGACGGACTTTTTCCGTTTCGGCACTAAATAATCCTATGGTCATTAATCCTTTTATTTTTAGTCTATCGAATTTTGCTACTTGTTGCACCAAGTCAATAGCTTTGCTTGGATGTACACCGAATTTACTTTCTTCATTAGAAGTGTTTACTTGTATAAAAACCTCTATTTCCTTGTTCTCAAATTCCAATCGCTGTTGTAATTTCTCTGCTAAGTCCAACCGGTCAAGGGATTGAATGCAAGAGACCTCATGTTTTAAAATTTCTTTGATCTTATTGGTCTGTAAATGCCCGATAAAATGACTGATGTGCGGGGTGCCTTTTAAGGCATCGTATTTAGCCTTTAATTCCTGCACCTTATTTTCGGCAATCAATGTTTGTCCTGAATTTAAAGCTGCTTTAATACGCTCTGGCGAAACGGTTTTGGTGGCCAATAGTAATTTTACCTCACTACAATCACGATTGCTTTCGGTACAGGCGTTTTGTATTCGCTGTTGAATAGTTTGCAGGTTATGTATTATTTCACTGTTCATATTGCATTGCTTTTTCCTGTTGCCCTAACTCATCCAGCAACATAGATTTTATAAGTGTGTAGGTATAATCTTTAGCTTCAGCAAATGATAGATTATAATCCCTTTTAATAGTTTGTATATTTTCGGGAAATACAGCCAGCAATTTGTTGTAATAGCTGTCTAATAATTCCTTGCTAGGCAAGCTGTATTTAATCCTAATCTGAAATCTCCTTATCAATGCTGTGTCAATCATTTCCTTATGATTCGTGGCGCAAATCAACAAGGCATTTTCAGGCAAATAATCCATTAATTGGATAATGGTATTTACTAATCTTCTCATTTCCCCTACATCCTTCTCATCGTTTCCCCTTGCTTTGCCTACCTGGTCAAATTCATCTAAAAACAACACCGACTTTTCCCTGCCTGCTTTATCAAAAATCTGTTTGAGGTTTTTTGATGTTTCCCCTATTCGAGAACAGACAATATTGCTCAAATTGAGTATAAGGATGTTTTTACCCAAACTACTTGCAATAGCTTTTGCAGTCATTGTTTTACCACATCCTGAACTGCCGTGAAGCAAAATTTTATTATTAACAGGCAGCCCGTATTTTGATAGTTCGTTAATGTGTTTGTGTTCCCTAATGAGTTGCTTTATTTGATCTTGATTTTCACAGTCAAGTAAGACCTCATCAAGGAGAACCTTTTCTTTATCATTTATAAGCAGATCATATACATTCATAAATTTATTGCTATTCTAAATATTCATTTTTCGAAAATGAATATTGGTTGTATTTTCTAAAGTTTTAATCCCTAATTGAGGGTTTCTCTTTTCGAGGCCTGCCCCAAAATTTTAAAAAGGCGGTTCGATTCATAAATTGTGGAATCGCCCCAAGGTTATTGATTTGAGGTCGGAAATGGATTTGAACCATTGTAAAGGATATTGCGTATCCTTGCCTAACCACTCAGCCATCCGACCTTTTATGTTATTTCAACAGCTATTTGCTGTATAAATTATTTCTTTTTATCTCCATAAGTCTTTCCGGGTTTTCAGGAGATTGGAAACCGAATTTGCTATATAGTGCGTGTGCATCGAGTGTAGCCAATAATATCCTTCTCATTCCTTTTACGTTGTCTAAACTCATTATATATTCCATCAGTTTTTTGGAGAGTCCTTCTCCTCGGTGCTGTTCCAGAATATACACATCTGCCAAATAAGCAAATGTGGTATAATCCGTAATCAGTCTGGCAAAGCCTATTTGTTTGTCGGCTAGAAACACTCCGATACAAAAAGAGTGCTGCAATGCTTTTTCAACCTGTTCCTTAGAAATCCCTTTTGCCCAATAGCTCTCCATGCATAGAAATTGGTGAATAGCCTGGATATCCATATTGTTATACCCTGTTTTTATGCTGTAGTTTTTCTTCAATTCCATCCCATTTTTTCTTTTGTATTTACAATGTGCGCCAAATGATGTTCGCAGTGCCAACTGTATTTGTCCATTGCCTGAGCTATAGTCTGGTTTTTTTGGAGTTCAGGATGAAAAAAAGATTTTTGCCAATCTTTTTCTTCCAGATTTTCCAAAAGAGCAACCCAGCGCTCATGAATCCCTTCGAGAATTTTTAGAGAAGGTTCAATGTCTGTTAGTTTGGCATCAAACAGGTCTGCCCAAGGCTTTTCTGCAAAAGGTTTAATACTTGGATTTTCTTCGGTCAACGCAAATTTGATACGTGCAAAACAATTTATATTACTGTCTGCCAGATGATGAATAACCTGCCTGACTGTCCAACCATTTTCCCGGTACGGGGTGTCCAATTGAAGCTGCGTGAGCGACTGTGCTTCTTCTTTGATACGGAAAGGCAATGATGCAATAGTAGCAATCCATTGTTGTTGCATCTGCTGATGCAATTCCAGGTTTTCTTTATATCGGCCTATTGGATATTGATCTTTTTCATTCATACGATGCTTATTTTAGATAAAGTGATTCCACGAGTGGGTGTCTTTAGTTCTTCCTTTTCGGATGTTCTCCAAAGCTGTTTTCAGTTGAAACATCATAGCATCGTCCCCTATATAAGGGGAATAGTCTTTGTCTTGTATCTGAATGCTATATACAGGGGAAATGACTGCTGCAGTACCCACACCAAAAAGTTCCACTCGATTTCCGGCATTAAACGCATCTTCCAGCTCTTGATAGCTAATAGCCCGTTCTTCCACCTTCATTCCTTTATCCCTGGCAATCTGGATAATGGAATTTCGGGTTACCCCATCCAGGATAGAAGTACTTAAACGTGGAGTGATGAGTGTATCCTTGAGCATTACCATCATATTCATAGTTCCGGCTTCTTCCAAAAACTGATGTGTTTTGGCATCTGTCCAGATAATTTGATCGAACCCCTTTTCTTTTGCCTGTTGTGTAGGGTAAAAGGCAGCTCCGTAGTTTCCGCCACATTTTACGTAGCCCACACCGCCTTCTGCTGCCCTAACGTATTCGGTTTCAACTTTTACCTTTACCGGTTTGGGATAGTACAGCCCCATCGGGGTACAGGTAATACAAAACGTATAGTTGTCAGCCACTTTAACCCCCAAACGTGGCTCCGTAGCAAAAACAAACGGGCGGATATATAGACTTACTTCTTTATCCTGTGGAATCCAATGCTGTTCAAGCCTTACTAATTCTTCCAAAGCATTGATGAAAAGCTCTTTTTCTATGGGCGGCATGCACATACGCTCCAAAGAACGATTGAAACGTTGGTGATGCTTTTCGGGGCGAAAAATATGTACTTGACCGTTATCTTGACGAAAAGCTTTCATTCCTTCAAAAACGGTTTGCCCATAGTGAAGACAAAGCGCAAAAGGACTTAATGAAAAATGTTGTGTGGGTACAATTCTATGAGACCTCCAGTTTCCATGATCATATTCGCTCAGGAATAGGTGATCGGTAGGCTGTGTCCCAAAATTAAAATCATCATAATTGAATGCTGATTGTTTACTCTGATCATTTTTGTGAATGTCTATTGCCATTGTTTCCATAGCTTACTATTTTATGTTTAATTCCATTTTAGTGTCTGCTCTTTTATAAATGCCCTGTTCCATGGGTATTTGTTGAAACCCAAATTTTTTATAAATGCTTAAAGCAGGTTTTAAAGCAGATTGAGTATAGAGCACTAATTTTTTTACTTCTAGTTCTTTTGCTTTTTCCAGGGCTGATTTACATAGTTTTGTACCTGCCCCAAGTCCGTGAAAAGCCTCGTCCACAGCCATTTTGGTAAGTTCCATAGTAGCATTGTCTATTTTTTTCAGTGCCACTGCACCTATTACCGTTTGATTATGAAGCGCAAATAAAATTTCTCCCCCATCTTTTAAAATAGCTTCTTCAGGATGAGTTAGGACATAGTTGTCAATAGCTTCCAATACAAAATGTTTTTCAATCCAAGCTTTGTTGAATTTTTCAAAGTAAGGTTGCCATTCAGGACGGTATGGTGCTATGTGTATGTTTGTCATAATTTTATTTCAAATAAGCTGACTTCAATATTGTTGTAATGGGCAGGAAGATTACTTTTAGGGGGCAATTGTTTTTTCCCGATTAACCGGAACCCTAAGTTTTGGTAATAGGTTATCAATTTCTTATTACTGGCCCAAGTATCAATTCTTATAAATTTCTTTTTGCATTTAAAGGCTTCAATCATAGCCCATTCTACAACTCTTTTAGCTATATTTTTCCCTCTGTAATTGTTGAGAATTGCCATTCGATGTAGATAGATGGCTTCCTTTCCTTTATCATCATTCCAAATAATGGGGTCAACATTCATTACGGAAAAAACGCCTGCAATTTCATCTTCGTCAGTCACTACCTTAAAATTTCTTTTCTCTTCAATCTCTTGTTTTATGAAAGATGAGCTGAATGGATACCAACTGTAACCAGTTTGATGATGTTGATATGCAATTGCTTCTGTGTATATTTTTTCAACAATGGAAATATCTGTTATGATGGTTTGTTCTATTCTCATTGTATTACCATTTTTCTATATCCTCTGTTAATACAATACACACCGGAAAGTGTAGCGGTTAAAGCTAATAGCGTTATATCCGTAAGGGGTTCATTCAGGAAAAAATACCCTAGCATAATGGCTATAAATGGATTGATGTATGCGTATAAAGAGGAGACACCAATGGGTAAATGTTTCAGGGCATATACAAAACTGGAGTAAGCGATAATAGAGCCAAATACGACAAGGTATGCCAATGCCCATATACTTTTGCCTGAAATTACTTTTAGTTCTGTGTAGTCGTCTAAAAAGAGGCTAAAAAGCACTAATGTAATCCCTCCCGTGAGCAGTTGTAAGGCTGCATTTTGGAAAACATTTTTATGATTTAAAATTTTGAACTTACTGAAGACACTTCCCGAAGCCCATGCCAGGCAGGCTCCAAATGCAATAAGCATTCCTAGAAAATATTCAGGATTGGCAATATCTTTTAGATTATCCCTGAAAATGAGTATGATTCCCAAACAACCCAATATCAATCCAAATAAGATCAAAATATGCGGTCTTCTTCTATCAAAACCAAACAGATAGCTGATTACTACCACAAATACAGGAATAAGTGATAATATCAATGCGGCCAGTCCACTGGTAATGTAACGTTCGCACCAACCAATTACGCCATTGCCTAAAGTGACCATTAAAATACCGGTAATGGATTGATTAAGTAAATCCGATCTTCTAAGCTGAAGTTTTCCAATGATTTTTAATGCGACCAGCATGATGCCTCCTGCCATGATTTGCCGAATAGCAGAAAATAGAAAGGGAGGAAAAGTGGCTACGCCTATTCGGATTGCAAAGTAGGTAGAGCCCCATACTAAGCATACGATAATAAGAGATACATATGCTAATAGATTTTTATTCATAGCAAGTAGGTAATTTTTATAACAAAATAAAGCAGAAAAAATGAATGGTTACAGATACAATTTTATTAATTTTGACGGATACAGATTTTATAATGAAGACTACACTATATCAAAAAATTGCCGAAACATTATCAGATCAGATTCAAAGCGGCACTATAAAGACCGGGGAAAAAATGCCTTCTCTTAGAGATCTAAAGAGAGAATATGGGGTTAGTATGAACACGGTTATTCAGGCCTACCTGGAACTGGAATCACAAGGGTTAATTATCTCCAGACCTAAATCAGGGTATTTTGTTAATTACAAACCCAATCAATTATCTGTACCCTCAACTGGAAAGAACGGACAAAGTGAGCCACCTAAAACGGATAAAAGTGAGCAGTGTAAATGAAGTGTTTAAAATCGATTCATTCTTGGTGTAAAGTTAGCTTTTATTTCTTAGTTTTTTCCGCATAGATTCTCCCTTAATATTAATCCGGTGTGCGGTATGTACCAGGCGATCTAAAATAGCGTCCGCAATAGTCTGTTCCCCGATGGTTTGATGCCAGGCCTCTATAGGAAGCTGGGAAGCCATAATGGTGGAGCGTTTTCCGTGCCTGTCTTCGATAATTTCCATCAACGTTTGCCTATTGATATGATCTAAGCCTTTTAATC